>NZ_WWEN01000028.1 GCF_009857745.1 Thalassovita mangrovi
CCCCTTTTCTTTTAAAATTGTGGATGAATACTGCCATTTGTACTGCTGTCTTAAGATGTTCAGCCTGATCTCTTACCTGTCCTATAATTTTCTTTAATTCTTTATTCATAGATTCTATTACTCCTTGACTTTGGGGATTGTAGGGAATGCCAAATTCCTGCTTGATCCCCGCCCACCAACAGGCGGCCTTAACTGTAGTACTGGTGAAATTGCTGCCATTGTCTGTATGTACTGTTTTTACTGGCCATCTTCCTGCTAATTTTAAGAGGAAGTATGCTGTTTCTTGCCCTGTCTCTGCTGGAATTACTTCTGCTTCTATATATCCACTGGCTACATGAACTGCTACCAAGATAACTTTTCCTTCTAAATGTGTACAATCTAGCTGCCATATTCCTGGGCTACAGTCTACTTGTCCATGCATGGCTTCCCCTTTTAGCTGACATTTATCACAGCTGGCTACTATTTCTTTTGCTACTACAGGTGGTAGGTTAAAATCACTAGCCATTGCTCTCCAATTACTGTGATATTTCTCATGTTCTTCTTGGGCCTTATCTATTCCATCTAAAAATAGTACTTTCCTGATTCCAGCACTGACCAATTTATCTACTTGTTCATTTCCTCCAATTCCTTTGTGTGCTGGTACCCATGCCATGTAGGCTTCTGCCTTTTTTGTTATCTGCTCTATTACTTTACTGGCTGCTTTTGCGATCTTAGTGTATGGT
>NZ_WWEN01000029.1 GCF_009857745.1 Thalassovita mangrovi
CATGAAAAGAGGGGATATTATTATGCGAATCCATGTTTATCCCAATTGAAAGATGAACTTCAATTCCAAAAATGGTAGAAAAACAAGTTTCTCTTATGAAACCAAAGCATCAAAATCATTTATCCCAATGAGGAGAATGTGATTATGTGCCCAATCATGAAAAAAAAAAGGAGATTATTATGTGAATCCATGTTTATCCCAACTTAAATACGAACATGAATTCCAAGAATGGTAGAAAAACGAGTTTATCCTACGAAACCAAAGCATCAAAATCATTTATCCCAACGAGGAGAATGTGATTATGTGCCCAATCATGAGAAAAAAGGAGATTATTATGTGAATCCATGTTTATCCCAATTCAAAGACGAACTTGAGTTCCAAAAATGGTAGAAAAACAAGTTTTTCTTACGAAACCAAATCACCAAAATCATTTATCCCAATGGGAAGAATGTGATTATGGTGCCCAATCATGAAAAGAGAGGAGATTATAATGTGAATCCATGTTTGTCCCATTGAAAGTCAAACTTTAATTCTATGAATGGTAGAAAGAGAAGTTTTTCTTTTCAACCCGAAGCATCAAAATCGTTTATCACAATGAGGAGAATGTGTTTATAGTGCCTAATCATGAAAAGAGGGGATATTATTATGCGAATCCATGTTTATCCCAATTGAAAGATGAACTTCAATTCCAAAA
>NZ_WWEN01000030.1 GCF_009857745.1 Thalassovita mangrovi
AAAATTTTGATAAATTAAAATTTTCGTAGACAAACTTGAGAAATCCAAACAATAAGCTTTTGGAGTGTGATTTTAGTGGATGAAAGGAAACAATCAAAGAGAAGGGAAAGAGGAAGCAAACTCAATGATTTATAGAGGTTCGGCCTCAATTGCCTACGTCCTCTACCTCGGCCTCACTTGCCTCGGATTTCTACAATTCACTAGCTTGAATTGTTTACCTTTCAAGGACAAGGTATAACCTTTACACTCCCTATCTTTCAAGGCTAAGATAGAAACCTTTACCCTCTATCTTTTATGGCTAAGATAGAACCCTCTCTCTACTTTTTAATGGCTAAGTAGTAACCTCCCCTTTTTACAAGGATTTGAGTGTAAACAAATAAAAACCTCTAAAGGTTAGGTGTTTACAAGAATTTAAGCTCAATGAAAATGTGTATCTAAGGATACAAAATGAAGAATACAAGAATAGGAAGAATTAATCCTATACAAAGATGAACTAGTTAATAAAAGATGAAAGATTTGACTCTAAGCACAATCTCTTGGTTTATCTCTTGTTGTTGAAGGTGTTGGAGTGG
>NZ_WWEN01000031.1 GCF_009857745.1 Thalassovita mangrovi
GGGCCCCCCCACCGTCGGACGGGTTCACCGACGGTGCTCCGGCGACGGTGCCGACGACCCCGAGCAGGGCATCGGCAGCGCGTGCGGAGGCCCACGCGCGTGCAACGAGTCCCTCCCCCCTCGGCAATGGCCCCCATTCGTCCCTCCCCTTGCCCCCCGCACCCGATGCGGGGCGTCCCTAAGCGTTGCTACTGCCGGTTGGGTGTCCCGGCAACGGTCCCACGCGTCCCTCCCCCCACACGATGCTAAGCGTTGCTGCCGTTGGTTGGGTCGTCCGACGATGGCCCACTCGTCCCTGCCCCTCGTATCAAATGTGGGGCGTCCCGAAGCGTTGCTCCAGCCGGTTGGGTGTCCCGGCGATGGCCCCGCGCGTCCCTCCCCCCCACATGCCGCCAAGCGTCGCACCGGTCGGTTGGGTGGGGGGGCGGGGCGCGCCCTGGCCGCCCTAGGGGTGGGAAGGGTGTGCCCCACCCGCCCGAGGGTGTGGAGGGCGCGCCCCGCAAGCCCCGAGGGTGCGCCACAACAGCCCTTGGGGTGGCCGGGGCGCGCCCCAGCAGCCTTTAGGG
>NZ_WWEN01000004.1 GCF_009857745.1 Thalassovita mangrovi
ACGGTCTTCTTGCCCAGCTCGTTCGCGGCCCGCATGATGCGGATCGCGATCTCGCCTCGGTTCGCTATCAGGATCTTGGTGAAATCGGCCATGGAGGGTCCCCCGGTCTTATAGAGTGTGCACGAAACGTACACTTTGTCATGCTGCGATGCAGCGCTCGTCGTTTTGCGACATATCGGTAACAATTCCTGACCAATGTCAAGTTGCTTGGCGCGGCGATTAAGTTGCGCCCGATGCAATCAGTCGATTGCTTTGCAGGAATGCAAAACCGTTATCGCAAACGTGCCGCGCCACAGGCGGCGATACCTCTATGTCAGCCGTCCCGGCAGATCGGCAAGCCGCGCAACGCCCATCTGGCCCAGGTTGGACTGCAGGTCCTTTGTCAGCATATCGACCAGGTGATCCGGCCCCGCCGCGCCAAGCGCGCCAAGGGCATAATGCCAGGCCCGGCCCATCATCACGAAATCGGCGCCAAGCGCGAGGGCGCGGCAGATATCCAGGCCCCCCTCGATGCCGCTGTCGAAAATCACCGGCAGCGTCGTTTCGGCGCGGATCGCCGGCAGCACCTCGATGGTGGCGGGAGCGGCGTCGAATTGCCGCCCGGCATGGTTCGACACCCAGATCGCATCGACCCCGGCCTGTTCCAGCGGTTTCACGTCGCGCGCATTCAGCACGCCCTTCACCACCAGCGGCCCGTCCCAGCCGTCGCGCAGCGCCTTCAGGTAATCCCAGTCCGGCGAGGTGCGCAGCAGATACCCCGCATGTTCCGTCGATCCCAGCCCGGTGACGTTTTCGGCATAGCTGTCGATCAGCCGCATCCGCGGCATGCCGGTGCGGGCGGTGCCAAGCGCCCAGGCCGGGCAGCGCGCCACCTGCGTCAGCAGGCGCGGCGTCAACCGCGGCGGGCTGGTCAGGCCGGAGCGCACCTGCCGCTCGCGACGACTCGCCACCGGCACGTCGACGGTCAGCACCAGGGTGGAAAACCCCGCGTCGCGGGCGCGTTTGAGCATATCGGCGCGGATATCCGGGTCGCGCGGCGGATAGATCTGGAACCAGCCATTGCCATCGAGGCAATCGCCGACCTCTTCCGGCGTCCGGCTGGCCACGGTCGACAGCCCATAGGGAATCCCGTGCCTGGTTGCCGCCTGCGCTAGCAGACGTTCCGCCTGCGGCCAGAACAGCCCCGACATGCCCACCGGGCTGACCCCGAAGGGCAGCGGCAGGCGCTTGCCGAACAGGTCCACCGACAGGTCCGGTTCCATCTCGCCATGCAGGATTGAGGGCATCAGCTCCACCGCGTCCAGCCTTTCGCGGTTGCGCTTCTGCGCCGCCTCCACCCCGGTGGCGCTGTCGAGATATTCGAACACGAACCACGGCATCCGCTTGCGGGCGCGGGCCTTCAGGTCGCTGATGGCGGGATATTTCCGATGCAAATCCATCCCCGCATTTGGACGCTCCGCGCGGCAAATGTCCAGCAAACTCGTTGTTTCTTCTTGGCAAAAATACTCCGGGGGTGAATGGGCCAGCGGCCCAGAGGGGGCAGCGCCCCCTTGCCCTGCTTTTGGCCGCAGAAAACCTGGGGAACAGAATGAGAACGTCCCTTTATCTCGCCCGCCGCCCGCGCTAGATTGTCCACATGAGCAGTTTCGACGAACATGACGCCTTCGAGGGCGCCTCGCTGTCGGCCCGCGCCATGGCGGCGCGGCCGCAACCTTACCTTGACGAATTAAACCCCGCCCAACGCGCGGCGGTCGAGGCGCTGGACGGGCCCGTGCTGATGCTGGCGGGCGCCGGCACCGGCAAGACCAAGGCGCTGACCGCGCGGATCGTGCATCTGCTCAATACCGGAAGGGCGCAGCCCAACGAAATCCTCGCCGTCACCTTCACCAACAAGGCGGCGCGGGAAATGAAGGAACGGGTGGGCCGGATGCTGGGCCAGGCGGTCGAGGGGATGCCGTGGCTGGGCACCTTCCACGCGATCTGCGTCAAGCTGTTGCGCCGTCACGCCGAACTGGTGGGGCTGAAGTCGAACTTCACCATTCTCGACACCGACGATCAGATCAGGCTGCTGAAACAGCTGATCGCGGCCAACAATATCGACGACAAGCGCTGGCCTGCGCGGCAACTGGCGGGAATCATCGACCACTGGAAAAACCGCGCCTGGACGCCGGAAAACGTGCCGGGGGCCGAGGCGAACGCCTTCAACGGCCGCGGGATCGAACTTTACGCCCAGTACCAGACCCGGCTGCGCGAATTGAACGCCACCGATTTCGGCGACCTGCTGCTGCATGTGGTGACGATCTTGCAGCAGCATGACGACGTGCTGCAGCAATACCGCCGCTGGTTCAAATACATCCTGGTGGACGAATACCAGGATACCAACGTGGCCCAATACCTGTGGCTGCGGCTGCTGGCGGGCGGGCACAAGAACATCTGCTGCGTCGGCGACGACGATCAGTCGATCTATGGCTGGCGCGGCGCTGAAGTGGGCAATATCCTGCGGTTTGAAAAGGATTTTCCCGGCGCGCAGGTGGTGCGGCTGGAACAGAATTACCGCTCGACCGAACATATCCTTGCGGCGGCAGGCGGTGTCATCCGCGGCAACCAAGGCCGCTTGGGCAAGGAGCTTTGGACCGAGGCGCAGGGCGGCGAAAAGGTCCGCCTGATCGGCCATTGGGACGGCGAAGAAGAAGCCCGCTGGATCGGCGAAGAGATCGAATCGATGCAGCGCGGCACCCGCGGCATGCGCGCCTTCGACCTCGACGATATCGCGATCCTTGTGCGGGCCTCGCACCAGATGCGCGCCTTCGAGGACCGGTTCCTGACCATCGGCCTGCCGTACCGCGTCATCGGCGGCCCGCGCTTTTACGAACGGATGGAAATCCGCGACGCGATGGCCTATTTCCGGCTGGTGGTCAGCCCCGAGGACGATTTGGCGTTTGAGCGCATCGTCAACACGCCCAAGCGCGGGCTTGGCGACAAGGCGCAGCAGACCATTCAGGCGGTGGCACGCGCCCATGGCGTCGGCCTGGTCGACGGCGCGCGGATCGCGCTGGACAATGGCGATATCAAGGGCAAGGGCGGCGCCGCCCTGCGTCAGCTGGTCGACGGTCTGGCGCGCTGGCACGGCATGACCCGCGGCCCGGTTCTGGCCTTTGACGAAAACGACGACGCGGTGATCGATGACGGCGCCGCGCCGCAGGTTCGCTATGGCGAACCGGACCTGTCGCATATGGAGCTGGCCGAAATCATCCTGGACGAATCCGGCTACACCGCCATGTGGCAGAACGACAAGACGCCCGAGGCGCCGGGTCGGTTGGAAAACCTCAAGGAACTGGTCAAGGCCTTGGAACAGTTCGAAAACCTTGCCGGGTTCCTGGAACACGTCGCGCTGATCATGGACAATGACAAGGGCGATGACGGCGCCAAGGTGTCGATCATGACACTGCACGCGGCCAAGGGGCTGGAATTCCCCGCCGTGTTCCTGCCGGGCTGGGAGGACGGGCTGTTCCCGTCGCAGCGCTCGATGGACGAAACCGGGTTGAAGGGGCTGGAGGAAGAACGCCGCCTTGCCTATGTCGGCATCACCCGCGCCGAGGAGATTTGCACGATTTCCTTCGCCGGAAACCGCCGGGTCTTCGGCCAGTGGCAATCGCAGCTGCCCTCGCGCTTCATCGACGAACTGCCCGAGGAACATGTCGAGGTGCTGACACCGCCGGGGCTCTATGGAGGCGGCTATGGCGCGGCGGCGCCGGCGCGGTCGGGGATCGAAACCCGCGCGTCGGAGGCAGATGTTTACAACTCGCCGGGCTGGAAACGGATGCAGGAGCGTAGCTCCGCCCGCCCGGCCAGCCAGCCCAGCCAGTCGCGCGGGGCGCGCAGCACGGTGCTCGATCTGGAAGCGGTCAGTTCTCATACGGTCGGCGAACGGGTGTTCCACCAGAAATTCGGCTACGGCGCGATCCTGGGCATCGAGGGCGACAAGCTCGAGGTGGATTTCGAAAAGGCCGGGGTGAAGAAGGTGGTGGCGCGCTTCGTGACCGGCGCCGACGACGTGCCGTTCTGACGGTCGCCTGAAGCTTCAGCCTGCAAATCACATCTTCCTATCTGAACAGTTGCCCGGCGGCGCTGCCGGGCAAGGCCCGCCCGCGCGGGCGGGCACTTCTGCATCGATGATGCAGTCCTCGCCGGTGCTTCGGCCCGCACAACCCCGTTTTCTTCTGCTTTTCGAAATGCCTCCCCGCAGCCGCAACAACCCTGCGGACAATAAAAAAACGGCGGCGCCCAGGGAGGAGGAGGGGCACCGCCGTCTTTGGTCCGGCACCCTCAGGGAGGAGGAGAGAGGCTGCCGTATCTGGGGCAAGGCGCGGTGACCCTAAGGGAGGAGGAGAAGGGCCACCGCTCTTGCAACGATCGGGATCCAGGGAGGAGGAGAGGATCCCGTCGAATATGTGTGTCAGGCGCGACGATCCCCAGGGAGGAGGAGAGGGGACCGCCGCTCTTGACAACGCAACCTCAGGGAGGAGGAGAGAGGTTGCGCATCTCTTTGGACCATTCAGGTCCGAATTTGGTGCGGCGACATCAGGGAGGAGGACGATGTCGCCGCCAGTTCACAGAAGCGCCAGGGAGGAGGAAGGCGCGTCTGATCCGTGAATTCAGTGTTCGCCGTAGGCGTGTTCCCAAGCCACCGAGCGCAGTTGCGACCGGCACAGGCCCAGGTCACGCAGTTCGCGGTTGCTCAGCGACGCCATTTCGTTCAGCGTCTCGCGATAGGTTTTGTAGCGGGCGTAACGCGCGCCCACTTCGTTGAAGAAGGCGGCGACGCGATCGACGACACCGGTGTTGTTGGTGCGGATATCGGATGCAGTTGCCATGTTCATCTCTTTCGTATTCTTAGCTGCCCGTTGGGCCGTGTTCGTTCTGTTGAGCCATATTTGGACCTTTTGCTGCGACTGCACAATGACCGATGCTGCAATGCAGCTATGCACGAAATGCATACGCAATACTGACCTATTCTTCGGGGTGCGGAGTTTTTGACCAATCGGTAAGCACAGGGCGATTTGTCGCTCCCACTTTCGTAGGGTAATCGCGGGGAACTGGCGCATTGGGGCTTGTGCTCGGGGCTTGTCACTGCCGCAAAACCGCCTTCTATTGCGACGAATCGTAAGGAGAGAGTCATGGCAGTCACGCGGGAAGAAATAGAATCGGCGCTGGAACAAATCGAATTGCCCGGCGGCGGCACCCTGGTCTCGCGCGACATGCTGCGGGCGCTGAGCATCGAGGGCGATACCGTGCGTTTCGTCATCGAGGCCCCCAATCCGGACGCCGCTCGCGCGATGGAGCCGCTGCGCGCCGCCGCCGAACGCTGTGTCGCTTCGCTTGACGGCGTGAATACGGTCACGGTGGCGCTGACCGCGCATGGCCCGGCGCCGCAGAAGCCTGCGCCCAGCCTGAAGGTCGGCGGTCACCCCAAGCCGCAGGCCGAGCCGCTGAAACCGGCCGGCGTCGACCGCATCCTGGTGGTCGGATCGGGCAAGGGCGGGGTGGGCAAATCCACCGTATCGTCAAACCTTGCCGTGGCGCTGGCCAAGCAGGGCCGCAAAGTGGGGCTGCTGGATGCAGATATATATGGTCCCAGCCAGCCGCGCATGATGGGCGTCAACAAGCGCCCCGCCAGCCCCGACGGCAAGACCATCGAACCGCTGCATGCCCATGGCGTCACGCTGATGTCGATCGGGCTGATGCTGGACCCCGACAAGGCGGTGGTCTGGCGCGGGCCGATGCTGATGGGGGCGCTGCAGCAGATGCTGGGTCAGGTGAACTGGGGCGAGCTGGACGTTTTGATCGTCGACCTGCCGCCGGGCACCGGCGACGTGCAGCTGACCCTGTGCCAGCGCGCGGTGCTGGAAGGCGCGATCATCGTGTCGACGCCGCAGGACGTGGCGCTGATCGACGCGCGCAAGGCGATCGACATGTTCAACACGCTGAAGACGCCGATCCTGGGAATGGTGGAAAACATGTCCTTCTTCCAATGCCCCGAATGCGGTCACGAGGCGCATATCTTCGGTCATGGCGGCGTCGCGGATGAGGCCGAGAAGCTGGGCGTGCCGCTGCTGGCGCAATTGCCGATCGACCTGGATACCCGCCTTGCAGGCGACACCGGCACGCCGGTCGCCGCCGGGAACGGCCCGATGGCCGAGGCTTACGCGAAACTGGCCGAGCGGCTGATCGAGGGCGGCATGGCGTAAGGTGGCTACCGCTTCGGCAAGGTAGAAAAGAAGAAGGCGGCCCGCTGGGGCCGCCTTTTTTATTACTTCTTCCGCCGGGGCATCGCGTCGGGGCCGCGGTCGGGGCCCGCGCCGCGGCGCTTGGGCTTGCCCATGCGGGCAGACGGGTCGCTGGCGCCCTTCTTGAAGGTGGAAGCGGGGCGGGCGGCCGGTTTGGCACCGCCTTCGGGCTTGCCGGGCCTGCCGCTGGGTTTTCCACTGGGCTTTCCGCCGGGCTTTCCCTTATGGGGCGGTTTGCCCTTATGGGCGGGTTTGTCGCCGCCCGCGGGCTTGTCCCATTTCTTGTTGCCGCGCGGCTTGTCGGCGAAATCGCGGTCATCGGCCTTGGCGCGGGGTTTGCGCGGCGCGTGCACCTCGTCGTCGCGTTTGACGTAATTGTCGTCACGCTTCTTATAGGGCTTGTCACTCTTATAGGGTTTGTCGCTCTTGTATGGCTTGTCACGCGGGCCCTGGCCCTCGGGCTTGCCCCAGACGCGCTTGGCATGGGCGCCGGGTTTCGGGGCGGGGCGAGAGGGCAGGTCGGGGGCGGCGTCCAGCACGATCACCCGGATGCCCTGTTCCAGCACCGCCTCGGCGCCGATCTTGTCCATGAACCGATCCCGCGCGGCGGCCTTCATTTCGACGAAGGTTTCCTTGTCCTGGATGCGGATCGCGCCGATATCGTCCTTGTCGATCGATCCTGCGCGGCACAGCATCGGCAGCAGCCAGCGCGCTTCGGCGCGCTCGGACTTGCCGATGGTCAGCCCGATCCAGGCCGAGGGACCGAAGGGCGTGCGTTCGCGCTTTTCCACCTTTTCCGGCACATCCAGGTCTTCGGGCGCCGAATGGCGCGCCTCGTACAGCGCCAGGTAGGCCTTGGCGAGCTGTTCGGCGCTGAACGTGTCGGTCAGGGTCTGGATGAAATCCAGTTGCGCCTCGGGCGCCGGATCGGTCCAGACCGGATCGGCCAGCATCCGTTCGCGATCCTTTTCGCGCACGTCATCTGCCGAGGGCGGCGGGCCCCATTCGGCCTTAACCTTGGCGAAACGCAGCAGGCGGTCGGCCTTCTTGTGGCTGCGATGGGTGACGATCAGTGCCGACACGCCCTTGCGCCCGGCGCGGCCGGTGCGGCCCGAACGGTGCAGCAGGGTTTCCGATCCGGTCGGCAATTCGGCATGCACCACCAGGTCCAGCTTCGGCAGGTCGATGCCGCGCGCCGCCACGTCGGTCGCCACGCAGACCCGTGCCCGGCCGTCGCGCATCGCCTGAAGCGCGTGGCTGCGTTCGCTCTGGCTTAGCTCGCCCGACAGTGCCACCACCTGGAAGCCGCGGTTCGACAGTCGCGCGGTCAGCCGGTTCACCATCGCGCGGGTGTTGCAGAACACGATGGCGTTTTGCGCATCGTAATAGCGCAGGGTGTTGATCACCGCGCCCTCGGTCGCTTGCGGCTGGGCGGTGAAGGCGCGGTATTCGATATCGCTGTGCTGCGGCGTGGCCGAGGTGGTTTTCACCCGCTCGGCGTCGTCGCGCATGAAGCTTTTCGACAGCCGCTCGATCTCGTTCGGGACGGTGGCGGAAAACATCAGGGTGCGGCGGGTGTCCGGCGCGGTGCCCAGGATGAATTCCAGGTCTTCGGCGAACCCGAGGTCCAGCATCTCGTCGGCTTCGTCCAGCACCACGGCGCGGATCGCGGACAGGTCGATGCTGTCGCGCTGGATATGGTCGCGCAGACGCCCCGGCGTGCCGACGACGATATGCGCGCCGCGTTCCAGCGCGCGCTTTTCGGTGCGCATGTCCATGCCGCCCACGCAGGAGGCCAGAACCGCGCCGGTGCCCGCGTAAAGCCATTCGAATTCGCGCCGCACCTGCAGCGCCAGTTCCCGCGTCGGCGCGATGATCAGCGCCAGCGGCGTGGCGGCGAAGGGCAGGCGGTCTTCCTCCCCCAGCAGGGTCGGCGCCAGCGCCAGCCCGAAGCCCACGGTCTTGCCCGACCCGGTCTGCGCCGAAACCAGCAGGTCGCGTTCGGCCAGGTCGGGGCGGATCATTTCCTGTTGCACAGGGGTCAGCGTGTCGTAACCGCGCGTGCTCAGCGCCTCGGCCAGTGCCGCGGGAAGATCAGAAGGAAGCGTCATGTCGGAATAGTGTCCTTGGCGGTGGCGACAGTCCCGAAGGGCCGGAAAAGGGCGGGCCGCGTGAATAAGCCGTGCGACCTATCCGGTTTTGCCGGGAAAGAGAAGCGGAAAGTTCTGTGGCTGCCACTATAGGCACTTTTGGGGTGAACCGGGAAGGAAATCCGTCCGGGCGCCTGCATTTGGGAAACCATGGGAACGGTGCGGGATCTGTTGGTCCGTCGCGCGAAGGTGATTTGCTTTTGGGGCGCGACGGGCCGGAATGCCATGGGAAATCCCGGCGAATTCTCGGCATTTCCCATCGCGCGCCGCGCTGCAGGACAGGGTTTTGAGGTGTTGATGAAAATTTTTTGGGACTTTATGGGATCGCTCGGCCCTGCCAAATCGAAACTATATGTAGTGGTCTGGTTGGCTTTTGATTCTACCACTGCCAAATTATCGCCATAATTCAGCACTTTCCCTGACTGTCACATTGCTGCTAAAAGCATGAATCGCCGAGTCGTGGGGAAATTTCCTGTTGATTTCCATGAATTCCCATGGCACTTCTAGTTCACACGATGAGGACGGGAACAATAAGGGGCAACAAGACCCCGCGAAAATCCCAAGTCAGGTTTCATACAGGCACCCGCTTTCATCGAAATTAGAGAGATCCGGCGCGCGGGCGAGCAGACATCCCCCCAGGTGGCGCGCGCAGCTGGACACCCCGCGAGGCGGGACGAGGGCGGCGGATTGGGCAGTGGCAGCAGCTCAATCCGCCGTTTCGTTTTCCGGACCCGCGGGTAAGCGCCAACAAGCCTGGGCGGGCAACAAAGGGACGGGCCAAGACAGTGGGTCTGAGTTTCAGAGGCGAGTTCAGCCAGAAGGTTGACGGCAAGGGTCGGATGTCGATCCCGGCTGCTTTTCGCCGTGTGCTCGAAGACGGCGACCCGGACTTCCCGCAAAATCCCAATCCGCGCATGGTGGTGCTTTACGGCCCGCATCTGAAGGGCTGCCTGCACGCCTACACGATCGAGGCGATGGCCGAGATCGAGGCCGACATCAAATCCCTGCCGCGCGGATCGAAGAAACGCCAGATGGCAAGCCGGATGATCCTCGGCAAATCGCTGGAAACCGAGATCGACCGCGACGGCCGGATCGTGCTGCCGAAGGAACGGCGCGCGCAGATCGGGCTGGAAGGCGAGGCGACGATGGTCGCGATGGGCGATTATTTCGAAATCTGGAACGCCGATACCTATACCGCCGAAGAAGCTGCCGAGATCGACGAATTCCTGTCCGAACAGGACGAGGATTTCGATCCGTTGACGCTGCTGGATGGTGCGGAGGGGGCATAACATGACCGACACGGTCCCGACCCCCGATGACGCCCCGCATATCCCGGTTCTTCTGCGCCCGCTGATCAAGGCGGTTTCCCCCGTTTCCGGTACCTGGCTCGACGGCACGTTTGGCGCTGGCGGCTATTCCCGCGCCTTGCTGGACGCGGGCGCCGACAAGGTGATCGGCGTCGACCGCGACCCGCTGGCCTTTGAAATGGCTGCGCCCTGGGCCGGTCAGTACGGCGACCGGCTGGAACTGGTGCAGGGGGTGTTTTCCCGGCTGGACGAATACGCGACCGACCTCGACGGCGTTGTGCTCGACCTCGGCGTCAGCTCGATGCAGCTCGACATGGCCGAACGGGGCTTTTCCTTCATGAAGGAAGGCCCGCTCGACATGCGGATGAGCCAGCAGGGCCGGTCGGCGGCGGATATCGTCAACGAGGCCAGCGAAAGCGACCTGGCCGATATCCTGTTCCATTACGGCGAAGAACGCGCCAGCCGCCGCATCGCCAGGGCGATCCTGCGCGAACGCGAAATCGAACCGATCACAACCACCCTGCGCCTTGCGCAGATCATCGAGGGTTGCCTGCCGCGGTCGAAACCGGGGCAATCGCATCCCGCCACCCGCAGTTTCCAGGCGCTGCGCATCGCGGTGAACGACGAATACGGCGAGTTGATCGGCGGGCTGGAAGCCGCCGAACGGGCGCTGAAGCCGGGCGGACAACTGGCCGTGGTCACCTTCCATTCGATCGAGGACCGGATGGTGAAGCGGTTCTTCCAGCAGCGCTCGGGCGGCGGCGGACGCGGCAGCCGCTATGCGCCGGAACAGCAGGAAGAGGCGGCCCAGTTCACCCTGAAGACCCGCAAGGCGATCGGCCCGGACGATCAGGAACTGGCGGAAAACCCCCGCTCGCGCAGCGCCAAGCTGCGGGTGGGGATCCGCACCGAGGCCCCGGCGGGGCCGTGTGACCGCAAGGGATTGGGCATGCCGATGCTGAAAGGGAAATAAGCGATGCGCAGTTTCTTTTATATCGTGACCGCCCTGTCGGTGATCGGGCTCGCCTTCTGGGCCTATCAGGAAAATTACAAGACCCAGGCGGCTCTGGATCAGACCGAGGACCTGCAGGCCCGGATCGGCGCCACCCGGTCGCGGCTGGCGATGCTGCGGGCCGAATGGGCCTATCTCAACCGGCCCGACCGGTTGCGCGAACTGGCCGAGATCAATTTCGACCGGCTGGGGCTGCTGCCGCTGGCGCCGGAACAGTTCGGCAAGGTCGATCAGGTCGCCTATCCGGCGCAGGTTTCCAATTTCGTCATCACCGAACCGGTGGACGTGTCGTCGCGCGGGGGGATGTGATGATCCGGACACCGCTGCGCCCGCTGGCCCGTATCCTCGAAGCCCGTCAGAAGGGCGAAAACCCCGACGCGATCGAGCGTGAAAACATCCGCCTGCGGCACGAGGAAATGCGCGACCGCGCCCGGCAACGGGCCGAGGGCCGGCTGCTGGTGCTGGGGCTGTTCTTCCTCTGCGCCTTTTCGGCGGTGGGCGGACGGATGGCGATGCTGTCGGCGTCGGAACCGACCGAACCGCGCGCCAGCGCCGCTGGGGCCGGGATCGTGGCGCAGCGCGCCGATATCGTCGACCGGCAGGGCCGTATCCTGGCCACCAACCTGGAAACCTATTCGCTTTATGCGCAGCCGCCGCAACTGATCGACCCGCAGCATGCCGCCGAGGAACTGGCGCGCATCTTCCCCGATCTGGACCGCGATGAATTGCTGGAAGATTTCACCGGAAAACGCAAATTCCTGTGGATTCGCAAGAAGCTGAGCCCCGAACAGAAACAGGCGGTGCACGATATCGGCGATCCCGGCCTGATGTTCGGCCCGCGCGAAATGCGGCTTTACCCCAACGGCCATCTGGCCGCCCATGTGCTGGGGGGCGCCGGGTTCGGGCGCGAAGGCGTGCACGCGGCCGAGGTGATCGGGGTGGCGGGCGTCGAACGCCGCTTCGACGACATGCTGCGCGACCCCGCCAACGAGGGCAAGGCGTTGCAACTGTCGCTCGACCTGTCGGTGCAGGCGGCGGCCGAACGGGTGCTTTACGGCGGCATGAAGCTGATGAACGCCAAGGGCGCGGCGGCGGTTCTGCTGGATGTGCATACCGGCGAAATTGTCTCGCTCGTCTCGCTGCCCGATTTCGACCCGAACGACCGGCCACGGCCGCCGACCCAGGGCCACGCCGCCGACAGCCCGCTGTTTAATCGCGCGGTTCAGGGCGTCTACGAGCTGGGGTCGACCTTCAAGATCTTCGCCGCGGCGCAGGCGATGGAACTGGGGCTGGCGCAGCCCGAAACCGTGGTCGATATCCGCGGCCCGCTGCGGTGGGGGCGCTTCCGCATCCGTGATTTCCACAATTACGGCAAGGAATTGAGCCTGACCCAGATCATCGTGAAATCCTCCAACATCGGCACCGCGCGCATCGCGCAGGAAATCGGTGTTGAGCGGCAGAAGGATTTCCTCAAGAATCTCGGCTTCTTCGAGGCCACCCCGGTCGAGCTGACCGAGGCGGGCGGCGGCACGCCACTGCTGCCGCCGAAATGGTCGGAACTGTCGACGATGACGATTTCCTACGGCCACGGGTTGTCGGCGACGCCGATGCACCTGGCCGCCGCCTATGCCGCCATCGCCAATGGCGGCACCAAGGTGACGCCGACGCTGCTGAAACAGGATGCCCCGCAGATGGGCCCGCGGGTGATGTCGTCGCAAAGCGCCCGCGCCGCGCGGATGATGCTGCGCAAGGTGGTCAGCGAAGGCACCGCCAGCTTCGGCGAGGTGCCGGGCTACGCGGTGGCGGGCAAGACCGGCACCGCCGACAAGCCCAAGGAAAACGGCGGCGGGTATTACGAGGACCGGGTGATCGCCACCTTCGCCTCGATGTTCCCGGCGCATGATCCGCAATACGTTCTGGTGGTGACGCTGGACGAACCGTCGGAAAATTCCGGTCCCGAACCGCGCCGCACCGCCGGCTGGACCGCCGTGCCGGTGGCCGCCGAAATGATCCGCCGCATCGCGCCGCTTCTGGGGCTGCGGCCCGAGATTGAACCCGCCACACTGGCTGATATAACCCTGACATCGAACTAAGCCGGGAAAGGCGCACGATGGCAGAGCAGGGCAAATCACAAGGAAAGTCGCTGGGGGAACTGGGGCTGACCGCGCAAGGCGGCCGCAATCCCTTCATCGCAGGGCTGGCGGTGGACAGCCGCGAGGTGCGCAAGGGTTACCTGTTTGCCGCGCTGCCGGGCACCAAGGTGCATGGCGCGACTTTCGTTGAAACCGCGCTGGAACTGGGCGCCGGTGCCATCCTGACCGATGCCGAGGGCGCCCGGATCGCCGCCGACGCGCTGTCGCGCAGCGAGGCCGCGCTGATCGTCGCCGAGGACCCGCGCCAGACGCTGGCCTATACCGCCGCGCTGTGGTTCGGCGGGCAGCCCGAAACCATGGTTGCCGTCACCGGCACCAATGGCAAAACCTCGGTCGCCACCTTCGCGCGGCAGATCTGGACGGAACTGGGTTTCGACGCGGTCAACCTAGGCACCACCGGGGTCGAGGGCGCCTATCAGGCGCCGCTGCATCACACCACGCCCGAACCGATCACCCTGCACCGGATGCTGGCCGCCTGCGCCGATGCCGGCATCACCCATGCCGCGATGGAAGCCTCCAGCCACGGGCTGGCGCAGCGGCGGCTGGACGGGGTGCAGCTGAAGGCGGCGGGGTTCACCAATTTCACCCAGGATCACCTGGATTATCACGCCACGTTCGACGATTATTTCCACGCCAAGGCGGGGCTGTTCACAAGGGTTCTGCCCGAAGACGGCGTCGCGGTGGTCAATATCGACGACCCGCGCGGGCAGGACATCGCCGAACTGGCCGCCGAGCGCGGCCAGCGGGTGATCCGCGTCGGCCGAACGCCGCTGGCCGATCTGCAACTGCAGGGCCAGCGTTTCGACGCCACCGGGCAGGAACTGCGCTTCGGCTTCGAGGGCAAATCGCATCTGGTGCGGCTGCCGCTGATCGGCGGCTTCCAGGCCGAAAACGTGCTGCTGGCCGCCGGTCTGGTGATCGGCGCGGGCGCCGATGCCGACCGTGTGTTCGAAACCCTGCCGCATCTGGGCACCGTCCGGGGCCGGATGCAGCTGGCCGCGACGCGCGCCAACGGCGCCACCGTCTTCGTAGACTTCGCCCATACACCCGACGCGGTGAAAACCGCGCTGACCGCGCTGCGCCCGCATGTGATGGGCCGTCTGGTGGCGGTGGTGGGCGCGGGCGGCGACCGCGACCGTACCAAGCGGCCGCTGATGGGGCAGGCGGCGGCGGAAAACGCCGATCTGGTGATCGTCACCGACGACAACCCGCGCAGCGAAGACCCCGCCGCGATCCGCCAGGACGTGATGATGGGCTGCCCCGACGCGATCGAGGTCGGCGATAGGGCCGAGGCGATCCTGCGCGGCGTCGATGCTTTGGGGCCGGGTGACGCGCTGCTGATCGCGGGCAAGGGGCATGAAAGCGGCCAGGTGGTGGGCGACGTGACCTATCCGTTCGACGATGCCGAACAGGCCAGCGTCGCGGTGTCGGCGCTGGACGGGGGGATGGCATGACGCTTTGGACCGCAGATGAGGCCGCGAAGGCCACCGGCGGGCGCGCCACTTGCGACTGGCAGGCGGATGGCGTTTCCATCGACACCCGCACGATCCGCCCGGGCGACCTGTTCGTCGCGCTGAAGGCGGCGCGGGACGGGCATGATTTCGTGGCGCAGGCGCTGGAAAAGGGCGCGGCGGCGGCTTTGGTTTCGTATGTGCCCGAGGGCGTGGCCGAGGATGCGCCGCTGCTGATCGTGCCCGATGTTCTGAAGGGGCTTGAGGACATGGGCCGCGCGGCGCGCGCGCGGACCGATGCCAGGGTCGTGGCGGTCACCGGATCGGTCGGCAAGACCTCGACCAAGGAAATGCTGCGCACCGTTCTGACCGGGCAGGGCAAGACCCACGCGGCCGAGGCCAGTTACAACAATCAATGGGGCGTGCCGCTGACGCTGGCGCGGATGCCGCGCGACACGGATTTCGCGGTGATCGAGATCGGCATGAACCACGCGGGCGAAATCGCCCCGCTGGCGCGGATGGCGCGGCCGCATGTGGCGATGATCACCACCGTCGCCGCCGCCCACCTGGAGGCGTTCGAGAATATCGAGGCGATCGCGCGCGAAAAGGCGGCCATTTTCGACGGGCTGGAACCGGGCGGCGTGGCCGTCACCAATGGCGATCTGGATACCGCACCGATCCTGGAAGACGCGGCGCGCCAGCACGGCGCGCGCATCATCACCTTCGGCGAGGCGGCGCGCAATCACCACCGGCTGACCGAGGTAACCCTGGTCGATGACGTCACCGTGGTGCGGGGGCGGCGCTGGCGCAGCCCGATATTGTTCAAGATCATGGCCGCGGGGCGGCATTTCGCGGTCAACGCAATGGGCGTCATGGCGGTGATCCACGCGCTGCGGCTTGACCCGACGATGGCAGCCGCCGACCTGGCGCGCTGGCAACCGCCTGCGGGGCGGGGGATGCGCGAACGTATCCAGCTTGATCCGGTGACCGAGGATCAGGCGCTCGAGCTGATCGACGACGCCTTCAACGCCAACCCCACCTCGATGGCCGCCGCTTTGGAAGTTCTGGCCGCGGCGCAGCCGCGCGACGGGATCGGCCGCGTCGCCAAGGGACGGCGGGTGGCGATCCTGGGCGACATGCTGGAACTGGGCGACGACGAGATCGAGATGCACGAAGACCTGGCCGATCTGCCCTGGATTGCCGATATCGACGTGATCCATTGCGTCGGGCCGCGGATGAACCGGCTTTGGGCGCGTCTGCCCGCGCAGCAGCGCGGCGATTGGACCGAAACCGCCGGCAAGCTGGCCGAGCGGGCGCACCGGCTGATCGATGCCGGCGACGTGGTGCTGGTGAAGGGATCGAAAGGGTCGAAAGTGTCCAAGGTTGTTGACGCGATCCGAAAACTGGGCCATGCCGCGCCCCAATCTGAACAAGGGGCCTGAATATGCTTTACTGGTTGACCGGACTTTCGGACGGTGGCGACTTCTTCAACCTGTTCCGCTACATCACCTTCCGGTCGGGCGGGGCCTTCATGACGGCGCTGATCTTCGGCTTCATCTTCGGGCGGCCGCTGATCGACGTGCTGCGCAGGCGGCAGGGCAAGGGCCAGCCGATCCGCGACGACGGCCCCGAGGGCCATTTCGTCAAGGCCGGTACGCCGACCATGGGCGGGCTGCTGATCGTGGGGGCTTTGCTGACCTCGACCATCCTGTGGGCGCGGCTCGACAATCCCTTCGTCTGGCTGGTGTTGTTCGTCACGCTGTCCTTCGGGCTGATCGGGTTCGCTGACGATTATGCCAAGGTGTCCAAGCAGAACACCAAGGGGGTTCCGGGCAAGCTGCGGCTGCTGCTGGGCTTCGTGATCGCCGGGATCGCCGGGTACTGGGCGACCGTGTACCACCCCGAGGCGCTGCAATACCGGCTGGCTTTGCCGGTGTTCAAGGACACGCTGATCAATCTCGGCCTGATCTTCATCCCCTTCGCCATGATCGTGATCGTGGGCGCGGCCAACGCGGTCAACCTGACCGACGGTCTGGACGGGCTGGCGATCATGCCGGTGATGATCGCCGCCACCGCCTTGGGCATCATCGCCTATGCGGTGGGCCGGGTCGACTTCACCGATTATCTGGATGTGCATTACGTGCCCGGCACCGGCGAGATCCTGATCTTCGTCGCGGGGCTGGTCGGCGGCGGCCTGGGCTTCCTGTGGTACAACGCGCCGCCGGCGGCCGTCTTCATGGGCGATACCGGGTCGCTGGCCCTGGGCGGGGCTTTGGGCGCGATCGCGGTGGCGACCAAGCACGAAATCGTGCTGGCCATCGTCGGCGGTCTGTTCGTGGTCGAGGCGCTGAGCGTGATCATCCAGGTGCTGTATTTCAAGCGCACCGGCAAGCGGGTGTTCCTGATGGCGCCGATCCATCACCATTACGAGAAAAAGGGCTGGGCCGAGCCGCAGATCGTGATCCGGTTCTGGATCATCGCGCTGATTCTGGCGATGATCGGGCTGGCCACGCTGAAGGTGCGCTGAGGCTGTTGTTCAATTGTGCGCGCCCGTTGCGCGCGCGCAGTTTTGTCTCGTCGCGGGCCCTTGGCCCACTCCTCGGGATTTCGCGCTCCGCGCGGGAGTATTTGGGCCAAGAAGAAACGCGAAGATGGTGAGAGTTGGGGATAAGGCATGATACCTGTCACGGGATTTGAAGGGCGCAGCGTTGCCATTCTGGGGCTGGGCCGGTCGGGGCTGGCGGCGGCACGGGCGCTGCGGCTGGGCGGGGCGATCCCGGTCTGCTGGGACGACAACGCGCAGGCGCGCGGCCGGGCCGAGGCGGAAGATTTCGACATCCGCGACCTGACCCGCCTGGGCGCCTTCGACGATATCGCCTGGCTGGTGGTCAGCCCGGGCATTCCGCATCTGTACCCCGAACCGAACAAGGTCGTCGCCGCCGCCTGGGAGGCGGGCGTGCCGGTGGATAACGATATCGGGCTGTTCTTCCGTTCGCTGGGATCGGGCGACTGGGATCATTACGACACCCCGCCGCGGGTGATCGCGGTGACCGGGTCGAACGGCAAATCGACCACCTCGGCGCTGATCCATCACGTTTTGGTCGAAGCCGGCAAACCGGCGCAGCTGGCGGGCAATATCGGCCGCGGGGTTCTGGATATCGACCCGCCCGTCGATGGCGAGGTGATCGTGCTGGAGCTCAGCAGCTACCAGACCGACCTGGCCCGGGCGCTGACCCCCGACGTTGCGGTGTTCACCAACCTGTCGCCCGATCACCTGGACCGGCATGGCGGCATCGGCGGTTATTTCGCAGCCAAGCGGCGGCTGTTCGCCGAGGGCGGGCCGGACCGCGCCGTCATCGGGGTGGATGAAAACGAAGGCCGCTACCTGGCCAACCAGATGGGGCAGGGCGCGGCGGACGACCGGGTGATCCGGGTGTCGGCCGATAGCAAACTGACCGGGCCGGGCTGGAACGTCTTTGCCCGCAAGGGATATTTGAGCGAATACCGCAAGGGCCGTCAGGCCGGGTCGATCGACCTGCGCGGGATCACCGGGCTGCCGGGTGCGCATAACCACCAGAACGCCTGCGCGGCTTACGCCGCCTGCCGCACGCTGGGGCTGGCGCCACGGATGATCGAACAGGCGTTCCAGAGCTTCGGCGGGCTGCCGCATCGCAGCCAGACCATCGCCGAACAAAACGGTATCCGCTTCGTCAACGACAGCAAGGCCACCAATGTCGATAGCGCCGAAAAGGCGCTGCGGGCGTTTCCCAACATCCGCTGGATCTGCGGCGGTTTGCAGAAGGAAGGCGGGCTGGGGCCGCTGCTGGACGCTTTGGGATCGGTGAAGAAAGCCTATGTGATCGGCCGCGAGGCGGCGGGTTTCGCATTGCAGCTGGAAGGCTGCGAGGCGGAGGTCTGCACCACGATGGAGCAGGCGGTGGCCCGCGCGATGGAAGAGGCGGAAGAGGGCGACACCGTGCTGCTGGCCCCGGCGGCGGCGAGTTTCGACCAATACGACAATTTCGAACAGCGCGGCGAGGATTTCACCGCCTGCGTGAAAGCGGCGCTGGCGGGCTGAGCTAGGGGCGGGCGCCGGGCCTTTCGGCGGCAGGCATTGGCAGGTTCCGATGCGGCGACGCCCTGGTGCCGCGCGTCTTCAGTGAACCAGCTTGGGCGGCTCCGGCAGGCTGATGCTTGCCTCGCCAAGCGATGCGCCGAGAGCGGTCCAGCCGATGACGCCGATTGCCAGCAGGGCTGCGGCGAATACGGCGCCGTTCAGAAGGGCGCGTTGGACGGATTTCGCGATCCGGTTACGCTCGAGTTTATCACCATAGTCAACGTACATGGTCTCGCCTCTCTTTCGCCCCGATGTGAACCATAAAGCGTGAATGCGGCTTTTTCGGGGCTAAGCCGGGTATCACGCACCAAGCAGTCGGGCGCATCGCTGCAAGTCCAGTGCCGACCTGCGCGGGCCTCGCCAAGACAACATGACCTCGGTCAAAGACACCCTTTCCGCGATCCGTCACCCTTCCTGCACGCATTGCCACTCAGGACAGGCCGCAGCGCGCGGCGAAGGGGGGAACATGACGCAGCAGGGGATCGTTTCGGTCGGCCCGAAACAGCTGGAAGGAATCTTGCGGGTGCCCGACGATCCGATCGGGCTGGTGATCTTTGCCCATGGCGCAGGCAGCAGCCACCGCAGCCCGCGCAACAACCACGTGGCCGAGGCCCTGGGGCAGCGCGGCATCGCCACGCTTCTGTTCGACCTGCTGACCGAGGAGGAGGCGCTGGACCGGCGCAACGTCTTCGACATCCCGCTGCTGGGCGGCCGGATGGTCGCGGCGGTGGATTGGGCGATGGGGCAACCGGCGCTGGCCGATCTGTCGGTGGCGCTGTTCGGGTCCAGCACCGGGGCGGCGGCGGCATTGGTCGCGGCGGCGCAGGCGCCCGACCGCTTCGCCAGCGTGGTATCGCGCGGCGGGCGGCCCGATCTGGCCGGGCAGGTGTTGCCTGAGGTGCGCGCGCCGGTGCTGATGATCGTGGGCGGCCATGACGGGCCGGTGATCGACCTGAACGAGGCGGCGGCGGCGCAGATGACCTGCCCGCATGAGATCAAGATCGTGCCGGGCGCCACCCATCTGTTCGAGGAACCGGGCACGCTGGACCAGGTGATCGACCTGGCGGGCGACTGGTTCGAGACGCATTTTTCCGGGGAGGATCAGCAATGAGCCGTTTTCTCAATCGCACCGAGGCGGGCAAGGCGCTGGCCGAGGTACTGGCGGAAAAGAATTACGACGACCCGGTGATCCTGGCGCTGCCGCGCGGCGGCGTGCCGGTGGCGATCGAGGTGGTGCGCGCGCTGAAGGCGCCGCTGGACCTTGTCATGGTGCGCAAGATCGGCGCACCGGGGCAGCAGGAACTGGCGGTGGCGGCGGTGGTCAATGGCGACGATCCGCAGATCGTGGTGAACGAGAGCATCGCGCAGGCCTTCGGCCTGACCGATGAGGATATCGAGAAGATGTCGCATTCGCGGCTGGATGAAATCCGCCGCCGCCGCGGCGTTTACCTCAGCGGCCGGACCCAGGTGCCGATCAAGGGCCGCACGGTGATCGTGGTCGATGACGGTATCGCCACCGGCGCGACGACGCGGGCGTCCTTGAAGGCGGTGCGGCGGCGCGAGCCGGCCAAGCTGGTGCTGGCGGTACCGGTGGCGCCGCAGGACGTGGTCGAGGAAATGCGCGCCGAGGTGGACGAGTTGATTTGCCTGTCGACGCCTTCCCCGTTCCAGGCCATCGGGCTGCATTACGTCGATTTCGGTCAGACCTCGGACGAGGAGGTGGTGCAACTGCTGGACGAGGCGGCGGAGCTGATCGGGCAGGGGTGAGGAAGTCCCGGCCCGGAACAAGGCCCTCAGGCCGCCGGGCCAGCGCCAGTCCGCCCGGACGGACTGGCGCTTCTGCGAGGCTTGTTCCCACGCCGATGGGACGCACGGATTTGGCGGGATAAAGTGCCATGCTCAGAGGTGAGCAGCGCCACCCCGCGGACTGGCGCTGGCCCGGCTTCTCGCTATGCCTGTGCGGCGATTGCGGTGCCTGCCGCGACCCCCGACGACCACGCCCATTGGAAATTATAGCCGCCGAGCCAGCCGGTCACGTCGACGCATTCGCCGATGAAATAAAGCCCGGGCACGGCCTTCGCCATCATCGTCTTCGATGACAATCCATCGGTATCCACCCCGCCCAGGGTCACCTCGGCGGTGCGGTAGCCTTCCGATCCGGTCGGAACCAGCTCCCACCCCGTCAAGCGCTCGCACAAGGCGGCAAGCGCCGCGTCGCTCTGATCGGCCAGGTTGCCGGTAAGCTTCCACTCGCTCGACAGATATTCGGCCAGCCGCGACGGCAGCATCTGCGCCAGCACCGTTGACAGGTTCTTGCGCCCGGCCTGCTGCCGCTGGGCGCGCAGCGCCTCATAGGGGTCGGAATTGGGGAACAGGTTCACCGTGATCGCATCGCCCTCGCGCCAGTAGGAGGAGATCTGAAGCACCGCAGGGCCCGACAACCCGCGATGGGTGAACAGCATCGCCTCCTCGAAGCTCGCCCCGTTGCAGGTTGCCCGCACCGGCAGCGACACGCCGGACAGGCCGGAAAACCGCCCGTCGGGGAAGGTCAGCGGCACCAGGCCGGGGCGCGTTTCGGTAATGGTAAGCCCGAATTGCCGCGCGATGTCATAGGCCAGCCCGGTCGCCCCCATCTTGGGGATCGATTTGCCGCCCGTGGCGACGACGAGGTTGCGGCAGGTCACGGTCTTGCGCTTGCCTTCGCTTTCGATCAGCAGACGGAACCCGTCTTCGGTCTTCTCGACCGATGTAATCTCGCTGCGCAGCCACATTGTCGCGCCCGCCTGCGCCATTTCATCCAGCAGCATCGCCACGATCTGCTTGGCGCTGTCGTCGCAGAAAAGCTGCCCCAGCGTCTTTTCGTGCCAGGCGATGCCGTGCCGCCCGACCAGGTCGAGGAAATCCCACTGCGTATAGCGCGCCAGCGCCGATTTGGCGAAATGCGGGTTCGAGCTGAGGAAATTGCCCGGCCCCGCATGCATGTTGGTGAAATTGCAGCGCCCGCCGCCCGAGATGCGGATCTTTTCGCCCGGCGCCTTGGCATGGTCGAGCACCAGCACGTCGCGCCCGGCATGGATCGCGCACATCATGCCGGCTGCCCCGGCGCCCAGGATGATCGTTTCATATTGCATGGCGGGGGCCTGCCCGAAACGGCGGGTTTTGGCAAGTCTGGCCTAGACCATTCAAAACGCTGGTCAGCGAATCGCATTCGCGTTAGACTGACCGCAGACCCCGAAAAGGGGCGATGACAGAGGCAGTAACGGCAGTAATCCAATGACGGCTATGGTGCATGGTTCCGCCCCGGCAAGGGACGTGGAGCCGGTTCTTCCCAAATGGTGGCGGACGATCGACAAGTTGACGATGTCCTGCATCCTGATCCTGTTCGGGGTCGGGCTGCTGCTGGGTTTCGCCGCCTCGCCGCCGCTGGCGGAAAAGAACGGCTTCGGCCCGTTCCATTACGTCGAACGGCAGGCGTTTTTCGGCGGCGTCGCTTTGACCGCGATGTTCATTACATCGATGATGTCGCCCACGTTGGTGCGCCGGCTGGCGGTGATCGGTTTCGCGGTCGCGCTGCTGGCGGTGCTGGCACTGCCGGTTCTGGGCACCGATTTCGGCAAGGGCGCGGTGCGCTGGTATTCGCTGGGCTTCGCCTCGATCCAGCCGTCGGAATTTTTGAAACCCGGTTTCGTCGTGGTGGCGGCCTGGCTGCTGGCGGCGGCGCAGGAAATCAACGGCCCGCCGGGGCGGCTGTGGTCGTTCTTCCTGACCGTGTTCATTGTCTTCATCTTGGCGCTGCAGCCCGATTTCGGTCAGGCTTCGCTGATCCTGTTTGCCTGGGGCGTGATGTATTTCGTCGCCGGGGCACCGATCCTGCTGCTGGTGGGGATGGCGGGGATGGTGATCCTGGCGGGCACCTTCGCCTATAACAATTCGGAACATTTCGCGCGCCGGATCGACGGGTTCCTGAACCCCGATATCGATCCCACCACGCAGATGGGCTATGCCACCAAGGCGATCCGCGAAGGCGGCTTCCTTGGCGTCGGTGTCGGCGAGGGCGAAGTGAAATGGTCGCTGCCCGATGCCCATACCGATTTCATCATCGCCGTGGCGGCCGAGGAATACGGGCTGGTGCTGGTGCTGATCATCCTGGCGCTGTTCACCCTGATCGTGCTGCGGTCGTTCTACCGGCTGGTGAAGGAACGCGATCCGTTCATCCGGCTGGCGGGCACCGGGCTGGCGGCGATGTTCTGCGTGCAGGCGCTGATCAACATGGGGGTGGCGGTGCGGCTGCTGCCCGCCAAGGGGATGACGCTGCCCTTCGTCAGCTACGGCGGCTCGTCGCTGATCGCGGGTGGCATCGCCGTGGGGATGCTTCTGGCCTTCACCCGCACCCGGCCGCAGGGCCAGATCGGCGATATCCTGCGCGGGCACATGCGGTGAGCCGCAAGGGGCGTTTCAACGGGGATGCGTTTTCTTTAGAAGACAACGCCACGGAAAATTGCAAATTCCCGGCCCTACGGGGCCGGACAGGAGGCCATAGATGACCGCTCCGCTTCTCGTTATCGCCGCTGGCGGCACCGGCGGGCACATGTTCCCCGCCCAGGCTCTGGCCGAGGTCATGCTACGCCGGGGCTGGCGGGTGAAGCTCAGCACCGACGCGCGCGGCGCGCGCTATACCGGCGGCTTCCCGCATACGGTCGAGATCGAACAGGTGTCGAGCGCCACTTTCGCCCGTGGCGGCATCCTGGCCAAGGCGATGGTGCCGTTTCGCATCTTCGGCGGAGTCGCGGGCATGGTGGCGCGGATGAAGCGCGACCGCCCCGACGTGGTGGTGGGTTTCGGCGGCTACCCGTCGATCCCGGCCCTTGGCGCGGCCACGATCCTGGGCCTGCCGCGGATGATCCATGAACAAAACGGCGTGCTGGGGCGGGTCAATCAGATTTTCGCGACCCGGGTCGACGACATCGCCTGCGGCACCTGGCCCACGACCCTGCCCGAAGGGGTCGAGGCGCGTCACGTGGGCAACCCGGTGCGCGCCGCCGTTCTGGAACGGGCGGGCGCGGGTTACATCGCGCCGGGCGATTACCCGATGTCGATCCTGGTGATCGGCGGCAGCCAGGGCGCGCGCATCCTGTCCGATGTGGTCCCCGCCGCCATCGCATCGCTGCCCGAGCAACTGCTGGCCAATATCCGCGTTGCCCATCAGGCCCGCGACGAAGACGGCGAACGGGTGGCGCAATTCTACGCCGAACAGGGTATCGCCGCCGATGTGCAGCCGTTTTTCCACGACGTGCCCCGCCGGATGAGCGAGGCGCAGCTGGTGATTTCGCGCTCCGGCGCGTCCTCCGTCGCCGATATCAGCGTGATCGGCCGCCCGTCGATCCTGATCCCCTTCGCCGCCGCCACCGGCGATCACCAGACCGCCAACGCGCGCGGGCTGGTCGATGCGGGCGGCGCGATCCTGATCCCGGAAAACCGGCTTGATGTTCCCACCCTGGCAGAGCAGATAACCACCGTGCTCACCAACCCGCGCGGGGCGTCGATGATGGCGCAGGCGGCGCTGTCGCGCGGCAAGCCCGAGGCGGCGCAGGAATTGGCGGGCATGGTCGAGGCGCTGGCACAGAAAGGCAAGTCATGACTGCGGCAACCAAACTTCCGGTCGATATCGGCCCGATCCATTTCGTGGGCATCGGCGGCATCGGCATGTCCGGCATTGCCGAGGTGCTGGTCAACCTGGGCTACACCGTGCAGGGCAGTGACCTGAAGACCTCGAAAATCACCGATCGTCTGGCCGCGATGGGGGCGACGATCTTCGAAGGCCAGCGCGCCGAGAACCTGGAAGGCGCCGAGGTGGTGGTGATTTCATCGGCCATCAAACCGGGCAACCCGGAACTGGACGAAGCCCGCCGGATGGGCCTGCCGGTGGTGCGCCGCGCCGAAATGCTGGCCGAACTGATGCGGCTGAAATCCAACGTCGCCGTCGCGGGAACGCATGGCAAGACCACCACGACGACGATGGTGGCGACGCTCTTGGATGCGGGCGGGGTCGACCCGACCGTGATCAATGGCGGCATCATCCACGCCTACGGGTCGAACGCGCGGGTCGGCGCATCCGACTGGATGGTGGTGGAGGCCGATGAAAGCGACGGCACCTTCAACCGGCTGCCCGCGACCATCGCCATCGTCACCAATATCGACCCCGAACATATGGAACACTGGGGCACGATCGAAAACCTGCGCAAGGGGTTCCTCGATTTCGTGTCCAACATCCCGTTTTATGGCCTCGCCGTCTGCTGCACCGATCACCCCGAGGTGCAGGCGCTGGTGGGCAAGATCACCGATCGCCGCGTCACCACCTTCGGCTTCAACGCGCAGGCCGATGTGCGCGCGATCAACCTGACCTACAAGGCGGGCGTGGCGCATTTCGACATCGCGTTGCAATCCGAGGATATGCTGATCGAGGGCTGCAGCCTGCCAATGCCGGGCGATCACAACGTGTCGAATGCCCTGGCCGCGGTGGCGGTGGCCCGTCACCTGGGCATGACCCCCGATCAGATCCGTGAAGCGCTTGCCGGTTTCGGCGGCGTCAACCGGCGCTTCACCAAGGTGGGCGAAGTGAACGGCGTCACCATCATCGACGATTACGGCCACCACCCGGTGGAAATCGCCGCCGTGCTGAAGGCCGCCCGCCAGGCGACCGAAGGCCGGGTCATCGCGGTGCACCAGCCGCACCGCTATTCCCGTCTGCATTCGCTGTTCGACGATTTCTGCAGCTGTTTCAACGACGCCGACGTGGTGGGCATCGCCGAGGTCTTCGCCGCCGGCGAGGACCCGATTGAGGGCGCCAGCCGCGACGATCTCGTCGCCGGGCTGATCCGCCACGGCCACCGCCACGCCCGCGCGGTCACCTCCGAGGACGATCTGGAACGGATGGTGCGTGAACAGGCCGGGCCGGGCGACATGGTCGTCTGCCTGGGCGCCGGGACGATTTCGGCCTGGGCCAACCGGCTGCCGGAGCGGTTGAAGGGGTAGGGCGGGGAACCACCGCTTACCCGCTTTGCTGTTCTCTCACATTTCCTGATTTTGCCATGACCCTTCCCCGCCGGGGGAAGGGCCGTTGCGGTTGTGCCTCGGCATATCTTCTTTGGGGGCGGCGGCTTACCCTTCGTTAAGACCGCCGAAGACCGGGTTCCGGTCCCCGGCAAGATCGGGCATGATCGCCGCGAAACAATCGGGCATCTGAAAAACGAAGAAGGGCAAAGCGTGGGCGAGGGGTTGAAAAGACGGATCGGTCCGGTCGTGCTGACGCTCTACGGCATCGGCATCATGGTGGGCGCGGGGATCTATGTGCTGACCGGGGCGGCGGCCGGGGCGGCGGGGATGTGGGCGCCGGTGGCCTTCCTGCTGGCGGGCGTGATCGCGATCCCCTCGGCGCTGTCCTTTGCCGAATTGTCGGGCCGCATTCCCGAAGCGGCGGGCGATTCCGCCTATATCGAACACGGGCTGGGGCTGCATTGGCTGGCGGTGCTGGTCGGTCTGGTCAACGTCGTGGTGGGCACCGTGGCGGCCGCCGCAGTGCTGCGCGGCGGGGTCGGATACCTGCTGGCGCTGGTCGACATTCCCTTCGTCTGGGGCGTCGTTGGGCTTGGCGTTGCGCTGACCATCGTGGCGCTGATCGGGGTGATGGAAAGCCTGAGCTTCGCCGCGATCCTGACGCTGATCGAGGTGACGGGCCTTGGCATGGTGATCTGGGCCGGGGCCAATGCCGCGCCGGTCGAGGCGTTCCACCTGCCGATGCCCGCCCCGGAATGGGGCGGCATCGCGCTGGCCACGATCTTCGCCTTCTTCGCGCTGATCGGCTTCGACGATATCGTCAACATGGCCGAGGAAACCCGCAATCCCGGCCGCAACCTGCCGCTTGCGGTCATGGCCTCGCTGGTGGTGACGGCGCTGCTTTACGCGCTGGTGTCGCTGGCGGCGGTGCGCGCGGTCCCGCGCGAGGTGCTGGCGGGTTCGGACCGGCCGCTGGCGCTGGTCTGGGAAGCGGGCAGCGGCCAGCCGGGCTATTTCCTCAGCGCCATCGCGGTGGCGGCGGCGTTGAACGGGGTGCTGGCGCAGATCGTGATGGCGAGCCGGGTTCTTTACGGGCTGGGCAAGCGGTCGGTCTGGCTGACAATGTTCCGGCGCACCAATGCGCAGCTGGGCACGCCGGTTCTGGGCACGGTGCTGATCGCGGCGGCGACGATCGCGGCGGCGCTGGTCCTGCCGGTGGCGGTTCTGGCCGAAGGCTCGACCCTGGCGCTGCTGGTGGTCTTCGCTATCGTCAACGCCTCGCTGATCGGGGTGAAGCGCAAACGCGGCGATGAGGGCGGATTCACCGTGCCGGTCTGGATGCCCTGGCTCGGCGTGCTGTCCTGCCTCGGCACCCTGGCGGCGTCCGTGCTGGGGCGGCTGGGATGAGCCTGTCGGTGGTGCTGGCCTGTGGATGGCTGGTGCTGACCAACCTGTTGGGGATGATCCCCAGCAAACGCAATCACTGGCCGCAGGCCTATGCGATGATCGCGCTTGGCCTGCCGGTGCTTGGTCTGGTGTTCTGGCAGCACGGGGTCTGGATGGCGCTGCTGTTCCTCGCCGCCGCGCTGTCGGTGCTGCGCTGGCCGGCGATCTATCTCGGCCGCTGGGTGAAGCGGAAGCTGGGGCGCGGATGATCCCGGCCCGAACAGCGGCGCTTTGCGCCGCCGGGCCAGCGCTGAGGGGCGGCGCCAGAGGCATTTGCCCCTTCCGGGTTTTGTCTTTAAGACGCTTTCAAACCAATTCGAGGGCGCGAAGATGATCGAGAATTTGCCGGAAGTGCGCGGGCGGCTGACGCAGGACAAACCGCTGTCCGAACTCACTTGGCTGCGCGTGGGCGGTCCGGCGGATGTGCTGTTCCAGCCCGCCGATCTGGCCGATCTGCAGGATTTCCTCAAGGCGCTCGATCCCGCGATCCCGGTCTTCCCAATGGGGGTGGGCAGCAACCTGATCGTGCGCGATGGCGGGTTGCGCGCGGTGGTGATCCGGCTGGGGCGCGGCTTCAACGGGATCGAAATCGACGGCGACCGGGTCACGGCGGGTGTTGCGGCGCTTGACGCGCATGTGGCGAAGAGGGCGGCCGAGGCGGGGCTGGACCTGACCTTCCTGCGCACCATTCCCGGCAGCATCGGCGGCGCGGTGAAGATGAATGCGGGCTGCTACGGGACCTATACGGCGGATGTTTTCGTCTCGGCCCGCGCGGTGACGCGGCAGGGCGAACTGGTCGAACTGAGCCCCGAGGGTTTGAAGTTCGAATACCGCCAAAGCGACCTGCCCGACGGCTGGGTCCTGGTCGAGGCCACGTTTGAGGCGCCGCAGGGCGATCCGCAAGAACTGGCCGACAGGATGGAGGCGCAGCTGAAAAAGCGCGACGAGACCCAGCCGACCAAGGATCGCAGCGCGGGCAGCACTTTCCGCAACCCAGCCGGGTTTTCCAGCACCGGGCGCGCCGATGACGTGCACGACCTGAAAGCCTGGAAGGTGATCGACGACGCCGGCATGCGCGGCGCCCGCAAGGGCGGCGCACAGATGAGCGAGAAGCATTCCAACTTCCTGATCAACACAGGTGACGCCACCGCAACAGACCTCGAATCCCTTGGCGAAGAGGTGCGAAAAAAGGTTTACGAAAACAGCGGGATCACGCTAAAGTGGGAAATCATGCGGGTCGGCGAACCGGCCCCGGAATAAGTGCCGTCAAAAGGCGCAATCAGGCAGGGCCGTAACGGTCCATATATAAAGCAAAAAGGCCGCCCAAGCGGCCATGATTGAGGCAGATGGGTATGTCGAGCAGGGCAAACCCGGTAGTGGCAGTGTTGATGGGCGGTCCCTCGGCCGAACGCGAGGTGTCGCTGGCAACCGGACGCGAATGCGTCGCGGCGCTCCGGGAAGAAGGTTTCGAAGTGATCGAGCTCGATGCGGGCCGCGATCTGGCCATGCGCCTCGACGATCTCAAACCCGATGTGGTGTTCAACGCCCTGCATGGCCGCTGGGGCGAAGACGGCTGCGTGCAGGGGATGCTGGAATGGATGCAGATCCCCTATACCCATTCCGGCGTACTGGCCTCGGCCATCGCGATGGACAAGGAACGCAGCAAACAGGTTTACCGCGATGCCGGCCTGCCGGTGGTGCCCAGCCTTCTGGCTTCTAAGGCCGAGGTCGGCGCGCGCCACGTGATGGCGCCGCCCTATGTGGTCAAACCCTATAACGAGGGATCGAGCGTCGGCGTCTATATCGTGCACGAAGCCGCCAACTCCCCGCCGCACCTGTCGCAGGACATGCCCGACACCGTGATGGTCGAGGAATACGTTCCCGGGCGCGAACTGACCGCGACGGTGATGGGCGACAAGGCGCTGACCGTCACCGATATCTATGCCGAGGGCTGGTACGATTACCACGCCAAGTATTCCGAGGGCGGATCGCGCCACGTGGTGCCCGCCGAGGTGCCGCAGGAGATCTTCGACGCCTGCCTCGATTACGCGCTGCGCGCCCACCATGCGCTTGGCTGCAAGGGGATCAGCCGCACCGATTTCCGCTGGGACGAAGCCCGCGGCCTCGACGGGCTCTACCTGCTGGAAACCAACACCCAGCCGGGGATGACCCCCACCTCGCTGAGCCCGGAACAGGCGCAGGCGGTGGGGATCAGCTTCGGCAAGCTGTGCCGCTGGCTGGTGGAGGACGCATCTTGCAACAGGTGACCCGCCCCGATCCGGCGCCGTCGCGTTGGGCCTACCGGCTGCAGCGGCTGATGCTGACGCCGCTGTTCCGGACGCTGATCCGGGTCGGGCTGCCGATGCTGGCGGCCTTTATCGGCGCGATGATCTATTTTTCCCAGCAGGACAACCGCGATGCGTTCCGGCTGTGGCTGGTCGATATCCGCAACGAAATCCAGACTCGGCCGGAATTCATGGTCAAGCTGATGGCGATCGACGGCGCCGATGCCAGCGTGGCCGAGGATATCCGCGAAATCACCCCGATCGATTTCCCGATCAGTTCCTTCGACCTCGACCTCGACCAGATGCGGCGCACCATCGCCGACCTGCCGGCGGTCAAGGATGTCAGCATCCGGGTCCGCCCGGGCGGCGTGTTGCAGGTCGATGTGGTCGAACGGGTGCCGGCGATCCTGTGGCGCGATGCCGACGGGTTGGCGCTCTTGGACGAACACGGGTTCTACGTCGGTCAGGCCGGGGCACGGGCAGACCATGCAGACCTGCCGCTGGTCGCGGGCGAAGGCGCCGACAGGGCGGTGCCCGAGGCGCTGTGGCTGTACCGCGCGGCGGGGCCGCTGCGCGACCGGCTGCGCGGGTTGGTGCGGATCGGCGATCGCCGCTGGGACCTGGTGCTGGATCGCGGTCAGCGCATCCTGCTGCCCGAAGACCGGGCGGTGCAGGCATTGGAACGGGTGATCGCGCTGCATCAGGCGCAGGACGTGATGGCGCGCGACCTGGCGCAGGTCGACATGCGCATCGGCGCGCGCCCGACCATCCGGATGAACGAAGCCGCTGTCGAGCAGTGGTGGCAAATAAACAAGATCGGTTTCAAGGACTGACGGCATGATTGAGCTTTATGAATCCCAACGGGCGATGCGGGCGATGCGCAAGGCGGCGATGCAAAGGGGCGTTGTCGCCATCCTCGATGTCGGCAGTTCCAAGATCGCCTGCCTGGTCTTGCGCTTCGACGGCACCGATGGCGGTTTCGAAAGCGAAGGGGTGGGGCCGCTGGCGGGACAGGCCGGGTTCCGGGTGATCGGCGCCGCCACGACCCGCTCGCGCGGGGTGAAATTCGGCGAAATCTCCGCCATGCCGGAAACCGAACGCGCCATCCGCACCGCGCTGCAGGCGGCGCAGAAGATGGCCAATATCCGCGTCGATCACGTCATCGCCTGTTTCTCCGGCGCCGATCCGCGCAGCTACGGGCTGACCGGTCAGATCGAGGTCGAGGATCAGGTCGTCACCGAACAGGATATCAGCCGCGTGCTGTCGGCCTGCGAGTTGCCCGATTACGGCATGGGCCGCGAGGTGCTGCACGCGCAGCCGGTCAATTTCGCGCTCGATCACCGTTCGGGCCTGTCCGACCCGCGCGGCCAGCTGGGCAGCAACCTGTCCACCGACATGCATATGCTGACCGTCGACGCGGCGGCGGTGCAGAACCTGGCCCATTGCGTCAAGCGCTGCGACATGGAACTGGCGGGCATCGCCAGCTCGGCCTATGTGTCGGGCATCTCGGCGCTGGTCGAGGACGAACAGGAACTGGGTGCGGCCTGCATCGACATGGGCGGCGGCGCCACCAGCATTTCGATCTTCATGAAGAAACACATGATCTATGCCGACTCTGTGCGCATGGGCGGCGATCACGTGACCGGCGACATCTCGATGGGCCTGTCGGTGCCGTACAACACCGCCGAGCGGATCAAGACCTTCTATGGCGGCGTCGTCGCCACCGGCATGGACGACCGCGAAATGATCGAAACCGGCGGCGATACCGGCGATTGGGAACACGACCGCCGTTCTGTCAGCCGGGCCGAACTGATCGGCATCATGCGCCCGCGGGTCGAGGAAATCCTCGAAGAGGTGCGCGCGCGGCTGGATGCGGCCGGGTTCGAACACCTTCCCAGCCAGCAGATCGTGCTGACCGGCGGCAGCAGCCAGATCCCCGGGCTCGACGGGCTGGCCAGCAAGATCCTGGGCCAGCAGGTACGCCTGGGCCGTCCGCTGCGCGTCCACGGTTTGCCGCAGGCCGCGACCGGACCGGGATTCGCCAGCGCCGTGGGCATGTGCCTGTTCGCCGCCCATCCGCAGGACGAATGGTGGGATTTCGACCTGCCGGTCGATCGCTACCCGGCGCGGTCGCTAAAACGCGCGGTGAAGTGGTTCCGGGACAACTGGTGAGCGGCGCGCCCGCTTTCCGCCTTCGGCGGGAATATTTGCACCAAGCAGAAACCTGAAACGCCCTTGCGCTTCTTCTTGGCCGAAATACTCCGGGGGTTTGGGGGCTGGCCCCCAATCTTCTCTTTCCGCCGGGGGATGCGAATTCAGGGGATGACGCCCGAAACGATCTGCGCTAGGCTGTGGATAACCACCGGGAAAAGGTGGGGATAACGAGGACCGGGCAGGCCCTCCAAACATCGTCGCAAGGGATCGCAACGCAGCTTTCGGGCCGCGCGTTTCCGGTGTCTTGTGGTGCGCGGGTACGAATCCGCAAAATCTGCGGGGGATCGGCAAGATCCCGCGGATGCGCGCCTTATTTTGTCCATATTTCGTGGTGATTTTGCGTTTTTTTGATGACGCATGGGTTGGTTCCCGCTACCATCGGCGCTAATAGGCAGAAAAGCCCCGCATAGGCGGCGGACAATAACAGGCGGACAGATCCATGACATTGAATCTCTCGGTGCCCGGGCACGACGATTTGAAACCTCGTATCACTGTATTTGGCGTCGGCGGGGCCGGCGGCAACGCTGTGAATAACATGATCCAGCAGGAACTCAGCGGTGTCGACTTCGTGGTCGCCAACACCGACGCGCAGGCGCTGCAGCAATCGCACGCGACCAACCGCATCCAGCTGGGCGTGAAAGTGACCGAAGGTCTGGGCGCGGGCGCCCGGGCCAGCGTCGGCGCGGCCGCGGCCGAGGAAAGCATCGAACAGATCGTCGATCAGCTGGCTGGCGCGCATATGTGCTTCATCACCGCCGGCATGGGCGGCGGCACCGGCACCGGGGCGGCCCCGATCATCGCGCAGGCGGCGCGGGAACTGGGCGTGCTGACCGTCGGCGTCGTGACCAAGCCGTTCCAGTTCGAAGGCGCCAAGCGGATGCGCCAGGCCGAGGAAGGCGTCGAGACGCTGCAGAAGATGGTCGACACGCTGATCATCATCCCGAACCAGAACCTGTTCCGCCTCGCCAACGAGAAAACCACCTTCACCGAAGCCTTCAGCATGGCCGACAACGTGCTGTACCAGGGCGTGAAGGGGATTTCCGACCTGATGGTGCGCCCCGGCCTGATCAACCTCGACTTCGCCGACGTCCGTTCGGTGATGGACGAGATGGGCAAGGCGATGATGGGCACCGGCGAAGCGACCGGCGAAGACCGCGCCATCCAGGCCGCCGAGAAGGCGATCGCCAACCCGCTGCTGGATGAAATCAGCCTGAAGGGCGCCAAGGGCGTTCTGATCAACATCACCGGCGGTCACGACCTGACCCTGTTCGAACTGGACGAGGCGGCCAACCGCATCCGCGAAGAAGTGGACGCCGATGCCAATATCATCGTCGGCTCGACCCTGGATACCGACCTGGACGGCGGCATGCGCGTCAGCGTGGTCGCCACCGGCATCGACGCCTCGGAAAACCTGGGCGACATGCCGGCGCCGCGCCGCTCGATGGCCGCGCCGCTGAGCCAGCCCGCCCAGGTCGAAGCGCCGGTCGCCGAACAGCCGGCCCCGGTCGCCGAGGCCCAGGTTGCCGCCGAAGCCCCGGCCGAACCCAGCCTGTTCGAAGACCTGGACGCGCAGCGCACCGCCGCCGAAGAGCAGATGGAAGACATCTTCGAGGAAGAATACGAAGCCGAGGGCGAATTGCCGCCGCCGGCCTATCAGCCTCAGGTGGCCGAATTCAATCCGCAGCCCGACGCGCTGAACGCCGAGCCGCAATCGCTGGAAAGCTTCGTCGCGCCGCAACCGCGCCCCGCCGGTCAGCCGTCGGCCGAAGCCCTGGCCCGTCTGCAGGCCGCCGTGCATAACGTGCCGTCGCAGCAGGCCCAGCCGCAGCGCCAGCAGGCCCCGGTTCACGAACAGCCCGCCGCGCAGCAGCCGGCCGGCCGTTTCGGTCTGAATTCGCTGATCAACCGGATGACCGGCCACGCCGCCGAAGGTGCGGTGCAGCCGCAACAGGCGCGCCAGCAGCCGCAGATGCGCGCCCAGCAGCCGCTGCAGCAGCCCGAGGCGGACCCCGATCAGGAACGGATCGAAATCCCCGCCTTCCTGCGTCGCCAGGCAAATTGACGTTAAGTTAACGATCAAGGAATAGGCCGCCTTCGGGCGGCCTTTTTCGTTGCAGGGCAGGGGGTTACGCGTGAAATGGGCAATTTTCAGCCCATCTGTTTCAGCCATGTTTCAGTACGTTACAAAGATTGAGTTGAGCATACTTTTTGGTGGGGGTACCAAGACCGCGCGGTGCACAACGACGCATCGACAAGAAATTGGGGAAAATCTTGCAGACAACGCTCAAAGGGCCGGTCACCTTCACCGGAGTCGGATTGCATTCGGGAAAACCTGTGCGCATGATCCTGCGCCCTGCAATGGCCGATCACGGTATCTGGTTCCGCCGCACCGACGTCCTGTTCAAGGATGCGCTGGTGCCTGCCCGCTGGGACGTGGTGAACCAGTCGCCGCTCTGCACCCTGATCGAAAACGGCGCCGGCGTTTCGGTTTCCACCATCGAACATGTCATGGCGGCCCTGGCGGGCTGTGGCGTGCATAATGCGCTGATCGACATCGACGGCCCCGAAGTTCCGATCCTCGACGGCAGCGCGGCCAGCTTCGTGCGCGGCATCCTCTACAAGGGGTTGCGGGTGCAGGACGAACCGGTGCGCGCGATCAAGATCCTGAAACCCGTCGAAGTGACCCGCGGCGAAGCCTGGGCGCGGCTGGCCCCGCATGACGAATTGAAGATCGATTTCCACATCGATTTCGCCGACGCGGCGATCGGTGTGCAGCAGAAATCCCTGAAGATGGGCAATGGCAGCTTCGTGCGCGAACTGTGCGATTGCCGCACCTTCTGCCGTCAGGCCGATGTCGACGCGATGCGCGAAAACGGGCTGGCCCTGGGCGGTTCGATGGAAAACGCCGTGGTGGTCGATGGCGACAAGGTGCTGAGCCCGGGCGGTCTGCGCCGGGCCGACGAACCGGTGCGCCACAAGATGCTCGACGCGCTTGGCGATCTGGCGCTGGCGGGGGCCCCGGTGGTGGGGCTTTACACCGGCCACCGTGCCGGTCACGCGCTGACCAACGACCTGCTGCGGGCGCTTTTCGCGCGCCCCGACGCGTTCCGCATGGTCGAATGCGACGCCGATCTGATGGCGCGCCTGCCCGGTGTCGGCGTTCATCTGGGCGAGATCCCCGCGGTCGCCTGATCACGACTCCGCGTCAGGTGCAGAAATCCGCCCAAAGCCGTTTTGCAGCGCGATTTTCTGTGCTAGGACCGGATCAAGCATTGGGCCGTTACGGCCCGGAACGGTCCAGACGAGGGTGAGACAGTAATGACAGGTGGCGGGTCGCGCAAAAGGGTGATCGGTGTTCTTCTGCTGGTCGGGCTGTTGGCCGGATGCAGCGGGCAGGGTGCGTTGGACCGCGGCGAAGTTCCGCTGGAAGAATACACCGCCGAACAGATTTTCGGCCGGGGCGAATTCGAACTGGACCGCAATCGGCCGGAACAGGCGGCGTTCTTCTTTTCCGAAATCGAACGGCTTTACCCCTATTCCGACTGGGCCAAGCGGGCGCTGATCATGCAGGCGTTTTCCTATCACCAGGATCAGGATTACGAAAACAGTCGGGCGGCGGCGCAGCGGTACATCGATTTCTATCCCACCGATGACGACGCGGCCTATGCGCAATATCTGCTGGCGCTGAGCTATTACGACCAGATCGACGAGGTTGGCCGCGACCAGGGCCTGACCTTCCAGGCGCTGCAGGCGCTGCGCACGGTGATCGAACGCTACCCCGACAGCGAATATGCCCGTTCGGCGATTCTGAAATTCGAACTGGCCTTCGATCACCTGGCGGCCAAGGAAATGGAAATCGGCCGCTATTACCTGCGCCGCGATCATTTCGCCGCCGCGATCAACCGGTTCCGCGTCGTGGTCGAGGATTTCCAGACCACCACCCACACCGCCGAGGCGCTGCATCGCCTTGTCGAAGCCTACCTGTCGCTGGGCCTGACCGACGAGGCGCAGACCGCCGGCGCGATCCTGGGCCACAATTTCCGCTCCACCGAATGGTATCAGGACAGCTACCGCCTGCTGACCGGGCAGGGGCTGGAAATGAAGCCGCGCGGCGACAACTGGCTGAGCAAGATCTACCGCCAGATGGTCAAGGGGGAATGGCTCTGACCGGCCGTTTCGATCGGGAGAGGCAGGATGCTGCGCGCGCTTGAAATCCGCGACATGCTGATCATCGACCGGCTGGAATTGGATTTCCAGCCGGGGCTGAACGTGCTGACCGGGGAAACCGGGGCGGGTAAATCTATCCTGCTGGATTCAATGGGCTTCGTGTTGGGCTGGCGCGGTCGGGCGGAACTGGTCCGCTCCGGCGCCGATCAGGGCGAAGTGGTGGCGGTGTTCGAACTGCCCGCGGGCCACGCTGCCCATGCCGTTTTGGAAGAGGCCGGGTTGCCCGGCGGCGATGAGCTGATCCTGCGCCGGGTCAACAGCCGCGACGGCCGCAAGACCGCCTGGGTCAACGACCGCCGCTGTTCCGGCGAGGTGCTGCGCGGGCTGTCGGAAACCCTGATCGAGCTGCACGGCCAGCATGACGACCGCGGGCTTCTGGATCCCAAGGGGCACCGGGTGCTGCTGGATGTCTTCGGCGCCTATCCCGAATTGCAGGACGCCACCCGCGCCGCCTGGCGCGGGCTGTCGCAGGCCCGCAAGGAATTGACTCAGGCCGAGGCCGCGCTGACCGAGATGCGCGCCGAGGAGGATTTCCTGCGCCATGCGGTGGCGGAACTCGACAAGCTCGACCCGCAGCAGGGCGAGGAGGCGGAGCTCGACAGCCGCCGCCGCCAGATGCAGGGCGCCGAGCGTATCCGTGAAGACGTCGCGCGCGCGTTGCAGGCGCTGTCGGGCGAGGGCGCCGAGGGCGCGATGGGAGACGCTTTGCGCTGGCTCGAAGGGGCCTCGGAAAAGGCCGAGGGGGTGCTGGACGGCGCCATCGACGCGCTTGGCCGCGCCTTCAACGAACTGGGAGATGCCGTTCAGGGGGTGGAAACCGCGCTGGACGGGCTGAACTTCAACCCGCATGAGCTGGAACAGACCGAGGAGCGTTTGTTCGCAATTCGCGGGCTGGCTCGCAAGCACGGCGTGGCGCCGGACGATCTGGGCGGCTTTGCCGAGGGGCTGCGTACCCGGCTGGCGGCGCTGGACCGGGGCGATGCCGATATGGCGGAGTTGCAAAAGGCGCTGTCGCAGGCTGAATCCGCTTACGACAAGGCTGCCGGGGCGCTGAGCGCGGCACGGCGCGAGGCGGCGGGGCGGCTGGACAAGGCGGTGGCGGGCGAACTGGCGCCGCTGAAGATGGAACGCGCGGTGTTCACCACCGAGATTGCCGATACCGATCCGGGACCGGACGGGCGCGACGCAGTGGCCTTCACCGTCGCCACCAACCCCGGCGCGCCGTCGGGGCCGCTGGCCAAGATCGCCTCGGGCGGGGAGTTGAGCCGCTTCCTGCTGGCGCTGAAGGTCAGCCTGCATCAGAAGCAATCGGGCGTGACGATGATCTTCGACGAAATCGACCGCGGCGTGGGTGGGGCGACCGCCGACGCGGTGGGTCGCCGCCTGGCCGACCTGGCTTCGGGCGCGCAGGTTCTGGTGGTCACCCATTCGCCGCAGGTCGCTGCGCTTGGCGCACATCACTGGCGGGTGGAAAAGCGGGTCGAGGACAACGTGACGACCTCGACCGTGGTGCCCTTGGACGCGGACGAACGGGTAGACGAGATCGCCCGCATGGTCGCCGGTGATACGATCACTGAGGAAGCCCGTGGTGCGGCGCGGGCGCTGTTGGCGGCGACTTAATACGCTTCAACACAAGCGGTTCGCTTAAATCTAAGTGCCGCCCGGCTGAAGGCCGGGCAGCCCCCGACCGCCCCCATGGGCGGGGGCTTCACCCCCACCCGCGGCCGGGGGCTGCCCTTAGTTTTGTGTGTTTTTTACGTGAGATTGCCTGTCTGGAATTGGACCCGACCGGCTGGGGGCGGAATTTGACGCCAAATTCCGCCTCAGTTCCCGCGCAGAATCTTGCCGGGGTTCATGATGTTCTGCGGGTCGAGCGCCTGTTTCACGTCGCCCATCACGTCCCAGGCCGCGCCGTGCTCGGCATCCATGTATTTCTTCTTGCCCACCCCGATGCCGTGTTCGCCGGTCGCGGTGCCGCCCATCGCCAGCGAGCGTTCCACCATCCGGTGCGACAGGTCCTCGACCGCCTGCACCTCGGCGGGATTTTCATCGTCGAACAGCAGGATCGCGTGGAAATTGCCGTCGCCCACATGGCCCAGGATCGGCCCGGTGATCGGCGAGGCCTCGATATCGGCGCGGGTTTCATTGACCGCGTCGGCGAGCCGCGAAATCGGCACGCAGATATCGGTGACCAGCGCCTTGGCACCGGGTTTCGACGCCAGCACCGCCCAATGGGCATGGTGGCGCATCTTCCACAGGGCGGTGCGGTCTTCGGGCTTGGTGGCCCATTCGAACCCCTTGCCGCCGTGATCGGCGACGATTTCGCCGAAGATCTCAGCCTGTTCCTGCACGCCTGCTTCCGAGCCGTGGAATTCCACCATCAGGTGGGGACACAGCGGCATGTCGGACCCCGAATAGCCGTTGAAGGCCGCCGCCGTCGCTTCGTCCACGAATTCGATCCGCGCCATCGGGATGCCCATCTGGATCGTCGCGATCACCGCCTGCACGGCATCGTCTAGCTTGTCGAAGGCGCAGACCGCCGCCGTCACCGCCTCGGGCTGGCCCTGCAGCCGCAGGGTCAGTTCGGTGATAAGGCCAAGCGTGCCCTCGGCGCCGACGAACAGCCCGGTCAGGTCATATCCGGCCGAGGATTTGCGCGCCCGCGTGCCGGTGCGGATGATCCGCCCGTCGGCCAGCACCACCTCGAGCCCCAGAACGTTGTCGCGCATGGTGCCGTAGCGCACCGCCGTGGTGCCGCTGGCCCGGGTTGAGGCCATGCCGCCGATCGAAGCATTCGCCCCGGGATCGACCGGGAAAAACAGCCCCGTCGCGCGCAGCTCGGTATTCAGCGCCTCGCGGGTGATGCCGGGCTGGACGGAGACATCCATATCCTCGGCGCCGACCCGCAGCACCTTGTTCATGTTGCGGAAATCGACCGAGATACCGCCCTGGAACGCCTGCGCCTGACCTTCGAGCGAGGTGCCCGCGCCCCAGCCCACCACCGGGCAGCCGTTGCGGGCGCAGATTTTCACGATCTCCGACACTTCCTCGGTGCTTTCGGGATAGGCGACCGCATCGGGCGGGGTCAGCGGGAAATGCGATTCCGAGGCGCCATGCTGCTCAAGATCGGACTTGGAGCGGCTCAGGCGTTGGCCTAGTAAGGAAGAAAGCTCTTCAAGTGCGGTCTCGATCGTCATTATGGGCCTCCCGTGGTAATCGCGGGGAACCTATGCCAACGGGATCGGCGGGAAAAGGGCGAAAGCGCAGAGAGAGGCGATGGCAGAGCGGATCACCACCCAGCTGGCGAAACTGACGGGGGCCTGGATCGGGTCCTTTGCCGATCCGCTTCGGCTGATGCGCCGCAGCGGCCACAGCCAGGTCCGGTTCTGGTTCCTGGCCGCGCTGATCGGTGCGACGGCGGGATTTGCCGCGCTGTTCTTCCGCAAGGGGATCGAAACGCTGCAGGCCTACCTGTACGGCACCGACGACACCCTGCACCTGCACAGCTTTGCCGAAACGCTGCCCTGGTACTGGGTGCTGGGCCTGCCGATCGTCGGCGGGCTGGTGACCGGTCTGATCCTGCACCTGTTCACCCCCGACGCGCGGGTGCGTTCGGTCGCCGACGTGATCCACGGCGCGGCGATGCAGGACGGTCGGGTGGAAACCCGCGAAGGCGTCGCGTCAGCCTTCGCCTCGCTCATCACGCTCAGCACCGGCGGGTCGACCGGGCGAGAAGGCCCGGTTGTGCATATGGCGGCGGTGATCGCCAGCCGGGTCAGCAAATGGATCGGTGCCGACGGGCTGACCGCGCGCGACCTGCTGGGCTGTGCCGTGGCCGCCGCCGTGTCGGCCAGTTTCAACGCCCCCATCGCCGGGGCGCTGTTCGCGCTGGAGGTGGTGCTGCGCCATTTCGCTGTGCATGCCTTCGCCCCGATCGTGATCGCCAGCGTGGCAGGCACCATCATCAACCGGCTGGAATATGGCGGCATCACCGAATTTCACCTGCCGGAGGGCAACGTGTTGGAATTCTATGTCGAACTGCCTGCCTTCGTGATGCTGGGGCTGGTCTGCGGCGTGGTGGCCAGCGTGGTGATGCGCTCGGTCTTCTTTGCCGAGGACCTGGGCAACGCCATCGAGGACCGCACCGGGATGCCGCGCTGGTTGCGCCCGGCACTGGCCGGGGCGGCCCTGGGCGGCATCGCGATCTGGTTCCCGCATATCATCGGGGTCGGTTATGAAACCACCTCGGCCACGCTGACCGGGCAGATCGTGCTGGGCCAAGCCATCGGGTTTGCAGTGGTCAAGGTGATCGCGGTGGCGATCACCATGGCGGGCCGGATGGGGGGCGGGATGTTTTCACCCTCGCTGATGATCGGGGCGCTGACCGGGCTGTCCTTCGGGCTGATCGCGACGGGGGTGTTTCCCGAAGTGTCAGGCTCGCACACGCTTTACGCGCTGGCCGGGATGGGGGCGGTGGCCGCCGCGGTGCTGGGCGCGCCGATTTCCACCACCATGATCGTGTTTGAGCTGACCGGCGACTGGCAGACCGGGCTGGCGGTGATGGTGGCGGTGTCGCTGTCCACCGCGCTGGCCTCGCGGCTGGTCGACCGGTCCTTCTTCCTGACCCAGCTGGAACGGCGCGGCGTGCACCTGGCCGCCGGGCCGCAGGCTTATCTGCTGGCGATGTTCCGTGCCGCCACCTTGATGCGCCGCAACGACGATCCCGGCGCCGCCGACGCCACCCGTTGCGAGGAAATGATCGAGGACGGCATCTTCATCGACGGCGAGGCGACGCTGGAAGAGGCGATGCCGCTCTTTGACAAGGCCGGCGTGCCCTTCATTCCCGTGGTGGGCCGCCCCGACGCCGAAGGCGAACGCGAATTGCACGGGGCGTTGTTCCATGTCGATGCGCTGAAAACCTACAACAGCGCCCTGGCCGCCACCGCGGCCGAGGAACACAGCTGATCCGGATCAGAAGACGGGCTTTTCCAGCATAAGCCAGACGATCCCCAGCACCGCGAAGAAGGCCGGGAAGCCGCAGGCGAACCACAGCCGGTACAGCCGGTGATAGGCCGCGGGCAGGGGGGCGCCCCGATCACGCGCGGTGCGCGCCAGGTTGCGCATCCTGATCTGCATCCACACCACCGGCAGCCAGAACGCCCCGACGAACAGGTAGAGCAGTAGCGATACGGCCACCCAGCCTTCGAACAGGGGGTATCCTGCAGCGCGCGCCAGAAGATAGCCGGTGATCGGCTGCGCGATGGCGGCGGTGGCAGTGAACACGGTATCGGCCAGCACCACGATCCCGGCGACATGGGCGATCAGCGCCGGATCGCGGCTGCGGTTCGAAATCACCATGAAAAAGGCGATCCCCGCCCCGGTGCCCAACAGAACCGTCGCCCCGATCACGTGCAGGTATCTCAGAACTTCATAGCTCATCTGTCATCCGCCAGCCCAAGCACGACCAGCGCCAATCCGATCCCGGGCAATACCTTGACGAAGGGGCCGAGCGGGTCGGCCCAGATATCCGGGGTCAGGACGGTGCCGAAGATCAGGTATCCCAGCGACACCGTGATCATGCCGATAAGGCCCGGGCGCAGCCAGCGCCGCGACAGCACCGCCAGGCCCAGCAGCAGATCGGCCAGCGCGCCAAGGGCGACCGCGCCCTGGGCAAGCCCCGTCGCCACGCCCCGTTCGGTCAGGACCGCGACGGCGGCGTCGAAGCGGATCAGCCCGATCGCGCCCGACAGGGACCAGAACAGCGCCAGCAGCAGGACCAGCAGCGGAAACAGCAGGAACATCCGGGCGAACCAGCGTTCCTGCACCGTGGCGGGCAGCGCCGCCAGCGTTTCGTCAAGCGACCGGCAACGGAACCCGCCCGCCGCCTGCCAGGCGCCCGGATCGCCCGCGATCCCGTCCGACAGCGCCCGGATCGCGGTGCTGCGCAGCGGCGACCGCCAGCCCAGATGGCCCAGCAGGTCGGCCACGGCAGAAGACGCTTTCAGCAAGACACCGGGCAGCGGCAGGCGCAGTTTCGGATCGGATCCCCCCTGCCAGCGCCGGACCGTCTGCACCAGTTCGGGAAAGCTGCGGCTGTCGTCCTCGGTCAGGTCGGCGACGGTGCCGGAGGGGATCGCGCCCTGTGCGGCTAGCACAACCGCCCGCGCCAGATCGTCCAGCGCCACGGTCTGCACCTGCGCGCCCGGCAGGATCTGCAGCCCGACAAAGGGGATCGCTGCCGCCGCCCGCAGCAAGGCCGTGCCGCCATAGGCGGCGGGGCCGATCACCAGAACCGGCCGCAGGATCACATGGTCCAGCCCGGACCCTTGCAGGATCGCGTCGCCACGCGCCTTGGAGCGGAAGAATTCGGTCGAGGCGTGGGCGCTGACGCCGGCGGCGGAAATCTGCACCACGCGGGTCGCACTGCCCTCCAGCGCGGCGGTTATCCGTTTGACGGCGACCTCGTGAATGGCGCTCAGGTCGTCGCGCCCGCCATCCTGCAGGGCGCCCGCCGCGTTGACCACCACATCGGCATCGCGCAGCAAATCGCGCCATTCAGGGGTGTCGACCGACGGGATGTCGCGGATGATCCAGTCAAACCCCGGCCCCATCCGCCGGGCCGCCGCCGCCGAGCGTCCCATACCGGTCACAGCGAACCCGGCCCCGGCAAGCGCGCGCATCACGGCCGACCCGATCAGCCCATAGCCGCCCAGGACCACCGCTTTCATGTCAAGGGCCGCTCAGACCCGTTCGACGGCCAGCGTATCGGACCGCGCGAAGGCCAGGTAATCCTTGATCTGCGCGATCTCCGGCTTGGGGTCTTCATAGGACCAGGCGGCGTTTTCCAAGGTCGTGCTCTTGGTGACGATGGAATAATGGGTCGCCTCGCCCTTTTTCGGGCTGGTGGTGACCTGATCGGTCTTGTCGAGGAAGGGCATCGCCACATCCCCACGCGGGAAATAGATCACCGGGGCCAGCGCCCCTTCGCTCAGCTCCAGCGCATTCTTGGTCTCGCCCAGAACGGCGCCGCCTGCGCGGACAACCCAGGTGCCTTCGGCCTTGCGGATGGTGATATCGGTCATGTCTCTCTCCCTCGTGTCTTCTTTGCCCATACCCTGTGCCCCGTCAGTATGACAGGCATATGTCACAGCGGTTGGGTGGCATCGCGCAACCATATACGGGCCGGGCCGCTAAGCCGAGGGCCGATTTTGTCGCGGCAGGCGTCGTGATAGGCGTTGATCCAGTCGCGTTCGCCCTGGCTCAGCATATCGGCGCGGATCAGGCGGCGGTCGATCGGCACCCAGGTCAGGGTCTTGAAGCTCAGCATATCGCGATCGTCGGCACCGTCCAGCGCGGCGGCGTCTTCGACCACGATCAGGTTCTCGATACGGATGCCGAAGGCGCCTTCGCGGTAATAGCCCGGCTCGTTGGAGAGGATCATGCCCGGTTTCAGCGCCACCTCGGACACCCGGCTGATCCGCTGCGGCCCTTCATGGACGCAGAGGAACACGCCAACCCCATGGCCGGTGCCGTGGTTGTAATCCAGCCCCGCCTGCCACAGCGGCGCACGCGCGATGGCATCGATATCGCGCCCGGCCAGCCCGGCGGGGAAGCGCAGCCGCGAAATCCCGATCATGCCCTGCAACACGCGGGTGAAGCAGGTCTTTTCCTCGTCCCCAACATCGCCGACAGGCAGGGTGCGGGTGATGTCGGTGGTTCCGTTCAGGTACTGCCCGCCGCTGTCCAGCACGATCATCTGGCCGTTTTCCAGCGTGGCGTTGCTGTCATGGGTCACCCGGTAGTGGATCACGGCGCCGTTCGGACCGGTGCCCGAAATGGTGTCGAAGCTGATATCGCGCAGCGCATTGGTGGCGCGGCGGCGGTTTTCCAGCTCGGTCACCATGTCGATTTCGGTCAGGCTGCCGATGGGCTGTTCGTCGTACCAGCACAGGAATTCGCAGATCGCGGCGGCATCCATCAGGTGCGCCTCGGCCGTGTTGGCGATCTCGGTGGCGTTCTTGCAGGCCTTGGGCAGGATGCACGGATCCTGGCCCCAGGCGATCTCCACGCTCGCCGCTTGCAATTCGCGCGACACCTGCAGCGGCGCCGATCCCTTGTCGACCCGCACCGGGCCTGAAAGAGCGCGCAGCGCGCCAGCAAAGGCGTCGGGCGCTTGAATTGTGACGTCTTCGCCCAGATGCGCGGGCTCATCGTCACCGACCTTGGCCGGATCGACGAACAGGTCCAGCTTGCCATCGTCATGCAGGATCGCCACCGCATGGGGCACCGGGTTGCGCGGGATGTCGCTGCCGCGGATGTTCAAGAGCCAGGCCAGCGAGTCGGGCAGGGTGATCACCGCCGCCCGCTGCCCGTCCTGTGCCAACCGTCCGGCCAGCCGCACGCGTTTCGCGGCGTGGCTTTCCCCGGCCAGATCGTCGGGATAGGGAAAAATCGCGCCCATCGGCGGCTCGGGCTGATCGGTCCAGATCGCGTCGACAAGGTTGCCGACTGGGCGCAGCTCTATCCCGCTGTCCTGCAACGCTTTTTCCAGCTTGCCGATTTCTTCGGCCGTGTGCAGCCAGGGATCGAAACCGACCACGCCGCCCTGCGGCAGCTGTTCAGGCAGCCACTCGGCCAGCCCGGTTTCGGGCCAGGGCACCGGGGTGAAATGCTCCAGATCGACCTGCGCCTTGACCTGGGTGCGATAGCGCCCATCAATGAACACGCCCGCGACCTGCATCAGTGCGGCGCAGAACCCGGCCGAACCGGTGAAGCCGCTGAGCCAGGCCAGACGGCTGTCGCGCGCGGAGACATATTCGCCCTGATACATGTCCGCCCGCGGCACCAGGAACCCGGCCAGCCCTTCGGCCCCCATCGCCGCGCGCAGCGCCGCCAGCCGTGCCGCGCCCTGCGCCGGATCGGCGGTTTCTTCAAAGCTCTGGAACATTGCGTCTCCCAAATTCTCAATTCCCCCGGACAAGGCCATGACGCCGCCGGGTCAAACCCCAAGTCACCCCCGGGTTTCTTCTTGGCGAAAATACTCCCGCCGGAGGCAAATACCGAAGGAAAATGGCAGGGCCATTTTCCTGAGATATCAAGCGCGCCCGGAACGGGCGCACAATAAAAATCGGCTGGCTGCTCAGCTGGCCTTCTTGATGCCGATCATCCGCGCCCTGGCGCGGGGATCGTGATCGAACAGGCCCGCCAGTTGCTCGGTCATCGCGCCGGCTAGTTGCTCGGCATCGGTGATGGTGACGGCGTGCTGGTAATAGCGCGTCACGTCGTGGCCGATGCCGATGGCGATCAGTTCGACCTGCTTGCGCTTCTCGACCATGGCGATCACGTCGCGTAGGTGCTTTTCCAGGTAATTGGCCGGGTTCACCGACAGGGTGGAATCGTCCACCGGGGCGCCGTCGGAAATCACCATCAGGATCTTGCGCTGCTCGGGCCGCGCCAGCATCCGCCGATGCGCCCATTCCAGCGCCTCGCCGTCGATGTTTTCCTTCAGCAGACCTTCCTTCATCATCAGGCCCAGGTTGGCCTTGGATCGCCGCATCGGCGAATCCGCCTTCTTGTAGATGATGTGGCGCAGGTCGTTCAGCCGCCCGGGCTGCTGGGGCCGGCCCTCGGCCAGCCATTTTTCGCGGCTCTGACCGCCCTTCCAGGCGCGGGTGGTGAAGCCCAGAACCTCGACCTTCACGTCGCAGCGTTCCAGGGTGGAGGCCAGAACGTCGGCGCAGATCGCCGCGATCGAAATCGGGCGGCCGCGCATCGACCCGGAATTGTCCAGCAGCAGCGTCACCACGGTGTCGCGGAATTCGGTGTCCTTTTCGACCTTGAAGGACAAGGGCGTGGTCGGGTTGGCGATCACCCGCGCCAGACGCCCGGCATCGAGAATGCCTTCCTCCATGTCGAACAACCAGGACCGGTTCTGCTGCGCCTGCAGGCGGCGCTGCAGCTTGTTGGCCAGACGGCTGACCGCGCCCTTCAGCGGCTCCAGCTGCTGGTCGAGATAGGCGCGCAGCCGTTCCAGCTCGGCGGGTTCGGCCAGGTCCTCGGCGGCGATTTCCTCGTCGAAGCTGCTGTCGTAGACGACGTAATTCGGATCGGCCTCGGATACCGGCGGGGCGGGCGGCTCCATCGGCGCTTCGCCATCGGGCAGCTCGGTTTCCTCGGACATTTCGTCCTCGGCCATCTCGTCCATGCTGACCTGGGCTTCGGAACTGTCCTGGGTTTCGTCCTGCGACCGTTCCGGTTCGGCCTCGGCGTCCTGATCGTCCTGGTCGTCCTGACCGGAGCTATCGGGTTCGGGCTGGTCTTCGCTGTCTTCCTCGGCGTCGTCCTGCTGGTCTTCGTCTTCCTGATCGGGATCTTCGCCCAGCTGGTCGCCATAGCCCAGATCGTCGATCACCTGGCGCGCGAAACGGGCGAAGGCGGCCTGGTCCGACAGGGTGTCCTGCAGGTTTTCCAGCGTGTCGCCAGCTTGATTTTCAATGAAGCCGCGCCACAGTTCCATCACGTTGTCGCAGGCCGGCGGCAGCGGCCGCCCGGTGGCGAGGTGACGGATCAGGTAACCGGCGGCGGTGGCCAAGGGCGCGTCCGAGGGCTGGGTGATCTGGTCAAAGCCGGCGCGGCGCGCTTCGGCTTCCAGCTTCACGTCGATATTGCCGGCGGTGCCGGGCATGTCGCGCGCGCCCATCGCTTCGCAGCGGGCGGTTTCCATCGCCTCATAAAGGGTGCGCGCCATGTCGCCCGGCGGGGCGTAGCGGGCATGGGTCGCGTCGTCATGGTAACGGCGCTGCATCGCCAGCGCGTCGGCGGTGCCGCGGGCCAGCAGAACCTCGTCCCGCGTCATCCGGCGGCTGACCTGCGGCAGGCGCATCGTGTCACCGGCGAGCCCCGCGGGATCGACCGAATAGGCCACATTCAGTTCAGGGTCGTCGGCCATCACCTTGGTCGCTTCGGCGAGGGCCTTCTTGAACGGATCGGCGGGATTGTCGGACGGTTTCTTCATGAGATTGATAAATCACGTCCCCGGCGGAAAAGGCAAGGCGGGAATCTGTCCCAAGGGCCTTTCCGCAGCGGCGTTCAGCCCAAAAGCAGCGATCGGCAGGCGTCGATCTGGCGCCGGGCGATCCGCCCGGCCATCTGCGCGTCGTGACGATCCGAGTTGAACACCGCCCGGTCCAGCAGCGCGGCCTGGGCCATTTTCGCCTCGATCCGCCAATGCATCACCTCGGGGCCCTGATCGATCGGGGTGATCGCGTCGAGGATGTCGATCAGCGCGGCGCGGGCGGTTTCGGTCGCCTCGGACGCTTCCGTGTCGAACATCCACTGATATTCCATCTGCGCCGACATCCGCCCGGTGCAGGTGGCAAAGAAATGAAGCTGATCACGGGGCGCGGCGGCAGCGTCCGAAGGAATTGGGGCGCCGACCGCTGCCGCCAGCGCAAATGGGAGGAAAGTTTTTAATGCGCCCATAATAAAATCATTATGGCACAAAATTCGCCATAAAAGAAGGCGTTTTGAAAACTATAGCTGAGACCCGTTCGGCGGGGCGGGATTCCCGCCGCGTGTCAGCCGGTCAGCCGGGCAAAGAAAAAGCCCCGCAAATTGCGGGGCTTGTCCTGTTTCATGCCGGTCGCGATCAGGCCAGCGCGTTGCTGGCGGCGCTTTCGGGCAGTTCCTCGTCGAAGCAGCGCTGATAGAACTCGGCCACCGTCTGGCGTTCCAGTTCGTCGCATTTGTTGAGGAAGGTCAGGCGGAAGGCGTACCCGACATTGCGGAAGATCTCGGTGTTCCAGGCCCAGTTGATCACGGTCCGCGGGCTCATCACCGTCGACAGTTCGCCGTTCATGAAGGCGGTCCGGGTCAGGTCGGCCAGGGTCACCATCTGGGCCACGGTCTTGCGGCCCTTTTCGGTGTTGAAATGCGGCGCCTTGCCCAGAACGATCATGGTTTCGGCGTCATGCGACAGATAGTTCAGCGTGGCGACCAGAGACCAGCGGTCCATCTGTGCCTGGTTGATCTGCTGCACCCCGTGATAGAGCCCGGTGGTGTCGCCCAGGCCAACGGTGTTGGCGGTGGCGAACAGGCGGAAATAGGGGTTCGGCGTGATCACTTCGTTCTGGTCCAGCAGCGTCAGCTTGCCGTCATGTTCCAGGACCCGCTGGATCACGAACATCACGTCGGCGCGGCCGGCATCGTATTCGTCGAACACGATCGCGGTCGGGTTGCGCAGCGCCCAGGGCAGGATGCCTTCGTGGAATTCGGTGACCTGCTTGCCGTCGCGCAGCTTGATCGCGTCCTTGCCGATCAGGTCGATCCGGCTGATATGGCTGTCGAGGTTGACCCGCACGCAGGGCCAGTTCAGCCGTGCCGCGACCTGTTCGATATGGGTCGATTTACCGGTGCCGTGATAGCCCTGGATCATCACGCGGCGATTGCGCGAAAACCCGGCCAGGATGGCCAGCGTGGTGTCGGGATCGAATTTGTAGGTGGGGTCGATCTCGGGCACGCGGTCGGTGGTCTCGGCAAAGCCCTTCACGACCATATCGGTATCGAAGCCGAATACGTCGCGGACGGAAATGTCTTCGGTCGGTTTTGCTGTGCTGTCCATCGTGCCGTCTGCCTTATCAAAAAAACTCATGCGTCGCGGAACCGAAGGTTCCGACCGTTGTGGTGCAACATATAGGGGCCGAGGGCAAGGGGGCGCGACATTTTCCGCCACGTTCCGGCGGTCTGCGGCGTCAAATCCGCCCGCTTACCCGGCATCGGCGGTCTTGGCGCGCGCCCGGAACAAAAAACGCCCCCAGCGGTCTGCCGACCCGGGGGCGTTCGAAATGCGTCGAAAAGACCGGCTTACTTGCTCAGCGGCCCGATCATCATGATCATCTGGCGGCCTTCCATCTTCGGCATGTTTTCCACCTTGCCGATTTCCTTGATGTCCTCGGCCACGCGTTCCAGCAGTTCACGGCCCAGGTTCTGGTGCGCCATTTCGCGGCCGCGGAAGCGCAGGGTGACCTTCACCTTGTCGCCGTTTTCCAGGAACTTGATCACGTTGCGCATCTTGACCTGATAGTCGTGCGTATCGGTGTTGGGGCGGAACTTGACCTCTTTGACTTCGATGATCTTCTGCTTCTTCCGCGCCTCGGATTCCCGCTTCTGCTGTTCGTACTTGAACTTGCCGAAGTCCATGATCTTGCATACGGGCGGCGTGGCGTTGGGCGAAATCTCCACCAGGTCCAGGCCTGCCTCTTCGGCCATGGCCATGGCGCGGGCAGGGGTCACGACGCCGACATTTTCGCCTTCGGCTCCGATCAGGCGGATTTCCGTGGCGCGAATGCGGTCGTTGACGCGGGGGCCGGTGTCGCGCGTCGGGGGCGCGTTATGAGGTCTGCGGGCTATGGTTTCGATCCTTCGATTATTGGCGAATTCGAAACCGCAAGGTAACGATTGCGGGCGGCTACTTCAAGCGGCAAATCCTCGCTCATGCTTTTATTTTTAGCGCTTTCCCCTTGTCGCCGCCGCGGTTGAGCGGCATCTGGGCGGCCCAAGCATACCGGGTTGAATATCCACCCGGGGAAGAAAGGAAAAGGTATCATGAAAAACCTGATTTGGGTCGCTTTGGCGACGATTGTCATCGCTGCGGCATATTTCGTATTCGTGAAGCCGAAGTCGGAAACCGGCATCAGCCCGGTCGTTACATCTCCGGTCGTCGAAACCCCGGTCGATGACGCCCCGGCCGCCGCGCCGGAGCCGAGCGCCGAGGAAGCCGCGCCGGTGGAAGAGGCTGCTCAAGAGATGCAGGATGCCGCCCAGGACGCGGCAGAGACCGTGCAGGGCGTGGTAGAGGACGCGGTTGAAAGCGTCGTCGAAGACGGTGCCACCGTGGCCGGCGCGGTCGAACAGGCCGTCGAAGGCGCAGCCGGGGCCGCCGAACAGGCCGTGAAAGATGCCGTTCAGAGCGCCGTTGACGCGGCCGGGGCCGCCGCGGACAGCGCAAGCGAAGCGACGGACAGCAGCAATCAGGCCACCGAAGAGGTTTCTGAACTGACCGATCCGGCCGATCTGTTCACCGTCGAAGGCTTCGTGCTGGACCAGGCGCTGGATTATGTCGACGCCTCCGGCCTGGACGCGGTGACCAAGATGGCGACCAAGACCGCGATCGAGAAGGCCAAGGACAATCCCGAGCTGCTGAAAGCGGCGCTGCAGGCGGCCCGGGCCAAGCTGGGCCTGTAATCCTCCCGCCGGACGAAACAGAAACGCCGCGCAAGCGATTGCGCGGCGTTTATTATTTCCGGGTTTCAGTGCGGCCGGATCAGTCCAGGAAGGCCTTTTCGACCACGTATTGCGCAGGCTTCGAATTGGCCCCTTCTTCCAGCCCGTAACCTTCCAGCATGTCCTTGATTTCCAGGTTGAAGGCCAGGTTGCCGCAGACCATCGCGCGGTCGTCTTCGGGGTTGATCGGCGCCACGCCCAGGTCCGCGAACGCCTCGCCCGAGCGCATCAGGTCGGTGATGCGGCCCATCTTGGGGCTCTCTTCGCGGGTGGTGGTGGGGTAATACTTGATCTTCTTCCAGAACCCTTCGCCGATCACCTCGTTCAGCAACTCGTCGGTTTTCAGCGCCTCGATCAGTTCGCGGCCATATTGCAGCTCGCCCACTTCGCGGCAGGTATGGGTGATGATCACCTCGTCGTAATCCTGATAGGTCTGCGGTTCGCGCAGCAGCGACGCGAAGGGCGCAAAACCGGTGCCGGTGGCGAAGAACCAGATGCGCTTGCCGGGCAGCAGCGCGTCATGCACCAGCGTGCCGACGGGTTTCGGGCGCAGGATGATTTCATCGCCCACCTTGATGTGCTGCAGTTTCGAGGTCAGCGGCCCGTCCTGCACCTTGATCGAATAGAACTCCAGCTCCTCGTCCCAGGAGGGCGAGGCGATGGAATAGGCGCGCAGAAGCGGCTTTTGCTTGCCGGTCTTCGGGTCCGGGTCGCCCATCAGCCCGATCATCACGAATTCGCCGGAACGGAAGCGCAAGGCCGCGGGCCGGGTGCAGCGGAAGGAAAACAGACGGTCGGTCCAATGCTTGACCTCGGTGACGGTCTGGGCATCGGGCAGGGTGGGAACTTTGGGCGCGGGGGCTGCGGCTTCGGTCACTGTGCTCATCTCGGTCATAATGTCTCTGGCCGGTGACTAAACCGGCATCCCTCAGTTAGCTTTGATCCATGTCAGATGAAAGGGGCCATCGCGATTTCAGTCCTTGCGCAGCCGCGCCTGGTAATCGTGATTTTGCCAATCGGCGCGGAACATCCATTCGGTTTCGGGCTGGCGCGCGGCTTGCTCGGCGCTGATTTCCACCTCGTCGAAGCCGGAACGGCGCGCCATCGCGTATTGATCGGAAATCACGTGGCCGCGCGCCCGCAACCGGCCCTGATAGCCCATCCGCCGCAACTGCCGCGCGATGGTGAAACCGCGCCCGTCGGCGAAGCTGGGGAAGTTGATGGCGATCAGCTTCAGCGCGGTCAACCGGCCCACCAACGCCTGGGGATCGGCGTCGGGGGCCAGTTCCACCGAGACGGCCGCTTCGGCCGCCTCGGCAAGGGGGATGATGTCGCCGTCAAAATCATCGGCCCGGAAACCGATATCGGTCACGATCACGCTCATTGCGTCGCTCCTGTCCTTACCATTTTGCCATCCACCAGGTGGATGCCGCATTCCACCTTGTCGCTGCCGCGCCAGCGGCCCGCGCGTTCGTCCTCGCCGTCCCTGACCGGCGAGGTGCAGGGTTTGCAGCCGATCGACGGAAATCCCTTGGCCACCAGCGGGTGACGAGGAAGCCGGTTGTTGATCATGTAGTCCTGCACGTCGCCCTTGTCCCAATGGGCCAGCGGGTTGACCTTGATGCGCCGGTCGTCCTCGTTCTCGAAGAAATCCAGCGCCGCGCGGGTGCCGCCCTGGAACCGCTTGCGTCCGGTGATCCAGGCGTCGAAACGGCCAAGCGCCTGTTCCAGCGGCCGGGTCTTGCGCAGGTCGCAGCAGGCGTCGGTGTCGCGCAGATGCAGCGCGCCGTAAGGGTCTTCGGCTTCCAGCGCGACCTTGTCGGCGCGGATGATGCGCAGATCGGTCAGCCCGAGGAATTCCGCCACCTCGCGCTGATACTCGAGCGTTTCGGCAAACAGCATCTGGGTGTCGATGAACAGCACCGGAATGGTCCGGTCGACCTGCGCCACCATATGCAGTAGCACGACGCTTTCGGCGCCGAAGGAACTGACCATGGCGATGCGGCCGACCTGCGGGTCGGATAGGGCGCGTTTCAACACGGCGCTGGCGGCGTGATGCCGGTAGCGCCGGTTGAGATGCGCGACCCGTTCCTCGACGGGGCTGAGGGGGGCCTCAAGCGGCATTTTTCTTCGCCGCTTCAGGGTAAAGCGCCGCCTTGAACGGCTCGGCGCCCAGCCGGCGATAGGCCGCCAGGAAGGTTTCGCCCGGGTCCTCGCGCAGCTCCAGGTAGGCGCGGATGATCCGCTCGATCGCGTCCACGATTTCGTCATAGGCGAAACCGGGGCCGGTGCGCTGCCCGATTACCGCGTCCTCGGTGCCGTCGCCGCCGAGGGTGATCTGGTAGTTTTCCACCCCCGCGCGGTCCAGCCCCAGGATGCCGATATGGCCGACATGGTGATGGCCGCAGGCGTTGATGCAGCCCGAAATCTTGATCTTCAGCGGGCCGATATCGTGTTCCAGCTTCAGCGCGTCGAAGCGTTCGGCGATCTGTTGCGCCACCGGGATCGACCGGGCGGTCGCCAGCGCGCAGTAATCCATCCCGGGGCAGGCGATGATATCGCTGATCAGCCCGATATTGGCGGTGGCGAGCCCGGCGGGTTTCAGCGCCGCGTGCAGTGCGGGCAGGTCGGATTTATGCACATGCGGCAGGATCACGTTCTGTTCGTGGCTGATGCGCAATTCGCCGTGGCCGTAACGGTCGGCCAGATCGGCCAGCAGCCGCATCTGGTCGCTGGTCGCGTCGCCCGGCGTCTGGCCCTGCGCCTTGAGCGAGATCGACACGATGGCATGGCCGGGCGCCTTGTGGGCGGCCAGGTTGGTATCGGCCCAGGACCGGAAGACGGGATCGTTGGCATAGGCCAGCGCGTAGGGGGCTTCGTCGCGGGGCGCGAATTCGGGGGCGGCGAAATGCGCTTCGATCTGCGCCAGCAATTCCTGATCGACGCCCTTGAACAGCGGCCGCAATTCGTTGAAACGCGCCTCCACCTGGTCGCGCACCGCGTCGATCCCGTTTTCGTTGACGGTGATCTTGATCCGCGCCTTGTACTTGTTATCGCGCCGCCCCAGCGTGTTGTAGGCCGACACGACCGCCTCAAGATAAGGCAGCAGATCGGCGCGGGGCAGGAAATCGCGGATCACCTTGCCCACCACGGGGGTACGGCCCAGACCGCCACCGACGATCACCTCGAAACCCGCTTCGCCATCCCGTTCCACCATCCGCAGCCCGATATCGTGGGCGCGGGTGACGGCGCGGTCGTTGGGCGATCCGGTGATGGCGATCTTGAACTTGCGCGGCAGGAACTGGAATTCCGGGTGGTCGGTGGACCATTGCCGGATCAGTTCGGCCACCGGGCGGGGATCGGCGATCTCATCCGCTGCGGCCCCGGCGAAATGATCGGCGGTCACGTTGCGGATCGTGTTGCCGCTGGTCTGGATCGCGTGCAGCTTCACCTCGGCCAGCGCGTCGAGGATATCGGGCACCTCGGGCAGTTTCGGCCAGTTGTACTGGATGTTCTGCCGGGTGGTGAAATGGCCGTAGCCCTTGTCGAACTTGTCAGCGATCAGCGCCAGTTGCCGCATCTGATCGCTGGAAAGCGTACCGTAGGGGATCGCAACCCGCAGCATATAGGCGTGCAGTTGCAGGTAGAGCCCGTTCATCAGCCGCAGCGGCTTGAATTCATCCTCGGTCAGCGACCCGTCGATGCGGCGCTGCACCTGGGCGCGGAACTGGGCGTTGCGGGCGGCCAGGAAGGCGTCGTCGAATTCGTTGTAGCGATACATCAGCTCAGCTCCGCCTGTTTGCCGTGGAAATAGTTGGAAGGCCCGCTGCGGCGGAAATTTTCGCGAAAATGCGCCGGTTCCGGGCCGTCGGGGCCGTTGATCACGTCGGCCATATAGACGCCGACCGCTTGGGCCTGCTGCCGTTCGGCTTCCAGCAGGCGCAGCTGGGCATGGGCTTCGTCCTCGATCACCTCGGCGTCGCACAGCATCGGCGACCAGTCGTCATTCGCGGTGAAATAGACGACATCGCCGTTCAGAAGGGCGTTGGCGGTGATGACTTTGGGCGTAAAGGGACGTGCCATGACAGGGCCTTTTCCTTTGGTTGACTTGGGGGTGAATATAGAAAATATTCCCCCCATTGCGCCATATCGCGGAACAAATAAGGACTTGATCCGGGTGTGGCGGCGGAAAACGAATATATTGTTCCAAAATGACGAAAGGGGGCGAAATGACGGTTCGATTGGATCAGACGGATCGGAAAATCCTGGCCGAGCTGCAGCGGGACGCGGGCCAGTCGCTTGACGAAATCGCCCGCAAGGTGGGGTCGTCCAAGACCCCGGTATGGAATCGCATCCGCAAGATGCGCGAAGCCGGGATCATGGGGCCGCAGACGGTGGTTCTGGATGCCGAGAAGCTGGGTTTCGAGGCGTGTTTCTTCGTGCTGATCCGTACCTCGGAACACGAAGCCGAATGGCAGGAAAAATTCCTGCGCGCGCTGCAAAACCGCCCCGAGGTGATGGAGGCGCACCGGCTGGCGGGCGACATCGATTATATCCTCAAGGTGCGGGTGAAGAACGCGCGCGCCTATGACGAATTCTACCAGGCGCTGATTTCCGAGGTGAGGGTGAACAACATCACCGCGCTGCTGTCGATGGAGGAAATCAAGTCGACGACGGAGCTGCCGCTGTGAGCGATGCGCCGAAGCCCGTAGTCACCATTGAATATTGCACCGGCTGCAACTGGCTGCTGCGGGCCGGGTGGATGGCGCAGGAACTGCTGCAGAGCTTCGGGGAGGATCTTGGCGGGGTGACGCTGAAACCCGGCTATGGCGGCGTTTACGAAGTGCGTGTGGACGGGGCGCTGTTGTGGGAACGCAAGCGCGACGGCGGATTCCCGGACGCGAAGGAGCTGAAGAAGCGGCTGCGCGACGTGATCGAACCGGAACGGGACCTGGGGCATCTGGACCGGCACGGCGCTGGGTAGGCCTGGCCCGGCTTGCGATCCGCTCAGTAGGTGACCTTCAGCGCTTCGAGGCCGTGGAAATGATAGACGTCGCCGTAGCGCGGCACCTCTGCCAGGGCGAGGCCGGGCAGGCGGTCGAACAGCGCGGGCAGGGCGATCTTCAGCTCCAGCCGCGCCAGCGGTGCGCCGACGCAGAAATGCAGGCCGCCGCCGAAGGCGGCATTGGTGACGATGGCGCGGGACGGGTCGAACCGGTCCGGATCGGGCCAGACGGCAGGGTCGCGGTTCGCCGCCCCCAGCAGCAGCGCCACCTGATCGCCGCGCCGGAAGGTGTGGCCGGAAACCTCGATCTCCTCATAGGCATAGCGGGTGAACATGTGCAAAGGCGGATCGAAGCGCAGGCATTCCTCGACCGTCTGGTCGATCTTGTCGGGGGCCAGGAACGCCCGCTCCATGCCGGTTTCCAGCAGCGTCTTCACCGCGTTACCGATGGAATGCACCGTCGCTTCGTGGCCGGCGTTCAACAGCAGGATACAGGTGGTGATCAATTCGTCGGTGGAAAGTTTCTCGCCATCCTCCTCGGCCGCGATCAGTTGGCTGATCAGGTCGTCGGCCGGGCTTTGCCGCCGCGTGTCGATATAGCCGGTGATGAAATCGCGGAACTCAAGGCTGGCCTGCATGGCGGCGTCTTCGATTTCCCGCGTGCGCCGCGCTTGGTACATCGCCACCATCGCGTTGGACCAGCGCAGCAATTGATCGGCCATATCCTCGGGCACGCCAAGCAGGCGGCAGATCACGATCACCGGCACCCGCGTGGCATAGGCGGGCAACAGATCGCAGCCACCCTCGGGCAGGTCGTCGATCAGCCGGTGACACAGGTCCTCGATCTCGGGCGCCAGCGCCGCGATCCGGCGCGAGGTGAAGGCGCGCAGCACCAGCGAGCGCAACCTTGTGTGGCGCGGCGGTTCCAGTTCCAGCATCGAATGCGCCTCGATATCGTAGAACGGGCGCAGCCGGTCGGGGATCGCAGGCGCAAATTCCGGCGGGCATTCGCGGCCCATCCGGCGGTCCTTGAAAAGCGCCATCACCAGATCATGCGACACCGCGCAGGGCATCCGGTACTCACGCCAGTACACCAACCCGCCCGAGGCGCGGGCGCGGTCGTAGAACGGGTAGGGGTTCTGGACGAATTCGGGATCGGTGGGCGATTGGGAAAATTCCTGCATGGCGCGACATTCTCCAAGCCCTCTGGTCAATGCAAGCCCCGGGGCGCTAGGTTGACGCCATGAAACCCGCGCTGCTTCGCCGCCTGATCCTTGCCGTGCTGTTCCTGCTGTCGGTGATCGCCGTCGCCGGCGGTGTGTGGCGCTATGGCTATGTGCAGGCGCTGGCGCAACTGGCGCAGCGGGGCGAGGCGGACCTGACGCTGGCCACCGACCGGCTGACCGGGCAATTGCAGCTGTATCAACAGCTTGCGGTGCTGACGGCGGATCACCCGGCGGTGGTCGCGGCGCTGAAGGGCGGCGATACGGGCGATCTGCGCGAATTGCTGCTGAATGCGGCCGACAAGACGTCGGCGCTCGACCTGTTCCTGGTCGATGCGCGGGGGCGGGTCCTGGCCTCGGCCAATGCGACCGAACCGGATGACGTGGCCGATACCCCCTATTTCCAGCGCGCCTTGCAGGGGGCATTGGGCGAACATCACGGCATCGGGGCCAGCAGCGGCTTGCGCACCTATTATTTCGCTGCCCCCAGTTTCGGCCCCGCGGAACAGGTCGTCGGCGTCCTGGTTGTGGTGGCCAATATCGACCGGGTCGAATCCGACTGGCGCGGTGCCCGCCCGACGGTGTTCTTCACCGATGACCGCGACGAGGTGTTCATTTCCAACCGCAGCGAATTGCTGTTCTGGCAGCAGCGCGCAGATGGCGGGCTGGCCCCGGCGGGCGGCCCCGACCCGGGGTTCGAGACCCAAAGCGTCGGCGGCTACGATTTGTGGCTGACCGACTGGTCGCCTTACGTGCCGGTGCGGGCGCTGCATTTGCAGAAGGAGCTGCCGATCATCGGCATGCGGGCAGAAGCGCTGATCGATGTCGATCCGGCGCGGCGGTTGGCGGCGTTGCAGGCGGCGGCGGTGGCGGGCGTGTTCCTGGCCTTCGGGGCCTTCCTGTTCCTGGCCACCGAACGCCGCCGCACCCTGGCCGAGGCCAATGCGCGGCTGGAAAGCCGGGTGCAGCACCGCACCCGCGAACTGTCCGAGGCCAATACCGCCCTGCGCCACGAGGTGGCCGAACGCATCGCCGCCGAAGCGGCGCTGAAGAAGGCGCAGGCCGATCTGGTGCAGGCCGGCAAGCTCAGCGCCCTGGGGCAGATGAGCGCGGGGATCAGCCACGAACTGAACCAGCCCTTGATGGCGATCCAGCAATATGCGGAAAACGGATCGGCCTTCATCGAACGCGGCAAGACGGACAAGGCGGCGGACAACCTGCGCCGGATTTCCGACATGGCGGTGCGGATGTCGCGCATCATCAAGAACCTGCGCGCCTTCGTGCGCAACGAAAGCGAACCGGTGGCGCGGGTCGACCTGGTGCAGGTGATCGATACGGCGGTGGAACTGACCGCGGCGCGGCTGAAATCCGATCAGGTGACGCTGGACTGGGACGCCGGGGGCAACGGCGGCCCGGTCTGGGCGCGCGGCGGCGAGGTGCGGCTGACGCAAGTGTTCGTCAACCTGATCAACAACGCCGCCGACGCGATGCTGGGCCAGGCCGACCGTCATATCCGCATCGCTATTGAGCGGGGCGCGAAACTGTCCGTCACGGTGCGCGATATCGGCCCCGGCATCGAAGACCCCGACAAGATGTTCGAACCCTTCTATACCACCAAGACCGTCGGGTCGTCCGAGGGCATGGGGCTGGGGCTTTCCATTTCCTACGGTCTGGTGCAGAGCTTCGGCGGCAATATCCGCGGCTCCAACACGCCCAGCGGGGCGGAGTTCACGGTGGAACTGGACCATTGGCAGGAGGACAAGGCCGCATGATCGGGAAGGTGTTGCTGGTCGATGACGACGCGGCGGTGCGCGAGGCATTGGCCCAGACGCTGGAACTGGCCGATCTGACCCCGATCCCGGTCGGGTCCTTCATCGAGGCCAAGGATCACATTTCCGACCGCTTTGGTGGGGTGATCTTGTCCGACATCCGGATGCCCGGGCGCGACGGGTTTCACCTGCTGGATTACACCCAGGGGGTCGATGCCGAATTGCCGGTGGTTCTGCTGACCGGCGAAGGCGACATCCCGATGGCGGTGGAGGCGATGCGCAAGGGGGCCTTCGGCTTCCTGGAAAAGCCCTGTGCGCCGGCCGACCTTCTGGCGGTGATCGAGAGGGCGATGAAGACCCGCGCGATGGTGCTGGAAAACCGCCGGCTCAAGGCGCAGCTGGAAACCGGCGATCCGGCGGCGCGGATGCTTTACGGCCAGTCGGCGCTGTCCGAAGGCTTGCGCGACCGGGTGCGGGCGGCGGCGCGGGCAGGGACCGACGTGTTGGTGACCGGCGCGCCTGGATCGGGGATCTACAAGGTGGCCGAGGTGGTGCATCTGTGTTCGCCCTCGGACAAGGGGCCCTTCGTCAAACGCGCCGCCCCCGGGCTGGGCCGGGCCGAGATGGAGGAAATGGTCGGTGCCGCGCAGGGCGGGTCGCTGTTTCTGGACGATATCGGCGGGCTGCAGCCCGATGCGCAGATGGCGCTGATCGACGCGCTGGAAGAGGGCGGGTTCCGCCTGATCGCGGGCAGCACCCAGGACCTGTCCAGCGCGGTGGAGGAGGGGCGGCTGCAGGCCGATCTCTATTACCGGCTGGAAGTCATGGTGGTGCGCATCCCGTCGCTGTCTGAGCGGCCCGAGGACATTCCGGTGATGTTCCGCCAATACGTGGCGCAGGCGGCGGAACAATCGGGGCTTCCCGCGCCCGAGGTGACGCCCGAAGTGGTGTCGCGGCTGATGGCGCGCGACTGGCCCGGCAACGCCCGCGCGCTGATGAGCGAGGCGATGCGCTTCGTTCTGGGTCATGGCGAGACGGAAAACGGCGGCGGCGAGCTGGGGCTGGCCGAACAGCTGGCGCAGGTCGAGCGCAGCCTGCTGATCACCGCCCTGCGCCGCGCCGAGGGCCGCGCCAGCGCCGCCGCGCAAAGCCTGAAACTGCCGCGCAAGACCTTCTACGACAAGCTGGCGCGCTACGGCATCAAGCCCGAGGAATTCCGCTGAGCTAGCGACCGGACCACTTTCGGGGATTCGCATCTGAACTTCGCCCGCGGCTGTGCGGAAATCCGCACAAATGCCTCTGTCCTCTGTGCGGGTTCCCGCACAAAGCTGCATCGCAGCATGTTTCGATGCATCAGGTTGTGTGGATAACGCGTTCATTTTGATCGATAATTTTATCTGTGATCAAAATATTCGGTTTTTCTTGAGACGCCTTCCCGGAATGGAAAGAGTTGCGCATGCAGCGCCGGAGGGGCGCAAGCACACGACAAATGATCTCTTGGGAGGAGACAGACATGAAAGTCCTGACCACCGCCGCCGCAGCGCTGGCGTTGAGCGTTTCCGCATCCGCCGTCATGGCCTCCGCCGGTTGCGACGATGGCGAAATCGTCATCAAGTTCAGCCATGTGACCAACACCGACAAGCACCCCAAGGGGATCGCCGCCACGATGCTGGAAAAGCGCGTGAACGAGGAAATGGACGGCAAGGCCTGCATGGAGGTCTTCCCGAACTCGACGCTGTATAATGACAACCAGGTGCTGGAAGCGATGCTGCAGGGCGACGTGCAGATGGCTGCCCCCTCGCTGTCCAAGTTCGAACAGTTCACCAAGCAGTTCCGCATCTTCGACCTGCCCTTCATGTTCAAGAACATCGACGCGGTCGATGAATTCCAGAACTCCGAAACCGGCCAGGCGATGAAGGAATCGATGACCCGCCGCGGTCTGCTGGGCCTGGCCTTCTGGCACAACGGCATGAAGCAGATGTCGGCCAACAAGGCGCTGAATTCGCCGAGCGACGCCAACGGTCTGAAATTCCGCGTCCAGAGCTCGGACGTGCTGAAGGCGCAGATGGCGGCCCTGGGCGGCAGCCCGCAGCCGATGGCGTTCTCGGAAGTCTACGGCGCGCTGCAGACCGGTGTTGTCGACGGTCAGGAAAACACCTGGTCGAACATCTATGGTCAGAAGTTCTTCGAAGTGCAGGACGGCGTGACCGAAACCAACCACGGCATTATCGATTACCTGGTGGTGACCTCGACCGATTTCTGGGACAGCCTGCCCGATGACGTGCGCGACCAGCTGTCCACCATCATCGACGAAGTGACCGCGGCGCGGAACTCGGAATCGACCAAGGTGAACGAAGACGCCAAGCAGGCGATCATCGCCGCCGGCGGCACCGTGCGCCAGCTGAGCCCGGAACAGCGTGAAGAATGGGTCGCCACGATGAAACCGGTCTGGGAAGAGTTCAAAGGGGACGTCGGCGAAGACAACATCGCCGCCGCACAGGCGATCAACGCCAAACACTGAGCCTGGGTAACAGGCCAACTTTCCCGGCCCCGATCATGGGGCCGGGTTTTTCACATCCACTCGGGGGACGGGGGCTTGGATGTCTCATCACACTGAACCGAAATCGGCCCTGGGCCGTCTGGTCAACGAGGTCGAGGAAACCGCAATCGCGATCATCCTCGGGCTGATGACCCTTATTACCTTCATCAATGTCGTGCTGCGCTATGGCTTCAACACCGGGCTGATCTGGGGGCTGGAAATGACCTCCTTCCTGTTCGCCTGGCTGGTGCTGTTCGGCATGAGCTATGCGGTCAAGGTCACCGCGCATCTGGGCGTGGACGCCGTCATCAACCTGTTTGATCTGCGCATCCGCCGGGTGCTGGGCGTGATCGCGGGGCTGCTGTGCATCGCCTATGCCTTCTTGCTGTTCAAGGGCGCCTGGGATTACTGGGCGAATTTCGCCAACCTGCCGCAGACCGACGGGCGCTGGTTCCCGCTGGGCTTCGAGGAAATGAAACGCTCCTCCTACCGGTCCTGGTACGAGGTGATCGACATCCCGATGCCCGACTGGCTGCGCTGGATCGAACCGATGATCAACGAGGGCGAAGCCTATGAAAAGATCCCGCGCTTCATCCCCTACGCGATGCTGCCCTTCGGGGCCGGGCTGCTGTTGTTTCGCTTCGTGCAGGCGACCTGGCGCGTCCTGACGGGCGAATCCGAAAGCCTGATCGTCAGCCACGAAGCCGAGGACGCCGTCGAAGACGTCCGCAGCCTGAACGCCGAGGAGTAAGCAAATGGAAGTCGCAATTCTCTTTGCCATGGTGATCGGGCTGATGCTGCTGGGCGTGCCGATCGCGGTGTCCCTCGGCCTGTCCTCGGTGGTGTTCCTGCTGGTGCTCAGCGACACCTCGCTGGCCTCGGTCGCGCAGAGCTTTTTCCAGGCGATGGCAGGGCATTACACGCTGCTGGCGATCCCGTTCTTCATCCTGGCCTCGTCGTTCATGTCGACCGGCGGGGTGGCGCGGCGGATCATCCGGTTTTCCATCGCGCTGGTGGGGCATTTCCCCGGCGGCCTGGCCATCGCGGGCGTGTTCGCCTGTATGCTGTTCGCCGCCCTGTCCGGGTCCAGCCCGGCCACCGTGGTCGCCATCGGGTCGATCGTGATCGCCGGGATGCGCCAGGTCGGCTATTCCAAGGATTTCGCGGCCGGTGTCATCGCCAACGCGGGCACCCTGGGCATCCTGATCCCGCCCTCCATCGTGATGGTGGTCTATGCCAGCGCCACCGACGTGTCGGTGGGGCGGATGTTCCTGGCGGGCGTGATCCCGGGGCTGATGGCGGGCACCATGCTGATGACCACGATCTACATCATCGCGCGGCTGCGCGACCTGCCCAAGGGCGACTGGCTGGGCTGGGGCGAGGTGTTCACGGCCGGGCGCGATGCGGGCTGGGGCCTGTTCCTGATCGTGATCATCCTGGGCGGCATCTATGGCGGCATCTTCACGCCGACCGAAGCGGCGGCGGTGGCGGCGGTCTATGCCTTCCTGATCGCCTGTTTCGTCTATCGCGACATGGGCCCGCTGGCGCGCCCCGAGGGCGAACGTAACCTGTCGCTGATCGAGAAGCCGATCGCGCTGGTGACGGCGTTTTTCCACCGCGACACCCGCGATACGCTGTTCGAGGCGGGCAAGCTGACCGTGACCTTGATGTTCATCATCGCCAACGCGCTGATCCTCAAACACGTTCTGACCGACGAACAGATCCCGCAGCAGATCGCGGGGGCGATGATCTCGGCCGGTTTCGGCGCGGTGATGTTCCTGGTGATCGTCAACGTGATCCTGCTGATCGGCGGTCAGTTCATGGAACCCTCTGGCCTGATCGTGATCGTGGCGCCGCTGGTGTTCCCGATCGCCATCGAGCTCGGGATCGACCCGATCCATCTGGGCATCATCATGGTGGTGAACATGGAAATCGGCATGATCACCCCGCCGGTCGGTCTGAACCTCTTCGTCACGAGCGGAGTGGCGGGGATGCCGATGATGCGGGTGGTGCGCGCCGCGCTGCCCTTCCTGGCGGTGCTGTTCGTGTTCCTGATCATGGTGACCTATATCCCGGCGCTCAGCACCTGGTTGCCGACCACCTTCATGGGGCCGGAAATCATCACTAAGTGATCGGTGGAAGAAACGGAAAACGGCGCCCTGCGGGGCGCCGTTTTTTCATGTCCGGGGGCAAAATTCTTGAAAAGAATTTTGGGCGGAAAATGGTCATTTTCCGCGCCTCCGGCGGAGGTATTTTTGCCAAGATGAAAAGGCGTCAGTTGGCCGCTTCGAGCGCCTTGATGATGGGGGAGAAATCTGCCGCCTTCAGGCTGGCGCCGCCGACCAGCGCGCCGTCGACATTGGAGACGGCGAAGATGTCGGACGCATTGTCGGGTTTCACCGAACCGCCATAGAGCAGCCGGATCGCGCTGGCCTGTTCTGTGCCGAAACGGTCCTCGAGCCGGGCGCGGATGAAATCGTGCACCTCGGCGATCTGTTCCAGCGTCGGCACCTTGCCGGTGCCGATGGCCCAGATCGGTTCATAGGCGATGACGAGGGTGTCGCTGGTGGCCGCGTCGGGCACCGAGGCCGCAAGCTGCGCGCCGATGATGTCGAGCGTCTGGCCTGCCTCGCGCTGGTCCAGGGATTCGCCGAGGCAGACCACCGCGATCAGCCCGGCGCGATGCGCGGCTTCGGCCTTGGCGCGGACCATCTCGTCGCTTTCCTCATGCGCGTCGCGGCGTTCGGAATGGCCCAGGATCACCGCGCCCGCCCCGGCATCGGCCAGCATCGGTGCCGAAACGTCACCGGTATAGGCGCCGCTGTCTTCCATGTGGCAATCCTGGCCGCCGATCATCATCGGGTGGGAACCGACCCGCGCCGCCGCAGCCGCCACCAGCGTAGCGGGCGGGCAAAGCAGCAGGTCGACGGACGGGGTGGCGTGGCTGGCTGTCAGGGCGTCGATCTGGTCGAGCTCCGCGCTCAGACCGTTCATTTTCCAATTTCCCGCTGCCAGCTTGCGACGCATACTTCGTTCCTCATCCTGTTATGATGTTATGATTATGGGTGATCCCGCATCATTGCCAGTTGCACCCGCAGGTCAAGGGGCGCAGGGCGCGCGAAGCGCCGCAGGGGCAATGAGGGGGAGGGTTATTTCAGCCGGGGGGCGCCGTTTGCCGCCTGTTCGGCGGTCAGCTCCTCGACATCCTTGAACTTGATCGATTCACCGCAGCCGCAGGCCTCGGTGACGTTGGGGTTGTTGAACTTGAACCCCGATTCCAGCAGCGACACCTCGTAGTCGATCTCGGTGCCGAACAGGAACATCTGCGCCATCGGCGCGATCATCACCCGGGCGCCATCCTGTTCGACCACCTCGTCGTTGGGGTCGATTTCGTCGGCGTAATCCATGGTGTATTCCATGCCCGCGCAACCGCCCTTCTTGACGCCGATCCGCAAGCCCTTGTGGCCCTTCTGGGCCATCAGCTTGGAAATCTGCGCCGACGCGCGGTCGGTCATGGTGACGGCTTGTTTGCCGGGTATGCCGAACATGGATGGATCCTGTGTGTTGTTCGTTATTAATCTAGGGCCGGGGGGCGGATATCTCAAGCGGGGGCAGCGCCGCAAGCAGAGATTGCGTGGCCAAGGCGATCAGCAGCGCCCAGCCGAAGCTGAACAAGGTGCCGATGATGACATATTCGGTGGCCTTTCGGTCGCCCGAAATGGTGCCGAAGCGCAGGATGGATTTCGCCGCCACCAGGAACCCGATGCCTGCGATCTGACCGGCCAGGACCAGCAGGAAGATCAGCGCCCGTTCCAGATAACCGATCGTGGCGCCGCCGCCGGGCAGGCCGTCGTCGCCGGGATTATCGGAAAGCGCATGACCCTGCATCAGAAGCTGAATCGCGAAGGCCCCGGCGCGGATCGCCAGGATCGCGCCGGCAGCGACGGCGAAGATGTGGGGCAGGGCGGTCGCTACCGGTTCGGGCAGCAGCGCGGGCCACAGCCCGGTGGCCCATAGATCCGGCGCCCAGAAGGCGATCGCGGCCAGGGCGGCCAGATGCGCCGCTTGATCGGCCAGGAAGGCGGCCAGCCCGGTGAAGCGGCCATAGGTTTTCACGCAATCGATCAGCAGGTGCAGCAGCGCGAGGATCAACAGCGGCAGGGCGGCGACCTGGCCGGTGGCGGCCTGCGCGGTCAGCAGCACCAGCGCGCCGTGCAGCAGCATCACGCCAAGGTGACGCTTGCGGGCGACCATCCAGCCGGTCTGCAATACGAAATCCGCCATCGCATGGGCGCAGAGAAGGGCGGCGAGGGTTTCAATCATCGGCGGCCTCCTCGATGCTGTGCAGGGCGCGTTGAAGCGCCGGATAGCCTGCCGCGTCGAGCGCCTTGGTCACGGCCTGCCGGGATTTTCCGAGGGCTTTCGCCACTTCTGTGTAGGAAGGTTCAGCGTCGGGGGCGAGAAAGGGCAGGATGGCGGCGGCCTGCGCCGGGGTCCATCCCTGCGAGATATGATCGGCCAATACGGTGGCGGCGTTGAGCGGGCCGCCGTCGCCATAAAACATGCGTTCCGACTTGCTTAGCAATTTCAGCATGTCCAGCCCGTCGCCCGAAGCGACGAAAACATCGGTGGTCTCGGCGTTGAGGTCCGAGCCGAGTTTGCCTGCCACCTCGCCTTCGGCAATGGATATATAGCTGTCGAATTCGCTGCCCTCGCTGCGCAGGGCGGCACGGAAAGCGAGCGCGGAGCGCAGCGCAAGGGCGGGACGGGCCAGTGCCACCTGCCAGCCATCGCCGCGCTGGCGGGTGAAATGCAGCAGCGCGCCGTGCCAATCTGCCTGCATCGCGGCGCAATCGGCCAGCGCATCGAAGGCTTGGGCAACCTGAGCCGGGCTCAAGCTGGTGGAGCCGACCAGATCTCCTGTCAGAACTGCGATATGTGAAACTATGGAAGTCATGCGCACCCATTATAGGGTGCGATATGAAAAATGCAACCGATATTGGTTGCGTTTCGAATTTCGCACCCAAAATAGGGTGCTTATATGAAAACGCACCCTCAAAGGGGTGCGTTGCCATCTCGCTTACATGAAGCCCAGTTCCAGCCGCGCTTCGTCGCTCATCATCTCCATGCCCCAGGGCGGATCCCAGGTCAGGTCGACCTCGACATGCTGCACACCGTCCAGCGGTTCGACCGCGTCGACCACCCAGCCGGGCATGTCACCCGCCACCGGGCAGCCCGGCGCGGTCAGGGTCATGATGATGCTGACCTTGTTATCGGGGCTGATCTTGATCGTGTAGATCAGGCCCAGGTCGTAGATATTCACCGGGATTTCAGGGTCATAGACCGTGCGGCAGGCTTCGACCACCTTTTCGTACAAGGGATGGTCGATGCTTGAGGGCGCGATCAGGGGTTCCCCTTCGAGCGGTTCAACATTTTCGTTCATGGGTCGGTCCGTCATTTCCTGACCGAAGATATAGGGTTTGGGATCGCAAAGGTCTAGGGGCCAAGCTCAACCCATTGCCGCGGCCGGGGCAGGGCGGCGGATCAGGGGGCTTTTTCCTGCGCGATCCGCACCGGATCCATGAAATGGCCGATCATCACCTCGGTCGCTTCCGCATAGGCCTGATCGAGTGGCAGGTCTAGCTGGCGGTAGAGCATCCGCTTGCCGTCGGCGATGGCCTTGGGATGGCGGGTGGCCAGGGTGCGGGCGAAGGCCATCGTTTCATCGAGCAGCTGTTCGGGCGGATAGACGCGGTTCACCAGTCCCGCGTTCAGCGCCCAGGCGGCATCGAAGGCTTCGCCCGACAGGGTCATTTCCATCACCTGCTTGCGCGACAGGTTGCGCGACACGGCGACGGCGGGGGTGGTGCAGAACCCGCCATTGCGGACCCCGGGCAGGCAGAACGTGGCCCGGTCGGAGGCGAAGATCAGATCGCAGGAGGCCGCCAGTTGCAGCCCCCCCGCGGTGGCGATGCCTTCGACCACGGCGATGGTGGGCTTGGGGCAAAGAGCGAGGTCGAGCATCATCGCACCGCATTCGGTGAAGAGCGCCCTGAGATAGTCCAGCCCCTGATCGGGATCGTCGCGGTGGCGGGCGATTTCCTTCAGGTCGTGCCCGGCGCAGAAGATATGGCCGGGGCCTTCCAACACGATCACGTTGGCCTGTGGGTCGGCCGCGGCCTGACGGATATGGGCGTGCAGATCGCGGATCATCGCCCGCGACAGCGGGTGCGCCGGGGCCTTGCCAAGGCGCAGGAACCGCACGTTGCTATCGTCGCGCGCCTCGATCAGCGGCAAATCTGGTTTGTTCATGTCTGTTTCCTCCCGCGCCGACTATGGCAGCGCGGGCGGAGAAATCAAAACCCTGCGCCGCCGGGGGTTGCGGTTTTGCGGCGCCGCGCCGGGCTGGGGCGGGCGCGGCGTTCGATTTCTTCATACAGCAGCGCGGCGATATTCTTGCCCGAAATCGTTTCGATCCCTTCCAGCCCGGGGGAGGAATTGACCTCCAAAACCTTGGGCCCGCTTTCCGAACGCAGCAGGTCGACGCCCGCCATGTTTAGCCCGAAGGCCTTCGCCGCGCGCTGCGCGGTTTCGCGTTCTTCCTTGCTGATCCGCACCTTGCTGGCCGATCCGCCCTGATGCAGGTTGGAGCGGAAATCGCCCTCGGCGCCGGAACGCTTCATCGCCGCCACCACCTTGGATCCGATCACCATGCAGCGGATGTCTTCGCCCGCCGCTTCCTTGACGAAATGCTGCACCAGGAAATTGGCCTTGAGCCCGCGGAAGGCGGAAATCACCGACTCGGCAGCCTTTTTCGTCTCCGCCAGCACCACGCCCTTGCCCTGCGTGCTTTCCAGCAGCTTCACGATCAGGGGCGCGCCGCCCACCAGCCCGATCAGGTTGCCGGTATCCTTGGGCGAGGCGGCGAAGGCGGTGGTCGGCATGCCGATCTTGTGCCGGGCGAGGATCTGGTGCGCATGCAGCTTGTCGCGGCTGGCGGTGATGCCTTCGCTGCCATTGACGCAGAAGGTGCCGATGGTTTCGAATTGGCGCACCACGGCGCTGCCGTAACTGGTGATCGAGGCCCCGACGCGCGGGATCACCGCGTCGTAGCGCGGCAGGCGCTTGCCGTCGTAATGGACCTCGGGCATCAGCGCGTTGATGGCGATGTAGCAGCGGGTGGTGTCGATCACCTCGACCGTGTGACCGCGCGCCTGGCCTTCCTCGACCAGGCGGCGGGTGGAATAGTTGTCTTCCCGGCTCAGCACCGCGATGCGCAGCGCCCGCTTGGGCGCGGCTTCGCGCATTTCCTTGCTGTGATAGACGTCATAATCGAGCTGCGGCTGGAAGAACCGTTCGGTCGCGATGATGGTGATGTGATCCAGCAAAGCCTGCCGCCCCAGCAGCATATGCGAGGCCATGCCGCGCCGGTCGGTCAGGGTCAGCTCGATCGGCCAGCTCTGGCCGCCGACCGACATGGTGGTGCCGATGACATAGCGCATTTCGGTTTCGCCGTTGGACGAGGTCACTTCGCGCCGGTCGACGATCGGGGCCGAGCAGGGGATCACCAGGTCTTCGCGCCCGGGGATCGGGTGCACCATGAAGCGCACCTGCGGCGAATCCGAGCGCCCGAAGCTTTCGATATCGGTGGCATGCAGCGCCGAGGTGCGCGCGCCGGTATCGACCTTGGCCTTCATCGCCGGCAGGCCGAGATCGGGCAGCGACACCCATTCTTCCCATCCGAATTGCAGTTGCGGGGCGGGCTTGGTCATCGGCGGGCTCCTTCTTCGGGGGGAATCACGCCTGTCAGTCTAGCGCGTTTGCGCCAATGAAAGCAGTTCGGCGGCCAAATCAACCGCTCTTTGTGCCGGGGCGGGAAATTGCCGCCCCGTGCAGGGTTTTGCGCCGGGCGTCAGTTGTCGTTGATATCCGTGTCGAATACCTTGCGTTTCTCATTCGGCAGTTTGAACAGCCGCCGCATGACCAGCCAGGCAACCAGCGACAGGATGGCGAAGATGGCGCAGAGAACCGGATAAGTGAGGGATGAGACCGCCACCACCAGCGCAGTCAGCGCCGCGCCGACGGCAAAGCCGAGAAAGATGAAGCCGGGGGCGAAAATTTCTGCCACCGCCAGAACCAATGCTGCGGCCAGCCAGACCCACCAGATTTCCAGTATGGCCGCCATCACTTGTTTCCTTTCAGCATCTTGAAAGCGTCGCCGAAGGCTTCCAGTGCGCTGGCGGGCACCACGATGGTCTGACTGCCACTGCCCGCGCCGAGGGCGTTCAGCGCCTCGACCTGCTTCAGCGCGACCTGGTATTGCGCCGCTTCGATGCCGTTTTCCTTGATCGCCTTTGCCACCACCTCGGTGGCATAGGCTTCGGCTTCGGCCTGAATGCGGCGCGCCTTGGCGATCTGTTCGGCGGAATAGAGCTGCGCATCGGCCTGCAACTCGACCGCGCGTTTCTGGCCCTCGGCCTCGGTCACTTGGGCGCGGCGGGCGCGTTCGGCGTTCAGCTGCTGCAGCATCGCGTTGCGGGTGGCCTGATCGAGGTTCACGTCGAGGATTTCGGCCCGCGTCACTTCGATCCCCCAATCGTCGACCGCATCTTCGACCGACGCCTTGATGGTCGAGATCAGCCGCGCCCGGTTGGCCTGAACATCGTCAAGGTCCATCTTGCCGATCTCGGCGCGCACGATACCCGCCACGGTGGTGGCGATGGCGGCGTCGACGTCGCGGATGCGGTAGACGGTCTTTTCCGGCTCGATGATACGGTAGAACACCGAGGTATCGACCTGCACCAAGACGTTATCCTTGGTGATGGCATCCTGGCTGGCGGTGGGCAATTGCCGTTCGAGGATCGAGATTTTGTGTTTCACCACGTCGAGGAAGGGCACGATGAAATTGATCCCCGGTCCCAGCACCGCGTGCAGCCGGCCGAACCGTTCCACCACGTGTTTGTCCGATTGCGGCACGATGCGGACGCCGCGATAGATGACGGCGATGATGAACAGCGCGATCAGCAGCCAGATCACGGTTCCGGGCTGAACGTCGGCAATGAGTTGGGCCATAAATCTTTCCTTCAATGCAATTTGTAGTTTCCAAATATGCCCAGCCCCCTTGGACTTCCAGAGGTTTCGGGATTAAAGGACCCCAAAAGCAGAAGGTGCAGCATGACACGCCGTTTCGAATTCGAAAAACTGGGACAGGATGGCAAGGCGCGGCTGGGCGTGATCCATACGCCGCGCGGCGATATCCGTACCCCGGCCTTCATGCCCGTGGGCACCGCGGCGACCGTCAAGGCGATGATGCCCGAAAGCGTGGCCGCCACAGGCGCCGACATCCTGCTGGGCAACACCTATCACCTGATGCTGCGCCCCACCGCCGAACGGATCGATCGGCTCGGGGGCTTGCACAAGTTCATGAACTGGCAAAAGCCGATCCTGACCGACAGCGGCGGGTTCCAGGTGATGAGCCTGGCGCAACTGCGCAAGCTGACCGAGGAAGGCGTCACCTTCAAATCCCATATCGACGGGTCGCGCCACACGCTGACGCCCGAACGCAGCATGGAAATCCAGCGGCTGCTGGGCAGCGACATCGTGATGTGTTTCGACGAATGCCCGGCGCTGCCGGCGGATCGCGACCGGATCGCGGACTCGATGCGGCTGTCGATGCGGTGGGCGCAGCGGTCGCGTGACGCCTTTGGCGATCGTCCGGGCCACGCGCTGTTCGGGATTCAGCAGGGCGGGTTGGAACGCGATTTCCGCGAAGAAAGCGCCGAGGCGCTGAAAGGGATCGGTTTCGACGGTTACGCGGTCGGCGGTCTGGCCGTGGGCGAGGGGCAGGAGGCGATGTTCGATTGCCTGGATTACGCCCCCGACATGCTGCCCGAGGACAAGCCGCGCTACCTGATGGGGGTGGGCAAGCCCGACGATATCGTCGGCGCCGTGGCGCGCGGCATCGACATGATGGATTGCGTGCTGCCGACCCGGTCGGGCCGCACCGGCCAGGTGTTCACCCGCAACGGCGTGGTCAATATCAAGAACGCCCGCCATGCCGACGATCCCCGGCCGCTGGACGAAAACTGTTCCTGCCCGGCCTGCCGCAATTACAGCCGCGCCTATCTGCATCACGTGTTCCGGGCCCAGGAAATGATCAGCGGCATGCTGCTGACCTGGCATAACCTGCAATATTACCAGGACCTCATGCAGGGGATGCGCGACGCGATCGCCGCCGGCACCTTCGACGACTTCCAGCGCGATTTCCACGCGCAGCGGGCGCAGGGCGATATCGAACCGCTCTAAGGGTTTGATCATATATTCCATTTTTTGATAAAACCGCAGGCTGCCTTGCCGTTAGGTAATTAGAAGTCAATAAAAAACTACACAAAGCAACTATTTCGCAACCGATCGACCGTCTGAGGGCGCCTTTCGGCCGCGTTTTAATAAGTGTCTTTCCGCCTGCACCGCATGCGGTGAGGTGTAATTTAACAAGTTATAGACCGCCAAGGAGACCCCCTGTGAATATGCAGCCTTTGGAGGTATTGAAACCCATGACCGGGACAATACCCGTTCCTTCGCCATCCTTTTCTTCCTCCGGGGCAGAAATGCCCTTCGGTATCGAGGAAATGTTCTTTTCCAAGACCGACAAACGCGGCGTGATCGACGATTTCAACGATGTCTTCGTGCGCGTGTCGGGCTTCAGCGGTGAGGACCTGTGCGGCGCGCCGCACAAGATCCTGCGCCACCCCGACATGCCCAAGGCGGTGTTCTGGCTGCTCTGGAACGGGCTGCAGAACGACAAGGCCGTCGGCGCCTATGTCAAGAACAAGACCAAGGACGGGAAGTATTACTGGGTCTTCGCCCTCGCCGCGCCGGTGTCTGACGGGTATTTTTCGGTCCGCATCAAGCCGTCGAGCGAGATGCACGAGCAGGTGATCGCGCTCTACAAGGAAATCCGCGCCGCCGAATTGGCGGAAAAGCTGACCGCCGAGCAAAGCGCGCAGCGCCTGCTGGCGCGGCTGCAGGATATGGGATTCCCCAATTACGGCTGGTTCCAATCCGCCGCCTTCGGCCTGGAATACGAGGCCCGGCAAACCGCGCTGAAGGCGCCGCCGATGCTGGACGTGGCCAATACCCAAACGGCCTCGAAACTGACCGAGGATTTGCAGCGCGAACTGGCCGATCTGGCCGGCGAATTCGACGGGGCGGAAATCCTGACCGCCAACATGAAGATCTTCGCCGCCAAGCTGAACCAGGGCCGCGCGGTGATCAACGAGGTCGCGAAGAATTACGACCTGATGCTGCGCGATATCCAAAGCCATCTGAAAACGCTGCTGGTGCCGCCGAAATCGGACGGCATCTGGAACATGCCCGAAGGCCAGCGGGCGGGGTTCATGCTGTGCGGCTATCACCTGCTGAACGAGGTGGTGCACGGCTATGAGGCCGAAAAGGCGGCGAGCGGTGAGGCGGTGACGCCCGAGGACATGCACCAGCTGCATATGCTGCGCAGTGCCTACAAGGGGCAGTCGGACAAGTCGGTGGACGATTGTGTGAAATCGGCGCTGACCGTCCAGCGGCGGATCGAATTCCTGCTGCGGATGGTGCTGGGCCTGTCGACGATCCGCATCGCCTGCCGGGTCGAAGCAGGCAGCCTGCGCCAGACCGCGCATGGGCTGGATACGATCGTCGGGCGGCTGGATGAATTCCAGGACCGGATCGAAACCCGGATGGTCAGGATTCAGCAGCTGGCGACGGACATCCTGATGTCCATCGGCACGCGGTAGGGCCGCGGGCAATAGCGCCGCCGCAACTGGCGGGCGCTTCACGAGGTTGGCCGCCACGCGCGGCCAGTTCCTTGAATCGCGGGGAAAAACGCAGCCGCCGATCCGCATCGCGCGAGAAACCTCGGACGCGGTGCTTTGCCTGCCTAAAATTCGATTTTTTCAGGACGTTTGATTGTCTGTAACGGGTGATCGTGGCGCGCCGGGGGTGGCATGGGAAAGACCCCATGCCCCGCGCGCGAACGGGCCGCGATCGCAAAGACAAGAGGACAGCCCCGAACGGTCCCGGGGCGGCACGGGTAAACGGTCAGGAAGGGTAGACCTCATGAATACCATGACAATGAAGGAATTCGACAGCGTCCAGCGCGAACCCAGAGCGCGCGCCGCCGCCGAAGTGAATGTTGAAGAACCCTTCAATGTCGAGGAGATGTTTTTTTCGCGCACCGATACCCGTGGGGTGATCGAAGCCTATAACAACATCTTCATCCGGGTCTCGGGGTTCAGTTCCGAGGAACTCAAAGGCGCCCCGCACAAGCTGATCCGCCACAGCGACATGCCCAAGGGCGTGTTCTGGCTGTTGTGGAACGGGCTGGAAAACGGCCACCCGGTCGGCGCCTATGTGAAGAACAAGAACAAGGAAGGCCACTATTACTGGGTGTTCGCGCTGGTGACCCCGGTCGAGGGCGGCTACCTGTCGATGCGGATCAAGCCGACCAGCCCGCAACTGGCGCTGGTCGAAGGGCTGTACAAGGAAATCCGCAAGCTCGAACTGGAACAGAAACTGTCGGCCGAGGAAAGCGCCAAGCTGATCCTGGAACGGCTGGCCGGGCTGGGAATTCACAGCTACGGCGCCTTCCAGGCCCACGCGCTGCACCAGGAATTCGAAGCGCGGCGCAAGGCGCTGCAGATGCCCGCCTTCAGCGATCTGAGCAACACCGAAACCATTGCGGTCACCTCGGAACTGCTGCGCCAGGAACTCGATCAGCTGGCCGACAAGTTCAAGAGCGCCGAGATCCTGACTGCCAACATGAAGATCTTCGCCGCCAAGCTGGCGGTGGGCCGCGCGACGATCAACGAGATCGCCAAGAATTACGACCTGATGCTGAACGACATCCGCAACCACCTCAATACGCTGGTGGTGCCGCCGGTGGGCACCGGCATCTGGGACGTGCCCGAGGAACTGGGCGCCTATTTCATGATCTGCGCTTCGCATCTGATGACCGAGATGTGCGACACTTTCGAGGCCCATAAATGCGATGTCGACGGGGTCGACAGCGATTATGAGAACCGCGTCCTGATCAAGCTGCAGAAGGAATACGACAAGAAGTCCGAAAGGGCGGTGGCCTATGGGGTGCAATCGGCGGCCTCGATCCAGCGGCGCGCCGAATTCCTGCGCCGCATGGTGTTGGGCCTGTCCACCATCCGCATCGCCTGCCGCGTCGAGGCGGGGATGCTGCGCGGCAAGGCCAAGGGGCTGGAAACCATCGTGTCGCGGCTGGACGTTTTCCACGACGAAATCGAGGCGCATCTGGAAAAGATCCAGCATCACGTCACCACGATCCTGCTGGCGGCGGACGAACACGCCTGAGCCGAAACGCGTGAATGTTGTCCGGATCTGGCGGGAATTCCCGGCCCGGGCCGATCGCGCCTTGCTCATTCCGGTTGGCCGGGGCATTCTGGGCCCCGGTTTTGCCGAATGTGGTTGAAATCGGCGGGGGCGACCCCAGATAAAACCACAGGAAACGGAAAGGGCCGGGGGTTGCCATATCGGGACCAGCGCCTTTTTGCCAAGAACAAGGAAAACGCATGCAAGAGCCATTGAACGCATCCTATCCAGTTCTGCCGCTGCGCGACATCGTGGTCTTCCCGCATATGATCGTGCCGCTGTTCGTCGGACGCGAAAAATCGGTCCGCGCGCTGGAAGAAGTGATGCAGGACGACAAGCAGATTCTGCTGTCCAGCCAGATCGACCCGGCCGAGGACGATCCGAGCGCCGAAGGGATTTACGATACCGGGGTGTTGGCCAATGTGCTGCAGCTGCTGAAGCTGCCCGATGGCACCGTCAAGGTGCTGGTCGAGGGCCAGGCCCGTGTGAAGATCACCGAATACCTGGAAAACGACGATTTCTTCGAAGCCCGCGCCGAATACCTGAACGAGATTCCGGGCGACGCCGCCACGATCGAGGCGCTGCTGCGCACCGTCGGCAGCGAATTCGAACGCTATGCCAAGGTGAAGAAGAACATCCCCGAGGAAGCTCTGGTCACCGTGTCGGAAGCCACCAACCCGGCCAAGCTGGCCGACCTGGTGTCGGGCCATCTGGGCATCGAGGTGGATCAGAAACAGGACCTGCTGGAAACGCTGTCCGTGTCCGAGCGGCTGGAAAAGGTCTATGGCCTGATGCAGGGCGAAATGTCCGTGCTGCAGGTCGAAAAGAAGATCAAGACCCGCGTCAAATCCCAGATGGAGCGCACGCAGCGCGAATATTACCTGAATGAGCAGATGAAGGCCATTCAGAAGGAGCTGGGCGACGGCGAGGAGGGCGGCAACGAGATTGCCGAACTGGAAGAAAAGATCGCCAACACCAAGCTGTCCAAGGAAGCCAAGGAAAAGGCTGAGGGCGAGCTGAAGAAGCTGAAGTCGATGAGCCCGATGAGCGCCGAGGCGACCGTCGTGCGCAATTACCTCGACTGGATGCTGTCGATCCCGTGGGGCGTTCGTTCCCGCGTGAAGAAGGACCTGAACCGCGCCCAGGAAGTCCTGGATACGGATCATTACGGTCTGGAGAAGGTCAAGGAACGCATCGTCGAATACCTGGCCGTGCAGCAGCGTTCGAAGAAGCTGAAGGGCCCGATCATGTGCCTCGTCGGCCCGCCGGGCGTGGGTAAGACCTCGCTTGGCAAATCGGTCGCCAAGGCGACGGGCCGCGAATTCATCCGCATCAGCCTCGGCGGCGTGCGCGACGAATCAGAAATCCGCGGTCACCGACGGACCTATATCGGCTCGATGCCCGGCAAGATCATCCAGGCGCTGAAGAAGGCCAAGACCACCAACCCGCTGATCTTGCTCGATGAAATCGACAAGATGGGCCAGGATTTCCGCGGCGACCCGGCCTCGGCGATGCTGGAGGTGCTGGACCCCGAACAGAATGCCACCTTCGTCGACCATTACATGGAGGTCGAATACGACCTGTCCGACGTGATGTTCCTGACCACGGCGAACTCCTACAACATGCCGGGGCCGCTGCTGGACCGGATGGAGATCATCCCGCTGGCCGGCTACACCGAGGAAGAAAAGGTCGAGATCGCCAAGCAGCACCTGCTGCCCAAGCAGACCAAGAACCACGGGTTGAAGAAGGGCGAATTCGAGGTTTCCGAGGACGCGCTGACCGAAATGGTGCGCCGTTACACCCGCGAAGCGGGGGTGCGGAACCTGGAGCGTGAAATCGGCAAGCTGGCGCGGAAAGCCGTGACCAAGATCGTCAAGGGCGAGGCTGAGCATATCACGGTCACCGCCGACAATATCGACGACTTCCTGGGCGTGAAGAAATACCGCTACGGCCTGGCCGAGAAGGAAGATCAGGTCGGTGTCGTCACCGGTCTGGCCTATACCAGCGTCGGCGGCGACCTGCTGTCGATCGAAGCGCTGCGCCTGCCCGGTAAGGGCCGGATGAAGACCACCGGCAAACTGGGCGACGTGATGAAGGAATCGATCGAGGCGGCGTCGAGCTATGTCCGCTCCATCGCGCCGCAGATCGGCATCAAGCCAACCAAGTTCGACAAGTGGGACATCCACGTCCACGTGCCCGAAGGCGCCACCCCCAAGGACGGCCCGTCGGCCGGCCTGGCGATGGTGACCTCGATCGTGTCGGTGCTGACCGGCATCCCGGTGCGCAAGGATATCGCCATGACCGGCGAGGTGACCCTGCGCGGCAACGCGCTGGCCATCGGCGGGCTGAAGGAAAAGCTGCTGGCGGCACTGCGGGGCGGGGTGAAAACCGTGCTGATCCCGGAAGAGAACGAAAAGGACCTGGCCGATATTCCGGACAACGTGAAGGAAGGGCTGGAAATCATCCCGGTCAGCCACGTCCGCGATGTCCTGAAACTGGCGCTGGTCCGCGAACCCGAAGCGATCGAATGGGACGAGGAGGCGGAAGAAGCCGCCGCCGCCGCTGCCCTGGCATCGAAATCGGAGCAGGGGGCCACCGCCCACTGATCGGTTCGGACCGGTTATAAAAAAAGGAATGGCGCTTCCCGCTTCGGGAGGCGCCATTTTTTATTGCACGGCGTTATGGAGTGTTAACTTTTTGACGCTCGGGCTAGATTTTTCGCGGATTCCCGCATAGTGTAGGTCGCAATATCGAGCAAATAAAAACACATAGAGGCATAGATATAGACATGGCACGCGCCACGACGAAAAGCACGGCTGCCAAGCCGCGCGCCCGCACGACCACCCCGAAAACCACCACTGCCAAGACGCCCGCGGTGCGCCGCGCCAGCGCCAACCCCGCGGCCGAGGCGCCGAAACATGTGGTGATCAGCGAAACCACCCCGGTGTCGGACGAATTGGAACTGCGCAAGGCGGAACTGATCGAAATGGTGGTGGAACGCAGCGACGTGAAGAAACGCTACGCCAAGCCGGTGGTCGAAGCGGCGCTGGAAATCCTGGCCGAAGCCCTGGCCGATGGCCGCGAACTGAACCTCAAGCCGCTGGGCAAGGTCAAGGTGAACCGCCTCAAGCAGCTGTCCAACGCGCGCATCCTGACCTGCCGGGTGCGGCAGACGCCGATGGGGGAAAATGATGCAAATGACCCTCTTGCAGAAGCGGCGGAGTGAGGTTAAAAGCCGCGCTACCGGGTGATTAGCTCAGTGGTAGAGCGCTTCGTTCACATCGAAGATGTCAGGGGTTCAAATCCCTTATCACCCACCATCATTTCGTAAGTCCGGTTGACTGCCGCTTACAGCAAAGGGCGCTCCCCGAACGGGTCGAGCGCCCTTTTACTTTGGGTGTTTGCCCAATGGGGGCAGGCAAGGGCAGGGGGCGAATTCCGCCTCTCTCCCCGCTCGCCGCAACCTGTTAACCTGTTCCCATGTGTGGAAGATTCGTAGCGGCAGAAGGGCTGACCTGGGCGCAGATTTATGCGATCCAGCGCGGGTTCCTGGATGCCGGCGGCGCGCTGAAGATCGATGATGCCCCCGCCGCGGCCCAAGGCTTCAACATCAAGCCGACGCAGCAGGTCGCCATCGCCTTTGCGCAGGGAAACGACCTGGTGGCCTCCTCGGCGCGCTGGTGGTTCGTGCCGCATTGGCACAAGGGCGATGTGGCCGACTGGAAGGCTACCACCTTCAACGCCAAGATCGAGACCGCTGCGGAAAAGCCGACCTTCCGCGACGCCTGGAAAACCGGCCGCTGCCTGATCCCGGCGCGGGGCTATTACGAATGGACCGGCAAGAAGGGCGACAAGCAGCCCTGGTTCATCGCGCCGCTGAGCAACGAACCGGCGTTTTTCTTCGCCGGGCTGGCCTCGACGCTGCAAAATGGCTTGCGGACCTGCACGCTGCTGACCCGCCCCGCAGCGCCGGAGATCGCGCATATCCACAGCCGGATGCCGGTGATGCTGCGCGACGATCAGGTCGTGCCCTGGCTGCGCCAAGAGATGGGCGAGGAGGAGGCGCGCGATACCCTCGGCATCGGCTGGAATTTTCGCGCCCATACGGTGCGGCGGTTCGGCCTGCAAGACGACGGGCCGGAGCTGATCGAACCGGACGGGCTGGCGCTGTGAGACCGGCGGCAAATGCGGTGTGCACATTTCTTCACCGCAAGATGAAATAAGCGCCTAACCGCCGTCGGGAAACCGACGCCGGGCTTGCGGCGCTCCTTGGACTGATGGACAAAGGGACGATCAAATCCCTCGAACGGCATGACCAAAGACAAAAATCCGACATTCAGCCTCAAGCTGGCCGAGCTGCTGGTGCAGATCTATCCCGATCTGGACAGCGATATCCTGGCATCCCAGGTGATCGATGCGTTTTTCCCCGAACACACCCACCGGCGCAAACGCGGCCGGGTGCCGGGCAACAGCCAGTGGAGCGAACACGACAGCCTGTTGATCACCTATGGCAACACCTTCGTCGATGGGCTGCACAAGCCTTTGGATTTGCTGCACGATTTTCTGCATCGTCACCTCAAGGGGGTGATCGGCGGCGTCCATATCCTGCCGTTTTTCCCCTACACCTCGGATGATGGGTTTTCGGTCACCGATTACCGCGCGGTCAATCCGCTGCTGGGCAGCTGGGCCGATATCAACCGGATCGGGGCGGAATTCAATCTGATGTCGGACCTGGTGCTGAACCATGTCAGCAGCCAGTCGAAATGGTTCAACGATTACCTGCAGGGGCATGAGCCCTATGACCGGTTCTTCTTCGAGGCCGAACCGACAGACGATCTGGGATCGGTGGTGCGCCCGCGCACCCAGCCCTTGCTGCGCGAAGTGGAAACCGCCAACGGCATCCGCCATGTCTGGTGCACCTTCAGCCACGATCAGGTCGATCTGAACTTCGCCAATCCCGAGGTGCTGCTGGAATTCCTGCGCATCATGCGGCTGCATGTCGATCATGGCGTGCGGATCATCCGGCTCGACGCGGTGGCGTTCCTGTGGAAGGAGGTCGGAACCTCCTGCATCCACCTTCCGCAGACCCACGCCATCGTGCGGCTGATGCGGCTCTTGGCGGATTACGCGGTGGAACCGGTGATCCTGCTGACCGAAACCAACGTGCCCAACGCGGAAAACCTGACCTATTTCGGCAACCGCAACGAGGCGCATTCGGTCTACAACTTCTCGCTGCCGCCCTTGGTGCTGCACGCGATGATGGCGGGCACGGCGCGGGTGCTGAACCGCTGGCAGGGAACCATGCCGCCGGCGCAGCTGGGCTGCGCCTATCTGAACTTCACCGCCAGCCATGACGGCATCGGCATGCGCCCGGCCGAAGGATTGCTGACCGCCGAGGAACAGGAGCAGGTGATCGAGAAGGTGCATGATTTCGGCGGGCTGGTGTCGATGCGGGCGCTGCCGGGCGGCGGCGAGGCGCCTTATGAGCTCAACATCACCTGGTACGAGGCGATGAAGGGCACCTTCGCGGGCGAGGACCAGTGGCAGTTCGACCGCTTCATGACCAGCCAGACCCTGATCATGGCGCTCGAAGGCATCCCGGCGATCTATGTCCATGCGCTGCTGGGCACCCCGAACGATCACGAGGCGGTGGAAAAACGCGGCAGCAAACGCGCGATCAACCGCCATCACTGGGATTACGCGCAGCTGAACCACCTGCTGGAAGATCCCGAAAGCACCCAGTCGCGGGTGATGAGCGAATTGCTGCGGCGGATGTTGGTGCGGCGCAAGCAGAAGGCGTTCCATCCCAACGCCACCCAGTTCACCCTGCAGATCGATGAGCGGCTGTTCGGGCTGTGGCGGCAAAGCCTGGACCGCGACCAGTCGATTTTCGCGCTGCACAATGTCAGCGCCGATGCGCTGACCATTTCGCCGATGTCGATCAACCTGATCGACGGCGAAAACTGGGTGGATTTGCTGAGCGGGCAGAAGATCGATCCCGGCAGCGCCGAAATCAGCTTCGCGCCCTATCAGTGCCGCTGGATCTCCAACCGGAGCTAGAAAGCGGCCGCGTGCTCCGCTGTCCTGGCGGGGCGGGGACTATTCCTCGAAATCCAGGTGAGCGGCCTTGCGCCGGTCTTCCATTAGGTCGGGATCGGCGGATTGCACCCGGCTCCAGGTCGGGATGAACGGGGTTTCGTGCGGGTTTTCCAGGAAACTGTGCCCGGCCTCGACGATGTTTTCGGCGAACAGTTCGGCGGCGCGTTCTTCCATGTGCCGGTCGATCGACAGCCCGTTCATCCGCGCGTCGTTGTAATAGCATTCCAGCAGGTCCAGCGCAGACCGGTAATAGGTCGCCTTCAGCGTGCGGAAGATTTCCTCGGTGAACACGGTGCCGTCGGCGGCGAGCTTGCGGAAGATCGATTTGCAGATATCGATCGACATGCGCGACAGGCCCTTGGTCTTGTCCTCGAGGCTCAGGTTCTGGTGCTTGTGGTCATAGGCATCGGCGATTTCGACCTGGCAGACCGATTTCGGGGCGAAGTTGCGCCAGGCTTCGGACAGCACGCCGATTTCCAGCCCCCAGTCCGACGGCATCCGCAGGTCGGGCAGTATATTGGTCCGCATGGCGAATTCGCCCGACAGCGGATAGCGGAACGAGCGCAGGAAATCGATGTAGTCGCGATCCCCGATCACCCGTTTCAGCGCGATCAGGATCGGCGCCACCAGCATCCGGCTGACCCGGCCGTTCAGCTTGCCGTCGCCGATCCGGGGATAGAACCCCTTGGCCATCTGATAGGGGAAGCTGGGATTGGCGACCGGATAGACCAGCCGGGCTAGCATTTCCTTGTCGTAAGTCAGGATATCGCAGTCATGGATCGCCATCACCGCGCTGTCCTGGCAGGCCATCATGTAGCCCATGCAGGACCACACGTTCTTGCCCTTGCCCGATTCCGAGGGGGCCAGATCCATCTGCGCCAGCCGGTCGTCGATCGCCTTCATCCGCGGGCTGTCGTTCCAGATCACGATATGCTGCTGCGGCAAGCGGGAAAAATACTGCTTGGCATAGCGGTATTGTTCCGCATTGGCCTGATCCAGCCCGATGATGATCCGGTGCAGATAGGGCACCTCGCTCAGCTCATCGAGGATATGGGGCAGCGCGTCGCCTTCGAGTTCGGAAAACAGCGATGGCAGTACCAGGGAAATCTTTCGCGTGTCTTTTATCGCCACCAATTCGCGGGTCAGGTAATTCGTATCGCTGCTGCGCAGGTTGTGCAGGGTTGCGATATTGCCGTTCTGGTGAAAATCAGCCACGCGTGTCAGGCTCCTATTTGTCTGCTCTGTGCTTTCGAGAGTAGAGAGTGGATCATCTCGTTCCAACCGGAGGGCCCGGTCTTTGTGCTTTTGAGAATGCGGCCTGCCTGTTTTTCGGGCAGCGGGGGCAGGGGCTTGGCATGGGGGTTGCGGATCAGCACCGGCATGTCCGCCGCCAGCAACATTTCCAGATCGTTCGGCGCGTCGCCCAGGGCGATCCGGGGCGGGTTGCCGTAGGCAGCGGCGATTTCATCCATCCGGTCGGCCTTGGTACCGCCGAGGCTGAGCGTCAGGTAACGCCCGCCATACCGCGCCGTGATCCCCTCATCGGCCAGGCATTTTTCGAACGCTGCGCGCTCCGTATCGCTGCCCGCCCATTCGCCCGGTTCGGAATAGCTGCGCTGCCGGGCAAGCCGCGCCTGATCCAGTGGCAGCCCGGTCGAGTGTGCCACCCCGGCATCGGTCATGTCGCCGAAGCCGGTGAAGTGGCGCCGCAGTTCCGGCGGCACCCGGTCCAGCGCCGCGCGGATGCGGGCATAGTCGGGGGCGGCCCCGGCTGAATCGGCATGCGCGGGCAGGATACCGGCGCCGTTTTCGACGATGGCAGGGTAGGCCGACAGCCCGATTTCCGCCCGCAGAGCCGCGATTTCGGCGGCGGTTTTGGAACTGGCCAGGATCACCGGAATGCCGCGGTCGCGCAGCCGCTGCAAAGCCGGGGCGGCGGCGGCATGGCTGTAGGTTTCGTGATCCAGAAGAGTCCCGTCCAGATCGGTGAAAACGATTAGTTCAGCTTTCCTCATCTGGCCCCTTGCACGTTTTGGCGCCATTCGCTATGACAGCCCGCACGGGTGATTAGCTCAGTTGGTAGAGCGCTTCGTTTACACCGAAGATGTCGGGAGTTCGAGCCTCTCATCACCCACCATTTTCCTTCCGTATCAAATACTTGCAGGCAAGTACTGAAGTTCAGAGCGAACGGTTCCTGCACAGGTTAGGCCGGTTTGGCCGTTTTGTAAAATGACCGTATTGTCACAACGCGATTGCAGCGGCTTCCCCCGGCTGTGCATTTGCGCTCCTTCCCGGAGTTGCGGCGGGGATCGCGACAGAATCGAAAACGCCGTTTCATCGCGCCTGTCCGCCCGTGACGCCGCGAACGCCTTCTTTCCCGCTGAAAATCCTCCTGAAAAAGCGCCCGGAAATCCATTCGACGCGCAGGTTTATCCGGTGATTTCTTACTGTCAGATTAAGCGTCACGATTTTGTCCGGAATATTTGTGATTTTTCCGACATGATCCGCTTGACGGCACACGGCGGGGCGCATAAACAGCCTCTCACGCTCGGGACGCCCTGAGCGGGCAGTGAGCGGTTGTAGCTCAGTTGGTTAGAGTACCGGCCTGTCACGCCGGGGGTCGCGGGTTCGAGCCCCGTCAACCGCGCCACCGCTGCCCGATCAGATGGACCGAGAGAAAAGCGCGGTTGTAGCTCAGTTGGTTAGAGTACCGGCCTGTCACGCCGGGGGTCGCGGGTTCGAGCCCCGTCAACCGCGCCATTTTCTCCCCCTCATCAGGAAAATGGCCCTTCCCATGCGCTTCCTCGATTCTCTGACCTGGCCGGTGCTGATCATGGCGTCGCTGACGCTGGGCCTGGCGCCGTTCACCCCTGAGCCGCATATCTGGGAAAAGCTGAAAATGCTGGCGGCGGGGGAACTTGCCCGCCCGATCGACATTTTCGACCTGTGCCTGCACGGGCTGCCTTGGCTGCTGCTGCTGGCCAAGGGCATCCGCACCCTGACCGCGCGCGATCAGGGCGATCAGGGGTAGGTGTAGCCGATCGCTTCTTCCAGCTTCAGGTCCAGCGCCTGACGCATGAAGCTGCGGTCTTCTGCGCTCATTTCCTTCGGCGTCTCGCCGCGCGCTGTGGCATCCACCGACAGTTTGAACCGATTGCCCAGCCGGCGCGTCACGCCGCGGAAGCTGTCGCCCTTCACCGGCCGCTCCAGCAGTTGAGATACCCGGCCGACGAAGGCCTCGGGATCGTCCTGAACCGTTTCGGCCTTCACCAGCATCAGGTTGCAGCCCCGGTTCAGCATCCCCAGATGCGCCGCCAGCTTGACGTTGCGCATCTGGAACAGGCTGTCGAAGGGCAGGCCGGTGATCGGGTGGCGGTCATATTGCAGGATCTGCCCCTTGGCAGTGTCGCGGACATCCGGGTGCAGGTCGCCGAAATCGCTGATCCGATCGACCACCCCGTGCCAGGGGCTGCGGATGAAGGTGGAAAAATCGTTCTGCTGCAGCGCAGGGGCCAGGTGCCAGGGGCGTTTATGCATCGACAGCGCCCAGCTTTCGGCGTTGCGCACCGCCACCACGACCAGGAAATCGGCCGAGATCACGCCCATGCGCGGCGCCGCGTGTTTCCACCCCATCGCGCCGGAATGGCGCAGCGCGAGGTTCTTCTCGATCAGCTTGCGCACAAGGTTGGTACCCGAGGCGCGTTCGCCCAGCACCTGGAATTGCGTCACCGGCGCATCGCTCACCCGCCGCAGCGCCAGCCCGGTGTCGCGGAACTCTTCCAGAATATTGGGGCGGCTTGGCTCGGTCACTGCTCTCATCCTCGCTTGGCCTTTACCATATTTTAATTCTCAAACCCCTTCAAACCCGTTAGGACGGATCAGTGCAATCTTGGGGCAATCCCGGCAAACCGGGCGGGATCGGAGCGAGCGAGGCAATGCAAACCACAGCGGCCGCCGTCACCATGGTGCGGGACGACCTGTTTTTCCTCGATATCTGGCTGCGCCATTACGGGGCCGAATTCGGCCGCGAAAACCTCTATGTGATCAATCACGGTCGTGGCGAAGCGGTGGCGGAACTGGCAAAGGGCTGCAACATCATCGGCTTGCCCGGCGATCCGCATCGCAATTTCGACATGAAGCGCTGGCGGCTGCTGAACAACGTCGTCGGCGGGCTGAAGAGCTATTATAAACATGTCATCGTGGGCGACGTCGACGAAATCCTGGCGATGGACCCCGAAAAGGGCCGCACGCTGCTGGAATTCCTCGAAGTGCGCCGTGCCGGGCGGGTGCTGACGCCGCTGGGGCTGGAGGTGCTGCACCGGATCGACCTGGAACCCGACCCGATAAAGGATCGCGTGCTGGGGCCGCGCCGCCATGTCCGCGTCGCGCCGCATTATTCGAAACCTTGCGTGATCTCCACCGGCACCAAGATCGCCCGGGGTGGCCATTTCGCCCAGTTCCCCGAACTGATCACGCCGGAAAGCCTGTACCTCTTCCACCTGAAATTCTGCGATTTCGGCGAATATTCGGCGGCGATGAACCGGCGCAACGCGGTCACCGCCGAAATCGGCGGCGGCATCGACGACACCGCGATCGGGCGGCACTGGTTTGCCTCGGAACGCGGCGAGGACCGGGCGATGTTCGACGGTTTCGCGGATATGAAGATGGTCGAGGGCTTCGACATGCGGCGCTATCGGCAGCACATGCACGACACGTTCAAACTGCGCGGCGAAACCGGGTTCTATGAATTCGACCGGCCCGATTACGACGCGCAATACCTGCTGCCGGATCGGTTCAGCGGGCTGTTCTAACGCAGGAAGTCCAGCAGCGCCTTTGCGGTTTCCCCCGGCGCGGTGTCGGGGAAGAAATGCCCGCCAGGAATTCCTTTCGCCCGCAGATCGCCGCAGCGCTCCGCCCAGGTCGCGGGCACGTCATAGGCCTGCGCCATCGCCCCGTCCGCGCCATAAAGCACCAGGGTGGGGCAGGCGACGCGCCGGTCCAGGTCTGACTCGTCCAGCGCGAAATCGACCTCGAGCGCAGCGCGGTAATCGTTGCACATGCCGCGGATCGTGTCCGCATCGCGCCAGGCCGCGCGATAGGCGGCCAGTTGCGCGGGGGCGAAATCCTCGATCTTCGACGCCCCCCATCCCAGCAGGCAGGATTCAAAATAGTAATCCGGATCGGCGCCGATCAGCCGCTCGGGGAACGGTTCCGGCTGGGCCAGGAAGAACCAGTGGTAATAGGCCCGTGCCACATCCTGGGTCAGCTCGTCCAGCAGCAGGTGGGTCGGCACGATATCCATCAGGGTGAGCGTCTTCACCCGCTCCGGCGCATCCAGCGCCATCCGGTGCGCCATGCGCGCGCCGCGGTCATGGCCGACAAGGTGGAACGTCTCAAATCCAAGCGCCGCCATCAGCCCCAGCTGATCGCGCCCCATCTCGCGAAAGGAATAGTCGGCCACCGCCGGCGGCTTCGTCGATCCGCCATAACCGCGCAGATCGGCGCAAACCACGGTGAAACGCTGCGCCAAAACCGGCGCAATCTCCGTCCACATCGCCCGCGTCTGCGGAAACCCGTGCAGCAGCAACACCGGCGGCCCCGATCCGCCGACCTCGTAAGCGATCTCGACCTTGCCGATCCGCAAGCATCCCTCCTCGAACCCTTGCACCGCCAATCCCCTTCTCCTGTTTCAAAATATCCCGGGGGAGTCGTTGAAAATCGGACAGATTTTCAACGGCGGGGGCAGCGCCCCCACCGGCGTCGCCGTTCAGGCGACGCCACCCTCACGGATCAGCCCCGTTTCGTCAGGGCGTCCAGGATACGCGCCCAGCTGCGCACACCGTGGTGGAAGCTCGACAGGTCGTATTTTTCGTTCGGCGAATGGATCTGGTCGTCATCCTTGCCGAACCCGATCAGCATCGCGTCAGTGCCCAAGATATCCTTGAAATAGCCCGCAATCGGGATCGACCCGCCGCAGCCCACGTAAGCCGCCGGGTTGGGCCATTCGTCGCTCAGCGCCAGGCGCGCCTGCTCGAACATCGGGTTGTCGATCGACATCTGCGATCCGGGCGATCCCTTGTCGCTGCGGTATTCGATGCTGAAACCTTCGGGCAGCCGGCTTTCGACGTATTCGCGGAACGCTTTGCGGATCGCGTTCGGGTCCTGCTTGCTGACCAGACGGAAACTGACCTTGGCGGAGGCCTGGCTCGGCAGCACGGTCTTGAACCCGGCGCCGGTATAGCCGCCCCAGATGCCGTTCACGTCGCAGGTCGGGCGCGACCAGATCATTTCGATCGGCATCCGGTCCTGTTCGCCGGCCGGGTCCTTCAGCCCAACCTCGCCGAGGAAGGATTCGTGGTCGAAATTCAGCCCCTGCCATTGCGCCAGCACGTCCTCGGGCAGTTCCTCGACCCCGTCGTAGAAGCCGGGCAGGGTGATCCGGCCGGTGTCGTCATGCAGGTCGGCCAGGATGCGGGTCAGCACCCGGATCGGGTTCATCGCTATGCCGCCATACATGCCCGAATGCAGGTCGCGGTCGGGGCCGGTGATGGTGAAATCCTCGCCCAGCAGGCCGCGCAGCATGGTCACGATGGTGGGCGTGCTGTCGCCGAACAACCCGGTGTCGCAGATCAGCGCGATGTCTGATTTCAGCTCCTCGGAGTTGTCCTGCATGAACGGGATGAGCGAGGGCGAACCTGATTCTTCCTCGCCCTCGAAGAAGAAGGTGATCTTGCACGGCAGCGACCCGTTTACCGCTTTCCAGGCGCGGCAGGCCTCGACGAAGGTCATCAGCTGGCCCTTGTCGTCCGACGACCCGCGGCCGCGGATCACCTTGTGGCCATCCACTTCTTCCAGCGCCGGGTCGAACGGGTCGCGGTCCCACAGCTCCAGTGGGTCCACCGGTTGCACGTCGTAATGGCCGTAGAACAGGATATGCGGCCCCGGCCCGTCGATATGCCCCACCACCATCGGGTGACCCGGTGTCTGGCGCTTTTGTGCATCGATTCCAATGCTTTGCAGGTCGGCGACCAACCAGTCCGCAGCGGTCTGGCAATCGTCCTTATAGGCCGGATCGGTCGAAATCGACGGGATGCGCAGCAGTTCCATCAGCCGGTCGATGGAGCTGGGCAAATCCTGATCGATGCGGGACAGAACGGTTTCTAGCGACATGGGGGCTCCTGTAGGTTATTGCGTGCCTTGACCCGGGATTTCGCGGCCCGGATTTTTCCAGCGGCATGGTTGATGCAAGTCAAGGAATTCACAAGCGTCAATTTGTTACCTGTTGCTGGAAGGACGCTCGGACTATAACTATTTCTTGAATATGTTCGAACAGGACAAGCCCGGCAGAATTGTGCGATAAAAACAGGCACAACGCCGAGCCAGGAAGGAAGGACCAATATCGTGGATTACACGGCCAAGCTGGATGAAGCCCTGAACAAGTTGCACGAAGAGGGGCGCTATCGGACCTTCATCGATATCGAACGCGAAAACGGCAACTACCCCCACGCGATCTGGACCCGCCCCGATGGCAGCAAGAAGCCGATCACCGTGTGGTGCGGCAACGATTATCTGGGCATGGGTCAGCACCCGGTCGTCCTGGCCGCGATGCACGAAGCGCTCGACGCGACCGGCGCAGGCTCGGGCGGCACCCGCAACATTTCCGGCACCACCGTTTATCACAAGCGGCTGGAGGCCGAACTGGCCGACCTGCACGGCAAGGAAGCGGCGCTGCTGTTCACCTCGGCCTATATCGCCAATGACGCGACGCTTTCGACCCTGCCGAAACTGTTCCCCGGCCTGATCATCTATTCGGACGAACTGAACCACGCCTCGATGATCGAGGGTGTGCGCCGCAACGGCGGCGCCAAGCGCGTGTTCCGTCACAACGACGTCGAACACCTGCGCGAACTGCTGGCCGCCGATGACCCGGACGCGCCGAAGCTGATTGCCTTCGAATCGGTCTATTCGATGGATGGCGATTTCGGCCCGATCGAGGCGATCTGCGACCTGGCCGACGAATTCAACGCGCTGACCTATATCGACGAGGTGCATGCGGTCGGCATGTACGGCCCGCGCGGCGGCGGCGTCACCGAACGCGACCGGCTGGCCCATCGCATCGACATCATCAACGGCACCCTGGCCAAGGCCTATGGCGTGATGGGCGGCTATATCGCCGCTTCGGCGAAAATGTGCGACGCGGTGCGCTCCTATGCGCCGGGCTTCATCTTCACCACCTCGCTGCCGCCGGCGGTGGCCGCGGGGGCGGCAGCCTCGGTCGCGCATCTGAAGAAAGACCAGGAACGGCGCGACCAGCACCAGACCCAGGCCAAGATCCTGAAAACCCGCCTGAAGGGGCTGGGCCTGCCGATCATCGATCACGGGTCGCATATCGTGCCGGTGATCGTCGGCGATCCGGTCCATACCAAGCAGCTGTCGGACATGTTGCTGGAACAGTTCGGCATCTACGTGCAGCCGATCAACTTCCCCACCGTGCCGCGCGGGACCGAGCGTCTGCGCTTCACCCCGTCGCCGGTGCACGGCCCCGACGAGATGGATACTTTAGTACGGGCCCTGGACGAACTTTGGTCGCAATGTGCGCTGAATCGTGCCGAAATGAGCGCCTAAGACTACATCTAGTTTAAAAATACTTGCCATATGCTACGCTGAGCGAAACAAAAGATCGTGTTCGAATCGTGTTGTTCGGTATGCGAATCAGCAAGTAGGGCAGTGGGGATGATCAGGCGAAAAGCACCGAAGGTGTCAGGCGAGGTGAATGTTGGGCCCAAGGGGTTTGACGATTTCGAAATGCGCCTGGGCGATGTCATGCGTGGCGAACGGGCCACGATGGGCAAATCCCTTCTCGATGTGCAGCGCGAGTTGCGCATCAAGGCCGCCTATATCGCCGCCATCGAAAATGCAGACCCTTCGGCCTTCGACACGCCCGGTTTCATCGCCGGGTATGTCCGTTCTTATGCCCGCTATCTGAACATGGACCCGGAAGAGGCGTTCGCGCGCTTCTGCGAGGAAAGCGGTTTCACCACCGCCCACGGTATGTCCGCCGAAGCTTCGGGCCAGAAGAAGGCAAAGGAAGTGCCGGTCGCCTCGCTGGGCGATCGCGATCCCTTCAGCGCGCCGACCACCCCCTTCGCGCCGGAAAAGGACGGGTTCTTCGCCAGCGTCGAACCCGGTGCAATCGGATCGGCCCTGGTGCTGATGGCGCTGATCGGCGGCATCGGTTTCGGCGGCTGGACCGTTCTGAACGAAATTCAGCGGGTGCAGTTCGCCCCGGTGGAAAACACCCCCGACGTGCTGGCCGATCTCGATCCGCTGGCGACCGGGGCAGGGGCATCGACCGCGCAAAGCGGCAGCTTCACCCCGCCGCAGGAAGCGCTGGACCGGCTGTACCGGCCGCAGGCGCTGGACGTGCCGGTGCTGGTGGCGCGCGACGCGCCGATTTCCACCCTCGATCCGTCCACCGTCGGCAGCTTCGTGCCCGAAAGCCCGGATCGCTTCGCCGCCGTCTTCTCCGATCCCGAACCGGCGCTGCAGCCGGAAGCGGAACCGGAACAGGCCTTGCCGCAGGTTGTCGAAACCCTGGGCGAAGGTGTCACCATCGTCGCCGCGCGGCCGTCTTGGGTACGGGTGCGCTCCGCCGACGGCACATCGGTGTTCGAAGGGATCATGGAACCCTGCCAGACCTACACCGTGGCGCAGACCGAACAGCCGCACACGATCCGCGTCGGCGACAGCGGCGCGGTCTATTTCGCGGTCGACGGCCAGACGCTGGGCCCGGCCGGTGCACGCGGCGAGGTGACGTCGAACCTGACGCTGTCGGCCGATCATCTGAGCGCGACCTACCAGGTGGCCGATTTCACCGCCGACGGCGATTTGGCCAAGATCGTTGCCGATCTGCGCGGCGAAGCGCCCGAACCGTTCTGTCAAAACCTCAACTGAGGCCATGTGACCCTGTTGAAGCGGGCAGGGCGATGGCCTATGTCCATTCTGCAATTGCAGAGGGTTTGCTTCCATGTCGCTGAACCACGTCCGCCCGTGGCGCAATATCTACCGCCGCGAAAGCCGCAAGATCCATGTCGGCAATGTGCCGGTCGGGGGCGATGCGCCGATTTCGGTGCAGACCATGACCAACACGATCACCTCGGACGTCAAGGCCACCGTGGAACAGGTGCAGCGCGCCGCCGAGGCGGGCGCGGATATCGTGCGGGTGTCGGTGCCCGATGAGGCCAGTTCCAAGGCGCTGAAGGAAATCGTGCGCGAAAGCCCGGTGCCGATCGTCGCCGACATCCATTTCCATTACAAACGCGGGATCGAGAGCGCCGAGGCGGGCGCGGCCTGCCTGCGGATCAACCCGGGCAATATCGGCGACGAGAAGCGCGTCAAGGAAGTCATCAACGCGGCGCGCGATCACGGCTGTTCGATCCGCATCGGCGTCAATGCGGGCAGCCTCGAAAAGCACCTGCTGGAAAAATACGGCGAACCCTGCCCCGACGCGATGGTCGAAAGCGGCATGGATCATATCCGCATCCTGCAGGATCATGATTTCCACGAATTCAAGATCAGCGTGAAGGCCTCGGACGTCTTCATGGCCGCCGCCGCCTATCAGCAGCTGGCCGAACAGACCGATGCGCCGATCCATTTGGGCATCACCGAAGCGGGTGGTCTGATGTCGGGCACGATCAAGTCGGCCATTGGTCTGGGCAACCTGCTGTGGATGGGGATCGGCGACACGATCCGGGTGTCGCTGTCGGCGGACCCGGTGGAAGAGGTCAAGGTCGGTTACGAGATCCTGAAATCGCTGGGCCTGCGCCATCGCGGCGTCAACATCATTTCCTGCCCCAGTTGCGCCCGGCAGGGCTTCGACGTGATCAAGACGGTCGAGACGCTGGAAAAGCGGCTGGAACACATCAAGACCCCGATGAGCCTGTCGATTATCGGCTGTGTGGTGAACGGCCCCGGAGAGGCGCTGATGACCGATGTCGGCTTCACCGGCGGCGGTGCGGGGTCGGGCATGGTGTATCTGGCGGGCAAGGCCAGCCACAAGATGTCCAACGACCAGATGATCGATCATATCGTCGAAGAGGTCGAAAAGCGCGCCGAGGCGATCGAGGCGGAACAGACCCCCGACGCGGCGGAGTAAGCCGGGCCCGGAACAAGGCCGCCGGGCCGCCGGGCCAGCGCCAGTCCGCCCGGACGGGCTGGCGCTTTGGTGAGGCTTGATCCGATCCTGAAAGAGCGCAAGGTTTTGGCGAGATAAACTGCCATGCCGAGATGCGTGTAGCGCCACCTCGCGGACTGGCGCCGGCCCGGCTTACCGCGACAGGTATTTCTCGATCACCGCCGCCGGTACATGATCGCGCACGATCATCCGGGGCAGGACATAGCTCGGTGCCATGTCGACCCCGATCCGCTCCGCCAGTTCCGCGTTCTGGTCCAGGTCGAACACCGTCACCCGCAAATCGAGCCGCTCTGCAAGCGCGGCGAGATCCTCGCGCGCCCGCTCGCAATTCGCGCAATCCGCCCGCACGAAAAGCGCCAGCACCTTCTCCGCCTCGGGCGATCCGATCTGGGTGGCGGCGGGGTCGAACAATTCCCCGGCGGCGGCGCTGAGCCGCGCCAGATCGCGGTCGATATCGTCCTGATAGGGCGAGGGCGGCGGCGCATGGAATGCCTGCCAGACCGGTTCGGGATCGGCGATCAGCGCGTCGCGCAATTCGCGCCCCAGGGCGGCACGTTCCCGGTCGTCGAAAAGCGCTCCGCCCTCAGCAAAAGACGGCCCCGCAAGCAGGGCCGCCCATGTCAGTATCAGCGCTGTTCGGATCACTTCTGCACGCGGGTGGCGGCGACCAGTTCCATCATGTTGGCCAGCGGCACGTAACCGCGCAGCATCTGGTCCTGCAGGATGAAGGTGGGGGTGCCGCTGATGCTCAGCTTCTGCGCCAGAACGTGGTTGTCGCCGATCAGCTGGTCGATTTCCGGGTCGCTCATCCGGGCCGCGATCGCGCCGCCGTCCAGCCCCATCGTGTCGGCCAGCTTCACCAGCGACTTCTCGCTGATCTTGCCGCGGAACTTGATCAGGGCGTCCTTCATCTTGCCGTAAGCGTCGTCGCCCGCGACCATCTTGGTGGCGATGGCGAAACGCGAGGTCAGCACCGAATCGTCGCCCAGGATCGGGAATTCCTTGACGATGAAGCGGATATTGCCGTCGGTTTCCAGCAGCTGCGCCACTTCGTCATGCGCCTTGCGGCAGTAGCCGCAGCGGTAATCCATGAATTCGACCAGGGTGATGTCGCCCTCGGGATTGCCGCCGACCCAGGCCCGGGGATCGTTGTAGATCGCGTCGGCGTTGTCCTTCAGGATCTGCTGATCGCGCTGCGCCTCGGCGACGGCCTGGCGCTGTTCATAGACCTGGTAGGCTTCGAGGATCACTTCCGGGTTGTCCATCAGATAGGCCCGTACCTCGGCGCGGAATTCCGCGCGTTCCTGGTCGGTCATGTCGCTGATGTCAAAGGCCTGCGCCGGAAGGGCGAGGGCCGAAAAAGCGACGGCGGCGAGGAATTTCTTCATGATTACTTCCTTTTACTGGCGTGGGCCTCGGCAGCAGAGAGCACATCCTGCGAACGAAGCCAAGGGGCCGACCCGCGCGGCAAAAGGTCCGCCGCGCGTTTGGCATGTATCTGTGAATCTTTCAGGCGCCCGGTCAGCGCATAGCGTTCGGCGGTGACCAGCGAGGCCATTCCGGTATTGCCGGTCTTGGCATAGGCGGTGGCCAGGTCGCGCAACACCCGCGCGTCCGAAAAATCGCGCGCCCGGGCCTGTTCCAGCACTTGCAGGGCACGTTTCGGCTGACCGGCGGCCAGCAGGGCGCGGCCCTGTCCCCCGAGGATCAGCGCGTTCCTGGGCGCCAGAGCGGCGGCGCGGCCATAGGCGGCGACGGCGGCCTCGGCCCGGCGGCTTTCCAGCAGAATCTGCCCGTGCAGGTCGTGCAGGTAGGGATCGTCGGGGCGCATCGCCAGCAGCTTGTCCATCGTGGCCAGCGCCTTGGCGGTGTCGGGCTGGCGGTGATAGGCGACGGCCTGGCGCAGCAGCGCGATGTCCTTGGTCGGGCTGGCATCGGCGCGGCGCAGCGTCCAGCTGGGCGCGCGCAGGAAGGCCGACAGCTTGCCCTGGGCGCGGGCGAACCAGTAATCGGCCTCGTCGGTCTTGCCCGGTTTGGCCTGCGCCGCCGTCACCTGCGCCTGCACCGCGCGCAGCCGGTCGCGGGTCAGGGGGTGGGTGCGGGCATACGGGTCCTGGCGGCTCTGGTTCAGCAATTCCTGGCCGCGGAAGATGTTGAGAAGATCGACCATCGCCTGCGGGTCGGCCCCGGCCGACAGCATGTAGCGGATCGCCGAATTGTCGGCCGAGCTTTCCTCGGCCCTGGTATGGGACATGAACACGCGGCTGGCGGAACTGCCGACGCCCAGGCTCAGCGCCCCGGCGGCGCGCGGATCGGCCCCCGAGGCCGCCGCCGCCGCCGCAAGAGCGACGCCCAAGCCGCTGATCGTATTGGAAAAGCGCGCATTGGCGTAGCGCTGTGCGATATGCCCGTTGGCCATATGCGCCGCCTCATGCGCCAGCACCGCCTGCAATTCATCCGCCGTCTGCATCTTCAGCAGCAGCCCGGAATGGATGAAGATATGTTGGTGATCGATCACGAAGGCGTTCAGGCTGCTGTCGCGGATCACCACCACCTTGACCGACCCCGACGGCAGCCCGGCGGCGTTCAGGATCGGCTGGGCGAGACGGCCAAGCGCATATTCGACATCCGCGTCGCGCAGCAGCGTCACCGCGCGCGCCGGCAGTGAATGCGACAGCATGACCGCACAAACGGCAAGAAGTCGAAGAAGGGGATGCATTGACGCCGCGCCTGTTTCCGGATGAATTGGCAATTCACTTTCGCCCCAGCATAGGAAGGAACCGATGCGGAACTCAAGACGATCACAGGTCGATCCCTTTATTGTGATGGACGTGATGGAAGCCGCCCGCGCCGCCGAGGAATCCGGCCGCGACATCATCCATATGGAGGTCGGCCAGCCCGGCACCGGCGCCCCCGAAGGCGCGCGCCAGGCGCTGGCGCGGGGAATGCAGGGCGATCCGATGGGGTACACCGTGGCGCTTGGCCTGCCCGCACTGCGCAAGCGCATCGCGCGGCTTTACGGCGACTGGTACGATGTCGATCTGGATTGGAACCGGGTGGTGGTCACGCCGGGATCGTCCGGCGGTTTCCTGCTGGCCTTTACGGCCCTGTTCGACGCGGGCGACCGGATCGGGATCGGCGAACCGGGCTACCCGTCCTATCGCCAGATCGCCAAGGCGCTGGACCTGGTGCCGGTGGGATTGCAGGCGGCGGCGGAAAATCGGCTGCAGCCGGTGGCGTCGGACCTGGCCGGGATGGACCTGCAGGGGCTGATGGTGGCCTCGCCCGCCAACCCGTCGGGGACCATGCTGGACAAATCGGCGATGCAGGCGCTGGTCGGGGCCTGCCGCGACAGCGATACAGCCTTCATCAGCGACGAGATTTACCACGGCATCGAATACGAGGCCAAGGCGGTGACGGCGCTGGAAGTCACCGACGATTGCTATGTGATCAATAGTTTTTCCAAGTATTTCAGCATGACCGGCTGGCGCGTCGGCTGGATGGTGGTGCCCGAAGATCATGTGCGGGTGATCGAACGCTTGGCGCAGAACATGTTCATCTGCCCCAGCCATGCCAGCCAGCTTGCCGCGTTGGCGGCGATGGATTGCGGCGAGGAGCTGGAGGCCAACATGGCCGTCTACCGCGAAAACCGCCGGCTGATGCTGGAAGGGCTGCCGAAAGCGGGCTTCGACAAGATCGCGCCGCCGGACGGGGCGTTTTACGTCTATGCCGATGTCAGCGAGCTGACCGATGACAGCCGCGCCTTTGCCGCCGAGATCCTGGAAAAGGCCGGGGTGGCGGTGACGCCGGGGCTGGATTTCGATCCCGTGCGCGGGGCGGGGACGCTGCGGTTTTCCTATGCGCGGGCGACGGCGGATATCGTCGAGGGGCTGAAACGGCTGGAACGGTTCATGGCCGAGCGGGGTTAGGACCACTGTGAGGCAGGGTTAGGCGCGACCGCGCGGTCGCGCCTCCGCCCGGCGAACGCCGGGCGGCGCGGATGTCAGGCACAATTCCCGGAACAAGGCCGAAGGCCGCCGGGTCAGCGCCAGTCCGCCCGGTCGCACCGGAGGTGCGCCCTTTGTTGTCGGCTCGCCTCTGGCGAGACGGGCTGACGCTTTCGAGGGGCATGTTCCGATGCCGACAGGGCGCAAGGGTTTGGCGGGGATAAACTGCCATGCCCAAAGGTCGCACAGCGCCACCCCGCGGACCGGCGCTGGCCCGGCTTGCGATAAAATCGGACCGCCCCAGAAAACCCAGCCACGGGGCTGTGCAAACCCGCCCGGTTCGGGGTAGGTTGGGGCAACGATAACCGGGAACCGGGCAGATGAGCGGTATTTTCAGACAGTTCTGGCTGGCCTTCGTGCTGGCCCTTTGGGCCCTGCCGTCGCAGGCGCAGGATCTTTCCGGCCTCGCGCGTGTCGAGATCGGCAATTCGCAGATCACCGACCACCGCAGCGGCCTCAAGCTCGACCTGGCGCTGAGCCAGGGCGTGCCTTACCGCGTCTACACCCTGGCCGACCCGGCGCGTCTGGTGCTGGATTTCCGCGAAGTGGACTGGCGCGGGGTGACCAAGCCGGTGCTGCTGAACGCCGACCGGGCCAGTGACCTGCGCTTCGGGTCCTTCCGCCCCGGCTGGTCGCGCATGGTGGTCGACCTCAAGGGGCCCTACGCGATCAGCGAGGCCGGGATGGACGTGTCGCCCGAGACCGGCAAGGCGCGGCTCAGCGTGACGCTGACGCACACCGATCCCGAAAGCTTCGCCGCGCGCTCGGGTGCGCCGCATGATCCGCGTTGGGACCTGCCGGACCCGGTGGCGCGGGCCGAAACCAAGGGGCTTCCGGGCGCGGGACCGCTGGTGGTGGTGATCGACCCCGGCCATGGCGGCATCGATCCGGGCGCCGAACGCGACGGCTACAGCGAAAAGGACCTGATGCTGGCCTTCGCCCGCGAGCTGAAGGAAACCCTGCTGCGCTCGGGCGGGTTCGAGGTGGTGCTGACCCGCGACGACGACAGTTTCGTGTCGCTGGAACGCCGCGTCGCCATCGCGCACGAGGTTGGCGCGCATGTGTTCCTGTCGCTGCATGCCGATGCGCTGGCCGAGGGCCAGGCGAAGGGCGCGACGTTGCATTTGCTGTCCGATAACGCCAGCGACGCGGCCTCGGCCAAGCTGGCCGAACGGCACGACCGCGACGATATCCTGTCGGGCGTCGACCTGACCGGGCAGGACGATGTGGTCGCCGGCATCCTGATGGACCTGGCGCGGCAGGAAACCCAGCCGCGGACCGAACGGCTGGCCCAGGCGATGATCGGTGGCATCCAAGGGGCAGGGGTGACGATGAACCGCCGCCCGCTGCGCCGCGCCGCCTTTTCGGTGCTCAAGGCCGCCGACATCCCCTCGCTCCTGCTCGAGGTGGGTTTCCTGTCCAATCCGCGCGACCGCGAGAACCTGACCAACAAGCAATGGCGCATCAACATGGCCTCGGGCATCCGCGACGCCCTGCGCGCCTGGGCCGACGAGGATGCGGCGCTGGCCAAGCTGGTGCGGCAGTAAAAAGGGCGGAAAACAGCGGAAATCGGCCCAACTCTCAAGCGGAGTTGTTTTGACGGCGCCGGATGCCGACATTATAGAGTGGCAACCATTCACAAGGGGCGGCACGCGTGCTCAGGTTCATTCTTTCTTTCTTCGGGGGTATTTTCACCCTGGTCACCCTCGGGCTGGCCGTTGTCGCGCTGAGCATCGGGTCGATCTTCTATATCTATGGCCGCGACCTGCCGAGCCACGAAAGCCTGGCGCAATACACCCCGCCGACGATCAGCCGGATCTATTCCGGCGAAGGCCAGATGATCGACGAATTCGCCCAGGAACGCCGGTTGTTCACCCCGGCCGAGGAAATCCCCGATCTGGTGAAACAGGCGTTCATCTCGGCAGAGGACAAGCATTTCTACACCCACAAGGGCTATGACGCGGGCGGCATCGTCAAGGCGGCGCTCGACGCGGTGAAATCGCGCGGCCGCAACGTGCGCGGCGCCTCGACCATCACCCAGCAGGTGATGAAGAACTTCCTCTTGGGCGGCGAACGCAAGATCGAACGCAAGATCAAGGAAATCATCCTCGCCACCCGGGTCGAGGAGACCCTGAGCAAGGACAAGATCCTCGAACTCTATCTCAACGAAATCTACCTGGGCGCCAATTCCTACGGCGTGACCGCGGCGGCGCAGACCTATTTCAACAAGACCCTGTCGGATCTGTCGGTGGCCGAGGTCGCCTATCTCGCCGCGCTGCCGAAGAAACCGGCGGAACTGCACCCGGTGCGCGACATGAAAGACGCCGTCGGACGGCGCAATTACGTGCTGAACCAGATGCAGCAGAACGGCTATATTACCGAAGCCGCTTACGAACAGGCGCGGCAGGAACCGCTGCGGTCGGTGCAGAACGGCGATTTCGACAGCTTCAAATCTGCCCTGCCGCCGCGCGATTACTTCACCGACGAAATCCGCCGCCAGCTGAGCCGCGATTTCGGCGAGGAACAGTTCTTCTCGGGCGGGATGAGCGTGCGCGCCACCGTCGATCCCGAAATGCAGGTCGAAGCGGCCCGCGCGCTGCGCCGGGGTCTGGAAAAATACGACCGCGACCGGGGCGTCTGGCACGGCACCGGGGTGACCATCCCGGCCGATCAGCTGGGGGACGAGGCCAAGTGGCGCGAAGCGCTGGCGGCGACCGAAATGCCGCGCGACATCGATCTGGACGGCGTGTGGCACCCGGCGGTGGTGCTGAAGCTTGGCAAGCAGGACGCGCGGATCGGCATCGAAGGCGTGGACGAGGACGAAGACGGCCACTGGATCGTCGCCAAGGACGTGCAATGGGCTCGCAAGAATCTGGAAGACGGCAAGCTGTCGTCCAAGGCCAAGGTGGCTGCTGACCTGCTGAACGTCGGCGACGTGGTGCTGGTGCGCGCCCAGACCAACAAGGATGGCAGTTTCGACCGCTGGACCCTGCGCCAGGTGCCGGAAATCCAGGGCGGCTTCATGGCGATGGACGTCAATACCGGCCGGGTGATCGCGATGCAGGGTGGTTTCAGCTACCAGGATTCGGTGTTCAACCGCACCACCCAGGCGATGCGCCAGCCGGGGTCGAGCTTCAAGCCCTTCGTTTATGCCGCGGCATTGGACAGCGGCTATTCCCCCGCCACCATCGTGATCGACGCCCCGATCGAGGTGAACACCCCGCAGGGCCTGTGGCGGCCGCGAAATTCGTCGAACAAGTATTACGGGCCGACGCCGCTGCGCACCGGGATCGAAATGTCGCGGAACCTGATGACCATCCGCCTGGCGCAGGAAATCGGCATGGACGTGGTCGCCGATTACGCCGAACGCTTCGGCGTCTATGACAATATGGGCCAGTTCCTGGCCAACTCGCTGGGCGCGGATGAAACCACGCTGTACCGCATGGTCGCGGCCTATGCGATGTTCGCCAATGGCGGCGAACGGGTGGAACCGACGCTGGTCGACCGGATTCAGGACCGCTATGGCAAGACGATCTATCGCCACGACCGGCGCGATTGCGTCGACTGCACCAACCCCGATGTCCCCGCCGACCGCAGCCCGGCCATCGTGTCGAACCGCGAACGGGTGATGGATGCGATCACCGCCTATCAGCTGACCTCGATGATGAAGGGCGTTGTCGATCGCGGCACCGCGGCGAGCACCGTCAACCTGGACGTACCTGTGGCGGGCAAGACCGGCACCACCAACGAAGCGCGCGACGTCTGGTTCGTGGGCTTCACCAGCAATATCGTGGCGGGCTGCTATATGGGCCATGACACGCCCCGGCCGCTGGGGCGCGGGTCCTATGGCGGTACGATGTGCGGCCCGGTCTTCACCGAGTTCATGAAGACGGCGACCAAGAAATACGGCGGCGGGCCGTTCCAGGTGCCCGAAGGCGGCCATTTCATCAAGATCGACCGCTATACCGGCGAACGGCTGCCCAACGACGCGTCGGGCCCCGAAGTGGTGGCGGAATATTTCCGCGACGGCGAGGAACCGTTGTTCGGCATCACCTTCGACGGCGGTTTCGCGATGGGGTCGAACCTGCCCCTGTTCGAGGAAATCGGCGATCCCGGCCGCGAGGTCACCACCTCCACCGGCGACACCGCGATCGTCGGGCCCAAGGCGACCTTCGGGTCGGTGTCCTCGGGCGGACTGTACTGACGCGCAGACGGCGCCCCTTGGCGGGGGCGCCCGCCACAGCGCTTGCCCCCGTTCCCACGCTGGTTTATCACGCAGCACTGACACGTTTTGACAAGGATGCCCGATGCGCGCCGAGGTACAGAATACCGTTTCCGAAATCGAAAAGTCGCTGGAGCTGCTGCGCCAGCGGATGGATTGGGAGTCTGCGCAATTCCGGCTGGAGGAATTCAACGCCCGGGTCGAGGACCCGACGCTGTGGGACGATCCCGAAAACGCCCAGAAGCTGATGCGCGAACGCCAGTCGCTGCTCGATGCGATCAACACCCATGACGGCATCAAGCAGGAACTGTCCGACAATATCGAGCTGATCGAACTGGGTGAGATGGAAGAGGACGACGAGGTCGTCAAGGACGCCGAAGCCGCGCTGAAGGCGCTGGCCAAGACCGCCGCCGAGAAGGAGCTCGAAGCGCTGCTGAACGGCGAGGCGGATTCCAACGACACCTTCCTCGAAATCAACTCGGGCGCGGGCGGCACCGAAAGCTGCGACTGGGCCTCGATGCTGGCGCGGATGTATGTCCGCTGGGCCGAGAAGAAGGGCTACAAGGTCGAGCTGCAATCGATGTCCGCGGGCGAAGAGGCTGGCATCAAGTCGGCCACCTACAAGATTTCCGGCCATAACGCCTATGGCTGGCTGAAATCGGAATCGGGCGTGCACCGGCTGGTGCGTATCTCGCCCTATGACAGCGCGGCGCGGCGGCATACCTCGTTCAGCTCGGTCTGGGTCTACCCGGTGGTGGATGACAATATCGAGATCGAGGTGAACCCCGCCGATATCCGCATCGATACTTACCGGTCCTCGGGCGCGGGCGGTCAGCACGTGAACACCACCGACTCGGCGGTGCGGATCACCCACATCCCGACCAATATCGTGGTGACCAGTTCGGAAAAATCGCAGCACCAGAACCGCGACATCGCCATGAAAGCGCTGAAATCGCGGCTCTACCAGATGGAGCTGGACCGCCGCCACGCGGCGATCAACGAAGCGCACGAAGCCAAGGGCGACGCCGGCTGGGGCAACCAGATCCGGTCCTACGTGCTGCAGCCCTACCAGATGGTGAAGGACCTGCGGACGGGCTACGAGACCTCCGACACCGCCGGGGTGCTGGATGGCGACCTGGACGGGCTGATGGCCGCGACCTTGGCGATGGACGTGGCGGGCAAGAGCCGCGCCGACGCGCAGGGCGCCGACTGACCGGGGCAGGGCGCTAAGCCCTTGCCTGCATCCCACTGTCCGGACTAAGACTTTCGGATAGGTCGCCCCTCCAATGCGCGGCCATTGGGGCTTGCGCCAAAGCTGGTCTTGACCCATGAGTTACAACGCGGGTGCGCCCGAAGTATTTGTTGTGGGAGTCGTTGGTTATGGATCTGCTGGATCGGGATGCGCTTGAAATTTCGGCCCTGCTGGAGGCGCGCGAACTGAGCGCCGAAGAGCTGATGAAGGCCACGCTTGAGCGCATCAAGGCGGTCAACGGCAAGGTTAACGCGATCATCTCGCTGCGCGATCCCGAAACGCTTCTGGCCGAAGCCCGCAAGGTCGACAACAGCCCGCGCCGCGGCTGGCTGCACGGCATCCCCCTGGCGGTCAAGGACCTGGCCAATGTGGCGGGGATCGAAACCTCGATGGGATCGCCGATCATGGCCGGGCATATCGCCAAAGAGGATTCCGTTTTCGTCAGCCGGATGCGCCGCGCCGGGGGCCTGTTCATCGGCAAGACCAACACGCCGGAATTCGGCCTGGGCAGCCACACGTTCAACCCGGTGCACGGTCATACCCAAAACCCCTATGACCTTTCGAAATCCGCCGGCGGGTCCTCGGGCGGCGCGGCCGCCGCGCTGGCGTCCCGGATGCTGTGCATTGCCGACGGGTCGGACATGATGGGCAGCCTGCGCAATCCCGCCGCCTGGTGCAACGTCTACGGCTTCCGGCCCAGCTGGGGCCGGGTGCCCTCCGATCCCGAAGGCGAGATGTTCCTGCATCAGCTGTCCACCAACGGGCCGATGGGACGTTCGCCGGCCGACATCGCGGCGCTGCTGGAGGTGCAGTCGGGCTGGGATCACAGCCAGCCGCACGGGCTGTTGCCGGAAATCTACCTCGACCGGCTGATGGCCGACCTGGCCTTCGCCCGGATCGGCTGGCTCGGCGATTGGGGCGGCGCCTATCCGATGGAGGCAGGCGTCATGGACACCTGCAAGCAGGCGCTGAAATCCTTCGAGCAGATGGGCAGCATCGTCGAAGACGTGCCCCCGCCGATGCCCGCCGAACAGCTGTGGGACGCCTGGATCACCCTGCGGTCTTGGGCGATCGCGGCCAAGCTCGGCCCGCTGCTGGAAACCCACCGCGACGAATTGAAACCCGAAGCGATCTGGGAAATCGAACGCGGGCTGAAGCTCAGCGCGATGGAGGTGCACCGCGCCAGCGTGGTGCGGTCGCAATGGTTCCGCAAGGCCGCCGACCTGTTCGAGGAATACGACCTGCTGGTGATGCCCACCGCGCAGGTCTGGCCGTTCCCGGTCGAACAGCGCTACCCGAAATCCATCGCGGGCCGCGCGATGGACACCTATCACCGCTGGATGGAAGTCGTGGTGCCGGTCAGCCTGATCGGGCTGCCCTGTCTCAGCGTCCCGGCGGGGTTCGGCGAGAACGGCCTGCCGATGGGGCTGCAGCTGATCGGGCCCGCGCGCGGCGATCTGCGGGTTCTGCAGCTGGGCCAGGCCTGGCACGAGGGCACCCAATGGGTGTCGAAACGTCCGCCCCAACTGCCGTAAAGCTTGATTTTATCCTGAAAACCCCGTCCCATAGCAAATATAGCGATATTTGTATGGGAGGATGCAAATGCCGTACCCCCTTTTGCCGGGCGCGCCCGAGCTGGGAAAGGTGACCTTCGGGACATTGGCCGAGGCGTTGCGCCTTGGCTGGGCGGACATGAAACGCGCGCCGGGCTTCGGCTGCGTCTTCGCCGCCTTCTACGTTGTGCTGGGGCTGGTGATGGCCTGGGTCACCTGGGCGACCGGGCAAACCTACTGGCTGATCTTCGCGGCGGTGGGGTTCCCGCTGATCGGGCCCTTCGCGGCGGTCGGCCTGTATGAGGTCAGCCGTCGGATCGAACAGGGCCGGGCGATGGACCTGTATCAGATCTTCGGTGTGGTGGCGAAGCAATCCAAGCGTCAGCTGCCTTCGATGAGCGCCATCATCATCTTCATGTTCCTGTTCTGGTTCTTCATCGCCCATATGATCTTCGCGCTGTTCATGGGGACGATGACGATGACCAACGTGTCGTCTTCCTTCGACGTCTTCCTGACCTCGAACGGGCTGATCATGCTGGGGCTGGGCACGGCGGTGGGGGCGGGGTTCGCGCTGCTGCTTTACATGATCACGGTGGTGTCGCTGCCGATGCTGCTGGACCGCGAGGTCGATTACGTCACCGCGATGATCGCCAGCTTCAAGATGGTGCAGGACAACCCGTTGCCGATGCTGGCCTGGGCGGTGTTCATCGCGGTGATCACCTTCGTCGCGATGCTGCCCGGTTTCCTGGGCCTGTTCTTCGCGCTGCCGCTGCTGGGGCACACGACCTGGCACCTTTACCGGCTGATCTGCCGCGAAGGCTAGGGCCGGGGCCCGCCCGCGTCATTGATGCAGGTCAACGAGAGGGGGCCAAATAATTTGTAACCGTTAAGGGGTAAGAATTTTTCATTTCGCGGCTGCGTGAAGGCGCAGTGAATTTCAGTATCAGAAGGAGAAGAGCAATGCATAAGAAGGCCCTTTTTGCAGTAGCCACGATCACTGCGCTCTGCACGGGACCGGTTCTGGCCGAAGACGTGAAAGATCCCGGCCGCGTGACCTATGAACAATACTGCTCCGCCTGCCACGGCGATTACGGCATGGGCAAGGGATCGGTCGCCGATGTCCTGACCACCGAAGTGCCCGACCTGACCACGCTGTCGGCGCGCAATGACGGGGTGTTCCCGATGCTCCAGGTGATCCATGTGATCGACGGCCGCACCGGGGTGCGGGCGCATGGCGGACCGATGCCGATCTTCGGCGCGCTGTTCTCGGATGATCAGGATTTCGGCCCCTATGGCGGCCCGGTCTATACCCGCGGCAAGATCCTGTCGCTGGCCTATTACCTGGAATCGATCCAGAAATAACCAACCCGGCGACAGTCTGAAATTCGCCCGCAACCGCGCCAGTCCCTGGCGCGGTTGTTTCGTTTGGGGCCGATTCCCGTCATGGGCGGCGCTTTGCCGATCCCTCCAACATGGCAAAACCGGCGCCGGGCCGCCCAATCGCGGACCCGCTGCCGGTGATGTTCCGCCGGGGCGGAATTCTGCGCCAAACCCTGCCCATGAGAATCGCGGAATGTCGCGGCGGACCGCCGGAAAGAGGGGAGGACCCGCCCGCCGCTTCCCGCTGCCGCGCGGGGATGATCGGATGGTCCCAGGACAGGCACAGTGCCGTCCGAGAAAACTGACAAGAGGATATGAAAATGCGTATCGCAACACGTCTGAGCACCGCCGCAATCGCCCTGACCCTGGCCAGCCCGGTTCTGGCCGAGGGGATCGACGCCAGCCTCGATACCGATGGCGACGGGGCCTACAGCTTCGCCGAGCTTTCCGCCGCCTTCCCCGACCTGGCCGAGGAAAGCTTCACCCAGTTCGACGCCTCCGCCGACGGGCTGCTGGATGCGCAGGAAGTGGCGGAAATGAAAAAGGCTGGCGCCTTCCCGATGAAGGACGGCTAAGAAAAAGCCCCCCGGTTTCGCACCGGGGGGCTTTATCCTTTGATGGGACTGGGAAAACGCGGGCTCAGGCGCCGCGCGACAGCGCCGCGACGCCGGTGCGCGCCACCTCGACCAGGCCCAGCGGGCGCATCAGATCGGCGAAGGCGTCGATCTTTTCCGGCGTGCCGGTGATCTCGAACACGAAGCTTTCCAGGGTGCTGTCCACCGCGTTGGCGCGGAAGATATCGGCCAGGCGCAGCGCCTCGACCCGCTTCTCGCCGTCGCCGCGCACCTTGACCAGCGCCAGTTCGCGTTCCACCGTCGCGCCCTCGACGGTCAGGTCGTGGACCTCGTGCACCGGCACGATCCGGCCCAGCTGCGCCTTGATCTGTTCGATCACCTGCGGCGTGCCCTCGGTGACGATGGTGATGCGGGAATGATGGCCCAGGTGATCGACCTCGGCCACGGTCAGGCTTTCGATATTGTAGCCGCGCCCGGAAAACAGCCCGATCACGCGCGCCAGAACACCCGGTTCGTTATCGACCTTCACCGCCAGCGTGTGGCGTTCCTTGGTGTCCGAAAAGGTCGGGCGCAGGTTGTAGGCGGAATGCTTGGTCGAGCCTTTTTTGATTTGTAGAGCAGCCATGATGTCTTCTTCTTTTCAAAAATATCCACGGGGGTCCGGGGGCCGTCAGCCCCCGGGGCTCGGACGTCAGACCAGGACCGCGCCGGAGGACCCGATCGCGTCCTTGGTGCTGGCTTCGCCCAGCAGCATCTTGTTATGCGGCTCGCCCGACGGGATCATCGGGAAGCAGTTTTCGTGCTTTTCCACCAGGCAGTCGAAGATCACCGGCCCGTCATAGTCGAGCATTTCCATGATCGCGTCGTCCAGGTCGGCCGGGTCGTCGCAGCGGATGCCCTTGCAGCCGAAGGCATCGGCGAGCTTGACGAAATCGGGCAGCGCCTCGGACCAGCTGTGCGAATAGCGTTCGCCATGCAGCAGTTCCTGCCACTGCCGCACCATGCCCAGACGTTCGTTGTTCAGGATGAACTGCTTGACCGGCAGGCGGAACTGCACCGCGGTACCCATTTCCTGCATGTTCATCAGCCAGGACGCTTCGCCGGCCACGTTGATCACCAGGGCATCGGGATGCGCCATCTGGATGCCGATCGAGGCGGGAACGCCATATCCCATGGTGCCCAGCCCGCCGGAGGTCATCCAGCGGTTGGGGTCCTCGAAGCCCAGGTACTGCGCCGCCCACATCTGGTGCTGGCCCACCTCGGTGCAGACATAGCGGTCGTGCCCCTTGGTCAGCTCCTCCAGACGCTTCAGCGCGTATTGCGGCCGGATCGTCTTGCCCTTCTGTTCGAATTTCAGGCAATCGATCGCCTTCCAGCCGTCGATCTGTTTCCACCAGCCTGCCAGCGCTTCCTTGTTGGTCTTGCGGCCGCGCGCCTTCCAGACCTTCAGGATGTCTTCCAGCACATGGGCGACGTCGCCGACGATCGGGATGTCGACGCGGATCACCTTGTTGATCGAGCTGGGATCGATGTCGATATGGGCCTTTTTCGATTTCGGGCTGAACGCGTCGATGCGGCCGGTGATCCGGTCGTCGAAGCGCGCGCCGATATTGATCATCAGATCGCAATCGTGCATCGCCATGTTGGCCTCATAGAGCCCGTGCATCCCCAGCATCCCCAGCCAGCCCTTGCCGCTGGCCGGATAGGCGCCCAGACCCATCAGGGTCGAGGTAACGGGGAAGCCGGTCGCATCGGCCAGTTCGCGCAGCAGCTGGCTTGCCGCCGGGCCGGAATTGATCACGCCGCCGCCGGTGTAGAAGATCGGCTTCTTGGCGTTCTCGATCGCATCGACCAGTTCCTCGATCTCGGCCATGTCGCCCTTCATCTGGGGCTGGTAATGGCTGACTTCGATCTTCTGCGGCTCGACATATTTTCCGGATGCGAATTGCACGTCCTTCGGGATGTCGATCAGCACCGGGCCGGGGCGGCCCGACTTGGCAACGTGGAACCCTTCGTGGATCGTGGCCGCCAGCTTGTCGGTGTCCTTCACCAGCCAGTTATGCTTGGTGCACGACCGGGTGATGCCGACGGTGTCGGCTTCCTGGAACGCGTCCGAGCCGATCATGAAGGTCGGCACCTGGCCGGTCAGCACCACGATCGGGATCGAGTCGAGCAGCGCATCGGTCAACCCGGTCACCGCGTTGGTGGCGCCGGGGCCCGAGGTCACCAGCACAACGCCGGGCTTGCCGGTGGAACGTGCATAGCCTTCGGCGGCATGCACCGCGCCCTGTTCGTGGCGCACCAGCACGTGGCGGATATCGTTTTGCAGGAAAATCTCGTCGTAAATCGGTAGTACGGCGCCGCCCGGGTATCCGAATACGACTTCCACGCCCTGATCCTTGAGGGCCTGGACCACCATTTTCGCTCCGGTCATCTGACGTGTCATCTTTTCGCTCCGTTTACGACGTCAATAAATCAGCCAATAAAAAGCCCCCGATTTTCAGTCGGGGGCGCATGGGGTTCCATTATGGTGTCCGTTACCGGCCCATGCGCCATTTTCCTACGATTACGACTAGCGTTTGCATCGTCTGAGGCTCCCTAAAGTACTGGGCGGAGTATTATGGCTGGGGGCAGGGGGCGTCAACCGCGAAAAAATCAAAAAGTGTCGCAGGAGGGCGGTTTTTCTTTGCGAAAATTGCGCGCGGGGGCGTGGATGCGATATCGGGGCCGGAAAAAGGCGATGCGCGCTATTCACGCGACGGGGCAAGCCTGTTCGAACGGGCTTGGGCAAGCGCCACCCCAGCCACTTCTTCCTGAACATTGAAAAGATAGCGCCGCAAGGCTGTAGAGGGTCAAAAATGCCCCTCGGAATGCCCCACGTATTTTGGTCATCTGGTTGGCGTCTACAGGGTTATCTGTTCGAAAATTAAGATTTCTGTTTTGGGCCGCGAACTGACGCGCACAGTGACTTCGGTTAGGCGCAAAGACCGGGCTGCACAAAGCACTTGTGCACTAGCATAAGGTTTCAACCTATCCGATTGACCGTTTTTATTTTTTTTCAATGCAAGGGAGGCAGCACGTGACTGATCATTGGATCGGAATTGAATGTGACTGGCAGTCAGAACCGAAACCATCACCCGAAGCCTTGGCTACAGCAACCGAGTTGGTAGGCGCAGCCCGGGCTGCCGGTTTTCCTCCCGAAGCTGCCACGACAGGGTACTGGCCCACTGTGCGTTTGATTTGGGATGGCGGTCGAACGGAAGTGGAGGTCTTCGATGGAAGCTATGAACTCTATTTCCTGCCAACCTCCCCGGAAGAGGGGCAGTTCGAAATTGTTGAATATGATGCGGGAGCACCAAATGTTTTGGCAACGCTTCTCTCAGAAATAGCTCAAATGCGATCGCGAGAGCCCAAGTTGCCGCCTGGGCCTACAACCGGTCGTTCGCTACGGGGACCATGGAGCCCCGAATAGTCCAATAACCGCCCTACCTTGCCCCAACCGTTGCCCCACTCGCCAACGAGCGGCAAATTTCCGGTATAGGTACATCCGCCTACACAAATTCCTGCCTTCGAAGGCACTTGTGGCAAAGCGCTATGAAGCGCCTTGTAACGTGTCGGATATCCCGGCGCGTCCGGCCCTAAAGCCCGACGCCGGTGCCCTGCAGCACCCCGTGTTCCAGCGCGTAACGGGTCAGCCCGGCGGTCGAGGAAATGCCCAGCTTGCGCTTGATGTTCTTGCGGTGGGTTTCCACCGTGCGCACCGAAATATCCAGCGTCGCGGCCACTTCCTTGTTCGACTTGCCCTGCGCCAGTTGCAGCAGGATCGTCTGTTCCCGTTCGGTCAGCTGTTCGCGGTTCTTGCCGTCCGGCGGGGTCAGCGACCCTTGTGCGCCGGTGCAAAGATAGCGTTCGCCGCGCATCACCGCGTCGATGGCCGCCTTGATTTCCTCGGTCGGCACGTCCTTGAGCACATAGCCCATCGCGCCGTGGCTCAGCGCCGAGGCGATATAGTCGCGGCTGTCATGCATCGACAGGATCAGCACCCTTGTTTCGGGGCAGCGTTCGAGGATGATCTCGGTCGCCGACAGCCCGCCGATATCGGGCATGTTGAGATCCATCAGCACCACGTCGGGGCGCAGGGTTTCCACCGCGTCGATGATGTCGCGGCCCCTGTGGAAGGCGGCGACGATTTCGATATCGTCATAGGCTTCCAGGATCGACTGGATGCCTTCGGCGACCATCGGGTGATCGTCCACGATCACGACTTTCACGGTGTTTGTCATCATGATGCTTTCTTCGGCGTCTCGGGGGCGGGGTCCGGCGGCAGCAGGTGGTTGAGAGGCACGATGGCCTCGATCGATGTCCCGTCGCGTCCCGACTGAATTTTCAAGGTTCCGTCCAGCTGTTCGATCCGTTCCTGCATGTTGCGCAGCCCCAGCCCGCCCGGGGTTTCGTCCTTGTTGGCCTTGCCGGGTGTCCCGGACAGGCCGCAGCCATTGTCGGTGATGCGCAGCGTCGCCCCCTGGCGGTGGCCGCGCAGATCGACGGAGACCTCGGTGGCGTCGGCATGGCGTTCGACATTGGTCAGCGCTTCCTGCGCGATGCGGTAAAGCGCGATCTTGCTCTCTTCGTCAAGCCGGTTGCGGAAAACCACGGTGGTAAAATCGACCTTGATCCCGGTGCGGGCGCTGAAATCCTCGCTCAGGGTCTGGATCGCCGGGCCGAGCCCCAGATCGTCCAGCGCGCCGGGGCGCAGGTCGCGGCTGATCCGGCGGACTTCCTGGATCGCGCCGGACAGGTGGTCGATCCCCTTGTCGAGCATCTCTCCGGCGCGGTCGTCGCCGCTCTGATACCGGCGCCGGGCGATTTCCAGCGCGTAACGGATGCCGACGAGGATCTGGCTGATGCCGTCATGCAATTCGCGCGCGACACGGCCGCGTTCTTCTTCCTGGGCGTCGAACACCCGCTGGGTCAGCTTCTTCAGCTTGGCATCGGCCAGCCGGCGTTCGCGGATATTGATCATCATCCCGGTCAGGAACACCAGCAGCAGCGCCGCCAGGGTGATGGCGCCGATATAGATAAAGGTGCGCTGCACCCGCTGTTCCACCTCGGCGCGGCTCGCCGCGACGTGCTGCAGGATGTCGTCGATATAGACGCCGGTGCCCACCGCCCACCGCCAGGACGGGAAGGAGGTCACATAGGTGATCATCCGCGCCTCTTCCCCGGTTGAGGGTTTCGGCCACAGATGTTCGACATAGCCCGCCCCCTGCCGCGCGGTGGCGATGAATTCGGCCACCACCGGTTTGCCCTCGCCATCGGTCAGATCCATCCAGTTGCGGTTGATCATATCGGTCTGGCGCGGGCTGACCAGGTTGTTGCCGTCGTAATCGTAGACGAAGAAGAAGCCTTCTTCGCCATAGATCATCGCCGACAGGATCTGCATCACCTGCTGCTTGGCGGCTTCGTCATCGGGCGCGGCGCGGCCATAGATGAAGTAGAACCCGTTGCGCGCCTGGGTCACGTAGTTGCGCAGTTCTTCCTTCTTGGCCTCGATCAGCTGGGTTTCGAGCTGATGGATTTCGCGTTCCGCCAATTGCCGCGACTGGTTCGCCACCAGCAGCGCGATCGCGGTCACCGCCAGGATCAGCGGCAGGGTGGCCAGCAGGAACAGTTTCTGACCGTAAGAGGGGCGCAAGGCAGCGAAAATCCGGGACATGCGTGATTCGATACGCGCGATTGCGGCCGAAGCAAAGTCTCTTTGCGTCCCAAATATTCGGGAAGCTCGATATATAATTTCATAATCGGTCAGTTTTTTTGTCCATTTATTACCTTTCTACGTACTACTTGGTATTCCCCCCCGGAGGCGCACTAGATAGTGTTGCCGCACTTTAAACGATCCGCACCCAGGCCGTGGAGGGCCTGACGTGCAGAAGACATCTGGGAGGATCAATTTATGGATCGTCGTTCTTTTCTGAAAACTTCGGCTCTGGGCGGTACGGCTGCTGCAGCTTCGTCGCTGGCGGCGCCGGTTTACGCACAGGGCAAGCGCACCCTGACCATGGTCACCTCGTGGCCGCGCGGCTTCGCCGTTCTGGACGATGCTGCCAGCTACCTGGAAAAAATGGTGTCCGAACTGTCCGATGGCAACCTGACCATCGACAAGAAAGCACCGGGCGAACTGGTGGGCGCGCTGGAAGTCTTCGACGCGGTGTCGTCGGGCCAGGCGGACATGTATCACTCGGCCGATTACTACTTCATCGGTCAGCACCCGGCCTATGGCTACTTCACCGCAGTGCCCTTCGGCGGCACCGCGCAGGAAATCATCAACTGGTACTACCACGACGGCGGCGAGCAGCTGCACGACGAGCTGGGCCAGATCTTCAACCTGAAAGGCATGCTGGCCGGTAACTCGGGTTCGCAGTCGGGCGGCTGGTTCCGCAAGGAAATCAAGTCGGCAGCCGACTTCAACGGCCTGAAATTCCGTATGCCCGGTCTGGGCGGCAAGGTTCTGGGCAAACTGGGCGCATCGGTTCAGAACATCCCCGGCGGCGAACTGTATCAGGCGCTGTCTTCGGGCGCTCTGGACGGCCTGGAATGGGTTGGCCCGATGGCCGACGAACGCGCCGGCTTCCAGGAAGTGGCGAAAGTCTACTACGCCGCGGGCTTCCACGAGCCGGGTTCGGCCCTGTCGGCCAACGTCAACCTGGACGTCTGGAACGACCTGACCGACCAGCACCGCGCGATCCTGCGTTACGCCTCGATGGCGACCACGCAGCTGCAGCTGTCGGAAACCCTGGCCAACAACGGTGCCGCTCTGGAGCGTCTGAAGGCGCAGGGCGTGAAGGTTCTGCAGTTCCCCGACGACGTTTGGGATGCCTTCGGTGCCGCTTCGAAAGAAGTCATGGACGAAAACATGGACGATCCGCTCTACGCGAAAATCCGCGAAAGCTTCGAGAAGTCGCTGTACTCCTCGTCGGAATGGATCAACCAGTCGGACGGTTTCTACGTTCAGCAGCGTAACCGCGTTCTGGGCAAAGGCTAATCTGTCCAGCTGAAAGTTTGAGGGCCCCTGTCTGACAGGGGCCCTTTCTGGCGTTCTTACGCCTATCGAAATCCCTGCAAGGGGAAACACGGGGGAAATCATGCAGGAAGAAAGCTCTGTCACTCTCGGACAGATCCTGGGTGCATTGGGCGATGGCGTGGTCTGGGTCTTCCAGAACATTGCCATGGCGTTTTACAATTTCGGTTACGCGGTTTCGCATCCGCAGCTCTGGCTGGACTGGACCAACAAAGAATCGGTGATGCGCTTCGTCTACTACGGCGGGTCGGTCGAATTCTTTTTCGTCGTCTTCGTGGCGGTCTTGATCGTCACGGCCATCGGCATGTGGCGCAACAGCTTCATGTGGGGCTGTGTGCGGGTGCTGGAAGGCTTCGCCAACACGGTCGGGCGGTTCTTCGCCTGGGCCGGTCTGCTGATGGTTCTGCAGCAGATCATCATCGTTTTCATGCAGCGGATCTTTACCCGGCCGGACATCGTCTTCGGCTTTGGCGTGCCGCTGCAGTTCGACATCAGCTGGTACGCCGAGGAGCTGAAATTCTACAACGCGCTGGTGGTGACGCTTTGCGCCACCTACACCTTCGTTCAGGGCGGTCACGTCCGGGTGGACCTGGTCTATGCCGGGGTGAAATTCCGCACCAAGAAGGTGATCGACATGTTCGGGGCGCTGTTCTTCATGATCCCCGCGGCGACGCTGATCTGGCTGTATGGCTGGTTCTTCATGTGGCGCCACCTGATCGTGCCGAAACCGTCGGCCAGCGACACTCTGGAACGGCTGCTGATGAAATCCCGCGCGATGCGCTGGAACGTGGAAACCATCGGTTTCTCGCCCAACGGCTTCACTGCTTACTTCCTGTTCAAGATCCTGCTCGTGACCTTCTGCGGCATGGTCTTCCTGCAGGCGATTGCCTTCTTCTACCGCTCCTACCTAGAATGGAAAGAAGGCGAGGAAAGCGAAAACAAATACCTCGACAAGGATACGCTTGGCGAAGGTGAAGAAGCCTACGAAGGCACGCATTAAAGGGGCAGTGGACAATGCTATTTGGACTTGATGGGGTCGAAATCGGCCTGATTATCGTCGCTCTATGCCTCTTCGGGGGCATTCTTTCGGGCTTCCCGGTGGCCTTCGCCATCGCCGGGGCAGGGGCGATTTCCTTCGGGATCATCGCCGCGCTGGACAGCGCCGGCTTGCTGATACACCAGGCGATCGATACCGGATCGGCGATGTATCAGGAACTGGTCAGTTCCGGGGTCAAACCCGATTCAATATCGATCTTCCGATATCCCGACCTGCCAAGGCTGGCCGAACCGGTCTTCGCCAAGGGCTGGGAAACCGCGATGGACCGCAACGTGTCCTTCATCGTGAACCGGATGAACGAACGGGTTCTTGCCGGCCAGTCGATCGAAACGCTGCTGGCGGTGCTGATGTTCGTGCTGATGGGCATCACGCTGGAACGCTCGAAGATCGCAAACGACCTGCTGACCACCATGGCGCGCGTCTTCGGGCCGCTGCCCGGCGGTCTGGCCGTGTCGGTTGTCGTCGTGGGTGCCTTCCTGGCGGCTTCGACCGGGATCGTGGGCGCCACCGTGGTGACCATGGGCCTGCTGTCGCTGCCGACCATGCTGCGCAACAACTATTCGCCCGAGATCGCCACCGGCGTGATAGCGGCGTCTGGCACGCTGGGGCAGATCATTCCGCCCTCGATCGTGATCGTTCTGCTGGGCACGCTGGCCGGTGACCTCTATTCGGCGGCACAGGAAGCCCGGGCGCAGGCGGCGGGTTGTACCGACGCGCTGACCTATCTGGGCGAACCGGCCGTGGTGTCGGTGGGTACGCTGTTCCAGGCGGCGCTGCTGCCGGGCATCCTGCTGGCGCTGCTCTATGCGCTTTACGCCTTCGGCTATGCGCTGCTGAACCCCTCGAAGGCCCCCGCGGTCGAGATCGGCCACACCAGTCACGAACCGATTTCGCGCCGTGAAGGGCTGACCTGGTTCCTGGCCATTCCGGCGGCGCTGATCGCCGGTACCTTCCTGCTCGCCGAAGTGGGCGTGGTCGGCAGCCAGAGCCTGCAGGTGGACACCTACACCGATGTCGGCACCGGCGCGTCGCTGCGCACCAATGTCGGCGACGAATGCAAGGCGTCGATGATCGAACTGCACGGTCAACAGGCCTGGGACGATGCCATCGCCCAGCAGCAGGCGATCGACGCGGCCGGCGGCGTGCAGGAAAGCCGCAAGCTGTCGCCCGAGGAAATCGCCGAACGCGTGGCCGCCAAGATCGAAGCCGCGGCGCCGATCGGCACCGGCGTGGCCGTTCTGCTGATCATGCTGGCGATCACCCTGGCCTGGAGCCGCGGCACCAGCCCGTCCTCGGACCCGCGTCCGCTGATCATCGGGGCCATCGGCATCATCCTGACCGCGCTTGTCGATATCCTGCTGGTCGGGCCGGAGACGAGTTCGGGCAAGATGGTCGTGCTGATGGCGATCCCAGCGGTGATTGCGCTCTATGGCTGCCGTCACGGTGTTGAACGGCTGGCCAAGAACGAACTGCTGCGGGTGGTGTTCCCGCCGCTGGTTCTGATCATCGCGGTGCTGGGGTCGATCCTGGGTGGCATCACCAACCCGACGCCGGCAGCGGCGCTCGGTGCCGGTGGCGCGATCATGCTGGCGGCCTACCGCAAGCTGCGCGACGAGGAGAAGTCGGGCAAGATCGTGATCTGGTCCACCTTCGCGGTGATCATCACCATCCTTGTCGGGATCAACTTCGATCTGCGGATCAACCAGCCCGAAGTCAGCTTCGAAAGCTGGGTGGCGTTCTTCGTCGCCTATGCGGCCTATCTCTACGCTGCCTTCGGCCTGCTCTACAGCTGCTATGTGCTGTTCCGCTCGGGCGTCCTGACCCCGGTGGTGCGCGAAACGGCCAAGGTGACCTCGATGGTGTTCACCATCCTGATCGGGTCGCAGCTGCTGAACCTGGTGGTGATCTCCTTCGGTGGGGAACACTACATTCAGCAGTTCCTGAAGAGCTTCGACAACGAATTCACGGTCTTCCTGATCGTGATGCTGGTGCTCTTCCTGCTGGGCTTCGTGCTGGACTTCCTCGAGATCATCTACATCGTGATCCCGATCGTCGGTCCCGTCATCTATGGCGGCACCTTCGATCCGAAATGGGTGACGATCATGATCGCGGTGAACCTGCAGACCTCGTTCCTGACGCCGCCGTTCGGCTTCGCGCTGTTCTACCTGCGCGGCGTGGCGCCATCGAGCGTGACGACGGCCCATATCTATCGTGGGGTCGTGCCCTTCGTGCTGATCCAGGTGGCGGGGCTTGCGCTGTTGTGGTTCTTCCCCTCGATCGTGACGATCGTGCCGGACCTGATCCCGCACTGATCCAAGGGATAGACAAGAAAAGGAAAGCCGCCCCCCGGGGCGGCTTTTCGTTTTTTAGGGGGCCTGAGCACCGGACATTTCCATCGGGCAAATTCCGTCCGGGGGAGGGCGCGACAATGACAACGCATACCGCTCGGAAGCGGAACACTAGTAGCGTCGTGATGTCTGGATGATCGTGAGATACCGCCGCGCGGCGGCGCTCAGAGCTTCACCGGGTGGCTGAGATCGGGCAGCGAGATATTGGCGACCTGTTCGGCGATCGGATCGGTCGACAGCGGGTGCAGTTCGGCGGAATAGGCGTCTTCGCCCTGGAACGCTTCCCAGCGGCCGCCCTTGAACACTTCCAGACCCGAAAAGCGGGATTTGTACCCCATCTTGCCGCTGCCCTGCACCCAATAGCCCAGATAGACGTAAGGCAGGCCGGTTTCGCGCGAAATCTCGATATGGTCCAGGATCACGTACGTGCCCAGGCTTTCGCGCGTCATCCTGGGATCGTAGAAGGAATAGACCATGCTGGTGCCGTCGGCCAGAAGGTCGGTCAGGCAGACCGCGATCAGCTTGTCGGTGTCGCGATCGGCATATTCGACCACCCGGCTGCGGACCGGGGTTTCCTCGATCATCGCGGCGAATTCGAACACGTCCATATCGGCCATGCCGCCATCGGCGTGGCGGCTGTCCAGGTAGCGGCGGAACAGGTCGTATTGTTCCTCGGTCGCCCAGGGCGAGGTGGCGCGGCGCACCAGGTTGTCGTTGCGCTTCAGCGTGCGGCGCTGGCTTTTGTTCGGCTTGAACGCGTCGACCCGGATCCGCGCCGACAGGCAGGCGGCGCAATCGGTGCAGGACGGCCGGTACAGCACGTTCTGCGACCGGCGGAATCCCTGTTGCGACAGGCTGTCATTCAGCGCACCGGCGGCATCCCCTTGCAGCGCGGTGAACAGCTTGCGCTCCATCCGGCCATCCAGATAGGGGCATGGCTGAGGCGCGGTCACATAAAACTGGGGAGCAAGGGGTAAAGTATGTCGCATATCTGTCACTAACCGGAATCCGGACGAAGATACCAGCCCCGTGCCGATGCGCCAAGAGTCGATGTTTTGACATAAAAAGCCGCCTGCGCGGCAAATTGCCGTTGTTTTCCCGCGATCAGCGGCGCGCCGCCCGGTTCAGCGCCACCGTGCCCAGCATCCGGTCGCTCAGCCCCTGGCCGTTGGCCGAGGTCGCCATCAGCACCACCGAGATCACCTGCAGCAGCGGAATGGCGAAGGAAATGGTCAGCCCCAGCGTATGCAGCGTGGCGGTGGACAGATCGAAGCGCCGCCCGTCGCCGGTGCGGAATTCGATCGCGGTCAGCCACATGCCCGGAGTGGCCGAACGGTTGGCCAAGCTGATCACCCGGTAGGCAAAGCCCACCGCGGTCAGCAGGAAGGGAAAGAAGAACACCCCGGCAAAGGCGGTGAAGGGCAGGATCGCCAAGCCGATCAGCACGATCAGCACGGTATCTATCACGAAGGCGATCAGCCGCTTGAGCGGCACATCGTCGTAGAATTCATGCTGGGTATCGGGGTCGGGCAGGTGCCAGTCCGTCGGCCGCATCGCTTGGTCCTTTCAGATCATGGCCGGCCCGGGGGCAAATCCGGGCCGGTCGAGTAGGGGCAGGGGATCAGGCGTCTTCGCGTTCCTGTTCGCGTTCCTGTGCCGCGGTCTTGGCGCGTTCGTCCATGAACTGGTCGAACTCGGCCTTGTCCTTGGCATCGCGCAGGCGCTGCAGGAAGGACTCGAACGCGTCCTGTTCCTGTTCCAGCCGGCGCAGCGTGTCGGCCTTGTAGGCGTCGAACGCGGTGTTGCCGCTGGATTTCATCGCGTGGAACCCGTGATGGGCGCGGCTGTGGCGTTTGCAGGATTTACCGAACATCTGTTTGCTCCAGATCATGTAGAAAAGAAGGGCCAGCCCGACGGGCCAGAAAAATACGAAGCCCAGGACCATCGCGGCGATCCAGGCGCCCTTGCCACGGCTGTCAAGCCAGGCTTCGGCTCTGGACAGCCATCCCATGGCCGTTCCGTTGGTCGAATATGAGGCGGCGGGTGTCATCAATTGTCTCCGTTTCTGTCGAAATGTGAATGTCTTTCACATTGGATAGATTGGCACCGCTGCCCGGTATTGCAAGACATGATGTGAATAGTTTTTACATTATTTTTGTTTATGCCGTGAAATCAGCGGCTTGCGCGCCTGTCAGCCGGGGCAATTCGGTGGGGTGGAGTTCGAAAATATGGTGCGGCGTGCCGGCAGCGGCCCAGATCACGTCGAATTCCAGCAGCCGCGGGTCGAGAAAGGCGCGGATCGGATTGAGGTGGCCGACCGGCGCCACGCCGCCGATGGCGAAGCCGGTCTGGGCGCGGATCAGCGCGGCGTCGGCCTTGCCCAGCTGTTCGCCCGCCACCGCGCTGGCCTTGTCGGTGTCGACCTGATTGCCGCCCGCGGTCAGGAACAGGATCGCCTCGCCGCTGTCTTCGCCCTTGAAGATCATCGACTTGGCGATCTGGTCCAGCTCGCAACCCGCCACGTCCGCCGCCTGCTGGGCGGTGCGCGCCAGGCCCAGTTCCTTGATCTCGGTTTCGATGCCGGCGTCTTCCAACGCCTTCTTCACGCGTTTGAGGCTCTTGCTCATCGGATAGTCCCTTTTCCCTGTGCGCTATCGTTAACGCAGCCGGGGAGGGCGGGCCAGCCCGTTGTCTGAACGCCCGCCCTCGGGGCCGGGCGCGACCCTGCCCTTGGCACAACCCCCGACGATATTCCCGCCGCAACTTGATCCCCGTCATTGACCGCCCCCGCGCCGCGCTCCATCTTGCCGCCATGACATTCGCATCCCGCATGACCCGCCAGCCCATTCCGTTCAAATCCGAGCGTGGGAAAGACGCGTTGGCGCTTTTCCCGGGCCTTACCCCCGAAGTTTCCGGGCTGATCGAAGGCGTTGCTGGCTGCAGCCCCTATCTGACGGTGCTGATGGAAAAGGAAACCGACTGGATCCTGCCCGCGCTGGACGGGCCGGCGGAGGCGGTGGACACCCTGTTCGCCGAGCTGCGCCGGACGCCCCCCGATCAGTTGCCGAACGCGCTGCGCCAGGCCAAGCGGCGGATCGCGCTGCTGGCGGGGCTGGCCGATTGCGCCGGGGTCTGGCCGCTGGAGCAGGTCACCGGCACCCTGACCAGGCTGGCCGATCTGGCCTGCCAACTGGCGCTGCAGGCGACGGTGGGGGCGGAAATCCGGCGCGGCAAGCTGCCCGGCGCCACCGAGGACGATATCGAGACCGCCGGTGGCATGGTCGCCTTTGCCATGGGCAAGATGGGTGCGTTCGAGCTGAACTATTCGTCGGACATCGACCTGATCTGCCTGTTCGACGAAACCCGTTACGATCGGGACGATTATCACGAGGCGCGGTCGTCGCTGGTGCGGGCGACGCGCAAGATGGCCAGCATGCTGTCGGACCTGACCGCCGAAGGCTACGTGTTCCGCACCGATCTGCGGCTGCGCCCGGACCCGGCTGTCACGCCTGTCTGCATGGCGATGGCGGCGGCGGAAACCTATTACGAAAGCCTTGGCCGAACCTGGGAACGCGCCGCCTATATCAAGGCGCGCCCGGCGGCGGGCGACCTGACCGCGGGGGCGGCGTTCCTGGACACCCTGCGCCCCTTCGTCTGGCGCAAGCATCTGGATTTCGCCGCGATCCAGGACGCCCATGACATGCGGCTGCGCATCCGCGAACACAAGGGGCTGGGCGGTGAACTGGACTTGCACGGCCACAACATGAAACTGGGCCGGGGCGGCATCCGTGAAATCGAATTCTTCACCCAGACCCGGCAATTGATCGCGGGTGGGCGCGACCCCGACCTGCGGGTACGCGGCACCGTCGACGGGCTGCGGGTGCTGGCCGAAAAGGGCTGGGTGCCTCAGGACGCCGCCGAGAAGCTGACCGATCACTACCGGTTCCACCGAGAGGTCGAACACCGCATCCAGATGGTCAACGACGCCCAGACCCACGACCTGCCCAACAACGAAGAGGGGTTGCAGCGTCTGGCCTGTTTCCTGGGCCGCGATCTGGACGAATTGAAAACCGATCTGCGCCAGCGGCTGGAAGAGGTGCACGCGCTGACCGAAGGGTTCTTCGCCCCCGACGCCAAGGCCCCGGCCGAGGAACCGATCGATGCCGAAATGGTGCAGCGCTGGCGATCCTACCCGGCGCTGCGCTCTGCCCGGGCGGTGGAAATCTTCGACCGCATCAAGCCACGCCTTTTCCAGCAACTGGCGCGCGCCGCCCGCCCCGAGGAGGCGATGCGCGCCTTCGACGGCTTCCTTGCCGGTCTGCCCGCAGGCGTGCAGCTGCTGTCGCTGTTCGAGGCCAATCCGCAGCTGATCGACCTTCTGATCGACATCGTCGGCACCGCGCCGCAGCTGTCGGCGCACCTGTCGCGCCATTCGGGCGTGTTCGACGCGGTGATCGGCGGCGATTTCTTCGCCCCCTGGCCGGGGCTGGCGGCGCTGCGGGATGAATTGGCGGGCAAGATGGCGGCGGAGGGCGATTACGAACGCAAGCTCGACCTCGCGCGCCGCTGGGCCAAGGAATGGCATTTCCGCGTCGGGGTGCATCACCTGCGCGGGCTGATCGACGCCGACGGCGCGGCGGAACAATATGCCGACCTGGCCGAGGCGGTTCTGACAGCGCTCTGGCCCGAAGTGGTGGCGCAATTCGCGGCGAAACACGGGGAATGCCCCGGTCGCGGCGCGATGGTGCTGGGGATGGGGTCGCTGGGCGCGCGGCGGCTCAACGCGACCTCGGATCTGGACCTGATCGTGGTCTATGACGCGGGTGGGGTGGAATATTCCGAGGGCCGACGCCCGCTGGCGTCGCGCGTTTATTACGCGCGGCTGACCCAGGCGATGGTGACCGCCGTGTCGGCGCTGCTGCCCGAGGGGCGTTTGTACGAGATCGACATGCGGCTGCGCCCGTCGGGCACCAAGGGCCCGGTGGCGACCAGCCTGACCAGTTTCCGCGATTACCAGCTGAACGAGGCCTGGACCTGGGAACACCTGGCGCTGACCCGCGCCCGTGCCGTTGCCGGCGACCGGAGTGTCGCGGATGACGTGGAACAGGTGCGGCGCGAAGTTCTAACCTCGCCGCATGACGCCGCCAAGGTGATCGCCGACGTGGCCGACATGCGCGCCAAGATCGCCGATGCCAAGGTGCCGTCGGGCCCGTGGGAGGCCAAGATCGGCCCGGGCCGGTTGCAGGATATCGAATTGCTGGCCCAGGCCAGCGCGGTGATGTTCGGCACCTGCACCCAATCGGTGCCCGAGGCGTTGGAAAGTGCGGTCGCGGGCGGCTGGCTGACCGAAGAGGAACGGCAGGCGTTGAACGCGTCTTATAACCTGTGTTGGAAATTGCAGATGGTGTCCAAATTGCTGACCGACAAACCGCTTGATCCCGACAGCATCGGGCAGGGCGGCTGTGACATGCTGCTGCGCGAAACCGGGGCGGCGGATGTGGCGGCGCTGCTGGCCGATCTGGGCCGGGGAAGCGAGGCAGCGGGCACCGCGATCGACGCGGCGCTGGCGCGCGACATAACGGTGCGGGCATGACGGGCGATCCGCTGGACCCCAAGGGGCTGATCCGGGAAAGCTTCCGGATCGACGGCATCACTGAGGCCGAATGCCGCTCGATCTTTCTCGACTGGGCGCTGAGCCTGCCGGACGGGGTGGACAGCCGGGCGATGCTGCCGAAGCTGATAGACCGCTATGCGGCGGAGCCCGCCGATCACCCGATGATGGCGGTACTGCGCGAAGGGCTGGGGCAGGTCGGCGGCGCGAAGCGGCGCGGCGGCTGGCGCGGACGGCGCGGGCGCTAGGGCAGGATCTGCAGCCAGCCCCAGACCGTCAGGATCGACACCGCTGTGGCAACCAGCACCGAGGACGCCGCGACCCTGCGGCCGACGCCGTAGATATTGGCGAAAAGATAGGTGTTCACGCCCGGCGCCATCGACGCGGTCAGCACCGCCGAGCGCAGGTCGCTGACCGGCAGGTCGAACGCCCGGCCCAGCCCGTAGACGATAGTGGGATGCAGGATCAGGCTGACCGCGATGATATAGGCGATCACCTTGCCATCGCCCTCGGGCCGATAACGCACCAGCAGACCGCCCAGGCCGAACAGGGCGGCGGGCAGGGCGGCGCGTTTCATCAGGTCCACCGCCGCCGTCACCGGTTCGGGCAGGGCGATGCCGCCCAGGTTGACGATGAAGCCAAGCGCGATGCCCACCACCAGCGCGTTGCGGAACATCGCGGTGGTCACGGTGCGCGCCACCCGCAGCGGAGACTGGCCGCGGGCGCGGACGATTTCCATCACCGTGATCCCAACCATGTAGCAAAACGGCGCATGCACCGACACGATGGCGAAATTGGCGGCCAGCGCATCGGCGCCATAGGCGCGTTCGGTGATCGCCAGCCCCAGCAGAACCGAATTGGAAAACAGCCCGATGAAACCGATGGAAACGCTGTCTTCCCACGGCCGCCCGAACAGGAAGCGCGCGCCCAGCATCCCGGCGGCGAAACCCGACGCGGCGCCGATATAGAAGGACAGCATCAGGGCGGGGTGATAGCTGCGGCTGAGGTCGAGCGTGGCGATGGCGGAAAACAGCAGGCAGGGGATTGCGAAATTCTGCGCGAATTTCATCAGCCCGTCGATCTGGCCCGCGTTCAGGTATCCCTTCCAGGTCGCGAAATAGCCGAACCCGATCACCAGGAAGACCGGCAGGACGACGTTGAGAAGGTCTTGCATCTATTCGGGGCCTTTGCGCGTGCGGAACGGGCGGGACGCCTCCGGCGGGGGGATGCCCGCCAAGATGAAGGCCGCTCAGACCTGGTAGGAAATCGTCATGCCGTCATAGGCGGGGGTGATGTGATCGGGGGTTTCGTCTTCCAGCGTCTGGTAGTCGAGATCGATATGCATGTTGGTCAGCACCGCCCGGCGCGGCGCCATCCGGTCGATCCATTCCAGCGATTGTTCCAGATGCGAATGGGTCGGGTGCGGCGTGCGGCGCAGCGTGTCCAGCACCCAGCAATCGAGATCCTGCAGCACGTCCCAGGCTTCGCCCTCGATCGTCGCCACATCGGGCAGATAGGCCAGATCGCCAATGCGGAAGCCGAGCGCGTCGATCGACCCGTGACCGACCTGGAACGGGGTCAGGGTGATGTCGCCGCCCTTGCCGGAAATGGTGACGTCGCCCTTGATCGTGTGCATGTCGAGGATCGGCGGGTAGGGGCTGTCGTCGGGCTGGATGAAGGCGTAGCCGAAGCGCGCATAAAGAGCGTTCTGGGTGTCGCCGTCGGCCCAGACCTGGAGACGCCTGCGCATGTTGAACACGACCATCCGCAGATCGTCGATCCCGTGCACGTGATCGGCATGGGAATGGGTCCACAGCACGGCGTCCAGTTCGCCCACGCCGGCATCCAGCAGTTGTTGGCGCATGTCGGGGGTGGTGTCGATCAATACGGTGGTCTTGTCCTCGCCCTCGATCCTCTCGACCAGCATCGAACAGCGGCGGCGGTGGTTCCTGGGGTTGGTGGGATCGCAATCGCCCCAATGCCCGCCCAGACGCGGCACGCCGCCGGACGATCCGCAACCCAGTATGGTGAAACGCAGCTCGGCCATTACGCGGGTGCCTTGTGTTTGGCGGCCTTCCAGAACAGCCGGTCGAAATTGGCCTGGGTCTGGCGGGCGAAGGTTTCGTAATCGAGGCCGAAGACCTCGGCGCCGACCTGCGCGGTGTGCACGGTGTAACCCGGTTCGTTGCGCTTGCCGCGGAAGGGCTTGGGGGCCAGATAGGGACTGTCGGTTTCCACCAGAACCCGGTCGACGGGGGCGGCGGCGAAGATATCGCGCACGTCCTGGCTTTTGGGGAAGGTGGCGATGCCCGACATCGACAGGTAGAAGCCCAGGTCCAGCGCCGTCTTCGCCAGCTCCGGCCCCGACGTGTAGCAGTGCATCACGCAGGAAAAGGCGCCGTTCTTGTGCTCGGAGCTCAGGATATCGGCCATGTCCTCATCGGCATCGCGCGAATGGATGATCAGCGGCAGCTTGGTCTGCCGCGCTGCCTCGATATGGATCGCCAGGCTTTGCTTCTGCACCTGCGCCGAGTCGGCGCTGTAGTGGTAATCCAGCCCGGTTTCGCCGATGCCCACGAATTTCGGGTGCTTGGCCAGCGTCGTCAGCTGCTCGACCGTTACCATCGGCTCCTCGGCGGCGCTCATCGGGTGGGTGCCGGCGGCGTAATAGACCTGTTCGTATTTTTCCGCGATGGCGCGCACCTGCGGTTCATTGCGCAGCCGGGTGCAGATCGTGACCATGCGGGTGACGCCGGCCTCCAGCGCGCGGGCCACAACGGCATCGCGTTCGTCGTCGAAATCGGGGAAATCGAGGTGGCAGTGGCTGTCGGTGATCTGGATGGGCTTGGTCATGCGTTTCTCGGGCTCTTGTCAGGCCGCGGCGGTTTTCTGGATCTTGAAAACCGTATCTAGGATGAGCGCGGCAGGGTCAAGGTTCACCGCCCGGCCGTGGCGGGTTCGCGCGCCGATCTCCTGCGCCAGGTCGGCCCATGCCCGGCCTTTGTGCGGATTGGGCGACAGGCGGCTCAGCAGCGCCGCTTCGCCCTTGGCGGCTTCGCGGGCAGGGGGCGCGCCGACGGCGCCGGTGCGCGCCAGCCGCGCCATCAGCAGCTCGTTGAGCCCGAACAGCAGGTCGAGCCGGGTTTCGGCACCGCGCGCGGTGGCCGCTTCGGCCAGCGCCAAAGCGCGGGAGCGGTCGAGCCGGGGCAGGGTGTCGTAAAGCCCGATCAGGTCCTGGTAGATGTCCAAGCCATTCAGGTTCAGCAGGCGCAAAGCCTCGCCCACCGATCCGGCGGACAGTTCGGCCAGCGCTTCGGGGTTGGGGATGTCGGTGACGCCCGCCTGTTGCAGCGCGGCGGCCATGTCTTCGGGGGCCAGCGGTGCCAGACGCAATTCGCGGCAGCGCGACCGGATCGTCGGCAGCAGCCGCGAGGGTTGATGGCAGACCAGCAGCAGCGTGGTGTTGGCGGGCGGTTCTTCCAGCACTTTCAGCAAAGCGTTGGCGGCCGAGACGTTCATTTCGTCGGCGGCGTCCACGATCACCACCCGGCGGCCGCCATCGGCAGCGGAGAGGCCGAAGAAGTTCTTCAGCTTGCGCACCTCGCCGACGAGGATTTCATTGGCGAGCTTGTCGCCCTTGTCGTTGGGGCCGCGACGCAGCAGGAACAGGCCCGGTTCCGACAGCGCCTGCAGCCGGTGTTCGACCGGGTGGTCGGCGGGGATCGCCAGGCTGTCGGGCTTTTGCGGTTCGCCGAACAGCCCGCCGCCTTGATCCATCGGCGTCGCCAGCAGGAAGCGCGCGATATGCCAGGCCAGCGTCGCCTTGCCGACACCCTTGGGCCCGGTGATCAGCCAGCCGTGATGCAACCGGCCGGAATTGAACGCGTCCAGGAATGCGGCCTCGGCCTTGTGTTGACCGTATAGCTGCTTGGTTTCGCGCGGGTGCGGCGCGCCTTCGACGCGATCGGGTTCGGGAAGCAGTTCATCGGCCATGTCAGAGCCGGTCCTCGACCTGTTGCAACACATCCGCCGCGACGGCGTCGATATCGCGGCCGCCGTCGATGGTCAGGAAACGATCGGGGAATTCGGCGGCCAAGGCAAGGAAACCGTCGCGCATTTTTTCCTGCAGCGAAAGGCCGAAAGATTCGAAACGGTCTTCGTTTTGGAAATTGCTTGAGAGCACGTTAGTGTTTGCCTCCAGAAGATTAGTCTTCTCTTTCGATCTGGGGACAGGCTGCGAATGTGAGAAACTCATTAATGTTTCCTCATTCACATCGGGGGGGGAAATAGGCTTCGGCTGAGCCAGCCGCTCCAAACTCCGACTGAGAGCGCATTTCGCTTCCATGTCGATCAGCACCGTCACGTCGGGTTCGCGCCCGATCATCAGCGCGTGCAGCTTGTCCACGTCTTCGCGCAGATCGCCGCGGCTCAGCCCCTGATACATCCGGGTGCTGTCGGCGAAACGGTCGCAGATGACGATCTTGCCCGCGTCCAGAGCGGGCTGGATGGTGCGTTCCAAATGATCGCGCCGCGCTGCGGTGAACAGCAGGATTTCGGTTTCCGCCGACCAACGGTCGGGATCGCCCTGCAGAACCAGCGCGCGGATTTCCTCGGCCCCCGGCGATCCGCCCGGTTCGCGGGTCAATACCACGTCATGGCCGCGCGCGCGCAGCGCCTCGGCAAGCAAGCGGGCCTGAGTGGATTTCCCAGACCCGTCGATGCCTTCGAAACTGATGAAAGTGCCGGTGGTGCTCAAGAGGCGCCCTCGGGGCCTTGCGCCAGCTGGTGCAGCAGCGTGATCGCCGCTGTTTTGATCCGGGTCACGAAACCACCCGCCGCGACGTCACGATCGGCGACCAGCGGGAAGGAGGTTTCGTCCAGCCCTTCGGGTTTCAGGATCAGTTGACCGATTTCCTGGCCCTTGGCGATCGGTGCCTCGATCGGGCCCATGAAAACCACCTCGGCCTCCACCGCGTCACCGCCCAGGGCGGGCATCAGCGCGGACAGGTCCTCGGCCGGGGTCAGCCCGACGCGCGGTGCGCTGCCCATCCAGACATCGGCCTCGGCGATCACGGTTCCGGCCTTGGCGATCGGGCGCAGCACGAATTGGCGAAAGGCCCAGTTGACGATGGCCTCGGATTCCTCGGCCCGGGCGCGGGCGCTGTCGAGGCCGGAAATCACGAAGACGATGCGACGGTCGCCCTGCTTGGCCGACCCGACCAGGCCGTATCCGGCCTCTTCGGTGTGGCCGGTCTTTAGCCCGTCGGCGCCGATATTCAGCCCCAGCAGCGGGTTGCGGTTATGCACGTTTTGCGGCGCGCGGCCGTCGAAGGCGAATTCGCGTTCGGAAAACAGCGGGTAATATTGCGGGAAATCCTGGATCAGGTGGGACGCCAGCAGCGCCAGGTCGCGGGTCGACATCCGGTGCCCGGCGGCGGGCCAGCCGTTGGCGTTGGCGAAGGTGGAATTGGTCATCCCCATCTTCTGCGCCCGCTGGGTCATGTAGCGGGCGAACCCGGCCTCGGTCCCGTCCGGCGACAGCGCCTCGGCGATTACCACGCAGGCGTCGTTGCCCGACAGCACGATGATGCCGCGCAACAGGTCCTCGACCCGCACCCGGTCGGTGGTGTCGAGGAACATGGTCGATCCGCCATAGCTCATCGCGTGTTCCGAAACCGGCAGCGTTTCATCCAGGTTCAGCCGCCCGTCGCGCAGCGCCTCGAAGGCGATGTAAAGCGTCATCAGCTTCGACATTGAGGCGGGCGGCAGCGGTGTGTCGGCATCCTTGTTCAACAGAACCGTGCCGGTGTTCAGATCGACGATATAGGCCGAACGGGCCTTGGTGTCGAAGGCCGAAACCGGCAGTGTCAGGATCAGGCTGGCCAGAACGGCGGCCAGCGCGGTTCGGATCATGCGAAACATGCGGGTCCTTTCGTCAGTTGCGCACGGCATAGGCGTCGGTGAAGCCGCTCGCCTTGATCTTGTCCAGCAATGCGCTGCGTTCGGATTTGCTCGTCGCCGGGCCGACCAGAACGCGCCAATAGGTCTTGCCCTTCAGGCTCGATGTCTTGACCGTCGGGATCATGCCCGCGCGTTCCATCATCGCCGCGGCGCTCTGGGCGTTGGCTTCGACCGAGAAGATGCCGATCTGCAGATAGGGCTTGTCGAGCTTCGATACCTTGGCGGCCGGCTTCGGTTCGGGTTTCGGTTCAGGCTTCAGCACCACGTCGGGGGCGGCTTCGGCCTCGGCCTTGTCGATCGCGGCGCTGGCGGCGCTGACCGGGTCAAGCGGCGTGGCTTCGATTTCGGTGGGTGCGGCCATCGCCTCGGCGCTGCTGTCGGGGGCGGGTTCGGGGTCCTCGGCCACCTCTTCGCGGCGCAGCGCGGTGACGTTCAGCTCCACCGGCTTGCCCGCCAGCATGCCAAGCGCGGTGGCCGCGTCGGACGACACCTGGAAGCGCGGCCCGGGAATTTCGCGTTCGCGGCGGAACAGCGCGCCGATGACGAATTTGCCGTTGGCCTCGTTGCGGATGATCACCCGCTCGGGATCGGTCACGTCGGGATGCGCCACCCAGACGCCGCCCAGCGACGGCCGCCCGTCCCACAGACCGGCCTCGGATTTCTGGAACACGTCGGGGGCTTCGATGTCGCGCTCGATCAGCTTGACCGAACGGGCAGGGGCGGTTTCGGTCCCGTCCTGCGCTTTTTTCTGGAACAGGCTGAAATCGCCGCCATCGACGCAGCCGCTCAGCCCGAAGGCCAGGCCGGCCACCACAAGCCCCTGTTTGATATACAAGAATTTCCCCTGTCGATCTGCCGTGAAGAACATATCTGTCTCTCGCCTTTGTTCTGCGCCCGGCGGACCTGATGCCGGTTGTCCGGTCTGTTATTCGCGGTCCGGGGCGAACACCTCGGGCGCAGCTTAACCCCATGTGGGCAACAAGGAAAGTAACAGGAGCCGGATCGGCGGATTTTCCCTCGCCGCGGCGTTTCGAGAGGGGCCTTTCAGAATCATTGCGACCCGTTTAAGCCGGTCGGACCGGAGGAGTGGCAGAGTGGTTGAATGCACCGGTCTTGAAAACCGACGTAGGTGAAAGTCTACCGTGGGTTCGAATCCCACCTCCTCCGCCACTGCCCTTTTTCAATTAAATTAGATACTTAATGGATGGTTGAAACGCCTTGTTGGGCCCGTTGTTGGGTCTAATGTTGGATAATTTGATGGCTGTTGCGAATCTTGTTCGGTCTGCGGTGTAGGTGACTGCTTACCAAACGATGATTGGGAACAGGTCCGTTGCCATCGACAACGTGCGCAAGCTTGCTACGATACGCAACAACTCAGAGGAGGCCGCCTGATGGGTCTGCGTTTCATTTTCATGCTCACCCGAAACGACAAGACCGTCACCGATGCCATGACGCACCTGGAAACGGCGCTGTCACTGGGCGTGCGCCACATCGGATTCAAGGATGTCGGTCTGCCGGTCGAGGAGTTGAGAGCGCTGAACAAGGCGATTCAGGCCAAGGGGGCTACGTCCTATCTCGAAGTCGTCTCGCTCGATCGGGATAGCGAAGTTGCATCGGCACGCGCGGCGGTCGAGATAGGTGTGGATATCCTTCTCGGCGGCACGCGTGTCGATGATGTTCTGCCGGTGCTGGCGGGCAGCGGGCTCGAATATTACCCCTTCCCTGGAAAAATCACCGGGCATCCGAGTGTGCTGGAAGGCACCATCGAGGAGATCGTAGCGAACGCACGGGATCTTGCCTCCCGGAATGGCGTGCATGGCCTTGATCTACTCGCCTATCGTTCACCGGATCAGAACGTGCCTGAGTTGATCGAGGCAGTCTGCGACGCCGCAGGCAAGCCTGTTATCGTCGCGGGTTCCATCGCGGATAAGGATCGCATCGCCGCCGTTCACGGGGCCGGAGCGGCCGGATTCACCATCGGCACGGCTGCGCTGGACGAGGAATACCCGGCCGACGGCAGAGGACTGGAAGCCCAACTCACCGCTATTCTTCGGGATGTTGCCAATCTCAACGGGCATCTGTCGCCCTTTGGAAAGAAAGGGCTCGATGCGGCCTTTACTACGCTTTCGGAAACCTGGTCGCCGCGTGTCGTCGGTCAGGTGAACAACATGCAAATCAAGCTCGCGAAACTTGAAGGAGCCTCCACCTGGCATTTCCACGAACATGACGATGAGCTTTTTCTTGTCCATGACGGGCGACTTCTGATGCGGTTCCGTGACCGTGAGGAGGTGATCGAAGCAGGCGAGTTTATCGTCGTCCCGCATGGCGTCGAGCATTGCCCCGTCGCGCTCACAGAAACCTGCGAGGTGGTTCTGCTGGCGCCTGCCACAGGCGTGAACACCGGCACCGCTATCGATAAGCATCGCGTGGGGGAACTGGCGATCATTTGAACTATTGAACGGAAGCACCGATAGGGACGGAAGCATTATGCGCCACGTATTCTTTGCCATAGGCATCCAATAGGCGGTCAAAGGTGACGCGGACATAGCAGCCGTTCAAACAACTTGCAGAATCTTCCACAAAGGGCTTGAAGCCGCCCTTCGCTGCAGCATGTGCCAGAGGCAGCAATGCGCTGGTTACCGCATTTGAAAAGGCGAGGTCACTGAGCGGGGCTGAATGGCGCTTCCGGCCCTCTGCGGACATTCAAACCTAGTGCGGGGCTTGACCGGCCCCAACCCTGAACTGCTATTAAACATGGCGCTGTGACATGATCTGCGCCTATGAGAAACGCCTTCGCTCCTCCGTATCTTCTCGACTTGTTACGCCACGGATTCTGGAGTTGAGGTTGATTGATCGCGGGAAGGTTCCAAAAACTTGAACTGATCTCGCTAAAAGAACGACGCCCGTATTTCAAGCATTCTTGAATGGGCGTCACTCCAATACGGCTCATTCTTATGAATTGACTTTACGTAGGACAGCATTCCTATCACTTCTTCAAGTCGAACTCTTGGGTTCGCAGCATTCACTTCCCTGGCGTGCCCATGAATTCCAAACTTCTGAATAAAATAACATTCCTGACGTAGCCTCCGGCGATAATCCTGCGGCACCGAAATCTTCTCGTTGACAACAAGACCAGTAACATCTTGGCGGACGTGTGGTAGCAGAACACGTGTCTTTCTTGCATTGACAGATAGACCAATTTTTGAAAGCTGCTTATCTACCAGCCTAATTTGAGCGTCGGTGTCGAAATCACTGCCGGAGAATGTAAGATCATCTGCGTACCTTGTGTATCTAACTTTGCTCTCTTTACATGCATTAAAGACAGCATCATCAAATGTTTTCATATAAATGTTGGCAAGCGCACCACTCGTCGGCGCGCCTTGGGGAAGGGAGCCGTGCAAACTTGCAGTCATCGAAAGAAGCTTAGAGAGTCGCTTCGAGTATCCAAGACCTTTAAAGATGAGGAATGCAGAGTGCTCTTCAATTGAGCCAAAGAAATTTTTCACATCAACCTTTAGGACAACTCTTTGCTTTCTGTGAAAGCGAGCATTGTCAAAGATCGAATTCCCCTTCCGATAGGCCTTTGCTGAAGCGTGGAGCGGCACCGAGTTTAGAATATTATCTAAAGTCCATCGCTGAAGAAAGGCAAGAGAGGGAAGCGGAGCATCGATTCTCCTGCGGCCACCAGACTTCTTTGGTATATCAAAGCTTCTGTAATAGCTCTCCTGACTATTAGACATCGCATAAAGCGCTTCAAGCCTAATATTTGTGATATGCGAAAGGTGTTCCGGTGAAAAAATGACAGGAAGCCCTTTATCAATGAGGCGCTGGGCGTATTTCTCCACCGCCTCCCTCTCGGCAATTCCAATTTTTCCACCAAACTCAAAATTGTCAGACAGTAAGCTCATAGTAGACCGCTCTCGTGGTTACCAAAATCACTGAAATTAATCTGGATTAATTTCAGATGGAGGACGTAAGGACGACATCGCCTTCGCGGTTCTTTGCTCCTGCGAAGCATCGCGAAGGCGATGGCTCGTACTAGGTCCGATCTAAGAGACGCGACTCGCGACTCCGACAGTCGACTAGCGTCAACCGTCAGTACTAACCTCACGAAAGAGCTCCTTCGCTAGAGAGCGATCAACTATGAACTTTCCCTTGTCTTTCCTCATTGTGAAAATCGATCTATCCATGCGTATCATGCTTGGTACGCGGCCACCAGCCAACTTCTTGAGCGCTGCGAAGCCTACATCTGTAAGCACGTATTCTTCATCCTCCACGACAATCAGCTTTGATTGGATCAGAGAAGTGAATTCTGCCTGCACCCAAGATGCACCGATTGCGAACACACTACGCGGCAGCTCTTGTCGATAGTAGACTGACCGCAACATGTCGAGCCTTGTCCTTTTCAACTTCGCGGGCGAGGGAACGGTGCGGGCCATTTTTTCTTTCCTTGAAACCAAAATATTGGAAGGGTGTTGTTCGGTGTCTTCTTTAAAGACACCGTTGCTTCCGACTGCCCATAACCACGCTTGTAATCGTCGTGGCAGCCGACCCTAAGCTCTATTCCATCGTAGATTTCGTATACTTCTTGAGCTGGGCGGCCGCTAAGAGCTATGAGCGCCTGAATGGATTTTGGCCTCTCATGCACAGAAAAGACACTGAAGCCATTTTTTTCTAAGTTTAATTTTCCTTCTTGCTGGATCGCAATAGTAGCAACGAGGTCAACTTCCTTTTTGAAACCGGATTCTTCAAGGTGTTTGCTCATATCTAGAAACTGATTGCCCGTACCAATGAAATCGTCAACTAGCACCTTGAAGCCGTCAAAATTCTGAAATCGATCGCTTTTGGGGTCTTCGCAAAAGGTAAATTTAGTTCCATCAAAGTAATGAATGCTACTATTCATGTCGAAGGTTAGCGCAGCGCCGCTTTTTACCTTTGTGGCCGTATAATCTTTAACGGCCGAAATAGCTATTGCGCGACCTTTTGACCGCTCTGTAATCTCCTTAAGCAGTTCAATTATGATATAACTGTAGTCCTTAATGACTAAGTAATTCTCCAGAAGATCTGAAGTTATTTTGCGCTCCGGTGAACTCATTGGGGAGACAAGCTCGATAATAATGTCCAGCATTGTCTTGCCATCAGGCCTCACGCCGTCATACGCATCCCAATTTTTGCTCGAGACAATGTTTCCAAGCCTATCGAATTCTTTTGCATCCATGGTGTATTTGATACTGCCCCAAAGTTTCGACGTTCCGAGCCGTAGATAAGCTATTTTTTCGCTTGCGCGAAAGAACCTTAGAAAGTTCGCTTTGGTTTCGCAAGTGTATTGCACTAACTCCTTGAAGCGGTGGATCGACAAAAGCTATGCGCTGACGGCTTCGGGCCTCAAGGACGAGGACATCAGTGATGTGGACACGCACGTATGATGATGCGGTTCTGTTCGTTGCCGTATTTGGACCCCAATAGCGCAGGCGACAGACCTCCCGTGTCCGCGCCATCCTGGTCATTCATGCGATGCGCGGCGAAGGTTGGCTCTCCGCCCTTCGTGCTCGTGACCATGTAACATCCCGGGGACGATATGAACGACAAGAACGGGCTGGGAATGACCGTTCGCTGCGGCCTGGATCAATGGCAGCTATGTGCAGGAACCTGAGGCAACCAAAGAAGGGGCGGCTCTGGCTGAATGATGGCTTATGTGTTCGGCTGACCGGGCGGTGATGAGTGGATATTTCTTCACCCAATAAACTGCTTAAAGATGCGTCGCCTTGCCGATAACATGACACGGGTGAACTCGCGATCTGCGGCGCCACACGCTTTCACTTGCCTGCTGCGCAAATTATGGCCATGCAATCCGTCATGGACTCGAAACTCACAATTGTCGTCATTGAGGAAGACCGCGACCGGGCGATCGCCATCGTCGAGGCGTTGAAGGAAAGCGGCAACCACGATGTGCATGTCGTGGGCCCCATTGCCGGCTTGGCGCGCAAGATCGCGGCCTATTCGCCGGACGTCGTGCTGATAGATATCGACAATCCCACGCGCGATATACTGGAGGAATTGACCCTGGCCTCTGGTCCTCTGGAGCGGCCGGTGGCGATGTTCGTGTCCGGTGCGGCAGGCGGGCTGGCGCAGGCCGCGGTCGAGGCAGGGGTGTCAGCTTATGTCGTCGACGGGTTGCAGCCGGAACGGCTGAAACCGGTGATGGATACCGCGATCGCTCGATTCCGCATGGTTCGCCAGATGCGCACGGAACTGGCCGAAACCCGCCGCGCGCTGGAAGAACGCAAAGTGATAGATCGTGCGAAGGGATTGCTGATGAAGGCCAAGGGCATCGACGAAGACGCCGCTTATGCCCTGCTGCGTAAAACCGCGATGGATCAGGGGCGCCGGGTGGCCGAGGTCGCCGAGGCGCTGGTTACCGCGTCGGGGTTGCTGCGATGAGAACGGTTTCGCTGCCCGTCGCTTATATGCCGCTTGTCGATGCGGCTCCCTTGATCATCGCGCAGGAAATGGGCTTCGCCGAAACCGAAGGTATTGCGCTGGACCTGATTGCCGCGCCGTCGTGGTCGTCGGTGCGCGACATGCTGGCTTTTGGCCGGGTCGACGCGGCGCATCTTCTGTCACCAATGCCGGTTGCGATGGCGATGGGGCTGGGTGGCGTTCAGACGCCGATCTCGGCCGTCTCGGTGCTGTCGGTGAATGGCGACATCATCGGCGTCAGCCGCGCGCTGGAGGACCGCTTGCGCGAGATCGCATTTGATTTCGATTTCGCCGATGCCGCCAAGGCGGCCGATGCGCTGGCAAAGGTCGCAGATGGTACGCTGGTCTTTGGTGTCCCGTTCCCGTTTTCCATGCATGTGGAACTGTTGCGCTACTGGTTCGAGGGGACCGATCTGAAGGATTGCCGAATCGAGGTGCGTACCGTGCCACCGCCGTTGATGGCACAGGCGCTGGCCGAGGGCGATATCGACGCTTTCTGCGTCGGCGAACCCTGGGGATCGGTTGCGGTGGATCGTGGGGCAGGGGCCCTGTTGCTGCCGGGCAAGGCGATCTGGGCTTTCGCGCCGGAAAAGGTGCTGGCGGTGCGCACCGAGTGGGCGGAAACCGAACCACACCTTTTAAGGCGACTGATGCGCGCGGTGTGGAAGGCCGGCCGCTGGTTGTCCCAGGAGGAAAGCCGTACCACGACCAGCGAAATCCTGTCGCGCCCAGCCTATCTGGATGTGCCTTCGGAACTGATCGACCGCGCGCTGAGCGGCAGATTCACGATCTCGGGCCAGGCCGAGCAGCGGGGCGTCACCGATTTTGTCGGCTTCCATCGCGGAGCGGCGACCTTCCCTTGGCGCAGCCAGGCGAAGTGGATCGCGCACCGGCTGAGTCTTGCCAATAACCTGAGTTCGGACACCGCGCAGCTGGCCGCCGAGCAGGTATTTCGCACTGATCTTTACCGCCGTCATCTTGGCGGCACCGAAGCCGATTTGCCGGGCGCATCCGAAAAACTTGAGGGCGCGATTCGTCATCCAACTGCTGTGGCGTCGGAGAAAGGCCGGATGAGTCTATTGCCCGACATGTTCTTTGACGGCTCTGTTTTTGAGCCAATGCAGTCTGATTGATTGTTATTTGTGCAATATCTTCCTGTGAAAGAGCCGTTTCATCAAAACTGCTCCTGAAAACCTGATTTTTTTACTGACGAGATTAGCTGCGCTGCGGCATAGATAAGTCATCGACCTGCAACGGGGTGGGTCGGACAGAATTCTCCCAATGACAGGGAAAACCTGAGCAAGGTCGCTCGCGCACCACCGGATGCCGGTGGGATGTGCAGCGGCCATTTTTGCGTTTGCCCGGACCTTTTCGAAGCAACCGGGCGCATCGGAAAGGAACGATAATGAAAAAGCTCCTCCTCGGCCTCGTCGCCTCGACAGCATTGGTAAGCCCCGCGCTTGCCGAATTGGAACTGGAAAAAGACGAACTGACCTTCGGCTTTATCAAACTGACCGACATGGCTCCCCTCGCCGTGGCCTATGAACAGGGGTACTTCCTTGACGAAGGGCTGTTCGTCACGTTGGAAGCGCAAGCGAACTGGAAAGTGCTGCTTGACGGTGTGATCGGCGGGCAATTGGACGGCGCGCATATGCTGGCCGGTCAACCGCTGGCCGCCACCATCGGTTTCGGCACCGAGGCGCATATCATCACGCCGTTTTCAATGGACCTGAACGGCAATGGCATCACCGTGTCGAACGATGTCTGGGAAAAGATGCTGCCGCATATCCCCAAGATGGAGGACGGTCGCCCACAACACCCGATTTCGGCTTCTGCGCTGGCCCCGGTGGTCGAGGAATATAAGGCTGAGGGCAAGCCCTTCAACATGGGTATGGTGTTCCCGGTTTCGACCCATAATTACGAACTGCGCTACTGGCTGGCCGCTGGCGGGCTGAACCCGGGCTATTACAGCCCCGAAAACGTGACCGGCCAGATCAATGCCGACGTGTTCCTGTCGGTGACGCCGCCGCCGCAGATGCCCGCGACGCTGGAGGCTGGCACGATCTATGGCTACTGCGTTGGGGAACCGTGGAACCAGCAGGCGGTGTTCAAGGGCATCGGCGTGCCGGTGATCACCGATTACCAGCTGTGGAAGAACAACCCCGAAAAGGTGTTCGGCATCTCCGCCGACTTCGCCGAGGCGAACCCCAACACCACGCTGGCCGTGACCAAGGCGCTGATCCGCGCCGCCATGTGGCTGGATGAAAATGATAACGCCAACCGCCCCGAGGCGGTCGAAATCCTCAGCCGCCCGGAATATGTAGGCGCCGATGCCGAGGTAATTGCCAACTCGATGACCGGGTTCTTCGAGTTCGAAAAAGGCGACAAACGTGACATCCCCGATTTCAACGTGTTCTTCCGTCACAACGCGACCTACCCCTATTATTCCGACGCGGTCTGGTACCTGACCCAGATGCGCCGCTGGGGGCAGATCGCCGAACCCAAGCCGGACAGCTGGTACGACGAGGTCGCCAAATCGGTCTACAAGCCCGAGATTTACCTCGAAGCGGCCCGCTTGCTGGTCGACGAGGGGCTGGCCAACGAAGCCGACTTCCCCTGGGACAGCGATGGCTACAAGGCGCCGACCCCGGCCGCCGATATCATCGACGCCATCCCCTATGACGGTCGTCAGCCCAACGCTTACCTCGAAAGCCTGCCGATTGGCCTGAAAGGCGACCAGGTCGTCGTCGGCACCGAGGTGCGCGGTTAATTCCCCGCGCGCGTTCCGGGCCCAGTCCGGGGCGCGCACCCTGAATGCAATTGCCCGTCCCGGGCGATCTTCCCGGGACCCGAGCCAACCATCCGGAGACGCCCATGACCACCGTCGATCCGAACTTCACCGAGAATGCCGCCCGCGAGGCCCGTCGCGCCCGGCTGTTCACCCGTATCAACGCCGCCGACAAATGGTTCCAGGTTCTGGGCCTTGCCTGGATCACCCCAGTGCTCAAGGCCGTGGCAGGGGACAACCCGAAAGCTCAGATCAAAGAGATCTGGCGCCTTCTGGCGGTGCCGCTGCTGGCCATTCTCGCATTTCTCGTTCTGTGGGGGGCGCTGGCGCCCAAGGTGCAGACATCGCTTGGTGCGGTGCCCGGTCCGGCGCAAGTCTGGGAGGAGGTGGTGAACCTGCATAAAGACGCGCAAGCCAAGGCCGTGAAGCGCGAAAAGTTCGAGGCTATGGTAGAAAAGCGCAACCAGAAACTGATCGACGCGGGCCGCGCCGATGAGGTCAAGCAGGTCGCCTATACCGGTGCGCCGAGCTACTACGAACAGATATGGACCTCGATCAAGACGGTTTTCTTCGGCTTCCTTCTGGCAACGCTGGTGGCGGTGCCGCTGGGCATCATGGCGGGCCTGTCGCCCTATGCCAACGCGGCGCTGAACCCGCTGATCCAGATCTTCAAGCCGGTGTCGCCGCTGGCCTGGCTGCCGATCGTGACCATGGTGGTGTCCGCTGTCTACGTCACCCAGGACGGGTTGTTTTCGAAGTCCTTCCTGATTTCGGCGATCACCGTGACTCTGTGTTCGCTGTGGCCGACGCTGATCAACACTGCGCTTGGTGTGGCGTCGATCGACAAGGATCTGGTGAACGTGTCCAAGGTGTTGAAAATGAACACCTATACCAAGATCGTCAAACTGGTGCTGCCGTCGGCCCTGCCGCTAATTTTCACCGGGCTGCGTCTTTCCCTGGGCGTTGGTTGGATGGTCCTGATCGCCGCCGAAATGCTGGCGCAGAACCCGGGGCTCGGAAAATTCGTCTGGGATGAATTCCAGAATGGATCGTCCAGTTCGCTGGCCAAGATCATGGTGGCGGTCTTCACCATCGGGATCATCGGCTTCCTGCTCGATCGGGTGATGTACGCGCTGCAATCGCTTTTCACTTTCTCGAATAACCGGTGATTGCCATGAGTATTCTTAAGTTCGAAAACGTTTCCAAATCCTTCGGCGAGGGCACCCATGCCACCCAGGTGCTGAAGGGCATCGATCTGGAAGTGGCCGAAGGCGAATTCCTGGTGCTGCTGGGATTTTCCGGCACCGGCAAGACGACGCTGATCAACCTGATGGCCGGGCTGGATCAGCCCAGCCGCGGCAAGGTCACCTTCAAGGGGCAGCCGATCACCGGTCCCGGCCCGGAACGCGGGGTGATTTTCCAGAATTATTCGCTGATGCCGTGGCTGACGGTGGCCGGCAATGTGGGTCTTGCCGTCGATGCGGTCTTCCCCGGGATGAGCAAGGCGGAAAAAGCGGAAAAGGTCGCCCATTACGTCGACATGGTGGGGCTGAGCCACGCCGCCGCCCGCCGCCCGGCGGAACTGTCGGGGGGAATGCGGCAACGGGTCAATGTCGCCCGCGCGCTGGCGATGAACCCCGAAATGCTTCTGCTCGATGAGCCGCTGTCGGCGCTCGACGCGCTGACACGCGCCAACCTGGCCGATGAGATTGAACATATCTGGGAAGCCGACAAGAAAACCTGCGTCCTGATCACCAACGACGTCGACGAGGCGATCATCCTCGCCGATCGGATCATCGCGCTGAACCCGGACGGGACCCTCGGGAAGGAATTCACCGTCTCCATCCCGCGCCCGCGCGATCGTACCGAGATGAACCATGACGAGGATTTCAAGCGCCTGCGCGGCGAGGTGACCAGCTACCTGATGGATGTGGGGATTGAGGCGAAGGTCGAAGGCACCCGCTTGCTGCCCGATGTGACCCCGATCCATGGCGTGCCTGCCGCGGTGCAGGACGCGCAAAAGGGCCTGATCGAAAACCGCTTCCTCGATTTTTCCCAGCTGCACAAGATCTACCCGACCCCGAAGGGGCCGCTGACAGTGGTGGAAGATTTCGACCTGAAAATCGATCGCGGCGAATTCATTTCGCTGATCGGCCATTCGGGTTGCGGCAAGTCCACGGTGCTGACCATGGCCGCGGGGCTGAACGATATTTCCAAGGGCGCGATCAAGCTTGACGGCCGCCATGTCGAAGGTGCCGATCCCGAACGCGCGGTGGTGTTCCAGTCGCCCAACCTGTTCCCGTGGCTGACCGCCAAGGAAAACGTCGCCATCGGCGTCGACAAGGTCTACCCGATGGCAAGCCAGGCCGAACGCCAGGACGTAGTGGAATATTACCTCGAACGGGTCGGGCTGGCCGATGCGATGGATAAATCCGCCACCGAACTGTCGAACGGCATGAAGCAGCGGGTCGGCATCGCGCGGGCCTTCGCGCTCAGCCCGAAACTTCTGCTGCTCGACGAACCGTTCGGGATGCTCGACAGCCTGACGCGCTGGGAATTGCAGGAAGTGCTGATGGAAGTGTGGTCGCGCACCAAGGTCACCGCGATTTGTGTCACCCATGACGTGGACGAGGCGATCCTGCTGGCCGACCGGGTGGTGATGATGACCAACGGGCCGCAAGCCACGATTGGCAAGATCACATCGGTCGATCTGCCGCGCCCGCGGACCCGCAAGGCGCTTCTCGAACATCCCGATTACTACGCCTACCGGCAGGAAGTGTTGGATTTCCTTGAGGAATACGAACACGGCGCCAAGCCCAAGCCGAAACCCCAGGCCATCGCTGCGGAGTGAAAGACATGAAACAGAAACTTGTCGTCATCGGGGCCGGAATGGCCTCCGGCCGGGTGCTGGAGCACCTGATAGAAACACAGCCCGACGCTTTTGATATCACCCTTTTCAACGCCGAAGACCGCGGCAATTACAACCGCATCATGCTGTCCCCGGTTCTGTCGGGCGAAAAGACCTATGAGGACATCGTCACCCATGATGATGACTGGTACGCGGAACGCGGCGTGACCTGCCGTTTCGGTGAACATGTCACCCGGATCGACCGCGAAAACAAGCTGGTCGAAGGCCGGAATGGCGCGGTCTCCTATGACAAGCTGCTGATCGCGACCGGCTCGGCGCCGTTCATTATTCCGGTTCCGGGCAAGGACCTGCCCGGGGTGATCAGCTATCGCGACCTCGATGATACTAACGCGATGATCGACGCCGCCGCGAAGGGCGGCAACGCGGTGGTGATCGGGGGTGGTTTGCTGGGGCTGGAAGCCGCAGCCGGTCTGGCTGAACGCGGAATGAACGTCACCGTGGTGCATTTGATGGGTCACTTGATGGAACGTCAGCTGGACGAAGCCGCCGGATACCTGCTGCGCAAGGATTTGGAAAAACGCGGCATCACTGTCAGGACGCAGGCCAGCACCAAGGCGATCCTCGGCGAGGGTCGGGCCGAGGCCGTGCTGCTGGAAGACGGCGGCACGTTGCCCGCCGATCTGGTGGTGATGGCGGTGGGCATCCGTCCCGAAACCCGTTTGGCCACAGATGCGGGCCTGACCGTTGCACGCGGGATCGAGGTCGATGCGCAGATGCGGACCTCCGATCCCGATATCGTCGCGGTGGGCGAATGCATCGAATATGACGGTCAGCTTTTCGGGCTTGTCGCGCCGCTCTATGATCAGGCCAAGATCGTGGCGAAGACCTTGCTGGACGAACCGGATGCCTTCGTCGTGAAGGACACGGCGACCAAGCTCAAGGTCACCGGATGCGATCTGTTCAGCGCCGGTGATTTCGCCGCGGGCGAGGGGCGTGAGGATATCGTGTTCCGCGACCCGGCGCGCGGCATCTACAAGCGGCTGGTGATCGAAGGCGACCGGTTGGTCGGCGCAGTGATGTACGGCGATACCGCCGACGGCAACTGGTTCTTCGGGCTGATCAAGGACGGCACCGATATCGAGGAAATGCGCGATACGCTGATCTTCGGCCCGGCCTATCAGGGAGGTGCCGCCGCGGACCCTCTGTCAGCCGTTGCAGCCTTGCCGCCTGAGGCGGAGATTTGTGGCTGTAACGGCATTTGCAAGGGCACCATTGTTCAGGCCATCGAAGGCGGGGCCACCGATCTGGGTGCCGTACGGGCGACGACCAAGGCCAGCGCGTCCTGCGGGACCTGTACCGGGCTGGTGGAACAGTTGCTGCAGGTCACGCTGGGCGACGATTTCCAGATGCCGACAGCACAGCCGGTTTGCGGCTGTACCGATCTTTCCCACGAAGACGTGCGGCGGCTGATCAAGACCAAGGAGTTGAAATCGCAAGCCGCGGTCTGGCAGGAACTGGGCTGGAACACGCCCAACGGCTGCCATGTCTGCCGCCCGGCGATCAATTTCTACCTGCTGGCCGATTGGCCGCTGGAATATCGCGACGATCCGCAAAGCCGCTTCGTCAACGAACGCAAGCACGCCAATATCCAGAAAGACGGCACCTTCAGCGTCGTGCCGCGCATGTGGGGCGGGATCACCACCGCCGACGAATTGCGCGCCATCGCGGACGCGGCGGACAAATACAGCGCCAAGACCGTCAAGGTTACCGGTGGTCAGCGCATCGACCTGCTGGGCATCCGGGGTGAAGACCTGCCCTATATCTGGGCCGATCTGAACCGCGCCGGGCTGGTTTCGGGACATGCCTATTCCAAGGGGCTGCGGACGGTGAAAACCTGCGTCGGCAGCGATCATTGCCGCTTCGGCACCCAGGATTCCACCGGGCTGGGCATCAAGCTGGAAAAGGCGCTTTGGGGGTCGTGGACCCCGCACAAGGTCAAACTGGCGGTGTCCGGCTGTCCCCGCAACTGCGCCGAGGCGACCTGCAAGGATGTTGGCATCGTCTGTGTCGACAGCGGCTACCAGGTCGGCGTCGGCGGCGCGGCTGGCATGGACCTGAAGGAAACTCAACGGCTGGTCGACGTTCCCACCGAGGAAGAGGCGATCGCGGTCACCATCGCCTTTGTCCAGCTCTATCGGGAAAACGCCAAGTATCTCGACCGGCCCTACAAGTGGCTGGCGAAGGTCGGGCTCGACTGGGTGCGCGAACGGGTCATGGACCCGGCCGAACGGCAGCGGCTGATCGATGCGTTCGAGTTGAGCCAATCCATCTTTCGCAAGGACCCGTGGGCCGAACATGCGCGCGACAAGGCGCAGGATTATGCCCCACTTGCCGATCTTACGCTGGAGGCTGCGGAATGAGTTGGATCGATATTGCGGACGTCAACGACATCCCCGAACGCGGTGCCCGCGTGGTGAAAACGCCGCTTGGCTGTATTGCGCTCTTTCGGACGGGCCCGGCCGAGGTTTTCGCAGCCTCCAATAGTTGCCCGCACAAGGGCGGGCCGCTGGCGGACGGTATCGTGCATGGACAGAAGGTGACCTGCCCACTGCACAACTGGGTGTTCGACCTCAATACCGGTGAAGCGCAGGGCGAAGACGCCCGCATCGCGACCTATCCGGTGCGCATTGAAGCCGGCCGTGTCCTGCTGGACGGGGCCGCCATCGGTAAACGGGATGCCGCGTGATGGACGGTAGCGGATTGCCGGTGACGCGGTCGACCTGTCCGTATTGCGGCGTCGGCTGCGGGGTGTTGATGCGCCCGGATGGACATGGCGGGATCGAAGTACGGGGCGATCCCGATCATCCGGCCAATTTCGGGCGTCTGTGTTCGAAAGGATCGGCGCTTGGCGAAACGGTGGGGAGGGAAGGGCGGCTGCTTGCCCCTCGCGTCGACGGTCGGGATACGGATTGGGACACGGCCTTGCAATTGGTCGCGGATCGTTTCCGTGACACGGTGCAGCGCCATGGCCCTGACAGCGTGGCCTTCTACGTTTCCGGGCAGTTGCTGACCGAGGATTACTACGTCGCCAACAAGCTGATGAAAGGTTTCATCGGGTCGGCGAATATCGATACCAATTCCCGCCTTTGCATGGCGTCTTCGGTGGCCGGGCACAAGCGCGCCTTCGGCACTGATACTGTACCGGGGACCTATGAGGACCTGGAACAGGCCGATCTGATCGTGCTGACCGGTTCGAACCTCGCCTGGTGTCACCCGGTGCTTTATCAGCGCATTCTGCAGGCACGTAAGGAACGCGGAACCAAGCTGATCGTGATCGACCCGCGCCGCACTGCCAGCTGCGATAGGGCGGATATGCATCTGGCGCTGAAACCCGGCACTGACGTTGCGCTGTTCAATCGGTTGCTGGCCGAGATTGAAAAATCTGGGGCGACAGACAAGGAATTCACAAGTAAAGTCATAGGATTGTCAGACGCTCTTGAGGAAGCTCATCAAGACGATGTCAACGTCACCGGATTGAGCGAGGTTGAGGTCACCGAGTTCTGCCGCATGTGGATCGGCACCGAAAAGGTCGTGACGATCTACAGTCAGGGCGTGAACCAATCCAGTTCCGGCGCCGACAAGGTGAACGCGATCCTCAACTGTCACCTCGCGACCGGGCGGATCGGCACACCGGGCTGTGGGCCGTTTTCCGTCACGGGCCAGCCCAACGCGATGGGCGGGCGCGAAGTGGGCGGGCTGGCCAATATGCTGGCCTGTCATCTCGATCTGGAAAATGCCGATCACCGCGCTGCGGTACGGGATTTCTGGTCCGCGCCAAAGGTGCCCGACGCGCCGGGTTTGAAGGCGGTGGATATGTTCCGCGCCGTGGGCGAGGGGCAGATCAAGGCGCTGTGGATCATCCACACCAATCCTGCCGTATCGATGCCGGATGCCGACGCGGTTCGCGCCGCGATCGCGGGCTGCGACTTCACCGTGGTGAGCGACATCACCGGCGCAACTGATACCGCGCGGCTGGCCGATGTTTTGCTGCCCGCCGCCGCCTGGGCCGAAAAGGACGGCACCGTCACCAATTCCGACCGCACCATCAGCCGCCAGCGTACCGTACTGACCGCCCCCGGTATGGCCCGGCCCGATTGGGATATCCTGGCCGAAGTCGGACGGCGCATGGGGTGGAATGATGCTTTCAGTTATGAAAATCCGGCGGAGATTTTTCGCGAATACGCGGCATTGTCTGGCATCGCCGGACGGTTCGGGCGGGATTTCGACATTTCCGGCCTGTCAGGGCTGCCGGATACGGGGTATCGCGACCTGCAACCTACTCGTTGGCCGGTGACGGCTGCGCGCAAAGGTGGCCGGTTCTTCGGAGACGGGCAGTTCTTTCACCCCGATGGCAAGGCGCGCATTCTTCCGGTGCGCTACCGCCCCCCCGCCGCGAAGCGCACGCCGCGCTATCCGTTCCGTCTCAATACCGGGCGGGTACGCGATCAGTGGCACACGATGACCCGTACCGGGCTAAGCCCGCGCTTGTCGGCGCATCTGGCCGAACCCTTTCTTGAAATTCACCCCGAGGATGCGCGGGACCTTTCTGTCAAAGCGGCTGATCTGATTTCTCTGGAAAGCCCTCAGGGCCGTGCCATCCTGCGCGCGCGGATCACCGATGCGGTTCAAAGGGGGCAGGTGTTCGCACCGATGCACTGGACGGGCGAAACCGCGCCCTCGGCGCGGATCGACGCGGTGGTGGCGCCGGTCACCGATCCTGTTTCGGGGCAGCCCGAAAGCAAGGCAAGCGTGGTCGCGGTCAAACGGTTCGCTGCCGCTTGGTACGGATTTGCGGTGTCGCGCAACCCGATGCGTCTCGACGCGTCCTATTGGGCGCTTGCGCCTACGCGGACGGGATTTCGTGCCGAACTGGCAGGAATGACCCAGGTCGGCGACTGGGAAGAGGAAGCGCGGCGCATTTTCGATGATGAAGGGGCGGAGGTTGCCTCGATCATCGATGCCGCCCGAGGAACCGCCCGGGTCGCTCTGACTCGTGATGGCGAGGTCCAAGCCGCGCTGTTCATCGCCCGAGAGCCGGTCGCCGTGATGCGCGATTACCTCGCCACCCTGCCGGGAACGAATACTCCCGATATCCTGGGGGCGCGCCCCCCGGCGGATCGGCCTGATCCAGGCCCGGTGCTGTGTTCGTGCTTTGGTGTTGGGGTGAATACCATTGTGCAGGCCATTGAAACACAGGGATTAATGAGCGTCGAAGCGGTCGGGGAAGCGCTGCAGGCTGGGACCAATTGCGGATCCTGCCGGCCGGAAATTGCGGCGCTTCTGGAGGCGGTTCGGCAGCGTGAAGCAGCCGAGTGATAATGAGCGAAGGGACCTTGTCATGAAAAGCTTTCCGATGTTCTTCCGGACCACCGGCCGCCGCGTTGTTATCGTCGGCGGTGGGGAACAGGCGGCGCAGAAAGCGCGACTGCTGTTAAAGACCGATGCCACGATCGTGCTGGTGGCTGACACTCTGGACGAGGAATTGACAGGTATCGTGGCGGCAGGCCGCGCGGTTCAGGTCCGCGACCTGTACAAGGCCCGGTTCGATGACGCGGCGATGGCCTTCATCGCTACCGGCGACGTGGAACGCGACACTGAGGCCCACGCCTTGGCCAAGGAGGCGCGCTGCCCGGTTAATGTGGTGGACCGGCCCGATCTTTGCGATATAACCACCCCGGCTATCGTGGATCGCGACCCCATCGTGGTCGCGATCGGTAGCGAAGGCACTGCCCCGGTGCTGACCCGGGACATCAAGACCAGGTTGGAGACCATGCTTCCGCCGACGCTTGGCGGGTTGGCCGCTCTGGCTGGTCGGTTGCGCCCGGCAGTGGCCCGCAACGTCGCCCCGGAAAAGCGACGCGCCTTCTGGGCCTGGGTCTTCAAGGGGGCGCCGCGCACGGAATGGATGCGGGGCGCCGAACACGCCGCCGCCGCCGCGATCAAGGCGGCCATCGCCGCAGGTGGCGCGCCCGAAGACGATGGGCGGGGGCAGGTGACGCTGGTCGGCGCGGGGCCGGGCGCGCGCGATCTGCTGACCCTACGGGCGGTCCAGCGCCTGCAGGAAGCCGATGTGATCTTCTACGACCGGTTGGTCGAAGCGGAGGTTCTGGAACTGGCGCGCCGCGATGCCGAGCGGGTTTTCGTCGGCAAAACCGTCGGAGCGCATGCTTGGCCGCAAGACCGGATCAACGCGTTGATCGTTGCCGAGGCGCTGAAGGGCAAGAAGGTCGTGCGACTGAAGTCGGGGGATCCCGGTGTGTTCGGCCGTGCAGGGGAGGAACTGCGGGCGGCGGGTGAGGTCGGTGTAAAGGTCGAGATTGTGCCCGGTGTGACCTCCGCTTGCGCGGCGGCTGCGAAGATGGGGCGGAGCCTGACCGAGCGCGGCGTTTCCGATACGCTGATTTTGACCACCGGGACGGGATGTGCCGACAATCCGATGCCCGATTGTGTGCGACACGCCGGGCCGGGAACCACGACGGCGTTTTACATGGCGGTGGGGCAGGCGCCACGGATCGTGGAGGCGCTTCTTGCTCGGGAGATGCCCGTAGGGACGCAATTGCAGGTGGGCGTGGATGTCGAAAAACCGGGGCAAAAGCTGTTGCGCTGCAGGCTCGATGCCCTTGTCGACACATTGCATGCCCATTCGGTGACTGGCGGCGCATTGATATTGGCGACTTGGCCCGCGCAAGATGTGGTCGCTACGCCGAAGTGGCACAGTGAACACTCAAGTCGCGTGATCAACTACTATTCATGACTGAAAATCTTCCTTTGATGGCCTCAATATCAGAAATGCTCTCAAGCACTTAAGGTGTCCATAGTGGCTCTCACGCCAGGAGAATAAAACAACATCGACTTAGGGCTTGGAGTTGTCGTTCGCAGCAACCAAGTCCGGCGGCTGCTATGGGAGTACCGAAAGTCGATTTATGTAGGCGTATGGTGAAGAAAGCCAGGATTTAACTGCATTGTGTGGTGTTATATGTGGTAGGAATTTTAAGATGTGAAAAATTAAATCTAATAAACAAATACTTATGCGAAATATGTGTCGGACACCTCCTCCGCCATAATCCAATTTTGTTCGATTTGAATGGGCCGCTTTGAGCGGCCTTTCCGGCAAACCGGCCGAACGCCCCGCCGACAAACGCGCAGCCGCCCGCGGCGGGGATGAGGTGCTGGAATAAAGGGCGGTATCGGTGAGCGCCTGTTCGACCTATCGGCTTTCTTATGCAAACGGTCATATCCCGCTGTTGGTGAAACCTGCTGGGTTTGGCCGCTTCCAGCCCTAAATCGGGCTGCCTACCTCTGGCCGGTCGCTTCGGCCGCAGATTCATTTCCGGGCGGGAAGCAGACGTTCGCTGCAATTTTTCTGAAGGTCTGCTGCGGAGCGGTACCTTTGAAGATGTGCATTATTTCAGCGGTTGACTCCTCCAACGCGCATTTCCATAGTCCCGACCAGTCAGGGGGGTCCCGCCAAGGGGACTGAGAGGCTGACGGGGCCTGTTTGAAACAGGCCCGGTGACGCGACCCTTAGAACCTGACCCAGTTGACGCTGGCGTAGGAAGACCGAAGGGCAATTCCGTATCCTTGACCAGAGGGGCGGTCCTTTCGGGCCGCTATGGCCCATTGCGCATGTCTGCGCGTACGGGGCCTGTGGCCCCTTTTCTGCACCCTGTTTCACTTGGGTCTCATCGTGTGAGGAGACCAAAATGAAAGACACCATTCCCACCATTTCCACGGGCGGCTTGCCCGCGTCGCGCAAGGTATATGCGGCCGGCGATCAGCACGAAATCCGTGTGCCGATGCGCGAGATTGCCGTTTCCGGGGAAGACCCGCTGACCGTCTATGACAGTTCCGGCCCCTATACCGATCCGGCCGTGGCGATCGATATCGCCAAGGGCCTGCCGGAGGTGCGCGGCGGCTGGCTGCAGTCGCGCGGCGAGGTCGAGGAATACGAGGGCCGCGAAGTGACCGGGGCGGATAACGGGTTTGCCACCGGCGACCGCCTGACGCCCGCTTTCCCGGAAAAACGCCTGCCGCTGCGCGCGACCGGCGACCGCGCGGTGACGCAGCTTGCCTATGCCAGGGCGGGCATCGTGACGCCGGAAATGGAATTCGTCGCGATCCGCGAAAACGAGGGCCGCAAAGCGGCATACAGCCGCGACGGCGAAGGCTTCGGCGCCGAATTGCCCGATCTGGTGACGCCGGAATTCGTGCGCGACGAAATCGCGGCGGGTCGTGCGATCATCCCGGCCAACATCAACCACCGCGAATTGGAACCGATGATCATCGGCCGCAATTTCAAGGTGAAGATCAACGCCAATATCGGCAATTCGGCGGTCACCTCCTCAATGGAGGAAGAGGTCGAGAAAATGGTCTGGGCGATCCGCTGGGGCGCCGACACGGTGATGGACCTGTCGACGGGCCGCAACATCCACAACATCCGCGACTGGATCATCCGCAACGCGCCGGTGCCGATCGGCACCGTGCCGCTGTACCAGGCGCTGGAAAAGGTCGGCGGCATCGCCGAGGACCTGAGCTGGGACATCTTCCGCGACACGCTGATCGAACAGGCCGAACAGGGGGTGGATTACTTCACCATCCACGCCGGCGTGCGGCTGCACATGATCCCGATGACCGCTAGGCGCGTCACCGGCATCGTGTCGCGCGGCGGGTCGATCATGGCCAAGTGGTGCCTGCATCATCATCGCGAAAGCTTCCTCTATGAACATTTCGACGAAATCTGCGACATCTGCCGCCGTTACGACGTGTCGTTTTCGCTGGGCGACGGGTTGCGCCCCGGGTCGATCGCCGATGCCAATGACGAAGCGCAATTCGCCGAGTTGGAAACGCTGGGCGAACTGACCAATATCGCATGGGCCAAGGATTGCCAGGTGATGATCGAAGGCCCGGGCCACGTGCCGATGCACAAGATCAAGGCCAACATGGACAAGCAGCTGGAACACTGCCACGAGGCGCCGTTCTACACGCTTGGACCGCTGACCACCGATATCGCGCCGGGCTACGACCATATCACCAGCGCCATCGGCGCGGCGATGATCGGTTGGTTTGGCACCGCGATGCTGTGCTACGTGACGCCCAAGGAACATCTTGGCCTGCCCGACCGCGACGACGTGAAGACGGGTGTGATCACCTACAAGCTCGCCGCCCATGCCGCCGATCTGGCCAAGGGTCATCCGGGGGCGCAGCGCCGCGACGACGCGCTGTCGCGCGCGCGGTTCGAGTTCCGCTGGGAAGACCAGTTCAACCTTGGCCTCGATCCCGACACGGCGCGCGAAATGCACGACGAAACGATGCCGAAAGAGGCCCACAAGGTGGCGCATTTCTGTTCCATGTGCGGGCCGAAATTCTGTTCCATGCGGATTTCCCACGACATCCGCGCCGAGGCGGCAAAGCAGCAGGGGATGGATGAAATGGCGGCGAAGTTCCGTGAAGGCGGGGAACTTTACCTGCCCGCAGGGGACGCGGCGGAATGATTTCCGTTCTGGGCGCGGGCGTGGCGGGGCTGTGCGCTGCCACCGCCCTGTCGGAGGTGGGGTTCGAAGTCGAGGTGATCGCGCCCGACGGTGCCCCGCCGCCCGCATCACTGCTGGCCGGCGGGATGTTGGCGCCGTTTTGCGAGGGCGAAAGCGCCCCGGACCTGATCGTGGAGCGGGGGCAGGCGGCAATCGCATGGTGGGCGGAACACGTGGCGAATGTCGAACTGCGTGGCACATTGGTCATCGCACCGCCGCGCGATGGGGCGGAGCTGGACCGGTTCGCCCGCGCGACCCGGTCGCATGCCTGGGTCCGGCCCGACGATCTGGAACCCGACCTGTCGGGGCGGTTCGCGCGCGGGCTGTTCTTTGCCTCCGAGGCGCATATGGACCCGGTGGCGGCCATGGCTAACCTGCGGCGGCGGCTGGAAGCGCGTGGCGTGCGGTTTCACGGTGGCGCGCCCAAGGGGCGGATCGTCGATTGCCGGGGGCTTGCCGCCCGGGACCGCTTGCAGGACCTGCGCGCGGTGCGCGGCGAGATGCTCGAGGTCAACGCGCCCGAGGTCACGCTTACCCGCCCGGTACGTCTGATCCATCCGCGCTTTCCCTGCTACATCGTTCCGCGCGGGCAGGGGCGTTACATGATCGGTGCGACCATGGTGGAAACCGCACGGTCCGGCCCGGTCACCGCCCGCGCGGTGATGGAGCTTTTGTCGGCGGCCTACACCGTGCATCCCGGCTTTGCCGAGGCCGAGCTTATCGCCACGGGCGCCGGTTTGCGCCCGTCCTTTCCCGACAACATTCCCGTCCTGCGCCGCGACGGCGAACGGATTCATGTGAACGGCATGTATCGACACGGTTTCCTGATGGCCCCGGTGATCGCCGGGGAGCTGGTGCGGATGATGACTAAGGAGACTGCCAATGCGCATTGAACTCAACGGGGCCACGGTGGAAACCGCCGCGGCGACCCTTGCGGCCCTGATCGAAGAGCAAGGTTTCGACGCGGCCTCGGTCGCGACCGCGATGGATGGCCAGTTCGTACCTCTTGCTACCCGCGGGACGGTCGAGTTGCACGACAGCGCGAAGGTCGAAGTCCTGTCGCCGATGCAGGGGGGCTGAGCGATGTTCTATGGCATCGATCTTCAAAGCCGCCTGATGCTGGGCACCGCGCAATATCCCTCGCCGCAGGTGCTTCGCGACGCGATCGCGGCCTCGGGGGCGGAGGTGATCACCGTCAGCCTGCGCCGCGAGGGCGCGGGGGGCGACGCCTTCCGCGACATCCTGAAGCAAAGCGGTTGCCGCATTCTGCCCAACACCGCCGGTTGCCATACGGTGCAAGAGGCGGTGACCACGGCGCAGATGGCGCGCGAACTCTTCGGCACCAGCTGGATCAAGCTTGAGGTGATCGGCCATGCCGACACGCTGCAACCCGATCCCTTCGCGCTGGTCGAAGCCGCGCGCATCCTCGCCGCCGACGGGTTCGAGGTGTTTCCCTACACCACCGAAGACCTGATCGTCGGTGAAAAGCTGATCGAGGCGGGCTGCCAGGTGTTGATGCCCTGGGGCGCGCCGATCGGGTCGGGGCAGGGGTTGCGCCATAGGGAGGCGCTGAAGACCATGCGGGCGCATTTCCCCGATATCCCGCTCGTCGTCGACGCCGGGATCGGCGCGCCAAGCCAGGCGATGGCGGCGATGGAAATGGGGTTCGACGCGGTGCTGCTCAACACCGCCGTCGCCAAGGCGCTCGATCCCGTCGCGATGGCGCGCGCCTTCGGCCAGGCGGTCGCGGCGGGGCGTGCGGCGCATGACGCGGGGTTGATGCCCCGGCGCGACATGGCGGTGGCATCGACCCCGATCTTCGGCATGGCGGACCTGGCATGAGAACGCTCGATCCCTTTTACCTGATCGTCGGTCATGTCAGCCGGATCGAGCTTCTGGTGCCGCATGGGGTCAGGCTGGTCCAGCTGCGGATCAAGGACCAGCCCGAAGACGAAATCCGCCGCCAGATCGCCCGGGCCCGCGATTTCTGCGCCGTGCATCGAACACAGCTGGTGGTGAACGATTATTGGCAAATCGCCCTCGATCTGCGTTGTGGCTTCGTGCATCTGGGGCAGGAAGACATGGAGACAGCCGACTTTGCCGCTTTGCGCCGCGCGGGCGTGCGGTTCGGGCTTTCGACCCATGACGAGGCGGAACTTGACCGCGCCCTGTCGCATGACCCGGCCTATGTCGCGCTCGGCCCGGTTTACCCGACGCTGCTGAAGCAGATGAAATGGGGGCCGCAGGGGCTCGACCGGGTGCGGGCGTGGAAGAAGGCGGCGGGTGACACGCCGCTGGTCGGCATCGGCGGGCTGACGGTCGATCGCCTGCCAGGTGTCTTTGCCGCTGGGGCCGACAGCGCCGCGGTGGTGACCGACATCCAGCAAGCCGAGGATCCCGAGGCGCGCTGCCGCGACTGGATCGCGGCCACGCGGGGATACCTGCGATGACCCGGTACGCGCGGCAGACATGCCTGCCGGAAGTGGGCGAGGTCGGGCAGGCACGGCTTGCCGCCGGCCGCGTTCTGGTCGCAGGCGCGGGCGGGCTGGGGGCCAGCCTGCTGCCGCTTCTCGCAGGCGCGGGGATCGGGCTGATCCGGCTCTACGATCCCGACCGGGTCGAGGAAAGCAATCTGCACCGCCAGACCCTGTTCCGGATGGACGATATCGGTCGTCCCAAGGCTCTGGTGACGGCCGAAACCCTGCGGGGGCTGAACCCCGATTGCCATGTTTCGACGGTCGTTTCCCGGCTCGACCCGCTGACGGCGCGCAGCGAAATCCCGCAAGTCGATATCGTGATCGACTCGGCCGACAATTTCGCGGTGAGCTATGCCTTGTCCGACCTCTGCCTTGCGACCGGAACGCCGCTGATCAGCGCGTCCGTTCTGGCGCGGCGCGGCTATGCGGGCGGCTTTTGTGGCGGCGCGCCAAGCCTGCGCGCGGTGTTTCCTGATTTGCCCGGGCAGATGCAAAACTGCGCCACGGGCGGGGTCATGGGGCCGGCGGTCGCGACGCTTGGCGCGCTGCAGGCGCAAATGGCGCTGTCGGTGCTGCTGGGCCACGATCCGTCGCCGCTGGGGCAGATCCTGAACCTCGATCTGGCGAGCTGGCACCTGTCGGGCTTTCGGTTCGACGGGGCGCCGGAGCCCGCGCGGGCGACCCCCGAGGTGATATCCGGCGCGGAACTTTCCGCGGCCGACCTCGTGGTCGATCTGCGCTCTGACAACGGTGCGGAAGTGTCGCCCGATCCGGATCAGCGGGTCGTGTTCGTCTGCAACACGGGATTGCGGGCCTGGCGCGCGGCCAAGTGGCTGAGCGCAAGCGGGCATGACCGCGTTGCAATCGTGGGGGACGGCCGGTGAGCGTCTCCGTCCTGCTCATCGGCGGCATCGATTCCAGCGGCGGCGCGGGAATCTTGCGCGATTGCGCCACGGCAACGGCGATGGCCGCCACGCCGCGCGTCGCGGTGACCGCCGTGACCGCCCAGACCGACCAGAGCGTGACCAGCGTGCATCCGGTGCCGCCCGCCGACGTGGCCGCGCAGATCAAGGCGGCCGGGCAGGTCGGCGCGGTCAAGATTGGGATGCTTTGCACCGCGCAGGTCGTCGATGCGGTTACCGAAAACCTGCCGGACGCGCCGCTTGTCCTCGATCCCGTGCTTGCCTCCAGTTCGGGCCACGCGCTTCTTGACGCAGCGGGGGTGAGACGCCTGTTGTCGCGGCTGCTCAAGCGCACCGCGCTGTTGACGCCCAATCATCCCGAACTGCGCATCTTGGCGAAAGGGCTCGGCCTGCCCGATGGCGCGGATGAACCTTCGTGTGTCGCGGCGCTGATGGGGCAAGGCTGCGAAGCGGTTCTGGTGAAAGGCGGCCATTCCGGAACGCGGCGGATATGCGAAGACCGCCTGTATACCCAAAGCGGCCAGATCACCCCCTTTACAGGACCGCGTTTCCCGATCGAGCTGCGCGGAACCGGATGCCATCTTGCGAGCGCCATAGCCGCAAGCCTGGCAACCGGAAGCGATTTGCGCGTAGCAATCGAAACGGCAAGGCGCCTGGGGCAGGCGCGTTTCCGGGAAGCCACCGAGGGCATATGAGGGACGGACTGCCGGCCATGCGTCGAACACGATGCGATGCACGGGCAAGGCGCAATGTCTCGAAACGGCTGTCATTCCGCGCGCGGCGTTGGACCGTCCCGACGGTCGCACCGGTCGCGGGAAGCTCCCCGGGCCGAATATGGGCGGCTGTCTGACGCCGGTATTCGATCCTAGACCGGCATCTGCGGGAAGCCGAAACCGGCCTCCAGCAATTCGGCGGCGTCGAGGCAGATGTCTTCGCGCCAGGGCGCGGCGACGATCTGCACACCGCTGGGGATGCCGTCCTGCACCCCGCTGCTGACCGAAATCGCGGGCAGGCCCAGCAGCGGGATGGCGATTTGCGGCAACTGCGATTCCCACAGCCGGGTCAGCGTTTCGGGGCCTTCCAGGTCTTCGTCCTTCCTGAACGGCAGTTCCGCCGACACCGGCATCAGCACCACCGGGTAGTCGATCAGGAAACGCCGCCAGGCCCGCACGAGGGCCGAGCGCCGGATGAACAGCTTGCCGAACATATCCGCATCCATCGCCGCCGCCCGGTCGGCATAATGGGTCAGCAGCGCCAGCGCCCCGGGATCATCCTCGGCCTTGGCGGTGGCCATCTTGTCGGCGTGGCCGTCCGACAGCCAGAGGTCGATCTGCAGCTCCACCGCTTCGCGGATTTCCGGCACCTCTGTTGGCGTTTCCACGCTCCAGCCCGCTTTGCGGAACATGTCCGCCGCGCGGTCCAGATCGGCCAAGATGCGCGGGTCGGTCTTGATCCCGCCGGGATTGGGGATCAGCGCGACGCGGCGCACATAGGACGGCCCGACCAGCGGCACCGGGGCGCTCCACGGGTCGTCGGGGTGATAGCCGGACATGCATTCCAGCGCCAGCCGCAGGTCGTCGACCCGGCGCGCCAGCGGGCCGGACACCGCCATGATCTGCGGGCCGATGCCGCGATCGCCGCTGGATTTGTTGAACATCGGAATCCGCCCCGAGGTGGGGCGCAGCCCCTGCACGCCGCAGGCATAGGCCGGGTAGCGCACCGACCCGGCGATATCGGTGCCGTGGCCGATATGGCCGAAGCCGCTGGCCACCGCCGCACCGGCCCCGCCCGAGGACCCGCCCGGCGTCAGCGCCGCATTATGCGGGTTCAAGGTGGTGCCGTGCATCTTGTTCGAGGTGAACCAGCGATAGGAAAAGGCGGGCGTGTTGGTGCGCCCGATCACGATCGCGCCTTCGCTGCGCATGTTGGCCAGGAACGGGGCGTCCTGCGTGGCGATCAGATCCTTGGCCAGCGTGGTGCCGTTGGTGCTTGGATGGCCGGCCTGATCCGAAATCACCTTGATCGTCACCGGCACCCCGGCCATCGCGCCGGTGCTTTCGCCCGCCGCGATCTTCTTGTCCAGCGCGGCGGCCTCTTCCATCGCGTCGTCGCCGCAATCCTGCACGATGGCGTTGATCGGGCCGTTATGGCGCGCCACCCGGTCCAGCACGTCGCGGGTGACTTGCTGGGCGCTCAACCGGCCTTCGCGGATTTGCTGGGCCAGTTCACGGGCGGACAGGGAATTGGGATCGGTGGGCATGGTTGCAGGCTCTTTCTTGGATCACGCGGCCCGAAGGCCTTGCACTTGCTGACGGATGGACCGCACCACGTCGGCCGGTTCGGGGACGCTGGCCACATGCGGGGTGATCAGCACTTTCGGATGGGACCACAGCGGGTGGCCCGACGGCAAGGGTTCTGTTTCGAATACATCGAGCGATGCGCCGGACAGATGGCCGCGATCCAGCGCGTTGATCAGCGCCGCCTCGTCGACCTGGGTGCCGCGCCCCAGATGGATCAGCGCCGCGCCTGCCGGCAGTTTCGCCAGGAAATCGGCCCCGATCAGCCCCTTGGTTTCGGTGGTCAGCGGTAGCACGTTGATCAGGATATCGCTTTGCGCCAGGAAATCGTCCAGCGCACCGGCGCCGAAATGCGTCACGCCTTCGTCGGGCACGGCGGGCAGCGACCGGGAATAGGCCGACACCGGATAATCCAGCGCCAGCAGCCCGCGCGCGATGCCGCGGCCCATATGGCCATAGCCCAGGATGCCGATGCGCCGCGCCCGCGGGGAAAATCCGCCCAGCCGCCGCTGCCAGAGCTGCGCCTGCTGATCCTGGACATATTCCGCCATGCGCCGGTGATGCCACAGCACGTGGAAGGCCGAGAACCCGGCCATCTGCGCCGCCTGATCCGGCAGCTGCACCCGGTGCACCGGCAACCCGGGCGGCAGCGACGGGCAGCGTTCGATCGCGTCGGTCCCGGCGCCCACGGAAAACACCGCCCTCAGGTTGGGGTAGGGGACAAAGGCCGCGTCTTCCGGTTCGAAGGTGATCATGAACTCCACCTCCTCGGGCCGGTCGATCCGCTCGGGTGGGCGCAGGTCCAGTTCCGGCGCCAGTTCGGCGAAATGGGGCCCGAAATGGCCCATCAAATCCAGCCGCGCGCAAGTGGCCACCCCGATCATGCGGTCGCGGCCTCCTCGCGCTGCCAATCCGCGCCGGGCACCGCCGCCAGAAGCTGCCGGGTATAGGCCTGTTTGGGCGACTGGAAAATCTCGTGCACGGTGCCGATTTCCACCAGCTTGCCCTTCTGCATCACCGCGATCCGGTCGCAAAGCTGCGCCGCGACCCGAAGGTCGTGGGTGATGAACAGGATCGACAGGTCCAGCCGGCTGCGCAGGTCGCGCAACAGGTCCAGCACCTGCGCCTGGATCGACACGTCGAGCGCCGACACCGCTTCGTCCGCCACGATCAGTTCGGGGTCCATCGCCAGAGCCCGGGCGATGCCGATCCGCTGCCGTTGCCCGCCGGAAAATTCATGCGGATAGCGGGTGGCGGCATCGGCACCCAAGCCCACCACCTCCAGCAACTCGCGCGCGCGTTCCTCGGCCTTGGCGCGGGGCACGCCGCGGGTGATCGGGCCGCCGGTGATGGCGCTGATGATCTTCTGCCGCGGATTGAGCGAGGCATAAGGGTCCTGGAACACCATCTGCACCTTGTGGCGTTCCTTGCGCAGTTCTTCCTCGGACAGGGCGGCGATATCCACCCCGCCGACCAGGACCTGGCCGCTGTCGGGGGTGACCAGCCGCACCGCCGTTCGGCCCAGCGTCGACTTGCCCGAACCGGATTCGCCCACCAGCCCCAGCACCTCGCCGCGCGCCACGCTGAGCGACACGTTGTCGATCGCGTGGACTTCGCGCACGGGTTTGAACAGCCCGCCGCCGGTGCGGTAGGTCTTGCGCAGGGATTTGATTTCCAGCGCGGGCACGGTGCCCAGGGGGCGGGCCTGCGGCAGTTTCCCGGTCGGGATCGCGTCCAGCAGCCGCTGCGTATAGGGGTGTTCGGGGGTGACCAGCACCTGTTGCGCCGGTCCGCGTTCGACCATCTTGCCTTCCTGCATGACGATGACCTGATCGGCGATTTCCGCCACCACGCCGAAATCGTGGGTGATGAACATCACCGCCATGCCGTGCTTTTCGCGCAGGTTGAGGATCAGTTTCAGGATCTGCGCCTGCGTCGTCACGTCCAGCGCCGTCGTCGGTTCATCCGCGATCAGCAGCTTCGGTTCCAGCGCCAGCGCCATCGCGATCATCGCCCGCTGCCGCTGCCCGCCGGACAGCTGGAACGGATAGGCGCGGATGATCTTTTCGGGATCGGGCAGGCCGACCTCGCGGATCAGTTCCAGCGCCCGGTTGCGCCGCTCGGGCGTGGTCAGGCGGTTGTGGGCGGCGAAGACCTCGGCGATCTGGTCGCCGATCCGCATCAAGGGGTTCAGCGCCGTCATCGGTTCCTGGAAGATCATCGCGATGCGTTCGCCGCGCATCGCCTGCTTGTCCGTCTCGGGTAAGGCCAGAACGTCTTGTCCCTCGAACCGCGCCTTGCCGCCGCGCACGTCCACGCCGGGGGGCAGCAGCCCCATCAGCGCATTGGCGGTCATCGACTTGCCCGACCCGGATTCACCCACCACGCAAAGGATTTCACCCTTCTCGATGGCGAAGCTCAGGTTTTCGACGGCGAAGTCCCGGTCGGCGCCTTGCGGCAGGCCGATCGACAGGTTTTCAATACTCAGAGCAGGCTTTTTCATGCGCGTCCCTTCCGGCTGAGATGCGGGTTCAGGGCGTCGTTCAACCCTTCGCCGATCAGGTTCAGCGCCAGTACGGTCAGCACGATGGCGATGCCCGGGAAGAAGCTGAGCCACCACGAGGTGCGGATCACCGTGCGCGCCGCGCCGATCATGTAGCCCCAGGACATCGCATTGGGATCGCCCAAGCCCAGGAAGGACAGCGAGCTTTCCAGCAGGATCGCGGTGGCCACCATCAGCGAGGCCATGACGATGATCGGCGACACCGTGTTGGGCAGCACCTGGGTGATCAGGATCTTCGGTCGCGACAGGCCGGCCAGCGTCGCTGCGTCGACGAATTCACGCTTGCGCACCGACATGACCTCGGCCCGGACCAGCCGCGCCACCGGCGGCCAGCTGACGATGGCGATCGCCAGGGTGATCGAGGCCAGGGTGGGTTCAAAGATCGCCACCAGCACGATTGCCAGCGCGAAATTGGGGATGGTCTGGAAGAACTCGGTAAAGCGCATCGCGCCTTCGTCCACCCAGTTGCCATAGAACCCCGCCACTGCGCCCAGCGGCACCCCGATCAGCAGCGCCACGATGGTCGATACCAGACCGACCAGAAGCGACACCTGCGCGCCGTAGGCCAGCTGCGCGGCCACGTTGCGGCCCAGCGTGTCGGTGCCCAGCGGCAGCCCGTCCACCGACATCGGCGGCAGGAAGGGGCGCTGCACCATTTGCCAGGGCCCGTGCGGATAGATCAGCGGCGCGCAGACCGCGATCAGGATCACCGCCAGGAGGATCGCCACGCCGACCATGGCGCCGATATTGCTTCTGAATCTTTTCCACATATCAGGCTGTCGCTCCGATGCGGGGGTCCACGATCCGGTAGACGATGTCGGTGACGATGTTGAACAGGATCACCATCGCGGCCGAGACCAGGAAGACCCCGAGAATTGTATTGTAGTCCCGCGCGGCGAGGCTTTCGAACATCAGCCGCCCGATGCCGGGCCATGCGAACACGGTTTCGGTCAGCACCGCACCGCCGACCAGTTGCCCGGCCTGCAGACCGGCCAGCGTCACCACCGGCAGGATCGCGTTGCGCAGGATATGGCGGCGCCGGATCGCCGGGCCGGACAGGCCCTTGGCCTTGGCGGTCTTGACGAAATCAAGCTGGCTGACCTCGAGCATCGAGGCCCGGGTCATCCGCATGTAGACGGCCATGAAGAACAGCCCCAGCGTCAGCGCCGGCAGGATCAGGTGTTGCAGGATGTCCAGCGCCCGGGTGATCCCGGTATAGCCCGCGCCGACGGTTTCGTAGCCGAACCCCGGCAACCAGCCCAGCCAGACCGAAAACACCAGCACTGCCATCAGCGCCAGCCAGTAAAGCGGCGTGGCGTAGAACAGCAGCGCCAGCGTGGTCAGCGCCGAATCCGACGCCTTGCCGACCCGCGCCGCCGAGGCCACGCCTAGCGCGATGCCGCAGACCAGCGAGATGCCGAAGGCGGTCAGCGTCAGCAGCAGGGTGGCGGGCAGCCGGTCGAGGATCAGCTGCGACACCGGCGCGTCCTGGCGGAAGGAATAGCCGAGGTCCAGCTGCACGATGCCCCCGACATATTTGCCAAGCTGCACGTAGAAGGGCTGATCCAGCCCGAACCGTTCGCGCAACTGTTCGATCATCTGCTCGTCCGCGGCCCCGGCTTCGCCGGCCAGCACCACCGCCGGATCGCCCGGCGCGGCATGGAGCAGGAAGAAATTCAGAACCGCAATGGCCAGCAGCGTCAGTGCGGCTTTGGCCAAGCGTCCCAATATGGCGGTAAGTATCGACATACGCCCCCAGCTTTCCAAGTCTTGAATGGCGAACCGGCCCGCGGATCAGGCGGGCCGGTTCCTGTGTGGTGTTACTTCTTGATCCAGGCGTTGCGCGGGCCGTCGTTGATGCCGATGCCGGTGGTCACGAGGTCCTGAACGTTGCAGCGATAGATGGTCGGGAATTCCAGTTCCTGCATCCAGGCCACCGGCACGTCGTCGACGATCTCTTTCTGGATCTCGGCATAGATCTTGGCGCGGTCCTCGGGTTTCACCATGGTTGCGGCCGCCGCCCACTTGGCGTCAAGCTCGGGGTTGTCGTAGCCTTCGACGTTGTTCCACGGGCTGCCCTTCTTGATGCGGTCGGCGGTATAGTTGCGCGACACGCCCAGGGCCGGGTCCCCGTATTGGTACAGGTAGGTGAAGGCCATGTCGTAATCCCAGTTGGCCGTCTTTTCGTTCCAGCCCGCCACGTCGGTGCTGTCGATCTGCACGTTGATGCCGACCTCGGACAGGTTCTGTCGCACAGCCTCGGCCCAACGCTGCCAGGTTTCGCCATAGGGCAGGGGCAGCAGGCGCACCTCGGTGCCGTCATAGCCCATTTCGGCCAGCAGCGCCTTGGCCTTTTCCGGGTCGTGATTGTACATGGTGGTGTCGTCGGAATAGAAATTCGTGCGCGACGACACCGGGCTGGTGGCGACCTTGCCATAGCCGTTCCACACCACGTCCTTCATGAATTCACGGTCCATCGCGTACATGACGGCCTGGCGGAAACGCTTGTCGGCGGTCGGGCCTTCGCGGTTGTTCAGCCACATCCAGGCGTGCGGCGCGAAGAATTCCCAGCCCTTGCCGGTGGTGCAGACATTGTCCATCGCCGCCAGCCGCGGGATATCCCAGTTTTCGACCGACCCGCCGGGCAGGACATCGACTTCGCCGGTCTCAAAAGCCACCGCGCGGGCGGCGGCATCGGGGATCACGCGATAGAAGACTTCATCCAGATGCGGCAGCCCGTCGATATAGTAGTCTTCGTTCTTGACCAGGTGGATATAGCTGCCCTTTTCCCACTTATCGAACTTGAACGGGCCGGTGCCGATCGGGGTGGCATTGGCCGGGTTGTTGGCGAAATCGGTGCCTTCATAGATATGCTTGGGCACGATCGGCATGGTGCCGGTCTCGAACGCGTTGATGAAGGGGCCGAAGGGTTCCTTCAGGGTGAACACCACCGTGTTGGCGTCGGGCGCTTCGATCTTGTCGACATAGGCCAGCGAGGCGCGCAGGCGGGCATGGGTTTCGCGCAGGAACACATCGGCCGAGAACACCACGTCATCGGCGCTGAACGGTTCGCCGTCATGCCATTTCACGCCTTCCTGCAGGTGGAAGGTGTAGACCAGCCCGTCATCCGAGATTTCCCAGCTTTTCGCCAGACTGGGGCCGGGCACCAGGTCGGTGTCGTAGCGCAGCAGGCTTTCGAAAATGTCGCCCGCGACCAGCTGGGTCGGGCCGTTCTGCACCAGGCCCAGCATCAGCCCCGGCGGTTCCGGCTGCACCACGATGTCGAGCCGGCCGCCATCGTCCTGTGCAAAGGCGGGCGCTGCCAGCGCGGCCGCTACTAGAAATGTTGTCGCTTTAAGAAGATGTTGCATGACTTCCCTGTCTTTTTGCTGAAGGTGGCAAATGTGCTCCGGTTGGTCCGGATGCTTTTGGTCTGTTATCCAAGATAATCGGGCGCCGCGGTTTCCAGCCGTCGCAGCAACGCCGCCCATTCCGGGTCCGGGTTGTTGTCGTTTTCCATGGCGTCATAGGCTGCTTCGTATTGGCGCGCGGTATGTTCGGCCACCGCGTCGGGCAGCACGACCGGGGTCAGGCCCATGCTCAATGCAGCGACCTGCGCCTTGCACGACCGTTCCAGGTTGATCGCCAGCTTGATCGCCTCGGCGACCGAACGGCCCAACAGCAGCGTGCCGTGATTGCGAAGCAGCATCACCGACCGGTCGCCCAGATCGGCCACGATCCGGGCGCGTTCGTCCAGGTTCAGCGCGATGCCCTCGTAATCGTGGAAAGCGATCCGGTCGAAGAATTGCGCCGACCACTGGTTCAGCGGCAGCACGCCCTCCTTGACCGAGGACACGGCGACCCCGGCGACCGTATGGGTATGCAGCACGCACACCGCGTCATGGCGCGCCATGTGCACCGCCGAATGGATGGTGAACCCCGCCGCGTTTACGCCGGCGCCATAGGGATCGTCGATCACCGCGCCGGTTTCGTCGACGGTGACCAGGTTGGCCGCCGTCACCTCGTCGAAGCGCAGCCCGTAGGGGTTCAGCAGGAACCGCTTTTCGCCATCCGGCCCATCGGGAAGGCGGGCGGAAATATGGGTGTAAATGCCATCATCCATTCCTTCGAGGGCGATCAGCCGGTAGGCGGCGGCCAGATCGCGTCGAAGCTCGGAGACCGAATGTGGTGCAGTGCCGTCCGGCATGTGACTCTCTCCTGTTCTCGCAGCTACAGGCTACGGTGAGTCGCCCCATGGCCGTCAAGTAAATTGTCGACAATCGGCAAAACAGCAATTACCGTGGTCAAAAGTTATTCATATGCGGATCTGCCTATGGAAAAGGAAAACATGAGTTCTGGTTTCGCGCCGCTTGACCGTGAAGGGCTGGTCGAACGCATTGCCGGGTTGCTCAGCAAGGCCATCGTCATGGGGCAGTTGGCCCCGGGCGCGCGGCTTCTCGAATCGGTGGTGGCGCGCGATCTGGGGGTCAGCCGCGCCCCCGTGCGCGAAGCGGCCCGCCTGCTGGAAAGCTCGGGCCTTGTCACCTATGCGCCCAATCGCGGCTTTTTCGTGCGCCAGATCACCGCGGACGAACTGGACGACCTTTATGAGCTGCGGCTGGTCATCGAAACCGCCGCCATCCGCCACCTGATCCGCAACAAGGACCCGCAGGTGATCGACCGGCTGGCCCGGCAGATCGACGAACTTCACCGCGTCGCCGGGGAAGGCTTCGACATGCTGACGCAGGTCAGTGCGGATATGGAATTCCACCGGCTGCTTTGCGAAGGGTCGGGCAATCCCAAGTTCCTCAAGGTGTTCGAACAGATCGCCATCGAGACCGAATTCTCGATCATGGTCGTCGGCCATCTTTACGACGATCCCCACCGCATCGCCGAAACCCATGTCCCCGTGCTCGACGCCATAAGGGCAGGGGACGAGGAGCGCGCGGTCGAAGCGCTGCGCTATCATATCGCGGATGCGCAGGTGGTGGTGACCCGCAGTTTCAGGCAGTTGCAGGAAGAGCAAGGCAAATGAAGTGTTTTTACGCCCCGGAAACCGAAGCCCATGATCCGGTCTTTCGTCTGACCCATGGGAAAATCCTGCGCAACGCCGAACAGGCGGAGCGCGCGTCTTTGCTGCTCGACGCGCTGGACCAGCTTTCGCTGCCGGTCGCCAGCCCGCCCGAAGCGCCCCGCGCGGCGCTGGAGGCGGTGCATACGCCGCAATTCCTGACCTTCCTGGAAACCGCGTGGGAGGAATGGCAGAAACTGCCCAATGCCGGGCCCGAAGTGGTGCCCAACGTTTTCCCGCAGCGCCAGACCGCCACTTATCCCGACGGCATCGTCGGGCGCGCGGGCTGGCATATGGGCGACACCACGGCGCCGATCGGGCGGGACAGCTGGATGGCGACCCGCCGCGCCGCCGATTGCGCGATCGCCGCCGCCGACGCGGTGCTGGCCGGGGATCGGGCCGCCTATGCGCTGTGCCGTCCCCCGGGGCATCACACCAGCGCCGACATCGCCGCCGGGCATTGCCTGATGAATGTCTCCGCCCTTGCCGCAGCAAAGCTGCGCGACGGGTTCGACCGGGTCGCGACGCTGGATATCGACGTTCATCACGGCAACGGCACCCAGGCGATTTTCTATGACCGCGACGATGTGCTGACGGTGTCGATCCATGCCGACCCGTCGACCTATTATCCCTTCTTCGTGGGCTATGCCCATGAAACCGGCAGCGGAGCGGGCGAGGGCCACAACCTCAACATCCCGCTGCCGCGCAGCACCACCGACGACGCCTGGATCGCTGCCATCGAAACCGCGCTGGACCGGATCGCCGCCTTCAATCCGGGCGCTCTGATGCTCAGCCTCGGGCTGGACGCGCATGAAAAGGACCCGCTGCAGGGGATGCAGGTCAGCTTCGACGGCTTCCGCCGCGCCGGGAAACTGATCGCGGATGCCGGCTATCCCACCGTCCTGGTGCAGGAGGGCGGCTATCTGTCCCCCGACCTGACCACCTCGCTCGCCTCTTTCCTCGGCGGCTTTCTGGGCCGGGACTGACGCAATGTCCCCACGCCCACCGCACTACTGAAACAAAGCAACGCAACCCTCAGCCTGATTTACGGAGCTTCTTATGAACGAACGTCCCAATTCCCTTCACGCCTCGGATATCGCCCATTCGATGCACCCCTATACCAACATGCGCGCGCATGAGGAAAAGGGGCCGATGATCATGACCCGCGGCGATGGAATCCGCGTCTATGACATCGACAATAAGGAATATATCGAAGCGCTGGCCGGTCTGTGGTCGGTCGCCGTGGGCTTTTCCGAAACCCGCCTGGCCGATGTCGCCTATGAGCAGATGAAGAAGCTGCCCTATTATCACAGCTTCGCCCACAAGGCGCATGAACCGTCGATCCGCCTGGCCGAGAAGCTGGTGGAAATGACCCCTGAGGGGCTGAACCGCGTGTTCTTCACCAATTCGGGGTCCGAGGCGAACGACACCGTGATCAAGATGGTCTGGTTCCTCAACAACGCGCTTGGCCGCCACGGCAAGAAGAAATTCCTGGCCCGCAACAAGGCCTATCACGGCATCACCATCGCGTCGGGATCGCTGACCGGTCTGCCTGCGAACCACAAAGATTTCGACCTTCCGGCGCTGCCCGTCACCCACCTGACCACCCCGCATTACTGGCGCTTCGCCAATGACGGCGAAACCGAGGCCGAGTTTACCGCCCGACTGCTGAAGGAACTGGAAGACACCATCGCGGCGGAAGGCGCCGACACCATCGCGGCCTTCATCGGCGAACCGGTGATGGGGGCAGGCGGCGTGATGGTGCCGCCCGAAGGCTACTGGCCCGGCGTCGCGGAAATCTGCCGCAAGAACGACATCCTGCTGGTCTCGGACGAGGTGATCAACGGGTTCGGCCGCCTGGGCACGCCGTTCGGCTGCGAAAAATTCGGCTTCACCCCGGATATCCTGGTGACCTCGAAACAGTTGACCTCGTCCTATATGCCGCTGGCCGCGATCATGGTGTCGGACGATGTTTACAACACGATCGCCGATCACACCGCCAAGCTGGGCACCTTCGGCCACGGCTTCACCGCCTCCGGCCATCCGGTGGCCTGCGCCGTGGGGCTTGAGAACCTCGCCATCATCGAGGAACGGGACCTGATGGGCAACGCCGCGCGGCTGGAAAAGCCGTTCCAGGAGGGCCTGCGTAAATTCGCCGATCACCCGCTGGTGGGCGAAGTCCGTGGGGTCGGTCTGATCGCCGGGCTGGAACTGGTCAAGGACAAGACCACCAAGGAAGCCTACGCACCTGCCGGGTCGATGGCGGCGCGGGTGGTCGCGCTGGCGGCCGAAGAGGGGCTGATCTGCCGCAACGTCTATGAAACCGTGGCGCTGTGCCCGCCGCTGATCCTGACCGAAGGCGACATCGAGCAAATCATCGCCCGTCTGGGCCGCGCGCTGGACCGGGCGCTGGCAGAGGTCTGATCGTCAGGGCAATACGCTGAAGTCAAGGGCCGGCGAGGGATCCCTCGCCGGCCTTATCGTTTGCGCCGTCAGAAGGGCCTGGTTTTGGAGGTAGGGTGGTCGGCAGATCGCCCGACGGTTCAAAGGTCGTTTTCCGGCGCGTCGATCCCGAGAATGTCCCAGTATCGCTGCGGCTCGAAGCCTTGGCTGTATCCGGCCGCTACGCCAAACCCGCCGTGTCCGACGATCAGGTCATCGCAAAGCGTGAGGCAGTTGAATTCGAGAACGACCATGCCGAATTCCCTGCTTGCGGGGCTTTCGGATCTTTCGAAATGGATCGGGACTTCATTGAATGAAAACACCCGGAAACTCTTTCCGATCTCGTCTCTGAAAATTTCTTTGGCCGCCGGGGCGTCCGATGTGAGGAATATGGCCGGTTTCCGCTTGAAGAACCCCGAATGCTTTTTCCGCAATGCGCGCGCTGCCTGCCGGATATTTTCAGGCTGGTCGAGGTTGGGGTCTTCCCAATTCCCGCTCCCTCCGGTGCGAAATTGGATGCCGACAACCTTCTTGTTCGCGGTCCTGAATTCCTGGAATTGTTGAAATTCGTTTTTTACGCTTTCAGGGCACGCAAATTTGAAAAGTCTTTTGAAGCAAACATGAAAAACGTCCTCGTTTGAGAAGTTTTCGATTTCCAGTTCCCGCTTCAATACCTTTTCAAAATGCGTGAAGTAACCGACGTCAAAGAAGTTTGCATAGAACTTCAATATTTCACTCTGGCCATAAACCCTTGAGAATTCGGTCTTGTCTTCAAGCGTTTTCAGGAGAAGGTCCAGCTTTTCTGCCTGGTCTGGCCGTAGGGCAGGGTCGATAAAGTCAAATACCTGCGTGTTGGCATCTGTCGGAACACGTTCCTTGCCATACTTCCAATTCACCGTATTTGGGGTGAAGAAGTCAGATATTTCCGCAGGGTGATCCCAGTCGATAAGGAAATCCCGGCCCGTAAGAATAGACAAAATATAACATGTCACAACGCCCTTGAGGCGATCAGCGAACCCGCCTACTTTCCCACGCTTTCCGCCGATAATTCGGTTGGCGGAAAACATAATGACTGCATTCATTGATCAGCTCCAATCGACAGCCACGCGGTTGTCCGCACGCTTTTTGCAGGCTCTGTTTATGACCGTATGATTTTTGGGCGCAAGCTCATTCGGCCTGTGAGCCCCGTTTGCGGCAGGCCGAGCCACGGCCATCGGGCCGACCCGGCTCAGACGTCCAAAGACTTCGTATTCAGCAGCATCAATCGCAGAGTTTCGGTATCGAGTTCCCGGAGCTTGGAGTTGAACGTTATATAGGCGAGCTTCATGAGCAGCATATGTCTTACATATTGGTTTTTATCGGCCTCATCCATGGCCGTTTCGGCTATCATCTTCGTGTGGTAATGAAGGCTTTGAGCAATTTTCTCAAAGAAATCGTCCTGGTATCGTTCCATCAAACCTTCAGATTCCAGGAAGTCCCAGAGCATATCGTAGGTGCGGAAATAATCGATGATATGTCGCGCACTATACGAGTTGGTCGCCGAGCCTCGCCGCACGACGTAGTAATACAGGGCGTCTTGGATGATCCGTATGTCTTTGGCGTAGCGCAGGGCCTTGGGCGTTGTCGCGAGGTCCTCATAATACACATTTGTCGGGAATAAGATCCCGTTATCCCTGAACAGACTGATGCGCCAAAGCTTGTTGCAGAATGAAGGTTGCAACAAAGACAGGATATTGGCCTGCAGAGCGTCGTTCTTGACCGTCTTGTTCGGCATGGCGCTCTTCGTGGTTTCAGTGCCATCTTCGTCGACGAGCGCCAATCCGCAGGACACGACATCTATCGTCTGCCCCTCGGTCGCGTCCCACAGGCGTTCGAGCATGAGCGAATCTATGTAGTCGTCGCTGTCGACACTGGCCAGATAGGGCGCGCGGGCCAGGTAGATTCCGGTATTCCGCGCCCCTCCGGGACCGAGGTTGCTTTCATGGCGGATCAGCCGAATCCGATCATCCTCCGCGGCGAGCAGTTGCACGATTTCGGCGCTGTTGTCGGGCGAGCAATCGTCGATGCAGAGAATCTCGATGTCTTTCAGCGTCTGGTTCATCACGGAGCGGACGCATCTCTCAATATAGCGTTCAGTGCCGTAAATCGGAATAATGACGGAAACCTTGGGCATGAATTCCCTTATTTTATTGATAAAACCGTGTCTTCAAACAGCAGCCGGAGTGACCTCTCTCTTTCGGCCGGTTTAAGTTACATTGCTCGTTCACTAACAGAGTGCTCTGCCAAATCTTTCTTGGCAAGGTAGGCCATTCGTCGCTGCAATGCGTATTTTGCATTGCAGCCATTCCTATTTTCTGCGGATCAAATTGATGCTCAAACACCTGTCGGTATCGGCGGGGAGCCGGTAAACAAATCAGCTTTGTTCGGGGTCTTGGTCATTGGAAGGCAAATCAGCAAAACGCGACGCGTTCAACAATAAGCCGCGCAGCGTTGGCAGGTCCAGACCACGAAGCTGTTCCGAATGCTCCAGATACGCAAGCTTCAGCAGCAGCATATGCCGGACGTATTGTGTCTTTTCCTCTTCCGGCAGGTCGGAGCTGGCGAGTGTCTCGGTGTGATAATGGAGCTCCTTTCCCATTTGTTCCTCGAATTTGTGGCGATAAAGGTCGCTCAGCCCCTCATCGTCCAAGAAATTCCACAGCACGTCGAAAACCCGGAAATAGTCGATGATATGCTTCGGGCCAAAGGAGTTGGTGATCGACTTGTCCCGTATCACATAGTGGTAGAGTGGGTGGGGAATGCTTTTGATACGCTTGGCGAAGCGCAGGGCGCGTGGCGTCGTCGCCAGGTCCTCGAAGTAAAGATGTTCGGGGAAGGTGATGCCATTGTCGGTGAACAGGGTTGTTCGCCAAAGCTTGTTCCAGAAAGCCGGAGCTTGCAGATTCAGGAGATTTACCTGAGACGGGTCGACATCGAAGGATTGATCCTGAATCCTCGCATTCGTTCTTAGGGACCCGTCTTCATTCATCATTGCGATGCCGCAGGACACGACATCTATCGTCTGCCCCTCGGTCGCGTCCCACAGGCGTTCGAGCATGAGCGGATCTATGTAGTCGTCGCTGTCGACACTGGCCAGATAGGGCGCGCGGGCCAGGTAAATTCCGGTATTCCGCGCTCCTCCGGGACCGAGGTTGCTTTCATGGCGGATTAACCTGATCCGGTCATCCTCCGCGGCGAGCCGTTGCACGATTTCGACGCTGTTGTCGGGAGAGCAATCGTCGATGCAGAGGATCTCGATGTCTTTCAGCGTCTGGTCCATCACGGAACGCACGCATCTCTCAATGTAGCGTTCAGCGCCGCAAAACGGAATGATGACGGAAATCTTGGGCATTGGGCTCCTCGTGAAATGAACGCAGCAGAGGCGCGGGCCGGGAGGTGTTGTCCTGGCAACAGAGCGATGGGCTTATTTTTGCATCCAGGGCGGCAGCCGCCCTTTCATCAAGTGCTCATAATGTTCGACCGCCTTGTCGACCTTGGCATAGTAGAAGAAGCGACCGTTCTGCAGGACAACGCCCGACTGGCAGATCCGTTTCATCTGTTCCAGCGAATGAGACACGAAGACCGCCCCGCTGTCTTGCAGTCTGTCCAGCAACATGGCTTCGCTCTTGGCTCTGAAGGACCCGTCGCCCACTGCAGTGATTTCATCGATCAGATAGGTGTCGAATTTGACCGCCATCGACATTCCGAAGGCCAGGCGCGATTTCATCCCCGATGAATAGGTACGGACCGGCAGGTCGAAATGCCGGCCGAGTTCAGAAAAATCGCGGGTGAATGCGACCATTTCGTCCGTATCGATCCCATAGATCCGCGCAACAAATTTGACGTTCTGCGCGCCGGTGAGGTTGGGGTGGAAACTGCCGGCGAAGCCGACCGGCCAGGACACGCTGCCGTGGCGGATGATTTCACCGCTATCGGGGCTCAGCGTGCCGGCGATCATCTTCAGCATGGTCGATTTGCCCGCACCGTTGGCGCCCATCAGCGCGACGCATTCACCCGTGGGAAAGGTGAAATTGATGTTGCGGGCGACCGGCTTGGCGATGCCTTTCAGCCGGTAGACCTTGGAAAGGTTGCGCAGTTCGATCATCTTGGTTCAGCGTCGGTCCCTGAGGCTGTAATAGATCAAAACCCCGATTGCCCAGAACAGCAGCAGGAAGGCGCCGCTTATCAGGGACAGAACCAGACGCTGCGGGTATTGTGCCGATTGCGGCAGGGTCGGCTTGGCATAGGTGGCCAGGTAACGGCTTTGCCGCTGGGCTTCGGCCTGGGCGGTATCCAATGCGGCCTGCGCCGCCAGATAGGATTTCTGGGCATATTCGACATCGACCATCAGCCGTTCGAATTCGCCCACCAGGGTGGAATAATCGGTGCCTTCCGTCGCGCTGGCAGCATCTCCGATGCCGAATTTCTGCCGTTCCTTTTCGATCAGCGACTGGATCACCGCGATGCGGCGACGGGCCTGTTCCACCCGCGGATCGTTGTCGCGGGCGGTGTCCAGCAGCAGGTTCATTTCGATGATGGTCGCGGCGAGCTGGCTTTCAAGCGAATTCAGCAGCCCCATCTGTCCCTGGATATCGGCGCTCGGATCGACGATCCGGGTCTCCGAACGGAACCGGGTCAGGGCCTCGCGGGTGGCTTTCAGGCGGGTGACGGCCTGTTCCAGATCGTCACGCGCATAGCCTGTGGCATCGGCGCGCGCGATGGCCGAGAGTTCGTTGATCATGATCGTCGATTCTTCGATGATCGCCTCGGCGATGCGATGCGCGTCTTCCGCGGTAAAGGCTTTCACCTGCACTTCGATCAACCCGCTGCCACTCGCATAGCTGAGCTGGACCACGCGCTGCCAGTACTTGACCAGGTCCTCGATCGAGTTTTGCGGATCGACGGTGAAGACCGGATCGAAAGCGGGGCGGGAATAGATTTCGCGCAGGTTCAGCCGCTTGTCGATCGCTTCGACCATGGTTTGGCTTTGGATGAATTCGTAGAGAATATCCGTATCGGAGGAACTGCTTCCCGACAGGCTGGCCAGGCCGCCCAGCAGGCTCTGCGCGCCGCTCATTTCCTCGGAACGCACGGTGAAGCCGAAGCTGGAGGCATATTGATCCTCGGCGATGGCGTAGAGGTAGAAAACGACCGCCGCCAACGGCAACATGACAACTGCAACGAAACTGGCCAGCATTGCGTAATGGCGTTTACGGGCCCGGGCGCGTCCGGCGGTCTTGGGCGCGGCAGGGCGCGGAGAGGCCGGTTTTGCTGCGGCCGCGGGTTGTTTCGTGGGGGAAGCGGTTTGCTGTAAAATGGGCCCGCCCTCTTTTGGTTTTGAAACGGTTGGGCCCAGACTTCGGATTTTCTCTCTCGCAATGCAAGGACAAATCTCATAAACCGTAGCGGAATACCGCGCCTTGATGCAGGCCTCCAAGACCAGATACAAAGAACAGGCCGTTGATGCCCAGTACGCCCCTCATCAATCAGAAATATGTCTTTCCGAGATCCGTGATGGCGCTGATGCTGCGCGAGATGAGTACCACCTATGGTCGTTCTCCCGGGGGGTACATCTGGGCGTTCCTTGAGCCCCTGGGCGGGATCGTCATGATGTCGGTGATCTTTTACTTCATCGCCCGCGCGCCGGCATTGGGGACGAATTTCCCGCTCTATTTCGCTACCGGTTTCCTGCCGTTCATGATGTATCAATCAACGGCCGCCAGGGTGGGCCAGGCGATCCGCTATTCCAAGCCGCTGCTATCCTATCCCAAGGTCACCTATATGGATGCCGTATTGGCGCGGCTGCTGCTGAATTTCCTGACCCAGACCGTGGTCACGCTGATCCTGATCACCTCTATCGTTCTGATTTTTGACGTGAAGCTCAGTATCGATTACGTGACCTGCGGGCATGCCTTGTTCATGGCCGCGTTTTTGGGGTTCGCTATCGGAACGGTGAATTGCTATCTGATGAGCATGTTCCCCATCTGGCAAACCGTTTGGTCGGTGGTGAACCGTCCGTTGTTCCTCTTGTCAGGGATCTTTTTCCTGATCGATCCGCTGCCCGCAAACTTCCGTTCGTTGCTTCTCTACAATCCGGTGGCGCATCCGATTATGATGATGCGGCGAGGTATCTATATTTCCTACGACGCGGTCTATGTCTCGGAACTTTATGTCTACTCGATCTCCTTCGTCCTGATGGCTTTCGGCCTGCTTCTTTTGCATCGCTACCACAAAATAATGATGGACGAAGGCGCCTGAGCCGCAAAAGCTTGCCCTTCACCGAGGCCATTGTTATGCGAGGCCGAATGCATACAGGAACGCACGATGACTGAGGTTTCCATGGGGCCGGTCGCCCGGCTTTCACGCCTGGCGCACATCTTCTTTATGAACCGGAAGGAAAAGGCCTATCTGAAGGAACTGGCCGCTTCGGGCATGTTCGACCCGGTCTATTACAAGGGTGCCTATCCCGGCATCAATCCGCTGTTTCGCCGTATGCCGATGCGCCACTATGTGATTTTCGGCGAAAAGCGCGGCTTCCGGCCCAACCCGGATTTTTCGCCCCATGCCTATCTGCGTTTCAACCCCGATGTGGCCAAGCTGAATGAGGCGCCGTTCCGCCACTACATCCGCGCCGGCCAGTTCGAGGACCGGATCACCAAGGACCTTCCGCCGAGTTTCAATTTGGAACAGATCGAAATGCCGGTGCTGCGTTTCGATCCCGACCGCAAAATCGCCCGTTTCGCGGTTGTGGCGCATGTCTATTACCACGATCTGTGGCCGGAATTCGCCGAACGGCTGGCACGGCTGGAAGACGCCGATCTTTACGTCACGCTGACCTATCGCGGCGAGGAAAGCGATGCGTTGGCCGATCAGATCCGGGCAGAATTTCCCGGCGCAGTGGTGGTGCCGACCCCCAACCGCGGCCGCGATATCCTGCCCTTCCTGATGCTGGTCAATGCCGGCGCGCTGGACGGATACGAAGCCGTTTGTAAGATTCACACCAAGAAATCACCCCATCGCGAGGATGGCGCGGAATGGCGCCGCCACCTGATCGGCGGTATCTTGCCCGATGAAGGGCTGGAACCACTGCTCGAACGGTTCGTCGCGGATGACAGGGCCGCCTTCTGGGTGGCCGACGGTCAGCATTACACCGGCACCGAATGGTGGGGGTCTAATTTCGAGGTGACCCGCGACCTGATGCGGCGGCTGGAGATCGAGATCGATCGCGACACCCTGTCTTTCCCGGCCGGGTCGATCTACTGGATCAAGCCGCTGATGGTGGGGCTGCTGAAGGGACTGTGCCTGAACGAACAGCATTTCGAACCCGAACAGGCGCAGGTCGACGGCACCCTGGCCCATGCGCTGGAACGCGGGATGGGGTTCCTGGCGATGGAGGCGGATCAGGCGGTGCTGCAGACCTCCGAGCTGAAAGCGGGCGGTGCCGGACCGAAAACGGGGCAGGGCGGCGCGCCGCTGCGGCCCGCTTTCACCAGCGCCTTTTACCTGCCGCAGTTCCACCCGATCGCGGAAAACGATGCGTGGTGGGGCAAGGGCTTCACCGAATGGCGCGGCGTGACCACCGCGCGGCCGGCCTTCGACGGCCATACTCAGCCGCTGCTGCCCTCGGACCTGGGCTATTACGACCTGCGGGTGACCGAGGTGATGGGCCAGCAGGCAGACCTGGCGCGCGATGCCGGGATCGACGCGTTCTGCGTCTACCACTACTGGTTCGACGGCCGCCGGGTGCTGGAACAGCCGCTCGACCGGTTGCTGACCCGGCCCGAGATCGATTTTCCGTTCTACCTGTGCTGGGCCAATGAAAGCTGGCGGCGCAACTGGGACGGGCTGTCAGGCGAGGTGCTGCTGAACCAGAGCTATGCCGAAGGGTTCGAGGCCAAGCTGGTCGAGGACAGCCTGCCCTATATGCGCGATCCGCGCTATGTGCGCCCCGACGGCACCCGTCCGCGTTTCGTGATCTACCGCCCCGAAGACATGCCCGACCCGGCCGCCAGCGTCGCGCGGATGCGCCAGCACTGGCGCGATGCGGGGATCGAGGTGGAACTGGGTGCGGTCTGTTTCCACGTGTCGGGCGAAAACCCGGTCGCGGAAGACCTGTTCGATTTCTGGATCGAAATGCCGCCGCATGGCATGGTCACGCAGGACGATTACCTGTTCGGCGGTCCCGAGGGCGACAAGATGGGTCGCGACATCCGCGGCGGGTTCCGCGGGCTGGTCTACGATTACAACCGGGTGATCGCGAATTCGCAAAGCGAGGATTATGTCTCGCAACTGCCGCAGAACACCATCTGCGGCGTCATGCCCAGCTGGGACAACAGTGCCCGGCGCGGGGTAAACGCCCACATGGCCTATGGCGCCAACCCGGCGCGTTTCGCGATCTGGCTGCGGCAGCTGGCCGATACCCGGCTGGCCGGGTCCTACCGGCAGGAACTGTTCCTCAACGCCTGGAACGAATGGGCCGAAAAGGCCGTGCTGGAACCAAGCCTCACCTATGGCGATCTCTATCTGCGGGTGCTGCGGGCGCAGATCGGCGCCGCGTCACCTCGAAACTAGAAAGCTCCGCCCGTGTCCAAAGTCGTTCTGCATATCGGCACCCATAAGACCGCCACCACCACGATCCAGGATACGTTCTGGGCCAATTCGGCGCTGTTGGAAGAGCACGGTATCGTCTATCCCCGGCTCAGCTATCTGCTGCGGCGCAACCCGATCACCGGGCATCACGGACTGGTGCTGGAATGGGGCGCCATGCCGAAGGCCTATCATCTGCGCAGCGGGACGATCGGCACGCTGGAAAAGCTGGCCAAGAAATACGCCGGCAGCGATAAGACCCTGCTGCTAAGCAGTGAAGAATTTTCCCGCGCGCCCTCGCTGGCGGCGATGGGCCGGATCCGTGACGCGCTGTCGGCCTTCGACGAGGTCGAGGTGGTCTGCGTGTTGCGCACCCAGTGGCAATTTCTGCAATCGATCTATCTGCAGGTGTCGCGCCGCCGCTCTGCGCCGCCGCCGCCGAAACTGGTCCAGCCGGTGATCAAAAGCGGCAAGCACGAAAACCTCTGGGTGGATTACAACGGGTTGCTGGATCAGCTGGAAGAAGTCTTCGCGCCCGGCGAAATCAGTTTTCTGGATTTCAACGACAGCGTGGCGCAGCAGGGCGGCATCCTTGGCACGATGCTGCGGCATCTCGGCTGCGATCTCGACGCCGGGGCCTTGGCGCCGGTGAAGGGCGGCGCGTCGAACGTGTCGCCGATGTCGCTGGCGCAATGGTCGGCGACGGCGTTGGCCGCACCGAAAACCGCGCCGGATTGGCTGGTGGCCAAGACCACCGAATTGCTGAAGGCCGAATTCAGCGAGAACGTGAAACCCTGCCTGTTCTCCCGCCACGAATTCAAGTTGTTGAAGGACCATTTCGACGCCCGGAATGCGGAACTGGCGACGCGCCGCGCCGCGGTGCAGCCCGGGTTCGCCATCAGCCCCGCCGATGATTCCGGGCTGACCTTGTTCCGCGATGATATCGACGCCAAATTCTGGCTGAAAATGGCCCGGCTGCTGGTCGCCGCGCAGCTGTAACGCAAGCATCGGGCGGCAATCCCACCCGACCGGATTTGGCGGCTTGCCGCCGGGGGAGCCGCGCGCGGCCCCCGGGTGCGGGGAAATTGCGGATGACATTCGGACGGGGGCTTGTTAAGCCAACGCCGTGAATTTGAAGCTTCGAGTTGAAGAGCGAGACAGGCCTTGCAGATTGAAAAGACCGCCCTGGAAGGCGTGCTGATCCTGACCCCCGCGCGCCATGGCGACCATCGCGGATTCTTTTCGGAAAGCTGGAACAAGAAACGGCTGGAAGAGGCCGGGCTGGACATGCCCGAATTCGTGCAGGACAACCATTCGCTGTCGCGCGACGTGGGCACGGTACGGGGCCTGCATTTCCAATCGCCGCCGCATGCCCAGGGCAAGCTTGTGCGCTGCGGCCGCGGCCGGCTGTTCGACGTCGCCGTCGATATCCGCAAGGGCAGCCCGTCCTATGGCAAGTGGGTGGGCGAGGAGCTGAGCTTCGAGAACGGCCGCCAGCTTTGGATTCCGGGCGGGTTCCTGCACGGGTTCATGACGCTCGAACCCGATACCGAGATCGTCTACAAATGCACCGATTATTACGCGCCCGACTGCGACGGCGCGGTCCGCTGGGACAGCTGCGGCATCGACTGGCCGCTGGAGGGCATCAGCCCGATCCTGTCGGGAAAGGACGAAAAGGCCCCGGCGCTGGCCGATTTCGACAGCCCCTTCAGCTTTGAAGGAGAAGCGGCATGAAACTGTTGGTGACCGGCGGTGCGGGGTTCATCGGATCGGCCGTGGTGCGCCAGGCCGTGGGGCAGGGGCACGAGGTGATCAACCTCGACGCGCTGACCTATGCCGCCTGCCTCGAGAACGTGGCGCCGGTGGCGGATAGCCCGCTTTACGCCTTCGAGAAGGTCGATATCCGCGATGCCGCCGCCGTCGAGGCATGTTTCGCGAAACACGAACCCCACGCGGTGCTGCACCTGGCCGCGGAATCCCATGTCGATCGCTCGATCGACGGGCCGGGCGTGTTTATCGAAACCAACGTGATGGGAACCTATAACCTGCTGCAATCGGCCCGCGCCCTGTGGGAACGCAAGGGTAAGTCGGGGGATTTCCGTTTCCACCACGTGTCCACCGACGAAGTGTTCGGGTCACTGCCCGCCGATCCGTCGGTCAAGTTCACCGAAGACACGCCTTACGACCCGCGCAGCCCCTATTCGGCGTCGAAAGCCTCCTCCGACCACCTGGTGCGCGCCTGGCACGAAACCTACGGGCTACCGGTGCTGCTGACCAATTGCTCCAACAATTACGGTCCCTATCACTTCCCCGAAAAGCTGATCCCGGTGATCATCCTCAACGCGCTGGCGGGTAAGGCGTTGCCGATCTATGGCGACGGGTCGAACGTGCGCGACTGGCTCTATGTCGAAGATCACGCAGACGCGCTGCTGACCGTGCTGGCCAAGGGGCAGGTGGGCCGCAGCTACAATATCGGAGGCGAGAACGAGCGCTCCAACCTCGAACTGGTGCAGACGCTTTGCGCCATACTCGACGATCTGCGCCCGCGCGGCGATGGCAAGGCTTACGCCGATCAGATCACCTTCGTCACCGACCGTCCGGGCCATGACGCGCGTTACGCGATCGACCCCAGCCGCATCCGTACCGAACTGGCCTGGCGGCCCTCCGTAACGGTGGAGCAGGGGCTGAAAAAGACTGTTCAGTGGTATCTCGACAACGAGGGCTGGTGGCGCGCGCTGCAAGACCGCGATGGCGTCGGCCAACGGCTGGGGACCGGATGATGAAGGTGCTCGTTTTCGGTAAGACCGGCCAGGTCGCCCTGGAATTGCAGCGGTTGGGCGATGTTATCGCGCTTGGCCGCGACGCCGCCGATCTGTCCGACCCCGAAGCCTGCGCCGCGATCATCCGTGACAGCGAGGCGCAGGCGGTGATCAACGCCGCCGCCTACACCGCGGTGGACAAGGCCGAGGAAGACGAGGCATTGGCAACCGTGGTCAATGGCGATGCCCCCACCGCGATGGCGCGGGCCTGCGCCGAAAAGGGTATCCCCTTCGTCCATATCTCCACCGATTACGTGTTCGACGGTTCGGGCGAGGCGCCGTGGCAACCGGGCGATCCGGTAGCGCCGCTCAATGCCTATGGCCGTTCCAAGCTGAAGGGCGAAGAAGGCGTGCGAGATGCGGGCGGGGCTCACGCGGTGCTGCGCACCTCCTGGGTGGTGTCGTCCCATGGCAATAACTTCGTGAAAACCATGCTGCGGCTCGGCGCCGAGCGCGACCGGCTGACCATCGTGGCCGATCAGGTGGGCGGGCCGACCTGCGCCGCCGATATCGCCCGCGCCTGCCTGGACATCGCGCACCAACTGGCGGCCGATGCGGGCAAGTCGGGCGTCTATCATTTCTCCGGCGGCCCCGATGTCAGCTGGGCGAATTTCGCGCGTGAAATCTTCGCCCAGGCCGGGCTGGCCCCCGAAGTGGTCGACATTCCCGGTTCCGATTACCCGACCCCGGCGCAAAGGCCCGGCAATTCGCGCATGGATAACACCGCCACCGAAGCCGCTTTCGGCATTGCCCGCCCCGATTGGCGGCAGGGCCTGCGCGACATCCTGGCCGAGTTGAACAAAAGCCCCGCCTGAGCGATAGAAAAGAGACGAAGGACAGTCCCATGACCCAACGCAAAGGCATCATTCTGGCAGGCGGTTCCGGCACCCGGCTCTACCCGATCACCATCGGCGTGTCGAAGCAGCTGTTGCCGGTCTATGACAAGCCGATGATTTATTACCCGATTTCGACGCTGATGCTGGCGGGCATCCGCGATATCGCGGTGATCACCACACCGCAGGATCAGGACCAGTTCAAGCGCACCCTGGGCGACGGCAGCCAATGGGGCCTGTCGCTGTCCTATATCGTGCAGGACAGCCCCGACGGGCTGGCCCAAGCCTATATCCTGGCCGAGGATTTCCTTGACGGCGCGCCCTCGGCGATGGTGCTGGGCGACAATATCTTCTTCGGTCACGGTCTGTCCGAACTTCTGCGCGAAGCGGATGCACAGGGTGAGGGCGGCACCGTCTTCGGCTATCACGTGCACGATCCCGAACGCTATGGCGTGGTCGATTTTGCCGATGACGGTACCGCGCGCGCGATCATCGAAAAGCCCGAAGTGGCGCCGTCGCCCTATGCCGTCACCGGGTTGTATTTCCTCGACGGCACCGCGCCGGAGCGGGCGAAACAGGTCAAGCCCTCGGCGCGCGGCGAGTTGGAAATCACCACCCTGCTGGAAATGTACCTGGAAGAGGGCGCGCTGACGGTGAAGCGGATGGGGCGGGGCTATGCCTGGCTTGATACCGGCACCCACGGGTCGCTGCTGGACGCGGGCAATTTCGTGCGTACGCTGGAAAAGCGGCAGGGGTTGCAGACCGGCAGCCCGGACGAAATCGCCTATGACCAGGGCTGGATCGATGACGCGCAACTGACCGAACGGGCGGCGAAATTCTGCAAGAACGGTTATGGTGATTATCTGCTCGGGCTGCTGAAGGAATAAGCCGCGCAGGGTGCTTCGCGGTTGAACGGCGACGGGTCTTGTGACATTGCAAAGCCATGAGCACTGATCTTACCTCCGAAGGCGCGGTCGTTGCGGCGGCGCGCAAGGTTCTGGCCACCGAAGCGCAGGCGCTGCAGCTTCTGTCCGACCATCTACCCGCCGATTTCGAAGCCGCGGTGCGGCTGATCCTGTCCGCGCGCGGCCGGGTCATCGTGTCGGGCATCGGCAAATCGGGTCATATCGGCAACAAGATCGCGGCGACCTTCGCCTCGACCGGCACACCCAGCTTCTTCGTGCATGCCTCCGAGGCCAGCCACGGCGATCTGGGCATGATCACCGAGGCCGATATCGTCCTGCTGATTTCCAATTCCGGCGAGACCCAGGAACTGGGCGACGTGCTGGCCCATTCCAAGCGCTTCTCGATCCCGCTGATCGCGATTTCCTCGCGCCTTGACAGCACGCTGATGAAGGCGGCCGATTGCAAGCTTCTGCTGCCGCCCGCGCCCGAAGCCTGCCCGATGGGGCTGGCGCCGACCACGTCGACCACGCTGACGCTGGCACTGGGCGACGCGCTGGCCGTGGCGCTGATGGAGGAACGCGAGTTCAAGGCGGAACATTTCCGCACCTTCCATCCCGGCGGCAAGCTGGGCGCGCAGCTGTCCACCGTGACGCAGCTGATGCATGGCAAGGACGCGCTGCCGCTGGTCGATATCAACACCCCGATGGACGAGGTGCTGATCGAAATGACCTCAAAAGGTTTCGGCACCGCGGGCGTGCTGCAGGACGGGCGCCTGGTCGGCATCGTGTCGGACGGTGATTTGCGCCGCAACATGGCCAAGCTGATGCAAAGCACCGCGGGCGAAGTCGCCACCATGAACCCGGTGACCGTACCGCCCGACATGCTGGCCGCCGAGGCGCTGGCGCTGATGAATACCCGCAAGATCACCACGCTGTTCGTGGTCGCAGAGGGCGCGCCGATCGGCATCCTGCACCTGCACGACCTGCTGCGCGCCGGCGTCGCCTGAGGAGAGAGCATGAAAACCGTCATCCTGATCCCGGCCCGCTATGCCTCGACCCGCTACCCGGGCAAGCCGCTGGCCGAATTGACCCTGCCGTCGGGCGAAAAGAAATCGCTGATCCGGCTGAGCTGGGAAGCGGCGAACCGGGTCAGGGGCGTGGACGAGGTGCATGTGGTCACCGATGACGACCGCATCCGCGACCATGCGCAGGCGTTCGGTGCGTCGGTCATCATGACCAGCCCCGAGGCCGAAAACGGCACCGCCCGCTGTGCCGAGGCGTTGGACAAGGGCCATGTGGAGGCCGACCTGGTCGTCAACCTGCAGGGCGACGCGCCGCTGACCCCGGAATGGTTCGTCGAGGACCTGATCGAGGCAATGAAACAGGACCCCGAGGCGCAGGTCGCCACCCCGGTGCTGCAATGCGATGCGCTGACCTATGGCCATTTCACCGAGGACCGCAAGGAAGGCCGCGTCGGCGGCACCACGGCGGTGTTCGACGCCAAAGGCCACGCGCTCTATTTCTCCAAGGAAGTGCTGCCCTATATCGACCCGGGCAAGCTGCCCGACCCGATCCCGGTCTATCATCATGTCGGCGTCTATGCCTATCGCCCCGCGGCCCTGCGCGCCTATACCTCCTGGCCGGTCAGCCAGTTGGAGGTGCTCGAAGGGCTGGAACAGCTGCGCTTCCTGGTCAACGACACCACCGTGCGCTGCGTTGTCGTCGAAGGCCGTGGCCGGGTGTTCTGGGAACTCAACAACCCCGAAGACGTCGACCGTATCAACTCCGTGCTGAAGGATCTCTGAGCTATGGACGTGACCCAGACCAAGACCGTGACCGTCGGCGATATCGCCATTGGCGGGGCCAACCCCTTTGCCCTGATCACCGGGCCGTGCCAGCTGGAAAGCCTCGATCATGCCCGCATGATGGCCGAAAAGATCGCCGAGGCCTGCGCGCCCACCGGCACCAAGTTCATCTTCAAGGCGAGCTACGACAAGGCCAACCGGTCTTCCATCAGCACCCAACGCGGGCTGGGGATGGAAAAGGGGCTGGAAATCCTCGGGCAGATCAAGGCGGAATTCGGCGTTCCGGTTCTGACCGACGTGCATGACGCGGGCCAATGCGCCCCTGCGGCCGAGGTCTGCGACGTGCTGCAAATCCCCGCATTCCTGTGCCGTCAGACCGACCTGTTGATCGCCGCCGGGGAAACCGGGGCCGCGATCAACGTCAAGAAGGGGCAGTTCCTGGCGCCCTGGGACATGGGCAACGTCGCCGAAAAGATCGCCTCGACCGGCAACGACCGGATCATGCTCTGCGATCGCGGCACGTCGTTCGGCTACAACACGCTGATCAGCGATTTCCGCGGGCTGCCGATCATGGCCGCGACCGGATATCCCACCGTGTTCGATGCCACCCATTCGGTGCAGCAGCCTGGCGGGCAGGGCACCACCTCGGGCGGGCAGCGCGAATTCGCGCCTGTCCTGGCGCGCGCGGCCTGCGCGGTGGGCGTGTCGGCGCTGTTCATCGAAACCCACCAGGACCCGGATAACGCCCCCAGCGACGGCCCCAACATGATCCCGGTCGATCAGATGGGCGCGCTGATCGCGAACCTGCGCGGTTTCGACGCGCTGGCGAAGGGGCTGTAAGGGGCGATGCATTGACGCGCAAACCTGTCCTTGGCGCTGGAATATCGGCCGGATAGCGGCTGTTTTTCTTGACAGGATGACCCAAGCCACGCCGTGTTGTGACCGGCGAAATTGTTTTGAGGGAACATGAAGAAGAACGCAGTATTCCATGATCTGGCAGGAAAATCCGTCTTCGTGACCGGCGGCGGCGCGGGTATCGGCGCAGCCCTGACCGAAGGGTTCCTGGCGCAGGGGGCCAAGGTGGCTTTCGTGCAGCGTTCGGACGCGTCCGATTTCGTCGCCCGGATGGCCGACACCTATGGCGCGGCGCCTCTGTTCCTGCTCTGCGACATCACCGATATCGAAGCCCTGCAGGCCTGCCTGTCTCAGGCGGCCGAGGCGCATGGCGATATCGCGGTTCTGGTCAATAACGCGGCCAACGATACCCGCCACACGCTGGCCGACACCACGGTCGAGGACTGGGATCGCGGCATGGCGGTCAACCTGCGGCCGCATTTCTTCACCGCGCAGGCCGCGGCAGACGGGATGCGCAGGCTGGGCGGCGGGTCGATCATCAATTTCTCCTCGATTTCCTACATGATGGGCAATAGCGGCTATCCCGGCTACATGGCGTCCAAGGCCGGGATCACCGGACTGACCCGGGCGCTGGCGCGGGAGCTGGGGCCGGACAATATCCGGGTCAACGCGCTGATGCCGGGCTGGGTGCTGACCGAGCGGCAAATGGAACTCTGGGCTACACCCGAGGACCTGCAGGCGCATCTGGGGCGGCAATGCCTGAAAAGCCACCTGGAACCCGAAGACATCGTTGACGCGACCCTGTTCCTGGCCTCGGAGTCCAGCAAGATGATGACCGGGCAGGCGATGGTCGTGGATGGCGGCGTGGTGGTGACCGGATGAGCGCCCCGCGCGTCTTCAGCCGCACCCGCTGCATCCTGGGCGAGGGGCCGCTTTGGCATCCCGAACGCGGGCAACTGTTCTGGTTCGACATCCTGAACCGGCAATTGCGGACCGTCGAGGACGGCGAAGAACGCCACTGGCAATTCGACCGCTACGTTTCTGCCGCCGGCTGGCTCGATCGCGACAGCCTGCTGGTGGCCAGCGAGGTCGACCTGTTCCGGTTCGACTTGATGACCGGGGCGCAGGACCGCGTGGTGGAACTGGAAGCCGACAACCCGGTCACCCGGTCGAATGACGGCCGCGCCGATCCCTGGGGCGGGTTCTGGATCGGCACCATGGGCAAGGCGCTGGAACTCGGGGCAGGGGCGATCTACCGCTACTGGAAGGGCGAATTGCGCCGGCTGGTGGGCGATATCACCATCCCCAACGCGATCTGTTTCGCGCCCGATGCGTCCTGCGCCTATTACACCGACACACCGACCCGGCAGATCCTGCGCCAGCCGCTCGACCCCGAAACCGGTTGGCCCGAGGGTGCGGCCGAACTGTTCATCGACCTGCGCGAGGTGGAACTGAATCCCGACGGTGCGGTGGTGGATGCGGCGGGCTGTTTGTGGAACGCGCAATGGGGCGCGTCGCGGGTGGCGCGCTACGACACCACGGGCGCGTTCCTGTCGGCGGTCGACTTCCCCGCCAGCCAGATGTCCTGCCCGGCCTTCGGAGGCACCGAGGCCAAGACGCTGTTCGCGACCTCCGCCAGCGAAGGGTTGGGCGACGCAGCGCCCGGCGATGGCTGTACCTTCGCGGTGGAAACAGATGTGCCCGGGCAGGCCGAATACCGGGTGTTGCTGTAAGGGGGGGGGCGTGATGCGATTTGACTGTTTCGATCAGACCTCGCCCCTGCTGCGGTTTCACGATCAGCATCGCGGCGAGCGCTGCGTGATCGTGTGCAACGGGCCGTCGCTGAACCGGATGGAGCTGGGCTTTCTGCGCAATGAAATCGTGTTCGGGCTGAACAAGATTTATCTCGGGCTGGAAAAATTCGGGTTCTACCCCCGCTTCATGGTGGCGGTGAACCGCAAGGTGATCGCGCAATCCGCCGAGGAATTGCGCAAGATGAATTGCTTGAAATTCATTTCCGACCGGGGCGCCGACCTGATGCCGCGCGACGCGCTGACCTATCACATTCGCACCAAGGGCGTGGAAAAGGAAAACCCGGACAAGCGGTTCTATCGCGACGTTACCGCGGGCATCCGCGAAGGCCACACCGTCACCCATGTCGCGCTGCAACTGGCTTATTTCATGGGGTTTTCGAAGGTCGTTATCATCGGGATGGATCACAATTTCCCGCAAACCGGCAAGCCCAATTCCGAGCTGGTGATGCAGGGGGACGACCCCAATCACTTCAGCCCGGCCTATTTCCGCGGCAACAAATGGGATGCGCCGAACTTGGCGGAATCCGAAGTGTCCTATCGCGCGGCGCTGGAGGCATTCCAGACAGACGGGCGCGATGTGGTGGATGCCACTCTGGGCGGGTTGTGCGATGTTTTCCCGAAGGCAGATTATCGCAGGGTTTTCAACCTTTGAGACAAATTGGGTGCCGGACAGGCGAACCACATCGGGAACAGAAATACAGGACGTAGGACGGGTTGTTCAGCTTGGCGCCGAGCCGCTATTACGTTAAACGAAGACCGAAATGTAAGGGAAGATTTCATGACTGATCGTAGCGTGGCTCCGGGAACATTGATCATGTTTGGACAGCCCGACCAAGAGACGCTCGCCGCCAGGCTGGAGTATCTCGGGACGCTGCCGGAGCGCGTAGTGATGATCGATCCGCAGGCCGATGCCGTCTTGCCGGACCAACCGGGAGTGGAGCGCATCCATGCATTCGTTTCGGACGCGGCAGGCGAAGCCGACCTGAACCTCTATTCGGTTGCCGGCTTGCGCAGTTTTACCGCGCCCACCCCGGCGCTTACGGCGCTTTTCCCAAGGTTGCGTGTCAATGAGACACTGCCGGTTCAGCTGATCACGGCGGATGAGCTGGCGAAGCGCCTGGGTCAGTTGTCCAGCCCGCTGCACCTTTGGATCGACATGTCCGGCCAAAAGCGCGATCTGTTGGCGAACCTGCAAAGCGCGGGTGTTTTGGACAATGCCGCAACGTTGACCATCCGCTGCGGTGTCGAAAGCTTTTTCGAAGGGGCGGATGACAGTGCCGCCGTACGAAGCTGGCTGGGACAGGCGGGGTTTGATCTGGCCGGTGTGGATGACAGAGATCCTGATTGGCCGGATATGAAATTCCGGCGGAATCCCTTGGCGCTTCAATTGAGAGAACTCAAGAAAATCAACGCTTCCCAGGAGGAAGAGCTGAACGAGATCCGCCGGGAGCTGAAAGAGCGAGAGCGCGACAAGGCCTTGCTGATCACGCAGCGAACAGAGCTGCAGGCCCAGGTTGCACGGCTCACGGGTGATTTGAAGGCCGCCCTGGCGTCGCTGAAAGCAATCGGAGAGAAGACGGAGAAGCCGCAGCAGGAAGCGCTCGATCAACTGACCGAAGTCCGCGCTGAACTGGCCGAGGTTCGCGCCGAGCTGAGCGCCCGAGAACGCGATAAAGCCCTGCTGGTCACCCAGCGGTCCGATTTGCGCGAAAGGGTTGCCAAACTTGAAGGGGGGCTCAAGGCCGCCGAAGCAAAGGCTGAGACCGCACGGTCGGATTTGACGTTCCAGATGCGGCTGAAGGAAATGCAGAAGCTCGATCTGGATAATCTGCGGCAGCGTTTCGAAGACAGCGAGCAGCGCCGGCGGCAGCAGGAGGAGCTGTTCCTGAAACTGACGCCGCGGCTGTCTCAGGCTTCCGAACAATTGCGCCAGTTGCAGCTTGCCGCCGATCCCACCTTTGCCCTTTCCGAGGAAGAAAGCGCCGCACCGGTCGCCCAGCATGAAGCGGCCCCGAAAAAAACATCGGTGAAAAAGACGCGCGGGAAAGCGTCTTCCAAAAGTTCGAAAAAGGGCTGACCGATGAGTATCAACACTATGGCGCAAGAGCTTGCGGCCGAGTTGGAAGACACTCTGAGGCAGTTGGAGGTCTACCGGCGCGAGGACACCCCGTCGTCGGTTCCCGCCGAAGCCCTGCCCAGCCTGCTGCAGCAGTGCCAGCAAATCTGCGACAGTATCGAGCAGACCCCGCCGTTGCGGACCCTGCATCATTTCGCCTGCACGGGCGGTACGCTGATTTCAAAGTGTATTTCCGCCTTGCCGAATTCGGTCGTGGTGAGTGAGATCGATCCGCTGAGCACGATGGGTGTGAACAAATCCGGCTGGGCGCCACGTTTCGCGCCGACCGATCTTATTCTGGGGTTGCGGCAAGCCGCCCGTGATGTGGATCAGGACGTGCTCGTCGAGGTTTTCAGGAGCAGCATCCTCACGGCGCATGAAACCTTGTCGGGGCAGGGGTATAGCCTGGTCTTGCGGGATCATGCGCATTCGCATTTCTGCACGGACGTAGATCCCGCTTCGCGCCCGTCGCTGCATGAAATTCTATCGCCCTGCATGCCGCTTCGTTCGGTCGTTACGGTGCGGCACCCGTTGGATGCTTTCCTGTCTCTTACGGCGAATGGCTGGCTGCATTTCGAGCCGGTGACGCTTGACGAATACAGCTCCCGCTACCTTGCTTTCCTGGATCGCCATGAGGGGCTTCCGGTGGTGCAGTACGAGGATTTCGTGACCGCGCCCGAAGAGGTTCTCGAGCAGCTTTGCAACCTTCTGGACCTGCCGTTCAGTCCGTTGGCGTTCGATTTCCTGCCGGTGATCAAGATGACCGGGGACAGTGGGCGTTCGGGGGGGCGGATATCGGCGCGGCGGCGCAGGGACGTTCCGCAGGAATTGTCCGATATCCGGCACGAGAGCCAGAATTACCGCGCCCTTTGCGAGCGTTTCGGATACGATCTTTGACCAGACCCCGGGGATTTCGAACCCCGGGTAAGTCAGGGTGAACTTATTGCGACCGCAGGCGCGAAACGATCTTTCTGAGCGGCCCAGTCAGTTTCCAGGACGTCGAGGCCAGGACTTGGTCCAGGGCTTCCGAAATGGCCTTTGCGTCGTGTGTGAGCCGCTGATGCAGATGCTCAAGATCGCGCAAGGATTTCTGCGAAAGGGCGGTGTTCTTTTCTGCCTGCACCAGAGCGTTCGAGGTCTGCGACAAGCGGGCTTCCAGTTCGGTCATGGCCGCGAGTTCGCGCGATAGGGTTTCCTGACGGGTGGTCAGCTTGCCGTTCTCGGTAACGAGCAGGCCCAGGTTTTCGCGCAGCAATGCGGCTTCGGTTGTCAGGCTTTCGCTGTCGGCGCGCTGAGCGCGCGCAGCGTCGAGAACCTCGGCCGCGGTTCGCAAAGGATTTTCCGAAGCGGGAAGCGGGCCGTGGATCATGGCGTCGATCTCGGCGGCCAGGGCCTGTGCCTCGGGGGCGGTTTGCAGCAGATAGGAGGCGACCATCCGGTGCAGCGTATCATAGCTGTCGCGGGGCGCAGCGGGCTGTTGCGGGAAGGCCGCGGGGGCGGTCAGGCCGATCTGTGCGGACAATGCTTTCCAGCTGTCCGGCGACCCTTCGAGCAAGGGGCCCAGGGCCAGCAATTTGATGTGGCGCCTTGCGCCGCGGTATTCGAAAAGGCGCTGGCGCGCTGCTTTCGTCCAGTTTTCCAATGCCGTCGCGGGGGGCTGACCATTGATGAGCAGTTGCGCCAGTTCTTCCGCCGGTGTGGCGACCGGCACGATGCGGGGTGCGGCGGGGGTGTTTCCCGGCGCACCGAGAAGGTCGCTTTGTGTGGTGATGTCGAGGTCGGGGAAGGCCGTTTTCGCCAGCTGAACCAGCTGCGGGGCGTGGTTGGTCAGATCATCCGAAATAACAAAGCAGAAACCGGTCACGGCTGTCCCGTTCATGGGTACGATATCCTTGCTTAGAGCGGCGTTCTGCATGCTGGTGTCCCGTAACAAATGAATTCCCCGTCGACTTAGGTTCCGCGCCAAACGAAGCTCTCGTGAAAAGATCATATCCGACTGCGATAATCCAGTGGTACCGGAAAACCTTGAAGAGGCAGTAAATCCCAACCGCGAGAGCAATGTTTTATCTTGGACACGCACTTATCAATACACCCTGCGATGATCCACCCCTTTCATATAGGTCATAAAAGGGCTTGTTTTGTTAATGTTTCTAATCTTCGGTATTTTATGCGGGGATCGTTCATATCGGTTTTCATGGGCGCGAAACCGCCAGTAGAGCCTTGCAGAGGCATTCGCCCGTCCAGACAGGCGTATAGTCGCCTATTAAATGCCCCAAACGGCATCTCCGGCGCTGCAATCCCGTTGTCTGGGGTGAAATGCTAGACAATCCTAAAGGGGTACCGTAAACGGGGGGGGCTCTTATACGGGTTGTAATCCTGGTGGTCGCCGGGGCTCATGAAATTACGCTGGTTGGGTCGGACTGGCAGTCAACGCCGTAGGTTGGAATGCTTGCAAGTATTGTCATTCGTACGTTGAATGAAGCGCGCCACTTGGACGATCTCCTGGTGATGATCGCGCGTCAGAAGACCGATTTCGATGTCGAAACCGTGCTGATAGATTCGGGATCGACGGACGGGACGGTTGAGATCGCGAAGAAACGCGGTGCGCGGGTGACTTACATCGACAAGGCGGAATTTTCCTTCGGCCGCTCGCTCAATCGCGGCTGCGAGTTCAGCGATGGCGATATGTTGGTCCTGATCTCGGGCCATTGCGTGCCCGCCGACGAAAACTGGCTGCAGAACCTGTGCCAGCCGCTGATCGACGGCAAGGCGTCCTACAGCTATGGCCGCCAGATCGGCGACGACAACAGCAACTACAGCGAACGCCGTATCTTCGCCAAATACTACCCGACGGATTCCCAGATCCCGCAGAAGGAATTCTTCTGTAACAACGCGAATTCGGCGATCTTGCGGTCGGTGTGGCAAGAGTATCCTTTCGATGAGGAGCTGACCGGCCTGGAAGACATGGAGCTGTCCAAGCGCATTTGGCTAAAGGGGCACAAGATCGCCTATGTGGCCGAAGCCCCGGTCTTTCACCATCACGAGGAAAGCTGGGCACAGGTGCGGCGCCGGTTCGAGCGCGAGGCCATGGCGCTGCGTGACATCATGCCAGAGGTTCATGTCACGCCGGTCGATGTCATGCGTTGGGTCGTTTCAAGCACCTGGAAGGATTGGCGCGCGGCGTCCCGCCATGGCATCAAATCGACCAGCAAATGGGAAATGCTGCGCTATCGCTGGAACCAGTATCTGGGCTCCTACAAGGGTAACCATGACCACCGGCGGATGTCGCAGGAACTGAAACAATATTACTTCTACCCGGAAGTCACGGAAAAGGCAGACAAAGATGAGTGGCTCAAGCCGTTGTATCGCACTTCTCCCCATGAAGGCCAACAGTCAGAGAGTTAAGGGGAAGAATTTCCGCCCGTTGCATGGCAAGCCGCTGTTTCGCTGGATTCTCGATACGCTTCTGGCTGTCGACGAGATCGACGAGGTGGTGATCAATACCGACGCCCGTCACATCCTGGCCGAAAACGGCCTGGTGGAAACCGACCGGGTCCGTATCCGCGATCGCAAACCGGAACTGTGCGGCGATACCGTGTCGATGAACCTGATCCTGGCCGATGATATCGCCGCGGTCGAGGCCGACACCTATCTGATGACCCACACCACCAACCCGCTGCTGACCCCGGAAACGATCCGCTCGGCGCTGGCGCAGTACCAGGAAGGCGTGGCCAAGGGCGAGGCCGACAGCCTGTTCACCGTGAACAAGATCCAGACCCGGTTCTATCGCGGCGATGCCAGCCCGGTGAACCACGATCCCGACAACCTGATCCAGACCCAGGACCTGGAGCCGTGGTACGAGGAAAATTCAAACCTCTACATCTTCTCGCGCGACAGTTTCGCCAAGACCAATGCCCGGATCGGCAAACATCCGCTGCTGCACGTGATGGACAAGATGGAAGCCTCGGATATCGACACGCCAGAGGATTGGGACCTGGCCGAGGCGCTGGCCGGGATGCGCATGGCGAAAGAGGCTGCTGAATAATGAAAGACGTTCTTGTTACCTGCCCGCCGATGCTGGGCCAGTTCGACCTGTTCGTGGACTACGCCGCCGAGCGCGGGCTGAAACTGCACCGCGCCGAGGTGACCCAGATCCTGAGCGAAGACGAGCTTTGCGATCTGCTGCCGCAATATGACGGCTGGATCATCGGCGACGATCCCGCCACCCGCCGGGTGTTCGCAACCGGTCAGTCGGGGCGGCTGACGGCGGCGGTGAAATGGGGCATCGGGGTCGACAATGTCGATTTCGCTGCCTGCAAGGATCTGGGCATCCCGATCATCAACACGCCGATGATGTTCGGCGCCGAGGTGGCCGACGTGGCCACCGGTTTCGTGATCGGGCTGGCCCGCGAACTGTTCCTGATCGATCGCGGCGTGCGCGCCGGCAACTGGCCGAAACCGGCCGGCATCAGCCTGACCGGCAAACGCGCCGGCGTGGTTGGGCTGGGCGATATCGGCCGCAACACGGTGTCCCGCCTGCGCGCCCTGGGGATGGAGGTCGTCGCCTACGATCCCGGCGTTGAGGGCGATGCGGGCTTCGCGGGTCTGGAACGCGCGGCCTGGCCGGAAGCGGTGGAGGGGCTGGATTTCCTGGTCTTCACCTGCGCCCTGAACAAGCACAATTTTCACATGCTGGACGCCGATGTGCTGGCCAAGTGCAAGCCGGGCATCCGGGTGGTCAACGTCGCCCGCGGTCCGCTGATCGACGAACAGGCGCTGATCGCGGCGCTGCAATCGGGGCAGGTGCATTCGGCCGCTCTCGATGTGTTCGAGGTCGAACCGCTGCCGATGGACAGCCCGTTGCGCGGCATGGACCGTTGCATTTTCGGGTCACACAACGGATCGAACACCGTCGACGCGGTGATCCGGGCCAGTCACGAGGCCATCAGCCGCCTTGCCGGTTTCTTCGAGCCGTCCGGGGGGTAAGCTATGCGTGTTCTGGTAACAGGCGGGGCGGGTTACATCGGATCACACACCCTGATCGAGTTGCATTCGAACGGCCACGAGATTTGCGTCGTCGATAATTTCGACAATTCTTCGCCCGAGGCTCTGAAACGGGTGACCGAACTCATCGGCGCGCCGATCGAGTTTCATGAGGCGGATATTCGCGACCGGGCCGCGCTGGACCGGATCATGGCGGCTTTCCGCCCCGAGGCGGTGATCCATTTCGCCGGTCTCAAGGCGGTGGGGGAGTCGGCCCGGATTCCGCTGCGCTATTACGACGTGAATATCTCGGGCACACTGAGCCTGCTGGAAAGCATGGGCACTGTCGGCTGCGACAGGATCGTGTTTTCGTCCTCGGCCACGGTCTATGGCGAACCGCAATACCTGCCGTTCGACGAAGACCACCCGTGCAGCCCGACCAATGTCTATGGCCACACCAAGCATATGGCCGAGCAGATCCTGAGCGATTGGCAATGCGCCAACCCGGGCGCTTCGGTCGTGCTGCTGCGCTATTTCAACCCGGTGGGTGCCCATCCCTCGGGCCGGATCGGCGAGGACCCGCGCGATGTGCCCAACAACCTGATGCCTTTCGTGGCGCAGGTGGCCGTGGGCCGGCGCGAGAAACTGTCGGTCTTCGGCGATGACTACGACACGCCGGACGGCACTGGTGTGCGGGACTACATCCATGTCACCGACCTGGCTCGGGCGCATGTCTGCGCGATCGATTACGCCGCGGACAATACCGGCACGGAAGTGTTCAATGTCGGCACCGGCAGCGGGTATTCCGTGCTGGAAATGGTCACCGCCTTCGCCAAGGCGTCGGGCAATGAAGTTGCCTATGAAATCGTCGCCCGCCGCCCGGGTGACATCGCCCGCTCCGAAGCGGACCCCTCCAAGGCCAACGACAAACTTGGGTGGAGGGCAGAGCAGGGTCTTGAAGAGATGTGCCTCAGCACCTGGACCTGGCAGAGCAAGAACCCGAAAGGATTTGCTGAATAGATTTCGGGTTCGGATCTGTTCGGCTATCCGTTTGGTCTAGGTATGCTATTTGGGAAGGCAAGATGAAAGACGTACGCAGTTTATATCAGAAGCATACCGGAAAGCGCTGCTTCATTCTCGGCAACGGTCCATCGCTGAACAAGATCGATATGTCCAAATTGGAGTCGGAGATCACCTTCGGTGTCAACTCCATTTTCCTGATGACACGCGATACCGGGTTTTACCCGACTTATTATGTCGTTGAGGACAATCTGGTTTTTCGCGACAACAAAGATGCCATCGACGCATATGAGGGCCCGACAATGATCATGCCCGATCGCTATGCGAAAGAGATGTCCACGGGCGACAGGTGCTTTGTTTTCCAGATGGACACGTCATTCTATAATAAGAACAAGCCAGAATTTTATTCTATTCCGCATTTCAATTTGAGCAGTGAGCCTAATTTTTTCTGCGGGCAATCGGTGACTTACATCAATATGCAGCTGGCTTATTACATGGGATTTTCCGAAGTCTATCTTCTGGGCATGGATTTCTCGTACTCGAAGCCGGATACGCACAAGCAAGACGGTAACCACATCCACTCGCACAGTGATGACCCCAATCACTTCCACAAGGATTACTTTGGAAAAGGAAAAACTTGGAAGGACCCGCGGCTAGGGCGGGTTTTGCGCAGCTATGCGCGGGCGCGTCACGAATTCGAAACAGACGGCCGCGTTATGGCTAACGCGACCCCAGGCGGAGAGCTAGAGTTGTTCCCGCGCGTACCCTTCGACAAGCTTTTCGGTTGATATCATGAAATCTGCAATCTACGTCCTGTATCAGCGCCACGAGTTCGACAAGCTCCGCTGTCTGCTCGCCCAAGTCAGCTCAATTCTCGGCGATGCATTTTCGCTTCATATCCTGATCAATGACGATGACTGCCCACGTCTGCGTGAGCTCACCGTGCAGATGCCCAGCATCTATGTGTATTGCGAAAACGCCAATTTGGGCGTTGCCGGTGGGCGCAATTACCTGATCGAAAAAGCCAGGGCCGTGGGTGCAGAGTTCCTGATATCCTGTGACACCGATATCATTTTCCCGGCTGACTATTTCGAAGATCTTCGCGACAGCTATATGCAGCTGGCCAAGACAGATCCGGATCTTGGCTATGTGCAGCCTGTTTTGTTGAACGGGCCCAGTGTCGCGGGCTGTTTCCCCGAACTCCAGGTCAGCAACTGGGCTGAGTTGGCTACCGCTATCGAGCGGGACGATAGCTGGCGCAAGGACATGTGGGCGACGGTCAAGCGGGAACTGGGGGAAGAAGAGGCTATCGCCGCGATCTTCCATACCGGGGTCAGCAATATCTGGCGTGCGCATTTCGAGACACCGCGCGACCCCAAGGCATTCACACCTTGGAAATCCGACGAATTTACCTCCACCTTTAAAACGACCTATCCTTCCCTGCGCAGCGAGGCTGACGTGCTTTCCGGGATAGTCAGGGCGGGTAAGCCGGTGCGGATCATGTCGACTGCCGGTGGGGTCACGGCATTCCACGTGTCGGCAATGGATCGAAGCGGCAGCTACAATGAACTGTTCAATCCTTTTGCATTCGAAGACTCCGAACTGGGCTTTCGAAGCACTTTGGGTGGGCTGAACAATTATCTCCTGCCCGACATCGTAGCCATCCATGATGTCTTCTTGGGAGACAACAACCGGTCCCCCATGTATCAGGCGCGGATCGGTGTGCTGCGGGGGGCTGAAATAGCGGGGTTCAACCTGTCTGATGAAGAGACAGACTTTGCCCTGTCGCAAAGCATGGTCGTCGCGCTTCGCCCGATCATGACACGGTTCCTGAACGCATCGGTCAATCAGTTGGGCGAAACAAACGAAGTGGCTTCGGCTCATTTGCCGTCACTGTTTCTGTCCTATTTCTTCGAACTGGCCAGAGGGATGCTGGATGCCGTGTCAAAGCACGAGATCGATTCACTTCCTAATCGTGCCGATCTGTTCAAAGTCATGGCCGGTTTCTGTGGAACCGCTTCCACGGTCGCAGATTTCACGCTCCCGCTCGTAGGCGCCAAATTGCGTGCCGACAAGGTTGAGGCCAAGACGGGTGCCGTTACCAATGGGCTGCCTATCTATTCGCTGTCGGCCGTCAACTGCCGGATCGAGGAGACGACATCGGAAGGCATACTCAACTCGCGCTATTTCGACCTGTATTGCCGCATTTCCCACATCGGAAATGGTCGGTTTTTGGTCAAGGTTGATGTTCAATCCGATGACATCCTTCACAAGCTTGAACTGACGTTGAGCTACAAACCGGAAATCGCTGCAAAGGAAGGAATCCTGGAACTGGAAGATTTCAAAATCTTCAGCAAGACGCACGACTACGGCAAGTTCTCGGTTGAAGATATCTATCCCGAACCGACGCTGCATGCCTCCAAAGTCTGGTGTCCTTTCGTATTCCGGGAAATTGCGGCGGCGCGCAAGACGACAAGTCATGCCGGAGTACAGGGCTTTCTGGAACTGTTGACAAGATATCTGCAGCTTGGTCAGGACAAACAAACCAAAACTGAAGAAGTGAAGGCTCCCGTCGCGCTTTCAACGTCTTCCAAGGTGAAAACAGACATGCCTGTTTCCAAATCCGGGAAAAGAAAAGTTCTCATTTTCACTGACAGCCGTGGTCAGCACAAACCGGCAGGTACCAATCACGACATTTTCGCCGAGCGTCTGGCAAAGGATGATCGGCTTGAAGTGGATATGTATCTGTGTCCGATGAAATGGACCATGACCACCGATTTCCTGGACCAGTTCCCGAAAGAGAAACTTGCCCAGTATGATCAGGTGATCCTCTATACCGGGATCGTGGAATGGTCTCCACGGCCCGCCAAGAGCGCTCTCGAGGATCTCTACGACAACCCCAATTCGATCAACGAAAACAATCTTGGGCTGAATACGCGCGACTATTCCAAGAAGATCGTCAACAACAAGAAGGCGTTCATGGACAGCGTCTTCGGTGCAGATGCAATGGCACGGCATCTGGCGTCCCCCTACGAGACTGAGTACGAGGGACAGAAGACGAACAACATGTATAGCCTGGACATGGCAAAGGCGCATTTGCTTCCGCGCCTCAAGGAAATTCCCAACCTGATCTTCATTTCGGCAAACCGCTTCGTGAAGGGGTGGGAAGGAGATTTCAAGCGTGGTCGGCCAGCCAATATCGATCTGACACACCGTTATTCGGACCTTTTTGCAACCGAGTTGAAGGCCGCCGGTGTGCCTGTTGTCGATCTGCGAGCGTGGGACGACACGGAAGTTCAGGAATACACATGTGACAACATTCATCTCACCCAAAAGGGGAGTGACTATATCTACGGGAAGCTGATGGAAAATATGGGCATGGATCGCGATGAAGCTCAGGAAACGCATCGCATTGATTTCCAAATCCCGGATTACAAGTTTGAAGGCTTCCGGCCGATAGAGCGGATCACCCCCAACAAACGCCCGAGCATCATGAAGCTGGCGAACTGCACGGATCCGTATCTGGCGACGCTGATCATCGGTGTCCGGCATAATCCAAGCAGCCCGGAACGGCTTGAAAATCTTCGGTTTCTGCTGAAATGGATCGACCACTACTACGGCGATCTCTTCGATGTTCTGCTCATTGAACAGGATTCGGAGCAGCGGTTGAATCTGAAGGACCTGAACGCCAAAGACTACGTTCGGCATGAATTCATCTATAATCCTGCAGAATATAACCGTGGTTGGGGATACAATGCAGCGGTGAAGCATTACTGCCCCGACGCCAAAGTCGTTGCATTGATGGATACCGATGTTCTGACCGGGCCAAACTTCCTGCGCGATGTCCTCGATTGTCACGACAAGATCGACGTCGCATCACCGTATATGAACATCTACTACACCGATGCCGCAGAGGCTGAGCAGGTCAAGCAGACCATGAATCTCACGCATCTCAGCGATATCAAACGTATCAAGAATCCGGTGACGGTTGCCGGTGGTATCGTTGTCTGGAACCGTTCTCGATACATGTCGATCAAGGGGTTCGAGCAATATGTAGGATACTCCTGCGAAGATCGCGCCATGGATGTGACGATCTTCAATCATATCGACAAATCGCGCGTTCGAATTTCGCCGTATACCTATGTGCATCTTTATCATGCTTCGGATCAGGCGGGGCGGGTGCGTTTTGAGGAGATCCTCGCCCATCTCAACAAAGAGTATAAATGCTACTACGATAAGACGCTTTCGCCTTTCGAATTCATCCACAAGAATTGCGAGCACGTTACGAGCGGCAAGACGATCGAGATGATGCTGAAACGCACGCGCGATTTCGGGGATCTGGATCTTTATCGCCGTGGCGACCCCCTGACGATCAATGGTTTGCGCCAGATCGCTCCCACAGGAATTCGCAAGGAGGACACGGTATTCCCTCCGGATTTCAAGGGACTTGAGGATTACCCCGAGCGCGAAATCTATCCGAACATGCCTGCCCCCGACACCGAGGAGCTGCGGGCGCTATATAATCAGTTCGAGGGTGAGAGATGTTTCATCATCGGCAACGGGCCGTCTCTCAACAAGCACGACCTGTCGCTGCTGAATGGCGAATACAGTTTTGGCGTGAACTCTTTCTACTACAAGACCAGAGAATCCGGGTTCCGACCCACTTTTTACGTGGTCGAAGACAGTTCCGTTATGAAGGAGAACATCGAGGAGATTCGCGAATACGAAGCGCCCTTCAAGTTCTTCCCGACGCTGTACAAGAAGCTGCACCCCAAGACGCCAAATACGTTCTTCTTCGAGATGAACCGGGGGTTCTACGAACGGTCTTCGCCCAATTATGCGGTGCCGCGGTTCTCGACGGATGCTTCGCGTGTGCTCTATTGCGGTCAGTCGGTAACTTATATCAACCTCCAGCTGGCCTTTTTCATGGGGTTCACCGAGGTGTATCTGATCGGGATGGATTTCGACTATGTTATCCCGAAGTCGCACAAGCGTACCGGTGATGTTTTACTGTCGGATACCGATGATCCCAACCACTTCCACAAGGATTACTTCGGCAAAGGGAAAACCTGGAAGGATCCCAAGCTGGAGCGGGTTCTGATGAACTACCGGCAAGCTGACATCGCTTACAGCGCGGTGAACCGGAAAATCTACAACGCGACGGTCGGCGGCAAGCTCGAAGTCTTCGATCGCGTCGACTACGACCTACTGTTGGCTGATCCCGCGACCGGCAAGAAGCGTGATGTTCGAATTGCCCCCCCGGTCACGCAACCTGGCTCGTTGCGGCGTCAGATGGGACTGGAAGACGTCGCGACTGCGCCTGCGGGGTCCGGGGATAATTCCTTGTCCAATCTGGCGGCCCAGTTGATGCTCGACCCGGCGGGGATGAAGCCGAGGATCATGCCGGGAGGGGATTTGGCCGCGAAAGTCGATTCGTTGCTGAACGACAAAGGGCCGGCAGCGGATCATTTTGTGAAAGTCAGGGAGTGGGCGCTGAGCCAAAGCTGAAAGTTCAGGCTTTGAGGTATATAGAGGCGGTGCCCTATTCGGGGCGCCGCCTCATGAGCCGTCCGTTTGATTTTCCGTTGATCGCCGTCTAGTGTCGATCAGGCATTGTGAAAATAAAAGAGACAGTAATATGGGACCCGTAAACACTTGCCAGGGAAGCCCTAGGTCGTTTTGCAGGTAAGCAATATGGACAATGGAGTTCGAGCTCCGGAGGAACGTGACCATCATCCCGTTCGTAAAGACGGTCCAAGTGTCCTGCTTCTGTCGATCAATCCGGATCTTCAAGGTGACTTTGGGCATTTCCTGAACTACGAAAAGCGTATCGGTCAGGTGTGCCGGAGTATTGGGGTCGCCCATCATTGCCTCTGCAATGTCGCATTCGAAACCAGTCTCCCCCATTTTTCTCCAGTTTTCGAAAGAAATTCAGCTTATTACAGCGTTTCTGTTCCGGTCGGCAAAGCTAAGAAACTGGCTGTCTGCCGTGAACTCCACGAATTGATCACGAACTGGTTCGAGACCGAGAAGCCCTTCGACCGCTTCGATGTCGTGATCGTGTTCATCTATCAGAGCAGCAGTATCACTGCGGGCTATCTCGCGGACATGGAGTGGCCGGACAATTTTCACATCATATGCAATGCGTTCTGGGACTTTCGGATCGACCTGACGAGTTCTGAAGGGACGGACTTCGCGCGTTTGAAACATTCAGGTTCTGTGTCTCTAACGGCCATGTCGGTGCCTCACGGTGAACAGATTTACAACGCGACCGGATGTTGCTTCGCCGCGATTCCGCATCCTCCGCCATTGGTGTCTGATGCGCGTTTTTTTGAACTCCTGCGCGCCTCCGCCGTGGAAAAAGCCGATAGGTACAGGCACCTTCCGCCGACGGTGCTTCTGCCGGGGCTGCTGTCCATAGGGAAGGGCAAGGAGATCACCGAAGAATTTGTGGCTTCGGCAGCCCGCGAGAACTTGCCGGCTCAGGTGATGGTGCGAGACCGGAACAGGCTATTGAGCCAAGAAGTCCCGGAAACAGAACTGGGGAACCTCCGTTATATGCTTGATGATTTCAGTGATTCCGAAATCATCAATTTCTATCGGCAGGCCGATGTGGCGGCCCTACCTTATACGTCGGACGTTTTTGGCGTGCGCACCAGCGGTGCTTTGGTGGATTGCATCATGGCCGGCGTTGTCCCGGTCGTGTTTCCGGATACTTGGCTGTCGCATATCTGCGAGAAGTTCGGTTTCGGTATCGTCTGTAGCGCGAGTACAGCAGCGGCCATGTCGGACGGCATCTCCGAAGCCCTGGCGGATTTGCCCGCGCAACGGCAGCGCATGTTCATTGCAGCGATCCGCTACATGAGCGACAACAGCTGGGGGCAGTTCCTGGCGGTTTTGCTGGAACAGGGCGGGCAGGGGGCCGCTCTCGAAACGGTGCGCGAGTCGAGCTGGTCGTTTCTGCAGGCGGCCCGCAAGGCCATGATCGTGTTGCTTGAGGGGCAGACGGACCTGCGTACCCTTTCGGCAGATACGGAGCGGTGGCGGCTGGTGAGGGAACTCTTTGACGAACAGCCCGACAATATGATGGAAGAACGAGCTTGAACGCGATAGAGCGGAGCGGGCCTCACAACACGGATGATCAGCGTGGAAAAGAAAGCTCTTATTACCGGTATTACGGGCCAGGACGGGTCCTATCTTGCGGAATTCCTGTTGGACAAGGGCTATGAGGTGCATGGCATCAAGCGCCGCGCCTCCATGTTCAACACGCAGCGGATCGACCACATCTATCAGGACCCGCATGAACCGCACCCGAAACTGAAGCTCCATTACGGGGACCTGAGCGATACGTCCAACCTGACCCGCATCCTGCGCGAGGTGGAACCGGACGAGGTCTATAACCTCGGTGCGCAATCCCACGTGGCGGTCAGTTTCGAAGCCCCCGAATACACCGCCGATGTAGATGCGATCGGCACCCTGCGCCTGCTGGAGGCGATCCGGTTTCTCGGGCTGGAGGACAAGACGCGGTTTTACCAGGCCTCGACCTCGGAACTCTACGGGCTGGTGCAGGAAGTGCCGCAGAAGGAAACCACGCCCTTCCATCCGCGCAGCCCCTATGCGGTGGCCAAGCTTTACGCCTATTGGATCACGGTGAATTACCGTGAAGCCTATGGGATCTTTGCCTGCAACGGCATCCTGTTTAATCACGAAAGCCCGCGCCGGGGCGAAACCTTCGTGACCCGCAAGATCACCCGGGGGCTGGCCAATATCGCCCTGGGGCTGGAAGACTGCCTCTATATGGGCAACATCAACGCCCTGCGCGACTGGGGACATGCAAAGGACTACGTGCGCATGCAGTGGATGATGCTGCAACAGGATGCGCCGGAGGATTTCGTGATCGCCAGCGGCAAGCAGTATTCGGTTCGCGATTTCATCGTCTGGTCGGCCCGGGAGCTTGGTCTCACTCTCGAATTCACCGGCGAAGGCGTCGACGAAATTGCCACCGTGGCCGCGATCGAAGGGGACAAGGCACCGGCCTTGAACGTCGGCGATGTGATCATGCGGATCGACCCGCGCTATTTCCGCCCCGCCGAGGTGAACATGCTGCTGGGCGATCCGACCAAGGCCAAGGAAAAACTGGGCTGGGAACCGGAGGTCACCGCCCAGGAAATGTGCGCTGAAATGGTGGCAGCGGACCTGAAGGCCGCGCAGCGCCATGCGCTGCTGAAGGCGCATGGGCATGATGTCCCGGTGAGCCTCGAGGGATAAGGCGGAGGCGTTGTTGTTCAGGCGAGGATCCCGTGGCACCGTTTCCCTGACGCCGGTCGTCTATACGATGGGCAAAGTGGCTACGACCTCTGTCGCCGGTGCTATACGCGACGCGGGTCTGCCCTGTTACGGTATCCACTCGCTGGCGCCGGAGTATCTTCGGAAGACCGCACAGGCCCGGTTGGCGCGTGATGCCTTTCCGCCGCGCCACATCTGCGAGGCGATGGCGTATCGCGATCGCCTGTTCGTACACGGGGAAAAATGCCTCTATATCTCCCTGGTGCGTGATCCGATCGCCCGCAACATTAGCGCGTTCTTCCAGAACCTGCATCTGCGGTCCGATCAAATACGGGACGAGAAAGATCCGCAGAGCATGTTTGAAATATTCAAACAGTCCTACAACCATTCCTTGCCGATCACCTGGTTCGATCGCGAATTCAAGGAACAGCTCGGCATCGATGTCTTCGAATACCCCTTCGACCATGCGAAGAGGTATGTTCACATCGAAAGCAAAAATGTCATCTTGTTCCGGGTGGATTGCCCGGATGCGGTCAAAGCCCGTGTTCTGTCCCGCGCCCTGGGGCGCAAGATCAAGATCAGGCGCAAGAACGACAGTGACAACAAGGGCTACGCAAAGCTCTATAAGCGGGTGAAGGAAGAAGCCTGTTTTTCCCCCGATTTCGTGGATGAAATCTATTCAACCAAATTCGCCCGGCATTTCTGGAGCGAGGAAGAGCTGCAGGACATGGCTTCAGAATGGAAAAACGGTCGAGTGCGGCCTTCTGTGCCCTGAAACCGGAAAGGGAAGGGGCAGAGCGGCCATTGGGGGCAAATCCGGCCGCGCCGGGGCGTTTTGTAAAGGTACTCGGCGCGGAAATGATTTATTTCTTTCAAGGTAATGTATGAAGTCATCGGTGACGTCATCATGTTCGGCAACGGGGCAAGGCTGTATGAGAATTTACATCGCAGGACATCGTGGCATGGTGGGGGGCGCGATCCTGCGCCGGTTGCAGGCCCGCAAGGTGGCCGGCGCGGCGATCGACCTGATCACCCGGACCCATGCCGAACTCGACCTGACCGACCAGCGTCAGGTCGCGGATTTCATGGCCGCGGAAAAACCCGATGCGGTGATCCTGGCGGCGGCCAAGGTGGGCGGCATCCATGCCAACAACACCTATCCGGCCGATTTCATCTATGAAAACCTGATGATCGAATGCAACGTGATCCATCAGGCCTTTGCCAATGGCGTCACCCGGCTGCTGCAACTGGGGTCGAGCTGCATCTATCCCAAGGCTGTGCCGCAGCCGATGAAGGAAGATGCGCTGCTGACCGGCACGTTGGAACCCACCAACGAACCCTATGCCATCGCCAAGATCGCCGGTATCAAGCTGTGCGAAAGCTACAACCGGCAGCACGGCACCGATTACCGTTCGGTGATGCCCACCAACCTTTACGGGCCGGGTGACAATTTCCACCCCGAGAACAGCCACGTTCTGCCCGCCCTGATCCGTCGTTTTCACGAGGCCGCGCAGCAGGGGCTGGAGGAAGTGGTGATCTGGGGGTCGGGCAAGCCGCGCCGCGAATTCCTGCACGTTGACGACATGGCCGAGGCCAGCCTCTTTGTGCTCGATCTCGACAAGGCGACCTACGCGGCCAATACCGACCCGATGCTGAGCCATATCAACGTCGGCACCGGCAGCGATGTATCGATCATGGAACTGGCGCAGATGGTGGCGAAGGTCACTGGGTTTCAGGGCAGGATTTCCAACGACCCGTCCAAACCCGACGGCACGATGCGCAAGCTGATGGATGTCTCGCGTCTGGCTGAAATGGGGTGGACCGCCTCGATCGGACTGGAACAGGGGATCAAAGAGACCTATGACTGGTTCTTGATCAATCAAGATAATTTCCGTGGCTAACCGTTTCATTCCGGGACAGATTTCATGACCTCCACGATTACCCCAATATTACTCTGCGGCGGTTCCGGGACCCGGCTGTGGCCGCTGTCGCGCAAATCCTACCCCAAGCAGTTTGCCCGGCTGATGGGCGAGGAAAGTCTGTTCCAGGCCTCTGCCCGGCGGCTGTCGGGCGAAGGTTTCGCGGCGCCGGTGATCCTGACCGGGGAACCGTTCCGCTTCATCGTCACCGAACAGCTGGCGCAGGTCGAACAGGCGCCCGCCGGCATCCTGATCGAACCCGAGGGCCGCAACACCGCGCCCGCCGTCCTGGCCGCCGCCCTGTGGCTGGCGCAGCACGAGGGCGAAAAGGCGCTGATGCTGGTGGCGCCGTCCGACCACGTGATCCCCGATACCGAGGCCTTCCGCGCCGCGGTGCAGGCCGCGTCGAAGCGGGCCGAGGCGGGCGATCTGGTCACCTTCGGCATCGCGCCGACCCGGGCCGAGACAGGTTACGGCTACCTGGAGCTGGCGGCGGGGGCGGATGCCGGAGCGGATGCACCGCAGGCGCTGGCGCGTTTCGTGGAAAAACCCGACGCGGCCCGCGCCGCCGAGATGCTGGCGGCGGGCAATTACCTGTGGAACGCGGGGATTTTCCTGTTCACCGCCGAAACCATCATCGCCGCCTATCGCCAGCACGCCCCGGCGCTGATCGAGGCCGTCGGCAAGGCGCTGTCGGGGGCGCAGCGCGATCTGGGCTTCACCCGGCTGGAAGCCGAGGATTGGATGCGGGCCGAAGATATCTCGATCGATTACGCGATCATGGAAAAGGCCGACAACCTGGCCGTCATGCCCTTCGGCGCCGGCTGGTCGGATCTGGGCGGCTGGGATGCGGTCTGGCTCGAAAGCGGGCCGGACGAGGCGGGCAATGTTTGTTCCGAGCAGGCCACCGCCATCGATTGCCGCGACACGCTGCTGCGCTCGGAATCCGATGGGCTGGAACTGGTCGGCATCGGGCTCAGCGACGTGATCGCCGTGGCGATGCCCGACGCGGTGCTGGTGGCGCACAAATCCGAAGCCCAGCGGGTCAAGGAAGCGGTCGCGGCGCTAAAGACAAAATCGGCCCGCCAGGCGGTGGAATTTCCCAAGGATCACCGGCCCTGGGGCTGGTTCGAAAGCCTGGTCCTGGCCGACCGGTTCCAGGTCAAGCGCATCCATGTCCTTCCCGGCGCTTCGCTGTCGCTGCAAAGCCACCATCACCGGTCCGAACACTGGATCGTGGTGGAGGGCACCGCCAAGATCACCATCGACGACGAGGTCAAGCTGGTGACCGAAAATGAGTCGGTCTACATTCCGGTCGGCGCGATTCACCGAATGGAAAACCCCGGCAAGGTACCTATGGTCCTGATCGAGGTGCAGACCGGCGCTTACCTGGGCGAAGACGATATCATCCGCTATGAAGACCTCTATGCGCGCAGCTGACACCGCCCAACGAACACAGATGATAATTTCACGGAGAACGGCACCATGTCGGGTATGAAAATCGCGATCGCCGGTATCGGCTATGTCGGCCTGTCCAACGCGGTGTTGCTGGCCCAGCATAACGAGGTCCGGGCGCTCGATATCGATCCGGACCGGGTGGCGCTTCTCAATGCCCGTAAAAGCCCGATCATCGACGCGGAGCTGGAACGCTACCTGGCCGAAAAGCCGCTCGACCTGACCGCCACGACCGACCCGGCCACGGCTTTCGACGGTGCCGATTTCGTCATCGTGGCGACGCCCACCAATTACAACCCGGAGACCCATTTCTTCGACACCTCCAGCGTCGAGACGGTGATCGAAAAGGTGATCGCCCAGAACAAGACCGCCACCATCGTGATCAAATCCACCATCCCGGTGGGCTATACCCAATCGCTGTCGGAAAAGCTGGGCACGGATCAGGTGATCTTCAGCCCCGAATTCCTGCGCGAGGGCAAGGCGCTCTACGACAACCTGCATCCCAGCCGGATCATCGTCGGCGAACGGTCCGAGCGGGCCGAATGCTTTGCCGGGCTGCTGCGCGAGGGCGCGATCGATACCGATATCCCGGTGCTGTTCACCGATCCGTCCGAGGCCGAGGCGATCAAGCTGTTTGCCAATACCTATCTTGCGCTGCGGGTAGCCTATTTCAACGAACTGGACAGCTACGCGATGAGCCGCGGGCTGGACAGCCGCCAGATCATCGAGGGTGTCGGGCTCGATCCGCGGATCGGCAGCCATTACAACAACCCCTCTTTCGGCTATGGCGGTTACTGCCTGCCCAAGGACACCAAGCAATTGCTGGCGAATTATTCCGAGGTACCGCAGAACCTGATCGCGGCCGTGGTCGAGGCCAACAGCACCCGCAAGGATTTCATCGCCGAACAGGTCCTGGCCCGCAAACCGAAAAAGGTCGGCATCTACCGGCTGGTGATGAAGCAGGGGTCGGACAATTTCCGCGAAAGCTCGATTCAGGGTGTAATGAAGCGGATCAACGCCAAGGGGGTCGAAATCGTGGTCTATGAACCGACGATGGATCAGGATCGGTTCTTCGGCTCGAAGGTGACCCACGACCTGGAGGCATTGAAGAACGATTGCGATGTGATCATCGCCAATCGCCGCGCGCCGGAACTGGCCGACGTGGCCGACAAGGTCTTTACCCGCGACCTGTTCGGATCGGACTGACGGGGCGACAGGGTGATCAAGTTCTGCGCCATCGGGGATTACAGCCACCGCCAGCCGCTGGCCTATGTGCCGATCCGTGACCATTGCCGCGGCGCGATCCGGGTGACGGATGACCCGGAACGGGCCGATATCGTGGCGGTGGCGCATAGCAAGGACCTCGATACTTATGCCGACACGCTGCGGGCGCTGTCGCCGGACCAGAAGCTGGTGCTGCTGTCGGAAGAACCGTTCTGGGATACCTGCTGGGGCCATGATCCGCTGACCCGCGACCTGACCCATCCCGCGGCCTCGGGGCCGCTGCGGTTGACGCAACTCAACCACAAGACCTCGGCGATCTATGATTTCGCCGCGATCCCCTATTTCCTGCTGACCGACAGCCATTTCGCCACCCGCTACGGGCTTTGGTTCGCGCGCAATGCGCAGATCGATCCGGCGGGGTGGCGGCGCCATTTCGCCCGTGTGTCCGGGCAGGGGGCCTTCATGTTGGCGCGGCGCACCTCGCCCCGCTACGAGGTGGATTTCCCCGGCCACGAGGTATTTTCGCTGTGCAACCAGCGCACCGCCATCGCCGAGGCCTGCCTGCGCCCGGGCTTTGCCCATATCGGCAAGGGCTGGCAGGACGGCCCGCCGCGGCAGGACCTGCTGGACTGGCACCTGGACAAGTACCTGACGCTGAAGGGGCGGTTCCACTTCATCTGCGCGATCGAGAACACCCATCAGGCCAATTACGTGACCGAGAAGATTTTCGATGCCTGGGCGGCGGGCGCGGTGCCGCTTTACATGGCCGGGCCGGGGCACCGGGTGCACGACCTGGCGCTGCCCGGCAGCTGGGTCAATCTGATCGATTGCCCGCCCGAAGAGGTGCCCGCGACGCTGGCGGCGTTCCCCCAGGGGGCGGAATTTTCCGAAACCTATTTCGCGCAGCAGCGATGGATGGCCGAAATGTTCGGCGACCGGGATGTGTGGCGGCGCGAATTCGACCGGCTGCGCGCTGCGCTGGTGGCGGAATTCGAAACGGTGCTGGCGGGCTGAGGCGGCCGTGCCACTGCCGTGCAGAAGTCAAGAAAGGGGGTGGCCGTAGGCCGCCGCCATGGATACAAAAAACAGGTGCGCTAGTCCAAATATGGGGGGATTCTCGTGCGGAGATCTGCAACGGCGGCGATGATGCTGCTTTCCACGGTGCTTATGACGGGCTGTACGATACCGCGGGGTGCTGCGCTGTCGACCGAAATCCTGCGCGAACAGCACAAGGAAGATGCCAGTTATCAGGTCGTGATGGTGTCGCGCGACAACGTGCAGGACCTGCACGGCTGGCCCGTCACCGGCTGGAGCGGATCCTACAACTGGCTCAGCAATCCGCGCGGACCGCAAAGCCAGATTATCCGCAATGGCGACCATCTGCGCCTGGCGATCTGGGACAGCCAGGAAAATTCGCTGCTGACGCCGGCGACCAGCAAACGCGCCGACCTGCCGCCGATGATGGTGTCCTCCAAGGGCACCGTCTTCATCCCCTATCTGGGCGAGGTCAAGGTCAGCCAGATGACCCCGGACGAAGCCCGCAGCAAGGTCCAGACGGCGCTGGAACCGATCGTACCGTCGGCGCAGGTGATGCTTATGCTCGACGCCGGGCAGCAAAGCTCGGCCGACCTGGTGGGCGGGGTTGCTACCCCGGGCACCTATCCGCTGCCCGACCGCAATTATTCCATCCTCAGCCTGCTGGCCCAGGGCGGCGGCGTCCGGCAGGGGCTGAAGAACCCTGTGGTGCGGCTGATCCGGGGCAACCAGCGCTATGAAATCCGCGCCGAACAGCTGATGTCCGATCCGGCGCTGAACACCACGCTGCGGGGCGGCGACAAGGTGGTCGTCGAATCCGACAAACGCTATTTCACCGCTCTTGGCGCCACCGGGCGCGAAGAGCTGGTCAATTTCGACCGCGAAGCCATCACCGCGATGGAAGCGCTGTCGATGATCGGCGGTCTGTCCGACAACCGTGCCAATCTGAAAGCGGTCCTGGTGCTGCGCGATTACCCGGCCGAGGCAGTACGGACCGAAGGCAAGGGGCCGGAAAAGCAGCAGGTGATCTTCGCCCTTGACCTGACCTCGGCGGACGGGCTGTTCGCGGCGCGCAAGTTCGGCATCAACCCGCAGGATACGGTGCTGGCCACCGAAGCCTCCGTGACTTCCGCGCGCACCGTGCTGGGTCTGGTCGGGTCGGTCGTCGGCGTATCGAACGCCATCAACAACCTGTGAGCAATCGGGCGGTGCTGATTGCACAGTCGGGTCTGTTCGATCCGGACTGGTATCGCGCCGCCTATCCCGATGTCGGACTGACCGGCATCGATCCGCTGCGCCATTTCGTGAAATACGGAGCCGATCTGGGCCGCCGTCCGGGGCCGGGTTTCGACCCGGCCTTCTACGCCGCCCGCTACCCCGATGTCGAACCCGACGCGGGTGCGCCGCTGTGGCACTACCTGCAACATGGCCGGACCGAGGGGCGGCTGCCGACGCCCGAGGCGGCGCGCACCCACGACGGCATGGTCCGGGTCCGGCGGGCGCAGGCGGAACTCTGGGGCGGGCTGGAGGAGACCTCCGAAGCCGCGCTTGGCGCTTTGCTCGACGATCCCGATCAGCCTGAACAGGTCCGGTTCGAAGCTGGTTGTCAATCTGTATTTTGGTTGGATTTCAATGGGAAAGATGGTGAAGCGCAAGCGCTGCTTGAGCGTCTGGGTGGGATGTCTGCGCCTTTCGCGGGGGCGTCCGCGCGGCTGATCCCGCTGAGCCTGATCCTGTCCCGACGCGGCGCGGAACGGGCCGCCACCGACGCGCTGGCGGCAATCCGCCCCGCGGATCGCGGCGCCGACCGGGTGCTGGCTCTGGCCAACCTTGCCACCGATGACGGTGCACGGCTGGAGCTGCTCAATACTCTGTATGCCGCCCACGACCTGGCGCCGCTGCGCCGTATCGATCCGGTGCGGCCGCTGGGGTTGGACAATATCGAAACGGCCCCCTGCGCCGCCGCGAAAACGATCGGAAAAGTGTCGGTGATCGTGCCGGCCTATGAGGCAGTGGACACGATCGATACCGCGCTGCGCGGGCTGTGCCGCCAAAGCTACCGGGACCTGGAAATCATCGTCGTCGACGACGCCAGCACCGACGGCACTTTCGACAGGGTGAAGGCACTGGCCACAAACGACCCCCGTATCGTGCCGTTGCGGCAGCCGCGCAACGGCGGCGCCTATGCCGCGCGCAACGCCGGGCTGGAACGGGCGACGGGGGATTTCATCACCACTCATGACGCCGACGACTGGTCGCATCCCGAAAAGATCGCCCGCCAGGTCGCCGCGCTGACCGGGGACCCCGCGCGCATCGGCGTGATCGCCCACTGGGCCCGGATCAGGCCGCCGCTGAAAATCACCTCGAACTGGCGGCTGAGCCCGAAGCTTCTGCAGTGGAGCCATTCCTCCTTCCTGTTCCGACGCGCTGCAGCCGACCGGCTGGGCGGCTGGGACGCGGTGAAAGTGTCGGGGGACATGGAATATATCTGGCGGGTCGAAGCCGCCTATGGGCCGGGATCGGTGCAACGCATCCTGCCCGATGTGCCGCTGGCCTTCGCGCTGGACGACGCCGGGTCGCTGACTCGCAACCCGTTGACCCATGTGCGCACGACCTATCGCGGCTTGCGGCATTACTACCGGGAAATCTGCCGCTATTGGCACCGGCAGGCGCCCGGCGGGTTGGCCCCGCAGCAGCAGGCGCTGAAACGCGCGATGCTGCCTGCGGCGATCTGGCCGGGGCAGGATGGCAGTCTGCGCGCCGATCTTCTGATCCGGGCCGATTGCTGTGATCCCCGGGCCGTGGCGGAAATGGCAGCGCTGGCCGAACAGGCCCCAGCCCGTCAAATCGCGGTCAGCCACCGCCCCGATCCCGGTTTCGTCGGACGCAGGACGGGCTATGCGATGGAATTCGACGAAACCTTTTTCGACCTGCTGCGCCGGGAGAATGTGGTTATCGCCTGCCCCGAGGAGAAGGTCGAAGCGACCGAAACACTCAGCCTGTAGCCGCGCCGGAAACCGTGGCTTCGCGGCTAGTCGAGGGCAGCGCGATGGGGCCGTCGTCCAGCACGATGAGCGGGGCAGGGTAGAGGATCTCTTCCGACGCATCGGCCCCGTGCGGCAGGATCAGCGACAGGCGCAGATCGCCATCCTGCCGCACGACATCGGAGGCGAGCCATTCACAGGCCACCGCATCGCGCGCCAGATCGATACCTTCCGCAACACCGGAAAAATCGAAATCTTCGCCGTTGACGGTCAGTATATCGCCGAATTTGGATAACGTGAGCGTATCGTCGCGGCGCTGCGGAACCAGGGTGATTTTCATGCGCTTTCTCCTCAGAACCAGTGGCCGATGGCAATAAGCTGTGCCGTCACCGACAGGTCGCTAACATTGTCGGTAAGCCGGAACGCGTTGATGTTTCCCGAGGCGAATACAGACGATCCCAAGGCCACCAATACGATTGCCCGTTCATAGGCTGATCCGCCGCTTGCCTGGGCCATGCCGGACAGTTTGGGGGCGACCGCGAAAACCGCGGGATAGGTCCAGACAGAGGTGCTGGTCAGATAAGGCGCGGAACGCGTGCCGCTACCAACCGCCAGAATGCTGCCCAGGGAAATGCTATGGGTGCAGATCTGGGTGCCGTCGGCGAACCGGACATAATCGCCATTGGCGTTGCTGCCCCGTTCGATCACTCCGCCGGTGGGCACGCCGCCCGATTGGCCGACGACGCCCAGCAGATTCCCCGGGCCATAGCCGTAATCGGCCCGCATCAGGCGGCCCGGCGTAACGTCCTCGGCGCTGGCCTGCACCGCCGCGCCGGTCATGGTGCCGTCGGCAGGGTTCAGCGTCAGCGCCTCGGTCCAGCTGCTGCCGTCGGGGGAAACCTTGACGTGCAGGCCGATATCGCCCGCCAGCCCGATTTCGGCATGGCCGGTCCAGCCCGATTGAAACAGCACGGATGCGGCATCGCCCGCCGTCGCCTTGTTCAGCACCATCCGGTGATCGGTCCCAGCATGGCTGAACAGGCTGGCGTCCGAGGCCACCGACAGCCGGTTGGTGGCATCCGCCGTGGTTCCGATGCCCAGCCGGTTCACCCCGTCCAGCAGCGGCTGCCAGACGCCGCCGCGATACACCCGCAATTCCTGCTCGGCCTGTCCCCAGGCGCGCCAGCCCTCGGCCGGAGTCAGGAACAGCCAGGCGGTGCCGTCCCAATAGGCCAGCGCATCGCCATGCCCGGCCCAGGCGCTGGTCGGCGCCGCGCCCAGCCCATAGATGGCGCCGGCCACCGGCGATACGGGCGGGTCGGTTTGCGCAAATCCCTGCAGGCAAAGCTGCGTTGCCGCATCCAGCTGCTGCAGCGCTTCGTTATGGGTGACGTGTTTCTGGGCCTGGGCGGGCTGCAGATAGGGCAGCCCCAGCCGGGGAGAAAGTGATGACATGAGACATTCCCGATGCGGCGGGCGCGTGGCCCGGTTCGGCAAAGGGTTCTAGCGCCGACGCCTTAACGCTTTCGGACCGGACCGTTCGGGAAAGGCCGGGGGGATCAGATCCGCCGCAGCAGCGCCGCCAGGTAAAGCGACAGGCTACCCTGCATGCCCTGGCGGTAAAGCCCGGTCCGCCGCACCATCAGAAGCCGCCGCCAGACCGAGCGGTTGCGTTCTTCCGAGAAGGTGCGCAGGATGTGCCGGTTTTCCGCGGTCAGCCGGTGCGCCGAGGCATTGAGCGCCGCGATATTGACCGTGTTCCAGCGCCGGAACCGGCCCGACACCAGCATCCTGAGCCGCGTCGTCTTGGCCTGCAATCCGCGGTTGGCACCGATGAGGTTGCCACCGTGCTGGCGGTACAAAAGCAGTGGCGCATCGTCGAAGATCACTTTCCCGCCTACACCGGTGATGATCTGGTAGATCCACCAGTCGTGTACCACCAGCTTGCGCGCCTCGGCCGCGGCATCGCGCAGCAGGTCCAGCGCGGCACGATCCAGCATCATCGTGTTGCCGCCCGCCACGTTCTGCACCAGCGCATGGCGGAAGGTGGCCGGGCGTTTCAGCCCGCGCGACAGCCGCCGGTTGCCCAGGTCTTCGTCGCATTCCCAGCTGCGGCCGCAGTAAAGCAGCGGCCCGGGCGTGGTTTCTTCTGCCAGCGCGCGCGCGCCGCGCTTCAACTTATCGGGCAGCCAGACATCGTCCTGATCCGACAGCGCGGCGATATCGATCCAATCGGGGCAGGCCCGCAGCAGGCCGAGGAAATTCTGCGCCGCACCCCGGCAGGGGCCGTCGATCAGCTGCACGTTCAGGTCCAGATGGGCGGCGGCGAAATCCTCAACGATTGCGCGGGTGTCGTCGCGCGATCCATCGTCGCTGACCAGGATCAGCGAAGGCGGAAGGCTTTGCGCCGCGAAGCTGTCCAGCTGTGCCAGCAGCCGTTCGGCGCCGTTATAGGTCGCCAGCAGGATCGCAATTTTAGGAACCGCGTTATTGTTCACAAAAGGCCCTTTCCGCCAATCAATTTGAGGCTATAGCCCTATTCCCCCCGCCGGTCCATATGCACCGGCGGGGTCCCGCTCAAACCGCTTATCTTACCCCTGCATCGCCTGTTCCTGCAGCAGCCGTGCCCGGCCGCGCGCCGCCCGGCTGAGCGCGGGCAGCTGGAACCGGGCCGCTTCCAGCGCCAGCACCGCATTGGCGGCGGCCTGGGTGTCGTCGGCGGGGACCACGAAACCGCTGACGCCGCTTTCCACCAGCGACGGCGGCGCGCCGCGCCTATAGCAGATCACCGGCCGCCCGGCCGCCATCGCCTCCATCACCGTGCGGCCGAAGCTTTCGGCGAATTTCGACAGGCTCATCACCACGTCGGCCTGTTCCAGCGCCGCCACCGGGCTGGCGGCATAGTCGCGGAATTCCACGTTTTCGGGCAGCGGCTGCATCAGGTGCAGGTCCTGTGTCGCTGGGCCGATCAGGCGGAACCGGATTGGCCGTTCGGCCTTCGCCACGATCCGCGCTACGGCCAGGAAATCGGCCAGCCCCTTCTTGGCGATATTGCTGCTGATCAGCGCCACGTTCAGCACCTCGTCCGGCGCGAAGGGCAGCTCGAACAGCGCTTCGTCGACCGAATTGGGCCGGATCGCGATCCTTTCGGGACAACCCAGCCAATCGGCCGCCACCTGCGAGGTGACGATGAATCGGTCGGCCCGCTCAAGCAGGATTTGCCGCAGCGTGTCGGCATCGGCGCCCAGCGTCCAGCACAGCGCGCTGTCCTCGGCCGGCAATTCGCGCAGGTGCAGCACGCTTTTGACCCCTTCGGCCCGCGCCGCCAGCAGCGGCGCGTCCATCACCATCGTGTTGAGGTGGATTTCCGCCGGGCGGTACTTGCCGATCAGCGCCCGGATCGCCTCGACGGTCTGCTGCGGCGGTTGGCGCAGGGCGTGCATCCACATCTGCGGCAGCATTTCCACCGCCGCGCTGACCTGCAGCAGCCGATCCAGATAGTCGGTGTTGCGCAGGGCGGGCAGCACCACCACCGGGCACAACCCGCGCTGCACCATCCGTTCCAGTACGCCAAACAGGCTGCGTTCGGCGCCGAACAGCGTTTCGCCGGTCATATGGGCAAAGACCATCACCCGAGGCGCTTCTTCCGGTGTCGTATCGGCCAGCGCGCCGGCAAAGCAGGGCAGGGGATCAAGCCCCTGGTCCCGCCCCACGGTTTCGTAATGCACAAGCGGGTTTTCGTCCGGGCTCAGCCCCTGCGCGCGTCGGTATCCGCCGGTGCTGAAACCGGGGCCGGGATCGCGGTTTTCCCGCGCGCCTGCCATCAGGTAATGCCGCACCGCACCGATTTCGGAATGCATCACGTCGGCGTTTTGCAGCCGGTACCAGTCTTCGTCGAGAAGCGGCGAGTCATGCAGCAGGTCATAATCGGTCTGCGGCCCCTGCGGGTCGCCCAGCCCGATGTCTTCCGGCACCCGGAACGGGCGGGTTTCGGGGACCTGCGGCAGATAGAGATCGGCGGGGCTTTCGGCCCGCGAATGCCACTGGTGCACCGCCTCCATGTAATCGCGCCGCAGGCCGCGGAACTGGGTGCGCAGATGGGTGGCGCTGCGATTGGTCAGCGACTCCGGCGCGCTGCGGCCGAAGGCCAGCGGCAGGCCGGGACAGACCTCTTCGATCGCCCTGGGGCCATAGGCCTGGATGACACGGTAATAATATTCGGTATCGGCATTGACCCGCACCCGGTCCCAATACCCCAGCTCGTCGCGCAACCCGGCCCGGATCATCATCGAGGACACGTTGCGGTAAACCCAGCCTTCCTCCATCCGCCAGCGGCTCATATCCAGATCGTTGCTGACCCGCACCCAATGCGACAGGCAGGCTTTCAGCTCCGGCTTGGCGATCAGCGCCTGCGCCTGCATTTCGATCTTCTGCGGATGCGACCAGTCGTCGGCGTCATGCACGGTGATGAAATCGCCCTTGGCGGCGGCGAAACCGGTGTTGCGGGCGGGATAGGCGCCCTGGTTCCGCTCATGCGCGATCACCCGGATGCGCGGGTCCTTGGCGGCAGCGGCGCGGGCGATGTCGAGGCTGTTGTCGCTGGACCCGTCATCGACCACCAGGATTTCCAGCCGCGGCCAGCTTTGCGCCTGCAGTCCGCGCAGCGCGGTGGGCAGGCCGCCGGCGCCGTTGAACACCGGCAGGATAACGCTGACCAGCGGCAGGCTGGCTGGATCGGCACCGGACCAGGGGGCGGGATCGGCCTGCAGCCGGTCGAACAGGGCGCCGTCGCCCTCGGCGATCTGCACCGGGGCCAGGTCGCGCGGTTGGTAAATCCGCAGCAGGCGGGCGGCAAGACCGGCCTCCGGCACGCCTTGCGCCTTGTCGATCAGCAGCCCGGCCAGGTCGAAATCCGGCCGTGGCCCGAACCGTTCGATCCCGGCGGCCAGGATCGTTTCGGCACCGGCCCGGTCGTCACAGCCCAGGCACAGCTGCACGCCCAGAAGATAGGGCCCGGGATGGCTGATCACCCGGGTGCCGACGGGATCGGCGTAGAAGGTCAGGATCGCCTTGCGCGCCTGCTCGGGTGACTGGTGTTCGTGATCCCACCGCGCCAGCACCCAACCGGCGGCCGCCCGTTCCAGTACCGGGCCGGTTTCCAGCAGAGCCCGCAGCGCGGGCAGTGCTTCTGCCTCGTGGCCGCGCCACAACAGCAGGTCCAGCTCCAGCGCCTGCACCGGGCGGCCCTGCCGCCCTTCGGCCCGGCCGAACCGGTCGTAATGGGTCCAGGGATCGGTCCCGGATTGGCGCACATCGGGATAGGCCTGCAGATACCAGACGGGATCGAAATCCTCCGGCCTGTCCGGCCGTGGATCAGAGGGGGCGAACTTGCTCATTTGCTTGCCGTCAGGCCCTGGGGCGGCCTTCGGCCTGACCGAAGGCCAGGTAATGCACCAGCGCGGGCCATCCGGCCTCGGCGACATCGGGATTGGCCAGGTAATAGGCCATGGAATTGAAATCCGGCCCCGGGTTGCGCCCCTCGAAGGCGCCGGCGCGGATATAATGGTCCTTCGCCGATATCCGCGCATGGGCGACATCGGGATAGGTCTGCAGATACCATCCGGCATCGAAAAGCGGGCTTTCCGCCAGCAGCGCGGCCTGTTTGCGGAACGGCGGAACGCCCTTGCACGGACGCCTTTTGGTGGTGCCGGATTTGGCATGCTGTAGTGCTAATTCGACCTTGTGGCGGCGTTCGACATCGGCGCTGCCCGGGGCGGCTTGTGCCACCGGCAGACTCGCATTTGCGATCGCCGGGGGGCTGTCGAACTCGCCGCCCAGCTCTTCCAGTTTCGCGGTCAGCATCGCGATCTCGCGGAAGCGATCCTCCAGCATGTCCCGCAACGCATCGATTTCAGCCCGCAACAACTGCTGGATTTCGGCATGGCTTTGGGCCGGGGTCATTTCAGTGGTGGTGGCTGTGGGCTGCGCTTGGGATTCCGGCATGGGAAAAGCGTCTCCGTCTCTTGTATTTCAAATATCGTATCGATTCATCTGCACGGAGATGTAGCATTAAATACCCTGCGGGACACCTGCAATTGCGTCTCTTTCCGTCACCGCCCGTCGGGCCGGAGAGCATCCGCCGTTCAGCCCAGCAGGTCATGGACCGTGTCGCCCAGCAGCAACGGCAGGTGATCCAGGTCGCCGCCATCGACCAAGGCCCAAAGGATTTGCCCGGTCGGGCGGTAGATCACGAAGGCTTCCTCGACCGAGGCCGACCCGGCATTGGGGGTGCGGGCGATATTGACCTGGAAATCCGCCGCCCTTGCAGAGCCGCCGAATTGCAGCCTGTCGCCCTCGGTCAGGGTGAAGTCCTGGATCCAGTCCGACCCGTGCCCGGCCACGCCGAGATGGAAGAACACATCGGCCCCCGCACCGCCGTTCACCCGGTCATAGCCATAGCCGCCATTGATGAAATCGTTGCCGTCGCCGCCGAACAGCAGATCGCCCCAGGCCTGCGCGGTCAGGTTGTCGTTGCCCTCGCCGCCCAGCACCGTATCGGCGCCGAAACCGCCGATCAGCGTGTCGTTGCCCCCATCGCCGCGTAATTCGTCATTGCCGTAACCGCCCTCGATGGAATCGTCGCCCAGCCCGCCATAGATATTGTCGCGCAGGTCGTTCACGCCGCCGCCGCCGCGCAGCCAATCATCCCCGCCCAGCCCGATCAGCTCATCCGACCCGTCGCCGCCGGTGATCGTGTCGGGCCCTTCGCCGCCCTGCAGGCGATCGTCGCCATTGCCGCCGTTCAGCACCAGCCCGGCCGGTCCGGGATCTGGGTCCGGATCCGGGTCTGGGTCGGGATCCGGGTCCGGATCGGGCGGCGGGTCGGGTTCCGGGTCGGTCAGGACCAGCCCCTCGACGGTCCCGTCGCGCATCTCATAGACCCACAGTCCGGAAACGCCGCTATTGCCCAGGCTGTCGGGCAGGGCCCTCAGCCCGGGATCGTTGGCGTCATCGAACAGCCAGGCTGCGCCCTCCTGCAGGTCCGACACCAGTCCCGCCCGCGCCCCCACGTCCAGCACCCCGGTGCCGATGGTCCAGTCGATCCGTTCATAGCGGAACACGATATCGAAATCGCCGCCGCCCCGGTCGATCAGCTGCAGCTGGAACAGGTTGGTACGATCGGCAATGCGCCGGTAGACCCCGACATCGGCCCAGGTCACCGTCAAAGTGTCGGACCGGGCATCCAGATCGACCCAGACCGCGCCGCTTTCGGCGCCTTCGCCGTCCAGCCTGGTATCGACATCGCCCCAGAACGGCGCGATCAGGTCCAGCGCGGGCAGGGCGTTGTCGGCGGTGGGATAGGCTGCCACCGAGGCGCCGAAGGACAGCGTGCCATTGGTGTTCACATAGATGTCCGAGACGTCGTAATGGGTGCCGAAATAATCCAGCCCGCCGGCGAACAGCCCGTCCGGGTCCAGCGCCAGCGATCCGTCGTCGCTACGCGGCAGCATGATTTCGCCATAGCCTTCGGCCCCGCCCAAACCCGTTCGGGCGGTGCCGTTCCCGGTCACCGGCATCGAAAATCTCCTTTGCCGCAGCCTGCCACGGCGGCGATTGACAGGGGGTAAAGATCGACCGGGCCGGGCGGCCTGCCGGGCGATTTCTTGTCTCGGATTTTAACCAAGAACCACAAACCGGTCACAAAACCGGTCCCGCCGCGCCGTCGCCGCCTGCCAGGCTGAAGGCACCGAATGCGGAGAACCGGGATGGAGCATCTGAGATTGCGCACCGTGCTGAGCGCCGGCAGCCTGCCGCGCTTCGACGGGCTGTGGCCGGGGGGCGAGGCCGCCACTTTCTGGGCGGGCAGCAATTCCAGCGGCGGGATGTACCGGCTGGTGCTGGAAACCGGCCGCGCGCCGCGCGCCGATCTGGCCGCGCCGGTGGTGGACGGGACGGCCTTCACCTTCGCCGATCTGGAACAGGTCGGGGACAGGCTGTTGATTACCGACGGGGTCAGCGGCCTGATCCGTCTTTATGACTGGTCCGACGCGGGCGGGCTGAGCAGCGAGGGCCTGTTGCGCGACGGGCAAAACAACGTCCTGCGGCTGGATCAGACGATGGTGATTTCCGGCACGACCCCCTATCTGGTCGCGGCCAATGCCGGTCAGGATACGCTGTCGCTGTACCGGTTGGACGCGGATCGCGGCCGGGCGAGTTTGGTGGATGTTGTCGCGGACACGCCCAAGGCGCGGCTGGACGGCGTGACGGACCTGCTCAGCCTGCAACTGGGGACGCATGAATTCATCCTCTCGGCCTCTTCGGCCGAGGACGGGCTGACCTGCTATGAGGTGACCGATGCGGGGCTGGTGTTCGTCGATACGCTGGGGCCCAAGGACGGGCTGTGGAACGACGGGTTGGAGGATATCGCGCTGATGGAGGTCGGCGGCACAACCTACGTGCTGGGCGTCTCGGCGGGCAGTGGCACGCTGGCCTCGGTGCGGGTCAATCCGATGGGGGTATTCTTCGTTGCCGATGTCGCGCTCGACGATCAGACCACCCGTTTCGGCGGCGCCCAAGCTCTCGATACGTTCGAGGCGAACGGGCGCAGCTTCGTCGTCGCCGGCGGCAGCGACGATGGCGTGGCGCTGTTCGAATTGCTGCCCGGCGGATTGCTGTATCATCATCAGAGCCTGGCCGAGGACGGCACTTGGGACATCGGTCATATCCTGGCGCTCGAGGCCGAGGTCGTGGGCGATGAGCTGCAGATATTGCTGGCCGGGTCGGACGCAGCGGGGCTGGCGCAGCTGGTGCTGCCGCTGGGCGATCTGGGGCAGCGCATCGCGGGCAATGGCGGCGCCAACCGGTTGAACGGCACCGATCGCGACGACCTGATCCTGGGCTATGGCGGCAGTGACCAGATTTTGGGCGGGGCGGGGGACGACACGCTGTTCGCCGGGGCGGGCAGCGACAGCCTGACCGGCGGTGCGGGCGAAGATGTTTTCGTCTTCACCGCCGATGGCATGCCCGACCGGATCACCGATTTCGAACCGGGGACCGACCGGATCGATCTGGATGGCTGGGGCCGCGTTTACGATGTTTCGGCGCTCGACTTCACCTCGACCAGCTGGGGCGGGCGCATCCTGTGGCAGGACCAGCGGATCGACATCTATCTCGACAGCGGCGCACGGATCGACACCGATATGTGGGGACCGGACGATTTCCTGTTCTGACATGTAAAAGGCCCGCCGGGGGCGGGCCTTGTCATGTTTGTTTGGTGCCGACTTATTCGTCGCCGGGGATGATCCGTACGCCGCCCTTGGCCGCCGACGACGCCAGCATCGCGTAAGCTTTCAGCGCGGTCGATACCGCGCGCGGGCGGTCTTCGGCCGGTTTCCACGGCAGCGGCCCCTTGGCGGCGCGGCGGGTTTCCAGCACGTCGTCGCCAACGGCCAAGTTGATGGTCCGGTTCGGGATGTCGATTTCGATCATGTCGCCGGTTTCCACCAGCCCGATCAGCCCGCCTTCTTCGGCTTCAGGGGACACGTGCCCGATCGACAGGCCCGAGGTGCCGCCCGAGAAACGACCGTCGGTCAAGAGCGCGCATTTCTTGCCCAGGCCTTTGGATTTCAGGTAGCTGGTCGGGTACAGCATTTCCTGCATCCCCGGACCGCCGCGCGGGCCTTCATAGCGGATCACCACCACTTCGCCCGCATCGACCTTGCCGGTCAGGATGCCGTTGACCGCATCATCCTGGGATTCGAACACCTTGGCCGGGCCGGAGAATTTAAGGATCGATTCATCCACCCCGGCGGTTTTCACGATGCAGCCGTCCAGCGCGATATTGCCGTAGAGCACCGCGAGCCCGCCATCCTTGGAAAAGGCGTGTTCGACATTGCGGATCACGCCGCCCTCGCGGTCGCGGTCCAGTTCCTTGTAGCGGTTCTGGGTGCTGAACGCCTGGGTGGTGCGCACGCCGCCGGGGGCAGCGCGGAAGAATTCGTCGACCGCCGGATCGTTGGCGGTCATGATGTCCCACTTGGTGATCGCTTCGGCCATGGTTTCGGAATGCACCGTGCGGGTGTCGCCATGCAGCAGCCCGCCGCGGTTCAGCTCGCCCAGGATCGCCATGATGCCGCCCGCGCGGTGGACGTCTTCCATATGCACGTCCTGTTTCGCCGGTGCGACCTTGGACAGGCAGGGCACCTTGCGCGACAGCCGGTCCATGTCGGCCATGGTGAAATCGACCTTGCCCTCATGCGCGATGGCCAGCAGGTGCAGCACGGTGTTGGTCGAGCCACCCATCGCGATGTCGAGCGACATGGCGTTCTCGAACGCCTCGAACGTCGCGATCTCGCGCGGCAGCAGGCCCTTTTCCTCGCCCTCGTAATGGCGCTTGGTGATATCGACGATCCTGCGCCCGGCTTCGAGGAAGATTTCCTTGCGATCGGCATGCGTAGCCAGCATCGACCCGTTGCCGGGCAGCGCCAGGCCCAGGGCCTCGGCCAGGCAGTTCATCGAGTTTGCGGTGAACATGCCCGAACACGATCCGCAGGTCGGGCAGGCGTTCTGTTCGAATTCGGCCACCTGTTCGTCGGTGTAATGATCGTCCGCCGCGACCACCATCGCGTCGACCAGATCGACCGCCTGTTCCAGGTCGTTGATGGTGACCTTGCCGGCCTCCATCGGGCCGCCGGACACGAAGATCACCGGGATGTTCAGCCGCATCGCGGCCATCAGCATGCCGGGGGTGATCTTGTCGCAGTTGGAAATGCAGACCATCGCGTCGGCGCAATGGGCGTTGACCATGTATTCGACGCTGTCGGCGATGATTTCGCGCGACGGCAGCGAATAGAGCATCCCGTCATGGCCCATGGCGATGCCGTCATCCACCGCGATGGTGTTGAATTCCTTGGCGACGCCGCCCGCCGCTTCGATTTCGCGCGCGACCATCTGGCCCAGGTCCTTGAGGTGCACGTGGCCGGGCACGAACTGGGTGAAGGAGTTGACCACCGCGATGATCGGTTTGCCGAAATCGCCGTCGGTCATGCCTGTGGCGCGCCACAGCCCGCGTGCGCCGGCCATGTTGCGGCCATGGGTGGAACGTCTGGATCGGTAATGCGGCATCTGCGTGTCCTTCGTCTGCGGCCTCGTCTCAGGGCGCAGGGATAGCGCAGAATGTCGGCCAAGGGCAATCGGCAAGTGTTGCCCCTGGCCAGTGATGCTTGTGGGCGGCGGTTACGCCAGCAGGTCGTGGACGGTATCGTCCAGCATGATGTTGATGGAGCTTTGTCCGCCGCCATCGACCAGCGCCCAGAGGATCTGCCCGGTCGGGCGGTAGATCACGAAGGCTTCCTCGACCCCGGCTACGCCGGCATTGGCGGTCTCGGTGAAATTGACCTGGAACTGATCGAGCGTGGCGCTGCCACCGTAGACCAGAACATCGCCCTCGGCTGCGTTGTAATCCTGGATCCAGTCCGACCCGTGGCCCGCCACGCCCAGGTGATAGAACTGGTCGGCACCGCTGCCGCCATTCGCCCGGTCGTATCCGAAACCGCCATTGATAAAGTCGTCGCCATTGCCGCCGAACAGTACATCACCCCAGGCCTGGCCAGTCAGAACGTCGTCGTCGTCGCCTCCGATCACGGTGTCTGCGCCGAAGCCGCCGATAATCGTGTCGTTGCCGGCATCGCCCCTGAGCATGTCGTTGCCATAACCGCCGTCGATGGAATCGTGGCCCGTGCCGCCATAGATATCGTCGCGCAGATCGGAGCTGTCGCCGCCGCCGAACAGGAAGTCGTCGCCATCGTTGCCGATCAGCGTGTCCGACCCGTTGCCGCCGGTCAGGCTGTCATTGCCGCCGGCGCCGTCGAGCTGGTCATTGCCGGAATCGCCGGTCAGCGTGTCATTGCCGTTGCCGCCGGTGCGTTCGATCGGAGTGGCGGTCGTGGCGTCGGCGTAATAGCCGTAAAGCTGGGTGTTTTGCGTGCCCATCGCCACCTGGTAGGTGGCGGTTCCGACAATGGTGCCGCCGCTGAAGGTGACGGTATAGGTGCCCGGGTCCAGCGCCAGCTGATACCCGCCGCTGTCCCAGCTGGTGGTCGTGGTGGTTTCACCGCCGGTGGAGGTGGCGGAAATGGTCACCCCGGACAGCCCTTCGCCGGCATCGTAGAAACGGTCGCCGTCCTGGTCGCGGATCACCACGCCGCGCAGCACCGGCACGTAATCGGACCGGTTGCCGAAATCCTGGGTCACCACCAGCGGGCCGACCTGGGTGCTGGAATCGGTTTCGGTCTGTGCGTCGATCCCCACTTCGGTGAAGGCCGAGCTCAGGATCGTGTTGCGGTGGCCTGCCGGGTCCTGCATGCCGCCGGGGCCGTTGCCCCAGTCGATATAGAAACCGGCATGGGCATAGATCGGGTCATAGGAATAGGCGTAGATGTTTTCGCCCACCGTCCGCGCATTGTCATAGCCGGCGGCCACGACGCGGTCCCAGATCTCTGCTTCGCCGGTCAGCACGTGGGCCTGAGCGTCCTGTGCGATCATCAGATCGGTATGGCCGGTCGCGGCGCTTGCCAGGTCGGAATTCCAGGCCACCGGCGCCAGCGGATCAATCCCCTGCAGCTGGCGCAGGAACATGTCCAGGTCGACCCCGAAATAGTCCAGCGCGTTGGTGATCTCGTCGGTCACCCCGGTGCCGCTGGCGGCGTCGGAAATCAGCCGGTCGAATTCGCCTACGGGATCAAGCCGGGCCCGGTTGATCAGTTCGAGAATTTCCTGTTCGACGGCAGTGGGTGTCGTCATTACTTGGTACTCCTACGTTTACGTTGTGGAGCACCGCTCATGCCCCGAACACCTAGCGTTGGTGAGTTTGCTTTAAGAACGTCTCAATTGCTGTCATTTTAGTTCTTTTCACGCCCAGATTGCGGCCATAATGGCAAAAATCGGTTTGCTTGAGAAGTCCGGGGGGAAATCGGCGGATCATTGCCGGTTTTCGGGGTGCTCGGACCGCGGCATCGCATCGAGAAGCGCTGCGCTGCGGGTGATCAATTCCCCGAACCGCGCGCGTTGGGCCGCTGTGCCGTCGATCGTTCCGTCGGGTCGCAGCCGGATCGTGTCTTCGACGGTCGGCGCCGCCTTGCCATTGAGCAGGCGGCGGACTTTGCGACGGGCGCGCTGCAGCAGTCCCGGCGCGCCTTGCGCCTCCTTGGCGGCGGCACTGGCACGCTCATCGGTCGCGGAGGGGTAAACGCCGCTTTCGCGCTGCGTCCGCGGCGTCTGTTCCGGCGGCAGGTCTTGCAGGTGCAACTGGATGAAATGCGCCGATTCGCCCGGATCGAACAGCGATTTCTCGAACTCGGTGTTGTGGCATTTAACCCCAGGGCCGACCCCTGCGCCGCTGCGGATCACCGGTTTGCCCCGCTCCAGCCGGGACGTCAGCCCCTTTTTACCCCGGGGAATAACGAAGCGGCCCGCGTCGCTGCCGAAACTGTCGATCAGGACGGCGGGAATGGCGGAAAGGCCGCCGCGCTCGGCCAGCTTGTCGAGAATGCGCTGGTCGGCGATCCAGCTGCCATCCGCCTCGACCCAGATCAGCCGCTCGTCGGCGGCGATCATCGTCATCCAGCCGCTGCTTGCCTCGATGGCGGCGAACAGGTCCGGATATTGCGCCCGGTCATGCAGGGCGTCGCGATCCCCCTCGAAGCGGAACACGCAGCTGCGCCCGGCCAGATCCTGCAATTGTTCCAGCACCTCGGGGGCGTCGGACATGTTGTCGGCGATGATCAGCCCCTCATAGCCCACGATGGCGGCATGATGGGCGACCCAGTCGGACAAAGCGGGGTCGTTGCGGGTGTGCAGGACGATCTTGAACGGGGCGGGCCGGGCGCGGATGGCCGCGGTGATGGCCGCACTGTCCTGCCGCCAGAGGGGCAAATCGGTGGCGGGCTTTGGCGCATCTTCGGATTCCGGCTGCGCTGCCATGAGATCGGTGGTCAGGCTGCGCCCCGCGGTCAGCCAGAACTTCCCCTTGATGTCGTCGCGGAACATCGTCACCCCCTCGGCGCTGGCCGGGGTGATGGCGAAACCGGGTTGCACCGGCGCGCGGCGCTTGGCCAGTTCAGCGTTGCGGAGGTCGAAATGGGTCTTCAGCCGGTCGAATTCTGCCCGGGTGAACAGGCATGGATTGACGTCCTCGCCGTATTGCTGGCGCAGCACCCGCCCCATCCGGTCGACCAGTTCGGTCGGCGCGGGGTCGGGATCGGACAGCATGTTGGCCGCCCAGCTGGCCAGCGACAGCGGCGAGATATTGGACGAGGCGGCGGTCATCTCGGCCAGGGTTTCCGGAGACACCGAGACGCCCAGATGGGTCAGCAGACGGCCCAGGATGCCGCCCTCGGCGCTGCGGCAGTCGTTGAAATCGAAAAGGGTGATTTCCTCCGGCGCGAAAACGGCTTCCAGCCGGTCCAGCAACAGGTTGTAATCGGCCCAGAGCCCGGCGAACAAGCCGCGCTTGAACGTGGGCGGCAACAGTTTGTCCGGTTCCGGCGGTACCCGGTTCTTCGACAGTTCCAGATAGACCGACTGCATGAATTCCCACTGGGTGCGCAACACCGCGATAACCTCGATTTCATCGAAGCCGGACAGGGCGCTGCGCAGCGCGGCGTAATCGACGCCGCCCTTGGGTTCGCCGCGGGAAAATTCCTCGCTGCTCAGGAACACGGTCACGTCGCGGTTGCCGTATTGCTTGCCCAGGTCACGCAGGGTCTCGGTGCTGCCCTTGGGCAGGTGATAGACCTCGGGCAGCGGTACCCAGTCGCAGACCAGCCCGTGATGTCCGGTGATCTGATTCAGCCGCGGATAGATCAGCCCGTGTTCTTCCAACTGCGGCGCGAAGGCCCAGAACCGGTTCTGGATCGTGGTGGTCGCGGTTTTATGGGTGCCTATATGCAGGACGACCTTGGACACGGGGCTGCCTTTTGAAAAAATTCCCTCATGGCGATAACGGCCCGTTTGCTGGGTGTAAATACCCGCCCGATCCCGGTCCGGCGAAGCGCTGCCGATCCGTGGCGATAGTCATGGACAGGTCTGGCCGCGGTGATCATAGTCGAGGCAGTCGACCGCAAAGGAGCGCAGCATGAAAACATCTGTACGAACCGGACCGGGATTTTTTCTTTTCCCGGCGCTGATCGTCCTGGCCTTCTGCGCCCTGATCGCAGGAGCAAGACAAGGAAACGCCATGGGCAGCCCGAACAGCAGTACAATCATCGATGTCGCACTTCCGGGCGGCTGGGCCGGGGTCGAGGGCGCGGTGGCGCGCGACGACGGCAGCGCCTTGACCCCGGGGCAGATGCGGCTTTACCGGGTCGTGGGCGACGGCGCCGGTCTGCCCGGGTCGATCCAGCAGCAGGCGGCGCTGATCCGGCGCCTGGCCGAAGACCTGCCGCCGCTGGACCCACTGACCGACATAAGCGCCCGTGCCGAAGAGCGGGGTGCCGGCATTACGGCGCTGTCCCTGGCTGCCTACGGCAGCGGCAAATACACCCGGCCGAACCGGATTCTGGCGATCGGCGCGGGCAGTGACCGGCCCGGTTTCGTTCTTGTCCGCATCGCCGAGGACGCCCCCGACGCGCCCGTAGCGGCCAGTTTCTATTGCCTCGGTTCCGGCGGAACGATCGCGCTTTCCCATCTCGCAGGGGTTCGTCCCGAAAAAATGATCGAGATCAAGGACGTGATCTGCCGGGAAGGTTTTAAGTAAAAATTACGCTGCGATTGCAGGAGTTGCCCTTAGACTGCCCGCAGGCGTGGGCCTTCCGGTCATTGGCCTCTTGCATCGCAAAGCCCAAGCTTCACCTTCGATCCGTTCCCATCGGGTAGGGTGGCGCCTGGGCAAGAACAAACCGCGTGGCGGCTATGCTGGCACGCCGCTGGCTCGTCCTGCGCCAAGGCGGGCCGGTTGAGTTAACGATAAAGCGCACCGCGTATCGTTCCGTCTGACGCTGGTGTGCGGAACTTTTTCCATCGGGGGAGTTTTAAATATGTCTAACACTACTAGCGAAACAGCGATTTCCACATCCATTCCCGCCACCGGCCGGACATTATTGGCCGATATCACCCATTCCGAACATTGGTCCGACGGCACGCTGCAATATTATCTTGGCGGCGGTGCGGATGTCGATTTCGACACCGAATTCCGTGCGGCCTATGACGCCTATTACACCGATGGCACCAATGCCGACGCCACCTTCGCCTATATCACCCAGATGGTGCGCGGCTTCGACATGATCGATTCGGTGATCGCCACCGATTTCACCCGCGTCACCGACGGTACCGTCGCCCAGGCGACCGCCGATATCGTGCTGGTCACCTCGGACGATAACGACGCCGCCCATCCCACGCTGGAAGGCTTCTGCCAGTTCCCCGGCAGTTCGACCCGCGCTGTCAACGATTACTGGAGCTTCGGGACCTTCACCAGCGACCATGATTACATGAACACCGCTCCCGAGCGTGGCGGCGGCGAATACCTGAACTGGACCCTGATCCACGAGGTCGGTCACGGGCTGGGGCTGCTGCACCCGTTCGACGGCAGCGGGACATTGCCCAGCGTCGGCGCGGCGATGGACAATGAACGCTATACGGTGATGTCCTATACCGGTTCGTCATCGGCGAACGCCTATGGCCACGCGGTGACCATGATGGCGCTCGATATCGCGGCGCTGCAACAGCAATACGGCGCCGAAACCTATGCTGTCGGCAACTCGACCTACACGCTTTACGATGCCGCGGGGGGCGACCTGTCGCTGGCCGAGGGCGCGATGTCGATCGGCCGCGCCTATGCCACGATCTGGGATACGGGCGGCACCGATACGATGACCTATGGCAACACCGACAGCTCGGTGCTGATCAACCTCAACGACGCCACGCTGGACCGTTCCGGCGTCGCCAGTGACGCGGCGCCCTCGATCACCGCGATGCAGCACACCGATATGTACAGCCATTTCGCGACCGCGCTGCAGACCGAGAACGTCAACCAGGATTACCACGCCGGCGGCTTCTTCTCGCGGGTGCTGACGGAAAGCAGCGGCACCTATAGCGGCATCGACGGCGGCTTCGCCATCGCCTATGGGGTCGAGATCGAAAACGCCACCGGCGGCGGCGGCGACGACATGCTGGTGGGCAACGAACAGGCCAACACGCTGACCGGCAATGACGGCAACGACGTGCTGATCGGCGGGGCGGGCAATGACAGCCTGCTGGGCGGCGACGGCTGCGACATCGCCGGTTTCTCCGGCGCGCGGGCGGAATACACCATCACCAATAACGAAGACGGCACCGTGACCATCACCCACAGCGCTGGGACGATGGTGGACGGTACCGACCTGCTGACCGACGTGGAACAGGCGCAGTTCAGCGACGAACTGACCAGCCTGGGCGATGCCGGGGCGCTGGAATTCACCGAGGTGACCAGCAACTCCTTCATCGGGTTCGGCGACAACGTGCTGTACCGCAACGATGATGGTTACGAATCCGGGATCGACATCACCTCGATCTTCGAAAGCGGCATCACCATCGACGGCGTCACCTATACCGAATTCTCGGTCAACACCAACGGCAACGTCACCTTCGGCGGTGGCCTGTCCACTTACACGCCGTACGAGATCAGCGGCTCCGGGCTCGAGATCATTGCCCCCTTCTGGGCCGATGTGGATACCCGCAATCCCGTTGTCGACGGCGTGACGGTGGAAAATCCCGGCAATGTTTACTGGGATTTCAACGAGGATCGCGATTCGATTATCGTGACCTGGGAAGATGTCGGGTACTATTCCACCCATATCGACAAGCTCAGCTCGTTCCAGCTGGAACTGATCGACCGCGGCTGCGGCAACGTGGAAATCATCTTCCGCTACGAAGACATCACCTGGACCGCGGGCGACGCCTCGGGCGGTGAAGACGGCCTCGGCGGCACCACCGCGCGCGCCGGTTTCTCGCTGGGCGAAACCTATTACGAACTGCCCGCCTCGGGCAACGAGGCGGCGATGCTGAGCCTCGAAAGCGTCGCCGGCAACCTGGGCGTCACCGGCGTCTGGCAGTTCATCGTCTCGGGCGGCTATGTGCAGGGCGTCGGCAGCGACGAACCCGACAACTATGAAGGCACCGACGGCAACGACAACTATCTCGGCGACCTCGGCGACGACACGCTGAGCGGCGGTCTGGGCGACGACACGCTGCTGGGCGGTCTGGGCGACGACTTCCTCGACGGCGGTCCCGGCTCCGACAGCCTGAACGGCGGCGACGGCACCGATACGGTTGTCGGCGGCGATGACGACGACTTCCTGTTCGGCGGCGATACCAGCGACGACCTGCGCGACAACATCTATGGCGGCGAAGGCGACGATTACATCGACGGCGGTTATGGCAATGACGAACTGCGTGGCGATAACGGCAACGACACGCTGATCGGCGGTTTCGGCGCAGACACTGTGCTTGGCGGCGAAGGCAACGACAACCTGACCAGCCAGGCGTGGGGTGATCTGCTGTTCGGCGGCGATGGGGATGACTTCATCAATGGCGGCTATGGCTACGACCGGGTGAACGGCGGCGACGGTGCCGATGTGTTCTTCCATCTCGGCGTTGCCGGGCACGGGTCGGACTGGATCCAGGATTACGACGCTGCCGAAGGCGACATCCTGCAATACGGCGGTTCCGGCGCCACGCTGAGCCAGTTCCAGGTCAACTACGCCACGACGCCCAATGCCGGCATTGCGGATGTGCAGGAGGCCTTCATCATCTATCGCCCCACCGGTCAGATCCTCTGGGCGCTGGTCGATGGCGGCGCGCAGGACCATTTCAACCTGATGCTGGGCGCGACGGTCTACGAACTGACCTGATCCCGCCTGCGGATGCAAACAGAAGGCCTCCGGCGCTGTCGCCGGGGGCCTTTTTCATTTGGATGCTTTCGGCATCTCGCGCGGGGTGGGACGGTTTCCCGGATCAGCCGTTCAGCGCCATTCCGTTCAGCCGCGGCTCCATGTTGGCGCGCCAGTCGCGCGCCCCGGCCAGCGTCGCGCGGTAGACCGCCGCGCCCACGGCTTCGCCCGGATCGGTATGCAGCCCGGCGTAATCCTGCACCCCCGGCGGGGCGGCGATAGCGATGCAATCGGTGCCGGTGCCGGTGGCGATGCCGCAGGGTAGGGCCAGGCCGACCTCGATCACCGCCGTGGTGCGGGCTTGGGTGGCGATGCTCATCGCCTCGATCAGCCCGGTCTGGCTCAGCCCGCAATCGAGATGTACCGCGATGTTGATGGTGCCATAGGCATCCGGCGCGCGTTCCACCCGGTGGCCGACCCGTTCGGCATTGGACAGGCCCACCGTGGCGACGCAATGGGCGGTGCAATGTCCGGCCGTCGCGGTGGCCTCGGTATAGCTGCCGACATCGCGCGAGGTCAGCATGGTGACGGCATCGCGGGCCTGTGTCGCGTCCAGTTCCCGCTCCAGCCAGTGGCGCACGTCCAGTTCCGGCGTCAGGTCGGCATTACGCACCTCGCGCCACAGGATGCGGCGGGCGGTGGTGAAGCCGGGGCGGTTCAGGCTCCAGCTCAGCACCTGGTGGTCGCTGCCCAGATCGAATTCGAGCCAGGGGCGGGTCAGCGTCACACGGGTCATTCCAGCACCTCCAGCGGTTGGAACACCGGTCCCTGGTCGGTGTTTTCGTACCAGGCGGTGATCCCGAACGTGTCGCGGATCAGGTCGGGGGTCAGCACGTCGCCGGGTGCGCCGTCGGCGGTGATCCGGCCCTTGTCCAGCACGATCAGCCTTGTGCAATGGCGCGCCGCCAGCCCCAGATCGTGCAGCGACACGATGACCGACCGGCCGGCCTGCGCCAATCGGGCAAAGCTTTGCATGGTGGAAATCTGGTGCGCCGGGTCGAGCCCGGCAATCGGTTCGTCCGCCATCAGAAGCGGCGTGTCCTGCGCCATCGCGCGGGCCAGCAGCGCGCGGGCCTGTTCGCCACCCGACAGCCGGGTGGCGGTGCGCTGGCGGAATTCCTCCAGCCCCATCGCTTTCAGCACCTGGTCCACCGCGTCGCAATCCGCCTGCGAGGGGCGCTGCCTTGCGTCCAGATGCGGGATGCGGCCCAGCATGACCAGCGTTTCCACCGTCACCGGCCAGGCGATTTCGCGCGCCTGCGGCATCCAGGCGGCCATCTTGCTGCGTTGTTGCGGCGGCAGGTCGGCGAGGCTGGAATGGCCCCGATGATCGATCAGCCCCAGGCAGGCGCGCATCAAGGTGGTCTTGCCCGCACCATTGGCGCCGATCAGCCCGATCACTTCGTGCGGGCCCACGTCGAAGGACACATCAGATAGCACCGGGCGTCCGCGCAGGGTCACGCTCAGGCCGGAAACGCTCAGGAGGGGTTCGTTGCTCATAAGCCTTCCCTCCGGGTGCGGTAGATCATGTGCAGGAACAGCGGCGCGCCGACCAGTGCGGTCAGCACGCCGAGCTTCAGGTCCTTCGACGGCACCACCACCCGCACCGCGATATCGGCGGCCAGCACCATCGCCGCGCCGCCCAGGGCCGACGCGCCCAGCAAGCGCCCGGGCCGGGCACCGACCCACCGGCGCAAGATATGCGGCACCACCAGCCCGACAAAACCGATGCTGCCCGCCACGGCGGTCGAGGCGCCGATGACGCAGGCGGTGCCGATCACCAGCACCAGCCGCAGCCGGGGCAGGCGGATACCCATGGCCGAGGCCGCGTCTTCGCCCAGCGTCAGCGCGTCCAGCCCACGCGCCAGGCTCGCCAGCAGCACCGCACCAAGGGCGATGAAGGGCAGGGCGATCCAGACATGGGTCATCGACCGGTCGGCCAGCGATCCCATCATCCAGAACACGATCTCATTGGCGGCGAACGGGTTGGGCGACAGGTTCAGCACCAGCGAAATCAGCGCCGCGGTGAGCGACGAAATCGCGATCCCTGCCAGGATCAGCGTCAGCGAGGTGCCGCGCGGCCCCGCCAGCGCCAGCACGACGAAGACGCCCGCCAGCGCGCCCGCCAGCGCCGCCAGCGGCAGGCCAAGCGCGAACCCGGCGGCGAACCCGGTCTGGATCGCCAGAACCGCGCCAAGTGCGGCCGACCCCGACACGCCGATCAGCCCCGGATCGGCCAGCGGGTTGCGCAGATAGCCCTGCATCGCCGCCCCGGCCAAGCCAAGGCTGCCGCCGACCATGACGGCCAGAACCGCGCGCGGCAGGCGGATTTCGCGCATCACCAGCGTCAGCGGCCCGCCATCGCCCGCCAGCAGCGCCCGCAGGCTTTCCAGCGGGCCGATCTGGGCGGGGCCGATCAGCAGCGACGCGGTGAAAAGCGCCAGCAGGGTCAGGATCAGCCCGGTGAAAAGAGGCCCGGCGCGCATCAATTTTCCCCCTGTTCGGTCTGGCGGCGCAGCTCCGCCATGTTTTCGATCGCGCGCAGCACGTAGGGCGTGCCGCAAATCCAGTCGCGATCGGTGAACCCGGCGCCGGGCAGGGTGCGGCGCAGGGTTTCGACGACGGGATGTTCCAGGATGTCCTCGGACCGCGATTCCCCGGGATAGGGCGTGCTGGTGACCAGAAGCTCGGGCGCGATCATCGCCAGCACCTCCAGCGGCATTGTCCCGCCCGCGCCGATCCCGGCCTCGGCGGCGACATTGGACAGCCCCGCCGCCAGCAGGATCTGCCCGGCCAGGGTACGGTCGCCGGTGGTGTAACCGTTGGCGTAATAGAGCGCGGTGCGGGGGCGGCGGCTGACCTCGGCCTGCAATTGCGCCAACTGGGCGTCGAAATCGCGCAACATCCCGGCGGCGCGGTCCTGCTGTTGCAGCGCCTCGCCCATCTCGGCGATCCGGGCGCGCACATCGTCCAGCGAATAGGCCGGGTCGAGCGTGATGACGGCAATGCCCAGCCGCTGCAGCATCGACACCGTGGCGCGGGTGGTGAAGCGCCCGGCAAGCACCAGATCGGGGTCGAGCAGGTAAATTTCCTCGGCCAACCCATGGTTCTTGCGATAACCCTTCGCCTCTTCAACCATTGCCGAACTACGCGGATCGTAAGCCAGGTCCGAGACCGACAGCAGCTGACCCTCATCGGCCAGCATCATGGCAAGCTGATCGGTGCACAGGTTCAGCGACACGACGCGGGAAGGCCGGGCCGGGCTTTCGCCCGCCACGGCCATGGTCCCCGCCAGCAACAGGGCGGGGACAAGGGATATCAGATCAGAACTCCGCACGAAGCCCGAATGCTACGCTACGGCCGGGCGTGTTGTAACCACCCGCGGTTTCGTAATCTTCGTCCAGCGCGTTTTCGACCCGCAGATAAGCCTGCGCCCGGTCGGTCACGTCATAGCTGACCGACAGGTTGACTAGGGTGTAATCGCCCACCTTGTGATCCACCGGCGCATAGGGGCTGGGCACGATACCGGCGGCGTGCTGTACTTCCAGCGTGCCCGAAGCGCGCGCGCTCAGTGCCGCTTCGAGACCCAGCACCAGGTCGTGGCGCGGCACCCGGGTCAGCCGCGCGCCGTCGGTGCGCGCGTCGGTGTAGGTGTAGTTGCCGTAAACCGAAACGCGGTCGTTCACGTCGTATTGCGCCGCCAGTTCCACGCCCTTGCTGACCGTGGTGCCCGGCACCTGCGCGTAACAGCCCCAGCCGCTGGCGCAGGCGGTCGAGGCGCCGTCGAAGGCGATCAGGTCGTCCACCTCGGTATAGAAGGCGGTGGCCTTGACCACGCCGGTGCCGCCGAATTCGTGTTCGATGCCCAGCTCGGCGCTGCGGCTTTGTTCCGGCTGCAGGCCGGAATTGCCGTAGGGGCTGTAGAGCTCATACAGCGACGGCGCGCGGAACCCGGTGCCGATGACGGCGCGCAGGGTGGTGGTGTCGGTCATCCGCCAGACCCCGGCGATCCGGCCGCCGAGGTTGTCGCCGAAGATGGAATGATCGTCGTAACGCGCGGTCAGCGACAGGTCGATATTCCCCGCCGGGGCCAGTTGCAGTTCGGCGAAGGCCGAATTGGTGTCATAGGCGCCGGTGTCGAAATCGCTGGCGAAGCTTTCCTCGGTCCGGTCGAGCCCGAAATTCAGCACCGCGCCGTTGCTCAGCCCGGCATTGGCGAGATAGGAAAACTGCTTGCGGTCGCCGTCGAACATGGTGGTGTAGCCGCCCGGGTCGCGCCGTTCCGAGGTGAACTTGGAAAAGCTCAGCGTGTGGTTGACCGCGCCGGTCGCCAGTTCGGCAAACACCCGCGCGCCGCGCTGATCGGTGAAGTTCTTGCCGCTGTTGTCGGTGGTGGAACGGTCAATCTCGATTTCGGCATCGCGCCACAGGGCCGAGGCGCCGAGGGTCAGCACATCGCTGACATCATAACGCGCCGACAGGGTCAGCATCTGCTGGTCGTACCCGTCCTTTTCGGTATCGCCCGCCCGCGCCGAAATGCCTTCGCTGGTGACGGCGGAGTAGGTCAGGGCGATCTCGCCTCGATCGGATTTCTGCGCCAGGCTCAGGCTGCCGGAATAGGTGCCGAAGCTGCCCGCCTCCAGCGTGGTCTTGCCGGAAAAGCCCAGCTCCTGCGGGCGCGGGGTGGTGATGTCGATCACACCGGCGATCGCCTCGGAACCATAGAGCGCCGATTGCGATCCTTTCAGCACCTCGACCCGGCCCAGGGCCCCGGTGGTGAAGCCGCCGAAGTTGAAGCTGGTCTGGGTGCTGGACGGGTCGGTGACGTCGATCCCGTCGATGCGCACGCCGACATAGCTGTTGTCCAGGCCGCGGATGCGCAGGTTGGTGTTGCTGCCCAACCCGCCATTGGCCGACAGGCTGACGCCGGGCACCCGGGCCAGCGCCCCGGCCAGCGAACCGGATTGTTCAAGCTCTTCGGTTTCGATCACGTCGACGCTGGCGCCGGTGCGCGACTGCGGCAGCGGCGTCAGGTTGCCCGACACGATGATCGTGCCGAGGTCATAGGGTTCTTCCGCATGGGCGGCGCCGGACAGGGCGGCGATGGAGGCGGCCGAGGCCAAAAGGATGGAACGGGTCATTTTCAGGTCCCTCATGGACGGCCCCGGGGGGCCGGTCGTTCTTGTCGTGTCGAACGAGGGAAACGTGTCCCCCGCAGACGGTGAGACACCACGACGGAAGGAGCTCCGCAGCCCATGACGCCCCTCGCGCACGGACAGGGTGTTGGCCTCGGCAGGTCTCCTGACTCGCGGGTCGCGGTTTAGCCGGGCCTTCCCGCCATGCGTTGCACAGCAGTGGCATAGTCCGGCTTCACTCGCCGCTCACAGTTGCGGGGGCAGTCGCGGAATTGGCGCCTGATGGCTACACCTCACCGCGTTCCCTATTATCCGGGCGACTCATTGCCCGGACCGAAGCGAATCCGGCATAGTCGCGGCGGGAAATCTTGTAAAGAAACTTGAGCTGCGGCACTTTCCCGGGGCGGGGACGGGGGGCTGCGGTTTTCCCCGGGATTATCCCCAGAAAACGGCTTTCTTCCCGCTGTGGGCCTCAGTAAATGGCGGCGCGCCCGGGGGCTTGGGGGGCAGCCGCATCTCGTTGACGCAGCGAGGGGAAAATCAATATGTTGACTTCTTTCGCCTCACGCCCTCAATATGGTGTTGCTTCGGTTCCTTCGATTCACGTCGAGGGCTAAGAGGGAAGCCGGTTCAATGCCGGCGCTGCCCCCGCAACTGTAAGCGGTGAGCAAGGCTGACGACGCCACTGGGGAAACGCGCCCCGGGAAGGCCAGCCAAGCATCGATCCGCGAGCCAGGAGACCTGCCAGAAGCACGACAATGACCACGAACGGAGGGTTCGGGGGCGTGCGACAGGCAGGTGGGCCCGTGCCCCACGCTCTGCGCGTCCTCAGCTTCGACAGGCAAAGAGGACAGAAGATGAGCGTTACCGTCTATTCCAAACCGGCATGCGTGCAATGCACCGCCACCACCCGCGCGCTGGACGCCAAGGGCATCAGTTACGAGGTGATCGACCTGACCCAGGACGACGATGCCATGTCGCATGTGACCGGTCTGGGCTACCGCCAGGCGCCGGTGGTGATGGCGGGCGAAGATCACTGGTCGGGCTTCCGCCCCGACAAGATCGCGCGGCTGGCCTGATCCGATGGGCGTCCCTGAAACGGGGCTGCCGGATATCCTGTTCTACTCCTCGCGCTCGGGCAACACGGCGCGGTTCGTGGGTCGGCTGGGGCTGGCTGCATACCGCATCCCGGTCGAACCCGACGCCCCGATGCCCGCGCCCGGCCGCGGCTTCGTACTGATCTGCCCGACCTATGCGGACGGGCAGGGGCGCGGGGCGGTGCCGAAACAGGTGATCCGTTTCCTGAACGCCCCGGAAAACCGCGCGCGTCTGGTCGGCGTGATCGCCTCCGGCAACAGAAATTTCGGTGCGACCTACGCGCTTGCAGGCCGCATCATTTCCAAAAAATGCAACGTGCCGCTGCTCTATCGCTTTGAGCTCGCCGGCACCGAAACCGACATCACCCGCGTCCGTGCGGGGCTGGACAGATTGGGGACTGAACGATGCTCGATGACAGCCTGAGCGATATCACCGACTACCACGCGCTCAACGCGATGCTGAACCTCTACGATGCCGACGGCAATATCCGGTTCGAAGCCGACCGGATGGCGGCGCGGCAGTATTTCCTGCAACATGTGAACCAGAATACGGTTTTCTTTCACTCGCTCGATGAAAAGCTCGGCTACCTCGTCGATGAAGGCTATTACGAGGCGGAGGTGCTGGATCAGTATTCCAAGGATTTCCTGACCCGCATCTGGGACGCGGCCTATGCCAAGAAATTCCGCTTCCCAACCTTCCTCGGCGCGTTCAAATATTACACCTCCTACACGCTGAAGACCCGCGACGGGCAGCGCTACCTGGAACGCTACGAAGACCGCGTGGTGATGGTCGCGCTGGCGCTGGCGCGCGGCGACGAGGCGCAGGCGATGGCCTTCATGGAAGAAATCCTTGCCGGGCGGTTCCAGCCCGCGACGCCGACCTTCCTCAACGCCGGCAAGAAATCCCGCGGCGAGCTGATTTCCTGTTTCCTGCTGCGGATCGAAGACAATATGGAAAGCATCGGTCGCAGCATCAATTCGGCGCTGCAACTCAGCAAGCGCGGCGGCGGGGTGGCCCTGCTGCTGACCAATATCCGCGAACACGGCGCGCCGATCAAAGGCATCGAAAACCAATCCTCGGGCGTCATCCCGGTGATGAAACTGCTGGAAGACAGCTTCAGCTACGCCAACCAGCTGGGCGCGCGGCAGGGGGCGGGGGCGGTGTACCTCAACGCGCATCACCCCGATATCCTGCGGTTCCTCGACACCAAGCGCGAAAACGCGGATGAGAAAATCCGCATCAAGACGCTGTCCTTGGGCGTGGTGATCCCCGACATCACCTTCGAGCTGGCCAAGAAAAACGCCGACATGTACCTGTTTTCGCCGCATGACGTGGAAAAGGTCTATGGCGTGCCGTTTTCGGAAATCTCGGTCACCGAGAAATACGACGAAATGGTCGATGACAAGCGCATCCGCAAATCCAAGATCAACGCGCGGGCGTTTTTCCAGACCCTGGCGGAAATCCAGTTCGAAAGCGGCTATCCCTACATCATGTTCGAAGACACGGTGAACCGCGCCAACCCGGTGGCGGGGCGGATCAACATGTCGAACCTGTGTTCGGAAATCCTGCAGGTGAACGAAGCCTCCGAATTCAACGACGACCTGAGCTATGCCCATCTGGGCACCGACATTTCCTGCAACCTCGGGTCGCTGAACATCGCCAAGACGATGGACGGCAAGGACCTGGGCCGGACGGTGGAAACGGCGGTACGCGCGCTGACCGCGGTGTCGGAAATGTCGGCGATCGAGTCCGTGCCGTCGGTGCGGCGCGGCAATGACGAAAGCCATGCCATCGGGCTGGGGCAGATGAACCTGCACGGCTTCCTGGCGCGCGAACATATCCATTACGGCAGCGCTGATGGGGTCGAATTCACCTCGGTCTATTTCGCCGCCGTGGCCTATCACGCGCTGCACGCCTCGAACGCGATCGCGCAGGAAAAGGGAGAGGTTTTCAAAGGCTTCGAAGACAGTGCTTATGCGGATGGCAGCTTCTTCTACAAATATACAGACCGCGATTGGCTGCCGCAAAGCGACGCCGTGAAGGCGCTGTTCGACGGGGTCGAATTGCCGACGCGCGCCGATTGGGTGGCGCTGAAGGACGCGGTGATGCAGGGCGGGCTGTATAACCGCAACCTGCAGGCGGTGCCGCCCACCGGGTCGATCAGCTATATCAACAATTCGACCTCCTCGATCCATCCGATCGTGTCGAAGATCGAGATCAGGAAAGAAGGCAAGATCGGCCGGGTCTACTACCCCGCCGCCTTCATGAATAACGACAATCTCGACTATTACCGCGATGCCTATGAAATCGGGCCCGAGGCTTTGATCGATACCTATGCGGCGGCGACGGAACATGTCGACCAGGGCCTGTCGCTGACCCTGTTCTTCCCGGCCGAGGCCACCACCCGCGACATCAACCGGGCCCAGATCTATGCCTGGAAGAAGGGCATCAAGACCATCTACTACGTCCGCCTGCGCCAGACCGCGCTGGAAGGCACCGAGGTGCAGGGCTGCGTGTCCTGCTCATTGTGAGGTAAGCGAAATGAAAGACATGACGGAAATCCGCATCCCGCGCGCGATCAACTGGAACCGGTTGCAGGACGACAAGGACCTTGAGGTCTGGAACCGCCTGACGGTGAATTTCTGGCTGCCCGAAAAAGTGCCGCTGTCGAACGACATTCCCAGCTGGGCGACGCTGACGGATCATGAAAAACAACTGACGATCCGGGTGTTCACCGGGCTTACCTTGCTCGACACGATCCAGAACTCGGTCGGCGCGCCGTCGCTGATGCCCGACGCGGTCACCCCACATGAAGAAGCGCTGCTGACCAATATCGCCTTCATGGAGGCGGTGCATGCGCGGTCCTATTCCTCGATCTTCTCGACGCTGTGTTCGACCAAGGAGGTCGACGAGGCCTTCCGCTGGTCCGAGGAAAACCCGCATCTGCAGGCCAAGGCGCGGGCGATCCTGCAAACCTACGCCCCGGGCAACGACCCGCTGAAGCGCAAGATCGCGTCGGTGTTCCTGGAATCCTTCCTGTTCTATTCGGGCTTCTACCTGCCGATGTACTGGTCGAGCCGCGCCAAGCTGACCAACACGGCCGACCTGATCCGGCTGATCATCCGCGACGAGGCGGTGCATGGTTACTTCATCGGCTACAAGTTCCAGCAGGGCATGGCGAAACTGCCCGAGGACAAGCAGCAGGAGCTGAAGGATTACGCCTTTTCGCTGCTGTTCGAGCTCTATGACATCGAAAACCAGTATACCGAGGAACTGTACGACGACATCGGCCTGACCGAGGACGTGAAGGTCTTCCTGCATTACAACGCCAACAAGGCGCTGCAGAACCTGGGCTTCGAGGCGCTGTTCCCGCCGGAAGTGTCCGAGGTCAATCCCGCCATCCTGGCCGCGCTGAGCCCCGACAGCGAAAACCACGACTTCTTCTCGGGCTCGGGATCGTCCTATGTGATCGGCAAGGCGGTCGCGACCGAGGACGAAGACTGGGATTTCTGAACCCTGGGCGAAACGATCCAGGGAAGCGTTGCGGGCCGCGGCGCTTCCTTTTTCTTTACCCTAGGGCGTGGGATCAGTGCTGAACCTGGTCGGTCGCGCAGACCGCGGGCATTTGCGGCTGCATCGACAACAGTTCGGTCAATCCGCAATTGCCGCGCACCAGATCTTCCAGCGTGACCATGTCGAGTTCGTGATAGAAGGCTTCGAGCGCGCGCTTCACATAGCCGCGCAGCCGGCAGGATCCGGTCAGCGGACAGGTGTTGGTTTCCGGGTCGAAACATTCGGCGAAGGGGATTTCGGCCTCGAACAACCGGAACACCGCACCGATGGAAATCTGGTCAGCCGGCCGCGCCAGCCGCAACCCGCCTGCGCGCCCCCGCAGCGTGCTGATATAGCCCTCGGCCTGCAGCCGCTGAACCACCACGGCCACGTGATGCGCCGAACAGTTGCAGATCGCGGCGATTTCCGATGTCCGGATCAACCGGTCGGGGTTCACCGCGCAGGCCATCAGGACCCGTGCCGCCAGGTTTGTGCGTGTCGTAAGTCGCATCGAGACTCCTTTTCAGTATCTTTCTTATACCGAAAATACGAAATTTCTTTGAGGCAGATCAAATCTTATATTGATATGAGCGGATAAACACGCATTCGGAATACGGGATATCGACGGAAAATGCCAATATCTACAGACCCTTGCGGCGATTCTGAACCACGCCGGGAAAAAATCGGTATCTGGTTGTCGCTGTGTGCCGCGCTGATCTGGCCGCTGCAGGCCGCGATCATCGCCTGGGTTCTGGCCAACCTGCTGACCGGCGAAGCGGCGATTTCCGCGCCGCTGGCCGCCGGGGGATTCATGGCGCTTGCCGTCCTGCGCGCCGGGATCGAAGCGGCCTCGCAACGGTTCCTGTCCGACAGCGCCGAGGCGCGCGTCGCCGCCTTGCGCGCCGAAATCCTGACCGTCGAAACCCGCGCTGCCACCGCGTCGCAGATCGGCGGCGCCGGGGCGTTGGCAGCATTGGCGAGCGAGAAGCTCGAAGCGCTGCGTCCCTACATGCTGCGCTATCGCCCGGCACGGCTGCGCTCGACCGTGATGCCGCTGCTGCTGCTGGCGATCGCGGCCTGGTACAGCTGGGCGGTGGCGTTGGTGTTCCTGCTGGCCGGGCCGCTGATCCCCGTCTTCATGGCGCTGGTCGGCTGGGCCGCGAAATCGGCAAGCGAGAAACAGATGGTCGAGATCGGCCAGCTGAGCGATCTTCTGGTCGACCGGCTGGCGGCGCTGTCGGACCTGCGTCTGATCGGGGCAGGGGCCCCGGTGATCGACGGGTTTGCTGACGCGTCGGAATCGCTGCGGGTGCGCACCATGGCGGTGCTGCGCATCGCCTTTTTGTCCTCCACCGTGCTGGAGCTGTTTTCGGCGCTCGGTGTGGCGATGGTGGCGATCTGGGTCGGTTTCACCCTGCTGGGCGAATTGTCCTGGGGCGCCTGGGGCGCGCAACTGACGCCGTTTGCGGGCATCTACATGCTGCTGCTGGCGCCGGAATTCTTCCAGCCGTTGCGCGATCTGGCCGCCGCCTGGCACGACAAGGCCGCCGCCGATGCGGTGCTGGACGAGATGGACCAGTGGCGCGACGACGAGCGTGCGGCGCGGCTGGGGCAGGGCGACCGGGTCGCGGCGCTGGCAACCTTACCCACGGTGCGGCTGCGCGATGTCTGCCTGCATCGCGGCACGCGGCAAATCTGCTATCCCGATATCGACATCGCGCCGGGCGACAGCCTGGCCATCACCGGGCCGAGCGGCTGCGGCAAGACCACGCTGTTGCGCCTGCTGGCCGGGCTGGAGGTGCCGGAAAACGGCGCGGTCCTGCTGGGCGACGCGCCGCTGTCGGATGACAATGCCGATGCCTGGCGCGCCGGGATTGGCTGGATGCCGCAGGCGCCGCATTTCCTCAGCCGGTCCTTGCGCCACAACATTGGCTTTGGCGCGCCGTTGCGGCCCGATCTGTTGCAAAAGGCGCAATTGCCCGGGGTGATCGACGCGCTGCCCAAGGGCGACCTGACCATCCTGGGCGAACGCGGCGCCGGGCTGTCGGGGGGCGAGGCGCGGCGCGTGACGCTGGCGCGCGCGCTGCATCGCGGCCCGGGCATATTGCTGGCCGACGAACCCACCGCCGATCTGGATGCACAAACCGCCGATGCGATCATCGACGGGCTGCTGGAATATGCCGCCGCCGGCGGGACGCTGGTGGTCGCCACCCACGATCCCCGGCTGATGGAAAAGGCGGGCAAGGTGCTGAAGCTCGCAGCAGAGGAGGGCGCGGCATGAAACCGCTTCTGAATATCGTGCTGCTGCTGTTGCGCGGCGAACGGCGCGCTCTCCTGCGCGGGCTGGCGCTGTCGATCACCGTTTTGATCATGGGCGTGTCGCTGCTGGGCCTATCGGGCTGGTTCATCACCGCCGCCGCCGCTGCCGGTCTGGCCGGGATCGGCGTGCTGTTCAACGTCTTCGCCCCGTCGGCGATGGTGCGCTTTCTGGCGCTTGGCCGCACCGCCGCGCGCTATGGCGAACGGCTGCTGACCCATGACGCCACCCTGCGGGTGCTGTCGCGGCTGCGCATTCGGATGCTGCAGGGCTACCTGGTCAGCCCCTACCGGCAGCTGGAGCGGCTGCGCGCCAATTCCTTCCTGAACCGGGTCACCGCCGATATCGATGCGCTGGACGGTGTGCTGCTGCGGCTGGTGCTGCCGGGGCTGGCGGGGGTGATGGTGATTTTCGTCACCGCGATTGCCCTGTGGTTCCTGGTCGATCCCACGATCGCCCTGCTGGTCGGGCTTGGCTATCTCGTCGGTCCGACGCTGATTTTCCTGATCGGGCAGCATATCGCCCGGCCGCCGTCGCGGCAGGCCGAGGCGGCGATGCAGGCGTCGCGGTCGCGGCTGATCGACCTGATCGCCGGGCGCGAAGACCTGGCAGTCTACGGCCAGCTGCAGGCGACCCGCGATCATGTGCAATCGGCGCAGGCGCGCCACGGCGCGGCGCGTCAGCAGCTTGATCGGATCGAACGGCGCACCGGCGTCGGGCTGGACCTGATCGGCGCGGGCGTGACGGCGCTGGCCCTGGGGCAGGGGATCGCCCTGGTGCAGGCCGGCACGATCAGCGCGGCGCAATCCGCCATCGGGGTTTTCGCGGCGCTGGCCCTGGCCGAGGCGGTCGCGCCGGTGCGCCGTGCGCTGTCGGAAATTGGCCGGATGATCCAGGCCGCACGCCACGTCCTGCCGGCACTGAGCGGGGCCGAGGCCGAACCCGATGCCGAACAAACGGCAACGGCGCGGGTGTCTACCCTGTTGCTTTTCGATCTGACCTATCGGCCGGGGCAGGGGGATCGGGCGTTGTTCGAACCGGTGACGCTGAGCGTCGGCCCGGGCGAAACAGTGGCGCTGACCGGCCCCAGCGGCATCGGCAAAAGCACGGTTCTGCTGTTGGCGGCGGGGGCGCTGAGCCCCAGCAGCGGCGGCGTGAACTGGGGTGGGCGCGACCTGCAGGGATATACGCCCGAGGCCCTGCAGCAAAGCGTCGCCATGGTGCCGCAGCGCCACGCGCTGATCGCGGGAACCGTGGCGGAAAACCTGCGCCTGGCCGCGCCGGAAGCCAGCGACGACGATCTGTGGCAGGCGCTGGAAACCACCTGCCTGGCCGCCACCATCCGCGCCAAGGGCGGGCTGGAGGCCAAGCTGGGTTTCCGCGGCGCCGGATTGTCGGGCGGCGAGGCGCGCAGGCTGGTTCTGGCCCGCGCAGTGCTGCGCCGTCCGGGGCTTTTGCTGCTCGATGAACCGACCGAGGGACTGGATGACGCCACCGCCAAGCAGGTGATGACGGGGATTCGCGCGGCGCTGCCCGAAGCATCGATTCTGATGGCGGCGCACCGGCCGGTGGAAATCGAAGGTGCCGACAGGTCAATTGCCTTGCGCGGCATTAATAGCTGACCTTGTTAAGAAAAAAATGTATCATCGCACTGTATTTTTTTGACTCAGATCAATTCCGTATTCTGGATACATAATATATTCGCGCCTAATGCGTATCTCGGATGCGTAATTAACACACCAAGGAGTCCACCTATGGAGATCGGACTGGTCGAGCTGTCACGACTGCAATTCGCCATGACAGCCATGTATCACTTTCTCTTCGTGCCGCTGACGCTGGGTCTTTCGATCCTGGTCGCGATTATGGAGACCGTCTATGTCATGACGAACCGCCCCATCTGGCGGCAGATGACGAAATTCTGGGGCTCGCTGTTCGGGATCAACTTCGTTCTCGGCGTCGCCACCGGTATCACCATGGAATTCCAGTTCGGCATGAACTGGTCCTACTATTCGCACTATGTCGGCGACATCTTCGGCGCGCCGCTTGCCATCGAGGGGCTGATGGCCTTCTTCATGGAAGCGACCTTCGTCGGGCTGTTCTTCTTCGGCTGGGACAAGCTGAGCAAGGTGTCGCACATGGTCGTCACCTGGCTGGTCGCCATCGGGTCGAACTTCTCGGCGCTGTGGATCCTGATCGCCAACGGCTGGATGCAAAATCCGGTCGGCGCACAGTTCAATCCCGACACGATGCGGATGGAAATGACCTCGTTCTTCGACGTGGTTTTCAACGAAGTGGCGCAGGCCAAGTTCGTGCACACGGTTTCGGCCGGTTACGTCACCGCCGCGGTCTTCGTGCTGGGCGTTTCGGCGCTGTATCTGATCCAGAACCGGCACAAGGATCTGGCCCGCCGCTCCATCGCGGTCGCGTCCTCCTTCGGGCTTGCCGCCGCGCTGTCCGTCGTGGTTCTGGGCGACGAATCCGGCTATTCGGCCAGCCACACGCAGAAAATGAAGCTCGCCGCGATCGAGGGCATGTGGGAAACCCACGAAGCGCCCGCGCCGTTCAACCTGATCGGGTTCCCCGACAAGGAAGCGCGCGAAACCCATTACGCCATCCAAATCCCGTGGGTGATGGGCCTGATCGGCACCCGCAGCCTGACCCAGGAAATCCCGGGCATCAACGAACTTGAAGCGGAATCCGAAGAACGTATCCGCGACGGCCTGATCGCCTATGACGCGCTGATGACCATCCGGGCAGATCGTGAAAACGTGTCGCCGGAAGTGCGCGAAACCTTCGAGGCGCATTCCGAGAACCTGGGCTTCTCGCTGCTGCTCAAGCGCTATGTCGACGATCCGCGCGATGCGACCGACGAACAGATCGCACAGGCCGCCGCGGACACCATCCCGGGCGTCGGGCCGCTGTTCTGGGCCTTCCGCCTGATGGTGGGGCTGGGCTTCAGCTTCATCGCGGTGATGATCTTCTTCTTCGTGCGGGCGTCGTTCTACCAGATGCAGTTCCCGCGCTGGTCGCTCTATGCCGCCGTGGCGATCATCCCGACGCCGTGGATCGCGGCCGAGCTGGGCTGGTTCGTGGCGGAATTCGGCCGCCAGCCCTGGACGGTGGACGGCGTGCTGCCGACCGCGCTGAGCGCGTCGCACCTGTCGATTGCCGATCTGCTGATCACGCTGGCGGGCTTCATCACCTTCTATTCGGTCCTCTTCGTGATCGAGGTGAGCCTGATGGTGAAATACATCCGCAAAGGTCCCTACATGGACGTCGCCGAAACCGAAGCTTGGCAGGCCAAGCACGAACACCGGCTGCGCACCCATGACGGCCAGGGTCCCTTTGCCAATCCCGCGGAGTAACTGACATGATCCTTTATGAATTGATCGATTTCGACCTTCTTCGCGTGGTCTGGTGGGTGCTCCTCGGGGTTCTGCTGATCGGCTTCTCGCTGACCGACGGGTTCGACATGGGGGTCGGCGCCCTGCTGCCCTTCGTCGCCAAGACGGATGTGGAACGGCGCGTCGTCATCAACACCGTCGGCCCGGTCTGGGAAGGCAACCAGGTGTGGTTCATCCTGGGCGGCGGCGCGATCTTCGCCGCCTGGCCGCCGCTCTACGCGGTCAGCTTCTCGGGCTTCTACCTGGCGATGTTCCTGGTGCTGGCTGCCTTCATCGTCCGCCCGGTGGCGTTCAAATACCGGTCCAAGCGGGACAGCGCCGCGTGGCGCAGCCGCTGGGACTGGGCGCTGTTTGCCGGCGGTGCGGTTCCCGCGCTTCTGTTCGGCGTGGCGGTGGGCAATGTCCTGCTGGGCGTGCCCTTCCATCTGACCGATGACCTGATGCCGATCTATGACGGCAGCGCCATCGGCAAGCTGATCCGCCTGCTGCATCCCTTCGCCCTGCTGGGTGGTGTGGTGTCCTTCTCGATGCTGCTGATGCACGGCGCCGCCTGGCTGAGCCTGAAAACCGAAGGCCAGATCGCCGAACGCGCCCGCAGCATCGGCACCAAGGCCGGTCTGGTCGCGGTGGCGGGCTATGCGCTGGCCGGTCTGTGGCTGGCGATCGGGATCGACGGTTTCGCGCTGGTCAACGACGTGGTGTCGAACGGGCCTTCCAACCCGCTCTACTCCGAAGTCACCCGCGGCGGCAGCTGGCTGTCGGCCTATTCGACACGTCCCTGGATCGTCATTGCCCCGCTGATGGGCTTTGCCGGGGCGCTGATGGCGATGCGCGGTCTGCGCGCGGGCCGCGAGGTGTCGACGCTGCTGTGGTCGAAACTGGGCATCACCGGGATCATTTCGTCGGTTGGTCTGACCATGTTCCCGTTCATCCTGCCCTCGACCGTGGACCCGAACAGTTCGCTGACTGTGTGGGACGCGTCCAGTTCGCACCAGACGCTGTTCATCATGCTGGTGGTGACGCTGATCTTCATGCCGCTGATCCTGATGTACACCGCATGGGTCTACAAGGTTCTGTGGGGCAAGGTCACCGAAGCGGACGTCACCGAAAACTCCGATAGCGTTTACTGAGAAGGAGACTGAACATGTGGTATTTCGCCTGGCTTCTGGGCCTGCCTCTCGCCGCTGCTGCCGCCGTTCTCAACGCCATGTGGCTGGAACTGCGCACCGATGCCTGCTTCGCCGAGGAAGGCGACTGCCCGGTGGGTGAACACGAACACTGACACCGGTTAGGAATTCGGGGGGCGTCGTCCCTTCTTCCCCCCCGATAGCCGGGCCCCGGGCGTCTTGCGCGCCGGGGCCCGGTTCAAGGACAAGATGAAGCCGACCCTGATCGGCACGAACGAGAGAGAACCCAAATCATGAAGAAATTTTTGCTCGGCGCTGTTGCAGCCGCCGGAGTCGCTTTTTCTGCCGCAGCCGAAGAAGCCCCCAAAACCCTGGTGACGATCCTGACCGCGCCGGAACCGCAAACCCAGCTGATGGCGATGGTTCTGAGCATGCAGGCGGCCCAGCAGGGCGCCACCCCGCATATCCTGCTGTGCGGCCCGGCCGCCGATATCGCGCTGAAGGATGCGCCCGAATCCGCCACCGCCGGTCAGCCGCCCAAGAACATGAGCCCGCAGGGCCTGATGACCAAGATCATGACGCTGCCCGGCGCCAAGGTCGAGGTCTGCGCGATCTACCTGCCCGGCAAGGGCGCTGACGCTTCGATCCTGCTGGACGGTGTCGGCGTCGCCAATCCGCAGGCGATGGCCGGCGCGATGATTGCACCCAACGCACGGATTGCCAGCTACTGATCGCCCGCGATCCATGACTGCCCGCCCGCCTGCGATCGCGCAGGTGGGCTTCTCCCCCTGACAGGACGCTTGGAGGAAACGCACAAGATGACCAAGAACCCCAAACCGACCGCCACCAGGCGGCAATTCCTCACCCTCTCCGCCGCGGGCGCTGCCGCCGCCGCGGCCGTCACCGCATCGCAACCGGCGCAGGCACAGGTCGCCACCAAGGCGAAGATCGTGATCATCGGCGCCGGTGCCGGTGGCACCGCGCTGGCCAACCGGCTGGTCCGCCGCCTGGATGGCGCCGAGATCACGTTGATCGACCCGCGCAAGGAACACCTGTATCAGCCCGGCCTGTCGCTGGTCGCGGCCGGTCTTAAACCCTCCGATTACGTTCTGTCGCAAACCACCGACTGGCTGCCCAAGGGCGTGACCCTGATCCAGGAAGCCGCCGCGGCCATCGATGCCGAGGCCAAGACCGTCGCGACCGAAAGCGGCAAGGTGCTGACCTATGACTTCCTCGTCGTTGCGCCCGGCCTGATCCTGGATCACGACGCGATCGAAGGCTTCTCGCTCGACCTGGTGGGCGAAAACGGCATCGGCGCGCTTTATGCCGGGCCGCAATATGCCGCCGCCACCTGGAAGGCCGCGCAGAATTTCACCGAAACCGGCGGCGTGGGGCTGTTCACCCGTCCGGCGACCGAAATGAAATGCGCCGGTGCGCCGCTCAAGCACACCTTCCTGATCGAAGACATCGCCCGCTCCAACGGGACGCGCGGCAAGATGGACATTTCCTACATGGCGAACAACGACAGCCTGTTCGGTGTGCCCATCGTGTCGGAAAAGGTCCGCATGATCTTCGGCAATCGCGGCATCACGCCGGAATATTCCCACGTGCTGAAGGCGATCGAACCGGGCGCCAAGCGCGCCACCTTCACCACGCCCGAGGGCGAGGTAGAGCGCGATTACGATTACATCCACGTGATCCCGCCGCAGCGTGCCCCCGAGGTGATCCGCCAGTCTGGCCTGAGCTGGGCCGACAAGTGGACCGATCAGGGCTGGGTCGAATGCGACAAGGCCAGCCTGCGTCACCTGCGTTACGACAATATCTGGGCGCTTGGCGACGTCGCGGGCGTGCCCAAGGGCAAGACCGCCGCATCGGTCAAATGGCAGGTGCCGGTGGTCGAGGACGGCATCATTGCCGCCATCGAGGGCAAGGACCCGACCGAGACCTATAACGGTTACACTTCTTGCCCGATGATCACCCGGGTCGGCCGGGCGATGCTGGTCGAATTCGATTACAACAACAACCTGACGCCGTCCTTCCCCGGCATCATCGCGCCGCTCGAAGAGCTGTGGATCAGCTGGCTGATGAAGGAAGTCGCGCTGAAGGCAACCTATAACGCCATGCTGCGCGGCCGCGCCTGAGGAGACCTGACATGAAAGACCTTACCTTTGGCACCCTGATCGCCGTTTTCGAGGAAATCTTCGGACGTGGCCTGTTCTGGGCGATGGTGGCAGTGGCCGTCATCGTGACGCTTGGCTATTTCTACGTGCTGATCCGCGACCGCGAAATCAGCTGGCGCAAGTTCCTGCTGGCGCAGCTGTCGATGCCGGTGGGCGCGATCGCGGCGGTTTGGTTCGTGCTGATCATGACCCATTCGCACCTGCGCAATATCGGCGGGCCGATCGACCTGATCGTGCTGCTGGCGGTCGCCGTCGCGGGCGCCATCGGCTTCGCGGTGCTGGTCTATACCGTGCAATCGCTGATTTCGCCGCCCTCTGCGGAAAAATCGGGCGACTGAGCCGAAAAACAGGGCAGGGGGCCTGGATGGCCGGGCCCCGAGCATACAGGCAAGCAACAGGCGCGTCCCCGCAAGGGGCGCGCCTTATCCTTTTCGGAACAGCCGGGTGAGGTTGAACAGTTCGTCCAGACGTTCGTATCTTTCGCGGGTTTCCGGCCAGCGCTGTTCCTGCGCCGCCGCGATCAGCGCCTCCAACAGCATCATCGTCGATACGTTCGAATCCCAGGCCGAGGGGATTTCCACCCAGCAGTTGAAGCTGTGGGTGGCGACCTCGGCGATCGGGCTGGACCACTGATCGGTGATCAGCACCACGTTGATGCCGCGTTCGGCGGCCAGTTCGGCCAGCCGTTGCAGGTTGGTTTCATAGCGCCGCACGTCGAAGATCAGCAGCGTGTCGCCCTTTTCCATGTCCAGCAGGTAATGCGGCCAGGTCGCCGAGGACGAGGTCAGGTGGGTGACCCCGGGGCGCACCGCCTGGAAATGGGTGAAGGCGTAATCGGCCAGCGACCGGGTGATGCGGCCGCCGACGACGTAAAGTGGGTGGCTGCTGTCGGCCAGCAGCTTGGCCGCTGCGTCGAATCCTTCGCTGTCGATGTTCGAAAAGGTGGTTTCGATATTGCGCGTCACCGCCTTGGCGAAACGGTTCAGAAGATGCGATTCCGGCGCTTCCGACGCCCAGTTCGCCCGCCGTTCGGTCGGGCCGGACACCTTGGCCTGCAATTCTTTCAGCAGCGCCTGGTGGAACTGCGGATAGCCCTTGAAGCCCAGTTTCTGCACCATCCGGGCGATGGTCGGGGTCGAAACGCCCGATTGTTCCGCCACGATGGTGATCGAGGCCAGACCCGCCGCCGGATAGTTTTCCAGCAGGGCATTGGCGAACTTGCGCTCGGACTGGGTGAGCGCGCTGTACTGTTCGCGGATCAGCTCTCGGACGGTGGCGGTGGGGTGCTGCAAAATCTCTTCCTGTTCAGGGCGCCTATTTCTTAGTCGCGAAATACGGGGATGCAAGGGCGTTCCGGTTTCGGCACCGATCATTTGTGAAGAGATATTGACACAAATGGGTCGGGCATGAAAAGAATTTTCCAAAACAGGGAGAGACTGATGCTGAACAATCAGCATTGCGAGGATGAAAACGCGGTGGAGGTGATCAATCGCGACGGTGCCGGCGGCGTGTTGCTGATCTGCGAACACGCCTCGAGCCATATTCCCGCACGCTATGGCGATCTGGGGCTGCGGCCGGAATGGCGGCACAGCCACGCCGCCTGGGACCCGGGCGCTTTGGCCCTGTCCAGGGCGCTGAGCGCCGCGTTGGACGCGCCGGTCGTCGCCAGCCGGGTGTCGCGACTCGTTTACGACTGCAACCGTCCGCCCGAGGCCGAAAGCGCCATGCCGGAACGGTCCGAACTGGTCGAGGTGCCGGGCAATACCGGGCTGACCCAGGCGCAGCGCGACGAGCGCACCGAAACCATCTATCGCCCGTTCTGCGCTGCCGTGACCGACATGATCGCGACCGGCCCGCGCGCGCTGATCACCGTGCACAGCTTCACGCCGGTCTTCTTCGGCGTGCAGCGGCAGACGGAAATCGGCATCCTGCATGACAGCGACAGCCGCCTGGCCGACGGGATGCTGCAACACGCCGCCGATCTGCCGCACCGGGTGATCGAGCGCAATCAGCCCTACGGGCCCGAAGACGGGGTGACCCATTCCCTGAAACTGCACGGGATCGCGCATGGCCTGCCCAACGTGATGCTGGAAATCCGCAACGACCTGTTGCGCGACCAGGAGGACGTCGAGCGAATGTCACAAGAATTGCTGACAATGATCCGGCCCGCGTTGGAAGCTTTGTCCAACGCCGGGGAAGGAGGGCACGATGCCTAAGGTCATAACTGGATACGTGCACACGATCGATGCGATGAACCATTTCATCGGGCGGTTCGCGATGTACCTGATTTTCGCGCTGGTGGGGGTGCTGCTGTGGTCCTCGGTCTCGAAGACCTTTTTCTCGCCGTCGATCTGGACGCTGGAAACGGCGCAGTTCGTGATGGTCGCCTACTACATCCTCGGCGGGCCCTATTCGATCCAGCTGGGCTCGAACGTGCGGATGGACCTGTTCTATGGCAACTGGTCGCACAAGACCAAGGCTTGGGTCGATGCTTTCACCGTGCTGTTCCTGATGGCCTATCTCGTCATCCTGTTCAAGGGCGCGGTCGGCTCCACCGCCTATTCGCTGGGCTATTTCGGGACCGAACCCTTCGCCTTTTTCTGGGACCTGCTGAAGACGCTGGTGACCGGCGGTTTCGACGCTGCGGGCGAGAAGCTGGGCTATCTCGAACGTAGCCCCACCGCTTGGCGGCCCTTCCTCTGGCCGGTGAAGACCCTTTTGTGCTTCGGCGTGTTTCTCATGCTGTTGCAGACGCTTGCTGAACTGTTCCGGGATCTCGGACGCATTCGCGGAGAAGAAATCTGATGTCCTATGAAATGATCGGCCTGTTGATGTTCAGTTCGATGATGCTGATGCTGTTTACCGGACAGCGCGTGTTCGGTGCGATCGGCTTCGTCGGCGCGGCGGCTGCGGTGATGTTGTGGGGTACGGGTGGTGCGGATTTGCCGTTCTCGGCGGCGATGAAGCTGATGAAATGGTATCCGCTGCTGACGCTGCCGATGTTCATCTTCATGGGCTACGTGCTGTCGGAATCCAAGATCGCCGACGACCTGTACAAGATGTTCCATGTCTGGATGGGACCAGTGAAGGGCGGGCTGGCCATCGGCACGATCGGGCTGATGGTGCTGATCTCGGCGATGAACGGTCTGAGCGTGGCGGGCATGGCCATCGGGGCCACCATCGCATTGCCGGAGCTGTTGAAGCGCAACTATGACAAGATCATGGTGACCGGCGTGATCCAGGCCGGATCGTCGCTTGGCATCCTGGTGCCGCCCTCGGTCGTGCTGGTGCTTTATGCGATGATCGCGCGGCAACCGGTGGGGCAGCTTTGGCTTGCCGGTGTGATCCCCGGCCTGATGATGGCCGGCATGTTCATCATCTACATCTACGTACGCTGCCGGATTCAACCCGAATTGGGACCGGCCCTTCCCGTGGAAGAGCGCAACGTGCCGATGTCGGAGAAGCTGCGCCTGTTGCAGGCGGGGCTGCTGCCGCTGGGGATCTTCGTCGTGATGATGGTGCCGTTCGTGAAGGGCTGGACCTCGCTGGTGGAAAGTTCGGCCATCGGGGCGATGGCGGCCTTCATGGCGGCGGTCCTCAAGGGGCGGATGACCAAGGAGGTGTTCGAGGTCTCGGTGCGCCAGACCCTGGCGGTGTCGTGCATGTTCATGTGGATCATCCTGGCTGCACTGGGCTTCGGCGCGGTGTTCGACGGGCTTGGCGCGGTCAAGGCGATCAAGGACCTGTTCACCGAGCAGATGGGCCTGAGCCCCTGGATGATCCTGATCCTGATGCAGCTGAGCTTCATCGTCATGGGCACCTTCCTGGACGACACCGCGATGCTGGTGATCGTGGCGCCGCTCTATGTGCCGCTGGTAGGGGAACTGGGGTTCAACCTGGTATGGTACGGTGTTCTCTACACGATCACCTGCCAGATCGCCTATATGACGCCGCCGTTCGGGTACAATCTGTTCCTGATGCGCGCCATGGCGCCACCGCACATTACGATCACGGACATCTACCGCTCGATCGTTCCCTTCGTCGCGGTGATGGCCTTTGCCTTGGCAATCGTCATGATCTTCCCTGAGCTCGCCCTGTGGCTGCCCAACCTCGTTTACGCGAAATAACCCAAAGAACTCCGTCAACGGAGCACAATCAGAAACCTCAACAGGAGAAAATGAAATGACTTCAAGACGTTCTTTTCTAAGCGTTGCGGCCCTCGGTGGCGCAGCGACACTGGCGTCGCCAGCCATCGTCAAGGCCCAGGCGCCGATCAAGTGGCGTTTCCAGACCTATGCCGGCGCGGCACTGGGTGAGTTTGTGACCAAGCCCGTGGTCGATTACATCAACTCCGCTGCCAACGGTGAGATGGAAATCGAACTGTATTACGCCGACCAGATCGTCCCCACCGGCGAACTGTTCCAGGCGCTTCAGCGCGGCACCATCGACGCGGTGCATTCGGACGATGACTCGATGGCATCGCCCACGCCGCTGCAGGTGTTCGGCGGCTATTTCCCGCTGGCCACCAAGCATTCGCTCGACGTGCCGGTGCTGTTCGAACAGTACGGCCTGGCGGACATTTGGCGCTCGGAATACGAAAAGGTCGGCGTGACTTGGCTGTCCGCTGCCGGGCAGGACCCGTGCAACTTCAACACCAAGAAAGAGGTCACCTCGTTGGCCGATCTCGACGGTCTGAAACTGTACACCTTCCCGACCGCCGGGCGGTTCCTGTCGCAGTTCGGCGTGGTGCCGGTGACCATCCCCTATGAGGATGCCGAAGTGGCCGTCCAGACCGGCGAACTGGATGGCATGGCGTGGTCGGGGATCACCGAGGACTACACCGTTGGCTGGGCCAACGTGACCGACTACTTCCTGACCAACAACATCTCGGGTGCATGGATCGGGTCGTTCTTCGTCAACCAGAAGAAATGGGCCGACCTGCCCGAACACCTCAAGTCGATTGTCATGGCAGGCATCGAAGCCGGGCACACCTATCGCAACCAGTGGTACTGGGGCGGTGAAGCGCGGCTGCGCGCACAGGGTGACAAGCTGCAACTGCGCTCGATCCCGCAGGAAGAGTGGAAAACCGTCGAAGACGCCGCTGTGAAGTTCTGGGATGAAATCGCCGAAGAAGGCGAAATTCACGCCAAGATCGTCCAGATCTTCCGCGACTATAACGAAGTGATCAGCAAGGCTGGTCCTCCGTACACTTTCGGCTAATTCTACAGCCCCGGCGCTTTTCGCGCCGGGGCACCATTTAAGAAAGGAAACGCCCCATGGCTGGCACTCTCAGTTTCGACGATCTCAAGGCGCAGGTGGCCTCGGGCGAGGTGGATACCGTTCTCGCCTGTCTGGTGGACATGCAGGGCCGCCTGATGGGCAAGCGGTTCCATGCCGGTCATTTCATCGCCAGCGCGTGGGAAGAAACCCATTGCTGCAATTACCTTCTGGCCACCGACCTGGTGATGTCGACGCCCGAGGGCTTCGCTTCGACCTCCTGGGAACAGGGGTACGGCGATTACGTGATGAAACCCGACCTGAGCACGCTGCGCCCGGTGCCGTGGCTCGAAGGCACGGTGATGGTGCTGTGCGACGTGCTGGACCATCACACCCATGAAGAAGTGCCGCATTCGCCCCGCGCCATGCTGAAGAAGCAGATCGCGCGCGCCGAGGCGATGGGGTTCACCCCGATGATGGCAAGCGAACTGGAATTCTTCCTGTTCGCCAAGAGCATCGATGAAATCCGCAAGGGCGGGTTCCGCGACATGGAGCCGATTTCGGCCTTCAACGAAGATTACAACATCCTGCAGACCAGCCGCGAAGAACACGTGATGCGCCCGCTGCGCAACCACCTGTGGAACGCCGGCCTGCCGATCGAGAATTCCAAGGGCGAGGCCGAGACCGGCCAGGAAGAGCTGAACATCAAATACGATGCCGCTCTGAACACCGCCGATTACCACACTATCGCCAAGCACGCGACCAAGGAAATCGCCTGGCAGCAGGGCCACGCGGTGACCTTCCTGTCGAAATGGCATCACGACAAGGTCGGATCGTCCAGCCACGTGCACCAGTCGCTGTGGAAGGATGGCGATCCCGTGTTCTTCGACCCCAACGATCCGCTGGGCATGTCGGACACGATGAAAAGCTATGTCGCGGGGCTGCTGAAATACGCCCCTGACTACACCTATTTCCTGGCGCCCTATATCAACAGCTACAAGCGGTTCCAGAAGGGCACCTTCGCGCCGACCCGCATCATCTGGTCGATCGACAACCGCACCGCCGGGTTCCGCCTGTGCGGCGACGGCAGCAAGGCGATCCGGATCGAATGCCGCGTCGGCGGGTCCGACATCAATCCCTACCTCGCCATGGCCGCGATGCTGGCCGCCGGGCTGAAGGGGATCGAGGACGGGCTGGAACTGGGACCGGCCTTCAGCGGCGACGCCTATGAAGGTGACAGCGGGCATATCCCGCACACCCTGCGTGACGCGCGCGAAACGCTGCTGGCCTCCGACATGCTGCGCGAGGCTTTGGGCGATGACGTGATCACCCACTATGCGCGCGCCGCCGAGTGGGAGATCGAAGACTTCAACCGTGTCGTCACCGATTACGAGGTGGCGCGCGGGTTCGAACTGGCCTGATTTCGAGGATGAAATGACCAAGACTTTGAAATGTATCTCGCCGATCGACGGATCGGTATTCGCCGAACGCCCGGTGCTGTCGCCGGACGAAGCGCGCGCCGCTGCCGCGCGCGGCAAGGCGGCGCAGGCCGCATGGGCCGCGCGTCCCTTGCAGGAACGCATCGACCTTGTGATGGCCGGGGTCGCCGCGGTGGGCTCGATGAACGACGTGATCGTGCCCGAACTGGCGGGCATGATGGGCCGACCCGTCCGCTATGGCGGTGAATTCGGCGGCTTCAACGAACGCGCCAGCTACATGGCTGAAATCGCCGAACGGGCGCTGGCCGATATCGAAGTGGGCGAGGACGCCACCTTCAAGCGCTATATCAAGCGGGTGCCGCTGGGCCTGGTCTTCGTGGTGGCGCCGTGGAACTACCCGTACATGACGGCGGTCAACACTGTCGCGCCGGCGCTGATCGCGGGCAACACGGTGATGCTGAAACACGCGACCCAGACGTTGCTGGTCGGCGAAACCATGGCCAAGGCGTTCCATTCCGCCGGCATCCCCGAGGATGTGTTCCAGAACGTTTACCTGGACCATGACACCGCCAGCGCGCTGATTTCCGAAAACGCTTTCGACTTCGTCAACTTCACCGGTTCGGTGGGCGGCGGTCAGGCGATGGAACGCGCCGCCGCAGGCACCTTCACCGGTGTCGGGCTGGAACTGGGCGGCAAGGACCCGGGCTATGTGATGGAAGACGCCGACCTGGATGCGGCGGTGGCGACGCTGATCGACGCGGCGATGTTCAATTCCGGCCAGTGCTGCTGCGGCATCGAACGCATCTACGTGCATGAAAGCCTGTTCGACGCCTTCATCGAAAAGGCGGTCGCGGTGGTGAACGGCTACAAGCTGGGCAATCCGCTGGACCCCGAAACCACCATTGGCCCGATGGCCAATGCCCGTTTCGCCACCGAGGTCCGGGCGCAGATCGACGAGGCGCTGGCGATGGGCGCCAAGGCGCATATCGAACCTTTCGCCGAAGACGACGGCGCGGCCTACCTGACGCCGCAGATCCTGACCGACGTGACCCACGACATGCGGGTGATGCGGGATGAGAGCTTCGGCCCCGTGGTGGGGATCATGCCGGTGAAGGACGACGAGGAAGCGATCGCGCTGATGAATGACAGCGTGTTCGGGCTGACCGCCTCGCTCTGGACGGCGGATGTGGACCGCGCCGAACGGGTGGGCGACCGGATCGAAACCGGCACCGTCTTCCTCAACCGCGCCGATTACCTCGATCCCGGCCTGTGCTGGACCGGCTGCAAGCAGACCGGGCGCGGTGGCGGGCTGTCCGTCATCGGCTATCACAACCTGACCCGTCCCAAATCCTACCATCTCAAGAAGGTGACAAAATGAACCTGACCGGTAACTGGTCCTATCCGACCGCGATCAAATTCGGCGCTGGCCGGATTGCCGAACTGCCCGCGGCCTGCGCTGCCGCCGGGATCAAGCGCCCTCTGCTGGTCACCGACCGCGGCCTGGCCGGTCTGCCGATCACCGCGCAGACCCTCGATATTCTCGACGCCGCCGGTCTGGGCCGGGCGCTGTTCGCCGATGTCGACCCGAACCCGAACGAGAAGAACCTCGACGCCGGTGTCGCCGCCTACAAGGCGGGCGGCCATGACGGGGTGATCGCTTTCGGCGGCGGGTCCGGGCTCGACCTGGGCAAGATGGTGGCCTTCATGGCGGGGCAGACCCGTCCGGTGTGGGATTTCGAGGATATCGGCGACTGGTGGACCCGCGCCGATGCCGATGCCATCGCGCCGATCATCGCGGTGCCCACCACCGCCGGCACCGGGTCGGAAGTGGGGCGCGCCAGCGTCATCACCAATTCCGAAACCCATGTGAAGAAGATCATCTTCCACCCCAAGGTTCTGCCCAGCGTCGTGATCTGCGACCCGGAACTGACCGTGGGGATGCCGAAATTCATCACCGCCGGCACCGGGCTCGATGCCTTCGCCCATTGTGTCGAGGCCTACAGCTCGCCCTTCTACCACCCGATGAGCCAGGGCATCGCGCTGGAAGGGATGCGGCTGGTCAAGGATTACCTGCCGCGCGCCTATGCCGACGGCACCGACCTTGAGGCCCGCGCCCAGATGATGAGCGCGGCGATGATGGGGGCGACGGCGTTCCAGAAGGGGCTTGGCGCGATCCACGCGATGAGCCACCCGATCGGTGCGCATTTCAACACCCACCACGGCACCACCAACGCCGTCTGCATGCCCGCCGTTCTGGAATTCAACGCGTCCGCGATTGCGGACCGGTTCGAACAGGCGGCGGCCTATCTGGGGATCGAGGGCGGTTTCGAAGGCTTCAAGGCCTTCGTGCAGGAACTCAACGACAGCCTGGGCATCCCCAAACGGCTGTCCGAGCTGGGCGTGACGGCGGAAAGCATCCCCGAGCTGGTCAAGGGCGCGATCATCGACCCGTCCTGCGGCGGCAACCCGATCGAACTGACCGAAGAAAACCTGACCGAGCTGTTCAACGCGGCTCTCTGAGGTCTGGCACAGACAAGTCGGGCGGCCCTATCAGGGCCGTCCGTTGGCGTTTCCGGGGGCAGGGCGGTCAGGAATAGGTGCGGTCGTCCAGCGGCACGTTGAAGATCAATTCGTCGACCAGCGCCAGGAAGGCCGCTTCGGGCGGCGACAGGCTGCGCCTGGGATTGGTCAGCAGGTAAATTTCCACCATCGGCAACTGCGAATAGGGCGGCAATTGCCACAGCTGGCCCAGTTGCACGTCGCGCTTGGCGACATGGACGGGCAGGGCGCCGATGCCGATATTGGCCATGGTCAGGCGGCGCACCTCGGACAGGTTCGACGACACCCCGCGCAGGTTGGCGGCCAGTCCGGCCCGGTCGCGCAGCTGCGCCACCGATCCCAGCGGGCCGCCTTCGATTTCGGTCTGGAACGACACCGAGGCTTCGCCTTTCAGGTCCGGCAGGGCGATGTCGTTGCGGCCGAACAGGCGATGGCGCGGGCCGCAATAGAGCCCGAAAAATTCCCGGCACATCACCCGGGCGTCGATGTTCTTCGGCTGCTCGCTGAGCAGGCAGATGCCGAAACTTGCCTGGTTCTGCCGGATGCGCACCGCGACCTCGGTGCTTTCCTCGACGACCATGGAATAGGTCACTTTCGGGTGCTTTTGTGCGAATGTTTCCAACGCCTTGTCGAAATGCGGCGACACCACGTGGCTGGTCATCACGATGCTGATATGGCCGCTGAGTTCTGCTTCTTCCGCGGCCAGAAGCTGCGGCAGTTGCGACACCGCGCCGAAGATGTTGGCGCATTCGTCATAGAGGATTTTCCCGGCATCGGTGACCGCGAAACGGTTGGGTTTGCGGTCGATCAACTGCCGCCCGGTGGCGTCCTCGAGCCGCTTCAGCGCGCTGCTGATCGTGGGTTGTTTCAGCCCCAGGAAATCCGCCGCCTTCGATATGCCGCGCTGTTCGACCACGACCATGAAAGTGCGCAGCAGGTTCCAGTCCAGATTCCACGGGAAACGTTGTTCATAGGGTTTCAGCATAGATTTCATCAATCATTACAATTTTGATTATCTATTTGCATGATGATTTGGCTCCATGCAAGCCTCCCCGCCAAGCGTCCGGCCTGATCGCCGGCGTGGTCTGAACACAGAGTTTCAAAAAAGTGTAAGACAGGGAGCTTCACATGAATACGCGCAGGAAAATCCTGACCACTGCAGTCATGGCCGGTGTGGCCGCAATGACCACCTTCGGCGCCGCCGGCATCGCCGCAGCCGAGGAACTGGACACCATCAAGGAAAAGGGCGTGATCCGCATCGCGATGAGCGGCGCTTACCCTCCGTTCAACTTCGTCAATGAATCCAACGAAGTGGTCGGCTTCGACCCGGCCATCGGCACCGAGATCGCCAAGCGCATGGGGCTGGAGACGGAAATCGTCACCACCGCATGGGACGGCATCATCGGCGGTCTGCTGGCCAACAAATACGACGCCATCGTCGGTTCGATGACCATCACCGCAGAACGCGACGAAGTGGTCGATTTCGTCGGCCCCTACTACACCACCAAGCGCGCCATCTTCACCAAGCCCGACAGCGGCATCACCAGCGTTTCGCAGCTGGGCGACGTCAAAATGGGTGTGACCCTGGGCGAAACCCACGAAGCCTGGGCCCGCGAACAGGGATACAACGTGCGCACCTACAAGGGCCTGCCGGAACTTCTGCTGGAACTGCAGAACGGCCGCGTCGACGTCATCGCCAACGATTCCATCGCCGCGATCCTGGCGATGAAGGAAAACGGCTATGACTTCGTGATGCTGCCCGATCTGGAAACCGAAAGCTTCGGCGCCGGCATCGCGATCCGCGAAGGCAATCCGGAGCTGAAAGCGGCGATGCAGGCCGCGCTGGATTCGATGATGGAAGACGGCACCTACGTCGAGATCGCGGAAAAATGGGTCGGCGGCGACATCCGCTGATCCTTCCGAACCTCAATCGAAAACCTGTGGCACGCCGGTTCTCCGGCGCGCCATCTAGACGGGTGTAGGTGAAATGCAGACCGAATATGGCAAACTGACCTGGGAAGACGTGCGTGACGCCGACAAGGATCGCGTCGTCATCCTCAACGTTTCCGCGACCGAAGACCACGGGCCGCATATGCCGCTGGATACCGATACGGTTCTGGGCATGGCGGTGGCCAACGGCGTGGCGGAACTGGCCCCCGAAGAGGTGCTGGTCATGCCGCCCATCGCCTATGGGTTCAACGAACACCACAAGGATTTTCCCGGCGTCATCTGGATTCAGCCCGAAACCCTGATCGCCTTCGTCACCGACGTGACCAAATCGCTGGCCCATCACGGGTTCCGCCGCATCTTGCTGCTGAATTCGCACGGGTCCAACCACCCGGTGCTGGACCTGGCGGCACGCAAGACGGTGATCGAGAACGAAATCATCTGCGTCTCGGCCTCCTACTGGAACCTGTGCAGCGACCGGGTCAACGAGATCCGCAAATCCGAGGTGGGCGGCATCGCCCATGCCGGCGAATTCGAGGCGGCGATGTACATGCATCTGCACCCCGAATATGTCGATCTCAGCAAGGCGACCAATCAGAACCTGCACGATCCGGATACGAAATTCTTCAACCTCGACCTGGCCAAGGGCGGTGGCAAGGCGATGCTGATGCGCTGGTGGTCCGAAGCTTCGCCCGAGGGCACGATGGGCGACCCCACCGTCGCCACGCCCGAAACCGGGCAGGCATTCCTGCAAGCGGCGGTCGAGGAAACCCTGGCACTGGTGCGCGAAATCCGCGCCCTGCCGATCCTTGAACGCAAAGATCACCACTGAAGGAGGGAACAGGCCGATGGATGTCGAACTGATGCTGAAGGTCTATCCCTTCTTCCTGAAGGCGGCCTGGGTGACGATCCAGCTTTCGGTGCTGACCACGATCCTGGGGCTGATCTGCGGATCGCTGGGCGCGGCGGCACGGCTGTCGCGGCTGCGCATCCTGCGCATCGTCGGCGCGGCCTATGTCAGCTTCATCCGCGGCACCCCGGCGCTGATCCAGCTGTTCATCCTCTATTTCGGCGGCCCGCAGGTGGGCATTCAGCTCGATGCGTTCGAGGCCGGGGTGATCGGGCTGGGCGTCAATATCGGCGCTTACATGACCGAAACCATCCGCGGCGCGATCATCGCCATCGACAAGGGTCAGGCCGAAGCGGCGCGGACCCTGGGCATGAGCCGCTATCAAAGCATGCGCTACGTGATCCTGCCGCAGGCGGCGCGTCTGATGATCCGGCCGCTGGGCGTCAATATCAACGCGCTGATCAAGGGCACCGCGCTGGTCGCCGCGATCTCGGTGATCGAACTGACCTATACCGCGCAGCGCTATATCGGATCGACCTACAAACCCTTCGAGATGTTTTTCATCTCGGGCGTTCTCTACATGATCATCATCTACGTCACCGGCCGCGGCATCGCCTGGCTTGACCGCAGGGCGCGCATCGTCTGAGCGCAGCGAGGGAGAGGATAAAACACCATGGGCCTGGATTTTTCGGTCATCCCCAAATACCTCGACGTCGTGATGATGGGCGCGGTGTGGACCGTTGCGATCACCGTCGCCGCCGCCTTGCTGAGCTTCTTCGGCGGCATCGTCTTCGCGGTGATCGCGCTTTACGCGCCGAAATTCGTCCGGCTGCCGTTCCGTGCGTTTGAATGGCTGTTCATGGGCACACCGCTGCTGCTGCAACTGTTCCTGATCTATTTCGGGCTGGTGCAGATCGGCATCGACCTGCCGGCCTTCGTGGCGGGGGTGATCGGGCTGGGGCTGCATTTCGCGGTCTATAATTCCGAATTGATCCAGACCGCCATCCTGGCCGTCGACAAGGGGCAGATGGAAGCCGCCCGCACCCTGGGGCTGAGCCGGGGGCAGGCGCTGAAGAAGGTCGTGGTGCCGCAGGCGGTGCGCGACGTGATCCCGCCCATCGGCAACAACATGATCGCACTTTTGAAGGACTCGGCGCTGGTGTCGGTGATCGGGGTGTCGGAACTGACCCTGTCGGCGCAGCTTGCCATCGGGCGGACTTATCGGCCGTTCGAATTCTACGTCCTCGCCGCCGTGTTCTACTACATCATCAACCTCGGGATGGAGGCCGTGCTGCGGCGCATCGAACGCAAGGTTCAGGCCGCCCGCTGACGCCGAAGGAGATTATACAGAGATGACTGACCAGAAACCCTTCGTCGATATCCGCCACGCCAAGAAAAGCTATGGCACGCTTGAGGTTCTGAAGGATATCAGCCTGCAGGTCCATCGCGGCGAAATCGTCGCCATCATCGGGCCGTCGGGATCGGGCAAGAGCACGCTTCTGCGCGCGATCAACGATCTGGACCCGCTGTCGGGCGGCGAGATCTGGCTGGAAGACACCCAGGTCAACATGGACCTGCCGCACCGCCAGTATGAAAAGCACATCAACGAGGTGCGCCAGAACATCGGCATGGTGTTCCAGCACTTCAACCTCTTTCCCCATCTGACCGTGCGCGAAAACATCACCTTGGCGCCGAAGCTGCTGAAGGGGATCAACGACGCCGAGGCCAACAAGCTGGCCGAGGAACAGCTTGCCAAGGTCGGCATGCTGGAACGCATCGATTACTACCCCTCGCAGCTGTCGGGCGGCCAGAAACAGCGCGTCGCCATCGCGCGGGCGCTGGCGATGAAACCCAAGGTCATGCTGTTCGACGAAGCCACCTCGGCGCTCGACCCGGAACTGGTCGAGGAAGTGAATCAGGTGATGAAGGCGCTGGCCGAGGAACACATGACCATGATCATCGTCACCCACGAAATGGGCTTTGCCGAAAGCGTCTGCGACCGGGTTCTGTTCATGGATCAGGGCGTCGTCGTCGAAGAAGGCCCGCCCAGCGTGATCTTCCGCAACCCGCAGAACGAACGCACCCGCAATTTCCTTCGTAAACACCTGGCCGACGCCAATAAATGAGCCACAAAATGTCCCATCTCTTCTATCAGTCCAAATCGCCGCGCCCGTTCCTGGAACGGGGCGAAGGCATCTACATGTATGACGTGAACGGCCGCCGTTACCTGGACGGTTCGTCCGGCGCTATGGTGTCCAATATCGGCCATTCCAACCCGGCCGTCCTGGCCGCGATGCGGGCGCAGATGGACAAGTCGACCTTCGGCTACCGGCTGCATTTCCAGACCGAGGCGTCGGAAGCGCTGGCTACCAAGACGGCAGAGCTGAGCCCGCGCGGGCTGGACCGGGTGTTCTTCGTCTCCGGCGGGTCGGAGGCGGTGGAAAGCGCGCTGAAAATGGCGCGCCAGTACAAGCTGGCGATCGGGCAGGGCAGCCGGTTCAAGGTGATTTCGCGGATGCCGTCCTATCACGGCTCGACCCTGGGCGCGCTGGCGGTCACCGGTTACGATCCTTTGACGGTGCCCTTCGCGCCGATGATGCACGAGATGCCGAAGATCCCGGCGCCGCGCGCCTATCTCGACGGGCTGGATATCAACGATCCGGCGACCGGGCTGCATTACGCCAACATGCTGGAACAGAAGATCATCGAGGAAGGGCCCGAAACCGTTCTGGCCTTCATCCTCGAACCGGTCGGCGGGGCCTCCACCGGGGCGCTGGTGCCGCCTGCGGGTTACATGCAGCGCATCCGCGAGATTTGCGACGCCTACGACATCCTGCTGATCCATGACGAGGTGATGTCGGGCGGCGGCCGCACCGGCAAGTTCTGGGGTGCCGATCACTGGGGCACCGTCCCCGATATCATTTCGATTTCCAAGGGCTTCGGCGGCGGCTACGTGCCGCTGGGCGCGATGATCGCGCGCGGCGACATGGTCGAGGCGGTGCTGGAAACCGGCGGTTTCCAGCACGGTCACACCTATGCCGGCAACCCGCTGGCCTGCGCCGCGGGCCTGGCGCTGATCGGCGAGATTGAAAGCAACAACCTGATCGCCAACGCCGCCTGCATGGGCGACCTGCTGAAAGCGCGGCTCAAGGGGCTGATGAACCGTTATCCCTTCATCGGCGACGTGCGCGGCAAGGGATTGCTGCTGGCGTTCGAACTGGTGTCGGACCGGGTGACGATGGAACCGCTAGCCGCGGGCCTGTCGGCCTATCAGCGGCTGGTCGATATCGCCTATGACGAGGGGCTGATCATCTATTCGCGGCGCACCCGTGGCGGTCTGAACGGCGATCACTTCCTGGTCTGCCCGCCGATGATCATCGGCGAAGACGGGATCGAGGAAATCATGCAGGGCCTGACCCGCGCGCTGGACAAGTTCGCGGCCGAGGCCGGGCTGGACGTGGACAGCGCCGCATGAAACTGCCCGACAAGACAGTCCCGATGGCGGAAGCGGTGGCGCGGGTCCAGGACGGCGCCACGGTGATGTTGGGGGGCTTCGGCGTGCCCGGCACGCCCTTCCTGCTGATCCAGGAATTGCTGCGCCAGGGCGCGCGCGACCTGACCATCGTCAAGAACGACGCCAATGAAACCGGGATGGGCGTCGACCACCTGCTGGCCGAAGGCCGGGTGGCGAAGCTGATCACCACCCATATCGGGCTGAACGCCCGCGCCATCGAGATGATGAACGACGGCCGGATCGAGGTCGAATTCTGTGCCCAGGGCATCCTGGCCGAACGCATCCGCGCCGGCGGGGCAGGGCTGCAAGCCATCGTCACAGATATCGGGCTCGATACCGAGCTGGCCAACGGCAAGGCAAAGGTCGAGGTCGATGGTAAACCGGCGATGATCGAAACCGCTTTACGGGCCGACGCGGCCTTTATCCATGCGGCGAAGGCCGATCCGTTCGGCAATCTCGGCTATGCCGCCACGGCGCGCAACTTCAACCCGCTGATGGCGATGGCCGCCGATCTGGTGATCGCCGAGGCCGAAACGGTTCTGCCGCTGGGCGGTCTGACCCCGGACGAGGTGCACACCCCCGGTCCCTTCGTCGATCACGTGGTGGAACTGGCCGAACTGAGCGAGGAGTACGACATTGTCCGGCGCTAAGGAAAGAATGGTCGCCCGCGCCGCGCGGGAAATCCGCCCCGGCATGGTTGTCAATCTCGGCATCGGGTTGCCGACGCGGGTGGTGAACCACCTGGCCGCCGATATGCCGGTGTGCCTGCATACCGAAAACGGCCTGTCTGGCATCGGCCCGACCCTGCCGATCGATCAGGCCGACCGCAACCTGATCGACGCCGGCGGCGCCTATGTGTCCACCGTGCCGGGCAGCGCCTTTTTCGACAGCGCCGCCTCCTTCGCGCTGGTGCGCAGCGGCCGGTTGGACATGACCATGCTGGGCGCCTTCGAGGTGGCTCAGAACGGCGATCTGGCGAACTGGAAAATCCCCGGCCGGTTTTCCCCCGGTGCGGGCGGCGCGATCGAACTGGCGCAGAAGGCGCGCCGGGTTCTGGTGCTGTCCACCCATACCGACCGCAAGGGCAATCCCAAGCTGATCGAAAACTGCACCCTGCCGCTGACCGCCAGGGGCTGCGTCGACCGGATCTTCACCGACATGGCCGTGATCGACGTCACGCCCGAAGGGTTTGCCCTGCGCGAAATCGCCGAGGGCCTGACGCTGGACGACGTGATCAAGGCCACCGGCGCGCCGCTGACCCTGCCCGAGGGCGAAATTCCCGTTTTCTGAACCGAGTGATCCCATGGATAAAGACCTGCAGACCCGCATCCTGAACGCCGTCGACGCCCGTTTCGACGCGCAGACCCAATTCCTTGCCGAACTGACCGCGCATCCCTCGACGCGCGGCAACGAACAAAGCGCGCAGGATTTCATGGCGTCCGAGCTGGGCGAACGCGGCTACAAGGTCGACCGCTGGGAAATCGACGTTGACGACATCCGCCACATGCCGGGCTTTTCCCCGGTGATCGGCAATTACGAAGAGGCGGTGAATGTCGTCGGCGCGCATGAAAGCGCCAGCAAGAAGGGCCGCTCGCTGATCCTGAACGGCCATATCGACGTGGTGCCCGAGGGCCCGCACGACATGTGGGACACGCCGCCCTATGACCCGCGGGTCGATGACGGCTGGATGTACGGGCGTGGCGCGGGCGACATGAAGGCGGGGCTGGCGTCGAACCTGTTTGCGCTGGATGCGATCCGCGAATGCGGTTTTGCGCCTGCGGCCGACGTTTACTTCCAGTCGGTGGTCGAAGAGGAATGCACCGGCAACGGCGCGCTGGCCTGCCTGCAGCGCGGCTATCGCGCCGACGCGGCGCTGATCCCCGAACCCTTCGCCGAAACCCTGGTGACCGCGCAGGTCGGCGTGTTGTGGTTCCAGGTGCATCTGCAAGGTTTGCCGACCCACGTGGCCTATGCCGGCAGTGGCGCCAACGCGATCGAGGCCGCCGTGCCGCTGATCGCCGCCCTGCACGAGATGGAGGCGCGCTGGAACACCGATCAGGCCAAGCATCCACAATTCGGCCATGTGCATCACCCGCTGAACCTGAATATCGGCAAGATCGAGGGTGGCGACTGGACCAGTTCCGTCCCCGCCTGGTGCGTGTTCGACGTGCGCATGGGGCTGTTCCCGGGGCAGGATATCGACGCCGCCAAGGCCGAGATCGAAACCGTGCTGACCGACGCCGCGCAGAAGAACGACTTCCTGCGCAACAACATGCCCCGGGTGATCTACAACGGATTCGAGGCCGAAGGATACGCGCTGGCCGAGGATGACAGCGACACCGCCAAACAGGCGATTTCGGCGCTGGAACTGGCCCATGGCGCGGTGACCGGCGGGCAGCTCGACAAGGTGTCGATCACGGCGACCACCGATGCGCGGTTCTTCGGGCTTTATGCCGATACGCCCGCGCTGGTTTACGGCCCCAAGGCCGAGGCGATCCACGGCTTCAACGAACGGGTCGATCTGGAAAGCGTGCGCCGCGTCACCCAGGCCACGGCGCTGTTCATCGCGCAGTGGTGCCAACTCGAATCCCTCTGAAGGACCCCGACATGAGACAAGCCGTCATCGTTTCCACCGCCCGCACCCCGATCGGCAAGGCCTATCGCGGCGCGTTCAACAACCTCGAAGGGCCCAGCATGGCCGCCCACGCGGTCCGCGCGGCGATCACACGCGCCGGGATCGACGGGGGCGAGATCGAGGATGTCACCTTCGGATCGGCCCTGACGCAGGGCAGCACCGGGGTGAATGTCGCCCGCCATATCGCCCAGGCCGCCGGTCTGCCCGACAGCGTGGCCGGGTCCACCATCGACCGGCAATGCGCCTCGGGCCTGAACGCCATCGCGGTGGCGGCCCACGCGATCACCGCCGAGGGTGCCAAGGTGACGCTGGCGGGTGGGCTGGACAGCATTTCGCTGGTCCAGAACGACCACTGGAACGCGTATCGCTACCGCGATCCGGCGGTGGGCGACAATTACTACATGTCGATGCTGGAAACGGCCGAGGTCGTGGCGGAACGCTATGGCGTGTCGCGCGCCGATCAGGATGCCTATGCGCTGCAAAGCCAGCAACGCACCGCCGCCGCGCAGGAAGCCGGGCGGTTCGACGATGAAATCGTGCCGGTCGAGGCGGTCAAGTTGGTCACCGACCGCGAAACCGGCGAGGTCAGCGAACAGGCGGTGCGTCTCGAGGGCGATGAATGCAACCGCCCCGGCACCACTCTGGAAGGGCTGGCGGGGCTGAAACCGGTGCTGGGGGCGGATAAATGCGTCACCGCCGGCAATGCCAGCCAGTTGTCCGACGGCGCTTCGGCCTGCGTTCTAATGGAAGCGGGTGAGGCGGAGAGGCGCGGGCTGGAACCGCTGGGCATCTTCCGCGGTTTCGCCGCCGCAGGCTGCGCGCCCGAGGAAATGGGCATCGGCCCGGTCTTCGCCATCCCGCGCCTGCTGGAACGCCACGGGCTGGGGATCGACGATATCGGGCTGTGGGAAATCAATGAAGCCTTCGCGTCGCAGCTGCTCTATTGCCGCGACAAGCTGGGCATTCCCGACGACAAGCTGAACGTCAACGGCGGGGCGATTTCCATCGGTCATCCCTATGGCATGTCGGGCGCCCGCATGGCCGGTCACGTTCTGATCGAAGGCCGCCGTCGCGGCGTCCGCTACGGCGTGGTCAGCATGTGCATCGGCGGCGGCCAGGGCGCGGCGGGGCTGTTCGAAATCCTCTGACAGGGCGCTTGTCCGTCTTTCTCCCTTCGCTTTCGCCCAGATTTTGGGCGGAAGCCTGTGCGCATTTTGTCTCTCCCCGGCATCTTCTGCCTGATGGTCCATGGACAATCTGGCGCCGGTCGCGCCACTGTGCCAGGGACACAAGACCACCAAGGAGAGCCCGATGATCGTCATCCTCAAGACCCTGCATTTCCTGTCGCTCTGGGCCGCGGGTGGCGCCGGGGCAGGCGGCTGGATCATCCAGATCGTGCATGCCCGAAAAGGGGTGAAGCCCAGCCCGGAAGTGGGGCAGGCGATGCGTTCCATGGCCTTGGTGGCGCTGATCGCGGTGATCGTGCTGTGGATCACCGGTTCCGCGCTGTCCTTCGCGATCTATGGCGGTTTCCCCAATATCGTCGCCTTCCATGTGAAGCTCGCCGCGGCGGCACTGGTGCTGCTGGGGCTGTTCGGCAGCAACCTTGAAATGCTGCGCGCGATGCGGGCCAAAACCCCGCCGCGCCCGCAGGTCATGTCGAAACTGGCCTGGCTGGTGCGCGGCAGCCTGCTGATCGTGTTGGTTTCCGCCACGCTGGCCTTTTCCGGCAAGATGTAGGCGGTGCGCCCGCCGTCGCGCCCCGGTTTTGCCTGAAAATTGCCTGCTGCCGGAGATCGGCGTGAAATTCCCCAATGGGAAATAAAATTTCATTCTGTTGCAGGTTGCGCCATGACAAATACTATATGACAAAAGCAATGACGGCTGAACAAGTGCGGCAAGAGGGCATCCATGGCGCAGAACAAGAAGGCGGATAAAGAGGCGGTCCTGTCGCAGGACCCGCACAAGCTCAGCGGCGGCGGTGAAAAGAACCTTGAGGTTGCCATCGGGCGTGAAATCAAGGCCCTGCGCCTTCAGCAGGGGATCACCTTCGCGGAGCTTTCGGCCTCGACGGGCCTGTCGATCAGCATGTTGTCGAAGATCGAGAACGGCAACACCTCGCCCTCGCTGACCACGCTGCAGGCGCTGGCCCATGCGCTGAGCACGCCGATCACCTCCTTCTTTCGCCGGTTCGAGGAAAACCGCAGCGCGGTGCACACCAAGGCGGGCGAAGGGGTCGAGATGCAGCGCGCGGGCACACGCGCGGGGCATCAGTATAACTTGCTGGGTCACCTGGGCCCCAACGCCAGCGGCGTGGTGGTGGAACCCTACCTGATCACACTAAGCGAACAGTCGGATACTTTCCCCACCTTCCAGCACGACGGGATCGAGATGCTCTATATGCTGGAAGGGGCGGTCGATTATCGCCACGGCGACCGGATCTATCCTCTGAAACCGGGCGATACGCTGTTCTTCGACGCGGACGCGCCGCACGGGCCCGAGGTCCTGGTCGAACTGCCCGCCAAATACCTGTCGATCATTTCCTATCCGCAAAGCAACTGAGCCGTGACAGCAGGCGGTTTGCGCAGGCCCGGCGGTGTTCCGCCGGGCCTGTTTGCGTGTTGGTGCCTAAAATTTCAGCGCTGGTCTGCGACGGGGCAATCCCTCACAGGAAAAAATGTTTCCCTAGGTTGATGTTCTGGAAACCCGCTGCTAGCGTCGATTTCGAACTGGATCAGGAGTCAAAGACAGATGTGTGGAATTGTCGGTCTGTTTCTCAAGGACAAGGCATTGGAACCCCGGCTGGGGGAAATGCTGACAGAGATGCTGATTACGATGACCGATCGCGGCCCCGACAGCGCGGGCATCGCGATCTATGGCAGCGGGGAGGATGGCAAGGCCAAGCTCACCGTGCAATCGGATGCGGCGGAGGCGGATTTCGCCACCTTGGCCGATGATCTGGGCGCCGCGATCGGCGCCCCGGTCACCCTGCGCCGCAACGACACCCACGCGGTGTTGGTGCTGGATGCCGATAAGGTGGCGGCGGCACGCGACGCGCTTACCGACCTTCGCCCGGGGCTGCGGGTGATGTCGGATGGCGAGGTCATCGAGATTTACAAGGAAACCGGTCTGCCCAAGGACGTGGCCGAGCGGTTCCACCTGGCGGAGATGGGCGGCACCCACGGCATCGGCCATACCCGCATGGCGACGGAATCGGCGGTGACCACCGAAGGCGCGCACCCGTTTTCGACCGGTGCCGACCAGTGCCTGGTGCATAACGGATCGCTGTCGAACCACAATTCGCTGCGCCGCAAGCTGAAGCGCGAAGGCGTGCGGATCGAATCCGAAAACGATACCGAGGTCGGCGCGGCTTACCTGACCTGGAAGATGCGAGAGGGCGCGACCCTGGGCGAGGCGCTGGAAAGCAGCCTGGAAGACCTCGACGGGTTCTTCACCTTCGTGGTGGGCACCAAGGACGGGTTCGGCGTGGTGCGCGATCCGATCGCCTGCAAACCCGCGGTGATGGCCGAAACCGACCAATACGTCGCCTTCGGCAGCGAATACCGCGCGCTGGTCAACCTGCCGGGGATCGAGGACGCCAGGGTCTGGGAACCCGAACCCGCAACCGTCTATTTCTGGAGCCACTGAGATGCAAACTTACAACCTTGCACAAAACGGTCTGCGCGGGCTGAATTCGGCGTTGCAGGCGCAAAGCGCGGACACCAATCAAACCGAATGGGAAATCGTCGATCCCAAGGGCAGCCATGCCATCGCGGTCGGTCTGGACGCCCCCATTGAGGTCACCGTCAAGGGATCGACCGGGTATTACTGCGCGGGCATGAACAAGCAGGCGACGATCCACGTCGAAGGATCGGTCGGGCCGGGCGTGGCCGAAAACATGATGTCGGGCACGGTGATCGTCGACGGCGACGCCAGCCAATACGCCGGGGCCACCGGTCATGGCGGGCTGCTGGTGATCAAGGGCAATGCCTCGTCCCGCTGCGGGATTTCGATGAAGGGCATCGATATCGTGGTGCACGGCAATATCGGCCACATGTCGGCCTTCATGGCGCAGGCGGGCAACCTTGTCGTCTGCGGCGATGCGGGCGATGCTTTGGGCGATTCCCTTTACGAGGCGCGGCTTTTCGTGCGCGGCTCGGTCAAGAGCCTTGGCGCCGATTGCGTCGAGAAGGAAATGCGGCCCGAACATATCGAGATCCTGAAGGATCTGCTGGACCGCGCCGGGGCGGACGCCAAGCCGGAAGAATTCAAGCGCTACGGGTCGGCCCGCAAGCTGTACAATTTCGATGTCGATAACGCGGCAGATTATTGAGGAAAAGGGTGTGAAAGACATGGACAACAAAATCCCCCGCACCAACCCGATCCAGTCGGCGACCTTCAGCAACGACGTGAACGCGGAAATCCGCCGCGCCGCCGCGACCGGCATCTATGACATCCGCGGCGGTGGCGCCAAGCGCCGGGTGCCGCATTTCGACGACCTGCTGTTCCTGGGCGCATCGGTGTCGCGCTACCCGCTGGAAGGCTACCGCGAACGCTGCGACACCTCGGTGACGCTGGGCACTCGCTTCGCCAAGAAACCGATCGAACTGGATATCCCGATCACCATCGCGGGCATGAGCTTCGGCGCGCTGTCGGGCCCGGCGAAGGAAGCATTGGGGCGCGGCGCGTCGATGGCGGGCACGTCGACCACCACCGGCGACGGCGGCATGACCCCCGAGGAACGCGGTCATTCCAAGAAACTGGTCTATCAGTACCTGCCGTCGCGCTATGGCATGAACCCCGACGACCTGCGCAAGGCCGACGCGATCGAAATCGTGGTGGGGCAGGGCGCCAAGCCGGGCGGCGGCGGTATGCTGCTGGGGCAGAAGATTTCCGACCGGGTGGCCGAAATGCGCACCCTGCCCAAGGGGATCGACCAGCGTTCTGCCTGCCGTCACCCCGACTGGACCGGGCCGGACGATCTGGAAATCAAGATCCTGGAACTGCGCGAAATCACCGACTGGCAGGTGCCGATCTACGTCAAGGTCGGCGCGACCCGGCCCTATTACGACACCGCGCTGGCGGTAAAGGCCGGGGCCGACGTGGTGGTGATGGACGGGATGCAGGGCGGCACCGCCGCCACCCAGGACGTGTTCATCGAACATGTCGGGCTGCCGACCCTGGCCTGTATCCGCCCCGCCGTGCAGGCGCTGCAGGATCTGGGCGTGCATCGCGAAGTGCAGCTGGTGATTTCGGGAGGCATCCGCAGCGGCGCCGACGTGGCCAAGGCGCTGGCGCTTGGCGCCGACGCGGTGTCCATCGGGACCGCGGCGCTGATCGCGCTTGGCGATAACGACCCGAAATGGGAAGCCGAATACCAGAAGCTGGGCACCACCACCGGCGCTTATGACGACTGGCACGAAGGCCGCGATCCTGCGGGCATCACCACGCAGGACCCGGAACTGGCGGCACGGCTCGACCCGGTCGAGGCGGGGCGGCGGCTGCGCAATTACCTCAAGGTGATGACGCTGGAGGCGCAGACCATCGCGCGCGCCTGCGGTCACAACAACCTGCACAACCTGGAACCCGAAGACCTGTGCGCCCTGACGATGGAGGCGGCGGCGATGGCCAAGGTGCCGCTGGCGGGGACCGATTGGTATCCGGGCAAGGCCGGGTTCTGAGACAGCTATAACAGAGGCGCCCCTCAAAAAGGGGCGCCTTTCACGTTTGAAACACACAACAGGGCAAGGAAAGCGAAGCATGACGACAGATTTGGCAGCTTTCGCCAAGGAAAAAGGCGTTAAATACTTCATGATCTCGTTCACCGATCTGTTCGGTGGGCAGCGGGCGAAACTGGTGCCCGCGCAGGCAATCGCGGACATGCAGGAGGATGGCGCGGGCTTTGCCGGCTTCGCCACCTGGCTCGACATGACCCCGGCGCATCCCGACATGCTGGCGGTGCCGGACCCGTCCTCGGTGATCCAGCTGCCGTGGAAGCCCGAGGTCGCCTGGGTCGCGGCCAATTGCGTGATGGAAGGCCAGGACGTGGCGCAGGCCCCGCGCAACGTGCTGCGCCGCCTGATCGACGAAGCGGCGGCCGAAGGGCTGCACATGAAGACCGGGATCGAGGCGGAATTTTTCCTGCTGACCCCGGAGGGCGACCAGATTTCCGACCCCTTCGATACGGCGGCGAAACCCTGCTATGACCAGCAGGCGGTGATGCGCCGCTACGACGTAGTGCGCGAGATTTGCGATTACATGCTCGACCTGGGCTGGGGCCCGTATCAGAACGACCACGAGGATGCCAACGGCCAGTTCGAAATGAACTGGGAATTCGACGACGCGCTGAAGACCGCCGACAAGCATTCCTTCTTCAAGTTCATGGTCAAATCGGTCGCCGAACAGCATGGCTTCCGCGCCACCTTCATGCCCAAACCCATCGAGGGGCTGACCGGCAACGGCTGCCACGCCCATATCTCGGTCTGGGACGCGCCGGGGGCGGATGCGAAAACCAACGTCTTCGCCACCGACAAGGGCGAAGGCCCGACCGGCGAACTGGGCCTGGGCGAACAGGGCAAGTATTTCCTCGGCGGCATCATGAAACACGCCAGCGCGCTGGCGGCCATCACCAATCCCACGGTGAATTCCTACAAGCGCATCAACGCGCCGCGCACCATGTCGGGCGCCACCTGGGCGCCCAACACGGTGACCTGGACCGGCAACAACCGCACCCACATGGTGCGGGTGCCGGGGCCGGGCCGGTTCGAACTGCGGCTGCCCGACGGGGCGGTGAATCCCTATCTGCTGCAGGCGGTGATCCTGGCGGCGGGGCTGTCGGGCATCCGGTCCAAGGCCGATCCCGGCCCGCGCTACGACATCGACATGTATGCCGAGGGCCACACGGTCACCGACGCGCCGAAACTGCCGCTCAACATGCTGGATGCTTTGCGCGATTACGACAAGGATGCGGGGCTGAAGGCGATGATGGGCGAAGAATTCTCCACCGCCTACCTGAAGATGAAGCGGCAGGAATGGGATTCCTTCGTGTCGCATTTCTCGCACTGGGAAAAGGAACACACGCTGGATATCTGACCGCGTGGTCGCCCCGGAACAAACCCGGGGCGACAACTCATCCCTTGCTTTCGGGCCCGATTGCGGCCAATCGGGACCCATGCGCAGGCTTTCCTATATCGTGCCGGTCATTGCCATGCTGGTCATCGCGATCAGCGTGTTTCGCGGCTCTTACGGCTATTTCCGATCCGGCGAACTGGCGCGGGCCGAGGGGCGCTTGTCGCTCTACCAAAGCTCGGTCCGGGCCGAGTTCGAGCGGTTTTCGCACCTCTCCTATGTGCTGTCGCGCGATCCCTTCGTGATCGCCGCCGCCGCCGGCGGCGGCACCGGGACCCTGAATCCGCGGCTGAAGGATTTCGCTACCCGCGCCGGGCTGGACGCGATTTACCAGATGGACACCAAGGGCCTGACCATCGCCGCCTCGAATTACGATGAACCGAACGGTTTCATCGGGCAGAACTACGCCTTCCGCCCCTATTTCGCCGCCGCCATGTCCGGGGAACAGGCCCGGTTCTATGCCATCGGGGCGACCACCGGCTTGCCGGGCTATTTCATCGCCGACCCGGTGCGCGGGGCAGGGGGCGCGGTAATCGGGGTGATCGCGATCAAGATCGACCTGTCGGGGCTGGAACAAAGCTGGCGCGGGTCGGGCGAACAGGTGTTCCTGGCCAATGAGGACGGCGTCGTGCTGCTGTCCTCGGACCCCGATTGGCTTTACCGGGCGCTGACCCCGCTGTCGCAGGATCAGCGCGACAGGATCGTCGCGGCGCGGCAGTTTCCCGACCAGGCGCTCGATCCGCTGGACTGGCAGGACTTGCCGGGGCCGCGGGTTCGGATCGCCGGGGCGGAACGGTTGCACCTGACCGCCGCCGACCTGCCGCATGGATGGGCGCTGCATTACTTTTCCTCCGACGATCGCGCGGTGGCGCGGGCCTGGCTGGTCACCACGCTGGTGGCGATGGCCGCGGGTCTGGCGCTGATCTTCTACCAGATCGCGCGCGCCCGCCGGGTCGTCGCGGCGCTGGCCCGCTCGGAACGCGAAGAGGCCGAGCTGCGCGAGGCCAACAAGCGGCTGGCGCGCGAGATCGAGGACCGCCGCAGCGCCGAACGACGGCTGAAACGGACCCAGGATGATTTGGAGCGCGCCAGCCGCCTTGCCGCTTTGGGGCAACTGGCGGCCTCGGTCACCCATGAGCTGGGCCAACCGATCGCGGCCATGCGCAACCACCTGACGGCGGCCGAGATCGGCGGCCGTGACGCGGGCGGGCTGACGGGAAAGATCGGCGGGCTGGTCGACCGGATGGAGGGCATCACCCGGCAGCTGAAATTCTTCGCCCGCTCGGAAAGCGATGCGTTCGATGCGGTCGATCTGCGCGATGCGATGCGGGCCTCGCTGGCGCTGGTCGAACCGAACCTGGCCGAGATCAACGCCGATCTGAAGGTGGAGCTGCCCGAGAATCCGGTGATGGTGCGCGGCAACCGGTTGCGGATCGAACAGGTGATGACCAACCTGCTGCGCAACGCGGTGGATTCCGTCGACGACAGCACCGATCCGCAGATCTGGGCGCAGGTCGGACAGACCGGCGGCGAAAGCTGGTTCGAGGTCCGCGATAACGGTCACGGGCTGGGGCAAGCGACGCTGGCCGAATTGCAGGAACCCTTCGTCACGACGCGCGAAAGCGGCCGGGGCATGGGGCTGGGCCTGGCCATTTCCGCCGGGATCGTCAAGGATCACGGCGCGGTCATGGAGGCCCGCAACGGCGCGGGCGGCGGCGCCGTGTTCCGTGTGACCTTCCCCGAAGACAGCCCCGAAGACGCGCCAGAGGACGACACCGCATGATCGCCAATTCCCCCTTCAGCATCCTGATCGTGGATGACGACAAATCGATGCGCCAATCGCTGGTCGACCTTATGGAGGCCGCGGGCTGGCGCGCCGAGGCGGTGGCGCGCGCCACCCAGGTCGCCGAAATCCTGAAAGGGGCCTTGCCCGACGTGATCCTGTCCGATGTGCGGATGCCGGGGATGTCGGGGCTGGACCTGCTGGACAGCCTCGATGCGAATAGCGCGCCGCCTTTGGTGCTGATTTCGGCCCATGGCGATATCCCGATGGCGGTGCAGGCGATCCAGCGCGGCGCCTATAGTTTCGTCGAAAAACCCTATGAACCGCGCCGCTTGCTGACCATCCTCACCCATGCCGCTGAACGGCACCGGATGCAGCAAAGCAATGAGCGGCTGAAGGAGCGGCTTTACAAGCTGTCCGGGCTCGACCGTATCCTGCTGGGCCAAACCGACGCCGTGGCGGATTTGCGCCGCGATATCCTTGACCTGGCCGAAACCGACGCGACGATCCTGATCGAGGGCGAAACCGGCACCGGCAAGGAACTCGTGGCGCGCGCGCTGCACGATCTGGGTGCCGACCCCGACGCGCCGTTCCTGGCGCTGAACTGCGCCGCCCTGTCGCCCGACACGTTCGAGGTGGAAATGTTCGGCGTCGCGGGACAGGCGGACGGGCGGCTGGTGGCGGCATCGGGCGGGACGCTGTTCCTGGATGAAATCTGTTCCTGCCCGCTGCCGGTGCAGGCCAAGCTTCTGCGGGTGATCGAGGACCGGCAGGTGCTGCCGGTCGGCGGGGCGCAGCCGCGGCCGGTGGATTTCCGGGTGATTTCCGCCACCAACGAAGACATGCAGCAGGCGGTGGCGGAAAACCGGCTGCGCCAGGACCTGCTGTTCCGGCTGAATTCCGTGGTACTGTCGCTGCCGCCGCTGCGGGCGCGGCGCGACGACCTGACCCTGCTGGCGGCGCATTTCCTGCAGGATTACGCCCGCATCTACGAAACCGACGCGCCCGCGATCACCCAGGACGATCTGGCGGCATTGCTGGCGCATGACTGGCCGGGCAATGTGCGCGAGCTGCGCAATGCCTGCCAGCGGCGGGTTCTGGCGGCGCGGCGCGGGGGCGGATCGATGGCGCAGGCGATGCGCGCCGATCAGCAGATCGAAGACGTGCCCGGCACCCTGCGCGAAGCGGTGGCGGCGTTCGAACGCGAAGTCATCGGCAAGGCGATCAAGGCCCATGAGGGCCGGATGGACGACGCCGCCGAGGCCCTGGGCATCGGGCGTCGCACGCTGAACGAAAAGATCGTGAAACTTGGGCTCGACAAGGACGCCCTGCTGTAACCGGGCAGCCCTGCGGAAATCCGCAGGGCTGCCGCCTTTCGCCATGCATTTTCCTTCATAGGCAAGCCGCACAGGTTTGCGGATGCTGCGCGCATCTGAAAAAGACCAAAGTCTCTGGGAGGAGAAAGATGCGCAAGTTTATGAACCGGACGGCAATCGCCGCCCTGTCGCTGGCCTTTGCAACCGAAGCAATGGCGACCGAATGGAACGTATCGCTGTGGGGCAAGCGTCGCGCCTTTACCGAACATGTCGAAAAGCTGGCCGAACTGGTCGCCGAAAAGACCAACGGCGAATTCACCATGAATATCAGCTATGGCGGGTTGTCGAACAACAAGGAAAACCTCGACGGGATTTCCATCGGCGCGTTCGAGATGGCGCAGTTCTGCGCCGGTTATCACGCCGACAAGAACCCCTCGATCACCGTTCTGGAACTGCCCTTCCTGGGCGTATCGACGCTGGAGCAGGAAACCGAGATTTCCATGGCCGTCTACCAGCACCCCGCCGTGGTCAAGGACCTGGCGCGCTGGAACGCGACCCTGCTGATGCCGTCGCCGCTGCCGCAGTATAACCTGGTGGGCACCGGCGACGCGCCGAAGACCCTGGCCGATTTCGACGGTCTGACCGTGCGCGCCACCGGCGGTATCGGCGCTGCGATGGAAACCATCGGCGCGGTGCCGACCTCGATGTCGGCGTCGGAAGTGCGCCAGGCAATGGACAGCGGCATCGTCAAGGCGGTCAGCTTCGCGCCCCACGCCCACATGTCCTTCGGCACCATCGAGAACGCCACCTGGTGGACCACCAACCTCAACCCTGGCACGGTCAACTGCCCGGTGGTGGTGAACACCGAGGCGCTGGACGATCTGCCCGCGGATCAGCGCGAGGCGCTGCTGGGATCGGTTCAGGAAGCTCTCGATTACTACGTCGAGTATTACAACAACCAGACCATGGCAGCCTGGGGCCCGGCGCTGGACGAGCGCGGCATCGAGCGCATCACCTTCGGTGACGCAGAAATCGCCGCCTTCAAAGAGGCCGCGGCGGCCCCGGCCGCGAAGGCCTGGATCGAAAGCAATACTGCGCGGGGCCTGCCCGCTCAGGAACTCTATGATCTTGTCACCGGCATGATTGCTGCCGAAGGCAAGTGACCCTGTCGCCCTGCGCCTCCTCCCCTTGCGGCGCAGGGCTGACAGTTTTCTGACATTCTGCGGAGAATCCCAACATGGCCGGATCATCCCTCGTGCTGTCCGACGACAGCCGGTTGAGTGCGCTTGACCAGACCCTTTACAAATTCGAACGCGTGCTGGCGCTGATCAGCGGGTTGGCGGTGTTTTCGCTGATGGTGCTGGCGGTGATTTCGGTGGGCGGGCGCAACCTGTTCAACGCGCCGCTGCCGGGCTATGTCGACTGGATCGAACAGGCGATGCCGCTGATCGCCTTCATGGGCATTTCCTTCACGCAGCGCGACGGCGGGCATATCCGCATGGACATGCTGGTCGGCGCGCTGAAGGGGCGGGCGCTGTGGGCGGTGGAATTCATCACCACGGCGGTGATCCTGCTGCTGGTGGCGCTGCTGCTCTGGGGCAGCTGGGCGCATTTCCAGCGCAGCTTCGATTTCGCCGCGCCGCTGTGGAGCCGTGACAGTTCCATCGATATCGGCCTGCCGCTCTGGCCCGGTAAGATCCTGGCGCCGGTCGCCTTTTCGGTGCTGTGCCTGCGGCTGCTGCTGCAGCTTTACGCCTACGCCCAGGCCTTCGTGAAAAACAACGACCACCCGGTCGGCGTGCCGATGGTGGCTGACGCCGCCACCCAGGCGGTGATGGAAGCCGAGCACGTCTCGGGCCACGACGATTAAGGAATACAGATATGGAACCGATTGATATTGGCCTCGCCGTTTCCGGTGGCCTTCTCGTTCTCGTCGTGCTGGGGATGCGGGTGGCCTTTGCCGCCGGGTTCGCCGGGCTGATCGGGCTGGTTTGGATCTTCTGGGCCAAGTTCGACTATGACAGCGCGCGTTTCGCCAAGGCGCTGACCATCGCGGTGAAAACCGCCGGTCAGGTGCCCCATTCCAAGGTATCGAGCCAGGCTTTGTCGCTGATCCCGACCTTCATCCTGATCGGCTACCTGGCTTATTACGCCGGCCTGACCAAGGCACTGTTCGAGGCCGCCAAGCGCTGGCTGGCCTGGGTGCCGGGCGGTTTGGCGGTGTCGACCGTCTTCGCCACCGCCGGTTTCGCCGCGGTGTCGGGCGCTTCGGTCGCCACCTCGGCCGTGTTCGCCCGCATCGCGATCCCCGAGATGCTGGCAATCGGCTATGACAAGCGTTTTGCCGCCGGTGTGGTTGCGGCGGGCGGCACGCTGGCCTCGCTGATCCCGCCCTCGGCGATCCTGGTGATCTATGCGATCATCGTGGAACAGGATGTGGGCAAGCTGCTGCTGGCGGGCTTCGTGCCCGGCGCGTTTTCGGCGGTCATTTACGGCCTGCTGATCATCGGCATGGCGATGACGATCAAGGGCTTCGGCCCGGCGGTGAAGGGCTTCACCTGGAAGGAACGCTTCGTATCGCTGCCCCCCGCGCTGCCCATCCTGTTCGTCGTCGTGACGATCATCTTCTTCGTCTACAACCCGTTCGGCGGCGACGCCTGGGGCACGCCGACCGAGGGCGGCGCGATCGGGGCCTTCGTGGTTTTCCTGATGGCGCTGTTCAAGGGCATGCGCTGGTCGGAGCTGAAGGACGCTCTGCTGGAAAGCGCCAAGCTGAGCGTGATGATCTTCACCATCATCTGGGGCGTGCTGATCTATGTCCGCTTCCTGGGTTTCGCGCAGCTTCCGGCGGCGTTTTCGGACTGGATCACCTCGCTGCACATGGCGCCGATGCTGATCCTGATCTGCATCCTGCTGGCCTATGCGGTGCTGGGGATGTTTATGGATGCGATCGGGATGCTGCTGCTGACCCTGCCGGTGGTTTACCCGGCCGTCATGGCGCTCAATGGCGGCGAAATGGTCAGCGCGGCCGACAGCACCTTCGGCATGTCGGGCCCGATGTGCGCGATCTGGTTTGGTATCCTGGTGGTGAAGATGGCCGAATTCTGCCTGATCACGCCCCCCATCGGGCTGAACTGCTTCGTGGTTGCGGGCGTGCGTGACGATCTGAGCGTGCAGGACGTGTTCCGCGGCGTGACGCCGTTCTTCATCGCCGATGCCGTGACCATCGCGCTGCTGGTCGCCTTCCCCTCCATCGTGCTGTGGCTGCCGTCGCTGGCGTAAAGGTGCCGTCCGGGGCGGAATGCGCGCCCCGGGCTTTTGAGTGAAAAAACCGCCTGTCCCCCCGGGGGTGGGCGGTTTGTTTTTGAGGGGGCCTGTCCGGACGGATAGGGGATATTGCGGGGCTGGAATAATTACGGTATACATAAGTATACAATTATAAAGGGTAAGAAACAGATGAGCATAGAGGCGCTTTTCGGCGGGTTCGAACCGCTTGTGTTGCTGGCGCTTCTCGCCACCTCCTTCCTGGGGTCCTTCATCACGGTGGCGCTTGGCATCGGTGGCGGGGCGCTGTTGCTGACGGTGATGGCCAGCCTGATGCCGCCCGCCGCGCTGATCCCGGTACATGGCGTGATCCAGTTCGGATCGAACGTGTTCCGCGCGGCGCTGCTGTTCAAGCACAGCTATTGGCCGCCCTTCGCCGCTTTCGCGCTTGGCACCTTGTTCGGCGCGGTGCTGGGCGGGTCGGTGGTGGTCAACCTGCCGCCCGCCGCGGTGCAGATCGGGGTCGGCGCTTTCGTGATCTACAGCATCCTGTCCAAGCCACCCGCCTGGCTGTCGCGGCTGCCCTTCGTGACCGGGACGATTTCCAGCTTCTTGACCATGTTCTTCGGCGCCACCGGCGTTTTCGTCGCCAATTTCACCAAGTCGCTGCAGTTGCAGCGCGAACGCCATGTCGCCACCCATGCCGGATTCATGACGATCCAGCATGTGCTAAAAGTGGTGGTGTTCGGCTTCCTGGGTTTCCAGTTCGGGCCGTGGATCGGCTTCATCGCGGCGATGGTGTTCGCCGGGCTGCTGGGCACGATCCTGGGGCGGCGGGTGCTGGTGCGGATCGGCGACAAAGGGTTCAAGCGCGCGCTCGACATCGTCCTGGTGTTGGTGTCGCTGCGGCTGATCTGGCAGGGCGCGGGCAGCTTCCTCTGACCCGGGCGGCGGATTTTACCTTGCCTCGGCGCGCGGGCTCTGGCTTGCTCGGGCCGAAAGGATGGGTCTTTGATGCCCGATTTGACCGGTTATTCAACGCCTTCGGTGCTGGCGCTGTTCGCGGTGGCGGCGATCCTGGTCTGGGTCGCGGGCACAAGGCTGGCGCAATATGGCGATGCGATCGCCGAGCGGCTGAACCTGACGCGCGAATTCATCGGGCTGATCTTTCTCGCCACGGTGACCGAACTGCCCGAGATCGTCACCACCTTCACCGCCGCGCAGGTTGACAATGCGGGCCTGGTGCTGGGCAACATGTTCGGCGGCATCACCATGCAGACGGCGATCCTGGCGCTGGCCGATTTCTTTGCGGTGCGCCACGCGCTGACGTCCTGGCCGCGCAAACCCACCCATGCGCTGGTGGCGGTCATGCTGATCGTGTTGCTGAGCGCGCTGCTGGCGGTGACCTTCATCGGCGACCGGGCCATCGTGTCCCATGTCGGTATCGGGGCGATCTGCCTGTCGCTGGGGTTTCCGCTGGTGATCGCGCTGCAGCGCGGGTTCGATCAGAAATCGAGCTGGGCGCCGGTCGACCTGCCCGACGAGGACAGATCGGAAAAGGCGCTGGTGACCAGCCAGGTGGATTTTTCCGCTCAAGGCACAGCGATGCTGATCGGGAGGGCGGCGCTTTACAGCCTGCTGATCCTGGGGGCGGGCATGGTCCTGGCGCTGTCGGCCGATGCGCTGGCGGGGCAGACATCGCTGGGGTCCTCCTTCATCGGCGTAAGCCTTCTGGCCGCCGCGACCTCGCTGCCCGAACTCAGCACCACCCTGGCGGCGGCGCGGATCGGGGCCTATACGATGGCGATCGCCAATATCTTCGGCAGCAACCTGATCATGCTGGCGCTGATCCTGCCCGCCGACATGGCCTATGAAAACGGGCCGATCCTGTCGCAGGCCGATGCCAGCGCGCAGTTTTCCATCGCCACCGGCATCATGGTCACCGCGATCTATGTCGCGGGCATCCTGATCCGGCGCACGCCCAGCCTGATGGGCGCGGGGTTGGATTCCTGGCTGGTGATGGCGGTCTACCTGGTCTCGCTGGCCGGGCTTTATGTCATGGGATGAGCGACACGGTGCCGTCCTGCGCCAGCGTGACCGCGCCGCCGAAGCGGGCGCATTCGCGGTGCATCCGCTCCGCCAGCCATTGCGCGTCCTCCCCCCCGGCGCGCTGCAGCCGGAAGGCGCGGATGCGGTAAGGGATCATCGACAAGGCGATGAGCGTGCCGTCAGCGGGATCGAGATCGGTGATATAGGCCAGCGCCAGGCCGGGGCGGAAATCCTCATGCCCGCCAATGCCTTCGTAATCGTTGATCAGGTCGCCGCAGCCATAGAGGATCAGCTTGCCCTCATGCAGCTCAACTGCCTTGGGGTGGTGCGAGGAATGGCCGAAAACGATATCCGCCCCAGCCTCGCCGATCAGCGCATGGGCCAGCGACCGGTCCTCCGCGGCGATGTCATAACCCCAGTTGCCGCCCCAATGCAGCGACGCCACCAGGATGTCGCCCGGCCGTCGCAGCGGATCGATGCGGGCACGGATTTCGGCAATGACCGCGTCCCGTCTGTCCGGCAAAATCGCGATCCCCGGCAGCAGCGGCCCGGCGGCCCAGCCCGGCGCCACGCCGCTGTCGCGCCGCGCATAGGCCAGCAGCAGAAGCCGCCGCCCATCGGGCAACGGCACGATCAGCGGCGCTTGCGCCTGTTCAGCGGTCTCGCCCGCGCCGGCCTGCGCCAGCCCGACCTTTGACAGGGTTTGCAGCGTTTCGATCAATCCCTCGCGACCCCAGTCCAGCACATGGTTGTTGGCCAGGATGCAGCCATCGGGTCGCAGCGCCTGCAGGGCCGCGATATTGCCCGGGTGCATCCGGTAATTGATCCCTTTCGGGGCCGGGTGGCTGGCGGTGGTGATCGCGGTTTCCAGGTTGATCAGCCGTGCATCGCAGCCGCGATCGGCCAGATCGGCCAGCAGATCGCCCCAGACATACTCGGCCGCCACCGGCGCCGGGATCTTGCCGCAGTGCCGTTCTGCTAGATCGACATAGCCCTGGGCCGAGCGCATGTAGCCCTCGAACAGCACCGGGTCGGAGGGGCAGGGCAGGATCTGGTCGATCCCGCGCCCAAGCATAACGTCACCGGCAAGGAACAGACGGATACGGTTGGCAGAAGGAGGCGTTGCTATCATGGTAAAAGCATAGCGGACCCGGCGCGGGACCGATTTGACGGGTATCAAGCGCCGCGCAATCCGGTCCCGAGAGGGGCGCAGCGCCGGGAAAGGGCGGATTTGACAAGTGCGAGGTTGAGCTATGTCAAAGATAAAGAAGGAAGATTGTGCGTTCCTGTGCGCGCGAACAGACATATTGACACCTGACAGATCAGGCTGCCGGAAAGGGGGCCCATGCGTGCATTCAATACCTCACGGGGGAAAACCGTGATCGGGAAACCGGGTTATTTTCTTACTCTGACGCCGATGATCGCCGCTGCGGTGCTGGGCGTCTGGACGGTTTCGGTCACGGCGCAAACCGCTGCGACGACCGGATCCGGGACGGCGCAGACCGAAACGGCCCCGGCTGCCGCAACCCCGGCCGATCTGAAACAGGCCGATACGGTGCTTTGGGATCAGCCGGATCCGGCCGCCCGGCAGCAGGCGCGCGGCGTTCTGGAAAAGGCAGTGGGCGAGGGCAATGCCGAGGCGCAGCTGATCCTGGGCCGACACTTGCTACATGGCTGGGTGCTGGAGCCGGATGCGGCCAAGGGGATCGCCCTGCTGGAACAGGCGGCGGGCGCCGGTCTGGACGCGGCGCAGCTGGAACTCGGGCAGGCCTATCTGGCGGGGACCGGCGTTGCGGCCGATCCCGCGAAGGCGCAAAGCCTGCTGGAACAGGCCGTGGAACAGGGCAATACCGATGCGATGCGGATGCTGGGCGAGCAGCTGGCCGGTGGCTGGAAAATGCCGCGCGACGCGGAACGCGGCCGCGCCCTGCTGGAACAGGCGATCGCGGCGGGCGATGTCGCGTCGAACGTGACGCTGGGCGAACTGATGCTCTACGGGATCGGCGTACCGAAGGACCGGGAGGGCGCGCTGGCGCTGTTTGAAACCGCGGCGGAAGCGGGCAACGGCCACGGGCTGGCGATCTATGGCGAAGACCTGATGTGGAGCCTGCGCGACTGGGCCCGGGCCGAGACGATCCTGACCCGCGCGGCGGAACTGGGCGCGACCGAAGCCTGGGTGACGCTGGCGCATGGGGCGATGTACGGCTATCTCGGCGGTGGGCGGAAATCGCGCGCCAAGTTCGACGGTTTCGCCGAAAAGGCCCGCGCGGCGGGCGAGGAAGAAATCGCCGTCTACGAGGCCACCCGCAACATGTGGGGCATCAACATGCGCGCCAGCGGTCCCGAAACCATCGCCCGCCTGCGCGCGGATGCCGATGAAGGCAACGCCGCCGCGGCGCGCTTCCTGATCGAGCTTCTACGCGACGGCAACAGGCTGAACCTGCACCGCCGCCCGGTCGAGGCGCAGGAGGCGCTGGATACCTATGCCGGTCTGCTGGGCGAAAAGGCGGTGGCGCAATATGACATCACCCTGGCGGCGGCCAAGGCCTGGGTGCCTGCCGAATGGGCCAAGGTGGCCGCGGCCTATGAAGCGCGGCCCGATCTGAAATCCGTCTCGTTCGGCATCGATATGTACAAGGCCAACGAAAACGTCGCCTTCTACATCCTGCAGCAGCGCTATCACGACGCGGGGCTGTATAAAGGGCCGATCAACGGCTATGCCAACTGGCCGATCCTGCGGGTGATCAACGTCACCTGCCGGGATCTCGACCGGCCGGAACGCTGCCAAGACAGCGTGATGCGGCCCGACGTGATCGGGGCGTTGCTGGCGCAATAGGCATGACAGGCGGAATGGACGGCGAAGACGCGATGGACAACATGACCGGGGCCGATGGCCGCAAGCTGCGTTTCGTGCTTTGGGGCGGGGCGATCCTGGGCTTGATCCTGGCGGTGGCGCGGGCCATCGCTTTGCGCGACGGGATAGCCGAGGCGCGGCTGGGCGATGCAATTTCACTGATGGTGCGCGGGCTGGGGCAGGACTGGCTGATCGTGCTGGTGCTGACCCTGGTCTTTGCCGCCCTGGTGCGGGCGTTTGAGGCCGGTTTCTGGGGCAGGCTGTTTGCCGGACTGTTCGCCGTTCTGGCGGTGCTGGTGATGGCGGCGGGGCTGGCCAATCTGGTGGCGCTGCACATGCTGGGCGCGCCGCTGACGATGGAATGGCTGGCCTATTCCGATCTGGACAATTCAGATGTGGCGCTGGATTACCTGCGCGGTCTGGTGACCCCGCAGGTCGTTGTCGTCGGCGTGATCGCCATCGGCGCGCTGCTGGGCGGGGCCCAATACCTGTCGCGGCGTCCGCAATTGGGGGCGCCGGTAATGTTGCTGGGGCTGATGGCCTTTGCCGTGATCACCGGTTTCGCGCAGCAGGGCAGGCCGATGACTGTCGCTGCTGCCCGGCTGGAAAACCCGATCGTCGCCTTTACCGCCTCGCTCAAGGGAGAAGGCGGGCTGGACGGGTTGATGGCGGGCGATTGGGGGCGTCAGGAAATGCCCTTCGGTCCGGCCGATCCGCTGCCGCACCCGGATGCGCCCGCGAAACCGATCCGCAACGCCATCATCTTTGCCTATGAATCGACCCCGGCCAAGCAGGTGCAGGGCTGGGGCGGCACGCAGCCGGTGACGCCGCATCTGGCCGCGTCGCTGAAACATGCGCTGGCCTTCGACCGCGCCTATGCCCATGTGCCGGCGTCCAACTATTTCCTGGTCTCGATCTTCACCGCCATCGCGCCGGAACTGTCGCCGGTGTCGATGCTGTCCAGCTGGCCCGATCTCGACGCGACCTTCCTGCCCGAGGTGATGGGGCTGAACGGGTTGCGCACCGCCTTCTTCAATTCCTCCGACAACCGGTTCCAGAACACCGAAGGGCTGGTGCGGGCCACCGGTTTCGATCAGGTCGGCGATTACCGCGACTGGGACTGCGAAACCGGCGTCTACGAATTCGAAAGCGTGACCGACAAGTACCTCAATACCTCCAGCGACCTGTGCACCATCGACGAGATCGTCAAGTGGATCGAACAGCGCCCCGATGATCCGTTCTTCGTGGCGTTCCGCACCGGGATGACCCATTACCCCTATTTCCCCGGCGAAAACCCGCAGGACTATGTCGAGGACGAAAGCCGGAACAATTACCTGAACGCGCTGCGAGTCGGCGACGAAGCCTTCGGCAAGCTGATGGCCTATCTCGACGAAACCGGGCTGGCCGAGGAAACGCTGGTCGTGGTGCTGGGCGATCATGGCGAGGCCTTCGGCGAACACGGCACCTATGTCCACGCCGCCGGCATCAACGAGGAAAACGTTCACATCCCGCTGGCGCTGGTCAATCCGCAGCTGTTCGACGGCAGCCGCAGCGACCTGATCGTGGGGATTTCCGATATCGCGCCAACGATTGCGGACCTGCTGGGATTCCCGATCCCGTCCTCCTGGCAGGGCAAATCGGTCTTCGCCGAGAACCGCAAGAACGGCGTACTGTTCTTTTCGCCCTGGAACGGGTTCCTCGTCGGCTATCGTGAGGAGGACGAGAAATTCATCTATAACGGCCATACCGGCGAGGCGGCGCTTTACGACCTTGCCAGCGATCCGGAAGAACGGACCAACCTCGCCAAGGCAGATCCGAAGGCGGCGCAGGCGGCCCGCGACAAGCTGGGGGCGGTGGTTGCCGCACACAGCAAATATATCGACTGGCTGCTGAGCCAGGCGGGGGCCCGCAAGCTGGCGAAGGCCGATGCCTCGGTGATCGAAATCACCGCGACCGGCACCAGCTACAAATCCCCGCCCGAAGGCTGGGTGATGCTGGACGGCGAAAATGTCGGCGGCTTCAAGGTGACCTCGGCGCCCTCGAACGCGGACCACGCGATCAGCCGGGATGAAATCGACGCGGCGGTCACCACCTTCAAGATGCCGGTCAGCGCCGGGTCCTGCCCGCGCCGGATCGAGGTCTATTTCCTCAACGACGAATGGGAAGGCGAGGGGCAGACCGGCGATACCGACCTCTATATCCGCTCGGTCAGTTTTGCCGGGACGACCTATTATTTCAACCGTTTCTCATCGACAGAGGAGGGAACAGGAAAAGTGTCGGGCGATTATTTTCACCTGTGGCGCAAGGGCGGGCTCAAGATCGATCTGGACCTCGACCAGGACTGCCTGAGCGCCGAGTTGGCCGACAATTGAGCGAGGGAACGGGCAGCCGGCGACACATCCCGGGGAGCCTGAGGGAAAAAGTCATATTTGTTTTACGGCCCGAAAATGATAAGTTTTATTTTAGACGCATTGTGCGTTGTGTCGTGTAAGGGGTTACTCTCCTTAGAGTTTTATTAATGTGTGCATATTCAAAAGGCGTTAATACTTGCGAGCAGAATAGTGTCACGCTGTCGGGGCAACGGGGTGCGGTAAAGGGGAAATATGGCTGAGTTACAAATCTACAGCCCACGGTTCATTGCTGACCAACCCGGCCGGAACGGACGCACGGTGCTTGTCGCAGGCGGGGCCGGGTTCATCGGGTCGAACCTGGTCGCCCGGTTGTTGTCCGACGGCGACCGGGTGATCTGTGTCGACAACCTGGAAACCGGGCGGCAGGAAAACATCGCCGAGTTTTTGGACAACCCGCGCTTCGCCTTCTTCCTGCATGATGTCATTGAACCTTTCGACATCGAATGCCCCGTCGACCGGATCTATAACCTGGCCTGCCCTGGATCGCCGCCCAAGTATCAGCGCGATCCGGTGCACACGTTCAAGACCTCGGTGATCGGCGGGCTCAACCTGCTGGAACTGGCGCAGAAAAAAGACGCCCGCATCCTGCAAAGCTCGACCTCCGAAGTCTATGGCGACCCGGATATTTCGCCGCAGAACGAAGCCTATTGGGGGTTTGTGAACACGGTCGGCCCGCGCGCCTGCTACGACGAGGGCAAGCGCGGCGCCGAAACGCTGTTTCACGAAATGCACGAACGCGAAGGGGTCGACACAAGGATCGCCCGGATCTTCAACACCTACGGCCCCAATATGGACCCCGAGGACGGCCGGGTCATTTCCAACTTCATCGTGCAGGCGCTGACCGGCAACGACCTGACCGTTTACGGCGACGGCAGCCAGACCCGGTCGTTTTGCTATATCACCGACATGCTGGACGGGCTGATCGCGCTGATGGAAACCGAAGACTGCCACGGCTCGATCGACGATCCGGTCAACCTGGGCAATCCGGGCGAATTCACCGTGTGCGACCTGGCCGAAATCGTTCTGGAAATGACCGGGTCGGAATGCGACATCAGCTATCGCGACCTGCCGCAGGACGATCCCAGGCAGCGCCGCCCGGATATCACCCGTGCCGGCAGGCTGCTGGGCTGGGCGCCCAAGGTTCCGCTGCGCGAAGGGCTGGTCGCCACGATCGAGTATTTCCGCGACGAACTCGGCAGGCAGCAGCGCCTGAGCGGTCAGGTCGCCTGATGACGGCCGGGGCGCGCAACATCCTCGTCACCGGGGGCGCCGGCTATATCGGCAGCCACGCCTGTAAGGCGCTGGCGCGGGCCGGGCATCATCCGGTGGTAATCGACAACCTGTCGCGCGGTCATGCGGATGCGGTGAAATGGGGCCCCCTGGTGCAGGCGGACCTGCGCGACACCGACAAGGTGCGCGAAGCGCTGCGCCTGCACGGGATCGAGGCGGTGATCCATTTCGCCGCCTTCGCCTATGTCGGGGAAAGCACGCAGAAGCCGGGGCTGTATTACGACAACAACCTGGGCGGCATGATGTCCCTGCTCAACGCGATGCGGGCCGAAGGGATCGGCGAGATCGTGTTCTCGTCAAGCTGCGCCACCTATGGCATTCCCGAAACGCAGCCGATTACCGAAACCGCGCCGCAGGACCCGATCAACCCCTATGGCCGGACCAAACTGATCTGCGAATGGATGCTGCGGGACGCGGCGGCGGCCTGGGGGCTGCGCTTTGCCGCGCTGCGCTATTTCAACGCCGCCGGGGCCGATCCCGAGGGCGAGATCGGCGAACGCCACGATCCCGAAACCCATATCCTGCCGCTGACCCTGCTGGCGGCGGCGGGGCAGGGCGCGCTGAAGCTCTTCGGCGAAGATTACCCGACCCCCGACGGCACCTGCATCCGCGATTACATCCACGTGACCGACCTGGCCCGGGCGCATGTGCTGGCGCTGGATCACCTGGGCGGCGGCGGCGACAGCCTGGCGGTCAACCTGGGCACCGGCACCGGCCATTCGGTGCGCGAGGTGATCGATGCGGTGGAGCGGGTGACCGGGCGCGAGGTGCCGGTCGTGACATCGCCGCGCCGCGCCGGCGATCCGCCGGTGCTGACCGCCGATCCGTCGCGCGCGGCCGATCTGCTGGGCTTTAGGGCCGAATACACCGATCTGGACAGGATCGTCGCCCATGCCGCGCCCTGGTTCGGCCATCCGGGGACTGAATGAGGACCAAACGCCATCCCGCGCTGGACCCGCGCCCCAACCTTGCGCCGATGCTCACCGGGTGGCGGGCGCTGAAATATTACGTCATCGCGGGGCTGTGGTTCCTGGCGGCGGGGTGGTTCTGGGCCTGGTGGCTGCAGCCGCAACACGTGATCGGGGCGGCGCGCTACTGGATCGTGACCGCCGGGATGCTGTGGATCTGGGGGATGCAGTTCTATTTCGTGCTGGTCTTCCTGCGCGCCCACAAACCCGCCGCGCCGGACCCCGTGCCGGGGCAATGGCGGGCGGCGATGGTCACCACCAAGACGCCGTCCGAACCGTTCGAGCTGGTGCGCGAAACGCTTGAGGCGATGCTGGCGCAGGATTACCCGCACGATACCTGGCTGGCCGACGAGGACCCGAGCGAGGAAACCAAGCACTGGTGCATCGCCCACGGGGTGAAGCTGTCGACCCGCAAGGGGGTGGCGGAATATCACCGCACCGAATGGCCGCGCCGCACCCGCTGCAAGGAAGGCAACCTGGCCTATTTCTACGATCACTGGGGCTATCGCGATTACGACATCGTCAGCCAACTGGACGCCGATCACGTGCCGCAGCCGGGATACCTGCGCGAAATGCTGCGCCCCTTCGCGGACGAGGCGGTGGGCTATGTCTCGGCCCCCTCGATCTGCGCCGCCAATGCCGACCACAGCTGGGCCGCGCGCACGAGGCTGTATTCCGAAGCGGCGTTTCACGGCGTGTTCCAGGCCGGGTATTCCGCCGTACTGACCCCGATGTGCATCGGGTCGCATTACACCGTGCGCACCAAGGCGCTGAAACAGGCGGGCGGGCTGGGCCCGGAACTGGCCGAGGATCATTCGACCACGATGCTGATTTCCTCGGCCGGGTGGCGCGGGGTGCATGCGCCCGACGCCATCGCCATCGGGCAGGGGCCGGAAACGCTGGCCGATCTGGTGACGCAGGAATTCCAGTGGTCGCGGTCGCTGTTGTCGCTGCTGCTGCGCTATACGCCGCATTACCTGAAGACCATGCCGCTGCGGCTGAAGCTTTTGTTCCTGCTGTGTCAGACCTGGTACGTGTTCTTCGCCCTGTCGATGTCGATGATGTACCTGGTGCCGATCATCGCGGTGACCTTTGATACCCGTTTCGCCGATGTCACCTATCCGGCCTTCCTGGGCCATTCGCTGCCGGCGGTGGGGATGATGATCCTGTTTGCCTATGCGATGAAATGGGACGGGTTTTTCCGGCCCCGCTGGGCCAAGGTGCTGGCCTGGGAAAAGGCGCTGTTCGTGATGCTGCAATGGCCCTGGGTGTTCTGGGGCTGCGCCATGGCGGTGCGTGACCGGATCACCGGCAAGTTCGTCGATTTCCGTATCACCCCCAAGGGCGGCGATGTCGGCCAGCCGCTGCCGGGCAAGATCATCGCGCTCTACGCGGCCTTGGCGATGGGGGCGATGTTCCCGGTCCTGACCGTGTCGGGGATCGTGGAGGCGCGGGGTTTTTATCTTCTGTCGCTGATAAATGCCGTGCTTTATTGTATACTGCTCAGTGTTGCGCTTGTCGCCCAGCTGAAACGGGCGAGAAAACAAAAGAAATTAAAAGGAAAAATTTTAGCACGTGATCTCTCGATATTGAGCTTGATCATGTTTTTACTCGGAACGTCGGTTATGCTGAAGGGCAGAGAAAGCCTCTACGCGCTGGCGTTCGGGCTGCAACCGATGAGGTTGGTTGAAGTGCAATATGTGGTGTCCGGTGCGGGCAGAGGCGGGGCGGGCGACGTCCGTATCAAGCTGCTGCCCGATCTGAGTGAAAGATTTATGAGTTTCCGAAAATAAAGAGGAAATTGAGATGACAAAAAGAACCCCAAAAATACTCGCAGCGTTTGCCGCCGGGATTACGGCGGCCGTAATGTCCATTGGTTCCGTTCAGGCGGCACCTCCGGGTGAGCTTCCGTTTGGGGTCTACGATCCCGACGGGGATTTCGCCAGCGACGGCGAAGTCGTGATCGAGGAGCTTTTCCTGCCGTGGGAAGACGTTTACCTGCAGGCGCTCTACGATGCCGACGAATATGCGCAGGAACGCAACCGGTCGCTGCTGGTGACGGTGGAACCCTGGACCTGGTCGCGCAGCGAACGCAACACCGCGCGCTATCTGCAGCAGGGCATCGAAAACGGCACCTACGATCCCAACATGAAGGCGATCTGCGATATCCTGGGCACGCTGAAAAGCCCGGTCACCCTTCGCTGGGCGCATGAGATGGAAGACAAGAGCGGTCAGTTCATCTGGGCCGACTGGAATCCGGAAACCTATATCTCGGCCTATCGCCACATGATCGACCTGTGCCGCGCCTCGGCGCCGAACATCAACGTCATGTGGTCGCCGCTGGGCTATGAAAACATGGACGACTATTACCCGGGCGACGATTACGCCGACCTGATCGGGTTGTCGGTGTTCGGGCTGCAGGCCTGGGACCAGTACAAGTTCGGCCATGACCAGACCTTCGACGAAATCTTCGCACCGCGCTATGAGCGCGCCGCCAAGTACGGCAAACCCGTCGTGGTCGCCGAACTGGGCTATGTCGGCAAGGAGCCCTACGTGAAGAACTGGGAAAACTCGGTCCGTCAGGTCAAGGAACAATATCCCAGCCTCGTCGGCGTCGTCTATTTCAACTACCCCGAGGTCTATCCGTGGCCCGAAGGGTTCGGTCTGCCGGACTGGCGGGTCAAGAACCAGATCCTGAAATAAGCTCTGGTTGCCCAGCTCGGCGGAAATATGCCGCCGGTTGAGTGCAGGGCTAGAGAATTGATAACGCTCGAGAGTTTTCCCGGGCGTTATTTTTTGCAGCGGCCAAATCGGGGGCAGGGTGCCGTTACGGCAAGACCCAGGTTGACCGTTAACCTGTTTAACAGCGATAAAACTAATCGTTCGTGCACCGATTTATATAACTATCGGGCATGTCGTTATGAGTGAATGAGTTCTTGAGGTCAGATCAAATGGGCAAGAAAATGACTATTCGTACTGTATCTTTCGCGGCGCTGGCCGCAGCTATCATCGGCCTGGCGCCGGCCGCGCAGGCCGAAATGGCCGTGTCTCCGAAACAACCCGCGTCGAAGATCGTCAAGACCCACGCGGGAAAAGGGGCGGCACGTTTCGACTGGATGGCAAAGCAGGGCCTGAACAAGCAGACGCGCATCCAGCGGGTCGTGCTGCACGGGCGCGGCAGCTGGATCTGTTCGCCCGCGGGCTTCGGCAAGAAGTCGAGCTGCTACAGCCGCTGAACGACCCTGACATGCGCCGGATGCCCCGGCGCATGAGGTTGGCTTGCGACGGCGCCTATTGGCGCCGGTCCGCGTAGCGCTTTTCTTCTTCGAAATAAGCGTCGAAGCCGATCCGGGTCTTCATGTCGTCAAACGACATCAGCATGTCCGGCGCGGGCGTGCCGGTCTTGAACGCCTCCAGCGCCTGGGTCATCGCCTGCATCGCGGCGGCCATCAGGGTCAGCGGATAGGCGGCGATCTTGAACCCGATCGCCTCCAGCTCCTGCGGCGGCAGGGCGGGGGTCAGCCCGCCTTCGACGATATTGGCCATCTTGGGCCCTTCCAGTTCATCGCAGACCCGGCGCATCTCGGCTTCATCCCGCGGCGCTTCCACGAACAGGATATCGGCGCCCAGCCGGCGGAATTCGCGGGCGCGTTCGATCGCTTCGTCCAGCCCGTGTTCATGGCGCGCATCGGTGCGGGCGAGGATCAGGATGTCATGGCCTTCGGCGCGCGCATCTGCCGCCGCCCTGATGCGTTCAAACGCCTCATCCCGGCTGACCACCGATTTGCCCGCCGTATGGCCGCAGCGTTTTGGCGCGACCTGATCCTCGATCATCACCGCTGCGAACCCGGCCTGGGCAAATCCCTTGACCGTGCGCTTGACGTTCAGCGCGTTGCCATAGCCGGTATCGCCGTCGCCGATCACGGGGATCGACACCGCGTTGCAGATGTTGCGGCCCTGATCCAGCACCTCGGCATAGGACATCAGCCCGGTGTCGGGCATCCCCAGCCGCGCGGCGGCGGTGGCGAACCCCGACATGAAGGTGAGCGGGAACCCCGCCTGTTCGATCAGTTTCGCCGAAAGCGGATCGAAACAGCAGGGCATGGTGATCAGGCCGGGTTCGGCCAGCAGGGTGCGGAGCTTGTCAGCTTGGGTCATGGTCATCGGTCACAGTTTGAAGGGAATGTAGAGGGCCAGGTCGGGCCAGAGATACAGCAGCGCCACCATCAGCAGCATCAGCGCCAGGAAGGGCAGGGTGCCGCGCGACACCTCGCCCAGCTTGGATTTGGTCACCGACTGGATGACGTAAAGGTTCAGCCCCACCGGCGGGGTGATCAGGGCGCATTCGACCAGGATCACCATGTAGATGCCGAACCAGATCGGATCGAAATGCATCGCCATCGCGGCGGGCAGCAGCACCGGCGTCATGATCAGCACCATCGACAGCGCCTCGAACACCAGCCCCATCGCCAGCAGCACCACCGACACGACCAGGATCAGCCCCAGCGGCGTCGATACCCAGTCGGACAGGAACATCGAGATTTCCTGCGGGATGCGATAAAGCGTGATCGCCTTGCCGAAAATCTTGGCCCCCGCGATGATCAGCAGGATCGCCACGGTCGTGGACATCGATTCCACCATCGCTTCCCACAGCTTGGCCCAGGTCAGGCTGCGCAGGATCACGCCGGTGATCACCAGCGCCACGGCAAAGCCGATGGCGGCGGCCTCGGTCGGGGTGAAGGCGCCGGAATAGATGCCGCCCAGGATCACCCCCGCCAGCAGGATCGAGGGCGCCGCGCGCAGGGTGGCGCGCCAGCGTTCGGTCCAACTGACCGCCGGGATGGGCGTGTAGCTTTGCAGGAAGCGGGCGGAAATCACCGAATAGACGATGAAAAGCGCGATCAGCCCCAGACCCGGCCCGATGCCCGCCATGAATAGCGCGATCACCGATTCCTCGGTCACGAACCCGTAGATGATCAGCGGGATCGAGGGCGGGATCAGGATGCCCAGCGTGCCACCCGCCGCCAGCAGCCCATAGACGAAGCGCTTGTCATAGCCGCGCGAAATCATTTCGGGGGCGGCGACGGTGCCGATGGTGGCCGCCGTGGCGACCGAGCTGCCGGAGATTGCCGCGAAGATGCCGCAGGACAGGATCGTCGCCACCGCCAGCCCGCCGGGCCAGTGCCCGACCCAGGCCTGCACGGCGGCGAACAGGTCGCGCCCGACGCCGCCCTTCAGCAGGATGTTGGACATCAGCAGGAACAGCGGCACCGCCAGCAGGATGAACCCGTCCAGCGTCGACAGCACCGCCTGCGGCGCCATCAGCGGGGAAAAACCCCCCAGGTAGAGCATCGCCAGCCCCAGCATCCCCAGCGAATAGGCCACGGGAACGCCGATCAGCAGCAGCGCGAACAGCGCGATCAGGATCAGGATTACGGTCATTCCATCATGCCTTCTTCTTCGGGGATATTGCCCTGCACCGCGCGCCACAGCCCGGTCAGGCAGGACAGGGTCAGCAGCGCGAACCCGGCCGGAACGGCGGCCTCGGGCATCCAGGCGGGCAGGTCCAGCATGGTGCCGGTAGTGCGGCCGCGCGCGAAACTGTCGTGGAAAATGTCATAGCCATAGATCGTCACCACGACCGAAAAGACCAGGATGACCAGCAGCGACAGGATCTCGGTCGCCTGCTTGCCGCGCGGCGGCAGCAGGTCGGTCACGGCGGTCACCCGGATATGGCGCCGATGGGTCAGCGCCCAGCCCATGGCGACCGGGCAGGCCCAGATCAGGCACATCTGGCTCAGTTCCGCCGCCCAGATCGTGGGGGCATTGAAGAAATAACGCGCGACCACCTCATAGGTCAGCATGACCCCGCTGGATGTCAGCAGGATCGCCGCCAGCCATGCGGTGGCGGTTTCGATTGCGGCAACCAAACGCATGCCGTCCCCCTGTCAGGAAAAGAAGCGCCCCCCGCGATGGCGGGGGGGCGGCAAGGTTCGGTCGGATCAGAAGCCCTTGGCGGCTTCGAGCATGGCGGCACCCGCATCGCCGGTCTTGGCAAGGAAGGCGTCATAGACCGGCTGCGACACGGCTTTCCACTTGGCCAGTTCCTCGGCGGTGGGGTTGTAGATGGCCATGCCGTTCTGCTTGGCGGCGTCATAGGCGCGCGCCTCGATCGCCGACATTTCATCGCGCACGGCGTTTTCGGCGTTCACCGCCGCTGCGGAAATGATCGCCTTATGTGCATCCGGCAGGCCGTTCCACCAATCGGTGTTGGTCACCACGATGAATTCGATATCGGCGTGGTTGCTGACGGTGATCGTATCCATCACTTCCCACAGCGAACGCGACTGCACGCCCGATACGCCGGTCATGCCGATATCGACGGTGCCGCGCTGATAGGCGAGGTACTGTTCCGACCCCGAAATGATGGTCGGCGCGCCGCCTGCGGCGGTGGTGAAATCGCCCAGCGTCTTGCTGAACACGCGGACCTTCTTGCCCGCCATGTCCGCAGGCGTTGCGACCGGGCCGCCGTTGGACAGCATGACGGCGCCGCCATAGGCCTGCCACCACAGAACGGTCGATCCGGTATCCTTGATCGCTTCGTCGATCGGGCCGCGCACCGGGCTGCCCGGGGCAACCGCCTTGCGCACCTTCGCTTCGGAATCGAACAGGAACGGCTGATAGAAGATATCGACCATCGGGATGTCGCCGACATAACGGGTCAGCGACGCCACGCCCGCCTCGATCGCGCCGGAACCGACGGCCTGCGGCACTTCCTTGTCCTTGTAAAGCTGGGCGCTGTCGTAGATCTCGACGGCGATATCGCCGTTCGACTTGGCCTCGACCTCTTCCTTGAACATCTTCAGGTTCTGGCCGAGGTGGCTTTTCAGCGGCAGCTGCAGCGAAATCCGCATCGTGGTTTCGGCGGCCTGCGCCCCCATGCAACCGGCCGCAACGAACGCGGCCGAGACGAGCCCGGTTACAAACTTATTCATGATTTCCTCCCTTTTATGCGGGAAGGATTGAGGAAAACATTTTCGGAAACAAGACCTTTGACCGCTGCGGGCAAAAATTTTGCACCGCGGAAAGTGGATATTCAATGCAAGGTTGCCACAACCTGACGGTACTCGTGATTTGAGAGTGTTCGGGCGGTTTCCCATAGCCACCGCCGGGTCCGTGGCGCCCAGGTCGATGCGGTCATATTGGGCGATATGCATATTATATGGACTTTTTTGAAACACTATAAAATCCGCTAAAGGTTTGAATTCGAAATACTTAAATTTGTTACGTTTGGCGACGTTGCGTCACTGTCCCCTAAAGCAGCTTTATTCAGGTCGTAGAGGGGGTTGCGAGGCGGGAGCGGCGATTGGCAAGGGGTCATTTGCGTTTTCGCCCGCCAGAAAAAAAGCAGTAAGGAAGACAATATGAAATTCCGATACAAGGTCATGGCAGCGCTGTTTGTCGTGGGATTGTTGCCGGCGGCGGTCATTACGGTTCTCAATGTGAACCGGGTCAACGGATTGACCGATCACGCTGCGCGCTCGGCGCTCGGATCGGCCTACGGGCTGAAGAAAACCGCAATCGAAGATTACCTGAAGAACCTTGAAAACGTGGCGCGGACCATGGCGGCGGATGCGACCGTGATCCGCGCGGTGAAGCAACTCGACAAGGCCAGCAAGGAATTGATGTCCTATGGCGGCGTCACGGTGGACGAGGCGGCCTTCGGCGAACGCTACGCATACCAGGTCGCGAACACGCCGGGCGCGGGCGATCGGGAAATGGCGCGCTGGCAGGACCTGGCCCCGGTCGCCAGGATGCTGCAGCACCTGTTCGTTTCGGGCAGCCCCGAAAAGATCGGCGAGAAACAGAAACTGATGAAGGCGGGCGATGGCGGCAGCTATTCGATGCTGCATTCGATGGTGCACCCGTTTTTCCTGACCGCGCAGCAGGAATTCGGGTTCTACGACATCTTCCTGCTCGATCCCGAGGAAGGGCGCGTGGTCTATTCGGTGTTCAAGGAGGTCGATTTCGGCACCTCGATGCTGACCGGTCCCTACAAGGATTCCAATTTCGGCCACGGCGTGCTGCAGATCATCGAGGGCGGCGCGCGCGATCTCGTCATCGTCGATTTCGAACCCTATGAGCCGTCCTATAATGCCCAGGCCTCCTTCATCTTGGTGCCGTTGCTCGAAGGGGAGGATCTGCGCGGCATCATCGCCTTCCAGATGCCGGTCGACCGGCTGAACGCCATCGTGAACGCGGAAATCAAGGGCTATGACACCGCCGATTCCTTCCTGCTGGGCACCGACAAGCGGCTGCGCTCGGCCCCGGTGCGGTTCGACGACCTGTCGATCGGGGCGCAGGTTTCGGGCAAACTGGTCGAAGAGGTGATCGCGAATGACAATGGTATCACCCAGGCGGCGAACCATCAGGGGGTCGATGTGATCGCCGCCTATGGTCATGTCGATGTTGCCGGTCTGGACTGGGTCATGCTGTCGAGCGTCGAAGCCTCCGAGGCGCTGGCCGAGGGCAAGGCAATCGCCCGCAACGCGATGATGACGCTGGGCGTCACCGGCGTGCTGTGTCTTCTGCTGGGGCTGGTGCTGAGCGCCTGGCTGCTGCGTCCGGTGCGCGCGCTGAGCCGCGAATTCCAGGACAGCGTGGTGAAATCGATGGTCACCCTGCGCGAGGCCGCGAACCGGTCCAAGGATGCGGCGGAATCGATGGCGGCGGTTGCCGAACAGACCAGCGTTCAGGGCGGCGTGGTGAAGGAAAACTCGGCCGCGGCGGCGACCAACGTGTCGGGAGCGGCTTCGACCGTCGAAGAACTGTCCGCCTCGATCCAGGAAATCGCCACGGGGGTGAAACGGACCTCCAGCCTGTCCAGCGATGCCGCGCAAAAGGCGCAACGGGCGACCGAGTCGCTGCTGGAACTGCAAAAGGCCACCGGCCGCATCAGCGACGTGGTAACCTTCATCAACGCCATTTCGAACCAGACCGACCTGCTGGCGCTGAACGCCGCCGTCGAAGCGGCCCGCGCCGGCGAGGCCGGGCGCGGTTTCGCCGTGGTGGCCGAAGAGGTGCGCAAGCTGGCCGAACAGACCTCGTCCTCGACCGCGGAAATCCGCCGCGAAATCGAAACGGTGATCGGCGGCGTGGATGACAACGTGAAGGCGATCCTCGACATTTCGGGATCGGTGGAAACGCTGCAGGATCAGGCGTCGAAAATCTCGGCCGCGGCGCAACAGCAGGGCGAAGCCACCGTCGAGATGAGCAACACGATGGCCGACATTTCCGCCCGCGTCGACACGGTCAGCGTCAACATCGCCGGGGTGGAGGAAGCGTCGTCCGAAGCGGCCCGCGCGGCGGCCGACGTGATGACCCAGATGCATGCGGTGGACAGCGCGTCGAATCTGACCGACGATTCCATCAAGGACTTCATGAACCGGATGGAAAAGATCTGACCTTTCGGATCGCTGCATGAACTGCGCCAGCGCCTTCCCCGGGGGCGCTGGCGTTTTCTTTTCTGGCCTTGCCTGCCGCGCTCGCATCACCCCGTTCCCCGGCGGTTGGCTTGACGTTGCGGAAGATTAAATTTGCTTACTTATAAGTCGTTTAGCTTCGAATCCTACAACCTATGGCTAAAAAACAATCGGTCGCGCGACGTTCTGCTGTGTACGGAGGTATGCCGAGAAGCGTCCCAAGGGCTGCGTTTCGGTTTGCGACAAGCACGACCGAGGAGGTGGGTTGCGATGAAATTCCGATACAAGGTCATGGCCGCGCTGTTCGTCGTTGGACTGCTGCCGGCGGCGGTTGTCACCATCCTCGACCTGGGGCGGGTCAATGCCCTGACCGAAGACGCGGCGCGGTCCGAACTTGGATCGGTGCACGGGCTGAAGAAGGCCGCGATCGAAGAATATGTCCTCAACCTCAGCAAGGTGGCGCGGACCCTTGCGGCGGACCCGACGGTGATCCGCGCGGCGCGGTTTTTCGACAAGGAAGCGCAGAAGCTGCTCGTCGATGCCGAGATCGTGGTGGACGATGCCGCCTTCGACGATTTTTATGCCCAGCAGGCCGAAAACACCCCCGGCGCCGGGGCCGAGGACCGGGCGCGCTGGCAGGACCTGCCGCCGGTCGCCCGGACGCTGCAGCATCTCTATCTCTCGGGCAATCCCGAAAAGATCGGCGAAAAGCACAAGCTGGCGGATGCGGGCGACGGTAGCGGTTATTCCCGCATGCACGCGCAGATGCATCCGTTCTTCCTGCAGGTTCAGCAGGAATTCGGATTTCGCGACATCTTCCTGCTCGACCCCAAGGAGGGCCGCGTCGTCTATTCGGTGGCCAAGGATGCCGATTTCGGCACCTCGATGCTTTCCGGTCCCTACAAGGCGTCCAATCTCGCCCGGGGCGCGCGCCGGATCATCGAGGACGAGGCGCGCGATCTGGTGATCGTCGATTTCGACCCCTACGAACCCTCGTTCAACGCCCAGACCTCCTTCATCCTGATGCCGCTGCAGGATCGCGGGCGGCTGTGGGGCATCCTGGCCTTTCAACTGCCCGCCGACCGGCTGAACGCCATCGTGAACGCCGACATCAAGGGCTATCAGACCGGGGATTCCTTCCTGCTGGGCCGCGACGGACGGCTGCGGTCTTCGCCCGTGCGCTTCGGCGACCTGTCGATCGGGGCGGAAATTTCGGGCGATGTGTTCGAACAGGCGCTGGCGGGCGAAAGCGGCATCATCTACGGACTGAACCACCAGGGGGGCGAGGTGATCGCCGCCTATGGCCATGTCGATATTCCCAAGCTCGACTGGGTGGTCCTGTCCAGCGTCGAAACCGACGAGGCGCTGGCCGAAGGCAGGGCGATTGCCCGCAGCGCGATGACGACGCTGGGGGTGACCGGGCTGTCCTGCCTGTTGTTTGGCCTGTTGCTGAGCGCCTGGCTGCTGCGCCCGGTGCGCGCGCTGAGCCGGGCGTTTCAGGACAGCGTGGTCAAGGCGATGCGCAGCCTGCGCGAAGCCGCAGACCGGTCCAAGGATGCGGCGGAATCGATGGCGGCGGTCGCCGAACAGACCAGCGCCCAGGGCGGCGTGGTAAAGGAAAACGCCATCGCGGCGGCCTCCAACGTATCCGGGGCCGCGACCACGGTGGAGGAAATCTCGGCTTCGATCCAGGAAATCGCCTCGGGGGTGCAGCGCACCTCGGGCCTGTCCAGCGATGCGGCGGACAAGGCGCAGACGGCGACCGCGTCGCTGCTGGAGCTGCAAAAGGCCACGGCCCGGATCAGCGACGTGGTGACCTTCATCAACGGCATTTCGGCGCAGACCGACCTTTTGGCGCTGAACGCCGCGGTTGAGGCGGCCCGCGCGGGCGAGGCCGGGCGCGGCTTCGCGGTGGTCGCCGAGGAGGTGCGCAAGCTGGCCGAGCAGACTTCGTCCTCGACCGAGGAAATCCGCCGCGAAATCGAGGCGGTGATCGGCGGGGTGGACGAGAACGTGAAGGCGATCCTCGACATTTCGGGCGCGGTGGAAACGCTGCAGGACCAGTCGTCGAAAATCTCCGCCGCCGCGCAACAGCAGGGCAAGGCCGCCGTCGCGCTGAGCAACAGCATGTCCGACATGTCCGAACGCGTCGAAACCGTCAGCACCAATATCACCGGGGTCGAAGCCGCGTCGTCCGAAGCGGCCCGCGCGGCGGCCGACGTGATGGCGCAGATGCAATCGGTCGACGACGCGTCGAGCCACACCGACACGGCGATTCAGGATTTCATGGGCCGGATGGATCGGCTCTGATCCGGCGGGTGTAGCCCGGGTGTCACAGCCCGGGGGCTGCCGCTCAGAAGCTGCTGCTTTTTCCCGGGCACTCGGCTAAGCTGCGCCAAACAGGGGACGGCAGGCAAATCCGCGACAAGGGAAATCTGCCCGGCATTAAGTGAGCAGATCATGAATTTATCGATGTCGATCCGGCCTTATCTGGTCGCGTTCGGGCTGGCCCTCGGGACCGGGGCGGCGCCCTTTGCGGTGGCCATGCTGGATGCGGGCCCGGCGTGGGCGCAGGAACAGGTGTCGCTGAACCTGCGCGATGCCGATATCCGCAGCTTCATCGAAATCGTGTCCGAAGCGACCGGACGGCGCTTCGTGCTGGACCCCGAAGTGCGCGGCACCGTCACCGTTCTGGCGCCCGATGAAATGAGCCCGGGTGATCTGTACGAGGTGTTCCTCAGCGTGCTGGAACTGAACGGGCTGACGCTTGTCGAAGGGGCGGGCGCCGACCGGATCGTGGCGATGCGCAACGCGCGCGGGCTGGCCTCGGGCGCGGATGTCGCGGGCAGCCAGGGCACCTTCGAAACCCGGGTGATCGAGGTCGAGAATGTGCCGCTGCAGGAAGTGGTCGAAGTGGTCCGGCCGCTGTTGCCCGCCGACGCGATCCTGACCGCCGTGCCGGGATCCCGGATGCTGATCCTGTCCGACCGGGGGCAGAATTTCCGCCGGATCGAGGCGCTGATCCGCCGGCTGGACCAGCCGCGCGACGAACCGATCCAGATGATCCGGCTGCGCAACGCCAACGCCGCCGAAGTGGCACAGGTGATCCAGGCGATGGAAATCCTGCCGCAGGGCGCGGCGCTGTCGGTCGACCGCCGTTCCAACGCGCTGGTGGTGTCGGGCCCGGCCGATCTGCGCGAGAAGATCAAGGTTCTGGCGGCGCGGCTGGACACCCAGCAGAACAACGTCACCAGCCATGCGGTGGGGCTGAACTACGCCGATGCCACAGCGCTGGCCGACGTGGTGCTGCGCGCCATCGCCAACGAACAGCAGGGCCCGAACGAAGCGCCGGTGCGCATCGTGCCGGAACCGCAGACCAACACGCTGCTGATCACCGCGCCGCAGGACCGGATCGACGATATCGTCGGCATGATCCATTACCTCGACCGCCGTCCGCGTCAGGTCCTGGTCGAGGCGGTGATCTTCGAGATGTCGGTCGACGGTTTCGCCGATCTGGCGGCGCAATGGGCCGGTATCCTGAACAACGCCGTGGTGGGCGGGGTGCAGTTCAGCCTCGAAGGGCGGCCCAGCCTGACCAACCTGGTGGCCTCGGTCCTCAACGGCACGACGATCGATGCCGGGACGGGGGGCATGATCGCCGGGGTGCCGAGCCAGGGCGACCGCGGCGTCGCCGGGTTCTTGTCCGCGGTTGCCTCGAAAACCTCGACCCGGCTGCTGTCGACGCCCTCGATCATGACGCTGAACAACAAGGAAGCCGAAATCGTCGTGGCGCAGAACGTGCCCTTCGTCACCGGGTCCTATTCCACCGTCAGCGACAGCGCAGTGGAAAATCCGTTCCAGACCATCGAGAGGCAGGATGTCGGCCTGACCCTGAACGTCACGCCGCAGATCAATGCCGACCGCACCGTGCGGATGGATATCAAGCAGGAAGTGTCGAACCTGACCTCGGCCCAGGCGTCCTCGGGCGGCGAGATTACCTCGAAACGGTCGCTGTCGACTTCCGTTTTGGTGCAGGACGGCAATGTGATCCTGCTCGGCGGTTTGTTGGAAAACGGATCGGGATCGGTGACCCAGCGGGTGCCGGGGATTTCCAAGCTGCCGCTGATCGGCGGGCTGTTTCGCGGCAAGAACGCCAGCAAGAACCAGCGGGTCCTGCTGGTGCTGCTGCGTCCGCAGGTGGTCAATTCCGAGGCCGAGGCGAAACAGCTGACCCGCAAGATCACCCGCGAGGCGCGCAAGGCAAGCCTTGCCATCGCCCCGCTGGATGACGGAAGCTATCCGCAATCGCCCTCGGCGGCGCTGCCGTTTGACGGCGTCGATCTGAACCAACCGTTTGATGCCGGATTTGTTGATGATGTCGCGCAACGCCGAAACTTCCCGCCGCTTCCCAGCCGGATCGAATTCGCCAACTAGGCTGCCCTTCGCCTTTGCCCGCGACCAGCAGGTTCTGCTGGACGGGGCGCGGGTGATCGCCGGGCCTGCAGTGACCCAGATGGGCCTGCGCGAGGCGCAGCGGCGGCTGGGGCTGCGGGCGGGTGTCGATCTGACCGAAACCGATCAGGCCGGGTTCGAAGCCGCCTTGGCGCGGGTCTATAACGACGGCGCGGACAGCGGGCAGGGGGCCGATCCCGAACTCCTGTTCGATCTCGAAGACATGAGCGCGAATGCCCGCCAGCGCGACCTGCTGGACGATCCCAGCGACGCGCCGGTGATCCAGCTGGTCAACCGGTTGCTGAAACGCGCGGTGCTGAGCGGTGCCTCGGACCTGCATGTGGAACCGCATGAAAACGGGCTCAGGGTGCGGATGCGGGTCGATGGGCTGTTGCAGGAAGTGATGGATCGCGCCGACGTGCCGGTGAAGCGGATCGTGTCGCGGCTGAAGGTGATGGCCGGGCTGGACATTGCCGAAACCCGGCTGCCGCAGGACGGGCGCATCGCGCTGTCGCTGGGCGGGCGGATGATCGACACGCGGGTGTCGTCGCTTCCGGGCCATTACGGCGAACGGATCGTTTTGAGGATCCTCGACCGCGCCGCCGGGCTGATGCCGCTGGCCGATCTGGGGCTGAGCAGCGATCAGCAGGCGCTGCTGCGCCGGTTGTCGTCGCTGCCCAACGGCATCATCCTGGCCACCGGGCCGACCGGCGCGGGCAAGACCACCACGCTTTATTCGCTGCTGCAGCTGGCCGACCGGGCCGAGCGCAACATCGTCACCGTCGAGGATCCGATCGAATACGATCTGCCCGGCATTTCGCAAAGCCAGATCAACGCCGATATCGGCATGACCTTCGCCGCCGGGCTGCGCGCCACGCTGCGGCAGGACCCCGACGTGATCCTGGTGGGTGAAATCCGCGATCCCGAAACGGCGAGCACCGCCGCGCAGGCCGCCCTGACCGGGCACCTGGTGTTTTCCTCGCTCCACGCTAACAGTTCCATCGGCGCCATCGTGCGGCTGCGCGATCTCGGCCTCGACGATTTCCTGATCGCCGCCACCCTGCGCGGGGTGATCGCGCAGCGGCTCCTGCGCAAGCTTTGCCCCGATTGCCGCCGGTCGCATACCCCCACGGATGACGAAGCCCAACTGTTCCGCCGTCACGGCCTCAACGTGCCCGAGGTCCTGTATGAACCCACCGGCTGCGACGCCTGCGGCGGGTCGGGCCATGCCGGGCGGATGGGGATTTTCGAAATGGTCGAACTGGGCGAAACCCTGCGCGGCGCCATCGACCGCGGCGCCAGCGAGACCGAGATGAAGGCGCTGGCGCTTGGCACAGGCGAAACGCTGGTCGGGCAGGGATTGGCGGCGGCGGCGGCCGGGCAGGTCAGCCTGACCGAAACCCTGCGCGTGGTGGGGGACGTGGCGTGAAGGCCTATGCCTACACCGCCTATACCAGCGCCGGGCGGCGCAAGACCGGCACCGTGGTGGCCGAAACCGAGGCCGACGCGGCGGCGCAGCTGGCCCGGCAGGAACTGTTCGTGGCCGAGGTCACGACGGCGCGCGACCGCGCGGCGGGGGCGTTTCGGGGCGGGTTCCGGGCGCGGCTGAATACCGATCTGCAGGCGGTGTTCACCCGCCAGATGGCGGTGATGCTGGCCGCCGAACTGCCCGCCGAGGCGGCGCTGGAGGCGGTCCGTTCCGGCGGTCACCCGGCGCTCGACGCGGTGGCGGCGCAGGCGCGGGCATCGCTGATGGACGGCGCGGCCCTGTCCGAGGCGCTGGCGGCGACCGGCGCGGGCTTCCCGCCCTATTACCTGGCCGCCCTTCGCGCGGCCGAGGGCGCGGGCGATCTGGCGGGGGTGTTCAATGAACTGGCCGATCACCTGGAACAGCTCGGTACCGACAAGGCGCAGATTTCCACCGCGCTGATCTATCCCGCCTTCGTGGCGGCGGTGTCGCTGCTGGTCTGCGGCATCCTGATGACCACCGTGGCGCCGGAAATCGTGGCGATGTTCGATCTGTCGGACCGCCCGCTGCCGCCGCTGACCGTCGCCGTTCTGGCGGTGTCCGACTGGGTGCAGGCGAATTGGGAGTTGCTGGCGGTGGCCTTTGTGGCGCTGATCGGGCTGGGGCTGGCGACGCCCCGGGTGCGGAGCTTGCGCAACCTGCGCGACCGTATCGTTTTGCGCCTGCCGGTGCTGGGGCGGCTGAAGCGGCTGGCCGAGGCGGTGCAGTACATGCGCACGCTGGCGCTGGTGCTGGGCGGGCGCCACGCGGTGCTGAGCGCCGCCGACAGCGCCCGCGAGGTGCTGACGGTGGAACGGTTCCGCGATGAGGCCGAACAGGTCGCCACCGGCGTGCGCCAGGGCGAAACCCTGTCGGCGGCGCTGGCGCGGCTGAGCTTCCTGCCGCCCGTCGCGCGGCAGCTGATCCATGCCGGCGAAACCTCGGTCCGGCTAGCGCGGATGACCGAACGGGCGGCGACGCTGGTCGAACACCGGCTGGTCACCGAACGCAAACGCATCGCCGCGCTGCTGGAACCGCTGTTGATGATGGTGGTGGGGGCGATGGTGCTGGTGATCGTGCTGGCGGTACTGCAGCCGATCTTCGACCTGCAGGCGGTGGTCGCGGGTTAGGTTATTCCGGGAACGCCAGAAGTTCCGCCGCGTCGCCGTCGCGCGACAGCCAGATCCCGGTCTCGTCGATCTTCGCCACCACGATGCCGCCATCCAGCGCCTCGCCCTTCCGCAGCAGGCGTTCGCCGGTGGGATGGGACAGCACCGCCCAGGTCTCAGCGCCCGCCCGCACCACACCCTTGAGCGTGTAGCCGAGGCTGCTCAGCGGCGGCTTTGGCTGTTTCGGCGGTTGCGGTTCTGCTGCGGCCTGTTTCGGCTGTTGCACCGGGGCGGGCGGCTGCGGTTCGCCGAAGACCGGCGGCCAGTGCCGCAGGGCGCGCGGCGGCGCGGGCGGCGCGGCGGAATCTGTCCCGGCCCGCATCGCGGCGGGCTGCGCATCGGCCGCAGGCGCATTGACCTCCTGCCACAGCGTCTGACCGGCGAAACCGGCGGCGGCGAGGGTCAAAAGCGTGCACAAGGCAGCGATCAGGCGCATGGGATCGTCCGGCGTCAAAGGGTCCGCGTCGCTGATGGACGCATTGGTTGAAACATGCTAGGCTTTTTAAAAGCAATAACACAATAACGAGCAGGCGATGCAGGTAAATTCCATTCTCAAGGCTGGTCTTGCCGGGACTGTGTTTCTGGTGCTGGGTAGCTGTTCGGACGATTTCGCCGGGCAGGGCGGTTTCTCCGCCCGCTACGCGGTGGCGCGCGACGCGCTGGAAAACGGCGATTACAAGCGCGCCAAGCGCAGCTATGCGCAGCTGATGCCCGATGCCGGGCCGCTGCGTCCGCGCCTGCAACTGGAATTCGCCCATAGCGAATTGCGCGACGGCAACTATTCCGAGGCCGCGAAACTGGCGGGCAGCCTGGCCGCGGTGCAGAAGGGCAGCGCGCGCAGCGCCGCCTTGGCGGTTCAGGGCACCGCGCAGCACGAATTGGGGCTGCAATTGCTGGCCGATGGCGAAACCGAGTCGGGCAAGCAGATGCTGATCGCGGCGCAAGCGGCGCTGGCCGAGGTGCTGCAGAACGATCCGCAACTCGATCCGCTGGGATCGATGGCGGGCCGCAAGGCCGGGATCGAAGCGCGGCTGTCGCGGCTGTAAGGATTTCTTGACAGAACGGCGGCCTGCGGCCTTGTTCCGGGCCGGGGCTCACCCCCGTCGCGGTTTCAGCACCAGACGGGCCGACACCTTGCCCGGCGCCTCGACCGCTTCGAAGCGGAAGCTTTCGATGTCATAGCCCCAGCCGGGATGCGCCGCCGACATCCAGTTGGCCAGCCGGATGAAATCCACCTCGTCGAAGCGCAGCTCCACCACGCCGCCCGCCTGCGCGCCCAGCTCGGTCACCGCGCGGCGCAGCTTGGCCGCGATCAGCCCCTGTTCGATGCCGCTCGACCCGATCGGCGTGGCCGGGGCAACGGCGGGGGCGGCGGCATATTGGGCCTGTTCGGCCACCCGGTCCTGCACCCAGACCTGCAGCGCCTGCGCCTCGGCCAGCTCGCGCTGCGCCGCTGCGCGGCTTTCACCAAGCGGCAACAGCAGCCCCAGCACCACCGCCAGGGGCAGCACGACCAGCACCGCCACGGCCAGCAGCCCACGTTCGCGCGGGCTGAGCCGCAGCAGCAGATCGATCAGGCGGGCGTTCATCGCGGCACCTCCGAAGCAATGCGGATTTCGGTGCGCACGCCGGTCTCGGCCTCGCCCACCCGCGATTCAACCAGGGTGGCGGCCAGCCCTTCGGCGACCAACGCGGCAGTGACGGTTTCGGCGGCGGCGAAATCGGGCAGGCGCAGGATCAGGGTCAGCCCGTCGCCTTCGGTGAAACGGATGCTGTCGGTCCGCGCGCCTTCACGGTCCAGCACGGCGGCGGCGCGAATGGTCAGGTCGAGCGGATCGGTGCGCCCGCCGCCCGCATTGGCCGCTGCGCGGGCCTGCGACAGGGCGCGGCTGACCTGCAGCCGGATGTCGAGGATCGGGCCGGTTTCGACGAAATTCTGCCGGACCAGCGCTTCGGTCTGGGCCGCGACATCTCGAGTCTGGCTGTCCAGCCTCTCGATCGCCACCCATTGCGCCGTAGCCCAAAGCGCTGCGGCCACCGCCCCGGCCAGCAGAGGCCAGCGCCACGGCAGCACCTGCCGCGCCAACTGCGCCCGCGCCGCCATCGGATCGTTGCGCAGGTCGCAGGACAATTCGTCATGGGCCAGCAGCCGGGGCAGGGGCAGGCCCTTTTGCGTCAGCTCCTCAACCGATCCCAGCAGCGGCACGTCCTGCGCCTCGGCCAGCGCCACCAACTCCGGCAGGGGATCGCCCATGTTCAGGATGGCGCGGGGTTTGCCCGCCGCCAGCGCCCGTTGCAGCAGCATCAGGGCGATTTCGGGCGCGGCGCTGAACCCGTCTTCGGGGCCGAGCCGGGCCAGGATCACCGGCGCGCCGCCGATTTCGTCGCGCTGCACGGTCCAGATGCCCTCCGCGGCGGGCAGCGACAGGTAATCGGGCAGCACCGCCCGGCAGGACAGCTCGCGCCACTGCGCCAGCTGATCGGGATCGAAGACCAGAACCCGGCACCAGCTATCGCGATCCGTGCCGGGCACGAAGGGGCGCATGCCGATACTGCCGTCGCCCAGCCCGATCCGGTCGGCCAGTTGCCGCCGCGCCACCTGTTCGCGCGCCTGTCCGCGCAGCCCCTTGGGCAGGTCGAGCCCGTAAAGCGGCGTTTCCACCCCCGGCACCAGCGCGATCTGCCGCGCCGTCGGCACGCCCGCGCCAAGCCGGACAAAATCGGCCTTGGGGTCGGATTTTTGCACTGTGGCTGTCACTTGCGGGTCCATTCGCGTCTGTGTTCGGGGCAGGATGGCGGCAGATGCGGGCACTTGCAATAGATCATGGTCGGCGGCTGATCCGCCAGGCGATTTCCGGGCGGCGCGGCGGGGCGGGGCGATGGATCACCGTGACCCGTTCGGCGCTGCGTCCGGCCAGCCGGGCGGTGATCTCGGCGCGGAACCAGTCGGAACCGACCGCGACGTGATCGGCGCCGATGATGGCGGGATCGTCTGCGGCCTCCGGTGCTTCTTCGGCGTCCTCCCCGGGCCGGGCCAGCCCGACCTCGGTCAGGAAGGCCTCGGCCGAGCGGAAAGGGGTGCGGTCGCGCCCGGACACGATCCGGTCCAGCGCCGCGCCGGGCAACTCGGGCAGCAGCGCGGCGAGGATGTCCTTCGGCGCGGTGTTCACGTTCAACCGGCTGTCGCCCGGCAGCGCGGCGAGGAACGGGCGCAGCCGCGCGTAAGCGCGCGGCGAAAGGCCGGGCAGCGATTGCAGCTGATCGACCATCACGATGCTGCCGCCCACCGGCGCCAGCGGCGGGTCTAGCCGCAGGAAGGCGTCGCGGTTGTCCGGCCCGCCGGGGCTTACGAAATCGCGGATCGCGGCCCCGGCATCCGACGGCACCGCCAGCCGGGTCAGCAGGCGGTCGAACGCCGGCCCGGCCCAGGCGTTTTCCGGGTCGGCCAGCCAGTTCACGTTGAACAGCCCCTGCAGGTCACTGATCTGCCCCGCCACGCTGCCGCGCGCCAGCGTCACCTCGCGGCCGGTCCTGGCCCAGTCTTCGCCCGCATGATCCACCGCCGGGTTGGCGTCGCGCATCAGCAGGGTCACCGCCAGCGCTTCGAACGCGTCGAGGCCCAGGGTGAGCTGTTCCGCCTCCATCCCCGCCTGCAACCGGACACGGCCGGTTTCGGCGCGGATCAGCAGCAGCACCGCCACCGCCGCCAGCGCCGCCACGATTACCAGCGCGTTGATCAGGACGAAGCCGCGATCCTTCATTGCAGCGCCTCCAGCAGCGGGATGGCGCCGTGGCTTTCGGTGTCCAGCGTGAGCTCAATTGCCAGCGGCAGGGCGCTGGAATAGACCTCGGGCGCGGCGCCGCTCTGGTCGTTGTCGCTGGCCTGCTGGCTGTCGCGCAGCACCGCGCGGGGCGGGGCGACGCCGTCGACCCATCCGATTTGATCCCAGTAGCTGCGCAGGCGCAGGGCGGTGACGCCGGTCATGACCGGCATCTCGGGGCTCAGCGCCTCGGTGCGTGCCGGGGTCAGCGCGGCCCAGGACCGGCGCAGCAGGGTGCGCGTGTCGCGGTCGAGCCGGTATTCCACCCGCTGGCGGGCGGTGGCGGGCAGGTCGCCGCCCGGGCCGGGGCGCATCACCGGCTGGCCGCCCACAGTCAGGGCGAAGACATCGCCGCGCTGGCGCATCGCCGATTGCGGCGCACCGTTGTCCGGGGGGTAGAACAGCATCGGCAGCGCGGCGGACAGATCGGCGCGGATCAGGCTGGCGGCCTGCGCCAATTCGGCGTTGCCGTCGGATCGGTCCGACAGGTCGTCGCGCATCCGGATCATGCCGGTCAGCGCCTGCGCCCCCATCACCGCGACCAGCGCGAAGATCGCCATCGCCACCACCAGTTCGATCAGGGTGATGCCGCGTATGTGTCTGCCGCGCGGGATCATCGCATCGCCCCCGGCGGCAGGTAGAGGATCAGCTGCGCGCCTTCGCCACTTTCCGCGCGGGCGGTCACGGTGGCCCTGATCAGCCCGCCCGCGGTCGCTTCGCGTTCGGTGCTCAGGCGGAAATCCTGCCCGGCCATGTGCACCGTGTCGGGCAGTTGCGCCGTGGCGCCCAGTAATTGCAGTTCCTCGGCCCGGTTGCGCGCGGCGATGCGGGCCAGAAGGCGCGGGGCCTCGCCGCCGATGGCGACGCGCGACTGGTCGGAGGCGCGGATCGCGGCGATGCCGCCGATCGCCAGCACCGCCACCGCGATGACCAGTTCCAGCAGGGTCAGCCCCTTGTCGCCGCCGCGCTTTAATCGCCGTCGCATGTCAGCCCCGTCCAGCCGTCCGAGCGGCAGCTCACCACCCGGCCCCCGTCGGAAAATCCCAGACGGAACGGCGTGGTCTGCCCATTGGCGAGGAACACCAGGTCGGGCGTGCCGGTGCCGCCCATCCGGGCGGTTTGCGGCACGCTCAGCGCCACCCGGCCGCGCCAGCGCAGCTCGCGCCCCGCCGGGGACCAGCCCTCGGCGCCGTGTTCGGCCGGCTGCATCCCGCGCGAGCTGATCGTCAGCCCCCGGCTTTGCTGCCCGGTGATCGCCAGCATCCGGGCGGTGTCGAACTGGGCGCGGAAGCGGGCAAGATCGCTGTCTTCGCGCGCCCCGCCAAGCGCCGTCAGGCTGGCGCCCACGGCCAGCACCGCCATCACCGCGACGGCGATCAGCAGCTCGATCAGGGTAAAGCCCGCGTCAGGCCCTATTGCGCGGCCCATGATCCGATATCCGCATTGGCGCCGTCGCCCCCGGCGGTGCCGTCGGCGCCATAGGTGAAGATGTCGAAATCGCCATGCACGCCCGGTTGCAGATATTGATAGGGCTTGCCCCAGGGATCGACCGGCAGCCGGTCCATATACCCGTTGGTGGCCCAGTTTTCCGGCACCGGGTCGGTGCTGGGCCGGGTGACCAGCGCGGCCAGCCCCTGTTCGGTGCTGGGATAGCGGAAATTGTCCAGCCGGTAGAGGTTCACCGCGCTGGTGATGGCGGCGATATCGGCCTGGGCGCGGGCGGCGCGGGCCTGATCGGGGCGGTCGATGACGCGCGGCACGATGACCAGGGCCAGCACCGACAGGATCACCACCACGACCATCAGTTCGAGCAGCGAAAAGCCTTCGTCTTTGTCTTGGCGGGCCTTGCAGGTGGAAATCGGTTGGGGCGTCATGGACGAAAAATCCTCTTGTTCGCGCGCATGATAGGAAAGGCGGTTAACTAATGTCCATGCTTGGATAATCGATCCCGCACCATTCCGGCAATGGACAAGGGCCGGGCGGCCCCCTTAAAATCGCCGCATCCCTCAGATTGGACCCGATCCGTGCCGGCCGCAGACTTCACCGCGATTTTCCTGATCCTGATCGGCCCGTTCATCGGGTCGTTCCTGGCGCTGCTGGCGGACCGGCTGCCGCGCGGCGAAAACGTGGTGACAAGCCCGTCCACCTGCCGCAGCTGCGGTACCCGGTTGGGCCTGCGCGACCTGCTGCCGGTGCTGTCCTTCGCGCTGAACCGGGGGCGCTGCCGCCATTGCGGCGCGGCGATCCCGGCGGTCACGCTTTATACCGAAATCGCTGCGACGGGGGCGGCGGTGCTGGCGGTGCTGGCGGGGGGCGACGCGGTGCAGATGTGGCTGACGGCGCTGTTTTTGTGGCTGCTGCTGACGCTGGCGGTGACCGATCTGATCTGGTTCCGGCTGCCGGACCTGCTGACCGGGGGGCTGTTCCTGGTGGCGCTGGCGCTGGCCTGGCGCGAAGGGCGGCTGGACATGGCGCTGATCGGCGCGGGCGTGGGGGCAGGCAGCTTCCTGGCGCTGCGGATCGGCTACCGGGCGCTGCGGGGGCGCGAAGGGCTGGGGTTGGGCGATGTGAAGCTGATGGCGGGGATCGGGGCCTTTACCGGTCCGGCCGACCTGCCGTCGCTGCTGCTGATCGCGGCCCTGGGTGCGCTGTCGGTGGCGCTGTTTCAGCAGGTGGTTTCCGATGAACGGGAAAGCCGCGAGCTTTGGTCGCGCAGGCTGCCCTTCGGCGCGGCGCTGTGCGCAGCCACGGCGCTGCTTTGGCTGCTGGACGCCTTGGCGGGATGAGCCGTTGATATCGCCCGGCAGAGCCCATAAGGTCCGGGCAAATCTTGTAACTTCAACGCTCTTTTATTGCTGAATGGATCTGGTGCCGCATGGGGCAATTTACACGTATCGTCCTTCTTCCCGCCCTTCTGGCCTTGCCCGCCGCGCTTGCCGCTCAGCAACAGCAACCGGTCGCTGACGGCGCCGTTGCCGCCGAAAGCGCGACCGCGCCGATGCCTGATATGGCCGCGATCGAACAGGCCTGGAAACGCGCCGATTACGTGTTCGTCCGCCAGGGGCTGAAACGCCATGCCGAGCAAACCGGCACGGCGCTGGCGCAATACCGCTATGGCCGGGTTCTGCTGGAGGGCAAGGGCGGGCCGCGCGATGTCGAGGCGGCGCGCGTTTGGCTGGAACGGGCGGTGGAACAGAACAGCGCCGACGCGGCGGTGCTGCTGGGGCGGATCTATCTGTCCGGCGAAAAGGGCAGCCCCTACGACCGGCCCGAACGCGCCGCCGAACTGTTCGCCAATGCCGCCGCGCGCGGAATGCCCGAGGCGCAGTATTACCTGGCCCTGCTCAAGCGCGAGGGCCACGGCACCGAAAAGGACCTGAAAGGCGCCTTCAACTGGTTCCTGGCCGCCGCCGAGGGCGGACATGTGCCGGCGCAATACGAGCTTAGCAAGGCGCTGTCGCGCGGCGAGGGCACCAAGCTGAACACCGAACAGGCCGCGCACTGGCTGCGCACCGCCGCCGAGGCGGGGCACACCGAAGCGCAGTTCTTCATGGCCGTGGCGCTGGATACCGGCAACGGGATGGAACGGAACCGGGACGAGGCGCTGGATTGGCTGCGACGCTCGGCCGAGGGCGGCCTGGTCATGGCGCAGCGCAGCCTGGGCAGGAAATACCTGATCGGCGATTCCGTTCAGTCCGATGCCGACGAGGCGCTGCGCTGGCTGACCGAGGCGGCCAAGCGCAACGACACGCTGGCGATGGTCGACCTGGGGCGGGCCTATCTGTCCGGCACGACGTTCGTGTCCGATCCGGCGCGCGCCTGGGCCTGGTTCCAGCGCGCCTCGGACGACGGTTACGCCCCGGCCACCACGGCGCTCGCCCGGATGGCCGAGGATGGCACCGGCGACGCGCCCGACCTGGCCAAGGCGGTGCGGCTTTACCGCAAGGCGCTGGCGCAGGGCGACCAATCCGTCGCGCCGCATCTGGGACAACTGGCCGGGGCGGGCAAGCTCGACGGGCTGGCGCCGCCGCATTACGCGGTGCCCTGGGCGATGGCGGCGGCACAGCAGGGCGACAAGGCCGCGCTGAGCTGGGTCGAGGCGCAGGCGCAGGACGGGCTGCGCCCGGCGCAGACCGCGCTGGCGCAGTGGTACCTGGACGCGGGCGACCGGCTGGAGGAGGCCGCGCAACTGTTCGAAACCGCCGCCGTCGCGGGCGATGTGGCGGCGCAGTACCAACTGGGCGTGATGCTGACCAAGGGGCAGGGCGTGGCGCAGGATTACGTGCAGGCGCATAAATGGCTGAACATCGCCGCCGCCAGCGGTCACGCCGAGGCGGCCAAGTTCCGCGGCGTGATTTCCGACCTGATGACCGCCGAACAGATCACCCAGGCGCAGCGCGCGGCGCGGGCCTATTTCGATGAAATCCGCGCCATGCCGGCCGCCGAGGTGGTGAAATGACCGTTGCCCGGCTGCTGCGGGGCGGTGCGGCGGCTGCGCTAATCGCGCTGGCCCTGACCGGCACGGCCGGGGCGCAGGATGGGGCCCGGTGGGACCAGCTGCCGGTCGCGGCGCTGCAGCAGGCGGCGCAGTCGGGATCGGCCGAGGCGCAATACGCCCTGGCGATGCGCTATCACAACGGGCGCGAGGTGCTGCAGAATTTCGCCCAGGCCGCCGAGCTGTTGCAGGCGGCTGCGGATCAGGGGCAGGCGGCGGCGCAGAACCGGCTGGGGCAGTATTACTTCGCCGGGATCGGCACGCCGCGCGACGCGGCGCTGGCGCTGAAATGGCTGGCGGCGGCGGCGGCTTCGGGCGATGCGCAATTCATCTACGATTATGCCGCCGCTTTGGAAAACGGCGCCGACGGCACGGCGGACTCGACCCGGGCGGCGGAGTTCTATGCCAAGGCCGCCGAACTGGGCCTCGACGATGCCATCGTCAGCCTTGGCGTGCTGTACCAGCACGGCCATGGGGTCGAACAGGATCTGGGCCGGGCGCGGGAACTGTACCAGGGGCCGGCATCGCGCGGCCATGCGCGGGCGCTGAACAACCTGGGCCTGCTTTACGTGCGCGGCGACGGCGTGGCGCAGGATTACGAACGCGCCGTGGGCCTGTTCACCAAGGCCGCCGAGCAGGGGCTGGCGGTGGCGATGACCAATCTGGCGGTGATGTATGAAAACGGCTTCGGCGTCGAGATGAACGAACCGCTGGCGGTCGAGCTCTATCGCAAGGGGGGCAGGGGCGGCGATACCGGCGCCGGGCCGCAGCCGGTCTATGATCCGCGACTGGCCGAACCCGATACCAGCGAAGAGGGGCTGCGCCAGATGACCCAGGCGGCCCGCGCCGGCGATCCGGTGGCGCAGTTCCAGATGGCCTGGCTGCTGCTGAACCGGCAACCGGCGCAGTTCCAGGATCTCCAGGCCGCCGCCGGGCTGCTGCGGCAGGCCGCCGAGGCCGGCCTGGCCCCGGCGATGGCGAATCTGGGGCTGCTTTACTTCGACGGCCGCGGCGTGCCGCAGGATTACGCGCTTGGTCACATGTGGCTTATTCTGGCGGGCACGGCGGGCATGTCGGATGCGATTTCGATCAGCTCCGAATTGGCGGCGCGGATGACCCCGGAACAGATCAGCGAAGCGCAGCAGATGGCGGCGCAGAAAACGGCACTGAAATGAGGTGCGGGGGCGTTGCCGCCGGGCCGGGTGCGGAAGGGTTCTGGTTGATTGCCTTGTATATTTTACACCCTGCCATTGTAAGTCTTGGATTAATTTAAAAAATGTTCCAAGCCACAACTGGATTTGTTATAGTTTGGAAAAACAATCGTTGGTTTACGACGTTTAATTAAACAACAAGTGGTTAACAGGGGAAATTCCAGAGTGTTTCGGCGGGTGTCTCATCTCTTCGTAGCTGCGGTTGTGGCCTGTTCCGGCGCGGCTTTCGCGGCTGAACCCGAACCCGTCCAGCAGCACAATTCCAACGCCGTATGGTTCGAGAACTGGACCGGGTTGAGCAACGCCACCATGACCATTTCGGCCCCGAACGGCAAAATCATCTCGATCCAGGCGGAAACCGGGACCCCGGTGTTTCAGCTTTCCGGCAGCGTGGTGATCGACGGTATCTACCGCTACGAACTGAAGGCGGCGACCGATGAAGTGATCGAAATCGTCAATCCGATCGATAACGGACGCGGTGAGAACGCCAGCAACACCATGCGCAAGCCGTTCCAGCTGAACGGGCATTTCACCGTGGCACGGGGCGTGATCATCACGCCCGAAGAAATCAGGGAAGAAGAGGGCTGAGCCGTTTGGACGCCCTTTACAGGTATTTGGATAAGAAAGAGCCGACTCGATGAAAGATTTGAAACGCAATGCATTGAAGTTTTTGGCGTCCAGCGCCCTCGTCGCCGTGACGGGCGCCGCCTCGGCCGATGAGGTCTTCATTCAGGACGTGATCGTCCAGGGATCGCTCTGCGTCGGGGTCGATTGCGTGAATGGCGAAGCCTTCGGGTTCGACACCATCCGCCTGAAGGAAAACAACGTGCGGATCAAGTTCGACGACACGTCGGCGTCCAGCGCCTTCCCGAACACCGACTGGGAACTGCAGGCCAACGAAAGTTCGAACGGCGGCCACAACTGGTTCGCGCTACTCGACGGCACCAATAGTAAGAGGCCGTTCACCGTCGAAGCCAATGCGCGTAACAACGCGATGTATATCTCCAGTGCGGGCCGGCTGGGCCTTGGCACGTCGGCTCCGGGGGTTGATATCGATGTTCTGAACGGCAACACCCCGGCCCTGCGCCTGCAACAGGACTCGTCGTCGGGCTTCACCGCCCAGACCTGGGACGTGGCCGGCAACGAAACCAACTTCTTCGTCCGCGATGTGACCAACGCGTCGCGTATTCCGTTCAAGATCCGTCCGACCGCCCCGACGAATTCGCTTTATATCGATACGGATGGCGATATCGGGCTGGGGACGGCGAGTCCGGATGCACCTCTGGATGTTGAGGAAAACAGCGACCTTACGGCAGGCACGCCGCACCTCCTGGTGAACAACACCAACGCCACGGCTCGTGTCCGCCGGATGATCGGGATTTCCAACTTTGGCGGTGCTTTCATTCATTTGGAAAACCGGCAGTCCGGTGTCGCTTGGACGATGACGAACGCCAATACCGGGACCAGTTTCCTGATCAATGATCCGTCAACAACCGATCCCGAACTGGAATTGGCGCAGAACGGCGATCTGACGATCCGCGGCAATCTGGTGACCGGCGGCGGCGGCACCTGTGACCCGGGGCCGTGTGACGCGGTGTTCGACCCCGACGTTTACGAAGTGCCGTCTATCAAGGAACATGCTGAATTCATGTGGGCGAACAAGCGGCTTCCGGCCCTTGATCCGACCCTACCGGGACAGCCGATCAACGTGACGCTGAAGCTTACCCGCATGCTGAATGAACTGGAACATGCTCATATCTATATCGAGCAACTGAATGATCGGATCGCGGAGCTTGAAACCCGGATCCAGTAAAGCACAATCGCAGCTGAGATACCGAAAGGCGGGCCGAGTGCCCGCTTTTCTTTTTGTTTCAAAGCCTCTGATGGTGTTGCTAAACAGGAAGCTGCTAGAACCGGAAATTCCGAAAGGGGCGCGAAAGTGATCGCATCGCCGAGCAATGGTCTTGGACCGCTGGGGCCTGAAGATATTGACGCCGGTGACTGTGCGCGCTGTGGCACTGGGTTGAAAATGGGCAAGCTTCGGGTGCCTGGGCACCGGGTGCTTGCCGATGCGACCTGTCCGCAGTGTTCCGACGAATATTTCATCGATGTGCCCAGCAGTTTCGCGCTGCTTAGCCCGGTCCGCTATTGTCATACGCAACAGCGTCACTTGGGGGCTGCGATATTGCCTTTCTGGCAAAACTGGTTCGACAAGATGATGGAAGCGCAGGCCGAAGTCGAGGTGGAAATCAATCTGGGAAAGGCCGTGGAACGGCCGTTGCTGCTGCATTGCCTGGACCCGATTTTCGGACATGCTCTCAAGCGGTTGTTCCATGCGGATGCTTATATGAAACGGTATCCCGAGCGGCCGCTTATCCCACTGATTGCGCCTTGGCTGCAGTCCTTCTTGCCAGAAGGCATCGCGGGAGCGATCACGGTGAAATGGAAAGGCGGCAGCGGACTCGGCTGGAGCCGGGAACTGGACAACCGGATGGCAGCGTTCATACAGCAATATCCGGGAACCGAATTCTGTCAGACCGTGCCCAGTCTGGCGTCCGAGGATATCGACATCAGCAGGTTTTCCGGGGTTCAGCCTATGGAGCGCAGCAGCGGCAGGAACCGGGCACGGCCGACCGTCTGCTATGTCTGGCGCGATACGCGTTGCTGGGGCGGCAGCATCGAAGCCCAGCTCGAAAATGTTCAGCAACTGAGGCGGCAATTGCTGAGCGAGACGCCGGATATGCGGTTTGTCGTCGCCGGGATTTCATCCTCCGACCGATGGGATGATGAGACCGAGTTCCTACTGTTCGAAAAACCGGGGCCGGAACAGGACCGCCAATTGAATCTGCTGTACAGTCAAAGCGATGTGGTGATCGGCGGACATGGATCAAACATGATCCTGCCCTCTGCTCATGCGGGCGGTACGGTTGAACTGGTCCCGCCCAAGCGATGGCACAATGCATGGACGGCTAGCTTTTTCCGGTCAGACTGCAGCCCGGCTGAAGCCGTGTTCTATCACCGCTATCTGCCCGATACGACGGATATCGGAACGATATGCGACGTGGTGCATGTGATCTCCGGCTTCGCGCCGCGTTTCGATTTGCTGGGCGGGGGTGACAACACCCGGTTCGAGCGGGTGGATGCCGGGCGGTTGACAGCCGAAGCGGCGTCGCTGCCTGGGTTCCGGCCTTAGAGCGGCGAAGCGTAGCCGAAAGTATCGCAATACCAGCTGACCTCGGCCTTCAGACTGTCTGGCAGTGCGGCCCAATCGCTAGGATCAATGTCGGGTTTCGGATAGGTGACGCCCTTGTAAAGCTTGTTGGCGTTGACCGGGTTGGTGTCGAGCGTGACACCAGCGGCTTCGGGGCGGAGCCGCGCGGCATAGTCCTGCAGCTTTTCGGGCTGATCCTCGATCCGGAACACGAGATCGGGTTTCATCTCATAGGCCATCCGCATCCAGTAAACGATCGACGCCACGGCCCGTTCGAAATCATTGCTCAGATCGTCCAAGTCGAGCCCGAACTTCTTCCGAATCTCATCTCGACGGAATTGATAGGACGGCGGGGCATAGCAGTTTTCGCGCATCACCGAAGGCGCCGCCGCCGCGATATCGCGGGTCGGCAGGATCAGGTTGTCCCATTGCAGATTGCGTCGGTTTTCGGCGATGGGATGCATCGCATATGGGGCGTTTTGCGTATCGACGGTCAGCATCCAGCTGGCAAACCCGTCGGCCCCATTGCGTTCATGCCCGATATCGAACCCCATCTGGCCAAGCATTTTGGCAGTGAACATCGTGCCGCCGCGCGGGTGACCGATGATTAGTATGGACCGGTGATAGAGAGGTTTGTCGTAGTGGTCCCAGGCTTCTTCCAGCGTGATCATGTTGAGCGGTGGGTTGCGTAACCGTTGGGAGTCTTGGGTAAAATGGCCGATCCCTTCGATGATCCCGGTATTCACGACGGCCTTCGGTTCTGTGCGCCGATGCAGAAGCCTGCGTCGAGCGGTGACAAATGAGGTTGCCGAATCCCAAGAATAAAACATCTTGAGCACATTCAGAACGTCGCGGCCCGGGGTTCGGTGCAGGCGGCGGCGGATGTCGTCGGTCATGTTGGTTGCGATATAGTCGAGGTATTCCGCTTCCGTCAGCATGAACAGGCGTTTGAGTTCTGGCAGCAGGTTCTGAATCTGATCGCTATGAGCGGCCCAGCCCCACCCCTGGAAACGCGTGAAATCCCGTTCGTTTTCGGGTTCGGTTCCGAAAGGGTGCCCATAGACCGAATAGACGTCCGGTCTATCCGCCACTTCCGCAAGCGCCTTGCGGAACCTGTCGACGCCATTTTGCAAGGGAAAACAGTCATCCTCGAGCACCAAGACGCTGCGGTAGCGCTGGCTCATTTGATCCAGCGCGTCCAGCATCAGTTTTTCGATGCCCAGATGGCCGCGCGTTTCGACGACCTCGCGCACCGGGAATTGCCGCGCGACCTGGACCGATTTCGCAGCAACATCAGCATATTCGGAACGTTTCTGCGTCCCGTCGATCCAAACATGGGTTTTGTCGGTATGGCCTTGTTTCTGGAGGCTGCTCAGAACGGATTCCAGATGCCCTGGGCGATTATATCCGGTGACCAGAATGCCAAATTCTTCCGGCTCGGATATACAATCTGCGCGAGTTTCAATATCGTTCATTGCTTTGATGAGACTGTCCAACTAACCTGATTGGGAGTTCGTATTTTTTTAATTTTAGTTTTCCGGTTTGAGACTTATCCTCGATTAATAGGTGGTGCAATGAGCAATCCGGGTGGGGCTTCCCTTCACAATGGCATCTTTTCCGACCCTCGGTTGAACGGTGCCGGAATGGTTGTTCCATTCAGCGCGGCGCTGGTTTTTTGCGCCGCGCTGACCGCCACCGGGGCGCAGGCCGCTGACCCGTCCTGGACCGTGACCAGTGTGGATGCGGATCGGATCGAGATCGCGGCGACCGCCTTCGCGCCGTCTTCGCCCGCCGGCGACGGCGGTTTCACCCGGGTCGAAGCCTGGGAGGCCGGCATCGACAAGCCGCTGGAATTCAGCCTGCGCGACATGTGGCCGCCGTTCTGGGAAGGTCGCAGCGTGTCGAGCGGCGATATCGACCGCGATGGCGACCTGGATATCGCGATCGCCTCGACCGAGGCGGGGATCTACCTGTTCGAAAACGACGGGCAGGGGCGGTTCAGCCGGGTCGACACCGATTTCGGCGCCCTGGCCGACCTGCCGATGTTCAACGCCGTGCTGGCCGATATCGACAATGACGGCTGGCCCGACCTGTTCCTGACCTCCTACCGGCAGGGAAATTACCTGTTGCGCAATGTCGAAGGTTCTTTCGGGGCGGAACCGCCGGTGCCGGTGGCCAATCGCGAAAACGCGGTGCTGACCATGACGATGGCCTTCGGCGATCCCGATGCCGACGGCGATCTGGACATCGCATTGGGCAACTGGACGGCGGGCTGGTATCGCCGCATCCCCGGCGAGGAATCGCGCAACCGCATCGTCTGGAACGACGATGGCGTGCTGACCGGCGATCATTTCACCGATCTGCCCGGCATTCCCGGCGAAACCCTTTCGGTGCTGTTTTCCGACATGAACGGCGACGGCATGGCGGACCTGCTGATCGGCAACGATTTCGACGTGCCGGATTATTTCTATCTCGGCGACGGCAAGGGCGGCTTCGACCCGATCACCTATGATGACGAAATCATCCCGCATACCACCACCACCACGATGGCGATCAAGGTGGGTGACCTGACCGGCGACGGGGTGAGCGAGATCTACCTGGCGCAGATCGCGGGCCGGTCGCGGCAGGCGTCCAAGATCCTGAAGATGCAGGATCAGCGCAAATATTGCGACGGCATCAAGCGCGACGCCGACCGGGCGCTGTGCGAAAAGAACATGGAGATCAAGGCGTGGTACCGCTCGGGCAACCAGTTCGATCCGACCTATGCCGAGGAATGCGCCGACCTGAGCGGCCGCTATCAGGCCGAATGCAAGGCGATGCTGATCAAGGACTTGGCGATCCAGAAGGACGACGCGTCGATCTGCGGCTTGATCCCGGCCAGCCAGCCGGTGCCGCGCAGCTTCTGCGACCTGCATTTCCTGACCCCGCGCCGCCCCAGCACTGAAGAAATCGACGCCAGCCTGCAGCAGATCCTGCACCAGAACGTGCTGCTGCGCTGGAACGGCACGGCCTTCGAGGACGAGGCCGAGGCGCGCGGCCTGGATATCGGCGGCTGGAGCTGGGACACCAAGTTCGAGGATTTCGACAATGACGGCGACCAGGACGTGTTCATCGCCAACGGCACCTGGGTGCCGAACGAAAATTCGCCCTCGAACCTCTATTTCGAAAATGACGGCACCGGGCATTTCACCGAAACCTCGGGCCCGGCGGGGCTGGAAGATTTCCTGATGACGGCGGGCGCCACCTCCTTCGACATGGACAATGACGGCGATCAGGACCTGCTGACCCATACGGTGAACGGGCCGCTGCAGCTGTTCCGCAACAATTCGCAGCGCCAGGCGGTGGGATTCGAACTGCGCGATTTCGTGGGCAACCGCGACGGGATCGGCGCCAAGATCACCGTGACCGACGATAGCGGTCGCACCCAGACGCGGGAAATCCAGCTCGGCGGCGGCTTCATGTCCTTCGACGCGCCGCGCGCCTATTTCGGTCTGGGCGAGGCGACCGCGCTGCGCGAGGCGCGCATCCGCTGGATCGACGGGGGCGAAACCGTGATCGAAGGGGGGCTGCGCCCCGGATCGCTTTACACCGTCGCGCGGCAGTGACCGGCTGGTCCTGACACCGCCCCGACAGGGCCCCGGACCGGGGTCTTGCGGGGGCCTTGCCCGTGTCGGCATGCGGGCGGCAGGCGCGTCGGCCTCCCGGTTTCGGGGACCGGCAACGCGCCAATGGTGCCGGATTGGCCGTTGCGAATCTCTTTGATTTTTCAAGCACTCAGAAAATGAAGCTGTGGGGAATCCGGGGCCAATTCAGCCGCCGGCGCGGGATTTCGGTCATTTCCCTGTTAGCTTTCTTAAGGAGATGTTTCCAAAATCGCGGAATCCGGGGAGCAGGGGCGACAAAACTGCGGAGAGGGGTGCGGCAGATGTTGTTTGAAGCTGCAAACTATGCTCTCAATACACGCGATTATCACCGATATTTTACCGCCGGTTGTTGGGTGTGTGTCTTGGTATTTCAGAGGGAAATAGAATGAACAGATTGTCGATGCTTGCTGCCCGCATGACCCGTGTCTTCCTGCTGTTGAGCTTCGCGATCACCGCATTCGTGTTTCAGGCCGCCGCCGCGGCCGCGCAGCCGACGTTCACTCTGACCTTTTCCCCTTCGGCCATCGGGGTCGGCGGGACTTCGGTGGCCACATACACGATCACCAACGGGTCCCCCACGACTGCGGTGACCGATCTTGCATTTACGCATACTCTAAGCACCGGGCTGCAAATTTCGAGCGCCCCGGACGCGCAGACCACCTGTTATGGCCAGGACGGCGCAGCATACGCGACCCTGAGCGCCCCGGCTGGGGGCACGACGATCGCCTTTTCCAGCGGTAGCCTGCCGGCCAGCAGCAGCTGCACCACGACGGTTAACGTCACCGGCGCAACCCCGGGCAGCTATCTCAACACCACCTCGTCTCTGACATCTTCCGCGGGAAGTGCCAGCGCGGCCAGCGCGACGCTGACCGTAGACAGCAACAAGCTCAGCTTTTCCAAGACCATCGTGCCCGACACCGTCAGCCTGAACGGCACCAGCACGATGACCTATACCATCGACAACCCGATATCGGCGATTGTTTCTGGCCTCACGTTTAGCGAAACGCTCCCGAGCGGTGTGCAGATCGCATCGCCTTCCAACGTACAAACCGACTGTACGGGAGGGACGCTGACCGCCCCGGCGGGCGGCAGTTCGATCAGCCTCACCGGCGCGTTTTTCATGGCTGCGGGGTCCTGTACCGTTACCGTGGATATCCAGGGGACCGCCGGGGGAAGCTTTACGCTGACCTCGTCGGAACTGAGCTACTTTAACGGCTCATCGCAAACCGCCGGGGTTGCCTCGGCCGAGTTTACGGTAAACCCGCCGCCGGCAGCGAGCGTGTCGCTGACCAAGGTGTTTTCGGGCGATCCGGTGGCCCCCGGCGGCACCGTCACGCTGGGCTTCACCCTTTACAACACCAATGATGCAGACGCCGCGACCAATATCGGCTTCACCGACGATCTCGAAGCGATGCTCAGCGGAGCGACGATGATCAGCGCGCCTTCCGAACCCTGCGGGGCGGGGTCGAGCATCAGCGGTTCCGGCTTGATCAGCTTCAGCAACGGATCGCTGGCCGCGCGTGCCTGGTGTAGTTTCGACGTCACCGTGCAAATCCCCTCCGGCGCCGGCGCAGGGACTTATACCAACACGACCTCGACCGTTTCGGCGACGGTGGACGGGGCGTCGGTAACGTCGGCCAGCGGCGCCAGCGATACGCTGGATGTCGGCGCGGCACCTCTGGACCTGCAGCTGTCCTTTACCTCGGTCAATGCGGGCGACACGACGACGGGCAGCTTCACGCTGACCAACCCGAACGTGGGCACGGCGGCGACGAACGGCGCGTTCTCGTTGCCGGTACCGCTGGATGGATTGGCGACAGTCACGTCGGGGGTCGGTACAAATATCTGCGGTTCCGGCAGTTTTATTTCCGTGCAGTCAATCTCGGGCACCCCGACCCTGGTGTTTACCGGCGGCAATCTCGTTGCGGGGGGCAGCTGTAGCTTTGACATCGGTTTCGCGGTGCCGGCAAGCACCGATGCGGGCACCTATCCGCAGACCACGAGCACGATCAGCGCGACGATCGACGGCGCGACCCTGATCGGGAATGCGGCAACGGGGAACCTGACGATTGTGTCCGGGGCCTCGCCGTTGCTGATGTCGAAAACCTTCGCCAAAGGCACCGCGTCGATCAGCGAAACGGTCGGAATGACGTTTTCCCTGACCAACTCCAGCGAAACCGTCGACGCGACCAACATTTCCTTCACCGACGATCTGGAAAGCTTCCACACGGGCGCGGTACTGGCATCGGTGGCTTCCAATAGCTGCGGCGGGTCGGTCAGCGGTACGGGGACCGGGGCGCTCAGCTTTTCCGGCGGGACGCTGAACGCCAGCGGCAGCTGCGAAATCTCGGTCACCGTCACGCTGGGGATCAATGCCGGCACCCCGACCAACACCACGTCGGACCTGACCGCGTCGCTCGATGGCGGCAGCGCGGCCCTGCAGGCCAATACCGCGGCCAGCGACACGATCACCATCCTGTCCACCTTGCCGCTGACTGCGTCGTTTGAAATCCTGGAGTCTTCGGTCCCCGCCGGCGGCACTGCGACCGCGCGTTATACGATCACCAATCCGAACGGGGCGCCCTACGACGCGACCGGCATCGCCTTCTCGCATCCGCTGTACGCATCGCTGTCCGGTCTGCTGGCGACGTCGCTGCCCGCGACCCCCTGTGGCGCGGGATCGGCGTTGTCCGGCTCGGCAACCATGGTGCTCTCCGGCGGTAACATCGCTGCGGGGGGCAGCTGTACCTTCGACGTGACGCTAGACGTGCCCGGCGGGGCGGCGGACGGGGATTATCCGTTGCCGACCAACAATGTGAGCTACACCATCGACGGCGCTGGCGTCACGATCGACGGGATGACCGACATCCTGACGGTTGGGCTGAGCGGCGAAGGCGGCTACACCTTCGAACTGACCAAGGCCTTCGGCTCCGAATATGTCCTGGCCGGGTCGAGCGCCAGCATGACCCTGACGCTGGAAAACCTGGGATCGCAAGACGCGACGAGCATCACGCTGTCCGACAACCTGGCCAGCTTCCTCAGTGGCACGAGTTTCGGCACCGCGACCTCGAACAGCTGCGGTGGTACGCTGACCGGCGAGGGCGGCACAACTCTGACGCTGTCCAACGTTTCGCTGACCGCTGGCGCCAACTGCAGCCTGCAGATTCCGGTGGATTTCAGCGCGGGCGTGACACTGGGTACCTATACCAACACCACCTCGGAAGTGACCGGTTCCACCGCGTCAGGGGCGGTGGCCGGGCCAGAGGCCAGCGCCAGTATCGAAGTGCGTTCGGCCAGCTTGCCGACCTTCAGCAAATCGATTTCGCCCTCGACCACCAACACCAATAGCAACGTGGTGATCAGCTATTCGATTTCCAACCCGGTTGGCGGCATCGACCGCAACAGCCTGGCCTTCACCGACAACGTGGCGACGGATATTCCCGGCGCCGCGGCCAGCGTGCTGCCGGGCAGCAATCCCTGCGGTGTCGGATCGTCGGTGACCGGAACCGGCGTGATCGCCCTGACGGCGGGGGTGCTGGAAGCCGGCAAGAGCTGTCAGTTCGATGTCACGGTGTCGGTTCCGACCCCGGCTGCGACGACCTATACCAGCACCACCAGCGACCTGACCGATGGCGGGCTGTTCGTCACCAACGGGGCTTCCGACACGCTGACGGTCAACCCGCTGCCGCCCAGCTTTAGCAAGGTCTTCGCGCCCGACAGCATGGCGCAGGGCGATACCTCGACGCTGACCTTCACCGTGGATGCGAGCCTCAGCACCGGCGCGGTGCCGGGATTGGACTTCACCGACAACCTTCCGACCGGCGTCGTGCTTGCCTCGCCTGCCAATGGCAGCACCACCTGTACCGGCGGCACGCTGACGGCGGTCGCAGGCGGATCGACGGTCAGCTATAGTGGCGGCCTGGTGAATGCGGCATCGACCTGTACGGTTTCGGTCGATGTGACCTCGGTCGCTGTGGGTGCCCATGTCAACACTTCCGGCACGCTGACCAGCGATTACGGCACCGGTGGCACTGCCAGCGACACGCTGACCATCACCGCCGCCCCGGCGCCCGGTTTCACCAAGGTCTTCGGGCCCGACAGCATGGTGCAGGGCGATGTGACGACGCTGACCTTCACCATCGACAACGGCAGCGCGCTGATCGGCGCCACCTCGCTGGCCTTCTTCGACAATTTCCCGGCGGGCATGACCGTTGCTGCGACTCCGAACGGGGCCAGCACCTGTACCGGCGGCACGCTGGCGGCGGTCGCGGGGGCGTCTTCGGTGGCCTATAGCGGCGGCACGATCGCCGCCGGCGGCAGCTGCACGGTGTCGGTCGACGTGACCTCCACCACGGTGGGGGCGGCTGCGAATACCAGCGGCGACCTGACCTCGTCGCTGGGCAACAGCGGCACCGCCAGCGACACGCTGACCGTCACCGCCGCCCCGGCGCCGGGTTTCGCCAAGGTGTTCGGCCCCGATCGCATCGTCCAGGGCGGCGAAACGGTGCTGAGCTTCACCATCGATAACACCGGCGCACTGGTCGCGGCCGAGAACCTGGCCTTCACCGATATCTTCCCGGCCGGCATGACGATTGCCGCGACCCCGGGCCTGTCGACGACCTGCACCGGCACGACGATCACCGCCGACGCCGCCACTGATCGGATCGTGATGACCGCGGGCAGCGTCGCGGCGGAAACCTCCTGCACCGTGGAGGTCAGCGTGACCACCGCCACCGCCGGGACAGCCAATAACGTCAGCGGCGATCTGACGTCGTCGCTGGGCAACAGCGGCCCTGCCTCGGCGTCGCTGGGCGTGCGGGAACCGGGTGCACCCGATTTCACCAAGGTCTTCGCGCCCGACAGCATCGCGCAGGGCGGGGTGTCGACCCTGACCTTCACCATCGACAACAGCGCTTCGCCGCTGGATGCCACGGACCTGGATTTCTCCGACAGCTTCCCGGCCGGATTGACGGTGGCGGCGGAACCGAACGCCGAAACCACCTGTAGCGGCGGCACGCTGACCGCAGCGGCGGGGGCCGACACGGTCAGCTATAGCGGCGGCACGGCGGCCGGGCTTGGCAGCTGTACCGTCACGGTCGACGTGACCTCGACCACGGTGGGCGATGCCGACAACACCACCGGCGACCTGACCTCGTCGCTGGGCAACAGCGGCAGCGCCTCGGCCACGCTGAGCGTGACGGCGGCGGATGTGCCGGGCTTTGCCAAGGCGTTCACGCCCGACAGCATCGTGCAAGGCGGGGTGTCGACGCTGACCTTCACCATCGACAACAGCACCGCACTGATCGCTGCCGCGGATCTGGATTTCACCGACAGCTTCCCGGCAGGGATGACGGTGGCGGCAGAACCGAACGCCGAAACCACCTGTAGCGACGGCACGCTGACCGCAGCGGCCGGGGCGGAGCTGATCAGCTATGCCGGCGGCACGGTGGCGGCGGGCGAAAGCTGCGACATCACCGTCGACGTGACCTCCGCCACGGTGGGCGATGCCGACAACACCTCGGGCGAGCTGAGCTCGTCGCTGGGCAATAGCGGTACCGCAAGTGCGACGCTCAGCGTTTTGGCGGCGGATGTGCCGGGCTTTGCCAAGGCGTTCACGCCCGACAGCATTTCCCAGGGCGATGTGTCGACGCTGACTTTCACCATCGACAACAGCGTCGCGCTGGTGGCGGCGACGGATTTGGCCTTCACCGACAGCTTCCCGGCAGGGATGACGGTGGCGGCGGACCCCAATGCCGAAACCACCTGTAGCGGCGGCACGCTGACCGCAGCGGCCGGGGCGGAGCTGATCAGCTATGCCGGCGGCACGGTGGCGGCGGGCGAAAGCTGCGACATCACCGTCGACGTGACCTCGGCCACGGTGGGGGATGCCGAAAACACCAGCGGCGAGCTGAGCTCGTCGCTGGGCAACAGCGGCACCGCAAGCGCGACGCTGAGCGTAACGGCGGCGGAAGCCCCGATCATGACCCAGCGGTTCGATCCCGAAACCATTGCCCAGGGCGGCAAGTCGACCCTGATCGTCACCATCGACAACAGCGCCAACTTCATCGAGGCTGGCGGCCTTGCCTTCACCGGCAGCTTTCCGGAAAACCTGACCATCGCCAACCCGACCGGCGCGATCACCGCCTGCGGCGGCACCCTGACGGCGACGGCGGGGGAAAGCGGCTTCAGCTTCTCCGGCGGCACGGCGGGCGCGCAGGACAGCTGCGAGGTGCGGGTCGATGTGACCGCGATCGCGGTCGGCAGCCTGTCCAGCGTGTTGTCGCCGCTGTCCTCGACCCTGGGAACCAGCGAGGCGCCCGCGTCGATCGAGGTGACGGTGATCGTGAACACCAACGCCTATGTCACCTTCGTGCAGCAAACCACCGAGGACGGGACCTTCGGCTTCGCCTCGGACGCGGCGGCGCTGAACTTCTCGATCGCGACGGCGGGGGGCAGCGGCACCATCGGCCCGATCGAGGTTCCGGCAGGCAGCTACACGGTGACGCAAAGCCGCCCCACCGGGGTCGGCAATGAAACCATCAGCTGCAGCGACGACGACAGCAGCGCCGACGTCACCGCCGGGCAGATCAACCTGGAACTGGCGAATTTCGAATCCGTCACCTGTACGATCAGCAGTATCGCTTCGCTGCAGAAGACCGTGGATACGATCCACAACTTCCTGCACCGGCGCAACAACCTGCTGCTGTCGAACCAGCCCAACCAGGCGCGCCGGATCGCGCGGCTGAATTCCGGCGGCGCCGGCGGCCAGCAGATGAGCTTCGCCACCGGCGACATCATGTCGATGTCCCCGCTGGAATTCGACCTGATGTCGATCGGTTCCGGCAACTACCGCATCGCGACCTCGTCGCAGCGGATGCGCTCGGCGCGGACGATGGCGCTGTTGGCGCATAATCCCGATATCGACAGCATGTTCGTGGAAAACACGCCCTGGGATATCTGGTTCGAGGGCATGTACAACGAATTCGAAGGCAGTGCGGGGGCGAGCGGTCATTTCGCGCTTGGTTACATGGGCGCCGATTACGTGCTGTCCAAGGACCTGCTGATCGGGGCGCTGGTGCAGTTCGATTCGATGCGCGATACCTCGGCCACCACCGACAGTACGGTCGACGGGCACGGCTGGATGGTCGGGCCCTACGTGACCGCGCGGCTGGCGCCGAACCTGATCTTCGACGGGCGCTTCGCCCTGGGTCGGTCGACCAACGATATCAGCCCGTTCAACACCTATACCGACACGTTCGAAACCAAGCGTTTCCTGGTCGATGCCAGCCTGAGCGGTCAGTACGAGCTGAAGAACAACTGGATCATGTCGCCCAATTTCGCGGTGTCCTATATCCGCGAAAATCAGCTGGCCTATGTCGATACGCTGGGCGTGCCGATCCCGTCGCAGAAGGTCTGGCTGGGGCAGCTGCGCGTTGGGCCCAACTTCTCGCGCCGGATCGTGATGCCGGGCGGCGATGTGTGGGAACCGCGTTTCACCGTCGATGCGATCTATAACTTCAGCGATGCGTCGGGCGCGACCCTGTCCAGCGATGCCACCACCGAATCCGACGGGTTGCGGGCGCGGATCGAGGGCGGGTTCAACTATACCGACCGCCGTGGCGCGCAGCTCAGCATGAGCGCCAATTACGACGGTATCGGTCAGTCCGATTACGAAAGCTACGGCCTCAGCGTGAAAGTGACGGTGCCGCTGCAGTAACCGCCGTCAGCGACGATCCTCAACGGCCCCCGCCCAACCCGGCGGGGGCCGTTTTCCTTTCGCGGCCCGGCCGATATCCGGTTCCAGCGCCGCGCAAAGCGCAGTAACCTGCCGCCATGCAAATGCCGCAGCCGCACCTGAGCCCGACCGAACTTGTTCTCCGCTACGCGGCATTTGCCGGTCTGGCGACGCTGGCCAACCTGGCGGCGCAGCGGCTGGTGCTGGCGGGGATCGAGGGGCGGGCGGGGTTCGTGCTGGCGGTGATCGCCGGCACCGGCGCGGGGCTGGTGCTGAAATACATCCTCGACAAGCGCTGGATCTTCTTCGACCGCTCGGGCGGGGTGCAGACCCATGCGCGCAAATTCGCGCTTTATACCGCCATGGGGATCGTGACGACGCTGATCTTCTGGGGCGCGGAAACCGCCGCCTGGCTGATCTGGCAGACCCACGCGATGCGCGAGGCGGGGGCGGTTCTGGGGCTGACCGTGGGCTACGTGGTCAAGTACAGGCTCGACCGGCGCTTCGTCTTCGCCCGCGCGGGGTGAGGTTTCAGCCCGGGATCGCCAGCACGGTCAGCGCCACCCCGGCGCCGATGATCGCCAGCCCGGCCCGGTCGCGGGTGACGAAGCGCAGGGTGTCGAAGTCCTCCCGCCCGCGCAGGCTGAGCCATACCATCCGCCCCAGCCACAGCCCGATCGGCAGCGCCACGGCGGCGAACAGGGCAGGGCGGCCGTAGAGCGCCAGCGCGTGAGGGCTGGAGGCATAGGTCAGGAAGGCCGCGAGGGCCAGCGCGATGGACAGCGCCGCCGCCGCCGCGATGGTCATCCGGTCCTTCTGGCCATAGCCGCGACCCGGCAGATGCGCCCGGTTGGGCTGGCGCGACAGCCCGGTCAGGCGCTTGACGCTGGCGAGGGTGAAAAACACCGCCGCCACGAAGACAAGCAAGGTCGGCAGCACGCCGGTTTCCGCCGCCGCCCCGCCGGTCAGCACCCGCAGCAGGAACATCACCGCAAGCGCGATCAGGTCCAGCCATTTCACGTGTTTCAGCCACAGTGAATAGCTCAGCGACAGCGACAGGTAGACGGCAAGGAAGCCCGCGACCTCGGCGCTGACCGATCCGGCCAGCGCCAGCGACGACAGCAACAACCCGATCCCCACCCACATCGCGGTGCCAATCGGCAAGGTGCCCGCGGCCAGCGGCCGGTTGCGTTTTTCCGGGTGGCTGCGATCGGCGGCCAGGTCCAGCAGGTCGTTGAGGATGTAAAGCGATGACGCCCCGGCGCCGAAGGCGACGATGGCGATCATCACCGGCAGCACGGTTTCGAAAGATATCGCATGGGCGGCCAGCAGCGGGAAGAACAGCAGCGCGTTCTTGGCCCATTGCAGCGGCCGCAATTCGGCCAGCAAGGTGGCGAAGCGGCAGGGGCGCGGATCGCGCGGCGCGGCGATCCGGTCGGCCCCGTCGGACCCGTTGCCCGGACCCGTCACCGCGTCTTCGCCCAGGCCCAGCCGCCGCGCCAGCGCCAGCCCCATGTCGCGGTCTGCGGTTTCAAGGAACACCGGACGGCCCTCGGCCTTCGCGGCCTCGATCCGGGCCACTGCGTCGGGGCGCAGTGGCAACAGGTCGGGGTCGGGCCCGGCGATCCGGCGCAGCGCCTGCATCCGCCCCGGTGCCGCCAGCGCACGCAGCGCCGCCAGCGGCGCGCGGCCCAGGGCCGCCCACAGGGTTTCCAGCCGCAGGTCGCTTTGCAACAACACGGATTCCACGTCCACTGCCAGCGCGGGCGCTTTACCGTGATGTGCCGTCATTCTATCGTCCTTCTGAGCGCGTTGCGGGCGGATCACCGACAAGTATCCCGTCTTCTTGACAGGGATCAATAACCCTGTCGGTGAATCCCTTTAGCGTGGTTCCAACTTTTACCTGCAAAAGGATTTCAACAAGATGCGGTTTCTCGTCACCGGCGGCGCTGGTTTCCTGGGCATCAACCTGGTGCGGCACCTTCTGGCACAGGGCCACCAGGTCCGCAGCTACGATATCGCGCCCTTCGATTACCCCGAAGCGGGGCAGATCGACGTTCTCACCGGCGATATTCGCAACCGCGATCTGCATGACGCGGCCTTCGACGGCGTCGATATCGTGGTGCATTGCGCCGCCGCCCTGCCGCTGTGCACGCCCGAGGAAATCATGTCCACCGATGTGGGCGGCACCACCTTGTTGCTGGAAACCGCGCTGGAAAAGGGGATCGAGAGGTTCATCCATATCTCGTCGACCGCCGTGTACGGCGTGCCAGATCACCATCCGCTTTATGAACACGACCGGCTGATCGGCGTCGGCCCCTATGGCGAGGCCAAGGTCGAGGCCGAAAAGGTCTGCGCGGGGTTCCGCGACAAGGGGTTGTGCGTGCCGGTGCTGCGGCCGAAATCCTTCGTCGGGCCGGAGCGGCTTGGCGTGTTCGAACTGCTGTATGATTTCGCCTATACCGGCCACGGGTTCCCGATCCTGGGCAAGGGCGACAACCTGTATCAGTTGCTCGATGTCGAAGACCTGTGCGACGCGATCAGCCTGTGCGCCGAAGGAGAGCGCGAGGCGGTTAACGATGTCTTCAACGTTGGCGCGGCAGAATTCGGCAGCTTCCGCGATTCCTTCCAGGCGGTGCTGGACCGGGCCGGGCATGGCAAGCGGATCAAGGGCATCCCCGCCGGTCCCGCGATCATGATCCTGCAGGCGCTGGAAAAGCTCCACCTGTCGCCGCTTTACGCCTGGATTTACGAAACCGCCGCCAAGGACAGTTTCGTCAGCATCGACAAGATCCGCGACCGGTTGGGCTTTGTGCCGAAATATTCCAACCGCGACGCGCTGATCCGCAATTACGATTGGTACGTCGCCAACCGCGATCACATCGCGCAGCGCGCCGGCGTCACCCACCGCGTCCCTTGGAAGAAAGGAGCCTTGGAGCTTGTCCGGCTTTTCATGTAACCCCGCCCGTGCTCTTCTGATCGCCTGCATCACGGCCCTCGCGGGGGGCGCATCCGCCCAAAGCGCTGAGGTTCTGGAGGCGCAGCGCGCCGCATATGACGCGGTGCAGCCGAAATCGGTGATCGATCTGCAGATGTTCCGCGCCACCACCGACGCGGCGCTGCCCGGCGACGGGGCGGGCCAGGTGCGTCTGATTTCGCTGAACCCGGCGGTGAACGCGTGGTTCGTGTTGCAGACCGGCACGGCGGATCAGCCGGCGCAGCAAAGCTATCACCTGGAAAATCCCGATCCGCACGGCCAACGGGTCGTTCTGGTGCCCGGCGACGACCCCAGGATCGAGTTGTGGCGCGGCGAAAGGAAACTGACCTGCCGCCCGTGGCAGGGCGATCCTTCGGCGCTGGAAGACGCGCGCAAGAAGGGCATTCCCTACGCACCGATCTGCGACAAGCGGCTGTATCTGCGCAACAAGGCCTCGGGCGCGCGCACCACGCTGGAAGCCACCACCGAATTCCTGCGCGATCACGTCTGGGGCGGCGAAAAAATCCTGAACCTCGCCAAGGGGACGCTGTTCAAGGACAGCGAAATGGAAACCGCCAATGTGCTGGGCATGGAACAGGCCGGGCGCGAAGCGGTCGGGCCGGGGGCCGCGCAAATGCTGGAAACGCTGGAGGCGCGCCCGGTGATCGGCCACCAGATGGACATCACCGTCTATGGCGCCGATCCGGGCCGGATGGCGGGCGGGCTGTGGTACCCGGTGCAGGGCGTGCCGGGCGTCTTCGCCAGCGCATACCAGCCCCGCTGGGTGCCCAAGGCGATCCTCGACGGGCCGGGCAAGGCGAACTGGCTCGACGGCACCGAAAGCCAGGCCAATGGCTATTTCGTGGCCTTTGATCTGTCGGCTTTCGATGTGGGCTTTGCGGTGGGCACCGATCACCCCGGCGTCGGCTGGTCCGACCGCCCGCCGGTGTCGGTGCGCCCGCGCGGCATGCCGGGGCCGGACGGGTTCAGCAATGTGGCGCCCCTGATGCGGTTGGGCATGGTCAACCCGGATGTGGCCGACAGGGTGGTCGCCACCTTCACCGCCGGGTTCAAGCGCAGTCACGGCGCTTTCAGATACGGCGATTACCGCGAGGTGGATTACGGCAAGCATTACGGCTTCATCGAAAACGGCGCGATCCTGTCCAAGCTCTGGCCCGGGCTGTCGACGCTCTACGTGTTGAACGACGGCACCATCGGCATGAAGACCTGGGAGGAGGCCGATAACGCGCTTCTGCCACGCATCCGCTTTGCCCGTCAGAATGGCGTGCCGATTGTGGTCACCGATCCCGAAACCGGGCTGCCGGTGCCCGGCGACCGGGTTACCCAATGGGGCCCCGGCAACTGGTCGGGATCGGCCGAGGCCAAGCTGCGAACCCTGCGCGCGGGGGCCTGCATGAAGCACAACGAAGGCCGGCAATACCTGATCTACGGCTATTTCTCGACCGCGACGCCTTCGGCCATGGCGCGAACTTTTCAGGCTTATGGCTGCGAATATGCTATGCTGCTGGATATGAACGCGCTCGAACACACCTATCTGGCGCTCTACGCCCGCAATGCGGACGGGATGCATGTGCAGCACCTGGTGCCGGGCATGAAGCTGATCGAGAAGAAGGCGCGCGACGGCAACCTGATCCTGCGTTTCCTGGGGTTCGTGGATAATCGCGATTTCTTCTATCTGACACCGAAGGAGGACCTGAAATGATCTTACGGACGGTAATGACGGCGCTGCTGGCCCTGACCCTGGTCTGGGGCAAGGGGGCGGCGGCGGGCACGCTGGCGGAAAACAACGAGGTTTTGTTCCAGCAATTGCAGAAGGTGCACCGGCTCAGCGCCAGCGAAATGCAGGCGATCCGCAACATCTTCGCCAAGTCGGGTTTCATGGGGCAGGGCAATCCCAAGATCACCCGCCACCCGATGACGCCGGAACAATGCGCCGCGCGCATCCCCGGCGGCATCAGCCATTATGACAATGCCCGCAACACGCGCATCTGCGGCGATCGCTACATGGCGCCGCTCTATGATCCGAAAACCGAACGGCCCGAGGATGCCAAGGCCTGCATCGACATGTTCGAATTCCCCAACATCCCCTGCACCTACCCGGTGGTCTGGACCAAGGCGATGGAAGCGGCCGAGGTCTGTTCGGCGATGGGCAAGCGGCTGTGCGACGCGCATGAATGGGAAGGTGCCTGCGACGGCGCGCTGGAAGCGCCCGATTATCCGTTCGGCGCCGGGTCGGTGGCGGCGATGCGCAGCATCCACAACAATAAATACGCATCGAGCGCGCATTGGGCCTATGGCCCCAGCTTCAAACGCGGGGTCTGCGCCCAGAACAGCGAAAAAAGCGCGTCCTGCGGCGGTGGCGGCTATAACAGCTGCGGATCGAACACCTATCCCACCGGGTCATTCCCCGACTGCGTCAGCAAGCTGGGCGTCTATGACCAGCACGGCAACGCGGCCGAACACATGAACCTGCCGATGGCGCCCGACCAGATGTCGAGCCGCGGATCGACCAAGCTCGGCGTGACCGAGATGAAGGGCAGCTGGTTCATCTGGGACAAGTACCGCGCCCATCCCGATTGGTGCCGCTGGCGTGCGCCGTACTGGCACGGGTCGCGGGTGATGAGCCCGGCCAGCCACGAGAATTATCACCTCGGCTTCCGCTGCTGCAAGACGGTGAACTGAGCGGGACGCGCCGGTCAAACCCGGCCCGGAACAAGGCCGAAGGCCGCCGGGCCAGCGCCAGTCCGCCCGCACGGGCTGGCGCTTTCGGGGGGCTTGTTCCGCTCCTGACAGGGCGCACGGGTTCGGCGCGATAAACTGCCATGTTGAACCGTCGCGGCACCACCCCGCGGACTGGCGCGGGCCCGGCTTGCACCGCAGCAAGACGGTGAGCCGCGCGGTGCGCGCCAAAGAAAAACGCCAGCCCCGGGGGCTGGCGTTTCACGCTTCTGATCGAAGGATTTGCGGCTCAGCGATAGAGCGACGCCTGCAGCCGGTCGGGATTGTCGATCGGGCCTTCGCTGGAAATGATCCCGGCCAGATCGCGGTCGGCCAGAACCTCGGCCAGCGGGCGCGGTTCGCCGTTGACCAGCGCGGTCGGCGCGACCAGGCGCACGCCGTGGCTGTAATCGGCATATTGCGCGCCATGCACGGTCGACAGCGGCTGGATCGGGCGGCCGTTGGTGCGGTGCCAGCCATAGATCGCCACCCGGCCATGGGCGTTCAGCAGCCGCCGGGTCAGCACGATGTCCTTTTTCTGACCGGCGGTCAGGCTGCCCGGGGTGCGGGCGGCGCGGGTGCGGGCCTTTTCAACGGTCACGTTGTGGCGGACCAGGTAATCGGTGGAGCTCATCTGCCGGGTCGGTTCCATCGGGCTGGGCGCCAGGTGCACCTCGGCCTGCTGATAGATCGCGTCGACCATCCGCGGTGTGGGCAGGAAGAAGCCAAGGTTGTCGGCGATCCGCGCGGCGGCGGGCAGTCCCAGCGGCACCCGCACGTAGTCGGCATCCGACCCGACCGACAGGTATTCCGGCGTCACGCAGATGGTGATGTCGGTGACCTTGCCGTCGGCGCCCTTGCCCGACAGGGTCACAGGGGTCAGGCGGCGCTGAAACGCGGGCATGTTGCCCGACAGGATCTGCCGTTCGATCACCGCGTCGCGTTCCGGCCCCGAGATGTTCAGCACCTGCTGCATCACTTCGCTGCCCCCGGCGGCGCCGAGTTTGCGGTTCGGTACGGAATGGGAAATCGCGTTGTTGCAGCCGGCTGTGGCGGCTTGGCTTGCGGTGGCGGAGATGGAGGCACTCAAAACGATAGTGGCGAAGGACGCGACGCGTCCAATCGAACTCAACTTCATCATGTCTTGGCATTCCTGCTCTGGTTTCTGCTCCGCCCAATATGGGTATCGTAGGGTAAAGGTCGAGCGGGAGCATCGAAAAGGCCCTGAAATAAGCGATTTCCTGCCATTCCCGATCCGTTTGATCGGCGCAGGCCCGCCCGCGCGGCGGGGTGCGGCAATACGACTACCCATTGATGACCGCGGCGATTTCCGGTCTAGTCGGATCAGCCCAGGGAAAGTGAGAGAGCAGAATGAAAGACCTCCCGTCCGCGAAATTGCGTAACCGCTGCGATCCCGAAACACTGCCGTTCCGCACCACCGCCGAGATCGAGGACTTCCGCGATCTGATCGGGCAGGACCGGGCGCTGGACGCGATCCGGCTGTCGTCGGAATTGCCGCATCGCGATTTCAACCTGTTCGTCCTGGGGCCCAGCGGAACCGGGCGGCATGACGCCGTCGACAAGCTGCTGCGCGAACAGGCGCTGAAACGGCCGGTGCCGTCGGACTGGGTCTATGTCAACAATTTCGCCGCCGCGCATAAACCGGTCGCGATGCGGCTGCCGGCGGGGACGGCGACGACGCTCAGGAAAGCGATGCAGGATCTGGTCGACGATCTGGCCAGCGACATCCCGGCGCTTTTCGAATCCGACGATTACCAGACCCAGCGGCGCGCCATAGAAGAGGAACTGGGCGAGGCGCATGAAGCGGCGATGACCGAATTCGCCGACCGCGCCAAGTCCGAAAACGTGGCGCTGCTGCGCACGCCGATGGGGTTCATGCTGGCGGCGCTGCATGACGGGCAGATCGTCAAGCCCGACGATTTCCAGAAACTCAGCCCCAAGGAACAGGAAGAGATCGAGGAAAAGATCGAACGCCTGCAGGAGGAACTGGCGGTGGTGCTGCGCGAGGCACCGAAGCTGGAAAAGGAACACCGCCAGCGGGTCGAGGATCTGAACGCCGAGATGGCCGAACGCGCGGTATCGGCCCGGGTGGCCGAAATCAGCGCCGACCTGATGGCGATCGAACCGGTGGCCGACTACCTGGAAAAGGTGCGCCAGGACATGATCGCCCATGCCGAACTGTTCCTGATCGTGGCGTCGCAGAAGAAGGAAGGCAACTTTCCCGACGCGATCAGCCGGTCGCATAACCGGCCCGAATTTTCCCGCTATGTCGTCAATGTGATGGTGACGCAGAACTGCGCCGAAGATGCCGGCGCCCCGGTGGAATCGGAAAAATTGCCGACGCTCGACCGGCTGATCGGGCGGATCGATCACGTGTCCGAAATGGGATCGCTGGTGACCAATTTCACCCTGATCAAGCCCGGCGCGCTGCACCGGGCCAATGGCGGTTACCTGGTGCTGGACGCGCGTCACGTGCTGTCCGAACCCTATGCCTGGGATTCGCTGAAACGCTGCCTGCGCAACCAGTCGGTCAGCATCACGTCCTTGGCCGAACGGCTGAGCCTGGTGTCGACCACTTCGCTGGAACCCGATCCGATCCCGCTTGATTTGCGGGTGGTGCTGATCGGCGACCGGATGCTGCATGCGCTGCTGGTCATGCTGGACCCGGATTTCAACGAATTGTTCAAGATCCAGGCCGATTTCGAGGAAGTGGTGGAGCGCAGCCCGGAAAACATGGTGCTGTTCGCCCGGCTGATCGGCAGCTATGCCAAGCGCGAAGGGCTGCGCCCGGTCACCGCCGATGGCGTCGCGCGGCTGCTGGACGAAGCCACAAGGGTGGCCGAGGACAGCGAGAAACTGTCGCTGCGGCTGCGCGCGGTGGGCGACCTGCTGCGCGAGGCGGAACATTACGCCGGCGGGCGGGGCTGCGACAATGTCGAGGCCGCCGATATCGAACGCGCCATCGCGGAAAAGGAACGCCGCGCGTCGCGGATCAAGGACCGGATGCAGGAAGCGATCACCCGCGAAACCATCCTGATCGACACCACGGGCGAAAAGCTAGGCCAGATCAACGGATTGGCGGTGATCGGGTTGGGCGATTACCGGTTCGGCCGGCCGTCGCGCATTTCCGCGCGGGTGCGGATGGGCGCGGGCAAGCTGATCGATATAGAACGCGAGGTCGAACTGGGCGGGCCGCTGCATTCCAAGGGCGTGATGATCCTGTCGGGCTACCTGGCGTCGCATTATGCGCTCGACGTGCCCTATTCGCTGCACGCCAGCCTGGTGTTTGAACAAAGCTATGGCGGGGTGGATGGCGACAGCGCGTCGTCGGCAGAGCTTTACGCGCTGCTTTCCGCGCTGTCGGGCCTGCCGATCAAGCAGGGCATCGCGGTCACCGGATCGGTCAACCAGAACGGCGAGGTGCAGGCGATCGGCGGCGTGAACGAAAAGATCGAGGGCTTCTTTGAAACCTGCGCGGCGCGCGGTCTGACCGGCGATCAGGGGGTGATGATCCCGAAATCCAACGTCGAACACCTGATGCTGCGCGACGATGTGGTGCAGGCGGTCGAGGACGGCAAGTTCCGCGTCATCCCGGTGGCGAGTATCGACGAGGGGATCGAGGTTCTGACCGGCACCCCGGCAGGCAGCCGGGCGGCCGACGGGGCTTTCCCCGAAGGGTCCGTCAACGCCCGGGTCGAAGCGACCCTGCGCGACTATGCCGAAACCCGCCGCGCCTTCGCCAAGTCGGGGAAAAACGGCAACAACAACGGGGACGACAAATGACCGGCGGTCGTACAGGCCCCCGGCGCGTCCTGGTCGGGGCGGGCTGTTTCGCCGATGCCCTCGCGGCGCTGCGCCTGCTGGAGCGACTGGACGGGCCCTACCTGGACGAAATCCGCGGCGTGCTGGTCGAAGATACCGGGTTTTCCGGCGCCGCGATGCCGGGGCAGCGGGTGGTGAGCGCCGCGGGCGTGTTGAGCGTGGCGCCCTCGGCGCAGCAATTGCGCCGCCAGTTCGAACGCGATGCCCGCGCCTTCGAGCGGATGCTGTCGCAAATCGCAGGCAGCGGCAAATGGAGCTTCGAGCACCAGGAGGGCGAATTGTTCGGCCATCTGCGCGACGCGGCGCGGGGCTGGGACATGCTGCTGGTCGGGCACCGAAAGACGCAGGCGTTGCCGGGCCGGGTGATCCTGATCGCACCCACCGCCGGGGCTTCGGCCCGCGCCGCCGATTTCGCCGCCGAACTGGCTGGGGTGCTGGGCGTGCCGGTGCAGCGGTTGGCGGTCCGGCCCGGGGGCGAGGCGGCGCTGCTGGACCGGCTGGGGCGCATCCCGGCGGCGGCGCTGGTCATCGACCTGTCGGCGGGCGGGCTGACCGGCGAGGAACCTTTGCAGGCGCTGATCGACGCGGCGCGTTGCCCCGCCTTCGTGCTGGAACCGAAAGAGGAACCGGCGCAGGGCTGACGGCACATTCTTGGCAGACCGGGGAGGGGTCATGACCGATACGGACAAAACACTCGAAACGATGGTGGCGGGGCGGTCGCGCGGGCTGGCCCTGTCGGCGATCAAGGAAATGTCGATCCTCAGCTCGAAAGTGCCCGGCGCGGCCTCGCTGGCCTGGGGATTGCCGTCTTTCCCCACCCCCGAACCGATCCGCGCCGCCGTTGCCCGGGCGCTGGAAAGCGATCCGAAAATCGGCATGTACGCGCTACCCGGCGGCTTGCCGGAATTAACCGAGGCCGCCGCGCGCGAACACGAACGCCGCACCGGGCTGCGGGTCGATCCGGATCGCAACGTGATGATCTCGGCGGGCAACATGGAAGGGATGCAGGTGCTGTTCCAGGCGATCCTCGATCCCGGCGACGAGGTGATCGTGACCGATCCCGGCTTCGTGTCGCATATCAGCCAGATCCGCTTCAGCGGCGGCGTGCCGGTGTACTGGAAGATGGACGAGGCCAAGGGCTGGGAACTGGATATCGACAGCCTGCCGGGCCTGATCGGCCCGCGCACCAAGGCCATCGTTCTGGTCAACCCGTCGAACCCCACCGGCGCGATCCTGTCCGAGGAAACCCTGCGCGCGGCGGCGACGATTGCCCGCGACCGTGGGCTGCTGATCGTGCTGGACGATCCCTACAGCCCCTTCGTCTATGACGGCGGCGCCGGGTTCTTCAACCTGGCCTCGGTACCAGAATTCGCCGATCACCTCGCCTATCTCTTCACCTTCTCCAAGGCCTACGCGATGAGCGGCTGGCGCGCCGCCTATATGGTCGTGCCCGAGGCGCTGCGCGACCAGATCGTCAAGGTGCACGACCTGTCGATGATCTGCACGCCGCGGATCAGCCAGGTGGCGGCCTTGGCGGCGCTGGAAAACGGGCCGGGGCACATGGACGGGTTCCGCGCCACGCTGGATCGGCGGCGCAAGCTGATCTGCGAAAGGCTCGACAGGGTGGGGCATGTGTTCGATTACGTGCGCCCGAAAGGGGCCTATTACGTCTTCCCCCGGCTGCTGCAGGCGCGCGACGACGTGGCCTTCGCCCATGACCTGCTGCGCGAGGCGCGGGTGACGGTGACGCCGGGCAGCGCCTTCGGTCCCTCGGGGGCGGGGCATGTGCGGATGGCCTATTGCGTCGAGGACGATGTGATCAACCGGGCCTTCGACCGGATCGAGGCGCAGTTCGGTGCCTGAGCCGGGGGCGGTTTTCCCGCCCCCGAAAATGGCTTATTCGGCGGCGACGGTTTCCTGCCGCTGGGCGCCCAGCCCTTCGACTTCCAGTTCCATCACGTCGCCGGGGCGCAGGTAGCGCGGCGGTTTCATCCCCATGCCGACGCCTTCGGGCGTGCCGGTGGCGATGATGTCGCCCGGGCGCAGTTCCATGAATTGCGACATGTTGGAAATGATCTGCCGCACGGTGAACACCATGTCGGAGGTACTGGAATCCTGCACGGTTTCGCCGTTCAGCTTCAGGCTCAGCCGCAGCGCTTGCGGATCGGGAACTTCGTCGGCGGTGACCAGATACGGGCCGGTGGGGCCGAAGCTGGGGGCCGATTTACCCTTGATCCACTGGCCGCCGCGATCCATCTGGTAGCTGCGTTCGGACATGTCGTTGATGGTGCAGTAGCCCGCGACGTAATCCAGCGCGTCTTCTTCGGACACGTAGCTGGCCGCCTTGCCGATCACCACGCCCAGCTCGACCTCCCAGTCGCTTTTTTCCGATCCGCGCGGGATGATGACCGGGTCGTTGGGGCCGGACAGGGCCGAGGTCGCCTTGTTGAACAGGATCGGTTCGACCGGCAGGGCCAGCCCGGCCTCGGCCGCGTGCTTGGCGTAGTTCAGACCGATGCAGTAGAAATTCGGCACATCGGCCAGGCAGGCGCCGATGCGGTCGGGCGTCACCACGGGCAGGCTGTCGATATCGATGGCGCGGATCGCGTCAATGGCGGCCAGCGACACGGCTTCGCCCGCGAAATCGTCCACCTTGCCGCTGAGGTCGCGGACGTTGCCGTCGGCGTCGATGATGCCCGGTTTTTCCTGGCCCTTGGGGCCGAAGCGCAGAAGTTTCATGTAGATTTTCCCTTGGTTGGTCAGAGGATCGCGCGGATGCGGCGGATCGCTTCGAGGATGTTGTCGGTGCTGTTGGCGTAGGAAAAGCGCAGGTAGCCTTCGCCCCAGGCCCCGAAGGAGGTGCCCGCGACGGTGGCGACGCCCGCTTCTTCGAGGAACCGGTCCTGCGCCTGTTTCGAGGTCATGCCGGTGCCCTCGATATTGGGGAAGGCATAGAAGGCGCCCGCCGCATCGGCGCAGCGCACGCCGGGCAGGCTGTTGAGTTCGCGCACGATCACCTGTCGGCGTTCGTTGAACTGGGCGACCATGTCATGCACCGCGTCCTGCGGGCCGGTGAGCGCGGCGATGCCGGCATATTGGGTGGCGGCGTTGACGCAGGAATGATCGTTGATGCACAGCCGCGTCACCGCGTCCACCATGCTGTCGGGCCAGACCGCGTAACCCAGCCGCCAGCCGGTCATCGCATAGGTCTTCGACCAGCCGTCCAGCATGATCAGCCGGTCGCGGATGCCGGGGTAATTGAGCAGCGACACGTGTTCGCGGCCGCCATAGAGCATCTGCGAATAAATCTCATCCGACATCAGTGCGACATGAGGGTGATCTAGCAACCCTTTGACCAGCTTGTCGATTTCCACCTTCGGTGTGACTCCGCCGGTGGGGTTGGCGGGGCTGTTGATGATGATCAGCCGGGTCTTGTCGGTGATCTGGCTCAGCACCGCGTCGGCGGAAAAGGCAAAGCCGTGCTTTTCCTCCAGCGCGATCGGAACCGGGGTGGCGCCGGAATACTTGATGACGCTTTCATAGATCGGGAAGCCGGGATTGGGATACATGATTTCCACCCCCGGCTGGCCGAACATCAGCACGGCGAAGAACATGGTGGGCTTGCCGCCCGGCACCACGACGACATTGTCGGGATTGACCTCCGCCCCGTGGCGGCGGTGCAGGTCGGCGGCCACCGCTTCGCGCAGCGCCGGGATGCCGTTGGCGGGCGTGTACCCGTGATGGCCGTCGCGCAGCGCCTTGATGCCCGCCTCGACGATATGATCGGGGGTGCGGAAATCGGGCTGTCCGATGCCAAGGTTGATGATGTCGCGCCCTTGGGCTGCCAGCGCCTGGGCACGGGCCAGCACGACAAAGGCGGATTCGGTGCCCAGCCGGGCGATGCTGTCGGCGAATTTCAGGTCGGCTTTCATTGGCTCTTGTCCCTGTTGAAGGCGCTCAGCCAGCCCAATCCTTCCTCGGTACTGGCCCCGCGCGGTTTGTATTCGGCCCCGATCGGGCCGGTGAATCCCATGTCATGGATCGCCGCGATCAGGTTGGGGTAATGCAGCTCGCCGCCACCCGGTTCGCCGCGGTCGGGCACGGCGGCGATCTGGATATGCCCGATGATGGGCATGTGGCGGCGCAACCGTTCGGTCAGGTCGCCCTGCATGATCTGGGTATGGTAGCAGTCGAACATCAGTTTCAGGTTGTCGCGCGCCAGGTTGTCGATCAGCGCCGCGGCCGGTTCAACCAGCGACAGGTGGTACCCGGGCACGTCGCGCTGGTTGATCGGTTCGATCAGCACGTTCATGCCCTGCGCCGCTGCAACGTCGCAGGCGAAGGACAGGTTTTCGCGATAAGTGGCCTCGGCCTCAGCGCCGCCATTGGTCTTGCCCGCCATGACATGGACGTTCAAAGCGCCGATCTCCGCCCCATAGGCGACGGCCTGATCGATCGCCGCGCGTGCTTGCGTTTCGCGGCCGGGCAGGGCGGCCAGGCCGAAATCGCCCGCCGACAGGTCGCCGGGCACCGTGTTCAGCCCCAGCATCGTCAGCCCGGTCTCGGCCAGCGCCGCCTTCACCTCGTGGCTCGGCGTGTCATAGGGGTAATGGCATTCGACCGCCCCGAATCCGGCTTCGGCCGCGGCATGGATGCGCGCGACAAGCGGGCGGTCGGGGAACAGGAATCCCAGATTCGCGGAAAAGATCGTCCTCCTCATGCGCGAGGCATAGCAAGGGAAGGCGGGGACGCGCCAGCCCCATCGCTGGACACGGCGTCGCGGGGGTGGGGGATCATTCCGCCTGACCCAGCGTGTCGATGGCGATCTGCTGCAGCCACGCAAAGGCCGGGTCGCTTTCCGCCCGCTGGTGCCAGACCAGTTTGATCGAGGCGTTCTGCGCCGCGATGTCCACCGGCAACAGCCGCGCCTGTCCGGTTTCCTGCAACAGATCGCCATATTGGCTGGGCACGATGGCAACCAGCGGCTGGGCATCCAACAGCAGCGGCAGGGCACCGAAATTGCCCAGTTGCAGCGCCACGTTTTCCGCCAGCCCGGTACGGGACAGCACATCGCCCAGATCGGTGGCATAGGTCGCCGCGGGGGCGGTGATGATCAACCGTTCCCTGCGCAGATCCGCCAGCGTCTGCGGCTGGCCTTGATATCCCGGCCCGGCGATGGCGACGTAGCTGTCCTGGAACAGCGGCAGTGCGCGGATACGCCGGTCGGTCGTGTCGATCATGCCGATGGCAAGCTCCACCCGGCCGCGCTCCAAGGCTTCGGGCAGATCGGCTGCTGGCACAGGGGCGTTGTGCAGCCGTACATCGGGGGCCTCTGCAAAGACCCGTTCGACCAGCCGGGGCAGGAACACCACTTCGCCCAGCCCCGACAGCGACAGCCGGAAGGTTCGCTTGCTATGGGCGGGATCGAACCGGGTCTGGTGGCCCAAAGTGCCGAAGATGCCGTCCAGATGCCGGGTGATGTCGGGAAGCACGGTTTCCGCGAAGGGGGTGGGCACCATGCCGTTTCCGGTACGGATGAACAGCGGGTCACCGATGGCCTGCCGCAGCCGCGCCAATGCGTTCGACGCGGCGGGCTGGCTCAGCCCCAGCTGCGCGCCGGCCTGCGATACCGATCCGGTCTGCGACAGGGCCACGAACATCTTCAGCAGGTTCAGGTCCAGCTGGGACATGTTTATTCGATTCATGAATGACCACTATTCCCACAATCAGTTTGACTTGAATTTACCCCACGCGCAATTTGCCCGCAACGTATTGGGGCCCGTATTGCATTGGGGGGATGTGTCCGGGGATGGAAGTATCGTTTGCCAAGGAAATCGAGAAGCTGAAGCTGGGAGAGGGCGAGGTTTTCCACGGCGAGGGCATTCTGGCGGTCACCAAGGCTTTGCTGCAATCGGGGGTGTCCTATATCGGCGGCTACCAGGGCGCGCCGGTGTCGCATCTGCTTGACGTGATGGTGCAGGCCGCGCCGCAGCTCGACGATCTGGGCATCCATGTGGAATCCTGCACGAATGAGGCTTCGGCCGCTGCGATGCTGGGGGCCTCGATCATGTACCCGGTGCGCGGTGCGGTGACGTGGAAATCCATCGTAGGGACGAATGTGGCGGCCGATGCCCTGTCGAACCTCGCCTCTCCGGGGGTGATGGGCGGTGCGCTGATCGTGCTGGGGGAGGATTACGGCGAAGGCGCCTCGGTCATCCAGGAACGCAGCCACGCCTATGCGATGAAATCCACCCTGTGGCTGATGGACCCGCGCCCGAACCTGCCCAGTATCGTCAATTGCGTGGAAAGGGCGTTCGAACTGTCCGAGGCGTCCAATACCCCGGTGATGATGGAATTGCGCATCCGCGCCTGTCACGTACAGGGGAGCTTCGAAGCGAAGGACAACGTCAAGCCCGCCATCTCGATGAAGCAACTGACTGGCGCTGCGCCGCACAATTACGAACAACTGGCCCATCCGCCGGTCACCTTCGGGCATGAGCGCAAGAAGAGCGGCGAAAGGATGGATGCCGCCCGTGCCTATATCACCGAACACGGGCTGAACGAGGTTTTCGAAGGATCGCAGGGCGAGGTCGGGCTGATCGTGCAGGGGGGGCTGTACAATGCGCTGATCCGGGCGCTGGGGGAACTGGGGCTGGCCGATGCGTCGGGGAATTGCGATCTGCCGATCATGGCGCTGAATGTCGTCTACCCGCTGGTGCCGGATGAAATCCTGTCCTTCACCAAGGGAAAGCGCGCGGTGCTGGTGCTGGAGGAAGGCCAGCCCGAATATATAGAGAACGAGATAGGCACCATCCTGCGCCGCGCTGGGTCCAAGGTCACGCTGGCGGGCAAGGACGTGTTGCCGATGGCGGGGGAATATACCTCCGAGGTGATCGGGACGGGGGTAGGGACCTTCCTGCGCCAGCACCTGCCCAAGATCGGTAACCAGCTGGGCGACGAAAGCTACGCGTCGGAGATCGAGGCGTTGCGCGAAGAAGCCAAGGCGCTACTGGTGGAACCCGTACCGCCGCGCCCGCCCGGCTTCTGCACCGGATGCCCCGAACGGCCCTTCTTCGCCGCGCTGAAGCTGACCCAGCAGGAAATCGGCCCGGTGCACTATTCCGCCGATATCGGCTGTCACGCATTTGCCACCTTCGCGCCGTTCAATTTCGGCAACTCGATCCTCGGCTACGGGATGAGCCTTGCCTCGAACGCCTCGGTCGCCAGTTTCCAGCAGCAACGTCCGATCGCCGTCATGGGGGATGGCGGCTTCTGGCATAACGGGCTGCTGTCGGGGGTGACGTCACGGTTGCTCAACGGGGGTGACGGTATCCTGGTGATCATGAAGAACGGCTATACCTCGGCCACCGGCACGCAGGAGGTGATATCCTCACCCGATACCGCGCTGAAGCTGGAAGCGGCGGAGAAAAGCGCGACCCATGGCGAAACCACCATCGAGGACGCGCTGACAGGCGTCGGTGTCAAATGGTTGCGCACGGTGCACACCTACAAGGTGGCCGAGATGCGCGATACTTTGCGCGAGGCGTTCAAGACCCCGTTCAACGGGCTGAAGGTCATCGTCGCCGAGGGGGAATGCCAGCTGGAACGGCAACGCCGCATCAAACCGATCCGGGCAAAGGCGCTGAAGGCGGGGGAAAGGGTGCAGCGGACACGTTTCGGCGTCGATGAGGACACCTGTACCGGGGATCATTCCTGCATCCGCCTGTCGGGCTGCCCGACCCTGACCATCAAGACCGCCACCGATCCGCTGAAGACCGACCCGGTGGCGCATGTGAACAACGGCTGTGTCGGCTGCGGGCTGTGCGGAGAGGTATCTCATGCCGCCACGCTGTGCCCGTCCTTCTGGCGCGCCGACATCGTGACCAATCCGGGCCTGTGGGATCGTGCCCGCGCGGCGCTGCGCGGGATGCTGACGGGGGTAAGGGCATGACCGATCAGACCCCATTTCGATTGCTGCTGGCCGCGCTGGGGGGCGAGGGCGGCGGCGTGTTGATGAACTGGATCGTCGAGGCCGCGCGCGGGGCGGGGTATCAGGTGCAGGCCACTTCCGTTCCCGGGGTGGCGCAGCGCACCGGATCTACCAGCTATTACATCGAAATCGCGCCCAAGGACGCGCCGCAGGCGGTGCTGAGCCTTGTCCCGATGCCCGGACGGGTCGACGCCGTGGTCTGTTCCGAACTGGTCGAGGCGGCACGGGTGATGGCGGCGGGGTTCGTGTCGCCCAAGCTCACCACGCTGATTTCATCGACCGCGCGGTTTTATTCGACCGCCGAAAAGATCGCCATGGGCGACGGCCGCTACAACGAAGATAACGTGCGCAAGGCGGCACAGGCGATGGCGCGCGACAGCTACCTTTTCGACCTCGGGGCGCTGGCCACGGAAAACGGCACCTTCGTCAGCGCCACCATGTATGGCGCGCTCTGCGGCAGCGGGGTGTTGCCCTGGGACCTGTCGCATGCGCGGTCGGTGCTGGGCGATGCCCGGTCCGAGGCCGGGTTCGACGCGGCGGTGGCGGAGATCGTGGCGCTGAAGGACGGGGCAGGGGATGCGGAACCCGAACCCGCCCCGGTCACCGCGCCGCAGCCCGATCTGGCCGAACTGCCCGAGGGCCTGCGCACGGTGATCGGCCACGGCATCGACCGTCTGCGCGATTATCAGGATGCGGCCTATGCCGACACCTTCCTTGAGCGCGCGAAGAGGCTGATCCAAGCCGCGGACCTGTCCGATCACCGCGCGGTTCATGCGCTGACCGAGGCCTGCCGCCGTCTGGCGCTGTGGATGGCTTACGAGGATGTGGCGCGGGTGGCTGATCTGAAAACCCGTCCCGAGCGGTTCGAGCGCATCCGCGACGAGGTTCAGTTGCAGCCCGGGCAGGTCCTGACCGTCACCGAATATCTCAAACCCCGGGCCGAGGAGATCGCCGACATCCTGCCCGCGCCCCTGGGCCGCCGCATCATGGCCCGTGTCGCGCGCGGCAAGGGCCTGCCGCTGCTGGGGCGGGGGATCTACGTGCGCTCGAACGGCGTCGCCGGATACTGGATGCTGCGGGCGATGGCGGGGCTGAAACGCCTGCGCCGCCGGTCCTACCGCTTCGCGCTGGAACAGCAGGCGATCGAGGACTGGCTGGGCGTGATGCAGGCCGCGCTGGCGCGTTCGCCCGACTTCGCCATGGGGCTGGCCGAACTGCCGCGCGTGCTGAAGGGCTATTCCGATACGCTTCAGCGCGGTAAGTTCGCCTATGGGAGGATCATGGACAATATCGTGCGCCCGGCCATCGCCGCGGGGCGCGAGGCCGAAGAGGCACGCCGGTTGCGTGACGCCATCGGCGCAGCGCTGGCCGATGACAGCCACGAAAAACTCGATGCCGTGCTGGCGGGCGACAGCCCCGCGCCCGGCATCCCCAATCTGAAACGGGTGGAAAATGCCTGAGATGTTCACCAGCCGACGGACGGTCACCATTGAATGGGGCGATTGCGACCCCGCCGATATCGTTTTCTACCCCAATTACTTCCGCTGGTTTGACGCCTCCACCGCGCATCATTTCAAGGCCGCCGGCCTGCCCAAGCCGGAACTGATCCGGCGCTATGGCGTGGTCGGCTTCCCGATGGTCGACACCAGCGCGAAATTCCACCGGCCGTCGCGCCATGGCGACGAGGTGGTGATCGAAACCACGATCACCCGGTTCGGGTCGTCCAGTTTCGACGTCGAACACCGGCTGCTGCGCGACGGCAAGCTGTGCGTGGAAGGATTTGAGAAAAGAGTCCTGGTCAAAAGGACCGAAGACGGGGAGGGCATAACGTCCTGCCCCGTGCCCGACGAGGTGAAAGAGCGGTTTTACACGACCGGCACCGGGTGAGGACAGAACACAAATCGGCCACCCGGGTCGTCAAGCACGACATCAGACTGTCAAAGGGAGGAGACAGATGACTATCGCAAGCAAGACCAAGGCCTTTGCCCTGGGCATCGCCATCGCCGCGGCGGGCGCCACCAGCGCCTTTGCCGCCGAATTCGACTTCAAGCTGCACCATTTCCTGAGCCCCAAGGCCCCGGCGCATACCAAGATGCTGGAACCCTGGGCGCAGCGGATCATGGATGCCTCGGACGGGCGCATCAAGATCGAGATCTTCCCGGCCATGACCCTGGGCGGCAAGCCGCCGCAACTGCCGCGGCAGGTCCGCGACGGGGTGGTCGACATGGCCTGGATCGTCAACGCCTATGCCGCCGGGGCCTTCCCGCGCACCGAGGTGTTCGAACTGCCCGGCGTCTACCAGGGCGATATCGGCGCGGTGAACAAGGCGATGCTGGACATGTATGACGATGAAATCAGCAAGGATTTCAAGGGTCTGGTCGCGCTGTTCCAGCATGTTCATGCCGGTCAGGCGATGCATATGGCCACCGACGAGGTGCATTCGCCCGCCGATCTGGCCGGCAAGAAAATCCGCATCCCGTCGCGCACCGGCGCCTGGGTGATCGAAGCGCTTGGCGCCAGCCCGGTGCAGACCTCGGTTGGCGAAATCCCGGTGGCCCTGTCGAAGAAGGTGATCGACGGCGCGCTGATCCCGTGGGAAATCATCCCGCCGCTGAAGATCCACGAACAGACCAAGTACCAGATCGAAGGCCCGGGCGGCAAACGGTTGGGCACCACGTCGTTTTCGGTGATCATGAACGAAGACCGCTGGAATAGCCTTCCCGCGGATATCCAGCAGATCTTCATCGACAATTCCGGCCCCGACTGGCACGCGGAAATCGGCAAGGTCTGGCGCGCGGCCGACGAATTCGGCATCGGCGTCGCGGTCAAGTCGGGCAACACCCATATCCAGCTGACCGAGGAAGAATGGGCCAAGTTCGAAGAGGCCGTCGCCCCGGTGGTGGATCGCTGGATCGCCGAGATGGACGAAAAGGGCATCGACGGCCGGGCGCTGTATGACCGGGCGGTGAAGCTGGTCAACGAAAACATGGCCGCCAACTGAGCGATGGCGACCGACATCCAAACAGGGGCGGGGCCGCAAGGCCTCGCCACCCGTGTGATAACCGGCTGGGCGCTCGTGGGCGGGCTGATCCTGGTTGCGGTGGTGCTGGTCAACGCCTGGTCGATCCTGTCCGGGGCGCTGTTCAACAAACCCTTTCCGGGCGATTTCGAACTGACCGAAATGGGGGCGGGGATCGCGGTGTTCTGTTTCCTGCCCTATTGCCAGCTGAACGGCGCCAACGTGTCGGCCGATATCTTCACCATGCGGGCAAGCCCGCGTTCGGTGGCGCTGATGTCGCTGTTCGCCGCTGTGATCGCGGTGCTGTTCGCGGCGCTGCTGCTATGGCGGATGAGCGCCGGTCTGGCCGATTACCGCGAATACGAGGAATTCACCGGCATCCTGCAAATCCCGATCTGGTGGGCGTTCCCGCCGATCCTGGTGTCGCTGGCGCTGTTGCTTTGGGCGGCGGTGATCGGCTTCCTGCAGGCCAGCAAGCGCGTGGCGCGGTGAGGGGAGAGCGTAAACAATGGACAGTCTGACAACCGGTTTCGCCGGGCTTGGCGTTCTGATCTTGCTGATCGCCATCCGCCTGCCCATCGCCTATGCGATGATCGTGGTGGGCGGGGTCGGCATCACCCTGCTGAACGGGCCCGCGATCATGCTGTCGCAGCTCAAGGACCTCGCCTATGCGCAGTTTTCCACCTACGACCTGTCGGTGGTGCCGCTGTTCGTGCTGATGGGCGCGATTGCCTCGCGTTCAGGGCTGAGCGCCGATCTGTTCCGTGCCGCCAATGCCTGGCTCGGCTGGATGCGAGGCGGGGTGGCGATGTCGGCCATCGCCGCCTGCGCGGGGTTCGGCGCGGTTTGCGGCTCGTCTCTGGCGACCGCCTCGACCATGGGGCGCGTGGCCTTGCCCGAGCTGAAACGCTACAACTATTCCAACCGGCTGGGCACCGGCACCATCGCGGCGGGCGGCGTGTTGGGCATCCTGATCCCGCCCTCGGTGGTGCTGATCGTCTATTCCATCATCGTCGAGGCCAATGTCGTCACCATGTTCATGGCCGCGCTGATCCCGGGGCTGATCGCGGTTGCGTTCTTCATCCTGACCATCTTCGTCTATGTGCTGATCGCGCCGGGGGCGGGGCCCAAGGGGCAGGCCGCCACGCGTGAGGAATTCGTCGCCGCGACGCTCAGCATCCTGCCGGTGGGCGTGGTCTTCGTGGTGGTGATCGGCGGGCTCTATTTCGGTTTCTTCAACCCGACGCCCGCGGCGGCGGTCGGCGTCGTCATGGTCACCCTGATCGGGCTGCTACGCCGCAAGCTGAACTGGACGGACGGGCGCGAAGCGCTTCTGGAAACCGCCCGCACCGCCGGGATGATCTACCTGATCCTTCTGGGCGCGGAGATGCTGAAGATCTTCATGGCGCGGGGCGGTGTGCCGCAGGCGATGGCCGATTGGATGGGCAATTCCGGGCTGGCGCCGATGGTGACGCTGCTGATCCTGCTGCTGGCGCTGATCCTGCTGGGCTGCCTGATGGACAGCCTGTCGATGATCCTGCTGGCGATCCCGTTCTTCTGGCCGGTGCTGGTGGAAATCAACGGCGGCGACTGGGCCGGGGCGGACACGTCGCCCTTCGGGATGGATACCGAGGACCTGAAGATATGGTTCGGGATATTGGCATTGATCGTGGTCGAACTGGGGCTGATCACGCCGCCGGTGGGGATGAATGTCTTCATCATCTCGGCGCAGGCGCGCGACGTCCCGATGAGCGACACGTTCCTTGGCGTGATGCCGTTCTTCCTGGCCGAATTGCTGCGGGTGGCGGTGCTGATCGCCTTCCCGGCGCTGACGCTGTGGCTGCCCTCGGCCCTGTCGGGGTAAGGCGGATACCGGGTGCCGGGGCGATCCCGGCGCCCGCTCAGGCGTCGAGCTCGGCGCGCTGCGCCAGCACCCAATCCTTCAGCGCCTGCACATCGGCGGGCAGCCGTTCGCAGATATCGCCCGCGAAGTCCTGGAACCGCTCCAGATTGCGCTCGTTGACCGCCGTAAGCACCGGGATACCGGCCATCAGGGCCTCGCCCACCACCGGGCGAAATCCGCGCCCCTCCAGTTCCTGCTTGCCGAACTTGTTGAGGATCAGCACCTGCGGTTCCTGTTCCAGGCTGGCCGCGACCAGACCGACCGCGCGTTCCAGCCCGTCCGGGTCCAGCCGGCACCCCTGCGACAGCGCGCCAAGGTCCTGGCTGATCTTGATCACCGGCCCGCCGTTCAGGATATGCAGGTCCATTTGGCATTTCTGATCCGCACCGGTCTCAACATTGCTCTGCACCGCGCCGGCGACCTTCAGCCCGGCGTCGCGCAGAACCGCCACGACCTCGCGCAGGCAGCGATCCGCCTCGCCCCGTCCTTCAGCGACCACATAGCCCAGCATGCCTCATCCCTCTTGCCATTCGCGCGTTGGACATAAATGCTGCATCCCGCGCCGTAAAGGCAAGCCATCATCGACAGGACCACACGATGCCGTCAGACCTGCCCGCCTTCCAGTCCCTGCCGCAAGGCGCCGAACCCGCCGTGATCGCGCTGTGGGACCGCTGCGGATCGACCCGGCCGTGGAACCCGCCGGAACAGGACATCGCAGAATTGCGCGCGCATGAAACCGCCGATCTGCTGGTGGCGATGCAGGGCGACAAGGTGCTGGCCTCGATCGCGGTGGGTTATGACGGGCATCGCGGCTGGGTCTATTACGTCGCCGCCGATCCGGATTGTCGCGGTCAGGGATTGGGCCGCGCCGCGATGGCGGCGGCGGAGGATTGGCTGCGGGCGCGCGGCGTGCACAAGCTGCAGCTGATGGTGCGCGACAACAATTTGCAGGTGATGGGGTTTTACGAGTCGCTGGGCTACGAGGACGCCAAGTGCCGGGTGATGCAGAAATGGATCGACCCGGAACGCGAGCAGATTTTCCTCGAGACCTCAAATGACTTCTGATCCGACGACCGATCCCTTGGGCGTCATCCTTGCCGGTGGGCGGGCCAGCCGCATGGGCGGCGGCGACAAGGCGCTGTTGCCGCTGGCGGGGGTGCCGATGCTCGACCGGGTGATCGAACGCCTGGGCCCGCAATGCGCCGCGCTGGCGCTCAGCGCCAATGGCGACCCGGCGCGGTTCGCCGGCTATGGCCTGCCGGTGCTGGCCGACAGCATGCCCGATCACCCCGGCCCGCTGGCGGGGGTGCTGGCGGGGTTGGACTGGGCCGCCGAACGGGGGGCGGCGTCGATCGTCACGGCGGCCGCCGATACGCCGTTTTTCCCCACCGACCTGGTCGCGCGGCTGCAAGCGGCGGCGGGGCCGGGCGGGCTGGCGCTGGCCGCCTCAAGGGATGCGGATGGCCGGATCAGGCGGCAGCCGACCTTCGGCATCTGGCCGGTGGCGCTGCGCGACGACCTGCGCGCGGCGCTGCGGCAGGGGCTGCGCAAGATCGTGATCTGGACCGATGGGCATCAGGCGGGACAGGCGGTGTTCGAGGCGGAAGGCTTCGATCCGTTCTTCAATGTGAATACGCCGGCGGATATTGAAGCGGCGGAAGCTCTGCTCAAGAATAGGTAGAGCTTCGCATTTCAAGTCACTGTAAATGCTGTAATATGATTTGTGGTGGTGGGGCGTTATCCCCGCCGGATCAGATAACAGGACACGTCGCCCTGTTGCTCCATCCCGATGAATTCATGCCCCGCTTCGGCGCAGAAATGCGGCACGTCCACCACCGCCGCCGGATCGGTCGCCAGCAACCGCAACACGGCCCCCGGCGCCATCTGGTTCAGCCGCTTGCGCGCCCTGAGCACCGGCAACGGGCACAACAGCCCCGCAGCGTCGATTTCGTCATCCCATGTCATGGCGCCAGAAATAGGACCGGACGAAACCGCTGTCCATCGCATTCCCGCCCTGCCGCCGCCCATGTTTTCGGCGGCTTTGAGCCGACGCGCCTAAACCCTTGGCACATTGCGATTCCGTTACTAGGGTATCGACACTCAAACCAAGCGCGACGAAACATGCAAATTCTAGACTACCCACACAGTCCCTGGCTGGTCATCGCCTCGCTATGCGTCGCGCTGATCGCGGGCTTTACCGGGCTGTCGCTGACCCAGGGGATTTCGCAACGCTCCTATAATCAGCGCAAGATCGCGGTGGCGCTGGCGGCGGTGTCGCTGGGCGGCGGCATCTGGTCGATGCATTTCGTCGCCATGCTGGGGCTGCAGCTGCCCTTCCTGTTCTATTACGATGCGGCGATCACGCTGGCCTCGGCGCTGGTGGCGATCCTGGTGGTGGGGATCGCGCTGCTGATCCTGCATTTCTTCAAACGTACCGCGCTGACGCTGACCGGGGCGGGGGTGATCGTCGGGCTGGGGGTTCTGCTGATGCATTACATCGGCATGGCGGGGCTGCAGATGTGCCGTGCGCTCTACACGCCTACCGGCATCGCCTTCGCCATCGTCGCGTCCTGCGCGCTGAACATCGCGGCCTTCTGGATCGCCTATGGCGCCCGGTCGCACCGCAATATCCTGCTCGGCACGGTCTGTTTCGGGCTGGCCGTCTTCGCGGTGCATTTCATCGCCGTCGCCAATACCGATTTCATCGCCATCGAGACGCTGAACGAGGTCGGGCCGCTGATCAGCAATGAAATCCTTGCCGTGGGGGTGGTGATCAGCAGCTTCATGCTGTGCGGCGCCTTCCTGCTGAGCGGGGTGACCTTCCTGGCGCCGAGCCAATCGGCAGCGGCAGCGGCAGGGGCCATTCCGCCTGAGGCAGAGGAAACCCCGGCGCAGGTCCGGGAAGACACCGACGCCCGCGCGCCGCAAATCCCCTTTGAAAAGGGCGGCCGCACCCTGTTCATCGATCCGGCCAGGGTCTTCGCGATCCGGGCCGAGGGGCATTACACCCACCTGTACACCGAAGACGGTCAATTCTTCTGCGCCTGGTCGATCACCGAAGCCGAAAAGCGGCTGACCCCGGACCCGTTCATCAAGACCCACCGCAGCTACCTGATCAACCCGGCCCATGTCGGTGGCTTCGAGCGGATGAAGGATAACGGCATCTGCCTGTTCGATCTGCCCGGCCTGCAGAAGGTGCCGGTCAGCCGGTCACGCCTCAAGGTGGTGCGCGCCGCGCTTGGCGTCTGATCCCGCGTTTCGTGAAATCCAATCGCATTTCGTGCATGAAACCCCGTTTTTCAGGGGATTTGTGAAGCGATTGTATGCCGCCGTGTGCACCTTTCCTCCCAGCCAGTTGAACCTATGGGGAGGGAGGACCAGGGATGATACCAGCGGCGTTCGATTATTATCGGCCCAGCGATATCGCAGGCGCGATCGCGCTTTTGCAGGAACATGGCGACGATGCCCGCGTGATCGCGGGCGGGCACAGCCTGATCCCGATGATGAAACTCAGGATGGCGGAAGTCCCGCACCTGATCGACCTTCAGGACATCGCGTCCCTGAAGGGGATCACCATAAGCGGTGAGCGCATCACGCTCGGCGCGATGGTGACCCAGCACGAACTGATCGACAGCGCGGAATTGGCGGCGAAGGCGCCGATCCTGCGCGAAGCGGCCTTGCAGATCGCCGATCCGCAGGTGCGCTACATGGGCACGGTGGGCGGCAATGTCGCCAATGGCGATCCGGGCAACGACATGCCGGGGCTGATGCAGTGCCTTGATGCCGACATCACCCTGACCGGTCCTGACGGCAGCCGCACCGTCGCCGCGCGCGATTATTACGAAGCGGCCTATATGACCGACCGCGAGGATGATGAAATCCTCGTCACGGTCAGCTTCGACGCGCCGAAGGGCGGTTACGCCTATGAAAAGCAGAAGCGCAAGATCGGCGATTACGCCACCGCTGCCGCTGCCGTGCAGCTGGTCAAGGAGGGCGGCAGCGTCGCCAGCGCCTCGATCGCGATGACGAACCTGAGCGACACGCCGGTCTGGTCCGAAGCGGCCGGCGCGGCGCTGGTCGGCACCGCCTGCGACGCAGACGCGGTCAAATCCGCCGTCGCCGCGATGCTCAACGATATCGACCCGACCGAGGACAACCGCGGCCCGGTGGCGTTCAAGCGCCACGCCGCCGGTATCGTCCTGGCCCGCGCGATTACCCGCGCCTGGGACCGCGCCTGAGGGAGGAACAGGAAATGGCAGACAAGATGCATATCAAACTGAAGGTCAACGGCGCGGATCACGAATTCCTGGCCGAACCGCGCGAATTGCTGATCTACGCGTTGCGCGAACGTCTGGGGATCACCGGCCCGCATGTGGGCTGCGATACCTCGCATTGCGGCGCCTGCACGGTGACCATAGACGGCAAGTCGGTGAAATCCTGCACCATGTTCGTGGCGCAGGCCAATGGCGCCGACATCACCACCATCGAGGGGCTGGGAAGCCCCGATGCGCTGCACGTGCTGCAGGAAAAGTTCCGCGAACATCACGGGCTGCAATGCGGCTTTTGCACCCCGGGCATGATCACCCGCGCGGTCAAGCTGCTGGAAGAAAACCCCAACCCGAGTGAGGAAGAGGTGCGCTTCGGCATGGCCGGCAACCTGTGCCGCTGCACCGGTTATCAGAACATCGTCAAATCCATCCTGGCCGCCGCCGCCGAGATGAACACCGTGAAGGAGGCCGCAGAATGAACGACATGGCACCAGACCGCGAAAACCGCGCCGCCGGCCTCAAGGGCATGGGGTGTTCACGCAAACGGGTCGAAGACGTCCGCTTCACGCAAGGAAAGGGCAATTACGTCGATGACGTGAAACTTCCCGGGATGCTGCATGGCGATTTCGTGCGCTCGCCCTACGCCCATGCGCGGGTCAAGAACATCGACATTTCCAAGGCGATGGAACTCGACGGCGTCGTCGCCGTTCTGACCGCCAAGGATCTCGAACCGCTGGGGCTGCACTGGATGCCGACCCTTGCCGGCGACAAGCAGATGGTGCTGGCCGACGGCAAGGTGCTGTTCCAGGGCCAGGAAGTCGCCTTCGTCGTCGCCCGCGACCGCTACGTCGCCGCCGACGCGGTGGAACTGGTCGAGGTTGAATACGAGGAACTTCCCGTCATCACCAACCCGTTCGAGGCGTTGCAATCCGACGTCGTGCTGCGCGAAGACCTCGAAGGTCAGACCGAAGGCGCGCACGGGCCGCGCAAGCATCACAACCACATCTTCACCTGGGAACAGGGCGATGAGGCCGCCACCAACGAGGTGATGGACAATGCCGAGGTCGTCGCCGAGGAGGAGATGTATTACCACCGCACCCATCCGTGCCCGCTGGAAACCTGCGGCGCGGTGGCGTCGATGGACAAGGTCAACGGCAAGCTGACCGTCTGGGGCACCTTCCAGGCGCCGCATGTGGTGCGCACCGTCGCGTCGCTGCTGTCGGGGATCGAGGAACACAATATCCGCGTCATCAGCCCCGATATCGGCGGCGGTTTCGGCAACAAGGTCGGGGTCTACCCGGGCTATGTCTGTTCCATCGTCGCCTCGATCGTGACCGGCGTGCCGGTCAAGTGGATCGAGGATCGGATGGAAAACCTGATGTCCACCGCCTTCGCCCGCGATTACTGGATGAAGGGGCGGATTTCGGCCACCAAGGACGGCAAGATCACCGGGCTGCATTGCCACGTGACGGCAGATCACGGCGGCTTCGACGCCTGCGCCGACCCGACCAAGTTCCCGGCCGGGTTCATGAATATCTGCACCGGGTCCTATGACATCCCGGTCGCCTACCTGGCGGTCGACGGGGTTTACACCAACAAGGCCCCCGGCGGCGTGTCCTATCGCTGTTCCTTCCGGGTGACCGAGGCGGTGTATTTCATCGAACGGATGATCGAGGTGCTGGCGATCGAGCTGGGCATGGATGCGGCCGAACTGCGCCGGATCAACTTCATACGCAAGGATCAGTTCCCCTATAAGGCCGCGCTTGGCTGGGAATATGACAGCGGCGATTACCACACCGCCTGGGACAAGGCGATGAAGGCGGTCGATTACGACGGTCTGCGTAAAGAACAGGCGGAACGGGTCGAGGCCTTCAAGCGCGGGGAAACCCGGTCGCTGATGGGCATCGGTCTGACCTTCTTTACCGAAATCGTCGGCGCCGGTCCGGTGAAAAACTGCGACATCCTGGGGATGGGGATGTTCGACAGCTGCGAGATTCGCATTCACCCCACCGGGTCGGCGATTGCCCGTCTGGGCACCATCAGCCAGGGTCAGGGCCACGCCACCACGTTCGCCCAGATCCTGGCCACGGAAACCGGCATCCCGGCAGACAGCATCACCATCGAGGAAGGCGATACCGATACCGCGCCCTATGGGCTTGGCACCTACGGATCGCGCTCGACCCCGGTGGCGGGGGCGGCGACGGCGCTGGCGGGGCGGAAAATCCGCGCCAAGGCGCAGATGATCGCGGCCTATCTGCTCGAGGTGCATGACGACGACGTGGAATTCGACGTCGACCGGTTCGTGGTCAAGGGCGCGCCGGAGCGGTTCAAGACGATGAAGGAAATCGCCTATGCCGCCTATAATCAGGCGATCCCGGGGATTGAGCCGGGGCTGGAAGCGGTCAGCTACTACGATCCGCCCAACATGACCTATCCGTTCGGCGCTTATGTCTGCGTGATGGATATCGACGTCGATACCGGCGTGCCGACGATCCGCCGCTTCTATGCGCTGGACGATTGCGGCACCCGGATCAACCCGATGATCATCGAGGGCCAGGTGCATGGCGGTCTGACCGAGGCGCTGGCCGTCGCCCTGGGGCAGGAGATCGCCTATGACGACCTGGGCAACGTCAAGACCGGCACGTTGATGGATTTCTTCCTGCCGACCATGGTGGAAGTCCCCAATTACGAAACTGACCACACCGTGACCCCCAGCCCGCATCACCCGATCGGCGCCAAGGGCGTGGGCGAAAGCCCCCATGTCGGTGGCGTGCCGTGTTTTTCCAACGCGATCCAGGATGCGTTCCGCCCCTTCGGGCTGCGCCATACCAACATGCCGCACGATCACTGGCGCATCTGGAAGACCGCCAACGATCTGGGCCTGCACGGCTGAGGATCAAGGCTGCTCCGGGGAACCGGGGCAGCCGTTTTCCGGGATATGAAAATGAACTGGACCGACTTGCAAACCGCGATGGCCGACACCGGCTATGTCGCCTCGGACGATCTGGCGATGGCGGCGCATCTGGCGCTGGCCCTCGGTCGGCCTTTGCTGCTGGAAGGCGCGGCGGGCGTCGGCAAGACCGAGGTCGCGCGGGTGCTGTCGCGGGTTCTGGATACCCGTCTGATCCGGCTGCAATGCTACGAAGGGCTCGACGCGGCGCAGGCGATCTATGAATGGAATTACCAGCGTCAGCTCTTGGCGATCCGCGCTGCCGCCGAGGACGGCCAGACCGGGCGCGAGGTCGAAGACCGCATCTTTTCCGAAGACTACCTGCTGCAGCGCCCGCTGCTGCAGGCGATCCGGCAGGATACCCCGCCGGTTCTGCTGATCGACGAAATCGACCGCGCCGACGAGGAATTCGAAGCCTACCTGCTGGAAGTCCTGTCCGATTTCCAGATCACCATTCCCGAACTCGGCACCATCACTGCCACATCGCGCCCGGTGGTGATCCTGACCGCCAACGGCACCCGCGATCTGTCCGACGCATTGCGCCGCCGCTGCCTTTACGCCCATGTGTCCTATCCGGACCGGCAGACCGAACTGGCGATCCTGAACGCCCGCTGCCCGGATATCGAATCCGCGCTGGCGCGCCAGATCGTGGGCTTCGTGCAATCGCTGCGCAAGGAAGACCTGGAAAAGAAACCGGGCGTCGCCGAGATGCTCGATTTCGCCGCCGCCCTGTCAGGGCTTGGCATCGCCGATTTGACCGCCGACCCGGTGGTGTTGCAGGCGACGCTGGCCACGCTGCTAAAGACGCAGACCGACCGCGACAACATCACCACCGAGGTCGCGCAGCGGCTGGCGGGGAAAGCGGCATGAGCCGGGTCACCAAATTTGCCGCCCGCGATGCCGGGCCCGCCGCGCGGATGGCCGGGTTCATGGCGCATCTGCGGCAAAACGGGCTGCGGCTGGGGGTGGCCGAAACCGAAACCGCGCTGGCGGCGCTGACGCAGGTGAACGCCGCCGACCCTGATCAGGCCCGCCATGCGCTGAAGGCGGTTTGTGCCGGCAATGCCGAGGAAGCGGAGCAGTTCGACGACCTGTTCAACGCCTTCTGGCTGGATGCCGGCCGGGTGCGGACACGGGCGGTGCCGAAAACCGATGCCGCGGCCAAGGATCACGTCCATTCCTCGCGCGACGGGGCAGGGGAAGCGGCTTCGGGCGCGGGCACCGCCACCGCGCCCGACGGCGGTGAAGGTGCTGCAGAAAGCGATGGCGAGGGCAGGCTGATCGCCGCCCGCACCGCCAACCTGATGAAGAAGGACCTGCGCGATCTGGTCCGGCCCGAGGATATCGCCGAGGCCGAACTGGTCGCCCGGCGCTTGGGGCTGGCGCTGAACCACCGCCGGTCGCGCCGTCGCAAGGCGGCCCTGAAAGGCGACCGGCTGCATTTCCGCAAACTGATCCGCCACAGCCTGTCGACGGGCGGCGAACCGCTGCGCCTGCCAATGAAGCAGCGCCCCGACCGGCCGCTGAAAGTGGTGGCGCTGTGCGACGTGTCGGGATCGATGGGGCTTTATGCGCAGGTCTTCCTGTCCTTCATGGCGGGGCTGATGCGCGCCGATCCGGCGACCGACGCCTATCTCTTTCACACCCGGCTGGTGCGCATCGCCGACGCGCTGCGTGACCCCGACCCGCTGCGCGCGGTGGGGCGGATGTCGCTGCTGGCCGAGGGCTTTGGCGGCGGATCGAAAATCGGCGCTTCGCTGACCCAGTTCGCCCGCAGCTACGCGCGCCGCTTCGTCGATGGCCGCACCGTCGTTCTGATCCTGTCGGACGGCTACGACACCGACCCGCCCGAAGACATCGCCGAGGCGCTGGCGGCGCTGAAGAAACGCGGCTGCAAGATCATCTGGCTGAACCCGCTGAAAGGCTGGGACGGCTATGAGGCGGTGGCGCGCGGCATGTCCGCGGCGCTGCCTTACATCGACCTGTTTCGCCCGGCCAACCGGCTGGTCGATCTGGCCGCCCTTGAACCGGAGCTGACCCGACTATGACCCTTGCAGAGCTGGACAATACCGACCTTGCCGGGCTGGCGCAGGACCTGCGCGCGCGCGGCGAACCCTTCGCCATCGCCACCGTGATCCGCACACTGGGCGCGACGGCGGCGAAACCCGGGGCCAAGGCGCTGCTGGGCGCGGACGGCGATATCCGGCAGGGCTGGATCGGCGGCGGCTGCGTGCGCGCGGCTTTGCGCCGGGCCACCGAACGGGCGATCCGGGACCGGAAACCGCAGCTGATTTCGCTGCAACCGCAGGACCTGCTGGCGGAAAAGGGCATTGATGCGGGGGCAGACCTGGACGGTATCCGCTATGCCCGCAACGGCTGCCCGTCGAAGGGATCGATGGATATCTTCGTCGAACCGATCCTGCCGCAGCCCGAACTGGTGGTGATCGGCGCCTCGCCGGTGGCCCACGCGCTGGCCCGGCTGGCGCCGCAATTTCAATGGGCGGTGACGGCCACCGACACCGCGCCCGATCTGATCCCGACACCGAAGGGCGCGCGGCGCATGGTGGTGGTCGCCACGCAAGGGGCGGGCGATCTGGACGGGCTGCAATGCGCGCTGTCTTCGGGGGCCGAATTCGTGGCCTTCGTCGGCAGCCGCCGCAAATTCGCTGCCCTTGCGGACAAGCTGATCGCCGCCGGGGTGGACCAGACCGAAATCGACAAGGTCGAAGCGCCCGCAGGATTGGCCATCGACGCGGTCACGCCCGAGGAAATCGCCCTGTCGATCCTTGCCCAGCTGATCCAGCAGCGCCGCCGCCACCAGCGCGGGCAGGGCGGCGATCATGACTGACACCAAGCTTTCAACCGCACCGAAGGAGGCCCCATGAAACGCATCGTCACCCTGCTGCGCAGATTGCGCAGCCGCACCGAACTGACGCCCGAGCAGGCCGAAACCCTGGCCCGGGTCAAATTCCCCTGTTGCTAAGAAGGACCGACATGGAACTGAATGAAGAAATCACCATCGATGCCCCCAAGGCCCGTGTTTACGCCGCGCTGAACGACCCTGACATCCTGCGTCAGTGCATTCCCGGCTGCGAGGAGCTGATCCAGCATTCCGACACCGAACTGGAAGCTAAGGTCGTGCTCAAGGTCGGCCCCGTGAAGGCACGGTTCAGCGGCAATGTTGTGCTGGACAAATCGGGCGCGCCGGATGCGTTTTCGCTGTCCGGGCAGGGCAATGGCGGCGCGGCGGGCCATGCCAAGGGCAGCGCCGACGTCACGCTGGAAGAAAGCGGCGAACAGACCATCCTGCGCTACGCCGCCAAGGCGGAAATCGGCGGCAAGCTGGCGCAGCTGGGCAGCCGGTTGATCCAGAGCACCGCCAAGAAACTGGCGGCGAAATTCTTCAAGAGCTTCGCCGAGGCGGTGAGCGCGGTCGAGGCCTGAGCAAAGACCCCCCGGGGATCAGGCACCCCGGTCAGGCCGATGAGACGGCGGGCCCGCGTGATGCGGTGTCCGCCGTTCCCTTGTCTGGCCGGACCCGGGGGGTGACAAAGCCCTGTCAAACCGTTGCTGCCTGTTCTATAGGGTCCGCTGATACGCGAACCGCAAAGGAAGACGCCGCGCGATGACCACATGGCCGGAAGGATACGGGCGACGGGTGCTCGACACTGTCGACAGCACCAATGCCGAAGCGGCGCGGATCGCGCCGGAGCTGTCCGGGCCGGAATGGATCCTCGGGCTGCGCCAGACCGCCGGGCGCGGCCGTCGCGGCCGGGCCTGGACCGATCCGCCGGGCAATTTCGCCGCCACCCTGGTGATGCGCCCCGATGAGGCGCCCGACAAGGTGGCGTTGCGTTCCTTCGTGGCCTCGCTGGCGCTGTACGATGCCTTTGTCGCCGCCACCGGGCGGGTGCAGGGATTGGCGCTGAAATGGCCCAACGACGTGCTGATGAACGGCGGCAAGATCGCGGGCATCCTACTGGAAAGCGCCGGTCACGGCGGCGGGCTCAGTCATTTCGCCATCGGAATCGGGGTGAACCTGAAAACCGCGCCGGGCAGCGGCGAGGTGGAGCAGGGCGCGTTTCCCCCGGTATCGCTCTTGGCCGAAACCGGCATCGCGGTCACTCCGGAAGATTTCCTAGACCTGCTGGCCGCCGCCTATGCCCGCTACGAGACGCAGTTTGTCACCTACGGTTTCGCGCCGATCCGCGAATTGTGGCTGTCGCGCGCGGCCCGGCTGGGCGAGGTGATCACTGCCCGCACCATGCGCGATGAAACGACCGGCACGTTCGAGACGGTGGACGAGGCGGGCAATCTTGTCCTATCCACGGCGCAAACCCGCGTGGCGATCCCCGCGGCAGAGATTTTTTTCTGAGAAGGAGCGGCAGATGCTTCTGGCAATCGATTGCGGCAATACCAACACGGTCTTTTCGATCTGGGACGGGGAAAACATCCTGTGCACCCTGCGCGCCTCGACCGAACACCAGCGCACGGCGGACCAGTATTTCGTCTGGCTCAGCACGCTTTTGAACCATCACAAGCTGCCGCTCGACATCAACGCGGTGATCATCAGCTCCACCGTGCCGCGCGTCGTGTTCAACCTGCGTGTGCTGGCCGACCGCTATTTCAATTGCCGCCCGCTGGTGGTGGGCAAACCCGAATGCCTGCTGCCGAAACCGCCGCGCGTGGACGAAGGCACCCAGGTCGGTCCCGACCGTCTGGTCAATGCGGCAGGCGCCTATGACCGTTACGGCGGCGACCTGATCGTGGTCGATTTCGGCACCGCCACCACCTTCGACGTGGTCGGCGCCGACGGCGCCTATGAGGGCGGTGTGATCGCGCCGGGGGTGAATCTGAGCCTGCAGGCCTTGCATGAAGCGGCGGCGGCCTTACCTCATGTAGACGTGACCAAGCCGCAAAAGGTGATTGGCACCAACACGGTCAGCTGTATGCAAAGCGGCGTGTTCTGGGGCTATGTCGGGCTGGTGCGTGAAATCTGTTCCCGGATCAAGGGTGAATACGAGCGGCCGATGAAGGTGATTTCCACCGGCGGCCTGGCGCCGCTTTTCGGACAGGGCGACGCGGTTTACGACATGTTCGACGAATTTCTGACCATTCATGGCCTGACGGTCATACACAAATACAACGAGGATCAAGGCAACATATGAGCAGCGACAGGCTGATTTACCTCCCTCTCGGCGGCGCCGGCGAGATCGGAATGAATTGTTACGTTTACGGCTACGGGCCGGCGGATCAGGAACGCCTGATCCTGGTCGATCTCGGCGTGACCTTCCCGGACATGGACGGCTCGCCCGGGGTCAACCTGATCCTGCCCGACATCGCCTGGCTGGAAGAACGCAAGGACCGGCTGGAGGCGATCTTCATCACCCACGCACACGAAGACCACGTGGGTGCTGTGGGGCATCTGTACGAACGTCTGGGCGCGCCGGTCTATGCCCGCGCCTTCACCGCCAATATCGCGCGCGGCAAGCTGGAAGAATACGGGCTGTCCGAAAAGGTCGTGCGCACCGTGTCGGCCTGGCCCGAAACCGTGCAGGCGGGGCCGTTCAGCGTGGGCTTCCTGCCGATTTCGCACTCGATCCCGGAAAGCGCGGGCCTGGTCATCGACAGCCCGGCGGGGCGCGTCGTGCATACCGGCGACTTCAAGCTCGACAAGACGCCGCTGGTGGGCGAACCGTGGGACCCCGATCTCTGGGGCTCGGTCGCCAAGGACGGGGTGAAGGCGCTGATCTGCGATTCCACCAACGTGTTCAGCCCCGAGGCCGGCCGCTCCGAGGCCTCCATCGGTGACCAGCTCGAAAGCCTGGTGGACGAAGCGCCGGGCATGGTGGTGGCGACGACATTCGCCTCCAACGTGGCGCGGGTGAAAACGCTGGCCGAGGCCGGGCATCGCGCCGGGCGCTCGATCTGCCTGATGGGCCGGGCGATGCGGCGGATGATCGAGGCCGCCATCGAAACCGGCGTGCTGTCGGATTTCCCCACCGTGGTCCCGGTCGAAGACGCCCGCAACATCCCGCGCGAAAACCTGATGCTGCTGGTCACCGGCAGCCAGGGCGAACGCCGCGCGGCATCGGCACAGCTGGCCAATGGCAAGTATAACGGCATCAGCCTGAAAGAGGGCGATCTGTTCCTGTTCTCGTCGAAAACCATCCCGGGGAATGAGCGCGGCGTGATCCGCATCATGAACCAGTTTTCGGAAATGGGCGTCGACGTGGTCGACGACCGGGGCGGGCGCTATCACGTGTCGGGCCACGCCAACCGGCCCGATCTGGTCGAGATGCACAAGGTGATGCACCCGGAAATGGTGATCCCGATGCATGGCGAACACCGCCACCTGCGCGAACATGCCAAGCTGGCCGAAAGCAACGGCTACACCTCGGCGATCGCGGTCAACGGCACCATGCTGGACCTGGGCGGGCATGCCCCCAAGGTCTGCGGCTTCGTCGAAACCGGGCGCACCTATCTCGACGGCACGGTGCAGATCGGCGCGCTGGACGGGATCGTGCGCGACCGTATCCGCATGGCGCTGAACGGTCACGTGCTGGTCACGGTGATCGTGGACGAAGACGACGAGGTGCTGGGCGATCCGTGGTGTGAATTGCGCGGGCTGGCTGAAACCGGTCGGTCCAACGCACCGCTGGTCGATTGCCTGGAAGAAGACCTGAGCCAGTTCATCGGCCGCGCCGGTGCCAAGACCCTGCGCGACGATGACAAGCTGGAGGGCGAGTTGAAGAAGATCGTGCGCCAGACCACGCAGAACGAGATCGGCAAGAAGCCCGAGGTCACGGTGGTGATCAGCCGCCTGGTCGGCTAAGCCGCCCGGACAACCGGTAAAACAAAGCCCCCTTCCTTTCGGAAGGGGGCTTTTTCGTTCTTTGGGATGAAGCGCTGGCGCAGACGTTGTCCCGCGCCTCGGATCAGATCCGCACGCCCTTGCGCCCGGCCAGGTCGGTGAAATACTGCCACGCCACCCGGCCCGACCGGGCCCCGCGCGTGGCCTGCCATTCGATGGCTTCGGCGCGCAGCGTGTCTTCGTCGACCTTGACCCCGTAGGCGGTGCAATAGCCGCGGATCATTTCCAGGTATTCGTCTTGGCTGCAGGGGTGGAAGCCCAGCCACAGGCCGAACCGGTCGCTCAGCGATACCTTTTCCTCGACCGCTTCCGACGGATTGATCGCGCTCGACCGCTCGTTCTCGATCATGTCGCGCGGCATCAGGTGGCGCCGGTTCGAGGTGGCGTAGAACACCACGTTGTCCGGCCGTCCCTCGATGCCGCCGTCCAGAACGGCCTTCAGCGATTTGTAATGCTCGTCATCGTGAGAAAAGCTCAGGTCGTCGCAGAACAGCAAGAACCGGTGTTGCGACCCGCGCAAAAGGTTCATCAGCCGCGACACCGACGGCAGGTCTTCGCGCTGCAGTTCCACGATCTTCAGCCCGTGGCCCTGCTTGACGACCTCGGCATGGATCGCCTTGACGATGGACGACTTGCCCATCCCGCGCGACCCCCACAGCAGGGCGTTGTTGGCGGGCAGCCCTTGGGCGAATTGCAGCGTGTTGGCGAAAAGCGTGTCGCGGGTGCGTTCGACGCCGACCAGCAGCGACAGGTCGATCCGATTGACCTGCGGCACCGGGGCCAGGCGGTCGGGATCCACGTGCCACACGAAGGCATCGGCGCTGTCGAAATCGGGGGCGGCGAGGGGCGCCGGAGCCATCCGCTCCAGCGCCTCGGCGATCCGTTTCATTACCGGTTTCACTTCTCGTCCTCGTCGAATTCGGCCATCAGGGGATCGTCGAATTCCTCTTCGGCGTCCTCGTCGTCGTAATAGCCTTCTTCGCGCAGGCGTGCCTCGCGCTTGGTTTCGACCCGGGCGACCAGGAAGATCGAAATCTCGTACAGCCCGTAAACCACGGTGAACAGGATGATCTGGGTGGTGACATCCGGCGGCGTGACCAGCGCGGCCACGGTCAGGATGCCGACGACGGCGTATTTACGGGTGTTGCGCAGCCCCTGGGCCGAGGCCAGGCCGGCCTTGCCCATCAGGGTCAGCAGCACCGGCAGCTGGAAACACAGCCCGAAGGCCACGATCATCTTCAGCGTGATGTCGAGCGTTTCGTTGACCTTGCCGTTGAAGACGATGTCGATGCCCTTGTCGGGGCTCTGCTGCACCTCTTCGCCGGTCAGCAGCGCCGACACGAAGGACGGGAAGTCGGCAAAGCCCAGGAAGAACGACATCGCCATCGGGATCACCACGAAATGGGCGAAGGCCGCGCCCAGCAGGAACAGCGCGGGCGAGGCGACCAGGAAGGGCAGGAAGGCGTTCTTTTCGTTCTTGTAGAGCCCCGGCGCCACGAAGCGCCACAGCTGATAGCCGATCACCGGGAAGGACAGGGCCAGACCACCGACCATCGAGATGCGGATCAGGGTAAAGAAATATTCCTGCGGCGCGGTGTATTGCATCACCGGGTTCGGGTTGCCCAGATCGCGCATGGTGGTTTCGATCGGGATCAGCAGGAAATCGAGGATCGCACCGCCGAAGGAAAAACAGATCACCATGCCGATGATGAAGGCGATCAGCGCCCTGATCAGCCGCGTGCGCAGCTCGGCCAGATGTTCGATCAGGGGCGCGCTGCTGTCTTCCAGCTCGTCGGTATTGCTCATGCCTTATCCTCGGGGGCCTTGTCCCCGGCAGGGGGATCTTGCGGCGCCGCGTCCTTGGCCACGCCTGCCGCCTGTTCGCCGCCGAAGTCCGCGGCGGCCTCGGCGTCGAGCCGCGCCTGCGCCTTCTTGGCGGCTGCGTCCTGGATCTTCTTGGCCGCGTCGGCGCGGTCTTCGTCCAGGCCGTTATCCGCCTCGGGGTCCCATTTGGTGAACTCCCCGGCGGCGTCCTTGACCTTGTCCATCCCGAACTTCGCCGGATTGGCGGCGGCGCGCAGGCTTTCGCTGACGTCCTTGACGCCGGCCTCGTCCGCGGCCTGGTTCATTGCGCGGGTGAATTCGCGCGACATCGCCTTGGCCTTGCCCACGAAATTGCCGACCGACCGGAACAGGCCGGGCAGGTCCTTGGGGCCCACCACGATCAGCGCCACGATGCCGATCACCATAAGCTCGGTCCAGCCAAGATCGAACATGTGCTCAGACCTTGTCTTTTTCTTCGCTTTCCGGGGTCACGTCCTTGGCGGCTTCGGCAGCCTGGTCTTCGATTTCCTTGGTGCCGTCATTCACGCCCTTCTTGAAGGCGGTGATGCCCTTGCCCACTTCGCCCATCAGCGAACTGATCTTGCCGCGACCGAAAAGGACCAGCACCACGACGGCGATCAGCAGAAGGCCGGGAAGGCCGATATTGTTCAGCATGTTGTCTCTCCCATGAACGGGCCGCATCCCCGGGCCCGGGTAAAATCAACCCTGTATCTAATGACGAAAAGGGCGGGTTGGAAGAACCAAAGCGCCGCAACGGGCTGTTTTTTGCCAAACCGGGCCGTCTGTGCGGGCTTTATACCCACAAATACGGATCAAGGCGGGGCGGCTTTCCGGGGCGTGCCGGATCAGGCGGCAGGGAAGACGAAGCAGCGGTCGCGCCGGATCATCAGCCACAGCACCCGGCCCGGATTGGGCAGGAACACGTTGGGCACCGTCGCCTTGAGCACCGAGCCGTCGTGATCCATCCGGATTTCGACCAGGCTTTCCGATCCCATGAAGCGCGCCCGCACCACTTCGCCGCGCGCCGCCGTGCCGTGTTCCGGCGTCGGCAAGGGGCCCTTGCCGCCGCGGTCGAATTCGATCTTCAGGTGCTGCGGCCGGATGACGATTTCCACTTCCTTGCCGTCCGGAACCCCGGGGGCGAGGAACTGACCGAACGGCGTGTCGGTCAGGGCGCCCTGAACCTTGCCGCGTATCACGTTGATATCGCTGAAAAACGCGACTGCCTGCTTGTCGCGGGGCGCGTAGTAGATATTGTAGGGCGCGCCCTGCTGCACGATCCGCCCGTCGCGCATCAGCGCGATCTCGTCGGCCATGCGCATCGCTTCCTCGGGTTCGTGGGTGACCAGCAGGACGGCGGCGTCTTCCTGTTTCAGCACTTCCAGCGTCTGGTCGCGGATATCGTCGCGCAGCCGGTTGTCGAGGCCGGAAAACGGCTCGTCCATCAGCATGATCCTGGGCCGCGGCGCCAAGGCGCGGGCCAGCGCCACGCGCTGCTGTTCGCCGCCCGACAGCAGGTAGGGGAAGCCGTCGATGAAACGTTTCAATCCGACCTTGTCGAGCAATTCCTCGACCCGGGCGCGTTTCTGATCCTTGGAACCGGACAGGCCGAAGGCCACGTTGTCACCCACGGTCAGATGCGGGAACAGCGCGAAATCCTGGAACATCAGCCCGATATGGCGCCGTTCGGGCGGGATGCGGAACACCGTGTCGCAGATCAGCCGGCCGTCGACATAGATCTCGCCCTCGTCCTGCATCTCGACGCCCGCGATCATCCGCAGGGTGGTGGACTTGCCGCAGCCCGAGGGGCCCAGCAGGCAGGTCACTTGCCCCGGCATCACCTTCAGCGACACGTTGTCGACCACCGGCCGGCCGTCGAAGCGGCGGACCAGGTTGCGGATCTCAAGGCGGGGGGGCGTGACGGACAAGGGGGATTCCTGGGGCGTTTCCTGGCTTTCCGATAAAAACCATCGGGCTTTGCGCTGACTTAGCAACCCTTGGCGCGGTAGACAAGGCTTCTGATGGGGCGGGCAGGGCGTTCGCGCGCACCACTTGGCCCGAACAGCGGCGCTTTGCGCCGCCGGGCCGCGCCCTCCCTCCCCCTTGGGAGGGCGCATTGGCGAGGCTGTGGCGGGCCCAGGCGTCGTCCGGATGTCTCAGGATAAACTGCCAATCCTCGACGGCCCGATGCGCCCACCCGAGGGAGGGCGCGGCCCTGCGTTTCGCCCTGTCTCAGCAGCCGCAATCGACAGCGCCAGCAGCCTCATCCTTGAACGGATGATCGCCACCGCAGCCCGCGAAGATTCCGTAATGGGTGGAAAAATCGCCGATGAAAGTGAAGTGATCGGCAAAGCGCGTATCGGCCAGCATCTTCCAGGTGTTGCCGCAGACCGGGAACACCTTGCCGGTCTCGATCCAATGATGCGCGTCCAGATCGAACCGGTGCGGCGCGTGGGGCAGGGTTCCCTTGTAGATCACCGCCTGGCCGTAATCCTCGCATTCGGTTTCCAGCCCGTCGAGCTTGAACAGCCGGTAGGTGGCCGAGGTGAAGGTCAGCGGCGCCACCCGCGCTTCCAATTTGGGGTTCTCGATGGTCAGCGGCCGGTGGTTCACCAGCCGGGGATCGTCGAACCCGGCGCGCTTGGCGAAGGTCAGGAAATCGTTCCAGTACAGCGCCCCGGACAGGCATTCGCCATACAGCACCTCGTCCTCGGCCATCGCTTTCGGCACCCGGCGGTCGGCATAGACGTCGGAAAAATACATCTCGCCGCCCTGTTTCAGCAGCTCATGGGCACCGCGCAGCACCGCCTGCTTGTCGGTGGCGAGGTTCACCACGCAATTGGACACGATCACGTCGAAACTGCCCGGGTCCAGCGGCAACTCGCCCAGCTTTTCGATGAAGCCGCGATGAAATTCCACATTGGCGAAACCGAACTTTTCGGCGTGCCAGTCCTTGTGCGCCTCGGCCACGGCCAGCTGTTCGGGCGTCATGTCGACGCCCACCACCGACCCTTCGGGGCCCACCAGCTGCGCCAGCGCATAGACATCGCGCCCCGCGCCGCAGCCCAGGTCCAGCACCCGCGCGCCGCGCAATCCCTGCGGCATCACCAATCCGCAGCCGTAATAGCGGGTCAGAACCTCGTCATGGACATTGCGCAGCACGTCCTTGACATAGTCGGGCATGTCTTCGGGGGAACAGCAGGCATTGGTCTGCAGGTCGTCGCTGCCCTGCAGCACCTTGCCGTAATAATCCTGAACCGATTCATGCTTCATGGCCGTTCCCTTTGTCGTTGCTTCACAACGGGATAGGGCGCAAACCCGGTCCCGGCAATGCGGCGCGGCGGCGCGTCACGCAAGCGTGACCTTCTGGGACAGATTTCCCGAACGAAAAAGGGGCGAAACCTGACCCAGATTTCGCCCCCTCGCATTTCGCTTACAGCGTCGCGTTGATGCCGCCGCCATCCAGAAGCACGTTCTGCCCGATCATGTAGCCCACATGTTTCGAGCACAGGAAGGCGCACATCGCGCCGAATTCCTCGGGCGTGCCGTCGCGGCCGGTCGGGTTGGCGGCCTGGCGTGCGGCGCGGGCCTCGTCGATGCTGATGCCCTGGGTTTCGGCGGTGCGCGCATCCAGCGACGCGATCCGGTCGGTGGCGTGCGACCCGGGCAGCAGGTTGTTCATCACCACGCCCGACCCTGCGATCTGGCGCGCGGTGCCGGCGACGTAACCGGTCAGACCGGCGCGGGCGGAATTCGACAGGCCCAGCACGGCGATCGGCGCCTTCACCGATTGCGAGGTGATGTTGACCACGCGGCCCCAGCCGCGTTCCATCATCCCCGGCACCAGCGCCTTGATCAGCGCGATCGGGGTCAGCATGTTGGAATCCAGCGCCTTGATGAAATCCTCGCGTTCCCAGTCGGTCCACATGCCCGGCGGCGGGCCGCCCGCGTTGTTGACCAGGATATCGACCTGGCCCGCGACCTCCAGCAGCTGCGCCCGGCCTTCTTCGGTGGTGACGTCGGCGGCGACAGTGTCGACGTTGACGCCGTATTTCTGCCGGATTTCCTCGGCCGCGGCTTCCAGCGCCTCGGCGCCGCGCGCGTTCATCACCAGATCGACACCGGCCTCGGCCAGAGCCTCGGCGCAGCCGCGCCCCAAACCCTTGCTCGATGCGCATACGATCGCTTTTTTGCCTGCGATTCCCAGATCCATTCCGATCGATTCCCCTGTATTGTTTCTAAAACGCCTCGGTGGCGTACCGTTAAGTATAGTGACCCCTCCAAAAGGGAAATGCCAGCAAAAGGCCGCCGCGTTGATCGTTTTGCGTCATAATCGTAAACTATTGTATGTAGTGATGAAGTGTGCCGATGTTACCGGCGGGAAGGTAAGTGTTCATGAATGATTTCAGCCCCAGTTCGATCTTCAGGCTGCCGGTTTACCGCAGCAGCGCCATGGTGGTGTCGCACGGGGCCAATCTGGGCGATTGCCTGTCCTTCGCGGATGAGCTGGTGCTGGACGATACCTATTTCGTGCGCCCCGCCGCGCGCGCGACCCGGTTGGCGCTGGCGCCGGGCGACAATGGCACCTTCGCCATCACCGGCAATACCGAAATCGGCCATCCCGGCGCGACGATCCATCTTGACAGCTGCCTGACCTTCATGTCGATCCACGGCATCACCACCGAGGTGCTGGTACTGGTCGAAGTGGACGAAGACGGCGACGTCGTCGAGATTTACGCGCTGCCGCTGGCGCCGCTGCAGCCCAAGCAGGAACTGGTTCTGGTCGGCGTCGATACCGACAACGCCCGCGCCAAGCTGGGCGAATTCGCCTGCGTCAGCTTCACCCGCGGCACCCGTATCACCATGGCGACCGGCGAACAGCGCCGGGTCGAGGACCTGCGGGTCGGCGACCGGGTGTTGACCCGCGACGACGGCGCGCAGGAACTGCGCTGGATCGGCCAGACCACCGCGCGGGCGGTGGGGGAATTCGCCCCGGTCCATATCGCCGCTGGCGCGCTGCACAACGCCGACGACCTGGTGGTCAGCCCGGAACATCGTCTGTTCGTCTACCAGCGCTCGGACGAGCTAGGCGCGGGGCGGGCCGAATTGCTGATCAAGGCGCGCGATCTGGTCAACGGCACCACCGTGACCCGCACCGATGGCGGCTTCGTCGAATATTACCAGCTGCTGTTTGACGATCATCAGATCGTCTATGCCGAAGGCATCGCCGCCGAAACCCTGCTGGCCGACCTGCGCAGCTCGGCGATCCTGCCCGAGGACGTGGTGGCGCAGATGCGGGCCGGCACCTTGCGCCATTCCGACCGGTCCTATCTGGATTTCGACCTGCTGCCGGTGGCGAAGGGTGACGAAGATCTGACCGTCGCGCTGCGCCGCGCCTCGACCGGCTGAGGACTTTCGCGTCAAACTCTTGACGGAATGCGGATTTTCACCCAACGGTTAAGCCGTGGGTGCATTGATCAGAAATATATGGCAGCCTCGGACACGGCCCGATGGCGTTCACCTGGTGCTAGGATTTTCCTGCGCCGGGAAATCCACCTATATCCGCCACCTGGTGACGGAAAACCGCCGCTTCGCCACGGCGACCCCGATCTATGAACACATGTTCCGCACCGGCCTGTGCACCGAACTCAGGCCCGGGGACTTGTTCCACATGGACATTTCGACGGTGCGCAAAGCCCCGGGGGCAGATTGCGACGCGCAGGTGCAGGACCATCCGCTGTTCGGCAAGGTTTTCGAAGCCGGTCACAGGCTGAGCGTCGACGTCCTGCTGGCGCCCAGGTCCGAAATCAGGACCCGCATCCAAGACCGAACGCATCTGGGGCTGGGCTGGGGCAACGACAATGTCACTGGCACCTATCCCTGTGCCAGCAAGCTCAGGGTGCTGGACGCCCTGTGCCTGATGCAAAGATACCAGGTCTGGCAGGGCCACCTGCACCGTAACCGGATACGGCACCGGTTCATCTGGTCCTCCGATGAACGTTTCGTCACGCTGAGCGGCTGGGACGAGGCGCGGCGCATTCTGCTGCGCTGACCCGTTGCGTGCCTTCTGCGATCATCACCGATATTGCCACCGCGCGGCCCGGTATATATATGCGCGATCATGTTAGACACCGCCTCGAACCGCCCCGCTTTGCCGCCCGAAATCGCCCGCCGCCGGACCTTCGCGATCATTTCGCACCCCGACGCCGGTAAAACCACGCTGACTGAAAAGTTCCTGCTGTACGGGGGCGCCATTCAGATGGCCGGTCAGGTGCGCGCCAAGGGCGAGGCGCGGCGCACGCGGTCGGACTTCATGCAGATGGAAAAGGACCGGGGGATTTCGGTGTCTGCCTCGGCAATGTCGTTCGATTACAACGGCTTCCGGTTCAATCTTGTCGATACGCCCGGCCACTCGGACTTTTCCGAGGACACCTATCGCACGCTGACGGCGGTGGATGCGGCGGTGATGGTGATCGACGGCGCCAAGGGTGTGGAAAGCCAGACCCAGAAACTGTTCGAGGTCTGCCGTCTGCGCGACCTGCCGATCCTGACCTTCTGTAACAAGATGGACCGCGAAAGCCGCGAAACCTTCGACATCATCGACGAGATCCAGGAAAACCTGGCGATCGACGTGACGCCCGCAAGCTGGCCGATCGGGGTGGGCCGCGATTTCATCGGCTGTTACGACATGCTGAACGACCGGCTGGAACTGATGGACCGCGCCGACCGCAACAAGGTGGCGGAAACCATCGAAATCAAAGGGCTGGACGATCCGAAACTGGCCGAACACGTGCCGGCGGAACTGGTCGATCAGCTGCGCGAAGAGGTCGAGATGGCGCGCGAACTGCTGCCCGCACTGGACCCGCAGGCGGTGCTGGAAGGGCATATGACCCCGATCTGGTTCGGATCGGCGATCAATTCCTTCGGGGTCAAGGAGCTGATGGACGGGATCGGTAAATACGGCCCCGAACCGCAGATTCAGTCGGCCGAGCCGCGCAAGATTTCTCCTGAAGAAACAAAGGTTTCCGGCTTCGTCTTCAAGGTGCAGGCCAATATGGACCCGAAACACCGCGACCGGGTGGCCTTCATCCGTCTGGCCTCGGGCCATTTCAAGCGCGGCATGAAACTGACCCATGTGCGGACCAAGAAACCGATGGCGGTGACCAACCCGGTGCTGTTCCTGGCGTCCGACCGCGAACTGGCCGAGGAAGCCTGGGCCGGCGACATCATCGGCATCCCCAACCACGGCCAGCTGCGCATCGGCGACACCCTGACCGAGGGCGAGGCGCTGCGCGTCACCGGCATCCCCAGCTTCGCGCCGGAACTGCTGCAGACCTGCCGCGCGGGCGACCCGATGAAGGCCAAGCACTTGGAAAAGGCGCTGATGCAATTCGCCGAGGAAGGCGCGGCCAAGGTGTTCAAGCCGAACATGGGCTCGGGCTTCATCGTCGGGGTCGTGGGTGCGCTGCAATTCGAGGTGCTGGCAAGCCGGATCGAGATGGAATACGGGCTGCCGGTGCGGTTCGAACAATCGCAATTCACCTCTGCCCGTTGGGTGCATGGCGACAAGCAGGCGGTCGACAAATTCGTCGACACCAACAAGCAGCACATCGCCCGCGACCATGACGGCGACGTCGTTTATCTGACGCGTTTGCAATGGGATATCGACCGAGTCGAACGCGACTACCCGGATATCACCCTGTCGGCGACCAAGGAAATGATGGTGTGACGCAGGAGCCTCCACCGTGCATCTTTTGCTATGGAAAGGAAGCGCGCCCATGCGCGCCAGAGGGTCTGTTCGATGTCAGCTGGGTTGCTCACAGCTATCTAGAGCATATTGCGCGATCAGAAAATCATGAGGCAAAAGCAGAGGCGCTATTTTGGTCGTATAATTGTATTTCTGATCTCGTCGAAGATACGCCAGAAATTGCATTCCAGATTGTCCTAATTTTAGCCGACGGCCTGACAAGTCCTCGTCAAGCCTCAATCGTAGCTGCAGGTTTCTTGGAAGACATAATTGTCAAACATGGCCCGACATTTATTGATCGGATAGAAGAAATAGCATACCGCTCGCCTCGTTTTCGCTATGTGCTTTCAGGTGTTTGGCCGCAGGGCGAGCAGGATAGCGCGGTATGGAAACGGATCGCGGCCATTCGCGAAAATGGCCCGCATATAGACAAAGATTCCGTACTCCCTCCCCCTGACGGTGTTCATCAATGAAACAGATTTCCAGTCTGAACTGTTGTATGATTTGGAATATCTGAAACGAAGGCCGGGAATCGCCATGCCCTTGCAGAACCGCGTCTTGCCGACGGGGGACATCGTTGCCGATCCAGGCCGCGGTCTCTTCACCGGCAATCGCGGTATTCTGCACCGGCCCGACGGCTCCCTGGGGCCGTCGCGCTGGAAGCATCCGCATTGGGTCTGTTGCCTGCTGCGTTTCAAGGATCGCTATCACGGGCCGATGCCCGACCGCGGCTGGACGGCGCTGTTTTTCCTCGATGAGGCGGTGGCGCTGGCCGCCGGGCACCGGCCCTGTCACGAATGCCGCCGCGCTGATGCGCGGCGTTTTCGTGCCGCCTGGGAAGATGCGAACGGGTCGGTTGCGGGGTTGGGCGATATCGACAAGGCGTTGCATAGGGCGCGGGTGCGCCGGGACCGGCAACAGGTTCGGCATGAGGCCCGGGCGGAGAACTTGCCGGACGGCACCTTCATCCTCGCGTCGGACCCCGCTCTGGTGTTGGGGGATGTAATTTACCAATTTACACCAGCAGGTTACGCGGCAAAGCAAACGCGCCCATCCGGCATGGTGACGGTCCTGACACCGGCCCCGACGGTGCGGGCGCTGGCGGCGGGATACCGGCCCGTGCTGCATCCCTCCGCCGCCTGAGGGATCGTTCCGCAGCAGCGTCAAAGCCGCCGCCAATTCTCTTGCAGTACGCCGCGCGCCGGGTCATTCTTTACCCATGAGCGAGCAGAACAAGACAACCTATCCCGGCGGCTTCGACGCGATCGTCGGGCAGATGGAAACCCGGATGGCGCCGTTTTCCTATGGCCCCGGCGAAGCCCTGCCGCCGCTCGACGCCGATCTGCAACCGCTGAAGCACCGGATGATGGACCCGGCGGCGCCGGATCTGGGCGAATCAAGATCAAGTTACGCCCGCAAGTATCTGGATTTGGCCAAGGAATTCGAAGGAGAGGCGGCGCTGTTGCATCTGCACGGGCTGCTTGTCGCCAATCTGCGCCGCCACGCTCAGCCGCCGCACACGGCGCAATTGTTCGCCCGGCTCTGGGCCGAAGAAGCCGATTTCCTGATGGCGCATCTCGACGCGCGCTGGCTGGTCTCGGCGGTCACCACCTTCGGCGATCACGGGCTGACCGAGGCGCAGCGCAGCCTGGGCCAATCGCTGTCGGTGCTGTTCGGGATGATGAAGCTCTACGAGACCGAGCGGTTGTTTTCCGGCTCCGCGCCGGATCAGCCCTTCGCCTGGAAGCGCAAATCGGCCAAGCATCTGGCGATGCAGATGGATGCCTATGCGATCACCGGCGGCGGACTCGACATCAACATGCTGGGCCGGCTGTGGCAGGAGGCCGAGAAAGACGCGGTGATCCGCCCATTGGCGCAACGACTGCTGAGCCTGCTGATCGAGGATGACAAGACGGTGTTCCGCCGGTTGCGCACCATGCGGGCGCGTCGGGAAAAACAGCGCGCCGCCGAGGCACCGCCCGAGTCGAAGAAGAAACGCAACCCGGCGCCGGTGCCCGCATCGCGCCAGATCACCGATCCGGCACAGATCAAATGGGGCACGGTTTCGCTGATCAAGGCGCCGCTGGACAGGATCCTGCGCTTCGCCGCACATCACCTGGACCTGGGCGCGCACCGGGTGCACATCTATCTCGACGATCCCGACCCGGTGACGGTGGAGGTGCTGTCGCTGCACCCGCGGATCGCGGTCACCGCTTGCGGCGCCACCTATTGGGCGGCGCAGAAACGGGGCCGGATGGACAATCACCGGATGCGGCAGGTCTGGGTCGCGACCGAGGCTTATAACAGCACCGATTGTCATTGGCTGGCCCATATCGATGTCGACGAATTCCTGCTGCCGCAGGATAGGATGGCCGATCACCTGGCCCGGGTCGATGCGGACAAGATCGCGCTGCACCTGCCGCCCGCCGAACAACTGGCCGGGCAGGGCGACGAGGCGTTCAAGCTGGCCCCGCGCGCGGCGGGGCGGCCGGCCTCGGTCTTGCAGGATATCTATCCCACCTTCGGGATGCACCTGCGCGGCGGCTTCATCAGCCATATCGAGGGCAAGCTTTTCGTGCGCACCGGGATCGAGGGGCTGCGGTTCGGCATCCACGCGATCCACTGGCAGGGCGCGCCGGTCACCAATATCCAGTCGATGCCGGGCGTGTACCTGGGCCATGCCCATGCGCCGACTTTCGACGGGTTCATCGCCGATCTGGATTTCCGCATGAGCGACGGGTCCTATCGCAAGACTGAGGACGAGGATAAGTTCCGTTTCAGCGACGTGGTGGATTTCCTGATCGAAAACGAGGGCGAGGAGGGGCTCAAGATGTTTTATCAGGAGGTCTGCACCCTGACGCCGGAGCTGGCGCGCAAGCTGGGCGAAAACGGCATGCTGGTGGAATACCCGCTGCGGCTTGAGGAAAAGACATCCCGGGTCTTCGGCCCCTATCTGGAAGGGCAGTGAGATGAACGCGCCGAAATGGGGGGGGGTGGCGACGATCAAGGCGCCGGTCGGCGACATCCTGGATTTCTGCGCCCATCACCTGGACCAGGGCGCGCATCGGCTGTTCATCTATCTCGACGACGACAACCAAGACGCTTTGCGCATCCTGTCGGAGCATCCGAAAATCCGCCCCGTCCTGACCGACGAGAGCTATTGGCAACGGCTGGGGATGAAGCGGCGGGTCAAGCACCAGTCGCGGCAGTTCGAAAACGCCCGCCATGCCTATGGCCGGGCAGGGGATGTCGATTGGCTGACCCATATCGACGTCGATGAATTCCTCTGGCCGCTGGACCGGTCCCTGGCCGATCAACTGGCCGATCTGCCGCTTGAGTGCCTGTGCGCCCGCATCCGGCCGGTGGAGGCGCTGGCGGGCGGCGGCGACACGACCCATTTCAAGGGCTACAGCCTGCGCCAGCCGAAGCGCCGGAACGAGACCGCCCGGATTTATCCGACTTTCGGGCCGCATCTGAATGGCGGCTTCCTCAGCCATGTGGCGGGCAAGATGATCTATCGCACCGGGGTCGAGGGGCTGAAGGTGCAGATCCACAACGTCTTCGTCGGCGACGAGATGAACCCCGGACAGCGGGAACTGGACGGCATCCAGTTACTGCATCTGCACGCCAAGAGCTGGGAGGATTTCATCGCCGCCTTCCGCTACCGGCTGGAAAAGGGATCCTACCGCAGCGAGCTGAAACCCAACATGCCGCGCGAGGAGGGCGGGTTGTCCCTGCACGAACTGTTTTCGATGATCCACGACGAAGATGGCGAAGACGGGCTGCGCGCGTTCTATGACGAGGTCTGCACCGCCACCCCGGCGCTGCTGGAGCGGCTGCGCGGCCACGGGCACCTGCACAGTCATGCGTTGAACCTGCCGCAAACAAGGTCGCGTCATTTCCCCGGTCAGGGGTGATTTTTTCAGCGTCGGATCGGCGTAAACCGTCCTATCCCTTCGGGAAATCGGCGCCGCATTGACCCGAAGCGGGGTTTGCGGTAAACCCCGCGCTCATAGGGATTGCGCCAGGGTGCGCCTCTCGGGCCAGACGGGCCGATCCCAACTAGACGCTACGGGCCGGAAGTGTCCGTAAGGCACGGATACACATGACAAAATTCTCCGATCTCAAACTCGACCCCAAGGTTCTCAAGGCGATTGAAGAAGCCGGGTACGAAAGCCCAACCCCCATTCAGGCGGGCGCCATTCCGCCGGCGTTGGACGGCCGCGACGTGCTGGGCATCGCCCAGACCGGCACCGGCAAGACCGCCAGCTTCACCCTGCCGATGATCACCCTGCTGTCGAAGGGCCGTGCCCGGGCGCGGATGCCGCGGTCTCTGGTGCTGTGCCCGACTCGGGAACTGGCGGCGCAGGTGGCGGAAAACTTCGACACCTATACCAAGCACCTGAAACTGACCAAGGCGCTGCTGATCGGCGGCGTGTCGTTCAAGGAACAGGACGCGCTGATCGACCGCGGCGTCGACGTTCTGATCGCCACGCCCGGCCGTCTGCTGGACCATTTTGAACGCGGCAAGCTGCTGCTGACCGGCGTGCAGATCATGGTGGTGGACGAAGCCGACCGGATGCTCGACATGGGGTTCATCCCCGATATTGAACGCATCTTCAGCCTGACGCCCTTCACCCGCCAGACGCTGTTCTTCTCGGCCACCATGGCGCCCGAGATCGAGCGGATCACCAACACCTTCCTGTCGAACCCCGAACGGATCGAAATCGCCCGCCAGGCGACCACCTCGGAAACCATCACCCAGGGCGTGGTCAAGTTCAAAGCCTCGCGCAAGGATCGCGAAGGCAGCGAGAAGCGCAATCTGCTTCGGGCGCTGATCGACGGCGAGGGCGACAAGCTGAAAAACGCGATCATCTTCTGCAACCGCAAATCGGATGTGGATATCGTCGCGAAATCGCTGAAGAAATACGGCTATGACGCATCGCCGATCCACGGCGACCTGGATCAGAGCCAGCGGATGAAGACGCTGGACCAGTTCCGCGACGGATCGCTGCGTTTCCTGATCGCCTCGGACGTCGCCGCGCGCGGGTTGGATATTCCGGCCGTCAGCCACGTGTTCAACTTCGACGTTCCCGGCCATGCCGAGGATTACGTGCACCGGATCGGCCGCACCGGCCGGGCAGGGCGGGAAGGCACCGCGATCACCATCTGCGCGCCGCGCGACGAAAAGGCGTTCGACGCGGTTGAAGCGCTGGTGCAGAAGGAAATCCCGCAGCTGGAAAACCCGCTGAAGGATGCCAAACCGGCGCCGCGCAAGGCGAAGGACGAGGCCGAGGCGGAAGAGACCGGCAAGCCCCGCAGCACGCGGAAAGACAGCCGTCAGAAAGAGACCGCCAAGACATCCAGGACCGACGAAGGCGCAACCGAACGGGCGCCGCGTCAGGACAGCCGGAAAGAACCGCGCCGGGACGAGGACAGCAGCCGCTCGCGCCGCGGTGGTGGCCGCAAGCGCGACGACAACGTGGTTGGCATGGGCGATCACATGCCGTCCTTCATCGCGCTGAGCTTCGACGAACGCCGCGCCAGCTGATCCTTTCCAATCGGAATGTAAAAAAAGGCCGCCCTCGGGGCGGCCTTTTTCGTTTCCGGGACAGGGGCCGGGATCAGTTCAGATAGGGCATCGGGTCGATGCTGTCGAAGCCCTTGCGGACCTCGAAATGCACGTAGTTCGATTGGCCGTCGCGGATCTTGGCGATGGCCTGGCCGCGTTTCACGCTGTCGCCCCTTTCCACCCGGATACCGTCGACATTGGCGTAGACCGTCAGCAGCTCGTCGGCATGTTTCAGCACCACGATCGGCACCTTGTCGCCATCCGAGGTGATCGCCGCCACGGTGCCGTCGGTCGCCGCCAGAACCGGGGTGCCCGACGCGGCGGAAATGTCGATCCCGTCGGTTTTGCCCTTCTTGTATTCGCGGATGATGCTGCCGTTGACCGGCATGTCCATGCGCGACGAGGTGGTCTTCTTGGTCTGGGTCTTGCCCAGGTCCGGGGTCTTGGGCTTTTCCGCCGGCTGGGCGGCGGGAATGGTCTTTTCCGCCGGCAGCGGCTTGGAGGCGCTCGGCGGCGTGGGGGTGGGGCTGCCTTCGCCGGGGACGGTGGTTTTTTCCGCCGTTACCGGCGCTTTCTTGGCCGTCTTCTGCAGGTTCTCGGCATCGGGCACCGGGATCAGCAGGTACTGGCCTTCGCGGATGGTGAATTCCGGGCCCAGCCCGTTCCATTCCGCCAGCGACCGCACGCTGACATTGTAGAGCCGCGAAATCGTATAGGCGGTTTCGCCGCGCACCACCTTGTGCCGGACCGGTTCGATGCCGACCTGCGCGTTGGGCTTGGTCTCGGCGGCGGGTGCCGCTGCGGGGGCCGTCGTCGCGACCGGCGCCAGCGCGGTGGTTTCCACCCGCGCGGGTTCGGCCTTGTCGATGGCGCTGCCGGCGAGGGCAGCGATATCGACATCGCTGGGCGGCTGGATCGGACCGCCGGTGCTTTCCGACACGCGGCCAGGCAGGGCAAGCACTTCGTCCTTGCGCAGCGGATCGTTGGGCGACAGCCCGTTATAGCTTGCCAGTTCCGACGCGTTCATCCCGATCCGGCCCGCGACATCGGCGACGGTATCGCCGCGCTTGGCGACGGCGACCTGGTAATTGGGATAGGACAGCACGCCGCGGTCGTCCGGCCTGGGCCGGTGGCCGGTGGCCTGGCGGGCGGCATCGGCGGTGTGGAAGGCATCGCCGAAATGGCCGCGCATGTCAAAATCGAACGGCCGATCGCAGCCGGCCAGCAGCGCAAGCGCCGGGACGGCCCAAATCAGGCGCGATTTGCGGGGATAAGACATCTCGATTTCCTCAACTTTCTGCCCGCCCCTGTTTGCCGGGGCTTGGGATCAGCACTCTATTCTTTATGCTACCATAGCATGTCTAACCCTCGGGTCCCAACCCCTCGATCAAGGGGACGAAACGCACCGGGCGCAATTCATCGTATTCGAAACCGTCTTCGGTACGGGTGACGCGGATCAGGCTTTGCACATGGTCCGACTGCCCCACCGGCAACACCATGATACCGCCGATCTTGAGCTGCGCCAAGAGAGGCGGCGGCGGGTCCTCGGCGGCGGCGGTGACGATGATGCGGTCGAACGGGGCCTGGTCGGGCAGGCCGAAACTGCCATCGGCGGCGATCGCGGTGATGTTGGACAGGTCCAGCGCGGCGAAAATCTCGCGCGCTTCCAGCACCAGCCGCTTGTGCCTGTCTACGGTGTAGACCCGGCGCGCCAGTTGGCTGAGGATCGCGGCCTGGTAGCCCGACCCGGTGCCGACCTCCAGCACCTTGTCGCGCGGCTGCACGTTCAGCGCCTGGGTCATCAGCCCGACCACCGAGGGCTGGCTGATGGTCTGGCCGCAGGCGATGGGCAGCGGCATGTCCTCATAGGCGCGCTCGGCGAACAGCCCCTTGATGAAGGCGCCCCGGTCGATCTTTTCCATCGCCTCCAGCACACGCTGATCGGTCACGCCCTTGGAGCGGAGCGCGAACAGGAACTGCATCTTGCGGGTGGCGATGTCGTCGCTCATTCGATGGCCTTCAGCTGGTCCAGCATGTGGTGATCGGTCAGGTCGGCGCGCATCGGCGTGACCGAGATATAGCCATCCAGATTGACCGCCGCGTCGGTGCCCGGCGCGGTCGGGATATGCTGATCGCCGCCCTTGATCCACAGGAACCGCCGCCCCGAGGGCGACCGGTGCGGTTCGACCCCGAAATGGGTGTGGCGGCGGAACCCCTGCGGCGCGATGCGCACGCCCTTGACGTCCTTCGCGGCCAGCGGCGGGAAGTTGACGTTGAAGAACAGCCGGTAATCCTCGTCCTCCTCGGGCAGGGCGGTCAAAAGATTGCGGATCAGGGCCGCGCCGTGTTCCTCGGCCGCCTCGAACGGATTGTCGGCCTGGAAATTATACGGGCCCAGATATTGCGACAGCGCGATCGAGCGGATGCCCTGCAAGGCGCCTTCCATCGCGCCGCCCAGGGTGCCGGAATAGAGCGCGTTCTCGGCGGAATTGTTGCCGCGGTTGACGCCCGACAGGATCAGGTCGGGGCGCTGTTCCTCCATCACGTGATGGATGCCCGCCAGCACGCAATCGGCCGGGCTGCCCTCGGCGGCAAAGCGGCGCTCATCCATCTTGGCGACCATCATCGGGTGGGTGTAGCTGATGCAATGGCCGACGCCCGATTGTTCGAAGGCGGGAGCGACGACCCAGACCTCGCCCTCGGGACCGGCGAGGTCGTGGGCGATCTTTTCCAGCACCTTCAGCCCCGGTGCGTTGATGCCGTCGTCATTGGTGATCAGAATACGCAACTGCCTGCCCCTTATTTGCCTGAGAACTTAGTAGAGAATGGGCGCGGGCGGGGCAAGCGCTGTGCGCTTATGTCCCGGGGCTTTGGGGCTGGTCGGGGCGGGCCTCCGCGCGCGCGGAGGCCCCCTCAAGCTCAGAGCAGTCCCAGAAGCCGCTCGGCCTCGTCCTTGGGGTGGATCAGCGCGCTGCGATCCTCGCCGGGGAAGAACCGGGCGCGGTTGGCGGTGGCCAGCGGGCGCGGTTCCAGTACCCGCACCTTCGGGCCGGTCTTTTCGCTTTCCGCCGCCCAGCTGCGCGCCAGCGCGATCTGCGCCGCCTTGGTCGCCCCGTAGGCGCCGAAGAACTTTTCGCCGCCGCGCGGATCGTCGAAGAACAGCGCCGTGCCGGTCTCGCCCAGCAGCGGCGCGACATAGGTGATCAGGCGCCCGGTGGCGGTCACGTTGCAATCGACCGATTTTTCCCAGTCCTTGGCGTCGATGAACTGCGCCGGAGACAGCGGCGCCGCGTGGATCGCGGTATGCGCCCAGATATCCACCGTTCCCCAGCGGTCGTAGACCGAACGGCACAGCTGCGCCATCGCGTCCGCATTGGTGATGTCCATCGGCGCCAGCGTCGCCTGGCCGCCAGCCGCCTGGATGCGGTCGTCGACCTCCTCCAGCGCGCCGGTGGTGCGGGCCACGGCGACGATATGGTGGGTCTGGCAAAGCGCTTCTGCCAGGGCCGCGCCAAGGCCGCGCGAGGCGCCGGTGATGAGTGCGATTTTCTGTGTCATGACGGGGATGTGCGGCGAAAGCGGGGCTGCGTCAAGGGGGAAGGGGCGGGAAATACCCAACATCGACCCTCGGGGCAAACCTGCCCCGCCGGTCTGGCCGATTGCCGTTCCTGGCAGGTCGCGATCCTGCGTTTTCGAAAGATCGGCACTAGGGCCGGTATCTGAGCGCATCCACCAGCCGGACAAAGGCGGGTGAGGCCAGGCGCCGGTTCGGATAGTACAGGTGATACCCCTGCACGGGCGGGCACCAGTCGCTCAGCGCGGCCTGCAATTGGCCCGCTTCGATATAGGGCTGAGCCAGGTCCTCGGGGACGAAGGCAAGCCCAAGACCGTCGACGGCCGCGTGCAGGACCTGGACGATACTGTCATAGATCATCTGGCCGCTGACCCTGACGTCGAGTTCTCGCCCGTCCTTTTCGAATTCCCAGGCGTAAAGACCGCCCGCCGACGCCAGCCGCAGATTGACGCATTGGTGGTTGGTCAGTTCCCCCGGATGTTCCGGCGGTGAGCGGCGGGCAAAGTAATCCGGGGCTCCGACCACGAGAAAACGCCAGTCCGGGCCGATGCGGACGGCAATCATGTCCTTGCTGATTGATTCACCAAGCCGGACACCGGCGTCGAAATGTTCCCCGACGATATCGACGAAACCGTTGTCGATCGAAACCTCGACGGTGACGTCCGGGTATTGCGGCAGGAACGCCGCCAGTTTCGGCCGCAGGATCGCCTCCGCGGCATGGACGCCCGAACTGATCCGAAGCGTGCCCGACGGTTTGTCGCGCAATTCGCTCAGGGCATCGAGTTCGGCGCGGATCTGATCGAAATGCGGCGCGATGGTATGAAACAGGCGTTCGCCCGCTTCGGTGGTCGATACGCTGCGCGTGGTCCGCGTCAGCAGCCGCAGGCCGAGCCGTTCTTCCAACGCCCGGATTGTGTGGCTCAGCGCCGAGGCGGAAACCCCGATCCGGGCGGCGGCCTTGGTGAAGCTGCGTTCCTTGGCGACGGCGATGAAGGCCCTCAATTCACTCAGCTCGTCACGCGCCATTGATGAATCCAATTCAGCAGTTCATGCAAATTATAACGTCTAATCGGATAGCGCATTCTGGACTACCTTACCAGCACATCCGGTGACACAGGAAAGGAAAGACCATGGAAATCACCCGCGCAGACGATCTGCCCACCATGCCCGGACCGACCGACTGGTTCACCGGCTCGGTTCAGCTCGAAATGCTGTTCAACAGTTTCGACAAGGAACGGGTTCAGGGCGCGAACGTGACGTTCGAACCGCGCGCGCGCACCGCGTGGCACACCCATCCGCTGGGACAGACGCTGATCGTTCTGTCCGGCCTGGGGCGCGTGCAGCGTTGGGGCGGCCCGATCGAGGAAATCCGCCCCGGCGATGTCGTCTGGTTCGCACCCGGCGAAAAGCACTGGCACGGCGCCGCGCCCGACACGGCCATGACCCATACCGCGATCCAGGAAGTCCAGGACGGCAAGGCCGTCGACTGGATGGAGAAGGTTTCGGACGAGGATTACCATGGCTGACCCCCACCGGCCGGCCCGGCGCGGCTTCCTGAAGGCTTCACTGGCCGCCGCGCTGGCGCCGGGACTGGTGCCGGGTCCGCTCCGCGCCCTAACTCAGGAGGCCCCGATGCGCATCGCTTGCCGCTTCGCCGACCAGAGTTTCACCATCACGCTTGAGGACAATCCGACGGCACGCGATCTGTTTTCCCTGCTGCCGGTGGATCTCACGATCGAGGACTATTCGACAAACGAGAAGATCGCCTATCTGCCGCGCAAGCTTTCCGGCGAGGGCGCGCAGCCTTTCGGCGACGAGGCCGCCGGCGATTTCTGCTACTATGCGCCCTGGGGCAATATCGTCTTCTTCTACGAAACCTACCGCTATTCGCGCGGGCTGATCCGGCTCGGGCGGCTTGATGGCGGGATCGCGCCACTGCTGCTGCGCGGGGAATTCCCGCTGCGGATCGACCCCGCCGCCTGACGTCGGAGCGGACACCACCATTCAAACCTGAATTCGCATTCTCCGGTCGCATATCGCGGCCGGGGCTCACTCCCGGTTCGTCCCGGACCGGCACATTCATCTACAACGACATCGAAGGATCGACACAATGAAAGACAAGGTTGTCATCATCACTGGCGCATCGTCGGGCATCGGCGAAGCCACCGCGAAAGAACTCGCCGGTAAGGGGGCCAAGATCGTTCTCGGTGCGCGCCGCACCGACAAGCTCAGGCAGATCGCCGAAGACATCAAGGCGGCGGGCGGCGAAGCCGTCTATCAGGCCATGGACGTGACCAAGCCGGAAGACAACGACGCCATCGTGAAGCTCGCCAAGGACAGCTTCGGCCGGGTCGACGCGATCTTCCTGAACGCGGGCATCATGCCCGTCAGCAATGTGTCCGCCCTCAAGACCGAGGAATGGAAGCAGATGGTCGACGTGAACATCAACGGCGTGCTAAACGGCGTCGCCGCCGTCATGCCGAGCTTCACCGAGCAGAAATCCGGCCACATCCTGGCGGTTTCCTCGGTCGCGGGGCTCAAGGCCTATCCGGGCACGGCGATCTATGGCGGCACCAAGTGGTTCGTGCGCGACTTCATGGAATGCCTGCGGATGGAATCGGCGATGGAAGGCACCAACATCCGCACCGCAACGCTGTATCCGGCGGCGATCAATACCGAGCTTCTCGACACGATCACCGATCCGGGCGCGGCCGAAGGTATGGGCGGGCTCTACGAAGCGTTCGGCATTTCGCCCGACCGCATCGCCAAGGTCGTGGCCTTCGCGCTGGACATGCCCGAAGACACCACCGTCAGCGAATTCACGGTCGGCCCGGCAAAACAGCCCTGGTAAGGGCGAACAGCGCGCTGCAAGGCTGCAAGGGGTTTGCGCTCTGCGCCGCCTCTCAGTCTTGCAGCAGGTGCGGCCGGATATCCTGTCCGAAGGCGGCGTAGATATCGAGAAGCTGATCGAAGCTGATCCCGTCCTGCTGCGCCTTGGCCAGCGCGCCGGAGGACGCTATCGCGACGGGCCGGGCCTCGGCGCCCGGGAAGATCAGCATCACCGGCAGCGGTTCTTCAGTGTCGGCCTCGAACCCGGGCAGGATATTGGCCAGCTCCGCCGGGCATTCGTCGATCGCCGGGGCGTCGCGCCCGTCGAACGTGTCGAGATAGGCATAGAAGGCATCCGGTTCCAGCCGCGCCCAGGGGGTCATGTGGAACACATCGTCGGCGCCCTGGATCGGGAAGGACAGCACGACGCGCACGAACCGGTCCTCGCCCTGGCGGCACAGGTCGGGAGACAGCTGATCTTCGCCCACCTTGACGAAGGCTTCCTCGCCGCGGGCCTCGTGCGGCCAAGTCGAGGGATGATCGAAGCCGAGGTCGAACACGCCGGAAAAGTTCTTCCCGCTGCCGGGCCATTCGCGTTCGGGGTCGTTGAAACGCCGCCAGCGCGCGTCGAGATCAAGCAGGGCCATGAGGGGTTCCTTACCGCTTCCTTTGCCGAGCAACCTAGGCGGCGCCGGGCAGGGGGGCAAGGGCCGCAACGGGGGCTCAGTTGCCGGGAATATGCAGCGCCCGGGTTTCCGCCCCGCGGGTCAGCATCAGAACGCCCTCGCCGATGGCGGTGATCCGGGCGCCGTCGACCATGTCGCCGGTTTCCACCCGGCGCAGCGCGCCGCGCGGCAGTTTCAGATAGGCGGCAGGGCCGTTCGGGGTCAGCAACGTGCCGATCAGGCTGGTACGGTCCAGCGGCATCTGATCGGCCTGGGTGGCTGCACGGCGGGTCTTGGCATTGGGGCGCGCCGCATTGCGCGCGGTCGCCTCGGCGACGGGGGTGACAGGCATTACTCGTTAACTCCGGCAGAAAACACACTGCTGACCGGCAAATTTCGTGCCGATCCCGCGCGGGCGGGATCGGCCGGGTTTTACGGGATTATTCCGCCGCTTTCAGCTGGAAGCCCTTTTCGATCATGTCGCTGGGCGTGACCGGGTATTCGCCGCTGAAACAGGCGTCGCAATATTGCGGGCAGGATTTGTCGCGTCCCGACGCTTCGCCCACCGCGCGGTACAGACCGTCGAGCGAGATGAATTTCAGGCTGTCCACGGCAAGATGTTCGCGCATTTCGTCCTCGGTCATCGTCGCCGCCAGCAGCTTTTCGCGCTGCGGGGTGTCGACGCCGTAGAAACAGGGCCAGGCGGTCGGCGGCGACGCGATGCGGAAATGCACCTCGGCCGCGCCGGCGTCGAGGATCATTTCCTTGATCTTGCGCGAGGTGGTGCCGCGCACCACCGAGTCGTCGACCAGCACCACCCGCTTGCCGCGGATCAGGGCGCGGTTGACGTTCAGCTTCAGCCGCACGCCCATGTTGCGGATCTGTTCGGTCGGTTCGATGAAGGTCCGGCCCATGTATTGGTTGCGGATGATCCCCATGCCGAAGGGAATGCCGCTTTCATGGGCAAACCCGATCGCCGCCGGGGTGCCGGAATCGGGCACCGGGCAGACCAGGTCGGCCTCGACCGGAGTTTCGCGGGCCAGTTCCACGCCGATCTGGCGGCGGGTTTCATAGACCGAGCGACCGCCGATGATCGAATCGGGGCGCGAGAAATAGACATGTTCGAAGATGCAGAATTTCGACGGCTGGCGGCGGAAGGGGAAATGGCTTTGCACCCCTTCGTTATCGGTGATCACCACCATTTCGCCGGGTTCGATTTCGCGCACCAGTTCCGCGCCGATGATGTCGAGCGCGCAGGTTTCCGAACTCAGCACCCAGCCGTCGCCGACCTTGCCCAGAACCAGCGGCCGCACGCCCAGCGGGTCGCGCACGCCGATCAGCTTGGTGCGGGTCATCGCGACCACCGAAAAGGCGCCCTCGACCCGTTTCAGCGCGTCTTCCATCCGTTCGGGGATATTGCGCTGCAGCGAGCGGGCCATCAGGTGGATGATGCATTCGCTGTCGCTCGAGCTCTGGAAGATCGAGCCGCGCTCGATCAGTTCGCGGCGCAGCGCGTTGGCATTGGTGATGTTGCCGTTATGGGCAATCGCCGCGCCGCCCATGGCGAATTCGCCGAAGAAGGGCTGCACGTCGCGGATCGCGGCGCCTTTCGACCCGGCGGTGGAATAGCGCACATGGCCGATGGCCAGCGGCCCCGGCAGGGTTTGCATCAGCGATTGCGAGGTGAAGTTGTCGCGCACGTAGCCGAAACGGCGGGCGCTGTTGAAGCCCTGGACGGGGTCATGGCTGACGATGCCGCCGGCTTCCTGACCGCGGTGTTGCAGCGCGTGCAGGCCAAGGGCGACGAAGTTGGCAGCATCGGCGACGCCGACAACGCCGAAAACACCGCACTCCTCCTTCAGCTTGTCATCGTCGAAGGGGTGGGCGAGGGGCATGTGTTTGGACAAGGGTGAGCTCCGAATCCTCGTGGCAGCTTGTGGCCCCTCTTAAGGGGTTGCGACCAGTATGTCACGAAAGGATCACAAATCGAAGTGTCGCAGGGGAAGAAGCGCCGCACCCGCGGGATTTGGCGCGCCCTTAGGCAGACCTCAGGCAGACAGGAACCGATCGACCGCATCCATCATGCGGGCAAAGGCGGGTTCGTCCGGCAGCAGGATGTGATTGGGCGAGTCGAGCGGCAGCATTTCGCAATCGGGCAGGTGCTGGGCCAGCAGGCGGGCCTGCGAAAACGGGTGCAGCGAGTCGCGCAGCGAATGGACGATCAGCACCGGGCAGGGCACCTGTTGCAGCAGATCGGTCACGTCGTAATTGGCAATCACCTCGCGGATCTGCACGGAGCGTTCGGCATCGGTCGAATTCTGCTGCAGACGGATCAGTTCGAGCAGTTCCGCCTCATTGGCGCCGGGGGCGAACATCGAGGTGAGCGCATGCATGAAACCGCTGTCGGCCTGGCCCCAGCCGTTGCGGATCATTTGTGTCATGGCCTGCGCCATGGCCGCGTCCTTGCCGCCATCGCGCACCGAGGCGCCCTGGGCATAGCCGCCGCAGCTGACGATGCGCGACACCCGGTCGGGGTGGCGCACCGCCAGCGCCAGCGACACGGCCAGGCTGTGCGAGGCGGCGAAGATCGCGAATGTGTCGAGCCCGGCCGCATCGGCCACGGCGAGCATGTCTTCGGCGAAAGCATCGAGGTGGAACGGCCCGCAATCGGGGTCCGACATGCCGGTGCCGCGCAGGTCATAGCGCACCAGCCGCCGCTGCGCCCCGAGGCGTTGCAGCCACGGCCCCCAGATCCGGCTCGTCCGGTCGAAATCGAGATGGGTCAGCCAATGGCCTGCACGCATCAGCGGCGGGCCGTCGCCCTCGGCGGTCCAGGCCAGGGTCGATCCGTCGCGGGAAGTCGCGTAGCGCAGCTTGAGCGGCGCAAGCGGCGTCTCGATGGGCGTTTCGCTGGCTGGGGTCGGGGGCTGGTCCGCATCCTCGATGGTGACGGGGGCGACCAGTTGCAGCCCGACACGCGGCACGGTGCGGATCACCGATTGCGCCTTGCCGCTGTCGCCCACGGCGGTGCGCGCGGCGCTGATCCGGGCGCTGATCGTGGCGTCGGACACGATGCGGCCGCGCCAGACCGCGTCGATCAACTGGTCGCGGGTGACAACCTCGCCCGGGGCGCGCAGCAGGCACAGCAGCAGCTCGAACACCTGCGGTTCGACATGAATCTCCTGTCCGTTCCGGGTGAGGCTGTGTTTGGCAATATCAAGACAGCAATCGTGAAAAAAATACCGCATGGATCGATGATACAGCAAAAAGCCGATTGCGGATATTGCCGCGGTGGCAGGGTAAAAACAGGGGAATGGCAAGGGTTTCTAAAGGTGCTCTTCAAGCGCGGCGGCGCGAAGCGTGGTTCCATCGGAACAGACACAAGGAGACATCCCATGACCCAGCAAGACGATCCCATCCGCCTCCGCCCCGACGGTTCCATCGACATCGCCTATTACACGCAGCGCGGCCGGGTGATGCGCAGCGAACAGGCGCACCGGATGCTGCGGGGGACCGCCCAGTCGGCGCCGCGCTGGTATCGCCGCGGGCTGTGGGGCTTTTTCCCCCGTGTCGCGTCCTGACCCACGGTTCGGGCCGGGCGCGATCTGACCGGGTGCCGAAACGCCCGCGGCCGGGGGCGTCTGCGGTGCCCGGTCGCTTTGCACCTTGGCGGGCAGGCGGGCGCTAGCCCTCTGTTCAGGCGGGATATTCCCAGCACCGCCGTCATTCGCTAAGCTGTCCGGAACAGGCGAACGGAAGACGGCGCATGAATGTAGAAGCGGTACAGGCCCTTGGCGGGCTCGGTTTGTTCCTGGTGGGCATGCATATGCTGACCGAGGGGCTGCGCGGGCTGGCGGGGGACCGGTTGCGCCGCATTCTGCGCCGCTCCACCGAAACGCCGTTCAAGGGCGCCACCGCCGGGGCGCTGACCACCGCGATGGTGCAATCCTCCAGCGCCACAACGGTGGCGACAGTGGGCTTCGTGGCGGCCGGGCTGATGACGTTTCAGCAGGCGCTCGGCATCATCTTCGGCGCAAATATCGGCACCACCATCACCGGCTGGCTGGTGGCCATCGTCGGGTTCAAGCTGGATCTCGGCCTGGCGCTGATGCCCTTCGTGCTGATCGGCGCCCTGCTGCATCTTCTGGCGCCGAACCCGTGGAAATACCTCGGTTGGGCGCTGGCGGGGTTCGGGGTGCTGTTCATCGGCATCGACGCGCTGAAGGACGGCATGGGGGCGTTTGGCAGCCTCATCACGCCGGAGGTGTTTCCCGCCGATACCTTTCTCGGGCGGCTGAAGCTGGTGGCCCTGGGGATGGTGCTGACCATCGTCACCCAATCGTCCAGCGCCGGCGTCGCCAGCGCGCTGGCGGCGCTGTCGGTGGGGGCGATCACCCTGCCGCAGGCCGCAGCCCTGGTGATCGGGATGGATGTCGGCACCACCTTCACCGCGCTGGTCGCCACCATCGGCGGCGGCACCGCGACGCGGCGCACCGGGCTGAGCCACGTGATCTACAACCTGCTGACCGGCTGCATGGCCTTTGCCTTGCTCTACCCGGTCGGCTGGCTGGCTCAGAGCGGTTGGGGGCTGGCAATCGATCCGCAGATGGCGCTGGTCGGCTTCCACAGTTTCTTCAATTTCATCGGCGTGGTGGCGGTGTTGGGGGTGACGCCGCAATTCGCGCGGCTGATCATCTGGCTGGTGCCGGACCGGGGCACGTCGATGACCCGCGATCTGGGTCGGCAGCCGCTGACCGATCCGGCGGCGGCGCTCGATGCGGTGAATGCCGCCGCGCAGCGGATCGTCGCGGCGCTGCTGCACGAATTGGGGCGCGGGCTGAACCGGCCGGCGGCGGACATCCGCGACGAGACGCTGGAGGAAATCGGCAGCGCCACGCGGCACGCGCGCGACTATGTCGAAGCGATTTCCACCGAACAGGGATCGGCCGAGCTGCAAAACCAGATGGCGCTGCTGCACCTGTTCGATCACCTCGATCGGCTGCGCCACCGGGCGATGCAGGGCGACCGCATCGCGGCGGCGGTCGAGGATGCTTCGCTGCTCGACCGGGGCCTGAAGCTAGGCGCGCTGATGCGCGGCTACGATGCGACTGCCGATATCGCCCATTTCGCCGCGCAGGCCGACATGCTGCGCCGCGATTTCCGCGACTTCCGCAGGCGGCACCGGGGCGAACAGATCATGCTGGTGGCGAGCCACGGCAAGGAACCGCAGAACCTGTCGCTGCTGCTGGATTCGGCGCGCTGGCTGCAGCGCTCGGCCTATCACCTGTGGCGCATCGCCGACCTGCTGCGCGAAATCGAGGGCAAGGAACCGGGGCTGGCCACGCAGGAACAGCTGCTGGATGAGGAAACCGATTAGGGGCGGGGTAACTGCCTTGTGAGCCGCGGCCGGGAATTCTTCGGTGGCGGCGGGGACAAGCCGTTTCGAAACGGCTTGCCGTTGTCATTCCCGATCGGGGTTATTCTTCGCAGACGCCGACCAGTTCTTCGTATTGCCGGGTGATCCAGCCAAGCGCCTGTTCGGGGTCGCGGTCTTCGATCTTGCCGGTCATGGCGCCGAACACCTTGGCCGAACGGCTGTCTTCGACCATCGCGACGCTCTGATCGGTGATCACGGTCTGATAGACGAAGAAGGCGATGGCGACCAGCAGCACCCCGCGCAGCACGCCGAACAGGAAGCCAAGCCCCTGATCCAGCCCGCCCAGGATCGAGCGCTGCACCAGTGAGGAAAACAGCGGCGTGAACAGCGACGCCAGCACCAGCGCCAGCGCGAAGACGGCGGCGAAGGAAGCGATGATGCTCAACTCGCAACTGTCGGCGATGAATTCGCCCAGCACCGGGACTTCCTTGACCAGCGGCTGCACTTGCGGCGCGAAGATGAAGGCCAGCACGGCGGCGGCGATCCATCCGGTAATCGCCAGCGCCTCGCGCACCAGTCCGCGCGAATAGGCCAGCAGCGCCGACACGATGATGACCAGCGCCACGACGCCGTCGATGATGGTAAAGCCGTCCATTATGTCTTCGTTCCCCGTTCCTTACGCGCTTCAACCGGCGCCGAATACGTCGCCTACGAATGTGGCCAGATCCCCGTATTGCCGAAGGGTCAGGCCGTTTTCCCCCTTGGCCTTTCCGCCGGCGGGGGCAATGGCTGTCGAAAAACCAAGTTTTTGCGCTTCTTTCAACCTGTTTTCGGTCTGGCCCACCGGTCTAAGTGCCCCGGAGAGCGAGATTTCACCGAAAACCACCGTATCGGCGGGCAGGGCGGCGTCTTCGCGCGCCGATAGCAGCGCCGCGGCCACCGCCAGGTCGGCCGCCGGTTCCTGCACCTTCATGCCGCCCGCCACGTTCAGATAAACGTCAAGCCCGGCAAAGGGGATGCCGCAGCGCGCCTCGAGCACCGCCAGGATCATCGCCAGGCGGCCGCCGTCCCAGCCCACCACGCTGCGCCTTGCCTGCGAATGCGGCGAGGGGGCGATCAGCGCCTGGAATTCCACCAGAACAGGGCGGGTGCCCTCGATGCCCGAAAACACCACCGATCCGGGGCTGGGTTCGCCGCGTTCGGACAGGAACAGGGCGGAGGGGTTGCCCACCTCGGCCAGCCCGCCGCCGGTCATTTCGAAGACGCCGATTTCATCGGCCGGGCCGAAGCGGTTCTTCACCGCGCGCAGGATGCGGAACTGGTGGCCGCGTTCGCCCTCGAAATAAAGCACCGTATCGACCATGTGTTCGACCACCCGCGGGCCTGCGATCTGGCCTTCCTTGGTGACGTGGCCGACCAGGATCACGGAAATCCCCTTGCGCTTGGCGAAGCTGGTCAGCTCATGCGCGGCGGCGCGGACCTGGGACACGCTGCCCGGCGCGCTTTCGACATTGTCGGCCCACATGGTCTGAATCGAATCGATGATCGCCAGCTGCGGCCTTTCCGCCTCCAGCGTTGTCAGGATATCGCGCAGGTTGGTTTCGGCGGCCAATTGCACCGGCGCGTCGGAAAGCCCCAGCCGCTGCGCCCGCATGCGGACCTGCGCGCTGGCTTCCTCGCCGCTGACATAGATGGTTTTCAGCCCGGCCTGCGCAAACCGCGCGGCGGCCTGCAGCAGCAGGGTGGATTTGCCGATGCCCGGATCGCCGCCGACAAGGATGGCGCTCGAAGGCACCAGCCCGCCGCCCAGCACCCGGTCCAGCTCGCCCAGCCCGCTATGGGTGCGCGGCGGCGGGGCTTCCTCGGTCGACAGGTCGGTCAGCTGGATCGACGATCCGCGCTTGCCGCCCAGCGTTTTGCTGGCCGGACCGGCCGATAGCGGCGTGTCCTCGACGATGGTGTTCCATTCGCCGCAGCCGTCGCAGCGGCCGGACCATTTGTTGAATGTCGCGCCGCAGGCGGTGCAGGAGAATGTTTTGGGTGCTTTGGCCATGGCGTGTTGATGCAACACGGGGACGGGCGGGTCAAACACGAATAAGGGCGGGGCCTGATCACGTGTGGGCGGTCGGGCGCTGCCCGGCGGCGCGAAGCACCGCTATTCGGGCTGGTCTGACGACTTTGCCGGTTTTTCCTTCGACAGGATGCCGATCCCCAGCGAGGCGAGGATACACGCGGTGAACAGGTACAGCCCCCAGGCGACCTCGATCTTGCCGACCCCGATCCCCTTGGCCACGGTGATGTAGAGGGCAATCAGGAAAATATCCGCCATCGCCAGTTTGCCCAGCACCGTCAGCGCCGGCAACGCCCGCCGGTCAAGCCAGCCGAATTGCACCAGCGCCAACCCCAGCGTTTTCAGGAACGGTGCGAAGAGGGCAAAGAAGGTGACCAGCAGGGCCAGGAACACATCGGTGTCCCACAGGCTTTGCAGCCCGGAAATCACGCTGATCTCGCTCATCCCGAACAGCGGCAGCAGCCCCGCACGCAACAGCGGCGCGAACCAGGCCACCGGGAACAGGATCAGCAGCGCGAGATTGGCGTATTTGAGCATCGGGTTTCCTTCCGCCGGACCCTTTTCAGCTAGGCCACCGGCCGCGCCGGCACAAGTGGTCAGGCGAAATAGGCCGCCACCGCCAGCCCCAGCATCACGCAGACCGTGCCGATCACCGGCAGGTCGATCCAGTGGAACCCGTCATCGCGCACCGACGTGTACCAGTCGTAAAGGATCCAGGCGTAAAGCCCGAGGATCAGGAAGACGCGCAGCTGCTGCGCCTCGGGCACGGACCACCAGGATGGCGGCGTCAGCCAGATCAGGAACAGCACCACCGCCGCCCCGGTGCACAGCCACGACGCCAGCGGCGGTTTCGGTTCGCGCAGCCGGATCAGCTCGGCCACCGCGATCATCACCGGCAGCGCCAGAACCGTCAGGTCCAGCAGCAGCACCAGAAGCGGCGGCGCATCGTTCAGGAAGGTCACAAATCCGTCGGCTTCACTCATCGCGGGGTCCCGTTCGTTCCCCCGCAGAGTGGACTTGGCCGCGACCCGAAACAACCCCTGTTGCGACGGGAAAGGGCAGGGGGTTAGCGCACCGCCTCGATCGGGCCCTCGGCGCGGCCGTGGATGAACTGATCGAGATAGGGATCGCCCGAATTGTCCATCTCGGACACCGGGCCGGTCCACTTGATCACCCCGTCATGCAGCATCGCCACATTGTCGGCGATCGCCCGGACCGAGCTCATGTCATGGGTGATGGTCATCGCGGTCGCGCCCATTTCCACCACGATTTCGCGGATCAGGTCGTTGATCACGCCCGACATGATCGGGTCCAGCCCCGTGGTGGGTTCGTCGAAGAAGATGATCTCGGGTTCGGCGGCGATGGCGCGGGCAAGGCCGACGCGCTTTTGCATCCCGCCCGACAGTTCCGCCGGGTAGAGATCGGCGGTTTCCGGTTTCAGCCCGACCCGGCGCAGCTTCTCGATGGCGATCTCGCGCGCCTCGGCCTTGGGCCGCTTCAGCGATCCGCGCAGCAGCCGGAAGGCGACGTTCTGCCAGACCGACAGCGAATCGAACAGGGCGCCGCCCTGGAACAGCATCCCGAACCGGGCCAGGAATGCGTCGCGGTCGCCTTCGCGGGTGTCCTTGCCATCCAGCAGAATCTGCCCGCGATCCGGTTCGATCAGTCCCAGCACGCATTTCAGCGCCACCGATTTGCCGGTGCCGGACCCCCCGATGATCACCATCGAAGACCCGGTCGGGATCGACAGGTTGACCCCCTGCAGGACCTTCTTGGGGCCGAACCCCTTATGGACGTCGATAAGGTCGATCATGCCGAGAAAAACAGCTCCGTCAGGATATAGTTGGCCGCGAAGATCAGCACCGAGGCCGCCACCACCGCCGATTTCGTGGCCCGGCCCACGCCCATCGCGCCGCGCGCCGAATGCATGCCGTAGAAACAGCCGATCAGCGCGACGATGAAGCCGAACACGGCGCCCTTGATCAGCCCCGACACCACATCGAAGGTTTCCAGGTAATCCATCGTGTTCTTGAGGTACGCGGCGGCGTTGAAATCCAGCCGGTTGATCCCCACCGCATAGCCGCCCATGATGCCGATCACGTCGCCCACGCCGACCAGCACCGGCACCGCCAGCGTCGCGGCCAGCACCCGGGGCAGGGTGAGGTATTTCATCGGGTTGGTCGACAGGGTCACCAAAGCGTCGATCTGTTCGGTCACCTTCATGGTGCCGATCTCGGCGGCGATGGAACTTGCCACCCGCGCCGCCACCATAAGCCCGCCCAGAACGGGGCCCAGTTCGCGCACCATGCCGATGGCCACGATGGAGGGCACCACCGCCTCGGCGTTGAAACGCGCACCGCCGGCATAGATCTGCAGCGCCAAGGCGCCGCCGGTGAACAGCGTCGTCATCCCCACCACCGGCAGCGACAGCCAGCCGATATGAAGCAAAGCATGCATGAATTCGCGGCCGTAAAACGGCGGCCGGAACAGGTGGCTGACGGTCTCGATGGCGTAAAGGGTGATCCGCCCGACCATCGCCAGGGCGGCCAGCACATTCGCGCCAAGCGCGGCAATGGGGGCGGTCAGGCTCATGAGCTCACATAGCGGCGGCGATAGCGCGCCCCCAAAGAGGTGAGGATTTCATAGCCGATGGTGCCCGCATTGTCGGCCAGAACATCGACGCCCTGCTGCGCATTCAGCAGCTCCAGCTGCTGCGGGTCTTCTTCCAGCCCGGTCACGTCGACGGTGATCAGGTCCATCGAAATCCGCCCCACCACGGGGCAGGCGATGTCGCCCGCGTACACATAGGTCTTCGGCGCCAGCGCGCGGTGCAGCCCGTCGGCGTACCCCGCCGCAACGGTGGCGATGCGGCTGGGGCGCTGCGCGGTCCAGGCATTGCCGTAGCCCACGGTTTCCCCGGGTTCCACATCGCGTATCTGGATCACCGGCAGGCTGAGATAGGCCACCGGGCGCGCCTGTTCGAACGGCAGCCCGCCATACATCCCGATCCCGGGCCGGGTGACGTCGAAATGATAATCCGGACCCAGCAGGATGCCGCCCGTCGCCGACAGCGATCGCGGCACGTCGCAGCCTGCGGTCATCTCGCGGAATGCGCGCAGCTGCTGGGCGTTCATCGGATGATCCGGCTCGTCGGCGCAGGCCAGGTGCGACATGATCAGCTTGATGTTCTGCCCCAAGGCGATTTCGCGCAGCGCCGCCCATTCGGCGGCCTCCATCCCCAGCCGGTTCATCCCGGTATCGAGCTGTACGCCGAAATCATGCCCCGGCAGCGCCTCGACATGGCGCAGCATCTGGTCGATGGAATTGAGCATCGGCGTCAGCTGCAGGTCGTGGATCATGTCGGTGTCGCCGCCCATATGGCCGGAAAACACGCAAATCTCGGGCCCCGGGCCAAGCGCCTGGCGCACCGCAGCGCCTTCCTCGGCGGCGGCCACGAAGAACTTGCGCGCCCCCGCATGGGCCAGGGTCTGGGCCACCCGGCCCGCATCCAGCCCGTAACCGTCGGCCTTCACCACCGCGGCGGTTTCCACCCCGGGGCCAGATGCCGCATCCAGCGCCCGCCAGTTGTCGGCCAGCGCGTCGAGATCAATCGTGAGTGTCGAAGTCGTCATGGTCACGTGTTTTGACAGACCGGTAAAAATGGTCAAGCGCAAACGCTCCCTGTTTCATCTTGGTGAAAATACCTCGGGGGTGAATGCCTTGAAAATCCGCCAGGTTTTCAAGGCAGAGGGGGCAGCGCCCCCTTCCGCCCGCCGCGCGGCGGGTGTCCCCCTGCCTGGGCTGATCAGTAACCGTCGTCCGCCGCGCCCTGCTGCCAGGTCTTGGCCAGGTTGCCGAAGCGGGTGAACTGCGCCTCGAAGGACAGCTCGACCGTGCCGATCGGGCCGTGACGCTGCTTGCCGACGATCACCTCGGCCTTGGCGTGCAGCCGTTCCATCGCGGCCTTCCATTCTTCCATCTTTTCCAGCTCGTGATCGCCGGGCTTTTCGCGTTCCTTGTAATATTCTTCGCGGAACACGAACATCACCACGTCGGCATCCTGTTCGATCGAGCCCGATTCCCGAAGGTCCGACAGCTGCGGCCGCTTGTCGTCGCGGCTTTCCACCTGACGGCTGAGCTGCGACAGCGCGATCACGGGGATGTTCAATTCCTTGGCGATCGCCTTCATCCCCATGGAAATCTCGGCGATCTCGTTCACGCGGTTGTCCGACATGCCGCGGCAAAGCTGCAGGTAGTCGATCACCAGCAGGTCCAGCCCGTGGGTCCGCTTCAGCCGCCGCGCCCGCGCGGCGAGCTGCGAGATCGGCAGGGCGGGGGTGTCGTCGATGAACAGCGGGCAGGCTTCCAGGTCCTTCGCCGCCTGCACGAAGCGGCGGAATTCTTCCTCGGTCATGTCGCCCTGGCGGATCTTGTGCGACGAGATTTCCGAGGCTTCCGCCAGAACCCGGCCGGCTAGCTGTTCGGCGCTCATTTCCAAGCTGAAGAAACCCACCACGCCGCCATCCACCGCGCCCTCGGTGCCGTCATGTTTCAGACCGCGCTTATAGGCCTTGGCGACGTTGAAGGCGATGTTGGTGGCAAGCGAGGTCTTGCCCATCGAGGGACGCCCCGCGAGGATCAAAAGGTCCGACGGGTGCAGGCCCCCCAGCTGTTTGTCGAGATCGGTCAGACCGGTCGAAATCCCCGCCATACCTCCGCCACGCTGATAGGCTTCGTTGGTGACGTTTACCGCTTCTGTGACGGCCTTGAGGAAGGATTTGAACCCCGACTCGGTCTGACCCTGCTCGGACAGCTGGTAGAGTTTCTGCTCGGCCTCTACGATCTGTTCTTTCGGTTCGCTCGACACGTCGACCTGGCGGGCCTTGTCGGCGATGTCCCGGCCTAGCCGCATCAATTCGCGCCGGATGGCGAAATCGTAAATCATCTGGGCGTAGTCGCGCACCGCGAAGGCCGAAATCGACGCCCCCGCCAGACGGGCCAGATAGGCCGGCCCGCCCAGTTCCTTCAGCCCCTCGTCGTCTTCCAGGAACGCCTTCAGCGTCACCGGCGTGGCGAGGTTGTTCTTGGCGATCCGGGCCGCGGCCACTTCGTAGATCCGCTTGTGCACCGGTTCATAGAAATGTTCCGAGGTGATGATCGAGGCGACCCGGTCATAGACGTCGTTATTGGTCAGGATCGCGCCCAGCAACTGCTGTTCGGCCTCGATCGAATGCGGCATCGGATCGCTGGTTTCCTGCTCGCCTTCGCCCGTCTGAATCTTTGCGATTTCGTTCATTTTGTCACTGTCCCCCGGTGGGATCGGGTTCTAACCCAGGCGGCTTTCATCACGCAAATTGTATAAGCTGTGGAACGCCTGTGGATATGTTGGGGCGGCCTTTTCCCCACCTGATATTGCCTGTCGCTTATGCGATCCGTCAATATCTGGTGGGCATCCATGCCGTAACCGGCATGGAGTCGCTGCCTAAATTTCGATCTGTCTTCTGCGATCAGCCCTGCTTGCGGGCTTCCTGCCAGGCGCGCGGGTCGTTCAGGAACGACTCGACCTCCGTCAGGGTTTCGTCGTCGAACGCCCCTTGCGCCTTGGCCTCGGCCAGCACATCCCACCAGGTGCACAGGTAATGCAGCTGCACGCCGTGATCGCCCAGCGTCTTGGTGGTTTCGGGGAAGATGTCGTAGTAGAAGATCACCGCCGTATGCGCGCAGCTCGCGCCGGTGTCGCGGATCGCGTCGACGAAGCTCAGCTTCGAGCCGCCATCGGTGGTCAGGTCCTCGACCAGCAGCACCCGCTCGCCTTCGCTCATCGCACCTTCGATCCGGGCGTTGCGGCCATAGCCTTTGGGCTTCTTGCGCACATAGGTCATCGGCAGCGCCATCCGATCGGCCACCAGCGCGGCAAACGGGATGCCCGCGGTTTCACCGCCGGCGATATTGTCGAACACCTCGAAGCCCGCGTCGCGCATCACCGTGATCACCAGGAAATCCATCAGCGCCGAACGGATGCGCGGGAAGGAAATCAGCTTGCGGCAATCGATATAGCTGGGCGAGGGCAGGCCCGAGGCCAGCGTATAGGGTTCGCGGGTGTTGAAGTTCACCGCGCCGATTTCCAGCAGCATGCGGGCGGTCAGGCGGGAGATTTCTTCTTTCGGCGGGAAGGCGGTGGGGAGCATCGGCGGTATCCTCGGGCGGAACGATTAGGGGGGCGAAAGGTCAGGCGACCTTCCAGAAGACCGGGAAGCCCGGGTCGAAAACGGTGACGGGTCCTTCGCCGGTCTCGATCTTGTCGGGGAAGGCGACCGGTTCGTCCTGCTTGATCAGGGTGATGGTGTCGGCGTTTTCCGGCAGTCGGTAGAAGGCGGGGCCGTTTTTCGACGCGAACGCCTCCAGCTTGTCCAGCGCGCCTTCTTCCTCGAACACATGCGCCAAGAGCGGCATCGTGTTGGTGGCGGTGAAGCAGCCGGCGCAGCCGCAGGCGGTTTCCTTGTTGGCGTCCGTATGCGGCGCGCTGTCGGTGCCCAGGAAGAAGCGGGCATCGCCGCTGGTCGCCGCCGCGCGCAGTGCCAGGCGGTGTTCTTCGCGCTTGGCCACCGGCAGGCAGTAGTAGTGCGGCTTGATCCCGCCGACCAGGATATGGTTGCGGTTGATGATCAGGTGATGCGTGGTGATGGTGCCGCCCAGACCTTCGTCATTGGAGCGCACGTAATCGACGCCGTTCCTGGTGGTGATATGTTCCATCACCACCCGCAGCCCCGGGGTGGCGCGGCGCACCGGATCGAGCACCCGGTCGATGAACACAGCCTCGCGGTCGAAGATATCGATGTCGCTATCGGTCACCTCGCCATGCACGCACAGCGTCAGGCCGATCTCGGCCATCTTTTCCAGTACGCCGCGCACACGATCGAAATCGCGCACGCCGCTGGCCGAATTGGTGGTGGCCCCGGCCGGGTACAGTTTCACAGCCTTGACCAAGCCGCTGGCATGGGCGGCGGCGACGTCTTCGGGATCGGTGTCCTCGGTCAGGTAGAGCGTCATCAGCGGTTCGAACGCCATGCCCTCGGGCAGCGCCGCCAGGATGCGGTCGCGATAGGCCGCGGCGTCTGCCCCGGTGACCACCGGCGGCACCAGGTTGGGCATGATGATCGCACGGGCGAAATCGCGGGCGGTTTCGGGCAGCACGGCCTTCAGCATCGCGCCATCGCGCAGATGCAGGTGCCAGTCGTCGGGGCGGGTCAGGGGGATCGAGGTGCTCATGGGCTTGCGATTACACAATCACGTCGCGTCACGCCAGTGCCCAAAGCGAAAATCAGCCGCGTTTCGGCGGGATCCTGATCAGCCCCTCCTCGGCGGCCTTTTCCAGCGCGTCGAGCCGGCGGCGAATCCGCGGCGCGTTCATCCGGGCCACCACGTTGCGGCAGACCATGGTCGACAGCCAGGGCCGTTCGGCCACATCCATCTTGGCGATCAGCCCGCGCAGATAGGTCGGGTGGTCGCGCCGGGCGCGATAAAGCGCGGCGAAAAGCGCCTCGTCCAGCCGGTCTTCGCCAGCCGCCTGCAGGATCGGGAACAGGATTTCCATCGCGATCAGTTCCGATTGCAGCGCATCACCCATGTTCGGCATTCGCAGCTTGGTCACGTTGGGCCGGGTGAACAGCGCCGCATGCATCGCGTCCAGGTCCTCGCGCGGGTCGTAGACCACGAACCCCTTGGCGGCGGCATCCAGCATGTCGGGGGCATAGCCGTAGCGGTCGGTGAACGAGGTGCGGCGCATCTCGATGAAACGGTCGTCCCATTCGGTGACCCGCGGGTCCAGCGTCGCCTGCGGCTGCACCGCGACCACGCTGGCGCCGGGGGCCGCCACCGAATAGGCCGAGGCCGCGTACCCGCAGGGACCGGCGCCGTAGAACACGATGCGGTCGAAATCGTCGAAGAACCCGTCGTCGATCAGCCGGTCGAAGAAGCCATAGATGTTCATGTCGCGAAACCAGGTGTCGCTGTCCGACACCACCGCCAGATGCGACCAGCCAAGCGCGCGGGCGAAATCCCAGCCCAGCGGCTGCGCGGTGTCCGACAGCGCCTGGATGCCCTGGATCGATTCGAAACTGACCAGCAGGACCGGGCCTTCATCGACGAAACCGGCGATATGGCGATCGCCCAGGGGCTGGAAAAACCCGGTTTCCTCGGTGATTTCGATGAATTTCTTCAGCCACTCCGCCTTCTTCAGCCCATTCAGCGGCGTGTCCAACGGATTGGGGGCGTCCAGCATATCACTCGTTCCTCAAGGTCTTGCGCGCCCGGGGGCACGTTTTCTTTTGCGGTGAAGCTAGACCCGCTTTGGGGCGAAAATGCGGAAAATCCGGGGGGAGTTCTGGACAGAAGCGCCGGGGCCGTCCCGATCCCGGCCTGCTTTTTCTTGGCCTAAATACCTCCGCCGGAGGAGGCACTCGAGGCGCAGGCCGCAGGCCGGAGCCGAGACAAACAAGCGCGCCAAAGGCGCACAATCTGCGAACGGGTGGATCAGTCCCGCCGCGCCTGCCGGCCGAGATTGGCGAATTGGGTCAGGAACCGCGCGGCATCCTGCGACACCGGCCGCGACGGCGGCGTGGTCAGCAGCCGACCGAACAGCGCGCGGTAGGGTTCTTCCAGCATCAGTTCCATGAACCGGGTCTTGCGCCAGGCCACGGCTTCGTCATGCAGCCGGGACAGGTCGGGATCGGATTTCAGCCACTCCAGTTCGGCCTGCATCGGCTGCGACAGGGCCTGGATCGAGCGGTCCATATCGGTGTTGAAATTCCGCTCCACCCAGTAATCCAGGTCCAGCATGTGATCGGAATGCACCGCGCGGCCGCGCGCGGCCTTGAGCACATAGCTTTCCATCGCGCCAAGCGCATAGTGGTTCAGCTGCGCCAGCGCGTAATTCGACTGGCCGTAATTGGAAAACACCCGCCCGGTGGCGAATTTGCGGTCCAGCTCACGCCCCTCGCCATCGAACCAGCGCGCTTGCCCAACCCGTGCGGGGTCGGGCTGGCGCGGGCGGTGCACGCCCAGTTTCGTGTAGGTGCCGTCGTTGCGATAGAGCGTCTTGAACATCGCCGCGCGCCAGGGCCAGTGCATCACCACAGGCGCCGCGCGCAGGAAGGTGTCGGTCACCGGGGTGTCGGCGTATCGCACGATCCCGGCATTGCCGAACAGCCGCCAAGTCAGGGTGATGGCGGTCGCCTCAGGCAGGGCACTGATCAGATCGGTGATCCTGTGGGTGCCGCAATGGATATTGACGAATTCGTCCACGTCCAGCGTCATCACCCAATCGGCCGCTTCCATCAGCGGGTGCTTTTCGGCCAGCTTATAGGCGGTGAACTGGATGCCGCCCTTGCCATAGGGGCCGTCGTTGCGCACGTGCGTGACCAGCCCCATCTCGTCCAGCCGGTTCAGCATCGCATCGGTGCCGTCCTGGCAGTCGTTCGAAAACACCAAGAAATCGGTGATCCCCGCCGCCCGGTGATGGGCCAGCCATTCCAACAGGAAGGCCGCTTCGTTGCGCAGGGTGAGGATGGCGAGGATCTTCACGATCAGCTTTCCATGTCGAGCGCCAGCGCATAGGCGACTCGTTCGGTTTCATCGAGCTTGATGGTCAGCGCCTGCTGATAGAGGTCCTCGAATTCCGGGATCTGGTGAAGTTCGGCGGCCTTGGCCTTGTGCCATTCGAAGCCCTTGTCGTGCCAGTGCCGCAGCACCTCGTCTCCCTTCAGCCGCTCGAATTCGGCCTGCATCCGGGGCAGGTTGCGCTTGATCGTGAGGTCGCGGAAATCCGACCAGTCCATGCGGATCCAGTAATTCAGCCCGATCGAGCGATCCACGTGCAAGGCCCGCCCGCGCTGGCGTTTCACCAGGTAGCTTTCGGCGCTGCGCAAAGCGTAGTGATTGAGCTGGATCAGGTCGTAACCGATTGATTTCTTGGAATTGCGCCAGCCCTTCTCGGCGGCTTCGCTGGTCATGTCCTGGCCCGACCCGTTCACCCATTTTACGCTAGATTTGAAATCGTCGCGCAGCTTGTTGGGCCGGTGGCAGCTGATCTTCTCATAGGCGCCGATGTTTTTGAACATCGTCTTGAAACCCCAGACCGTATGGGGCTTGGGGCAGAATTTCGGCGCGCAGGTGTCGAACTGGTCGATCACGAAGCGGTCTTCCAGCGCCGTCACGCCGTTATGGCCGAACAACCGCCAGGTCATCGCAACGTTGGTCGCATCGCCGATCCGGTCGAAGAAATCGGGCAGCGTGCCGTTGCCGCAACGGATGTTCATGAATTCGTCGACGTCGACATGGGCGATCCAGTCGGCGTTCTGCAGCACCGGTTCCTTCAGCGCCTGGTTCAGCGCGTGCTGCTGCGGCGAGTTGCCTTTCCACGCGTCGTTATTGCGGTGCTGCACGATACCGAGTTCCTGCAACCGGTCGAGGATTTCGCTGGTCCCGTCGGTGCAGTCGTTGGTGTAGATCAGGAAATTGTCGATCCCGATGGCGCGGTGATAGGCGACCCATTCGAGGATATAGGGCGCCTCGTTCTTCATGCAGCCGACGATCAGCGTGCCGGTGCTGCCTGCGGGCAGATTGCGCGGTTCCATCGGGGCATAGGGGGCGGCAAGCTGTTCCTCGTCCACCAACCCCAGCCGGTTATGCGGCCGGAAGGAGGACGCCCGCAGCTTTTCGTAATTCTGCACCGCCAGCGGCGTCATGATCCGGCGCGCGCTATCCGACAGCCCGTCCTTCGGGGCGGGTTCCGCCGGGGCAGGGTCTGCCGGGGCCGCCTGCGGCGCAGGCGCGCCGGACAGCCGGGCGATGTCGGCGGCCTTGTCCTTGCGGTCTTCCTGCGTCGCCTTGTCGATCCGCCACAGGAAACCCAGCAGGTATTGGGTGGCGCGGAAGCCTTTCGTCGGATCGGCCTCCTGCCAGTCGGGCAGCGGCGCGTCGGGGGTCAGGCAAGTGTCGGTCAGGGCAGGGTGGGTGTCCAGCAGCGCCCTGTTCGCGTCGGCGAAGCCCAGCGACACGGGCGCCAGCGATCCGGGTTCGATCACGGGCCCGGGCACAGCGATCTCGCCCATGAACTTGCGCCAGAGCTGCCGGTTGATGATCCGGTCGGACTTCCGCAAAAGGTCGAGGAAGACCTCGTTCATCAGCCGCCCGCGGGTCAGCCAGGCCGCCGAGGGTTGTTGCGGCGGTTTCGCCGCCGCCGCCCGCCCGATACTACCGTCGATGCCGAACATCGCGCGGATCTCATCGGTGGCATCCTCGGAATAAAACAGCGCCTCGTCATAGGGGCGGAAGCTGACCGAACCGGCCCCGAACACCGCTTCCCATTCGGCCTGCAGCTGTTGGTAATCGAGCCAGAAGGCCGGGCACTGGGTTTCCAGGAACTGGCCGTTCTGCGGCACGATCTCGTGCCCGTCGAGCAGCGCATCGTCCCACCAATCCGCCGTCCCGGCCATCTCCATTTCCATCTCGAGCGACGTCGCCCGCCCGGCCAGCACCTGCGCCGCGTAATGGCGCGCCAGCAGCCGGCCCTGTTCGTCGATATGCGCGATCACCTGGATATCATCCGACAGCGGTGCCAGCAGCGCCTTCAGCCGTTCGATTTCCGAGCGCCGCGCCAGCGACCCGCCCAGCTGTGCCGCCGACAGGATCAGCGCCTGCGGCTGTTTCGCCGCCACGTCGCGGATCAGGGCCTGCTGCACGTCGTTGAACAGCGCCGCCTGCTTGTCCGAGGCGATGAAGCCCCGGTTGAAGCGCAGCGGGTCGATATGGTCCGGATCGGTCACCGCCATGTAAAGCCGGGTATGGTTCTTCGGCCCCAGCCCGCGCGGGAACAGGTATCCCTTGCCCGCCAGTTGCTCGCGCTTGTCCGACAGGATGTCCTGCAGACGATCCGCCCCGGTCTGTTCCAGCCCGATATGCAGGTAGATACGCATCAGGCGGCCTCCGGTCCGTTGGTCTTGGGCTGCTTCTTCGGGCTCTTGTTGGCGCGGCCCCACCATTTCAGCTCGATCCCGAGGAAATTACCGATCTTCTGCGGCGCGGACGTATCGGCCAAGTCGTATTCCAGGAACGCCTCGTCGCCCTCGAACAGCTTGCGCATATGCGCGTGATGCGCCGCGATCCACTGCGCCCTTTCATGCCCGGTTTCGCCGTATCCGCGCGGCAGCCCCGGGATGGCGTTCTGCGGCAATCGTTCGGCGCCCAGGTTGGACCAGCGCAGCATGCTGTCGGAAATCGCTTTCGGATCGCGGTAGGACAGCAGGAAACGGGCCCCCGGATGGTGTTCGCGGATCGCGTCGATCAGCCCCCAGTCGGTCTGCGGCCAAAGGCTCATCCCCTCGCGCAGCACGTTGACCTCGGTGAAGGCGTCGAAATCCTCCATCAGCGCCAGCGGATCGCCGTTGTGGAAATAGCCGTCATACATCAGCTTGCCGACAAAGGCGCCGTGCAACCCTGTATCCTTGGTCTGGCGGCGGCGGATGCGGTAATCGGCGGTCTTCAGCCCGGCGATCTTCAGCGCCCGCGCCAGCGTCGTGGTGCCCGATTTCGGTAGGCCCAGATTGATCACCCGCAGCCGGCTCATGTGGCGAGCCCCAGTTCCGCGATCATCTTTTCCTCTTCGGGGGGCAGCTTGCTCGCCGCGCGCAACTGATCGCGCATCGCCCGGTAGGTGGGCTGTTGCAGCAATTCGTCCCGCTTGGCCCGGTGCAGCGCGCAGGCCTCGTCATGCAGCGCCGCAATCTCGGGGTCCGATTTAAGCTCGGCCAGCGCCTTTTCCAAGTCGGGCAGGTAGCGCCGGATCGAAAGGTCCTGCCACGCCGGATCGTTGCGTTCGCGCCAATAAGTATCGTCGAAATCGCGGTTCTCGCGGTTCACGTCGCCGCGGTCGTTCTTGACCAGGTAGCTGTCGAGCGAGCGCAGCGCGTAATGGTTCAGCGTCGCGAAATCGCGCGCGCCCTGGGCGGGAAACTTGCGGATGCGGCGCGGATTGGCGGCGATCAGGAACCGGTGCGGCACGTCGCGGCCCGACCCGTCGGTCCATGTCGGATGACGCTTCTTCGGCAGCTTCGCCTTGAAGAACGGCCTGTGTGCGCCGTAATACTGCAGCGGGAAATCGTGCCGGATCAGCGACTTGACCTCCTGCGCCACTTCCCCGCACCAGATATCGGGATTGTGCGACCGGGTGAACTGTTCGATCACCGGCCGGTCTTCGAACCCCTCGATATCGTCATTGGCGAAGAATTGGAAATTCAGCGAAATCGCCATTGGATCGCCGCAGGCCTGAACCAGCGCCGGGATGGTGTGATCGCCCACATGGATGTTCAGGAATTCGTCGACATCGGCGATCCAGACCCAATCGGCATCCAGCACGATATCCTGTCGGGCGGCGTCCTTCAGCGCCTCCATCTGGTAATTGCGCCCCTCGGCCGGGTTGGGCAGGTGCCGCACGATGCCGCGCGCCGACAAGGCATCCAGCATCCGGTCGGTCGCATCGGTGCAATCGTTGGAATAGAACAGGAAATCCGTCACCCCGATCAGCCGGTTGAACGCGATCCATTCCAGCAGGAAGGGGCCTTCGTTCTTCACACAGGTCACCGCGGTCACGCGCATCGGACGGTCCCCTGGGGTCTCGGTCATGTCACTCGGTTGCTCTCTGCTCGCGGGCGGCGCAGAACAATATTGCGTTCGCCGCCTGATCGTTGCCGAAATCATTACAGTTCAGGGGGCTAAGCGTCAATCAGCCGACACCGGGGCCGGGGCGGGGCGCCACACGCGACAATGGTCGTGCTTGACGCGGGCGCGCGCGCCTGACTGACTGTCGGCAGGGAGGATTGAGATGAGCGATGTGACTTCGATTGACGACGTGCAGGCGCGGCTGGCCGAACAGGATTACGTCTGCGGCCGGGCGCTGGCGACGGTGCTGTTCCTGTCGCTGAAACTGGGACGGCCGCTGTTTCTTGAGGGCGAGGCCGGCACCGGCAAGACCGAGATCGCTAAGGCGATCGCCAGCGCCCTGGGCCGCCGCCTGATCCGGCTGCAATGCTACGAGGGGCTGGATGCGGCCAGCGCGGTCTATGAATGGAACTTCGCCGAACAGATGATCGCCATCCGCACCGCCGAAGCTGCGGGCGGCGCCGACCGCGACGTGCTGAAATCCGAGCTGTTCACCGAGGAATTCCTGATCGAACGCCCGCTCTTGCAGGCGATGCGGCCGCAGGTCGAAGGCCCGCCGGTGCTGTTGATCGACGAAATCGACCGCACCGATGAACCGTTCGAGGCCTTCCTGCTCGAAGCCCTGTCCGATTTCCAGGTCACCATTCCCGAACTCGGCACCGTCAAGGCGCCGGAACCGCCCATCGTGATCCTGACCTCCAACCGCACCCGCGAAGTGCATGACGCGCTCAAACGCCGCTGCCTCTATCACTGGGTCGATTACCCCGATTTCGAACGCGAGCTGGAAATCCTGCACGCCCGCGCCCCCGAGGCTGCAGAAGCTCTCAGCCGCGAAGTGGTCGCCTTCGTCCAGCGGCTGCGCACCGAGGACCTGTTCAAGAAACCCGGCGTCGCCGAAACCATCGACTGGGCCAAATGCCTGCTGGCGCTCGACGTGCTGTCGCTTTCCCCCGAAGTCATCGCCGACACGATCGGCGCGATCCTGAAATACCAGGACGACATCCAGCGCCTGCAGGGGTCGGAGGCCAAGCGCCTGCTCGACGAAGCCAAAGCCTCGCTTGATCCGGTCTGATGCTTCTTCTTGGTTCAAATACTCCGGGGGTCCGGGGGCAGCGCCCCCGGGGGTCGGCCAATGGTTGATCTCCCCGATCTCGAGCTGCCGGAAAACCCCAAGCTCACCCACAACATCACCCATTTCGCCCGCGCCCTGCGCAAGGCGGGGCTGCCCATCGGCCCGGGACGAGTGATCGACGCGATCCGCGCGGTCGAGGCGGCGGGCTTCACCGACAAGCGCGATTTCTACTGGACCTTGCACGCCTGTTTCGTGAACCGCCCCGAACACCGGGCGGTGTTTGCGCAGATATTCCGGCTCTACTGGCGCGACCCGCGTTACATGGAACACATGATGGCGATGATGCTGCCCGCGATCCGCGGCGTGCAGGAGGAACGCAAGGCGCGCTCGGCCGAAAAACGCGCCGCCGAGGCGCTGCTCGACGGGGTCGAACCCGACCTGCCGGAGCCGGAGGAGAACGAGGAGGACTTCCTGATCGAGGTCGACGCCTCGCAGACCATGTCGGCCGAGGAACGTCTGCGCACGCTCGATTTCGAACAGATGAGCACCGATGAGATCGCCCAGGCCAAGCGGATGCTGGCGCGATTGAAGCTGCCGGTGAAACCGATCCCCTCGCGCCGCACCCGGGCCGCCCGTCTGGGCCACGAAATCGACTGGCGCCGCACCATGCGGGGCACCATGCGGCGGGGCGGGGAACTTTACGACATCGCGCTGAAGAAACGCCGCGAGCGCTGGCCCAACCTGATCGTGCTTTGCGACATTTCCGGATCGATGAGCCAATACAGCCGGATGGTTTTGCATTTCCTCCATGCTGTCGCCAATGAAAAAGGCGCGGGATGGGCCAGGGTGCATGCCTTCACCTTCGGCACCCGTTTGACCAATATCACCCGCCACATGCGCACCCGCGACGTCGATCAGGCGCTTTCCGATGCCGGGGCCGAGGCGCAGGATTGGGAAGGCGGCACAAGGATCGGCGATTGCCTGCACGCCTTCAACCGCGACTGGTCGCGCCGGGTGATGGGGCAGGGGGTGGTGGTGCTGCTGATCACCGACGGGCTGGATCGGGGCGATCCCGAGGCGCTGGCGAAGGAAATGGAACGGCTGCACCTGTCGGCGCGCCGGCTGATCTGGGTCAATCCCTTGCTGCGATGGGACGGCTTCGCGCCGCGCGCGCAGGGCATCCGCGCGATGCTGCCCCATGTCGACGCTTTCCGCGCCGGCCATTCGGTGCAGACGCTGGAAGAGCTGGCCGAGGCGATTTCGCGCAGCCATGATAGTGGCGACAAGGACCGGTTGATGGCGCTGCTGGACTGAGCGTTCAGTAGGGGCGTTTCTGCACCAGGGCGTAGAAGAACCGCTGCTCGGTCCCGCCCGGTGTCACATGGGTGTGGCGCAATTCCTCGATCAGCCGGAAATCCGGCCCCAGCAGCGCCATCAGCTTCGCGGCGTCGTATTTTTCCACCACCTGGCCGCTGCATTTGTCCGGCCCGTCCGGGGCGAAGGTGCCGATGACGGCGAAGCCGCCCGCCGCCAGCGCCCGGTCCAGCGTGTCGCGATAGGCCGCCTGATCCGCCGGATCGGTCAGGAAATGCAGCGCCGCCCGGTCGTGCCACAGCGCATAGCGCCGCTCGGGCCGCCAGCGCAGCATGTCGCCCGCGATCCAGGTCACCGGCGCGTCTTCGGGCAGGCGGTCGCGGGTCGCCTGCAAAGCCGCTTGCGACAAGTCGAGCGCGGTCAGGTCGAGAAACCCCAGATCGAGCAGGCAATCGGTCAGCCGCGACGCCCCTGCACCGATATCGATCAGCGCCGCGTCATGCGCGACCCCGCTTCGCGCGATCAGTTTGAGCGAGGTTTCCGGCCGCGCCTCGAACCAGCCGAGCGCGTCGGCGGATTTGCTTTGATAGGTGTTTTCCCACTTGGTTTCGGCGTCGGTCATATCGGGAGTCCTGTTTTTTAAGCGCGCACCTTGATCTGAATCATGCAGTTATCTGAATGCATATAGATATAATTTTTCGAATAAGAATTAGGGAAGGAATAATTCACATGGTACTCAATTGGAAAACGGGGGGCGTGCTTCTGGGCTTCGTCTTCTTCCTGGCGGTGTTGCTGGTCAAGCCGATCGGCGTGTCGACCCAGTTCGTCATCCTCGACGGGATCATCGGCGACGCGGTGAATTCGGAACTGGTGACCAAGACCGAGGAAGGCTACACCTCGACCAACGCCTATCTGGCCAAGTCGGGCGGCAAATACGCCAAATCGGTCGCCAATCCGCTGAATTACAGCTTCATCTTCGTGCTGGCGATGATGGCGGGCGCGTTCCTGTCCACCATGGCGCGCGGCGGGCTGTCGAAGGACGAACGCACCATGCCCGCGATCTGGCGGGCGAATTTCGGTGACAGCGCGGCGAAACGCTACGCGGTGGCCTTCATTGGCGGCTTCATCGTGCTCTACGGCGCGCGGCTCGCCGGTGGCTGCACCTCGGGCCACATGATGAGCGGCATGATGCAGACTGCCTTGTCGGGCTATCTCTTCGCCGCAGGCGCCTTTGCCGCCGCCGTGCCCGTCGCCATGATCATGTACAAGAAGGAGGGCTGAACATGACCTCGATCATCCTCGCAATCGTGATTGGCGCCGCCTTCGGCGCGGTGCTGGATCGGATCGGCGCGACCAATCCGAACTGGATCGGCAAGATGCTGAGCCTGAAGAACCTGCACCTGATGAAAACCATCCTTCTGGCCATCGGCACCGGGTCGATCCTGATGTTCGCCGGCCAGATGATCGGCCTGGTCGATGTCGGCCACATGTCGGTGAAGACCGCCTATGTCGGCGTGTTCATCGGCGGTCTGCTGCTGGGCGCGGGCTGGGCCGCGTCGGGCTTCTGCCCCGGCACCGGCGTCTGCGCGGCGGCCTCGGGGCGCAAGGACGGGCTGTTCTTCATCGCCGGCGGGTTGCTGGGCGCGGCCGCCTATATGGTGACCTATCCGGCCTGGAAGGCCAGCGGCATGCTCGACGCGATCGCCGGCGGCGCGGTGACGCTGGGCACCGTGCCCGGGTCCAAATACGAAGGCATCACCGGCATGTCCGGCGATATCCTCGGCATCATCCTGGGGCTGGCCTTCGTCGTGGTGGCTTTTGTCCTGCCCGAACGCCCGATGGGCGGCGGCGCCGAACCGGTGCCTGCGGAATGATCCGCTGACATGACATCAGGGCCCGCGCGCCGGATAGGGCGCGCGGGCCTTTTCTTTTGACCGAAGAACAATTTTCCGCCCCGGCGCAACCGGCACCAATGGACAAGACGGATTCTCGCGCTACCCTGCTATCAAGGGCAAGGGAGGATGGTCATGGAGCGGTTTGATAACATTCCGGAAATCGCGCTGGACTGGCACCGGGCGGGCAAGGGCGCGGTTCTGGCCACCGTGGTGCAGACCTGGGGCAGCGCGCCGCGCCGGGTAGGCAGCCAGCTGGCGATTTCCGGCGCGGGCGAAATCGAAGGATCGGTGTCGGGCGGCTGCGTCGAAGGCGCGGTGGTGGTCGAGGCGATGGAAGCGCTGGAGGACGGCGCGCCGCGGATGCTGGAATTCGGGGTCAGCGACGGCGATGCCTTCGCCGTGGGGCTGGCCTGCGGCGGCACCATCCGGGTGCTGGTCGAACCGGTAGGTAGCGTGATGCCCGCCGACATGCTGGCCGATCTGGTCGCGGCGCGCGACCAGCGCACGCCCATCGCCTATGTGGTCGATACCGAAACCGGCGCACGCCGCCTGACGCGCGATGAATTTCCCGACCGGTTCCGCATGGACCGATCCGGTTTCGAGGAAGACGGCACCACCTTCGTGGCGGTCCACAACCCGCCGCTGCGGATGCTGGTGGTGGGTGCGGTGCATATCGCCCAGGCCTTGGTGCCGATGGCGCGCATCCTGGGATACGACCCGGTGCTGATCGACCCGCGCGAAAGCTTCGGGTCGCAGGCGCGGTTTCCCGGTGAAACCATCCTCAACGACTGGCCCGACGAAGGGGTGCAGGCCTACGGGCTCGACAGCCGCACCGCGCTGGTGCTGCTGACCCACGATCCCAAGCTCGACGATCCGGCGCTGGAACAGGCGATGGGATCGGACGTGTTCTATATCGGCGCCCTGGGATCGTCGCGCACCCATGCCAAGCGGGTTGAACGGCTTCGGGCCAAGGGCTTCAGCGACGACCAGATCGCCAGGATTCACGGGCCCGTGGGGCTTGATATCGGCTCGGCCAGCCCGGCCGAGATCGCCCTGTCGATCCTGGCCGAATGCACCCAAGTGTTGAGGCAGGGATGAAGTTCGGCCCGGTCCCCATAGGGGAGGCGGAAGGCGCGATCCTGGCCCATTCGGTGAGCCTGAACGGCAAACGGATGCGCAAGGGCGTCGTTTTGACGGCCCCCGACATCGCGGCGCTCAGTGCAGCCGGGGTGCAGCAGGTGACCGTCGCGCGGCTCGATCCCGGCGACATCCACGAAGACGCGGCGGCGGGGGCGCTGGCCACGGCGCTGGTGCCCGATCCGGCTTCGGCGGGGCTGCGGCTGTCGCAGCCTTTTACCGGCCGGGTCAACATCACCGCCGACGGGCCCGGCGTGGTGGTGATGGATAAGGACCGGCTGGTGGCGCTGAACGGGGTCGACCCGATGATCACCCTGGCCACCGTGCCGCCCTATCAGCAGATGGCCGAGGGCGGCATGGTCGGCACGGTCAAGATCATTTCCTACGGCGTTGCACGGGCGGATTTGGACCGCGCCTGCGATCTGGGCGCGGGGGCGTTGCGGTTGGCGCGGCCGGTCTGCCGGACGGCATCGCTGATCATCACCGACATTCCCGGCGGTCCCGGCGACAAGGGGCGCGAGGCGATCGAGGCGCGGGTGACCATGCTGGGCATGACCCTGGCCGAGTGCCGCCAGGTGCCGCATCGCGAGGCCGCGCTGGCCGAGGCGATCGCGGCGGCCAAGGGCGATCTGCTGATGGTGCTGACCGGATCGGCCACCTCGGATGCCTATGACGTCGCGCCGCAGGCGCTGCGCCGGGCGGGCGGGAAGGTGGAACGGTTCGGCATGCCGGTCGATCCCGGCAACCTGCTGTTCCTGGGGACCTTGGGTGAGCGGCCCTTCATCGGGTTGCCGGGCTGCGCCCGGTCGCCCGCGCTGAACGGGGCCGATTGGGTGCTGAGCCGGGTTGCCTGCGGTTTGCCCGTCAGCGGCGATGACATCGCCGCGATGGGGGTAGGTGGATTGCTGAAGGAAATCCCGACCCGGCCGATGCCGCGCGCGGGTCGCAAAGGAGCGCGCGGTTCATCCCCTGGTTAGCCCGCGATCAGATCATCCAGCCGGTCGGCGAAATCCGCGACCTTGGCTTTGAATTCGCCGCTTTCGATTTCCTTGTCGGTCAGGATCAATGTCGCGACGGGGGCGTGGCCGATTTCTTCTTCCAGTTGTTTCAGGACCTTCTTGCCGCCGCTGCCGCCCTGGGTGACCCAGGCGGCATAGCGGCCCAGCTGGGTGCCTTCCTGGTCCAGCCAGCTGAGCACCGGGGCGCTGACGTGGCTGGCCCAGGTGGGGCCGCCGATGATCACCAGCGGATATTGCCGCGCCGGGAATTCCGGCGCGGTGATCGGGGCCGGTTTCCGGGTCAGCGCAGACCAGGCCGAGGCAAGGTAGGAGCGCAATCCAGGCTTTTGATTCTTATTGGTTATTTCTTCGCAATCCGAATCGAGATGCCGGCTGAGTTCCGCCGCGACGCTGCGCGAATGGCCGCTGCGCGTGTGGTAAACGATCAGGCTTGATTTCATGAGCGGGCGATCCGTTTTCGAAACGTCGGGATGGAACAGGCGGCAAGCGCTGCGAAGAGGCGATGAAAGGAAGGTCGTGGGGTGTGGTGTCATTCTTTTGACAGATCAGGACGGCTGTCAATAGGGGGAGGGGGAAATACCCGCTATGCGGTACTAGTGTCACATTCGTCCGGCGGAAATTGGTTCCGCAAAATGCCGCCAATGGTCTTGGCAGTCCCTTTCCCCTGCGCTAGCCTCTGTCCCAAGCGGCCGGGAGGAGAAGGCCGCGAAATGGGAGAACACTATGAAATCGATTTTTGCCAAGGCCGCCGTGGCGGCCCTTGCCTTGGGCTTTGCCAGCGAAACCATGGCCGAGGAATGGAACGTGTCGGTCTGGGGCAAACGCCGCGCCTTCACCGAACATATCGAGAAACTGGCCGAGCTGGTTGCTGAAAAGACCAATGGCGATTTCACCATGAATGTCAGCTATGGCGGTCTGTCGAAGAACAAGGAAAACCTCGACGGGATTTCCATCGGCGCGTTTGAGATGGCGCAGTTCTGCGCCGGCTATCACCCGGATAAGAACCCCTCGATCACCGTGCTGGAACTGCCCTTCCTGGGCGTCAACACGCTGGAAGAGGAAGTCGCGGTCAGCAATGCGGTATACGCCCATCCGGCGGTCGAGAAGGACCTGGCGCGCTGGAATGCCAAGCTGCTGATGACCTCGCCGATGCCGCAATACAATCTCGTCGGCACCGGCGAGCCGCGTGATACGCTGGAAAAGATGAACGGCATGCGGGTGCGCGCCACCGGCGGGATCGGCCAGGCCTTCAAGGCGATTGGCGCGGTGCCGACATCGGTGACCTCGTCCGAGGCCTATAACGCGATGGAATCCGGCGTGGTCGATACCGTGGCCTTTGCCCAGCACGCGCATCTGGCCTTCCGGACCATCGATCAGGCCTCCTGGTGGACCGCCAACCTGAACCCCGGCACGGTGAATTGCCCGGTGGTGGTCAATATCGATGCCTATGAAGGGCTGAGCGACGCGAACCGCGAAGCGCTGGACAGCTCGATCGACACGGTGATCGCATACTACCTTGAAAACTACGGCAAGACGCTGGCCAAGTGGGATCAGGTTCTGGCCGAAAAGAACGTGACCAAGGTTGTCATGTCGGACGAGGAAATCGCCAAGTTCAAGGCCGCCGCCGCCGACCCGATCCGCGATGAATGGATCGCCAAGATGGAAGCCCAGGGCATCCCGGGGCAGGAACTCTATGACCTGGTGATCGAGACGCTGAAGAAACAACGGATGTAATCCGGGGTTATTGCGGGCCGCTCCGGATACCGGGGCGGCCCGTGTCTTTATAAACATAAGAATAGACGGGGGATGATGGCATGGCAGGGTCTTCGGCTGTGCTCGAAGACGGCTCGGGTCTGAGCCGTCTCGACAGAGGATTGCACCGGATCGAACGGGCGCTGGCACTGATCAGCGGGCTGGCGGTGTTTTCATTGATGGTTCTGGCGGTGGTGTCGGTCAGCGGTCGCAACTTCTTCAACGCGCCGCTGCCGGGCTATGTCGACTGGATCGAACAGGCGATGCCGCTCATTGCCTTCATGGGCATCGCCTATACGCAACGCGACGGCGGCCATATCCGCATGGACATGCTGGTGGGGCGGCTGAGCGGCCGGGCTTTGTGGCTGGCCGAGCTGATCACCGCGCTGGTGTCGCTGCTGCTGATGGCGCTCCTGGTCTGGGGCAGCTGGGAACACTTCCTGCGCAGCTTCGATTTCAACGCCCCGCTGTGGAGCCGCGACAGTTCCATCGATATCGGCATTCCGCTCTGGCCGGCCAAGCTGCTGGCGCCGGTGGCGTTTTCGGTGCTGTGTCTGCGGCTGTGCCTGCAGATCTGGGGCTACGGCCGTGCTTTGCTGCTGGGGCTGGTCGAACCGGTGGCGGTGCCGCTGGTGATGTCGGCCGCCGCGCAGGCGGCGGAAGAGGCCCAGCATGTCAGCGCCTTGGATGAAAAGGGGAAAGACTGATGGAAGAGATTGAAATCGGTCTGTGGGTGTCCGCTGGCCTGCTCGTCTTCGTCGTGCTGGGGATGCGTGTGGCCTTCGCCGCCGGTCTGGCCGGGCTGATCGGGCTGGTCTGGATTTTCTGGAACAAATACGATTACGACCCCGACAGGTTCGGCAAGGCGATGACCATTGCGGTGAAAACCGCAGGCCAGGTGCCACATTCCAAGGTGTCGAGCCAGGCGCTGTCGCTGATACCGACCTTCATCCTGATCGGCTACCTGGCCTATTATGCGGGCCTGACCAAGGCTTTGTTCGAGGCCGCCAAACGCTGGGTCGGCTGGTTGCCGGGCGGGCTGGCGGTGTCCACCGTGTTCGCTACCGCAGGCTTCGCGGCGGTGTCGGGCGCATCGGTGGCGACGGCGGCGGTGTTCGCCCGTATCGCCATTCCCGAGATGACCGCGATCGGCTATGACAAGCGCTTCGCCGCAGGCGTGGTGGCCGCTGCGGGCACGCTGGCCTCGATGATCCCGCCCTCGGCGATCCTGGTGATCTACGCGATCATCGTCGAACAGGACGTGGGCAAGCTGCTGCTGGCGGGCTTCATCCCGGGGGCGTTTTCGGCGGTGGTTTATGGCGGTCTGATCGTCGGGCTGGCGCTGCTGATCCCGAATTTCGGGCCTCCGGTGAAAGGCTATAGCTGGAAACAACGCTTCGCGGCGCTGCCGCCCGCGCTGCCGATCTTCTTCGTGGTGCTGATCATCGTCTTCTTCATCTACAACCCGTTCGGCGGCGATGCCTGGGGCACGCCGACCGAGGGCGGCGCCTTGGGTGCCTTCGTGGTGTTCCTGATGGCGATATTCCGGGGCATGCGCTGGCCGGAATTGAAGGATGCGTTGCTGGAAACCGCCAAGCTGAGCGCGATGATCTTCACCATCATCTGGGGCGTGCTGATCTATGTCCGCTTCCTGGGCTTCGCGCAACTGCCTGCCGCCTTTGCCGACTGGATCACCTCTTTGCACATGGCGCCGATGCTGATCCTGATCTGTATCCTGCTGGCCTATGCCGTTCTGGGGATGTTCATGGACGCGATCGGGATGCTGCTGCTGACGCTGCCGGTGGTTTACCCGGCGGTGATGGCGCTCAATGGTGGCGAGATGGTGAGCGCGGCCGACAGCACCTTCGGCATGTCCGGTCCGATGTGCGCGATCTGGTTCGGTATCCTGGTGGTGAAGATGGCGGAGTTCTGCCTGATCACGCCTCCGATTGGCCTGAACTGCTTCGTGGTGGCCGGCGTGCGCGACGATCTGAGCGTGCAGGACGTGTTCCGCGGCGTGACGCCCTTCTTCGTCGCCGATGCCGTGACGATCGGGTTGCTGGTAGCATTCCCGTGGATCGTGCTGTGGTTGCCCTCGCTCGCGTGAGGCGGCGTATTCCGGGGCGGAATACGCCCCGGTTTTTCAAATGAAAACCGCCTGCCTTTCGGGGCGGGCGGTTTGTTTTTGAGGGGCCTAGTAAGAGGGGGGGCGACTAGGCGTCGAGCGCCACCAGGTGGTTGTCCCACGCCGCCCGGTGCCGGGCCGCGGCGATCCGCCCCGACGCGCCATAGCGGACGATCTGGCCGCTGCCTGCGGTGGCGATGAACCCGTCCTTGCCGGCGTTCAGCCCGCAGACATCCGGTTCGTCCAGATGGGTGACGAAATCGCCGGTCGCGGTGTCGAAGACCTGCACCATGCCGCCGCGCGGCGAGGAAATGGCGATCTGACGGCCATCGGCGCTGAAGGCGATGGACCCGGCATAGTTCTTCATGTCGCGGTGCAGCCCGTCGGGTGCCTGCATCAGCTTTGGTGCTTCGCCTTCGCGGAACAGCCCGACCAGCGGCGGCGCGTCAGAGCCGTTGCCCTGCCATTGCATCGCGAAGCCCACCAAGCCGTCGGCGCGCAGCGCCAGGTGGCGGATCGAATTGAGCCTGAGCGAGATATCCAGTTCGGTCACCTCGCGCACGCCCTGATCGAGGTCCATCACCGCCAGGCTGGCGCGCATGGTGGGCAGGTTCAGCGGTGTGCGGCCCGATTCCGGGTGGGTGTCGATGCCGCCGTTTGCAATCACGAAACGGTCGGTGCCGGGCAGCCGCAGGATGTCATGCGGCCCGACACCCCCCGAGGCGATTTCGCCCACGCGCTTGTATCCCTTGGCGCGGTCCCAGATGCCGATCTTGCCGGTGCCTTCGTCATAGGCGTTTTCCGGCGTCAGCAGCAGCGACCCGTCGGCGGTGAAACAGCCGTGGCCCATGAAGTGGCGCCCCTCGGGGCTGTGCATTTCTGCCAGGACCTTGCCGCTGGCGCAGTCGATCACCCGGGCGAAGGTGCCGGGGCGGCGGGCGAAGGCCACCGCTTCGGCCTTGCTCGGATGGGCCGCCGCCGCGTGGCCGCGCCCCTGCAGTGGCAGCGAAAACATTTCCTCGCCAAGGTTCGACAGGCCGAACAGGCGGTAGCTGTTATCGGGCATCTTCGCCGCCGACAGGTAGGCGGGATTGCCGATATCGGCCCAGCTTGCCTGCGGGGCGAGCCCGGTGGCCAGCAGCCCGGCCAGGAATCCGCGTCGTGTCGTCATGATCAGTCTCCGTCCAGTGCGTTGAAGCCCGCCGCCACGCCCAGGGCGGCGCCCAGGTTGGCGCTTTGCTGTTCGCGGATCAGGTCGATGGATTGCCGCAACAGGTCGGCGCGCAACCAGGCCGAGGCGTTTTCCAGATCGCCGAACGCCGGGTCCTTGATCCTGCTGGCGGCCTCGTCGGCGGCGTCGAACCCTTCGTTCAGCGCCTCGACCAGCGCCGGATGATCACCGGCCAGCAGCACGCCGTGCTCGCGCAGCGCCTTGAGCGACAGCTCGACATTGCGCAGCGACCTGCCCGACCGCCAGGCTTCGGCCCGTTTCGGGCGGGGGCGGTCGAACGTGCCCAGCGGCCGGCCCAGCCGGGTGTCCGAGGTGAATTGCAGCCCGGTGGTGAAGGCCTTGTAAAGCTCCTGCACCACCTCGTCGCGGTCGCGGTAGGGGCTGTTGTCGGTCCCCGGTTCCAGCATCCCCTGCGCATAGCCGTCGCGCCAGTCTTCCGCGATGGCACCGGTGGTCAGCGCCATGTCATGCGCAGTGGCCCGGATTAGGGCGCAGGCATACTCGGGCGGATCGCGGAACGCATCGTCGTAGAGCAGGTATTCCATGCCATAAAACCCGCGCCCGGCAATCGAGAGTTCGGCGAAACTGTCGGGGTCGTTGATTGCCGGATCCTGCGCGGCCAGCAGCCCGGTCAGCGTCTTGGCGGTGAAGCCGCGCGTGTCGGGCCAGAAGGCAAGGCTGAAGGCGCGGTGGTCGGCCTCGGTCGGGCCGAAGCGCAGGTGGCTGACCAGCACCCAGGCGTCGAAGGCGTCGTGATAGGCGGCGCGCAGGGCCGGGGATTCGGAGGCGCAATCGGCCTGGGCCGCGGTGTCGAGCGCGGCGGTGCTGGTTTGTAGCCGGTCGAAGCCGGGCAGGATCAGCTGCTCGACAACTGCCGCGACCGGGTCGGCAGGCGTTGCGGCCAAGGCGGGGAGGGGCAGGCACAGCAGCACGGCTGCGGCGAGAGATCGGAACATTCAGAGACTCTCCAGAAATTTAATCAATGCGGCGCGGTCTTCGGCGGTCAGGGCGCGGACATGGGACTGGGCGGCTTGCGCTTCGCCGCCATGCCACAGGATCGCCTCAAGCAAGCTGCGCGCGCGGCCATCATGCAGGAAACCGGCCCGGTCCGAAACCCGTTGCGCCAATCCAACGCCCCAAAGCGGCGCGGTGCGCCATTCGCGGCCCGACGCGCGGGCCTCGGGCTGGCCGTCGGCCAATCCGTCGCCCATGTCGTGAAGCAGGAAATCTGAATAGGGCCAGATCAGTTGGAACGAGCGTTCGGGCTGATCGGGCAAACGGTGGGTGACGTATTTCGGCCGGTGGCAGGCGGGGCATCCGGCCTGATGGAAAATTTCCTTGCCCTGCAACACCTGCGGATCGTCCAGCCCGCGCCGCGCCGGGACGCCCAGGTTGGCGCTATACAGCGTGGTCAGGTCCAGCGCGGTGGCGTCGGCCTCGAACACCCGCGCGTCGCCATCGCCATGCGGGGCGGCACGGCAATCGGTCTGCGCTGCGCTGCAATCGCCCCAGCCTTCGGGGAAGATCGGCGTGGAAATGCCCAGATCGGTGTGGAAAGCCGCCGCCGCCTGTTGCCGCACGGTGGGCAGACCGGCCTTGTAGCCGAACCGGCCCAGCATCGGTTGGTCGTATTCCAGCGACCAGACGATATTGGCCCGCCCCGATATGCCGTCGCCATCGGCATCCTCGGGATCGGCGCCTGCCAGAATATCGGCGGCCGGGATCGCCTCGATCAGCCCCAGCCCCAGCAGCGGCGGCGCGACGCGGGGGCTGATCGTGACCGCCGGGTCCAGCGGGCCATAGGCGAGGTTCTCCAGCGTGACGCGCGGCGCGCGCAGGGTCACGGTGGTGTCGGGCAGGTCCACTGTGACCGGTTCGTAATCGACGCTGACACGCGCCTCGGCCACCTGGCCGGGGGCAGCGAAATCCTGCACCTGGCGGCCATAGGTGGGCTCAGGCAGGGTGGCGAGGTAATCTTCGATCTCGGCCATGCGGGCATCCGCCGCTGCCGGGACCGCGAGCTTCACCGTGAAGGACAAAGCGCTGTCCCCGGGACCGTCGGGCGCATGGCCGCGCCCGTCGTTGATGTGGCAGCTGTGGCACGACCGCGTGTTGTAAAGCGGGCCCAGCCCGTCCGACGCCCGGGTCGAGGATGGCGAAGCGACCCAAAGCTTTTCGAACAGCGCCCGGCCCAGTTCGAAATCCAGCCGGTCGTCGAGGTTGGCCGAGGGGTGGGAAAACGCCTTTTCACCGCTATAGCGCACGGTGGCGGTGCCTGCGGGATGGTCCTCGAACGGCTCGGGCTGGGTGAAATCCGATGGAGGCGCCAGAACGGCGGCGATCCGGGCGGATTCGGTGGCGCCGCGGGGCAGGGGGGAAAGATGCGGCTCGTCCAGCGCGGGATTGGCCGAGAGCGGTGAGGCCAGGACCAGGAAAACGGTCAGGTATTGACTGACGACTCGGGGGCTGGGCGGGGATATCCACGCAAATCGGGGCATTGGGCTCGCTTGTCGCTGGCGGGAACGGCAGGCGCTGATGCGCCTGCCGGTTTGGTTTCTGCGCATGTTTCTAGCGCGAAACCGTCTTACTGGAAAACGGCCGAGGGATTGTCGAGGCTGTCGGAGCCTTCGACTTCGATCCCGTCGAGACCGAGCGCGGCGACGACGCGTTCGAACGACTTGGCCTGATCGATCAACCCGTTGACGCCGCCCATGATCAGTTCCTCGCCCTTGATGCTGCCACGCTGCAGCATCTGGTCATAGGCGAAACCGTTGTCGGCGGCGTCCTTCAGCGCGCCGAGCGCGGTCATGGTGGTGTCGAGCTTGGCCTTCACCTCGGCGTCCAGCGCGGCGTCCTTGGCGGCGACCAGATCGCTGAGCGAGGGGCCCGACACGACGCTGCCGTCGACCCGGGTGTAGCTGCCCAGGTACACGTTCTGGATGCCCTTGCCGTCGTAATAATGGCTGTTATGGGTGTTGTCCGAGAAGCAATCGTGCTCTTCCTCGGGATCGTTCAGCATCAGCCCCAGGCGCATCCGTTCGCCGGCCTGTTCGCCGTAGGACAGGCTGCCCATGCCGGTCAGCATCGCGGTCAGGCCCGCGGTGTCGTCGGCCAGCACGGTTTCACGCGCTTCGCCGCCCGCCGCCCATTGCGCGGCCATGAATTCCAGGTCCGACACCAGCAGATCAGCCGCGGCCTTCAGGTAAGCGGCGCGGCGGTCGCAATGGTCACCCGTGCAACCGTCGCCCTGGATGAAATCGGTATAGGGACGGTTGCCCGCGCCTTCGCCGGTGCCGTTCAGATCCTGACCCCAAAGCAGGAATTCGATCGCGTGATAGCCGGTGGCGACGTTGGAATCGATCCCGTCGGCTTCGTGCAGGGTGTTCGCCAGCAGGTCGGGGGTGATGTCGGTGGCGTCAACTTCGGTGCCCGACAGGGTGAAGACCGGGGTCGCCACCACGTTCAGCGCGGCATAGTCGTTTTCATCCGAGTCCCCGTAGGACGCATCGACATAGTCGATCAGACCTTCGTCCAGCGGCCAGGCGTTCACCTTGCCTTCCCAATCGTCGACGATGGCATTGCCGAAGCGGAAGACCTCGGTCTGCTGGTACGGATTGCGCGAGGCCAGCCAGGCGTCTTTCGCCGCCTGCAGCGTGTCCGCCGAAGGATCGGCGATCAGCGCATCGACCGCCGCTTGCAACGCCTTGGCGGTGCTCAGGCTGTCGGCGTATTCGGCGGCGGCGATATCGGCATAGGTTTCCAGAACCGCCCGGGGCGTCGGGGCCTCGGCCAGGGCGGCGGTGCCCAGCGTCAGTGCCAGCGCAGTCGTGATCAGGAAAGGGGTCTTCATGGTGTCTGTCCTCGTAGGGTCGTTTTTATGTATCGGTCGTGGTGCTGTGGGCGGCGCCTGGATCACTTGGTCAGGATCAGCTTGCCGGCCCGGGTGATCCGCAGGCTGTAGACCTGGTCGCGCAGGACGATCAGGGCCTGGTTGCCGCCCTGTGTCAGATCTTCGGCCAGATGTGTCGGCAGCGAAGGCAGATCGACTTCCGCTGCACCGTCTTTGTTCAGTCTCATCGTGGTCATGCCAGTCTCTCCCGCTGCTCTAGGCGATCGAGAAGCCACTCCATGGAAAAGCAATCCCCCATCCCGGTTTCGGCCAGGATCGAAAGAAGCACGGGGCGTTCGGTGCGGGGTTCGATCCCGTCCCGCTTGGGGGCAGCCATGCTGGTGCGCGCGTTTCTCATAGCGAACTTCCCTTGTTGCATTGGAATCGGGCTACCGCGGCTGCGCGGATGGCTGGATATGGGCAATAACTGAGTGATTTGGTTGGATTAGTCAACACGAGTTTTTTAGTCGGGAATAATTTTCCCGGTTTTTCCTGCTTTTGCAGGGCGCACAGGCCATGGCTTAGGCGTGCGCGATGCAGTAGGACAGGGTAACCGCCGCTTCCGGCACCGGAAAGAACCAGACATGGCCAAGACGCTGAAACTGACCTCCCTGAGCGATCTGTCGTCGCTGCCCTATGACGACATCATCGATGTGCGTTCGCCCTCGGAATATGCCGAGGATCACGTGCCCGGCGCGATCAGCCTGCCGGTGCTGGACGATGCCGAACGCGCCGAGGTCGGCACGATCTATGTCCAGCAGGACCCGTTCCTGGCCCGCAAGCTGGGCGCCGCTTTGGTGGCGAAGAACGCGGCGAAACATCTGCAGGGGCCGTTGTCAGACCGCGACGGCGGCTGGCGGCCGCTGGTCTATTGCTGGCGCGGCGGCCAGCGGTCGGGATCGTTCGCCTCGATCCTCGATCAGATCGGCTGGCGGGTCGGGTTGGTCGAGGGCGGCTACAAGGCCTATCGCAAGCTGGTGGTGAAGGCGCTGTACGACGACGCGGTGACACACCGGCTGGTGCTGATCGACGGCGGCACCGGCACCGGCAAGACGGAACTTTTGCATCACCTGCAACGGGCCGGGGCGCAGGTTCTGGACCTCGAAGGCATGGCGGAACATCGCGGGTCGCTGCTCGGCGGGTTCGCCAGTGGTCAGCCGTCGCAGAAATGCTTTGAATCGCGGTTGGCGATGGCGCTGGCCCGGCTTGATGCGGCGCGGCCGGTCTTCGTCGAGGCCGAAAGCAACAAGATCGGCAAGCTGATCATCCCGCCTACGGTGTGGCAGGCGATGCTGAAGGCCGATCACCTTGTCGTCACCGCGCCGCTGCAGGCGCGGGCGGAGTTCCTGATCCGCGCCTATGCCGACGTGATCGATGATCTGGACGAACTGTGCGAGCGGCTGCGCTACCTGGCGCGGTTCCACGGGCACGAGGCGGTGGAGCACTGGCAGGAGCTGGCGCGGTCGGGCGATCACCTGCAATTGGCGCGCGAACTGGTCGAGATGCATTACGATCCCAGCTATCGCCGGTCGTCGCGCCGGGCGAGCGATCCGCTGGCCGAGATCGCGCTGGACGGGCTTCAGGACGCCGATCTGGCGGCGGCGGTGCCTCGGGTTTTGGCGGAGGTCGGCGCGGAGTAAACAGGCCCAAGCCCGGAACAAGGCCGAAGGCCGCCGGGCCAGCGCCACCCCGCGGACTGGCGCTGGCCCGGCTTATCCCCTTGCAATCAAATGCAGCTGATCACCGGCGCGCCGTCGGTCAGGTGCCCGATCCGCGCCGCCGGAATGCCCATCTCGTGCAGTTTCGCCATCAATCCATCGGCCTGATCCGCCGCCACCGCCGCCAGCAATCCGCCCGCGGTCTGGGGATCGTGCAGCAGGATGCCGCGCGGGCCGGTGGCGTTGACCAGCGGCGCATGGGCGAAGTTGGCGTCGTAAAGGGTCGAGCGCACGCCCGCCTCGGCCAGGTCCAGCGCGCCGTTGTAGAACAGCAGGCTGTCCAGCGCGATCTCGGCGCCGGTGCCCGAGGCCTTGCAGATCGCCATCAAATGCCCGGCCAGCCCGAATCCGGTCACGTCCGTCATCGCGTGCGCGCCGCGCAGGATTTCGGCCGCCTTTGCCTGCGGCTGCGCCATCACCTGAAGCATCCGCATCACGTCGCGGCCATTCGCCTTGCCCTGCATTTCGGCCGCCAGGATGGTGCCGCTGCCCAGGGGCCGGGTCAGGATCAACACGTCGCCGGGCTGTCCGCCCGATTGCTGGATCGGGGCCTCGGCCAACCCGGTGACGGTGAACCCGATGGTCAGCTCGCCGCCCAGCGTCGAATGGCCGCCGACGATTTCCGCGCCCGCGTCGCGGAACACCTCGCCCGCCGCGCGCATGATCTCGGCCAGGGTGCGCCGTTGCAGCGTGTCGTTCATCCGCGGCAGGATCACGTTGGTCAGCACCGCCTGCGGCGCGGCCCCCATCGACCAGACATCGCCCAGGGCGTGGATCGCGGTGATCCGCGCCATCAGGGCGGGGTCCTCGGTAAAGGCGCGCAGGTGGTCGGTGGTCAGCACCTGTTTGACCCCGCCGATATCGAGCGTCGCGGCATCGTCCCCGGCGCCGGTCAGAACATCTACGCGGTCCACCTGCGGCAGGGAGGCCAGCACATCGGACAGAGCCCCGGGGCCGACCTTGGACCCGCACCCGGCGCAGACAGGTTGCCCGTCGCCCAGTTCCTCGGCCACGCCAAGCGCCGCGATCGTGGGCGCGGCGGGGGCATCCATCGCGGGCAGGTCGTGGAACATGGACATGAACTTGCGGTCGATCCGGTCCTTCCAGCGCCACAGCCACGGGCCCGACCAGGGCCGCCCGTATTTTTCCGCCAGCGCCGATTTTTCACCCAGCGAAATCAGCTTCAGGTAATCCTTCTGCGGGTGATAGGGGCGCAGCGAATGCCCGGTCAGCACGGCGCGCAGGTTGTCATGCAACACGGGGGCCGCGCGCACTGCGTAAACCCCGGCCTTGGGGCGCGGCGCGTGGGTCATATGGGCGCAATCGCCCACCGCGAACAGATCGTCATGCCCCTCGACCAGCAACGTGGCGCCGACATTGACGAACCCGTCGGTCAGCGGCAGGCCGGTATCCTGCAGCCAGGGCTGGGGCAGCGCGCCCGCGGCGCCGATGGTCAGCGCCGATGGGATCACCTGCCCGGTGCGCAGGCGCGGGCCTTCGGCGGTGAATTCTGCGATATCGGCACCGGTCCACAGGGTGACGTCGTTTGCCTCCAACGCGCGCATCAGCCGATCGCGGGTATCGGCCCCGGTGCCGGTCAGATTGTCGCGCGCCTCGATCAATGTGACCTTGGCCTTGCCGATTGCCTTGCGCAAGGCAAAGGCCATCGCCATCGCCAGTTCCACCCCGGCGACGCCGCCGCCGATCACGGTGACCGGGCCTGCTTCGCCCTTGGCTTCGGCCTCGGCCAGGAAATCGCGCCAGCGCGCGGCATAGACATCCAGCGGCTTGGCCCCGATCGCGTGGTCGGTGAAGCCGCGCATCTGCGGCAATTCCGTGGTGATCCCGATATCGAGAGAGGCGACATCGTATTCGATCACCCCGTGGCCCTCGACGGTGACGGTCTTGGCCTGCGGGTCCAGCGCCACCGCCCGCCCGTCGATCAGCCGCGCGCCCGCGAACCGCGCCAGCCGCACCAGGTCGATTTCCAGCTCGTCCTGGCGGTAATGCCCGGCGATATGGCCGGGCAGCATGCCGGAATAGGGGGCGGTGGGGCCGGGATTGATCACCGTCAGACGCACGCCGGGCAGCGGCCGCATCGCCCATTTGCGCAGCACCAAAGCGTGGCTGTGGCCGCCACCGATCAGCACCAGGTCACGGGTCAACGGAATTTGCGGCTGCATCGGCGGCACCTTTCACGGGATCACGTGCGAAATACCTAATGCGTTCCGCGCGCAACCGCTAGGGGGCGTGTGCGGATCAGCCGCGCGGTGGGCGGGTTGATGCGATGCCGGGAACGATTTCCACCCCGATGCCCTCGGCCCGGGCGTCTTGCAGGTCCAAAGCGGCCGTATCCGGGTTGCCGCCGATCAGCCGCACCACCTTGCGGCCCTGCCGGGCGGCGCGCATCATCTCGGCCTCGATCCGGTCCTGCGGCCAGCCGCGCCCGGTCAGCGGATCGCCCAGGCACACCCGTTCGGCGTCGCGCCGCGCCAGTTCCAGGATACCGGGATCGACCGAGCGGTCGCAGAGGATGACATCGGCCTCCTGCAGCCGTTCCACCGCGCGCAGCGTCAGCAGGTCGCGATCGCCGGGGCCTGCGCCGACCACGCTGATCACGCCCTTGTCGGTGCCATCGGGCGCGCCGCCGCTTGAAATCGCGGTCTTCAGCATCTCTGCCGCCTCGCGCTCGGCGCCGCGCTTGAAGGCCAGCCAGGGCGCGCCGGAAAAGCTCCAGCGCCAGAAATCGCGGCGGCGGGGTTTAGTGACCTTCTCGGCCACCGCATCGCGCAACCGCCCCGCAAGCGCGGCGTAGCTGCCCAGCCGCGGGTCGAGCAGCCGTTCGAAATCGGTTTTCAGCCGCCGCGCCAGCACCGGGGCCGCGCCTTCGGTCCCGATTGCCACCACCACCGGATCGCGGTCGACGATCGACGGCGTTGTCGCGTCGCACAGGTCGGGCTGGTCGACCACGTTGACCAATGCCCCGGCCTGTTTCGCCAGCTTGTGCAGCGCGGCGTCGGTGTCGGTGCAGCCGGTGGCGATGAAGACCAGCGCGGTATCGGCGAAATGATCCGGGGTTGCGGGGCCGGGGATGTGGCTGGCGCGGCCCTCGGCCACGATAGCGCACAATTCGTCGTCCAGATCGGGGGCGAGGAAGGTCAAGGCGGCCTCGGTCTTCAGCATCAGCCGGGCCTTTTGCGCCGCCTGTTCGCCGCCGCCCGCGATCACCACCCGGCGGCCTGCCATTTTCACGAACATCGGAAAGGATTTCATGCGCGTGCTCCTAAGCTGGAGCACCACATAGCGGCTCGGGGGCACCGTGCAACCCTGCCCGGCGGTGAGCTGTTTCCGGGGGGCTGGTCGAGGCGCGGTCGGCTCAGAACTGTATTTTTCAATGAATAAAGCTGCTTACACGCACCGGAAGCGAGGAAAAGCGGGTTGAGCGGGTTTGCTCAGACTGACCCGACCATCGGGAAAGTCTTCTGTCAGGCGGAGCGCCAAGGTTGCGTCCTGTCCTCATCGCTGCGGCGGTTTGGACGGGGGCAATCGCATCGAGGAGCTTTGCGGGAAAACGTCCTTAAATGCTGCTGAACCCACGCCAAATTACCAAATTATCAAGCGTTCCGCCTGCGGGGCGCAAAACCGAGCTGCCGAATAACCGGCCCGGCTCAGAAATCGAGCCCGAGATCCAGCGTTTTCGCCGAATGGGTCAGTGCGCCCGAGGAGATGTAATCGACACCCGTCGCGGCGACCTCGGCGATGCGGCCCAGCGTCATGTTGCCCGACGCTTCCAGCACCAAACGTCCGCCGTTCAGCTTCACCGCCTGTTGCAGCGTGTGCGTGTCCATGTTGTCGAGCAGCACCACATCGGCGCCGCCAGTGCTCAGCACCTCTTCGAGCTGGTCCAAACGGTCAACCTCGATTTCCACCCGCACCATGTGGCTGGCATGGGCCTTGGTCGCTTCCAGCACCGCCTTGACGCCACCGGCGGCGGCGATGTGGTTGTCCTTGATCAGGATCGCGTCGGACAGGCTGAAACGGTGGTTGAAGCCGCCGCCATGCAGCACCGCCTGTTTTTCCACGATGCGCAGGCCCGGCGTGGTCTTGCGGGTGCAGGTGATACGGGCCTGGGTGCCGTGGGTTTCGCGCACGAAATGGTGGGTCAGCGTGGCGATGCCCGTCAGCCGCCCGGCGAAGTTCAACGCCACCCGTTCGCCCGACAGGATCGAGGCGGCGGAACCTTCGATTTCCATCAGCGTGTCGCCCCTGGCGATGGTGTCGCCGTCGCGTTTCAGCGCGCGGATCGTCAGCGCCGGGTCGACCAGGCGGAAGGCGATGGCGGCGATCTGCAGCCCCGACACGATGCCGTCCTCGCGCGCGTTCAGCTTGGCGGTATAGGTCGCATCCGCCGGGATCACCGTGCGGGTGGTGATGTCGCCATAGGTGCCCAGGTCTTCCATCAGCGCGTTGCGCACCAGCGGTTCCAGGATCAGGTCGGGCAGGGTGGCGTAAGCGCTCATGCGGTTTCCTTCAGGGTTTTGTCGCGCAGGGCGATGGCCTCGGCCAGGGTCAGCATGCTGCGTTCGCCGTGTTCGCCGGTGCTGTCGGGGAAATCGCTGCGGTAATGGGCGCCGCGCGATTCCTCGCGCATCAGCGCGGCGGCGGCGATCAAAGTGGCGGTGGCGGTCATGTTCAGGAAGGCCGGGCAATCGGCGTTTTCCGCTTCCAGCCGCGCGATGATTTTCAGCGCCCGTTTCAGACCGTCCGCATCGCGCACCACGCCCACGTTGTCGGTCATGCAGCGACGCAATTCGTCCACCGCCGCTTCATCCGGCGGGAAACTGTCGGGCTGGAAATCGGGGGTAATTTCCGGCGCGGCTTTCGTCGCTTCGCCCAGGGCGTCCTCGATGCCTTCGGAACAGATGCGGGCATAGACCAATGCCTCCAGCAGCCCGTTCGAGGCCAGACGGTTAGCGCCGTGCAGCCCGGTCGAGGACGCTTCGCCGCAGACCCAGAGGTTTTTCAGGCTGGAATGGCCCTGCATGTCGGTGGCGATGCCGCCCATGTGGTAATGCGCCGCTGCCGCCACCGGGATCGGGTCGTGCACCGGGTCGATGCCGGCGCGCGCGCAGGCCTCGGCCACCGCCGGGAACTGGGTCAACACCTTGTCGCCCAGCACCGCGCGGGTGTCGAGCATCGGGCGCTTGCCCGCCTGGGTCTGGGCATAGATGGCGCGGGCCACGATATCGCGCGGGGCGAGTTCCGCATCGGGATGGATGCCCAGCATGAAGCGTTCGCCATCGGAATTGATCAGCGTCGCGCCTTCGCCGCGCAAGGCTTCGGTCGCCAGCGGCGCGGGGTCCTGGCCCACGTCGATGGCGGTGGGGTGGAATTGCACGAATTCGGCGTCGCCGATCACCGCGCCCGCGCGTGCCGCCATGCCGATCACCTGGCCGCGGATGCGCGCCGGGTTGGTGGTCAGCTTGTAAAGCCCGCCCGATCCGCCGCCCGCCATAAGGTAGGCCGCGCCGCGCAGCAGTATGGGGTCGGACCGTTCCGCCCCCGAGGTTTCGATCCAGATGCCGGTGACGGCGCCGTCCTCGGCTTCCAGCCCCGAGGCCATGACGCCTTCGAGAACTTGCACCGATTGGGTTTCGCGCACCCGCGCGATCAGCGCCTTCATGATCTCGGCCCCGGCCTGATCGCCCTTCACCCGCACCACGCGGGCGAAGCTGTGCGCCGCTTCGCGCGACAGCACGTATTGGCCCTTTTCGTCGCGGTCGAACGGCGTGCCCATATCGGTCAGATCAAGGATATGTTCGCGCGCTTCTTGGGTGACCTGAGCGGCGACCTTGGGATCGACGGTGCCAGCGCCGGCGCGCAGCGTGTCGCGCGAATGGTTTTCGGGGCTGTCGGTCGGGTCCATCGCGGCGGCGACGCCGCCCTGGGCCCAGGCCGAACTGGCCCCTTCGCCCAGCGTTTCGGGCGAAATCATCACCACCGGGTAGGGCGCCAGTTTCAGCGCCGCGTAAAGCGCGCCCATTCCGCCGCCGACGATGACAATGCGATCGGTCGTGATCTCCTGCATCCGCTGCAATCCTTCAGAAGGCCCGTTGTTAGATACCCAGCTGCTTCGACAGGTCGATCATGCGCTGAACCGCCAGCCGGGCCTTTTCGGCCACCGCCTTGTCGACCTCGACCGGGGTGGTCATGGTATGCAGCGAATAAAGAACCTTTTCCAGCGTGATCTTCTTCATGAAGGGGCACATGTTGCAGGGGCCGACGAAATCGACCTCGGGCAGCGCGTCGGAAATGTTCGAGGCCATCGAACATTCGGTGACCAGCATCGCTTTTTCCGGCTTTTCGTTTTCCACATAGGAAATGATGCCGCTGGTTGATCCGGAATAATCGGCCTCGGCCACCACGTCGGGCGGGCATTCGGGATGCGCGATGATGCGGGTGCCCGGGTTCCATTCGCGGAATTCGATCAGGTCCTGGGCGGTATATTGTTCGTGCACGATGCACGACCCTTCCCACCACACGATCTTCTTGCCCGGCACCTGTTTCGCCACGTTCTGCGCCAGGTACTGGTCGGGGGTCATGATCACGGTGTCGCTGTCCTGCGCCGCCACGATCTGGGCGGCGTTCGATGAGGTGCAGCAGATATCCGAAGCGGCCTTCACATCGGCGGTGGTGTTCACATAGGTGACCACTGGCGCGCCGGGATACTTGGCGCGCATCTGTTCGACCCCTTCGGCGGTGATGGAGGAGGCCAGCGAACAGCCCGCCTCCATATCCGGCATCAGCACGATCTTCTGCGGATTGAGGATCTTCGAGGTCTCGGCCATGAAATGCACGCCGCATTGCACGATGACGTCTTCTTCGACCTCGGTCGCCTTGATCGCCAGCTGCAGGCTGTCGCCGACATAATCGGCAACGCCGTGATAGATGTCGGGCGTCATGTAGTTATGCGCCAGGATGACCGCGCCGCGCTTTTTCTTCAGCGCGTTGATCGCCACCACGTAGGGGGCATAGACGGCCCAGTCGGCGGGCGTGACGACACGATCCATCCGGGCATAGATGTCTTTGGTGGCCTCGGCGAGCTCCAGCGACGGGGCGAGATCGTAATGTTCGGCGAGATCGGCGCGAACGGTCGAGAGGTCGAGCAACCGACTATCCTCCAGCAGTGGCTTGCGGGCCTCATATATGTGGAAACTACGGTATTTGCTAGGGGAATCGAAAGATGTGGCGATTATTGTTCTTTTCAGGCGGGGGGCGGATTTGCACCGATGCACGGCCGGGCGGGGGGCGCCCGGCGCGCGCCGGTTTTTTTTTTTTAGGGTTAGGGTTAGGGTTAGGGAAAGAGTGTA
>NZ_WWEN01000032.1 GCF_009857745.1 Thalassovita mangrovi
AGAAAGAGATGTATTTCTTATGAAACCAAAGCATCAATACCATTTATCCCAATGAGGAGAATGTGTTTATGATGCCTAATCATGAAATGTTGGGAGATTATGACGTGAATCCGTGTTTATCCTAATTGAAAAATGAACCTTAAATCTTAAAATGGTAGAAAGAGATGTATTTCTTTGGAAACCAAAGCATCAATACCATTTATCCCAATGAGGAGGATGTGTTTACGGTGCCTAATCATGGAATGTAAAGAGATTATGATGTGAATCCACATTTATCCCAATCGGAAAACGAACTTTAATTCTTTAAATGTTAGAAAGTGATGTTTTTCTCATGAAACCAAAGCACCAATACCGTTTATCCCAATGAGGAGAATGTGTTTATGATGCCTAATCACGGAATGTAAGGAGATTATGATGTGAATCCACATTTATCCAAAGTGAAAAATGAACTTTAATTCCTAAAATGGCAGAAAGAGATGTATTTCTTATGAAACCAAAGCATCAATACCATTTATCCCAATGAGGAGAATGTGTTTATG
>NZ_WWEN01000033.1 GCF_009857745.1 Thalassovita mangrovi
CAATTCTAAAAATGGCCGAAAGAGAAGTATTTCTTATAAAACCAAAGCATCAATTCATTTGTCCTAGTGTGGAGAATGAATTTGGGGTGCCCAATCATTAAAAGGAAGGAGATTATTATGTGAATCCGTGTTTACGCAATTGAAAAATGAACTTTAATTCTTAAAATGGTAGAAAGAGATGTATTTCTTTTGAAACCAAAGCATCAATACCATTCATCCCAATGAGGAGAATGTGTTTATGATGCCTAATCACGAAATGTAAGGAGATTATGATGCGAATCCGTGTTTATCCGAATTGAAAAATGAGCTTTAATTCTTAAAATGGTAGAACGAGATGTATTTCTTTTGAAACAAAAGCATCAATGCCATTTATCCCAACGAGGAGAATATGTTTATGGTGCCTAATCGTGAAATGGAAGGAGATTATGATGTGAATCCACGTTTATCCCAATTGGAAAATGAACTCCAATTCTAAAAATGGCCGAAAGAGAAGTATTTCTTATAAAACCAAAGCATCAATTCATTTGTCCTAGTGTG
>NZ_WWEN01000034.1 GCF_009857745.1 Thalassovita mangrovi
AAGTTTCCCCAAGATATCTTGCTAGCTTTAAGAAAAATGCTAAGTCCATGCTAATCCTCATTGGTTGAGATTAACATGCTTAGCTTGGGGGTTTTGAAAATCAGTTTTTGACAGCCATCAAACATGCATTTTGACAAGAAGAAGACAACAAACACACAAGGGGATGGCATATGACATGAATGAGATGTTAGTTTTACTAATGGCCTAGGCAAAGAAAATGTTATGCACTTTGACAAAAAAAATGCTAGGAATGCTGAAAATGACAATGATTCATGCAAGTTAAGGTGTAAATGTGCTTGAAATGTGTTAGGCTACTGATTCATGCATGGATTAGGGATAAAAAGATGCAGGGACATGGCATAAAATGCAAGAGACATCAAACCAATGAGGATGAAATGAGGCATTTTACACATAAAAGGGCATAAAGACATCCAAATCCTAAACTACAACAACCAAAAGCCACAATAATGCATGATAATCCTAAGAGGGTGATGGAAACATGGACAGCCCACTAAAATGATGAAGATGCTG
>NZ_WWEN01000035.1 GCF_009857745.1 Thalassovita mangrovi
TATCCCAATTGAAAAATGAACTTTAATTCTTAAAATGGTAGAAGGAGATGTATTTCTTTTGAAACCAAAGTATCAATACCATTAATCCCAATGAGGAGAATATGTTTATGGCGCCTAATCGTGAAATGAAAGGAGATTATGAAGTCAATCCTTGTTTATCCCGTTTGGAAAATGAACTTCCATTCTAAAAACGGCCGAAAGTGAAGTATTTCTTATAAAACCAAAGCATCAATTCATTTGTCCTAGTGTGGAGATTGAATTTGGGGTGCCCGATCGTTAAAAGAAAGGAGATTATTATGTGAATCCGTGTTTATGCAATTGTAAAATGAACTTTAATTCTTAAAACGGTAGAAAGAGATGTATTTCTTATGAAACCAAAGCATCAATACCATTTATCCCAATGAAGAGAATATGTTTATGGTGCCTAATCGTCAAATGAAAGGAGATTATGGCATCAATCCATGTTTATCCCCATTGAAAAATGAACTTTAATTCCTAAAATGGTAGAAAGAGATGGATTTCTTAT
>NZ_WWEN01000036.1 GCF_009857745.1 Thalassovita mangrovi
GTCATAAACACATTCTCCTTATTGGGATTAACGATATTGATGCTTTGGTTTCATAAGAAAAACTTCTATTATTACCATTTTTAGAATTGAAGTTCGTTTCTCAATTAGGATATACATGGATTCACATAATAATCTCCTTTCTTTTCATTATTAGGCATCATAAACAGATTCTCCTTATTGCGATTAACGATATTGATGCTTCGGTTTCATAAGAAAAACTTCTCTTATTACCATTTTTAGAATTGAAGTTCATTTTTCAATTAGGATATACTTGGATTCACATAATAATCTCCTTCCTTTTCATTATTGGGCATCATAAACACTTTCTCCTCATTTGGATTAACGATATTGATGATTTGTGCCATAAGAAAAACTTCTCTTATCACCATTTTTAGAATTGAATTTCGTTTTTCAATTGGCATAAACATGGATTCACGTAATAGTCTCTTTTCTTTTCGTTATTGGGTATCATAAACACTTCCTCCTTGTTGGGATTAACGATATTGATGATTTG
>NZ_WWEN01000005.1 GCF_009857745.1 Thalassovita mangrovi
CCGTGGTCAACGTGGCCGATCGTGCCGATGTTAACGTGCGGTTTAGAACGCTCAAACTTTTCCTTTGCCATGATGGCCTCCTTTATCTTGAAGGGGGGCCCGGTCGCCCGGACCCCCGAATTCGCTTAGGCGTATTTCGCCTGAATTTCGTCACTGATGTTCTGCGGCACCGGATCGTAGTGCGAGAACTGCATGGTGAACTGGGCGCGGCCCGACGACATCGAACGCAGGGTGTTGATGTAGCCGAACATGTTGGCCAGCGGAACGTTCGCATCGATGGCGATGGCGTTGCCGCGGTTTTCCTGGCCCGACACCTGGCCCCGACGCGAGGTCAGGTCGCCGATGATACCGCCGGTATATTCGTCCGGGGTGATCACTTCGACCTTCATGATCGGTTCCAGCAGTTTCGCACCGGCCTTTTTCAGACCTTCGCGCATCCCCGCACGGGCGGCGATTTCAAAGGCCAGAACCGACGAGTCGACGTCGTGATAGGCACCGTCGATCAGGGCAACCTTGAAGTCGATCACGGGGAAGCCGGCCAGCGGGCCGCTGTCCATGACGGACTGGATGCCTTTTTCGACACCGGGGATGTATTCCTTCGGCACCGAACCACCAACGATCTTGGATTCGAACGAATAACCTTCGCCCGCCTCGGTCGGGGTGATGACCATTTTGACGCGCGCGAACTGACCCGAACCACCCGACTGTTTCTTGTGGGTGTAGTCGACTTCGGCTTCGTGGCTGATGGTTTCACGGTATGCCACCTGCGGCGCACCGATGTTGGCCTCAACCTTGAATTCACGCTTCAGACGGTCAACCAGGATGTCCAGGTGAAGTTCGCCCATGCCCTTCATGATGGTCTGACCCGATTCCAGGTCGGTTTCCACGCGGAAGGACGGGTCTTCTGCGGCCAGACGGGCCAGACCCTGAGACATCTTTTCCTGGTCGCCCTTGGTTTTGGGTTCGACCGCGATCTCGATCACCGGATCGGGGAAGGTCATGGTTTCCAGAACCACCGGCGCCTTGGCGTCGCACAGGGTGTCACCGGTGGTGGTGTCTTTCAGACCCGCCAGCGCGATGATGTCGCCTGCGAAGGCTTCCTCGATTTCCTCGCGGTTGTTCGAGTGCATCATCATCATACGACCAACGCGTTCTTTCTTGCCTTTGGTCGAGTTCAGGATGCTGTCGCCCTTGTTCAGAACGCCCGAGTAAACCCGGGTGAAGGTCAGCGAGCCGACGAAGGGGTCGTTCATGATTTTGAACGCCAGGCCAGCGAAGGGCATGTCGTCGTCCGCGCGGCGGGCGATGTTACGCTCTTCGGTTTCGTCATCCGGCGAGAAGCCCATGTAATCGACAACGTCCAGCGGGCTGGGCAGGTAGTCGATCACGGCGTTCAGCAGCGGCTGCACGCCTTTGTTCTTGAACGCGGAACCGCCCAGAACCGGCACGAAGTTCAGAGCCAGGGTGCCCTTGCGCAGCAGTTTGCGCAGGGTGGCGACGTCGGGCTCTTCGCCTTCCAGGTAGGCTTCCATCGCGGCTTCGTCTTCTTCGACCGCGGCTTCGACCATCTTTTCGCGCCACTCGTTGGCCATGTCCTGCAGCTCGGCACGGATCGGGGCCTTGACCCACGATGCGCCCAGGTCTTCACCCTGCCACAGCCATTCTTCCATGGTGACCAGGTCGATCAGGCCTTCCAGCTCGGTTTCTGCGCCGATCGGGATACCGACGGGAACGGCACGCGCGCCGGTGCGGTCTTCGATCATGCGAACGCAGTTGAAGAAGTCCGCGCCGATCTTGTCCATCTTGTTGACGAAGACGATCCGCGGAACCTTGTAGCGGTCAGCCTGACGCCACACGGTTTCGGTCTGCGGCTCAACGCCGGCGTTGGCGTCGAGAACAGCAACCGCACCGTCGAGAACCGCCAGCGAACGTTCAACTTCGATGGTGAAGTCGACGTGGCCGGGGGTGTCGATGATGTTCATCCGGTGCTTAGGGGTATCGGCGTTTTCGCCGTCTTCGGTGCGTTCCCAGAAAGTGGTGGTCGCAGCCGAGGTGATGGTGATGCCGCGTTCCTGTTCCTGCTCCATCCAGTCCATGGTGGCCGCACCATCGTGCACCTCACCGATGTTGTGGGATTTGCCGGTGTAGTACAGGATACGTTCCGAGCAGGTGGTTTTCCCTGCATCGATGTGCGCCATGATACCGAAGTTGCGGTACAGTTCGAGCGGATATTCGCGTGCCATTGGTTTATGAACCTTTGTGGAATTACCAGCGGTAATGGCTGAACGCTTTGTTCGCGTCGGCCATCTTATGAGTATCTTCGCGCTTCTTCACGGCGGAACCGCGCGACTGGACGGCGTCCAGCAGCTCGCCTGCGAGGCGTTCTTCCATCGTGTTTTCGTTGCGGGCGCGCGAGGCCGAGATCAGCCAGCGGATCGCCAGGGCTTCGCGGCGCTCGGGGCGCACTTCGACGGGCACCTGGTAGGTTGCACCACCAACGCGGCGCGAACGAACTTCGACGGCCGGTTTGATGTTGTCCAGGGCTTCGTGGAAGACTTCGACGGGGGCGCGCTTGATCTTGCTCTCAATGCGGTCCAGCGCATTGTAGACGATCTTTTCCGCGACCGATTTCTTACCGTCGATCATCAGGTTGTTCATGAATTTGGTCAGCACGCGATCGCCATACTTGGCGTCGGGCAGGACTTCGCGCTTCTCAGCAGCGTGACGACGAGACATTCTGTGATCTCCTTACTTCGGACGCTTGGCGCCGTATTTCGAACGACGTTGCTTACGGTCTTTGACGCCCTGGGTATCCAGAACACCACGCAGGATGTGGTAACGGACACCCGGAAGGTCTTTCACACGGCCGCCACGGATCAGGACAACCGAGTGTTCCTGAAGGTTGTGGCTTTCACCGGGGATGTACGAGATGACTTCGAAACCGTTGGTCAGGCGGACCTTGGCAACCTTACGCATAGCCGAGTTCGGCTTCTTCGGCGTCGTGGTGTAAACCCGGGTGCAGACGCCGCGCTTCTGCGGGCACTGTTCCAGGTGCATGGATTTCGAACGTTTTACTTTGGGCTGCCGCGGTTTGCGGATCAGCTGCTGAATCGTTGGCATTGGGTCGCTTTCCCGTTTCCTAACACATCTGCCGGAGACCGGAGCCTCCGACGGTTTCAATTCGCTGCATCACGCGCGTCCGCATAACGCAAAAACCGCAATCGTTCCCATTCCGAGGCGAACGACGCGGTGAGTTCCCAGAGGTCCGAAGCTTCAAAGTAGCTCGGGACTTGGCCACTGCAATTTTGATATCGGCGTCAGGGGCGTCCCTCTTTGCCGGATGGTGGGCGTATAGGGGGAGTCGCCGGGCTTGTCAACAAGGCCAGCCCGGATGGCGTTATCCCGCGCTCAGCGCCGCCTCCCAGGCCGTTCTCAGCCGGTCGAGCGGGATGTTGAACCTCTCGTGCATGATCTCGGACAGCTTGTCCTTGTCGACCCAGGCCTCTTCGGAATTATACGGCTTGTAGCTGACCGAACTGTCGTTTTCGCCATGCGCCCCGCGCAGGAACATCGGCACCCGCGGGAAGGACAGCATCGGGATGCGCTTCCACATCTGCGCATGGTTGAAATGCAGCAGGCTTTCGTCCGATTGCGGCCGAAGATACAGCACCAGCCCCGGCGTCCAGTAACGCGCGGTGACCGGGATCAGGTCAATCCCCGACAGGTCGGTGCGCAGAATGAAGCCTCGGTTGAAATCCAGAGCCAACTTGCCGCCGTTGCGGTAAATCCCCTTCACTTTATAGAAGAAATCCCGGGTCCGTTCGACGAAATCCACCGCCACCGCATCATCGTCGTCGAGCCGGAATTCGGCTACCGCGCGCACCTCCATGTCGCGCTCGGCGACCATGACATCGCGGCAGATATCCTGATGCAGCCGCCCTTCCGGCGCGAAGACCGGCTTGATCTGGGGGATGTCGGAAATCAGTTCCAGCACCTTTGAACGCGCCGGATCGGGCAGGGTTTCGCCCATCAGCATGACGATGGTGAAATCCGGATCGGTCTGCACCCTGAGCGACGGCAACACCACGTGTTCGAGGTAGAACAGACGCAGCTGCAGCCGGACCGGATCGTAAAGCGCCGCGCGGATCGCGTCGATGCCGCCCGCGGTGTCCTTCTGAAACGCGCCCGGGGCGGACGGATAGGACCAGCGGCACAGGCCGAGGATTTGCACGTCTATCGTCAAGCGTTGCTCACCGGTTGCGTTTGGCCCTGCGGGCGATCTGCCCTTCGCGATAGAGCATGAAAATGCCGCTGCCGACAACGATCGCCGCGCCGATCAGGGTCAGCGGCGCCGGCCAGTCGCCGAACACGAACCATCCCAGCACCAGCGCCCAGATCAGCCCGGTATAGCGGAACGGCGCGATGAAGGTGATTTCCCCCACCCGCATCACCTGCACCGAAAACAGGTATCCGCCGATGATCGAAACCGACGCCGCGATGGTGAAGCCCCAGGCCCGCAGGTCCATCGGCACCCAATCCCGCCCCAGGCTGGCTAGGCCGAACACCACCATGATCGAAATCGACGTGGTCCAGGACACGAAGATCGAATGGGTCTGCGCCGACAGTTTGCGGGTCACCAGGTCGCGCAGCGTGACGAAGGCGACCGCGATCAGCACATAGACCGAATAGAAATTGAAATCTTCCGCCCCCGGCCGCACGATCAGCATCACCCCGGCCAGCCCGATCAGGATCGCGCTCAACCGCCGCCAGCCCAGCGTTTCACCGAAAAACAGCGCCGCGCACAGCGATACTGTCAGCGGCAGCGATTGCAGGATTGCCGTCACATTGGCGATCGGCATGTGAAACAGAGCGGTGAGGAAGAAATAGGCCGCCCCGACCTCGGCAACCGCCCGCAGCCCGATCAACCCCTTGTCGCGGCGCGGCATCCGCAGGTGCATCGCCCTGACCCGATAGACCCAGATGCCGGTCAGCACCGAGGTCAGCGCCCCGCGCAGGAACAATAGCTGGAACAGCGGCACAGCCCCGGCCAGAGCCTTCATGAATGTGTCGTTGATCGTGAAGGCCGCCATCGAGGCCATCATCAAAAGCGCGCCGCGCATATTGTCGGACAGGGGCATCTAGGACTCTCGAAAATTCAGTCCGGTCATTCCTGCGTATTTCCCGCGCCGGGTCCAGAGGGAAAACCACTTTCCCGCGCAGGGCCTTAGCCGGGACCTACCCGGATCGCTTGCCCTGCCCCTGCCCCGAACGAAAAAGGCCCCCGCGCTGCGGGGGCCTTTTCCTGATCTTTTGGGAACCGCTTACTCGTCGCGGCTTTCCGGCGTTTGCACCAGGTTGTCGAACTCGTCGCCGCCAACCGCATCGTCGATCGGAGCCGCCAGCGCTGCGGCCGCTTCGGCCTCCTCGCGGCGGGCTTCCAGCACGATGTTGTCGCGCGAACGGGCGATCTTGCGCACCCGCGCGGTGGCGCCACCGGTCCCGGCCGGGATCAGACGGCCGACAAGGATGTTTTCCTTGAGGCCGATCAGCCGGTCGCGCTTGCCCTGAACCGAAGCTTCGGTGAGCACGCGGGTGGTTTCCTGGAACGACGCCGCCGACATGAAGGACCGGGTCTGCAGCGACGCCTTGGTGATCCCCAAGAGGATCGGCGCGCCGGTCGCCGGACGGCCGCCGCGGGCGATCGCCTTTTCGTTGGCTTCGTCCAGTTCGGCCTTCTCGACATGTTCGCCCTTCAGCAGGGTGGTATCGCCGCTGTCGTCGATTTCCCATTTCTTCAGCATCTGGCGCACGATCACTTCGATGTGCTTGTCGTTGATCTTCACGCCCTGCAGACGATAGACCTCCTGCACCTCGTTGATCATGTAATCGGCCAGCGCGCCGACACCCATGATGGCCAGGATGTCATGCGGCGCCGGGTTGCCGTCCATGATGTAATCGCCCTTCTGCACGAAGTCGCCTTCCTGCACCGGGATGTGCTTGCCCTTGGGCACCATGTATTCCACGGGCTCGCGGGATTCATCCACAGGCTCGATCGAGATGCGGCGCTTGTTCTTGTAGTCGCGGCCGAAGCGCACGTAACCATCGATTTCGGCGATGATCGCGTGATCCTTCGGACGGCGCGCTTCGAACAGTTCCGCAACCCGCGGCAGACCACCGGTAATGTCCTTGGTCTTGGCGCCTTCACGCGGGATACGCGCGACGACGTCACCGGCCTGAACCGACTGACTGTCTTCGATCGACAGGATCGCATCCACCGACATCGGATAGGTCACCGGGTTGCCCGCATCGTTGCGGACCGGTTCGCCATCGGCGTCGACCAGGATGATTTCCGGCTTCAGCTCGTTGCCCTTGGGCGCGGCACGCCAGTCGATCACGATCTTCTGGGTCATGCCGGTGGCTTCGTCGGTTTCGTCGCGCACGGCGATACCGCTGACCAGGTCCACGAATTTCGCGGTACCGGACTTCTCGGCGATGATCGGCAGGGTATAGGGGTCCCATTCGAACAGCTTGTCGCCGCGCGAAACCTGCTGGCCTTCGGTCACGAATAGCTTCGTGCCGTAGCCCAGCTTGTGGCTGGCGCGCTCTTCGCCGTTCTCGTCCATGATCCGCAGCTTCATGTTCCGGCCAATGGTCAGAACTTCGCCGTTGGCGTTGGTGATCAGCTGTGCGTTTTCGTACTCGATCTTGCCGGACTGGCTGGCTTCGAGGAACGACTGCTGGCCACCCTGCGCAACGCCGCCGATGTGGAAGGTCCGCATCGTCAGCTGGGTGCCCGGTTCACCGATCGACTGCGCCGCGATGATGCCGACGGCTTCGCCGGTGTTCACCTTGGTACCACGCGCCAGGTCACGACCGTAGCAGGTGGCGCAGACGCCGTCTTCGGATTCACAGGTCAGCGGGCTGCGGATCTGCATCGACTGAACGCCGGCTTCCTCGATCGCGTCGGCGGTGCGTTCGTCGATCAGAGTGCCTTTCGCGAACAGAACCTCTTCGGTGCCCGGAACCTTCACGTCCTCGGCCGTGACACGGCCCAGGATGCGTTCGCCCAAGCTTGCGACGACTTCACCGTCGTTCACCGCCGCTTCGACATAGATCGAATTCTCGGTGCCGCAATCGTTTTCGCGAATGATGCAGTCCTGCGCAACGTCCACCAGACGACGGGTCAGGTAACCCGAGTTCGCCGTCTTCAGAGCCGTATCCGACAGACCTTTCCGCGCGCCGTGGGTCGAGTTGAAGTACTCAAGCACGGTCAGGCCTTCTTTAAAGTTCGAGATGATCGGCGTCTCGATGATGTCGCCGTTCGGCTTCGCCATCAGGCCGCGCATCCCGCCCAGCTGTTTCATCTGCGTGACCGAGCCCCGTGCACCGGAGTGGGCCATCATGTAAACGCTGTTCGGTTCCATCTCGGCGCCGTTTTCGTCCGTCTTCACGGCCGAAATGGTGCCCATCATCGCGTCGGTGACCTTGTCGTTACACTTCGACCAGGCGTCGACAACCTTGTTGTACTTTTCGCCCTGGGTGATCAGGCCGTCCATGTACTGTTGTTCGAAGTCTTTCACCTGATCGCGGGTTTCGTCGACGATTTCCCACTTGTTGTCGGGGATCACCATGTCGTCCTTGCCGAAGGAAATCCCGGCCTTGAACGCTTCGCGGAAACCCATCGACATGATCTGGTCGCAGAAGATGACCGATTCCTTCTGACCGCAGTAACGGTAGACGGTGTCGATGACCTGCTGCACTTCTTTCTTCCGCAGCAGGCGGTTGACCAGCTCGTAAGGCGCCTTGGCGTTCTGCGGCAGCAGCGCGCCCAGACGGACCCGGCCCGGCGTGGTTTCATAGCGCTTGACCACTTCCAGACCGTTTTCGTCGATCTGCGGGATACGTGCGGTGACCTTGGCGTGCAGGTGCACAGCGCCGGTATCCAGCGCGTATTGCACTTCCTCGATCGAGGAGAACACCATGCCTTCGCCCACCATGCCATCGCGCGCGATGGTGGTGTAGTAAAGGCCAAGGATCATATCCTGCGACGGAACGATGATCGGCGCGCCGTTGGCGGGCGACAGAACGTTGTTCGTCGACATCATCAGCACGCGCGCTTCCAGCTGCGCTTCCAGGCTCAGCGGCACGTGGACAGCCATCTGGTCGCCGTCGAAGTCGGCGTTGAACGCCGAACAGACCAGCGGGTGCAGCTGGATCGCCTTGCCTTCGATCAGCGTGGGTTCGAACGCCTGGATACCCAGACGGTGCAGCGTCGGCGCACGGTTCAGCAGAACCGGGTGTTCGCGGATCACTTCATCCAGGATATCCCAAACCTCGGGACGTTCCTTTTCCACCAGCTTCTTGGCCTGTTTCACGGTCGAAGACAGACCGCGCGCTTCCAGCCGCGAATAGATGAACGGCTTGAACAGCTCCAGCGCCATCTTCTTGGGCAGACCGCACTGGTGCAGCTTCAGTTCCGGGCCGGTCACGATGACCGAACGGCCCGAGAAGTCGACCCGCTTACCCAGAAGGTTCTGACGGAAGCGGCCCTGCTTACCTTTCAGCATGTCCGACAGCGATTTCAGCGGGCGTTTGTTGGCGCCGGTGATCACGCGGCCGCGGCGGCCGTTGTCGAACAGGGCGTCGACCGATTCCTGCAGCATCCGCTTTTCGTTGCGCACGATGATATCGGGCGCGCGCAGTTCGATCAGGCGCTTCAGACGGTTGTTCCGGTTGATCACCCGGCGGTACAGGTCGTTCAGGTCCGAGGTCGCGAAGCGGCCACCGTCCAGCGGCACCAGCGGGCGCAGTTCCGGCGGGATGACCGGGATCACGGTCATGATCATCCATTCCGGACGGTTGCCCGACTCCAGGAAGCTTTCGACCACTTTCAGGCGCTTGATGATCTTCTTGGGCTTCAGTTCGCCGGTGGCTTCGGCCAGGTCGGCGCGCAGCTGTTCGGCTTCTGCTTCCAGGTCGATCGCGGCCAGCATTTCGCGGATCGCTTCAGCGCCGATATTGGCGGTGAAGGCGTCCATGCCATAGGCGTCCTGGGCGTCCATGAATTCTTCTTCGGTCATCATCTGGCCGTATTGCAGGTCGGTCAGACCCGGCTCGATGACGACGTAGTTTTCGAAATACAGGACACGTTCCAGATCGCGCAGCGTCATGTCCAGCATCAGGCCGATGCGGGACGGCAGCGATTTCAGGAACCAGATATGAGCGACCGGCGAGGCCAGTTCGATATGGCCCATGCGCTCGCGGCGGACCTTTTGCAGCGTGACTTCCACACCGCATTTTTCGCAGACGACGCCGCGATATTTCATCCGCTTATATTTGCCGCACAGACATTCGTAATCTTTGATCGGGCCAAAGATCCGGGCGCAGAACAGGCCGTCGCGCTCGGGCTTGAAGGTCCGGTAGTTGATCGTCTCGGGCTTTTTGATCTCGCCATAGGACCACGACAGGATCCGCTCGGGCGATGCCAGCGAGACGCGGATTTCGTCGAATACCTTCGGCGGGGTCAGCGGGTTAAACGGGTTGTTGGTGAGTTCCTGGTTCATTTTGATACCTCAAATCTTGCGGAAGGGGGGATGGGAGAGAGGGCGCGCGCCCTCACTCCTTTTCCTCCGCATCCAGGAGTTCCATGTTGAGGCCCAGACCCCGGACCTCCTTGACCAGAACGTTGAACGATTCCGGCACGCCGGCCTCGAAGTTGTCCTCGCCCTTGACGATGCTTTCATAGACCTTGGTCCGGCCGGCCACGTCATCCGACTTCACCGTCAGCATTTCCTGCAGGGTGTAGGCGGCGCCGTAGGCTTCCAGAGCCCAGACTTCCATCTCACCGAAGCGCTGACCGCCGAACTGTGCCTTACCGCCCAGCGGCTGCTGGGTGACCAGGCTGTACGGGCCGGTGGAACGTGCGTGGATCTTGTCGTCGACCAGGTGGTGCAGTTTCAGCAGGTATTTCATACCCACGGTCACCTTGCGGCTGAACTGTTCGCCGGTACGGCCGTCGTACAGAACCGACTGACCGGATTGGTCGAAACCAGCGCGCTTCAGCGCGTCGTTCACATCCGCTTCCTTCGCACCGTCGAAGACCGGCGTCGCGATCGGAACACCGCGGGTCACGTTGCCTGCGGCTTCGACCAGACGGTCTTCGTCCATGTCGGCGATGCCTTCTTCATAGACGTCGTCGCCATACACGATCCGCATCGCTTCGCGCACCGGGGTCAGGTCGCCGGAACGGCGGTAATCCTGCAGCGCATCGTCCACCTTCAGACCCAGACCGCGTGCGGCCCAACCCATGTGGGTTTCAAGGATCTGACCGACGTTCATACGCGACGGCACGCCCAGCGGGTTCAGACAGAAGTCGACCGGGGTCCCGTCCTGCAGGAAGGGCATGTCTTCCATCGGGACAACGCGGGAAATAACACCCTTGTTGCCGTGACGGCCGGCCATCTTGTCGCCCGGCTGCAGCTTGCGCTTCACCGCGATGAAGACCTTGACCATCTTCATCACGCCCGGCGGCAGGTCGTCGCCACGGCGGACTTTTTCGACCTTGTCCTCGAAACGGGCATCCAGGGCGCGTTTCTGCACTTCGTACTGTTCGTGCAGCGCCTCGACCACCTGGGCGTCGGATTCTTCTTCCAGCGCCAGCTGCCACCACTGACCGCGGGTCAGGGTTTCCAGCAGTTCCTCGGTGATGACGGAGCTCGCCTTGACGCCTTTCGGGCCCTTCACGGCGACCTTGCCCAGGATCATGTCCTTCAGACGGGCATAGATGTTGCGATCCAGGATCGCCAGCTCGTCGTCGCGGTCACGGGCCAGACGTTCGACCTCTTCGCGTTCGATCTGCAGCGCACGTTCGTCTTTCTCGACGCCGTGACGGTTGAAGACGCGAACCTCGACCACGGTGCCGAAATCGCCCGGCTTCACGCGCAGCGAGGTGTCGCGCACGTCCGATGCCTTTTCGCCGAAGATGGCGCGCAGCAGCTTTTCTTCCGGGGTCATCGGGCTTTCGCCCTTCGGGGTGATCTTACCGACCAGGATATCGCCCGGTTCCACATCCGCGCCGATGTAAACGATGCCAGCCTCGTCGAGGTTGCGCAGCGCTTCTTCACCGACGTTGGGGATGTCGCGGGTGATTTCTTCCGGCCCAAGCTTGGTGTCACGGGCGGCGACTTCGAATTCCTCGATATGGATCGAGGTGAACACGTCGTCGCGCGCGATGCGCTCGGAGATCAGGATCGAGTCTTCGTAGTTGTAACCGTTCCAGGGCATGAACGCGACGATCACGTTCTTGCCGAGCGCCAGTTCACCCATATCGGTGGACGGGCCGTCGGCGATCACTTCGCCCTTGGTGACGGTCTGGCCCACCTTCACCAGCGGACGCTGGTTGATGCAGGTGTTCTGGTTCGAACGCTGGAACTTGCGCATCCGGTAGATGTCGACGCCGGCATCGCCCAGTTCCAGATCCTCGGTGGCGCGGATCACGATACGCTGCGCATCGATCTGGTCGATGATGCCGCCGCGCTTGGCCATGATCGCAGCGCCCGAGTCGCGGGCCACGATTTCTTCGATACCGGTACCGACCAGCGGCGCTTCTGCGCGCAGCAGCGGAACCGCCTGACGTTGCATGTTCGCACCCATCAGAGCGCGGTTGGCGTCGTCGTTTTCCAGGAACGGGATCAGCGAGGCACCGACCGAAACCAGCTGTTTCGGCGACACGTCGATCAGGTCCACGCTTTCACGCGGCGCCAGGGTGTAATCGCCCGACTGACGGGTCGACACCAGGTCGTTGATGAACTTGCCGTCCTCGTCCAGCGATGCGTTGGCCTGCGCCACGGTGTGACGCATTTCCTCGGTCGCGGACATGTAGTGCACTTCGTCGGTCACCTTGGCGTCGCTGACGACGCGATACGGGGTTTCGATGAAGCCGTACTTGTTCACGCGGGCGAAAGTGGCCAGCGAGTTGATCAGACCGATGTTCGGACCTTCCGGCGTTTCAATCGGGCACATCCGGCCATAGTGGGTCGGGTGCACGTCGCGGACCTCGAAGCCCGCGCGTTCGCGGGTCAGGCCGCCCGGCCCAAGCGCCGACAGGCGGCGTTTGTGGGTGACTTCCGACAGCGGGTTGGTCTGGTCCATGAACTGCGACAGCTGCGACGAGCCGAAGAATTCGCGGACGGCAGCGGCAGCCGGTTTCGCGTTGATCAGGTCCTGCGGCATGACGGTGTCGATTTCGACCGACGACATGCGTTCCTTGATCGCGCGTTCCATGCGCAGCAGGCCGACGCGATACTGGTTTTCCATCAGTTCGCCGACCGACCGGACGCGGCGGTTGCCGAGGTGGTCGATGTCGTCGACTTCGCCCTGGCCGTCGCGCAGTTCGACCAGCGCCTTGATGCAGGAAATGATGTCTTCCTTGCGCAGGGTCCGCTGGGTGTCTTCGGCATCCAGCGCCAGGCGCATGTTCATTTTCACCCGGCCAACGGCGGACAGGTCGTAACGCTCGGAATCGAAGAACAGCGTGTCGAACAGCGCCGAGGCTGCTTCGACGGTCGGCGGCTCACCCGGGCGCATGACGCGGTAGATGTCCATCAGCGCGGTGTCGCGGCCCATGTTCTTGTCGGCCGCCATGGTGTTGCGCATGTAGGCGCCCACGGTGATGTTGTCGATGTCGAGAACCGGGATCGTGGTGATGCCGGCATCGACCAGATCCTTCACGGTGCCGCCGATCAGATCGCCGTCCTTGTCGTATTCCAGGGTCAGCTCATCGCCGGCTTCGACATAGATCGCGCCGGTTTCTTCGTTGATGATGTCCTTGGCGACGAATTTGCCGACGATGTGCTCGAACGGAACCAGCAGTTCGGTGATCTTGCCTTCGTCGATGATCTTCTTGACGGCGCGCGGGGTGACCTTCTTGGTCGCTTCGCAGATGATTTCGCCGGTGGCCGCGTCGACCAGGTCATAGGTGGGACGGGTGCCGCGCACGCGCTCGGGGAAGAACTTGGTGACCCAGCCCTTGCCCTTTTCCAGCTTGAAATCGACGGTGTTGTAATAGGCATCCATGATGCCTTCCTGGTCCAGGCCCAGTGCGTACAGCAGGGTGGTCACAGGCAGTTTGCGGCGACGGTCGATGCGCGCAAACACGATATCCTTGGCGTCGAATTCGAAATCCAGCCACGAGCCGCGATAGGGAATGATGCGGCAGGCGAAGAGCAGCTTGCCCGAGCTGTGAGTCTTGCCTTTATCGTGATCGAAGAACACGCCCGGCGACCGGTGCATCTGCGAAACGATCACGCGTTCGGTGCCGTTCACGATGAAGGTGCCGTTCGGAGTCATCAGGGGCATGTCGCCCATGAAGACGTCCTGTTCCTTGATGTCCTTGACCGATTTCGCGCCGGTGTCTTCGTCCACATCGAACACGATCAGGCGCAGGGTGACCTTCAGCGGCGCGCTGTAGGTCATGTCGCGCTGCATGCATTCCTCGACGTCGTATTTCGGCTTTTCCAGCTCGTATTTCACGAATTCCAGGACGGAGGTTTCGTTGAAATCCTTGATCGGGAAAACCGACTGGAACACGCCCATGATGCCTTCGCCATCGGTGGGTTGTTCGGCATCGCCGGAACGGAGGAAGAGGTCGTACGAGGATTTCTGAACCTCGATCAGGTTCGGCATCTCCAGCACTTCGCGGATTTTGCCGTAATATTTACGCAAACGTTTCTGGCCAAGGAAGCTTTGAGCCATGACAGTCGTCACCTTTCGTTTCCAATCGGTCCATGCCTGCCGTCGGGCACCGGCGGCACGTCCATTTGAAACAGGTCGATTACGATCCATTCATGGCCTCTGTCCCACCAGAAGCCTCCCGATCACAGAACCAAACCTTAGGAAACGCCCCTACCCTACCAGATCGAGGGGCCCTTGCTAAGACAGGTTCGGCTGGGCCCGGATTTCCCGGACCCAGCCTCAATTTTCAGCGGGACAATTCTGTCCCCGAACCGATTACTTCAGTTCGATTTCTGCGCCAGCTGCTTCCAGCTTGCTCTTGATTTCTTCGGCTTCGTCTTTCGACACGCCTTCTTTCACGGCTTTGCCGCCTGCTTCGACCAGTTCTTTGGCTTCTTTCAGGCCCAGACCGGTGATGCCGCGGACTTCCTTGATCACGTTAATCTTGGAGGCGCCGGCCGACTTCAGGATGACGTCGAATTCGGTCTTTTCTTCGGCAGCTGCGCCACCGGCGTCGCCGCCTGCAGCCGCGACCATCACAGCGCCGCCAGCGGCGGGCTCGATGCCGTATTCGTCTTTCAGGATGGTTTTCAGTTCTTGAGCTTCCAGCAGGGTCAGACCCACGATTTGCTCAGCAAGTGCTTTCAGATCAGCCATTTTACTGTTTTCCGTTCGTTTAGATGTGTTCCAACGTGAAGGTTATTCACCCCACGCAGATCAAAGGGTTGCTTACGCGGCTTCCGCCTTCTCTTCGATGGTCGAAAGGATGCTCGCGATGTTCGAAGCAGGTGCGCCAATCGCGCCGGCGATGTTCGAAGCGGGGGCGCCGATACAACCAACGATCGAGGCAATAAGCTCCTCGCGCGAAGGCATTTTCGACACGGCTTCAACACCGGCACGGTCCAGAGCGTTCTCGCCCATTGCACCGCCAAGGATTTCGAATTTCGAATTTTCCTTAGCGAAGCCCTCGGCCACCTTGGCTGCTGCCACGGGGTCCTCGGAATAGGTCAGAACGGTCATGCCCGAAAGGTAATCAGCAATGCTTGCGCAGGGCTTTCCTTCCAGAGCGATTTTGGCGAGCCTGTTCTTGGCGACGCGAACGGACCCACCCGCTTCGCGTGCGCGTGCGCGAAGGTCCTGCATCTCAGCAACCGTGAGACCTGCGTAATGGGCTACGACCACAACGCCAGAGCTTTCAAAGATCTGGCCGAGTTCCTCGACCACCTTCTCTTTTTGTGCTCTATCCACAGTTTCACTCCAATTATGGGGGTTGCCCCCCGGCTCATTTAGCCGGGCGAACCCGGCGACTAAGTCCGACTACGGGGCTAAGCCAAAATCGCCCGAGGAACCCCAGGCTGAATTGGTTACTCCCGTCTCAGGCAGGAAATTAAGGCATCGGATGACACCACCCACCGTCTTGGACGAAACGAAATAAAGCGCACGACGAATCGCACGCTTTACTCCGCAGGTGTGAATAGAACAGTTCCAGGAGCTTTCCAAGGGGGTAGCAAGTAAAAAATCTCGCCCCCTTCGGCATCAATGCCAATACTGCCTGTCAACCAAAATTCGCTACATGATTGATTTGCGGCAAATTTATGCTAACTTGAGGGTGTTTTTAGAAATTTTATTTAAGGCTTTCTGCATGGAACTCCTTCTCTTGGCAACTCTTTTGATCGGTGTCCCCCTGTTCGCCTCGGACACGTCCGAGGACGAACCGGCAGACAATGAAACCGTTGAGGAACCGCTTGACCTGACCGGCAGCGACCAACGGGACACGCTCGAGGGCGGCGCGCTCAACGACACGATCAGCGGCGCGGGCGATAGCGATTCACTGCTTGGCCACGAAGGCGACGACCTGCTTGATGGCGGCGAAGGCCAAGACAGGATTTTCGGCGCGGACGGCAACGACACCGTTTATGGCGGCACGGGCGCCGATATCATCGATGGCGGCGCCGGAAATGATTGGATCGACGCCGGCACCATGGCCGATTCCGTGAACGGCGGGGATCATTCGGACACGCTGATTGGCGGCAGTGGGCACGACACGCTAGCCGGCGACGCGCCACAGCAAGGCATCGGCGGCGATCAACCTGGCAACGACCTTCTCTATGGCGATGCCGGCAACGACTGGCTGGGCGGCAATGGCGGCACCGACACGCTTATCGGCGGCGACGGGGACGACAAGATAATCGACTTTGACCTCGCATATTATGACGGGCCCAACGAAAGCCTGGTCGATGGCGGCGCCGGAAACGACACCATACAGGTCGATGCGGGCAGCACGATCACCGGCGGCGACGGTGAAGACGAAATAATGGTCTATCAGACCCAGGACAGCAGCAGCGTCACCGAAATCACCGACTTCGATCCGGCCGAAGACCGGCTGCAGATCGTGCTGGAGCTGGAAACCGAAACCACCGACCAGTTTTCGGTCTCGGACACCGAGGACGGAACCGGGGCCGAGATCCTGCTCGGCGACAACGTCATCGCCACCCTGCCCGGCGCGGCGGGCCTGCAGGAGAGCGATGTGGAATTCGTCGTCGTATTGGCCCCCTCGGTCGACGACTACCAGGACGGCGCGGCCAACACGACGATCACCGGCAATGGCAGCGACAACATCCTGCAAGGCGGCGACGGGGATGACGCGCTCCTCCTCGCGAATGGGCAGGGCATTTATTACCAGGTCGGCTCCAACGGCGGAGAAGACATGGCCTTCGGTGGCGCCGGCAACGATACGCTGGAAGGCCAAGGCGGATTGTATGACTCTTCTGCCTGGGACGATGAGGGGAATTGGGTTGAGGCCCATCTCACGAACCAGGCAGACACGCTGATTGGCGGCGCAGGCGACGATGTGTTCCTGTCCTACAACGGCAACGAACTGACCGGGGGCGAAGGTGCCGATGTCTTTGGCATCGCGCATGAAACGCCGGAACATACCGAAAACCTGGCGTTTGCGCCGACCGTGATCACCGATTTCGACCCGGCCGAGGACAGTATCGCGGTGCAGATGGGCCCCATTTACGGTTGGTCCAGCTACGAAACCGTTTCGGTCGAGGTTTGGGAAGATGGCACCGGCGCGGATATCCTGCTGGACGGCGCCGTCGTCGCGCAGGTTCACGGCGGTCAATCGCTGACCGCGGACCAGATCCAGCAGGTGCAAGCGCTGACCGATCTGCCCTAGAGCCACCCCGACCGGGAATCCCGCGATCGATGACATTCAGGCAGACAAGAAAAAAGCACCCCCGAGGGGGGTGCTTTTCAATTCACTGTTCCGGCATGAGTGCCGAAATCACTCGACGTTGGCCGATGCGATGTCGACGCTGACGCCCGGGCCCATGGTCGAGCTGATCGCGATCTTCTTCATGTAGGCACCCTTGGCGCCCGACGGCTTGGCCTTGGCCACGGCCGACACGAATGCCTTGATGTTCTCGACCAGCTTGGCCTCATCGAACGATGCCTTGCCGACGCCGGCGTGAACCACGCCTGCCTTTTCGGCGCGGAACTGAACCTCACCGCCCTTGGCGGCTTCGATGGCTTCTTTCACGTCCATGGTCACGGTGCCGACCTTGGGGTTCGGCATCAGGTTGCGCGGACCCAGAACCTTACCCAGACGGCCGACGATCGGCATCATGTCCGGGGTGGCGATGCAGCGGTCGAATTCGATCGTGCCGCCCTGGATGGTTTCCATCAGGTCCTCGGCGCCAACGATATCCGCGCCTGCGGCCTGGGCTTCTTCCGCCTTGGGGCCACGTGCGAACACGGCGACGCGCATGGTCTTGCCGGTGCCGTTGGGCAGGCTGACCACGCCGCGAACCATCTGGTCTGCGTGACGGGTGTCGACGCCCAGGTTCATCGCGATTTCGATGGTTTCGTCGAACTTGGCGTTGGCGTTTGCCTTGACCAGTGCGACGGCTTCTTCAACCGTCAGGTTCTGCTTGCCTGCGAAGGCTTCACGAGCTGCTGCGGTGCGTTTTCCGACTTTTGCCATCTTACTTCACCTCAATGCCCATGGAACGGGCCGAGCCCAGGATGATCTGCATCGCCGCGTCGACGTCGTTGGCGTTCAGATCTTTCATCTTGGCTTCGGCGATTTCTTTCACCTGTGCCACGGTCACCGAACCCACGGTTTCACGGCCGGGGTTGTTGGCGCCCGACTTCAGCTTGGCAGCTTTCTTCAGGAAGTAAGACGCGGGCGGCGTCTTGATGTCCATGGTGAAGGACTTGTCCTGGTAGTAGCTGATGACGGTCGGGCAGGGTGCGCCCGGGTCCATGTCCTGCGTCTTGGCGTTGAACGCCTTGCAGAATTCCATGATGTTGATGCCGCGCTGCCCCAGGGCCGGACCAACCGGCGGGGACGGGTTTGCTTGACCGGCGGGCACCTGCAGTTTCAGCGTGCCTACGAGCTTCTTGGCCATGAGGCCTCTCCTTTTTCCAACACCCCGCGGACGCGTCCGAAGGGCTTCTCAGTTGTGTGGTCTGGTCCGGACATCGCGATGCCCTCGCCTCCCACGCTCGGTGCCGCCCTGGGGCGGCGTTCAACTCAGCCCTGCTTGGTGACCTGAGTGAAATCCAGTTCGACCGGGGTTTCGCGGCCGAAGATCGACACCGAAACCTTCAGTTTCTGCGCGTCGTCGTCCACTTCCTCGATCATGCCGTCGAAATCTTCGAACGGGCCGTCGTTGACCTTCACCTTCTCGCCCACTTCGAAGCGGATCAGGGTGCGCGGCGCTTCTTCGCCTTCCTGCACCCGGTTCAGGATCTGGTTCACTTCCGCGTCGCGCATCGGCATCGGGCGGCCTTGCGGGCCCAGGAAACCGGTGACGCGGTTGATCGAATTGATCAGGTGATAGCCCTGGTCGCTCATTTCCATCCGCACCAGCACATAGCCGGGCATGAAACGGCGCTCGGTGGTGATCTTCTTGCCGCGGCGGACCTCGATCACTTCCTCGGTCGGAACCAGGACTTCTTCGATTTCATCCTGAAGCCCGTTTTCCTCGGCGGACTGACGAATCTGCTCGGCGACCTTCTTCTCGAAGTTCGAGAGAACGCTTACCGAATACCAACGCTTCGCCATCTTGATCCTGTCCTTGCATCCACGCGCCCGCCAGGGGGCCGAAAATTCCAATCAATTCCGGGCATTTGCCCGATCTCTCCCGGAAATAAAAAAGCGGCGTGCAACTCGAATCGCCGCACGCCATTTCCGGATGAGGCCTGTCACCTACCCCCGAACCCTCAGGAATTCAAGAGAAAAGGCGCCAAACCGCGCCGGCCGGGATCAGCCGAACAGCGTCAGCAGACCGCGCAGCCCACCCTTGATCGCCAGGTCGACCAGCGCAAAGAAGATCGCGGTCACCGTCGCCATGAGGAACACCATCACGGTGGTCAGCAGAACTTCGCGGCGGGTCGGCCAAGCCACCTTGCCCACTTCGCTGCGGACCTGCTGGATGAACTGAAGCGGATTTGTGCGTGCCATGCGTCTTCTTCTCTCTCTCGAATGGGCCGCAGATACGCGTATCGCGGCCCGATTTCAAGGGGGCTCAGCCCGGCAGCGTGCCGGTCAGCACGTAACGCAGCATCTCGACCACCTGGCGCGGCTCCTCGGCCACGGCCAGCGCGGCGGCGTCGACCTCTTTCAGCGCGTGCTGGTGATCGGGCCCGTGCAGCACGATCAGCGACTTGCCAAGCGCCGCGGCATAGCCCGCGTCGAAGGCCGCGTTCCACTGCTTGTATTTCTCGCCGAAGCGCACCACGACGATATCGGCATCCTCGATCCCCTTGCGGGTGCGGATCGCGTTCAGCTTGGCGCCCTTGTGATCGTGCCAGAACTTGTTCGGCTCCGCCCCCATGATCGCCACGCCGCAATCGTCGCTGGCGTCGTGATCGGTCACCGGCGCGCTGAATGCGACATCCAGCCCCTGCGCGCCCGCGATGATCTGTTCGCGCCAATCGGTGTGAATCTCACCCGACAAATACACTTTCAAAGCCATTGGACCCTCCGTCTTTGGGCCCGTATCTATCGCCCCCGGCCGCCAAAGCCCAGCCTCATGGCCCGGGCCAGATGGTCACAGTTTGCGCGCCACCAGGTAACGGGCCGGCGGCTTGGCGGGGAAATTGCCCGCCTCGACGATCTTGAACCCGGCCCGCTCCAGCGCGCCTTCCAGCTCGGCCACCTTCAGGAACCGCACGAAGGGCGCCTTGCCCAGCATCTGCATCAGGGGCAGCGCCAGCATCAACAACCGCAACTTCAGCGCCCCGCCGCCCTCGGCCAGGCAGACGGTTTTGGAAATGAACAACCCGCCGGGCCGGACCATCTCGCCGATCTGCGCCAGCGCCTTGTCGGTGTCTTCGATCAGGTGCAGCAGGTTGAAGGCCATCACCACATCATAGGGGTCTTCGCGCAGCCCTTCGTCATCGACATCGGCCTGCACGAAGCGGACATTGCCCGCCCCGGCCTCCGCCGCGCGGCGCTGGCCGATCTCCACCATGTTGGCCGACAGGTCGCTGCCCACCACCGATCCGGCCGCATCGCCCAGCTTGATCGCCGTGGTGCCGGTACCGCAGCCCAGTTCCAGCACCCGGTCGGTGTCCTGCAGATAGGACCGGGTCCGTCCCAGCGTGTATTCGTACGAATCCATGTCGGCAATCGGCGACTTGGCATAGCGTTCGGCGGTCTTGTCCCAGAATTTCGCGGCGGTGATCATGGCTGTTCTCCTATCTCGCCCCTGAATACCCATGCGAATACGCGATAGAAATTGCGGAAATCCGCAGGCGCATTATACACAAACGCATGAATGACAGCAGCCGCCAATTCGATTGGAACCATGTCCGCGCCTTCCTTGCCACCGCCGAGGAAGGATCGCTGTCGGCCGCCGCGCGCAAGCTGCACCTGACCCAGCCGACGCTGGGCCGCCAGGTCGCCGCGCTGGAAGACGAACTGGGCCTGATGCTGTTCGAACGGGTCGGACGCAGCCTGGTGCTGACCCGGGCGGGAACCGAACTGCTGGATCATGTCCGCGCCATGGGCGAAGCGGCCGACCGGGTGGCACTGGTCGCCTCGGGCCAGTCGCAATCGGTTGAGGGGCTGATCCGCATCACCGCCTCGGACGTGTTTTCCGCCTTCGAGCTGCCGCAGGCGCTGAAACGGCTGCGCCAGGATGCGCCCCGACTCAGCATCGACATCGTCGCCTCCAACGACATCCGCGACCTGATGCGGCGCGAGGCCGATATCGCCATCCGCAACGTGCGCCCCGAACAGCCCGACCTGATCGCCCGGCTGGTGCAGGAGGCGACGGCGAATTTCTATGCCTCGACCGATTACCTCAATCGCATGGGACGGCCGCAAAGCCCGGACGACCTGGTCGATCACGACTTCATCCATTACGGCGATGCCGAAGCGATGCGCGATTACCTCAATCCGATCGGCCTGCCGGTCACGCTCGACAATTTCCATATCGGCTCGAACAGCGGGCTGGTGGGCTGGGAACTCGCCCGCCAGGGCTTCGGCATCGTCGCGATGGACGATCAGCTCGCCCAGGGCACGCCCGGCATGGAACGGGTCCTGCCCGATCTCGAACCGATCGTCTTCCCGGTCTGGCTGGCGACCCACCGCGAATTGCATACCAGCCGCCGCATCCGGCTGGTCTTCGACCTGCTGGCCGACCACCTGTCGCGCGGCACCTGACCGCCCCTGCCCTTCTTCTGTTCAAAAATATCCCGGGGGAGTCGTGGCTTGCCACGACGGGGGCAGCGCCCCCTGCCCGCCCGCTATTCTCGCAGACGCGCCTCAGACCGGCACCAGGTGATTGTCCCAGACCAGCCCGGTTTCCGCCGCAACGCGGCTGAACCCGCCGCCCTGCCGGATCACCAGCCCGCCCGCAACCGTGACCGCCAGCTCGGCCCCCAGCGGCGCCACGCCGCTTGCCTGCGGCAGCGCCAATCCGCCCTTGGCCGCCCCGGTCCTGCCGTCGAAGACCAGCAGGTAATCGCCCTTGGGCCCGGTGACGAGGATCTCATCCCCGTCCGGCGAAAAGGAAATCGACCCGGCATAATGCTTCAGCCGCGCGGTGTCGGGGTGATCGGCATAGTGCAATTCCCCGCCGCGTTGGTGCAGCGCCAGCGCCGGCACCTGTTTCAGCGGTGATCCCTGCCATTGCAGCGCGATCGCCACCCGGCCTTGCGCATCCACGTCGATATGGCGGATCGAATTCTGCCGCTGCGCCTCGGGCGGCTCCACCATCTCCATCAACCGGCCATCGGCGCTCAGATAGCTCAGGTTCGGCCGCATCGTCGGCAGGTTCAGCTTGGCGCGGCCGAAATCGGGATGGGTCAGGATGCCGCCATTGGCCACCGCGAAACCGCCATCGGGCAGCCGGATGATTTCATGCGGCCCGATCCCGCCCGAAGGCAGGTCGTCGATCCGGGCGTAATCCGCGGTGTCCCAGACCCCCAACCGGCCCTCGCCCTTGTCGAAATCGTTTTCCGTGGTCAGCAGGTATCGCCCGTCCGCGGTGAAGGCGCCGTGGCCAAAGAAATGCCGGTCCTCGGGCAGGTCCAACCGCGCCTTTTCCCGCCCCGCCGGGCAATCCAGAACCACGCCATAGCGGCCCGGACGGCGGGCAAACGCCACCGCCTCGGCGCGGTGGGGATGGGCGGCGGCGGCATGGCCGCGCGCGGGCAGCGGCAGGCGGAACACCTCGGCCGCGTTCTGGTCCAGCGCCACCAGCCAGGCGCGCTTGGATGCGTCATTGGCCGCGGCCAGCAGTTTCGGTGCGCCCGCCTCGCTCCAGGCGGCCGATCCGATCAGCCCCGCGCCGGTGGTCAAAAGAAAATCCCTGCGTCGCATGTCAGTCTCCATCTGCCGGGCTGAACCCGGTATCCACGCCCAGGTTCGGGCCAATGTCCTGCGCCATGACGGACCGGATGTCATTGACCTTGGTCTGCAATCCTTCCACCCGAATCCGGTGCGCCGGGTCGGCCACCGCATCGGCAATCGGCGCGCCGATCTTGTCCATCCGGCTTCGGGCCTGCCCGATCACCTGCAACACCCAGGCGCGGTCGGGTTCGCGGATGTCACCAGCGAAACCGTGCTCGATCATGTCCGCGATGCCGTCGAGCTGGGCGCCGATGATGTCGACGGTGAGTCCCGAGCGCCAGGCTTCGGCCCGCTGCGGGTAGCTGCGCTCATAGCTGCCCAACGGGCGGCCCAGACGCTGATCGGCGATCCGGATCAGCCCGAAGTCGAGCGCGGTATACAGCGTCTTGGTGAATTCCGCCGCCGACAGGTAGACCGGGTTGTTCGGCCCCGCCGCGCGCGCCAGGTCGGCCCAGCCATCGGGGTCGAACCAATCGGCATACAGCGTTTCGGCGGTCTGGTGCAGATAGGCCGAGATGCCGATCACCGCCGGGCATTCCGGCGCCTCGGTGTAAAGCAGCATTTCCAGCGCGGGTAGCCCCTGCGCGGCGGCCGATCCGGCGGCCACGGTTGCCGGGTCGCGCTGCGCCTCGGGCGGCTGCGCCAGCAGCTCGCGCAGGGCGCGGCCGACGAAACCCTTCTTGTCGGGCCAGAAATTCACCGTCAGCGCGGCGGCGTTGGCCTCGACCGGGCCGAAATGATAGCTGTCGAGCGGGGCCCAGGCCAGCCAGGTGTCGCGGAAGGCCGCGATCAGATCCTCGCGCGGCGCGCCCGCGTCGCAATAGGCCACGGCGGTCTGCGCCAGGTGACCGGTGGCGTCGTTGAAGGCGCCGAATTCGCGCTCCAGCACCACCAGCGCCCGGCGGCGCAGCGCCTCGTGATCCACCTCGCCCCGGCCCGGTGCCCAATAGGGCAGGCCCGAATCGGGGCTATAGGCTCCCTCCTGGGCAGAGGCGGTGGCGGCCATCAGAACGGCCGTCAGAAGCAGCAGGATACGTTTCATACTGGGACCTCTTTTCGGTTTTGAGCAGGGGCCGGTTGCCGCCCGCGGCGGAACGGGAACCGGCCCCTGTCGCTTTACTTGAACTCGACGCCTTCGCCCGATCCGTTCGGACCAAGCAACGCGATGGCGCGTTCGATATTGCGGGTCTGCGCCGTCAGCCCGTCGATTGCCGTCTGGATCAGCGCCCCCCCGGCATGATTTCCCGGGTCCAGCATCTGGTCATAGGCCATCCCGCCCTCGGCCGTCGTTTTGATCGCGCTCAGCGCCGTCACCGTATCGGTGATGTCCGACATCAGGTTGTCGGCCAGCGCCGGGTCGCGTTCGGCGATCACGTCTTGCAGCGAGGGACCTTCGACCACCGATCCGTCGATGCGTTCGTACCGCCCGGTATAGACGTTCCGGATGCCGATGCCGTCGTAATAGTGGCTGTTATGGGTGTTGTCCGAGAAGCAATCGTGTTCCTCCTCGGGGTCGTGCAGCAACAGGCCCAGCTTCATCCGGTCGCCCGCCATTTCGCCAAAGCTCAGCGATCCCAGCCCGACAAGGGCCATGACCAGACCCTGCTCAGGGTCTTCGCTGACCTCGGCGCGCGCGGCGCCGCCCTCGGCCCACAGCGCGACAGCGTCCTGCAGATCGGAAACCAGCAGATCGGTCGCCGCCCGCAGATAATCGGCGCGGCGGTCGCAATGGCCGCCGGTGCAGTTGGCAGTGTCGTAATCGCTGGCGGGCCGTGCGCCCGCGCCCGGGCCGGTGCCGTTCAGGTCCTGGCCCCAAAGCAGGAATTCGATGGCGTGGTAACCGGCGGCGACATTGGCCTCGACCCCGTCCAGTTCATGCAGCTCGCGCAGCAGGTCCGGGGTGATTTTGCCCGCGTCCAGTGTGCCGCCATTCAGCGCCAGCTGCGGATTGGCGATCACGTTGGCGGTGGCGAAGGGGTTTTCGTCATTGCCGCCCGCCAGCGGGTCGACATAATCGATCAGCCCCTCGTCCAGCGGCCAGGCGTTCACCTTGCCTTCCCAGGCGTCGACCTGGGGATTGCCGAAACGATAGGCCTCGGTCTGCTGATAGGGCACCCGGGCGGCCAGCCAGGCGTCCTTGGCCGCCTGCAGGGTGGCGTCGCCGGGCGCGGCGACAAGCGCGTCGACGGCGGTTTTCAGAACCTGTGCGCGGCTCAGGCTGTCCTCGTAACCGGCCTGCGCGATATCGGCGTAATTGTCGATCACTGCGTCAAGATCGGCGGCCATCGCTGCCGTGCCGAACGAGGCGGCGAAGGTGAAGGGAATAAGCAGGTGTTTCATGGCTGGGTTCCTTCGGTGTCTGTGAGTGTCTTCTGGACCGCCGCATCGGGCGGCCGATTGGAAAAAACGCCGCATGTCTGCCTAGTCGCGTTCCCCCACCTTCAGGCCAAGGGAACAGTTTGGGTCGACAATGTAAATGGGGGGCCACTGGCCCCCCAAGATCACGTGGAGGGAGACGCGATCAGCGCTTCCAGACCCACATCGCGTTGTTTTCGTGGTTGCCGGTGTCTTCACCGATCACCACCGAACCGTCGGCGCGCACAACGATGTTGTCCGGGTTCGAGATCGACTCGACCGGGCAGGCGTTCGGCTTGTTTTCCTTGTTGTAGCCGTGACCGGCAACGACCGGGACCATCTTGCCGACGTTGTACTTGGCGTCGAGCTTCATCTCGTAGACCACGCCGCACTTGTTTTCGGCCAGGTCGATATCGCCTTCGCCATCCGACATGGTCTTCGCGACTTCCGACATCGCCATGTACATGTAGGGCACCGAACCGTCAGCCGCGCCGGCGTAGTTGATGTTCACGCCTTCCATTTTGCGGAATTCGCCGGTTGCGCCCTTGGCGACGGCGGCACGGCGCGTTTCCAGGAATGCCACGCGGTTGTCGGCAGCGTCACCCGCGGCCCAGGTCGCCACGTCTTCGTCTGAGATGTAGCTGGTTTCACCGGCCTTGTGGGCTTCCATGCTGATGCCGTCGTAATCGCGGATCCAGGCGGCGATTTCGTCGTTCGACCCGTGCGCCAGTTCGACCCAGGAAATCTGCAACGCGGTGTCGGCGCTTTGCGCACCGGCGTCGCCCAGCTGGGTGATCTTGGCGGCGTAAAGCGTACCGGAGCTCAGATCGCCCGCGGTGTCGGCGACGAATTTGTAGAACACCACACCGGTGCCGTCATCGGACATGTAGGCGGTCTTGTTGTCGGGCATCACGACCGAGTTTTCGTGGCTGAAGCGGCCCATGCTGAAATGCTTGACCGGCATCGCTTTACCGGCGGGATCGGTGATCTCGACGATGTAGCCGTAGTCATAGGGGTTCGGATATTCGCCGCCCAGGTAGTCGGTCAGCAGCTTGGTGTCTTCGATATACTTGTATTCCGGGTTGTTCCACTCGGCGGTGTTGTCGAAATACAGTTCTTCCGAGGTCAGCGGGGTGTTCCAGGGCGACATGGTGCCGAAGCAGTTCACCCAGGTGCCGCGGACTGCGGAGAAGTCCAGCATCTTGGTCTTTGCCAGATCGGCCGACCAGGTGCCGTTTTCGGCGCGGGTCAGCAGCGCGCGGGACATGCCGCCGGGACGGTTTTCCCAGTTGGTGAACAGGAAACCCTGGTTGGGACCGGTGGGTAGGAAACCGTTGAAGTCGGGGTCGTTGGACACCAGCAGTTCCTTGCCGCCCTTCGACTTGATCACGCCGACCTTGCCGGCATCGCCTTCCTGCAGCAGGACCTGGTATTCGCCCAGCGACGACAGCACGACGGACTTGCCGGCATCGTCGGTCGGGACGGCCTGTTCGCCGCCGGCCCAGTTGGCATTGGCGATCACGCCGACCGAGGCACGGTTGAACTTGTTGCCCAGGTCGTTTTTCGGGTGCTGGATGTTGAAGAACAGGTCGGTGCCCTGTTCGTACATGCCGGTGATTTCCGCTTCCAGCGGAACGGTGACAATGCGGGTCAGGCTTTCCGCGACGGCGGTCGAAGCGATGGCGGTGGTGCCGAGCAGAACGAAAGCGGCAGCTACGCGACGAGTTTGCATGGAGTATCTCCCAAAACGGTGGAATGGGTCCCGGGAGGACCCCGGGACGCAGCGCCGCCTCTTAACCGGGTGCAAGTAACAGGGATGCGACGATCAGATGACAGATTGTAAACATTGCATATAAGGCGACATCCTGTCCCCCGCCCCGGCCCCCGGCAAAGCAAAAGGGCCACGCAACGCGCGGCCCTTTTCCAATTTCACAGCGTGGGGTTCCCCCGGCTTACCCGCGCAGGGTGCCGCCGGTCGCCTTCGACACTTTCTCGACGATCTTGGCGGCGACCGCCTCGATGTCCTTTTCCTTCAGCGTCTTTTCGGTCGGTTGCAGCCGCACGGTGATGGCGATGGATTTCTTGCCCTCGCCCAGGGACCCGCCGATGAACTGGTCGAAGACGCGCACGTCTTCGATCAGGGCCTTGTCGGCACCGGCGGCGGCGTTGACCAGCGTCAGCGCCTCGACCGTGTCATCCACCACGAAGGCGAAATCGCGTTCCACCGCCTGCAGGTCGCGCAGTTCCAGCGCCGGGCGGGTGGCCGATTTCTTCTTCGGCATCGGCACTTCCTCGGGCCAGACGGTGAAGGCCACGGCGGGGCCTTTGACGTCCATCTCGGCCAGCACCTTCGGGTGCAGCTCGCCGAAGACGCCCAGCACCTTTTTCGGACCAAGACAGACCTGACCGTGACGGCCCGGATGCCACCAGGCTTCGCCATTGCGGAAAATCTGCGCCTTGGCAGGCGCGCCGATGGCGGCCAGCACCGCTTCGGCATCGGCCTTGGCGTCATAGACATCGACCGCGCGCGACGCGCCATGCACGTCCTTCGGCCCGGTCCGCCCGATCAGCAGGCCGGTGATCTGCAACCGCTGTTCGCCCGGTTCCCCGCCCATGAAGGCGGGGCCGCATTCGAACAGCGCCAGATCGTGGAACCCGCGCGCCTGATTGCGTGCGGCGGCCTGCAACAGGCCCGGCAGCAGGTCGGGGCGCATATGGCTCATCTCGCTGGAAATCGGGTTGTCCAGCATGGTCGCATCGGACCCGCCGCCGAACAGTTCCGCCGATTTGCGATCGATGAAGGAATAGGTGACGCATTCGTTATACCCAAGCGCCGCCGCAGTGCGCCGCGCGATGGTTTCGCGCCGCTGCAGCGGGGTCTGGGTCGGCTTCGGCACGCTGACCGTCGGCCGCGCCAGCGGGATCGGTTCCAGCTTGGTCAGCGAGGCCACCCGCGCCACTTCCTCGACCAGGTCGGCCGGGCCCTGCACGTCGGGGCGCCAGCTGGGCACATGGGCCATGTTGCCTTCCATCCGGAAACCCAGACGGGTCAGGGTCTGGCGCTGTTCGGATTCGGGGATTTCCATCCCCACCAGCGATTGCACCCGCGCCGCGTCGAGCTTGTAGGCCCGGTCGGTATTGGGCACCGTGCCGGTCACGATCACGTTCGACGGCTCACCACCGCAAAGGTCGAGGATCATCTGCGTCGCATCCTCGATCGCCTGCATGTTGTAGGCCGGATCGATGCCGCGTTCGTTGCGGTAACGCGCATCGGAATTGATCTTCAGCGCGCGGCCGGTCTTGGCGATCTGGATGGCGTCCCAGATGGCCGCTTCAAGGAACACGTTCACCGTTTCCTCGGTGCAGCCGGTCGCCAGCCCGCCCATGATGCCGCCGATCGATTCGATACCGTTGTCGTCGGAAATCACCACCGCCCCTTCGGGGAAGGTGTATTCCTTGTCGTCCAGACCGATCAGCGTGTCGCCCGCCTTGGCGCGATGCACCCGCAGATTGCCCTGCACCTTGTCGGCGTCGAACACGTGCAGCGGCCGGTTGCGGTCATAGGTGAAGAAGTTGGTCACGTCGACCAGCGCCGAAATCGGGCGCAGCCCGATGGCCTTCAGCCGCTGTTGCAGCCATTCCGGGCTCGGCCCGTTCTTCACGCCCTTGATCAGCCGTCCGGCGAAGACCTCGCAGCCGTCGGTGGCTGCATCGTCGTCGATGGTCACGGTGATCGGCGACGGGAACTGGCCCTCGACCCGGGGCTCGTCCACAGGCTTCATCTCGCCCAGGCCACGCGCCGCCAGGTCACGGGCGATGCCGCGCACGCCCAGGGCGTCCTGACGGTTGGGCGTAATGGCGATCTCGATCACCGGGTCGACCTTGGCCGGGTCGTTCGCGGCCAGCCAGTCGGTGAACTTCTCGCCCACCTCGCCCGAGGGCAGTTCGATGATGCCGTTATGTTCGTCCGAAAGTTCCAGTTCGCGTTCCGAGGCCATCATGCCGTGGCTTTCGACGCCGCGGATGTTGCCGACGCTCAGCGTCACGTCGATGCCGGGCACGTAATCGCCGGGCTTACACAGCACCACGGTGATCCCTTCGCGCGCATTCGGCGCGCCGCAGACGATCTGCTTGTCGCCCTCGTCGGTTTCCACCGTGCAGACGCGCAGCCGGTCGGCATCGGGATGCTGTTCGGCATGCTTGACCTTGGCCAGCGTGAAGGAGGCCAGTTTCGAGGCCGGGTCCTCGACCCCTTCCACTTCCAGACCCAGATCGGTCAGGGCGTAGAGGATTTCATCCAGAGAAGCCTCGGTCTCGAGGTGCTCTTTCAGCCAGGAGAGGGTGAATTTCATTTGTTCACTCCATTATTGCGAGTGCCCAACTTCCCACCTAGGATATTGGGCGCGAATTCAATCGCAGTCGTTTTATCCAAATCTGAGCAAAGCAACCGATTTAGAGACTCTAGTTCAGAGTAAATGCCAGCTAAAGCTTGCCGCCGCGTAGTAAGGTCATGCAAAGCTGCCACATATCCAATGGCATCCTTTATCTTAAGTAGCTGAGCATTCACGCTCGGATTCTCGAAAAGCGCCACCCCATAGATTCTAGCCATTAACCGGCCGATAGCTTCGGAGGTCTCGCGGTTGTCCATCCCAAAAACACATGAGAACTTCATCGCTTGCTCAATATCGAAGTGCAGTTCGCGGTAGACTTCTCGCTTCTCTTTTCGCAGTTCAAAATTGTAGGTCAGTTTTCGCTGCCACCAAAAAACCAGTGTCGCAACAACTAGTGTCACAAACGCGGTTATTAGATAACCAACGATCACCTACTCAGCCCCCCATGCAGGGTGGGCACGTCAAGCGACGCAAACCCGTAATGGCGCAGCCAGCGCAGGTCGGAATCGAAGAACGCCCGCAGGTCGGGGATGCCGTATTTCAACATCGCCAGCCGGTCGATCCCCATGCCGAAGGCAAAGCCCTGCCATTCGTCGGGGTTCACGCCCGCCGCCTGCAGCACCTTCGGGTGCACCATGCCGGAGCCCAGAACCTCCATCCAGTCGTCGCCTTCGCCGATCTTCAGCTGACCGTCGACCCAAGAGCACTGGATATCGACCTCGGCCGAGGGTTCGGTGAAGGGGAAGTGGGAAGCGCGGAAACGGGTCTTGATGCCGTCGATCTCGAAGAAGGCGGCGAAGAATTCCTCCAGCACCCATTTCAGGTTCGCCATCGAAATGTCGCGGTCGATGGCAAGGCCCTCGACCTGGTGGAACATCGGCGTGTGGGTCTGGTCGTAATCGGAACGATACACCCGGCCCGGCGCGATCACGCGGATCGGCGCGCCCTGCTTTTCCATCGCGCGGGTCTGCACCGGCGAGGTATGGGTGCGCAGCACGTGCGGCGGGCGTTCGTCGGCCGCGTCGCGGTACATGTAGAACGTGTCGAATTCCTGCCGCGCGGGGTGGTGCGGCGGGATGTTCAGGCTGTCGAAATTGTACCAGTCGGTTTCGATCTGCGGGCCTTCGGCCACGGCGAACCCGAGGTTGGAAAAGATCGCGGCGATTTCTTCGCTGACTTGGCTGACCGGGTGGATGCTGCCCTGCCCGCGGCCACGGCCCGGCAAGGTCACGTCCAACCATTCGGTACGCAGACGCTCGTCCAGCGCGGCATCGGCCAGCGCGGTCTTCTTTGCCGCCAGCGCCGAATTGAGTTCATCCTTCAGCGCGTTCAGCGCCGGGCCGGCGACCTGGCGCTCTTCCGGGCTCATCTTGCCCAGCTCGCGCATCTTCAGGCTGACTTCGCCCTTCTTGCCCACCGCCTGAACGCGGATGTCTTCCAAAGCGGCTTCATCGCCCGCATCGGCGATGGCGCTGAGGTATTTCTGTTTCAGATCGTCCATCCGACCCCTCCAATTCCGTTGGGACCCTGCTACCCAGCACAGGCCCAAAACGCAAGAAGCCGCGAGACCCCAAAAGGTCCGCGGCTTCCTAAACTTTATCCCTGAGCGGGATTTACGCGAGCGCGGCCTTCGCCTTTTCGACGATGGCACCGAACGCTTCGGGTTCGTGCACGGCCAGATCGGCCAGAACCTTACGGTCCACTTCGATGCCGGCCAGGTTCAGGCCGTTGATGAAGCGCGAATAGGTCAGCGCTTCGTCATGCGAACGGACGGCTGCGTTGATCCGCTGGATCCACAGCGCACGGAAATTGCGCTTGCGGGCCTTACGGTCGCGAGTTGCATACTGGTTCGCCTTGTCGACCGCTTGACGGGCGACTTTGAAGGTATTCTTGCGACGGCCATAGTAACCCTTGGCTGCCTTGATGACCTTCTTGTGACGGGCGTGAGTCGTGGTACCACCTTTAACGCGGGACATATCTCAATCTCCTCTTACAGCTATCAGCGGTCGTAGGGCATGAAGCCCTTGACGATCTTGGCGTCGGGGGCCGACAGCGTGGTGGTGCCGCGTGCATCGCGGATGAATTTCTTGGTGCGTTTGATCATGCCGTGGCGCTTGCCTGCCTGAGCAGCCATAACCTTACCTTTGGCAGTCACCTTGAAGCGCTTCTTGGCGCTCGACTTGGTCTTCATCTTGGGCATTTTCGTCTCCTTGTCTTCTAACGATTACACGCGACTCGGCATGCCACTCCGGCCGGCCGCGCAGACAGGCCGCCCCTATACGCGGGCAAGGATAGGGTTGCAAGCGAAAATCAGTGCATCGCTCAGTGCATCACCATGCCGATGACATTGAGAAAGGCCATCGGCACGTCGCGCAGCTGATACTGCCAATCGTTCAGGGCGCAGGCATAGACGGTCAGCGCGGCCCCGATGGCAAGCAGCAGCCCCGACACCACGACCGGGCGGTGATCGCTCCAGGCGGAGACGACCGATGCCAAGGCAAAGACCGCCACCGCCAGCCCAATGACTAAAACAAAATCCGAATTCATCGAAGCTCTCCGCATCGAAATGCGGCAAGATTACTCCGGATCGGTGGCGAAGATCAAACGTTCCGCGCAGGGGGCGACGCGCAGGATGTTGGTGGTGCCCGGCACGTTGAAGGGCAGCCCCGCGGTGACCAGGATCTGATCTTCCTCGGTGGCATAGCCGCGGCTGCGTGCGGCATGGGCGGCACTGACCACCGCCTGCTTGAACCGCTCCAGCTCGCCGGTCATCACGCAATCGACGCCCCAGCTCAGCGCCAGCCGCCGGGCGGTGCCGCGCAGCGAGGTCATCGCGACGATTGGCACCCGCGGCCGCTCCCGCGCGGTCAGAAGCGCCGTGGTACCCGACTGGGTGAAGCAGCAGATCGCCTTGATATGGGTGGTTTCGGCGATTTCGCGTGCGGCGGCGACGATGCCGTCGGCCACCGTGGCGCGGTCGGCCGAACGCGACGCCTCGATCACGTCGCGATAGGTTTCGTCGGCCTCGACTTCCTTGGCGACGTTGTCCATCGTGGTCACCGCCTCGATCGGGAACTGCCCGGCAGCGGATTCGGCGCTGAGCATGATCGCATCGGCGCCCTCATAGATCGCGTTGGCCACATCCGACACCTCGGCCCGGGTCGGCATCGGCGATTCGATCATCGATTCCAGCATCTGGGTGGCGACGATCACCGGCTTGGCCGCCCTGCGGCATTTGCGGATCAGCTGTTTCTGAATCGGCGGCACGTTCTGCACCGGCAATTCCACGCCCAGATCGCCGCGCGCCACCATCACCCCGTCGCTGACCGCGAGGATGTCGTCGAAGCTTTTCACCGCCGCGGGCTTTTCGATCTTCGACAGGATCGCGGCACGGCCATTGGCCAGCTTGCGCGCCTCCTCCACATCCTCAACCCGCTGGACGAAGCTCAGCGCCAGCCAGTCGATGCCCAGATCGCAGACGAATTCCAGATCGCGCCGGTCCTTCTCCGACAGCGCCGCCAGCGGCAGCACCACGTCGGGCACGTTCACCCCCTTGCGGTTGGAAATGATGCCGCCGTTGATCACCTCGCATTCGGCGAAATCGGCCCCGAAGCTCAGCACCTTGAGCCGGATCTTGCCGTCATTGACCAGCAGCGTCGCGCCGTCTTCCAGCGCCTGGAAAATCTCGGGATGCGGCAGGCAGACCCGGGTCACGTCGCCCGGCGTTTCGTCCAGGTCGAGCCGGAAGCGCGCGCCGTTTTCCAGCATCTCTTCGTCATTGGCGAAGGTGCCGACGCGCAGTTTCGGTCCCTGCAGGTCGGCGAGGATGCCGATCGGGCTGTCGAGATCCTTTTCCACCTGGCGGATGATCGCGTGGCGTTCGCGGATTTCGTCGTGGCTGCCGTGGCTCATGTTCAGGCGGAACACGTCGGCGCCCGCTTCGTGCAGCTTGCGGATCATTTCGTAATCGTTCGAAGCCGGTCCCAGCGTTGCCACGATTTTTACATTGCGAAAGCGTCTCATCTTATCCACTCGCTGCCTTGTCGTTATGTTATCGCTAACTTACCGCAATTGCGGCGCCAGAGACAATTCCATTTTGTCGCATTCTGCCGTACAGGGGCATCAAAGGAAGTGAAATTTTCATGACTTACGAACCCTACTCTATCATTGGGGCCGACCGCCCGTCACGCTGGCTGGTCACCTGCGATCATGCCGCCAACACCGTGCCGCCCTTCGTCAACGATGGCCAGCTGGGGCTGGCCAAGGGCGATATGGAACGCCACATCGCCTATGATGTCGGCGCCGCCGGGGTCACCAAAGCGCTGGCCGATGCGCTGGATGCCCCCGCGATCCTGTCGAATTTTTCCCGGCTGGTGATCGACCCCAACCGGGGCGAAGACGACCCGACCCTGCTGATGAAGCTTTACGACGGCACCATCATCCCCGCCAACCGCCACGCCGGCCCCGAAGAGCTGGAACGCCGGCTGAACGCCTGTTACCGCCCTTATCACACCGCGCTGACCGAACTGGCGGCGCGGCGCGACGATACGGTGATCCTGTCGATCCACAGCTTCACCCGGCAATTGCAGGGCCGCGACCCGCGGCCGTGGCATATCGGCGTTCTCTATGCCGCCGACAGCCGGCTGGCCAAGCCGCTGATCCGCCGGCTGGAACAGGAACACGATCTGTGCGTCGGCGAAAACGAACCCTATGGCGGCCACCTGCCCGGCGACGCCATCGCGCGCCACGCCATCGCCCATCAGCGCCTGAACGTGCTGGTGGAAATCCGCAACGATCTGATCGAGAATGAACAGCATCAGCAGGATTGGGCGCAGCGCCTTGCCCCGATGCTGCAGGAAGTACTGGACCAGACCGGGCTCTAGCCCCCGGGACCACGACGCCGCTGCCGGCGCCGGTTGAGGAGAAACACAATGGACGACCAGACCCGGATCGAAATCGAAGCCGCCGCCTTCCGCACCCTGCGCGAACACCTGATGGAAAAGCGCCCCGACGTGCAGAACATCGACCTGATGAACCTGGCCGGGTTCTGCCGCAACTGCCTGAGCCGCTGGTACCAGGAAGCCGCCGTTGAGCGCGGCATCGAGATGAGCAAGGACGAGGCACGCGAGATTTTCTACGGCATGCCCTATGACGACTGGAAGGCGCAGAACCAGACCGCAGCCAGCGCCGAGAAACAGGAAGAGTTCAAGAAAGCCTTCGCCGAGAACGTGGGCGACAAGGGCTGACACTGTCGCAACCTGCGCAACAATCCCACCGCAGAAACAAAATTGTCCTTGAATTTCGCGCCGCGACAGCGAGGACTTGATCATAAATCGCTTTATCTCATAGGTATAGGCATTGAAACTTTTAGGTGTATTCAATGCTTTTCCTTCTCGCATCCCTGCCGATGATGATCGGCCTGAGCTATGCCATCGATCTTTGGGGCGACACCCCCGAACAAGACCCGGCGCAGGCATCCGATCCTGAATTTCGCGAAACCGCGATGGGAACCGACGAAGGCGAAGAAACTCCTGCCTTCCTGGACGAAGACGGCGTGAACGACCGCGTCACGGGCACAACCGAGGCCGACAGCATCGCGCTGGCGGGCGGGGATGATCGCGTTTCAGCAGGGGACGGCGATGATACGGTATCCGGCGGGGACGGTGCGGATCGTATCCGGGCCGGCGAAGGCCAAGACGTTATCCAAGGCAACACGGGCAATGACACTATTTATGCGGACGGCCAGGACGACTGGGTCAGGGGCGGACGCGGCGATGACCTCATCTATCTCGGCAAAGGCGACGACAGCGTGTCGGCCTACACAGATATGCTCGCGGCACAACGCTATTTCGACCCGGAAAACGCGGACACTTACGACGCGCAAATCCACGCCCGGGAAGATTCGAGCGACAGTGGCGACGACACCTATTTCGGCGGATCCGGCAACGACAGCATTGAGGATGTTCTGGGCCGGGATGAAATCCATGGCGAGGAAGGCAGCGATTACCTGCTTGCCGTGGATCGTGACCTTGGCAACCCCGACACCATCTTTGGCGGCGCGGGCAGCGACACCATCGTCGGGGACGATGGCGATCTGCTCTCGGGTGGGGAAGGCCAAAATTACTTCTACATCCATTTCCGCGAAGGCGCCGAGCCGGTCACCATCACGGATTTCGATTCTGGCATTCAGAACCATTTGATCGTGCTGGACGAAAGCGACAGCCTCGGAGAAATCTCTTTCGTCCAGGACGGCGCCGACACGCTTCTTCAGTCCGGATCGACCGTTATCGCGAGGATAGAGAATTATTCGGCGGACGACATTGAAGACTGGCTGGTGGGCCTCGAACCAGCTGCGGAAACGCAATTCGATGCGGGCGGGGCCGATGATTTCCTGAACTATTCCGCGGCCCATACCGGGCAGTTTGCCCACAGCGGCTCGGGCAATGACACCGTGATCGGTGGCGACGGGGACGACAGTATCTATGCGTGGTTTGGCGATGACCTTGTCCATGGCGGCGAAGGCGATGATCGCATCGCCGGTGAAAGAGGTTTCGACACGCTGGAAGGCGGCGCTGGCGATGACACCCTTTACGGCAATAGCGGAGACGACGTCATGCGCGGTGGTGACGGGAACGATCTGCTTTCGGATGATAATGGTGAAAACATCTACGACGGCGGCGCGGGGAATGACACGATCCAAAGCGCAAACGCCACGGCCACGATCCTTGCCGGCCAGGGCGATGATTACATCGACGCGAACGATTCCTCCCCCTATCACACCCTGGCCACGGACAGCATCGACGCCGGTGACGGGGACGACACGATCGAGGCCGATGACGGCGACACTGTGACCGGCGGTGCCGGTATCGACAGCTTCACCATTGAATGGGACGAAACGGATGACGCGGCCGTCGTTTTCACCGATTTCGATCCCGCGACCGAAGTCATCGGGCTCCGCGGGCTGCCCGACACGGCCGATGCATTGACCTTCGAACAGGACGGCGCCAATGCCATCGTCCGATCGGGCGACCTGATCCTGGCTCGGTTGCAGAACACAGTGTCGGCCGACCTATCCGGCTCTAACGTCATGGTCATCGCAGGCTGATCGAAGTTCTAGGCGGTCTCCTTGAAATTGGCCGGTCTGCCCTGCTGAGCGAAGCCTCTGCACCGCGCTGGCCAATTTTCCTATTGCCACCGGCGCCCCCGCCGGGCCTTTTCATGTCACAGGTCACGTAAATCAGGGAGCTGCAGATGACCGCACAGATGGTCACGATCGAACGCGCGGAAACGCCACACGGGCACCGCATCGCCATCGTCCGCTTCGACACCGGGGCCAAGGCGAACGCCCTGTCGCAGGAACTGATGCGCCAGCTCACTGCCGCGGCGCGCACATTCGAAGGCGACGCGGACACCAACGCGATCATCCTGACCGGCCGGGCCGACCGGTTCTGCCTCGGCATGGACCTGAAGGACCCCGAATTCCGCGACGCCCCCAACCTGCCGCTGAACGAACGCCGCCAGCTGCTGCAGTTGGGCCCGCGCATGTGCAGCGCCTGGGAAGACCTGGAACCGATGACCATCTGCGCCATCGAAGGCTGGTGCGTCGGCGGCGGAGTCGCCTTGGCGGCCTCGCTGGACCTACGGGTCTGCGGCCGGTCCTCGCAATTCTATATCCCCGAAATCGAACGCGGCCTGAACATGAGCTGGGGATCGCTGCCGCGCATCGCCGGGCTGGTCGGCCCGGCCCGCGCCAAGCGGCTGGCCATCGTGGCGGAACAGATCGACGCGGGCACCGCGGCGGACTGGGGCTGGGCGGATTACATCGGCGAGGACGGCAAGGTGATGGAAACCGCCCTGTCGGTTGCCGAAAAGATCGCCGCGATGCCGCCCGTGGCGGTGCGGATGATCAAGCAGGGGATCGAGACGGCGACAAAACCGCTGAACCGGGCGGTCAGCGCGATGGACATGGACCAGTTCGCGCTGATGCAGGGATCAGAGGATCACGAAGAAGGCGTGAAATCCTTCCTTGAAGGGCGCGACGCAACATTCACTGGCAACTAGCGAACGGAAGCGTTCGGGACGGTTGTTGCCGGAAATACAGGCAAGACCTGCGCCCATCCTCGCAACAAGGACGATTTCCGTCCACCTCGTCAAATGCTGTGCTAAGCTGCCGGCATGATGCAATCCTGGCAATTCTGGGCCCTGCTTTCGGCCGTCTTCGCCGCCCTCACCGCGATCTTCGCAAAGGTCGGGGTCAACGATATCGGGTCGAACTTCGCCACCTTCCTGCGCACGCTGGTCGTGGTCGTCTTCCTGATCTGCCTGCTTTGGGCGACCGACGGGTTTCAATCCGTCTCCACCCTCAGCGCCAAGACCGCGATCTTCCTGATCCTCTCCGGCCTCGGCACCGGCGCGTCATGGCTGTGCTATTTCCGCGCCCTGAAACTGGGCCAGGCGTCCCAGGTCGCCCCCATCGACAAGCTGAGTGTTGTCTTCGTCGCCATCTTTGCGGCGCTGTTTCTGGGCGAAACCCAATCTCCACTGGGCTGGGCCGGCGTCGGGTTGATTTCGCTGGGCGCTGTTCTGGTGGCGCTGGCCTGAACGCGCAAAGCCGCACAAGTCCTGTTCACCCATGGGCCTGTGCGCAGCCTCGGCAGGCGCATACATTCATCTCAGTTGATATGAACACCTGACAGAGGCCCAAGATGACCACCCTTCCCACCTATTTCATTTCCCATGGCGGCGGCCCGTGGCCGTGGATTCCCCAGATGGCCGCCGAACTGGAACCGCTCAGCGAATCCTTCCGCGCCATGCCCGGCGAGATCGGCGAAAAGCCCAAGGCCGTCCTGATGATCTCGGGCCATTGGGAAAGCGATGAATTCGCCGTCATGCATTCGGCCCGCCCGCCGATGGTCTATGACTATTTCGGCTTCCCGCCGGAAACCTACGAAATCCAATACCCCTCCCCCGGCGCGCCGGAACTGGCCGAGGAAGTGGCGCATATGATCCATGCCGCCGGGCTGCCGACGCGGCTGGACGACGAATACGGCTATGACCACGGCACCTTCGTGCCGATGGCGGTGATGTACCCGCAGGCCGACGTGCCGCTGTTCCAGGTATCGATGCGCCACAATTACGACCCGGCGGAACATTTCGAACTGGGCCGGGCGCTGGCGCCGCTGCGCGATCGCGGCGTTCTGATCGTCGGGTCGGGGCTGAGCTTCCATAACCTGCGCATGTTCGGCCCCGGCGCCAAGACGCCCTCGACCGTGTTCGACGGCTGGCTGACCGAAACCCTGGCCCTGCCGCCGGCGGAACGCACCGCCGCTTTGCTGGAGTGGGAAAAGGCCCCGCAGGCCCGCACCTGCCACGAAAAGGAAGACCACCTGGTGCCGCTGTTCGCCGCCCTGGGTGCTGCCGAAAACGACCCCGCGACCCGGACCTATCACCAGACCGGCATTCGCGGTGGCGTAACGGCATCGAGCTTCCGCTTCGGCTGATCCCCGGCCCCGGTTTGACCGGGATCAACGCGCGCGCCCCGCGCGGCTGGCAGGCTGGGCCCATTCACAGGGTGAGGGCCAGACCATGCGCGCGATGGTGTTTGAAAAATCCGGTCAGCCACTGCGGCTGACCGAAATGGATTTGCCGGAGCCCGCCGAAGGGCAGGTGCGGATCAGGATCGAGGCCTGCGGCGTCTGCCGCACCGACCTGCATATCGTCGACGGTGAGCTGGAACATCCCAAACTGCCGCTGATTCCCGGCCACGAAATCGTCGGACGCGTCGATGCGCTCGGCCCCGGCGTCACCGGGCTGGAACCGGGTCAACGGGTCGGCGTGCCCTGGCTCGGCCATGCCTGCGGCCATTGCTATTACTGCGACCACGGGCGGGAAAACCTCTGCGACGATCCGCTGTTCACCGGCTACACGTTCGATGGCGGCTTTGCCGACTACTGCCTGGCCCATACCGATTTCATCTTCGCCCTGCCCGAAGACGCCGATCCGGTCGCCTTGGCGCCGCTGCTATGCGCCGGGCTGATCGGCTATCGCAGCTTCGTGCGAGCGGGCAAGGTCGAACGGCTCGGCCTCTACGGCTTCGGCGCGGCGGCGCATATCCTGTGCCAGATCGCCAACTGGCAGGGGATCGAGGTCTACGCCTTCACCCGCGACGGCGACGCGCAGGCACAGGATTTCGCCCGCAGGCTGGGCGCCAAGTGGGCCGGCGGATCGTCCGATCCGTCGCCGGTGGAACTGGACGCGGCGATTCTGTTCGCCCCGATCGGCGCGCTGGTGCCCCTGGCGCTGAAGGCGGTGCGCAAGGGCGGCCGGGTGGTCTGCGGCGGCATCCACATGAGCGATATTCCCAGCTTCCACTATGCCGATCTGTGGGGCGAACGCGAAATCCTGTCGGTCGCCAACCTGACCCGCGCCGATGGCGAGGCGTTCTTCCCGCTGGCGCAAAAGGCCGGGGTAAAAACCGAAACCATCCCCTACCCGCTGGAGCGGGCGAACGAGGCGCTGGACGACCTGCGCGCCGGGCGGCTGCAGGGGGCGGCGGTGCTGGTGCCATGAGCGCCCCTCCAACGAAATCACGTGCGTCATGGCGCCCAAAATGCCATGCTTTCCCCTGAAACCTAAGGGAGGTTGCCAATGCGCCCGGCAGATCAGATTGCCCAATTCGTGGCCGACGCCCTGAAAGAAGGACGAACCCGCGCCGAAATCGCCGCCGCCCTGCAGGAAGCCGGCTGGGCCCAGAACGAGGTGGCCGAGGCGCTGAACGCCTGGGCCGATACCGCTTTCATCCCGCCGGTGCCGCGCCCGCGCCCCTATGTATCGGCGCGCGAAGCGTTCCTGTACGGGCTGATGTTCCTGGCGCTCGCTATGACGGCGTGGAACATTACCACGCTCGGGTTCGAACTGATCGAACTGTGGCTGCACGACGTGACCGACCGCTATTCGCTTTACAATGTCAGCACGGTGCGCTGGTCGATTTCCGTGCTGGTGGTGTTCTTCCCGCTGTTCTTGTGGATGAACAGCCGCGCCCAGAGCGCCGCCAGGGCCGATCCCGGCAAGCGCCGTTCGGCGGTGCGCAAATGGTTCGGCTACATCACCCTGTTCCTGGCCGCACTGGCCCTGCTGGGCGATCTGATCGCGGTGATCTACGCGCTGCTCAGCGGCGACCTGACCACGCGATTCTTCGCCAAGGCGGCGCTGGTGGCGCTGACCGCCGGGCTGATCTTCCTCTATTTCCGCGGCGAAACGGCGGAGGCCGAAGATGCAAGCTGACAAGATCGCCCAAACCGCCCTGGCGGCGCTGGTCGCCGGGTTGATCGTTTTCGGTCTGCTGACGGTGGGCGGCCCCGGCAAGGGCCGGATGGAAAAGCGCGACGGCACGAGGCTGTCGGACCTGCAAAGCCTCAGCATATTCGTCCGCTGCGTCGCCGATACCCAGGACAAGACCCTGCCCGACACGCTGGCCCCGGTGGACACCTGCCAGCGCGACCTGCGACTGGCCGACCCCTATACCGGCGAGGATTACCGCTATGAACGGGTGTCCGACACGGCCTACCGGCTTTGCGCCGAGTTCGAAGACCCCGACTGGATAATAGAAACCCGTGCCGCGTCTCTCGACCGCGCCACGGGCTGCTTGCAATACACCTATACGCCCTGAGGCGATCAGATCCCCGACTTGATGCTTTCTTCGAGGTAGATCTCGCGCAGGCGCTTGGCGACCGGGCCGGGTTCGCCCGCGCCCACCTTGGCGCCGTCGATTTCCACCACCGGCATCACGAAGGTCGAGGCCGAGGTGACGAACGCCTCATCCGCGCCCTGTGCTTCCTCGATGGTGAAGGGCCGTTCCTCGACCGTCATCTGCGCTTCGCGGGCAAAGCGCAGCACTGCGGCGCGGGTGATCCCGTGCAGGATGTCGCTGGACAGGTCGCGGGTGATGATCGTGCCGCCCTTGACGATATAGGCGTTGTTCGAGGTGCCTTCGGTCACATGGCCGTCTTCGACCAGCCAGGCATCGTCGCAGCCTGCCTTCTTCGCCGCCATCTTGCCCATCGACGGGTACAGCAGCTGCACCGTCTTGATGTCGCGGCGGCCCCAGCGGATGTCTTCGATCGAGATGACCTTGAGCCCCTTTTGCGCCACCGGGTTGTTGGCCAGGCCGGGCTTGGACTGGGTGAACAGGACCAGCGTCGGCTTCACCACTTCGGGGTCGGGGAAGACGAAATCGCGGTCGCCGGCCGAGCCGCGCGACACCTGCAGGTAAATCATCCCCTCGTCGATGTCGTTCAGTTCGACCAGCTTGCGGTGAATCTCCAGCAGGTCATCGAACGCTTCGGGCTTTTCCATATCCAGCTCGTTCAGCGAGCGTTCCAGACGCGCCAGGTGTCCGTCGAAATCGATCAGCTTGCCTTCCAGCACCGAGGTCACTTCGTAAACGCCGTCGGCCATCAGGAACGACCGGTCGAAGATCGAAACCTTGGCTTCGGTTTCAGGCAGATACTCACCGTTGAGATAGACGGTACGGGTCATGGTATTTTCCTTTTGTTTCGGGCTCCGCCCGGTCCTCACTGAAAACGATCCCCCGGATCGTTTTCCGGGTATTCGTTATCCCCACAAGGCCGCGACGGGCGGGTGCACGCCGTCGGCATCGTATTGCAATGCGTTGTCGCGGTCTTCTGCCAGAAGAAGCGGCCCGTCAAGGTCCGTCACCATCGCGCCCTGCGCCACCAGCACCGCCGGCGCCATCGCCAGCGAACTGCCGACCATGCAGCCGACCATGACATCGTAGCCCTCCGCCAGCGCATCGTTGCGCAGCATCAGCGCCTCGGTCAGACCGCCGGTCTTGTCCAGCTTGATGTTGACCACGTCGTATTTGCCCTTCAGCCCGGGCAGCGAGGCGCGGTCGTGGCAGCTTTCATCGGCGCAGACCGGCACCGGGCGTTCCATCCCCAGCAGCGCATCGTCCTGCGAGGCCGGCAGCGGCTGTTCGACCAGCGCCACGCCCAGCCGCACCAGATGCGGCGCCAGGTCCTTGTAGACCTCGGCGCTCCAGCCCTCGTTGGCGTCGATGATGATTTTCGATTTCGGCGCACCGGCGCGCACCGCTTCCAGCCGCGGCATGTCGTCCGGCGTGCCCAGCTTGATCTTCAGCAGCGGCCGGAAGGCGTTCTTCTCGGCCTGCGCCTGCATCGCGGCGGGTTCGTCCAGCGACAGGGTGTAGGCGGTGATTTCCGGCTTCGGCGCGGGCAGTCCGGCCAATTCCCAGACCCGCTTGCCCGCTTTCTTCGCTTCCCAGTCCCACAGGGCGCAATCGACCGCGTTGCGCGCGGCCCCGGCCGGCAGCAGGTTCTGCAGCGCCTCGCGGCCCACTTCGGACGGCAGGCCAAGGATTTCCTCGGTCACGCTGTCCAGGGTTTCGTCATAGCGCGCATACGGCACGCATTCGCCCCAGCCGGTGATCCCGTCGCGGGTCACCTTCACCGTCAGAACCTGCGCCTCGGTCCGTGCGCCCCGGCTGATCCGGAACACCTGCGCCAGTGGAAACACATCCTTTTCTACGGTGATCGACACGTGCCTGCCCCTTCTTCTTGGTCTAAATACTCAAACAAGCGGGGCGCCCGCCAGGGACGCCCCACAAGATTTCAATCAGATCGCCGCCAGCGCGTCCACCAGCTTGCCCGCGCCGAAGCGGAACGGGTCGGTGGCGGGCAGGCCCAGATCGGCCTCGACCTTGGCGAGATAGGCCTTGGCCTCGTCCTCGGTCATGTGCTGGGTGTTGATCGCGTAACCAATGACCTTGGCATCGGGATTGGCGACCTGCGCCAGCGAGGTCGCCATGTCGCGCACCGCTTCCAGCGAAGGCAGCTTGTAGCCCGGCAGGCCGCGCATATGTTCGCGGGTCGGTTCGTGGCAGACCACCAGCGCATCGGGCTGACCGCCATGCACCAGCGCCATCGTCACGCCGGAATAGGACACGTGGAACAGGCTGCCCTGCCCCTCGATGATGTCCCAGTGGTCCTCATCGGCGTCGGGGGTGATGTATTCCACCGACCCGGCCATGAAATCGGCCACCACGGCATCCAGAGGCACGCCGTTGCCGGTGATCAGGATCCCGGTCTGGCCGGTGGCGCGGAAATCGGCCTTCATGCCGCGTTCGCGCATTTCCTTTTCGATGCACAGGGCGGTGTACATCTTGCCCACCGAACAATCGGTGCCCACCGCCAGCAGCCGCTTGCCGGTCCGCTTGACGCCATTGGCGATCGGGTAATCCACCTCCGGCACCCGCACGTCATGCAGCGCCCGGCCGGTCGCTTCGGCCACCGCCACCAGGTCGGCTTCGTCGCGCAGCAGGTTATGCAGCCCGCTGGCCAGGTCGAAGCCTTCTTCCAGCGCCTGCACCAGGACCTTTTTCCAGGCCGGGCTGATGATGCCGCCGCGGTTGGCCACGCCGATCACCAGCGTCTTGGCGCCGGCGGCCTTGGCCTCTTCCAGCGTCATGTCGGTCAGGCCCATGTCGGCCTTGCAGCCGTCCATGCGGAACTGGCCGACGGCGAATTCCGGGCGCCAGTCCTTGATGCCTTGCGCCACTTTCGCGGCCAGTTGGTCGGGGGCATCGCCCAGGAACAGAAGATAGGGGGTCTGAATCATCGTTTCGGCCTCTCATTCACTTGTTAACGCTCATTGTCGGGGTTCGCGGCGGGATTGCTTTGCGAAATTGGCGGCGCAGCGATCCGTTACGCAAGATTTTCCCACATTTTTCTATTTTGTCGAATTTTCTCCTGACCAGAGATGGAACATCCGCATGATCCACCATCCCGGCGCAGACCATGCCGCAGCTGCAAAATGAACTTGCGAAACGCCGCGCAATTTCATAACTCTCAAGGCGACAATTTCGCAATTTCGTTACCCGAAGGATCATGCCATGAGTTTCCGCATTCAGCCCGCCGCGCCTGCCCGCCCGAACCGCTGCCAGCTGTTCGGCCCGGCCTCCAACACCAAGCTGTTCGCCAAGATGGCGGCCTCGGCGGCGGACGTGATCAATATCGACCTGGAAGATTCGGTGGCGCCCAGCGACAAGGACATGGCCCGCGCCAACGCGATCGAGGCGATCAATACCGTCGATTGGGGCAATAAATACCTCAGCGTCCGGATCAACGGGCTCGACACGCCCTATTGGTACCGCGACGTGGTCGACCTGCTGGAACAATGCGGCGACCGGCTCGACCAGATCATGATCCCGAAAGTAGGCTGCGCCGAAGACGTCTATGCGGTCGACGCGCTGGCTACCGCGATCGAACGCGCCAAGGGCCGGACCAAGCCGATCAGCTTCGAGGTGATCATCGAATCCGCCGCCGGCATCGCCCATGTCGAAGCCATCGCCGCCGCGTCCCCCCGCCTGCAGGCGATGAGCCTCGGCGCGGCCGATTTCGCCGCCTCGATGGGGATGCAGACCACCGGCATCGGCGGCACCCAGGAAAACTACTACATGCTGCACGAGGGCGCGAAACACTGGTCCGACCCGTGGCACTGGGCACAGACCGCCATCGTCGCCGCCTGCCGCACCCATGGCATCCTGCCGGTCGACGGCCCGTTCGGCGATTTCTCCGACGACGAGGGCTTCATCGCCCAGGCGAAACGCTCCGCGACGCTGGGCATGGTCGGCAAATGGGCGATCCACCCGAAACAGATCGCGCTCGCCAACGAGGTCTTCACTCCGTCCGAGGAAGCCGTCAACGAGGCGCGCGAAATCCTCGCCGCGATGGAAGAGGCCAAGGCCAAGGGCGAAGGCGCCACCGTCTACAAGGGCCGGCTGGTCGATATCGCCAGCATCAAGCAGGCCGAGGTCATCGTCGCCCAGGCCGACCTGATCGCCAACAGCTGATCCATGAACAAGAAGCGTCGCCCCATACCCGGGCGCCGCTTCCCGCTTCTTCTTTTCACAAATATCCCGGGGGGGCGAGGAACGCCTGGAAATTGATCCTGTGAATCAATTTCAGTGACGAGCGCGCAAAGCGTGACGGGGGCAGCGCCCCCCCCTGCTTCGCCGCTAAGCGAAGCGCATCAAGCGTGGCACAGCCTCACACTTCGGATCAGCCCTCTCCCAGCCCGTCCCGAAATTCCGCCAGCGCCCCCGGGTACAGGCGCTCCACCGCCTCTTCGCTGATCCGCCCACCATCCGCATTCCAGCACGACACCCCGTCAGGCCCCTGCAGCAGGAACGCCACCGGCGCCTTCTCCCCGGAAAAGAACACCCCAGCCCCCAGCGCGGCACCCCGCACCCACCGGGCGCTGATCGCCGCCACGCGGCCCTGCGGCAGCCGGACAAATTCGATATCGTATGCGATCATCGCACCGGCCCGAACGCCCGCCAGGCAAAGCGCAGAATCGGCGGCAGCAGCGCGATCGGCGTGATCCGCAACGCCGCCCGCAACCGGCCGTCCAGACAGGCCTCATTGAAATCGGGCTTCAGCGCGATACTCACCCGCCGCGTCGGCAGGCCATAGAGGAGTGGCGACACCATCCCGAAAACTGCCCCGGTATCGGCGGGATCGCCGGTCCCGAAGCGGCCGTTGAGCCGGAATTCCTCCAACTCGATCTGCCGCAGCAGACCGCGCAGCAGCGCCGGAACCTCGCCCGCCATGCGCGCCGATCCCTTTCCGCGCCACGCCTTCCGGCGCTTCGGTTCCTTCCGGGGCTTCTTCTCGCGCGGTTTTCCCGGCTTCGCGCTGTCATAGATCGTCAGCGCGGGGATCGCCCCGCCCAACAGTCCGATGGTCAAGCGCAACCGCGCCGCCGCGCCAATCTCGCCGGTCATGGCGAAACGTACCGGCAACGCGGCCAGCGCCAGTATCGCCAGCAGCAAGGCCAGCAATAGGAAAAGCAGAATCTGGACGGCCAGCCACATGGCCCCGATCACGTCTCGGTGCCGGCCTTGCCCTGCCCGGACAGTTTCGATCCCGCCACCTTCGATGCGGCGTCGATCAGGATTTCGGCCACGTTGGACACCGTACCCTTGATCGCCTCGACCCGCGCGCCTTCGCCATCAAAGACGATCGCGCCCACCGGCTTGATGCCGCCGCCCGCGCCGGTGCCGGCGCCGCCGCCCGATTTGGCATCCTCGCCGCCCGCGGCGCCGAAGCCGAAACCGTAGCTGACAATCGGAATCACCGTCGCGCCTTCGCGGTCGATCGGTTCGCCCAGCACGTTGCGCGCGTTCAGCAGCCTGTCGAGCTCCTCGACCGTTCCCTTCAATAGCTTTTCAACATCTTGCATCCGAAATCTCCCATCGCGGGCTCACCCCGCCGCCCGAGAGATCGCGCAGCACGGCACACGCGGCCATGATCTGAATCACGGACGGAGCGGGATCGGGGCGATTCGGCAGCAAATCCGTTCAGGCGCGTTCGTCCTTGGGCGATTCCATCACCACGTAGGTGGTGATCGAATTCACCTGCGGCAGGGTGCCCAGAACATCGGTATGAAAGCGTTTGAAATCGGCCAGGTCGCGCACCTCGATGCGCAGCAGGTATTCGATGGAACCGGTGATGTTGTGGCATTCGCGCACTTCCGGTGACCGCGATACCGAACGCTCAAAAGCTTCCTGGCTGTCCTTGGTATGCTGGCTCAGCCCCACCGCGATATAGGCGGTGAACCCGCCGCCCCGCGCCGCCGGGTCGATCACCGCGCGATAGCCCTTGATCACGCCGCTGCGTTCCAGCTCTTGCACCCGGCGCAGACAGGCCGAAGGCGACAGCCCGACCCGTTCGGCCAGGTCGAGATTGCTGATCCGCCCATCCTCGGACAGGACGCGCAATATCTTTTGGTTTATATCGTCCATATTCGTCATTAATTGCGAAACTAAACACCACGCGCATCAAAACGCAATTTCAATGCGGGTCGATCCGAATAATTTTGCCCCATGACCTACGAATTGCTCACCGGCCTTGCCGCCTTCGCCTTCGCTTCCTCGATCACGCCGGGGCCCAACAACATGATGTTGCTGGCCTCGGGCGCCAATTTCGGCTTTCGCCGCTCGATCCCGCATATGCTGGGGATCGGTATCGGCTTTACCCTGATGATCGTGCTGGTCGGGATCGGGCTGATCGGCCTGTTCGACGCTTTCCCGCTCAGCCACACGATCCTAAAATTTGCCGGTGTCGGATACCTGCTGTGGCTGGCATGGAAAATCGCCAATGCCGGCATGCCCAAGGCTGGCAGCAATGCCCGCCCGATGAATTTCCTGCAGGCGGCGGCGTTCCAATGGGTCAATCCCAAGGCATGGCAGATGGCGCTGACCGCGATCACGCTTTACGCGCCGGACCGGTCGATCTGGGCGATCGGCTTCGTGGCGGGGGTGTTCGGGCTGATCAACCTGCCCTCGGTCAGCACCTGGACTGTACTGGGCCAGCAGATGCAGCGGGTGCTGTCCTCGCCGCTCCGGCTGCGCAGCTTCAACATCTTCATGGCGCTGTTGCTGGTGGCCTCGCTGATCCCGGTGCTTTACCCTGGCGTGTTGTGACCCTGACCCTGATCCATACCGCCGAGGCGCACCGCGCCACCTTCGACCGCCTGCGCGAAAGCATCGCGCCGGGCACGGCGCTTCACCATGTCGTGCGAGAAGACTGGCTGGCCCGGGCGCAGGGTGGGATCGACGACGATCTGGCGCGGGAAATCACCGAAGCGATCGCTGCGGCGGACGGCCCGGTTCTGTGCAGCTGCACCACGCTGGGCCCGGTGGCGGAAACTGCGGGCGCCTTGAGGATCGATCAGCCGATGATGCGGGAAGCCGCGCAAAGCGGTGGCCGGGTGCTGATGGTCTATTGCCTGCAATCGACCGAAGCGCCCAGCCTGTCGCTGCTGCGGCGCGAAATGGACCGGGCCGGGAATGACAGTGGAATAGAGCTGCTGTTCCTCGGCCAGTACTGGCCGCTTTTCGAGGCGGGCAGGACAGAGGACTTCGCCGTCGCTATCGCCACCACTGTTCGCGAAGCCACCGCAGACCGCGACGACCTCGGCGCGGTGGTGCTGGCGCAGGCCTCGATGGCAACGGCAGCGGAGCGGTTGACCGACCTGAACACCCCGGTCCTCGCCTCGCCCGAGCTGGCCTTGCGGGCGGCGCTGGCGCGGATCACGCCGGCCTGACCGGCTGTCGCAGGATCGTCTTCAGCTTCTCCGGCGCCACCCGGCGCGGATCGGACAGGTAGATTTCGTGGTGATGCCCGCCGAAGGTCAGCCCCATCCCCGGCATCACCTCGTGATGCAGCGCGGCCAGAACCGGTGCCTCGTCTGCATAAGACCCGACATGCAACGTCTGCAGGCAGTCGCCCTCCTCGTAGCGCCACAGCCCGACCCCTTCGACATGATCCGCGTCCGTCGCGCTGTCCCTGGCCTTGGCCAACTTCGCCAACACCTTCAGGCGCGCCGCGTCCAGCATGTCTTCGCTCACGCCTTCGGGCATCCGCAATATCGCCTTCCAGCGCCAGTTCGCCCGGTCGCCCTTGACGAAAGCCTCCATGTCGTCGGCCCACCACAGCGCCTCCAGCGGCGGCACGGTGAAATCCTGCCCCGCCGCCTTGCAGGCAAACTTGACCGCATAGGCCAGCGGATAGAGCGCCGCGACGGCGGCGGCATATTCTGCCCCGCCCGGATCGCCCTGCCCTTCAATGGCCAGAAACAGCATCGGCGGCACCACCATCCGGTCCCAACGCCCCTGCTTACCGCTGTAAAACGCCTTGTCGGTCTTCTTGAAATCGAGCTTGTCCATCGCATCCCTCCGCCGCGCCAGACCAATCAACCCAATTAAACCCGGCCCGGCCGCCCGCCGCCTTGCGCCCGATCAATAAGCATTGCCAGTTGCATCCGGGCCCAGTCGCAGCCATATAACCAGCCAGTAAAGGCTGGAGAGTGACACCCGATGACCAACTACCTCGACTTTGAACGCCCGCTTGCCGAAATCGAAGGCAAGGCCGAGGAACTGCGCGCCATGGCGCGGCAGAACGAGGAAATGGATATCGAAGCCGAAGCCGCGGCGCTGGACAGGAAAGCGGCCGACCTGCTGAAGGATCTCTACAAGAACCTGACGCCCTGGCGGAAATGCCAGGTGGCGCGCCATGCCGACCGGCCCCATTGCAAGGATTACATCGAGGCGCTGTTCACCGAATACACCCCGCTGGCGGGCGACCGGAACTTCGCCGACGATCACGCGGTGATGGGCGGTCTGGCGCGGTTCAACGACCAGCCGGTGATCGTGCTGGGCCAGGAAAAGGGCCACGACACCAAAAGCCGGATCGAACGCAATTTCGGCATGGCCCGGCCCGAAGGGTATCGCAAGGCCGTGCGCCTGATGGAAATGGCGGAAAAATTCGGCCTGCCGGTGATCACGCTGGTGGATACGTCCGGCGCCTATCCCGGCAAGGGCGCCGAGGAACGCGGCCAGTCCGAGGCGATCGCGCGCTCGACCGAAAAATGCCTGCAGATCGGCGTGCCGGTGATTTCGGTGATCATCGGCGAAGGCGGATCGGGCGGCGCTGTCGCCTTCGCCACCGCCGACCGGCTGGCGATGCTGGAACATTCTGTCTATTCGGTGATCAGCCCCGAAGGCTGCGCCTCGATCCTGTGGAAGGATTCGGGCAAGATGCGCGAAGCGGCCGAGGCGCTGCGCCTGACCGCGCAGGACCTGAAGAAACTGGGCGTTGCCGACCGCGTCATCGACGAACCGCTGGGCGGCGCGCATCGCGACCGCGAAGCGGCGATGCAGGCGGTGGGCGATGCGATTGGCAAGATGCTGGGCGAACTGTCCGGCAAATCCGCCAAGAAGCTGGTCAGCGACCGGCGCAAGAAATTCCTCGACATGGGATCGAAGGGCCTGGCGGCCTGATCCGGGCCTTGCCCTGACCGAGCGAGATCAACGAAAAACGCCGCCCTTTGGGGCGGCGTTTCTGTTTCAGCTTTCGCTTAGACCCACTTGGCCATTGGCGGCAGGCTCATCAGCACCGCGTTGGCGTCATGGCCGGTTTCCAGTCCGAACTTGGTGCCCCGGTCATAGACCAGGTTATATTCGGCATAGAGACCGCGATGGATCAGCTGGGTGTCCTTGTCGGCCTCGGTCCAGGGCGTGTTGCGGCGCTTTTCGGTGATCGGCACGAAGGCCGGCAGGAAGGCGCGCCCGACATCCTGGATGAAGGCGAAATCCGCTTCCCAGTCGCCGGTATTGTGATCGTCGAGGAAGATGCCGCCGACCCCGCGCGTCCGCTTGCGGTGCGGGATGTAGAAATACTCGTCCGCCCAGGCCTTGAAGCGCGGGTAATAGGACGGGTCGTGGCGGTCGCAATGCTCCTTCTGAACGGCGTGAAAATGCGCCGTATCCTCATCATATTCGATGCAGGGGTTCAGGTCGGACCCGCCGCCGAACCACCAGGCATGCGGGGTCCAGAACATCCGGGTGTTCATGTGAACGGCGGGCGTGTGCGGGTTCTGCATATGCGCGACCAGCGAAATGCCCGACGCCCAGAATCGCGGATCGTCCTTCATCCCCGGGATGCCCTTGCGCGCGGCCATCGCCGCCTGCGCCCTTTCGCCCAGTTCGCCGTAAACCGTGGACACGTTGACGCCGACCTTTTCGAACACCCGGCCGCCGCGCATCACGCTCATCAGCCCGCCGCCCGCATCCGATCCGTCCGCCGATTCCCGCTTGGTTTCGGTCACTTCGAACCGGCCCGCCGGTTGGTCGGCGAAGGGGCCTTCGGTCTGGCTGTCCTCCAGCGCTTCGAAAGCGGCGACGATATCGTCGCGCAATTGCCGGAACCAGGCGCTCGCGCGCTGTTTTTGTTCTGCGAATTCTTCGGTCATGGGACCCTCTCCCTCTCTTCCGAGGTGGTTTAGCAGCCCGCACAGCCGGGGGCCACCGTCACGATGGCGCAGGGATCAATGCGCCGAGGCCGAGACCGGGTCGATCAGGGTGCGGCCGCCGTCCAGCGTCAGGATCTGCCCGGTCATGAAGCCCGAGGCTTCCGAGGACAGGTATTGCGCCGCATGGGCCAGTTCGGTCGGCGCAGCGATCCGGCCCAGCGGCGTGTGTTTTTCGATCTCGCCCCGGTAATCGGTGTGATCGCGCAGCGTATCCTTCAGGCTGTTGGACATCACCGACCCGAAGGCCAGCCCGTTGACCCGAATCCGGTGCGGCGCCAGCGCCACGGCCAGCGACCGGGTCATCTGATCCAAAGCCGCGGTGGACACCGAATAGGCCAGCAGGTCGGGCGAGGTGCGGCGCGCCGCGATGCAGGACAGGTTGACGATGGTGCCGGCGGTGCCTTCGCCGTTGCCATTGGCCTGCTTGATCATCCGCTTGGCGACCATCTGCGACAGCCGCAAGGATGTCAGCAGGTTCTGCTGCAGCATGGTTTCCACCGCGTCATCATCGGCGTTCAGCGGATCGGCAGCGATGATCTGGCGCGAGGCGTTGACTAGGATATCGACGCTGTCGAACGCGTCCAGCGTCGCCGACAGCAGGTTCGCCAGGGTCAGCTTTTCGCGCAGGTCCCCGGCGAAATAGCGATGCGCGTTGCCTTCCTCGTTCGGGCCCAGTTCCCGGACCAGGTTTTCCTCGTCCATGTCGGCGAACATGACGTTGGCGCCCTTGCCGATGAAATGGCGGCCGATCGCCAGACCGATGCCGTTGGCGCCACCTGTCACAATGGCTGTCTTTCCCGAAATGGCAAAGCTCATGCGCGAAGCTCCTGAAATCTGATGGCTAAGGGTGCCGGGTCTATCGTGACTTACGGGACGGCCGCCGGGCATGCAGCAGCTTGAAACGATTGTCCCCGTCCATTTCTTTCACATCGACGAACAGCTCGGCAAGGGTTGTTTCATAGGGTAGGTGGCGGTTCGCCACCATCCACAGCTCGCCATGCGCGGCAAGATTGCGCGCGGCTGCGGCAATGAAGGCCCGGCCCAGATCGGGTTCGGCGGCGCGCCCGGTATGGAAGGGCGGGTTCATAACCACCCCGTCGAGCTTGCGTTCGGACCGCCAGGTGGTGGCGTCGGCCCAGTGGAATTGCACCCGCTCGTCGTCCACATTGCGGCGCGCGCAATCCAGCGCGGCGTGATCGGCTTCGACCACGGCGAGCGTTTTCACGCCCGTACGATCCAGCACCGCGCGCGACAGGTATCCCCAGCCCGCGCCCAGATCGGCCATGTGGGCGGGCAGCTTGTCGGGCAGCGCCGCGGCCAGCAGTTTCGAGGCCGGGTCGATCCCGTCGGCGGAAAACACCCCCGGCGCGGTGACGAAACCGCCTTCGATCTCGGACATGCCCGGCGCGGCCCAGTCTTCCAGACCGGGACCGGCGGCGAACCAGAACAGCTTGCCATGCGCCTTGGAAATCACCGATTGCACCTCGGCCCGCTTGCGCAGGTCCTTCAGCACACTGTCGATGCCGTCGGTCTTCTGCCCGTCGACCAGAACCGGGCCGCCGGTCAGCTTTGCCGCCTCGGCGATCAGCGCGCGGGCCAGTTGCTTGGCGCGCGGCAGGAACACCACGCTGGCCGCAAAGGGGCCTTCGGCCTTGGTGACGCAGTCGAACCCCTGCCCGGCGAACCGGTCGTAATCGGGCTTGAACCCGGTGACGACCTGGCACCGCTCGCGCGGCAGGTCGGAAAGATCGGTATCGGAACGCGGCGCGAAAACGCCGATCCTGCCCTCGGACAGGTCAAGACCGGCCTCAAGGGCCAGAACAAGGCGTGGATGGCTCATTTGTCGACCTCGCAAGGACGGAAAAGGATCATTCCTTTTCCATCGTGCATTGCAGCGGGTGCTGGTGACGGCGGGCGAAATCCATCACCTGGGTCACCTTGGTTTCCGCGATTTCGTGGCTGAAGACGCCGACCACCGCCAGCCCCTTCTTGTGCACCGTCAGCATGATTTCGAACGCCTGCCCGTGATTCATCCCGAAGAACCGTTCCAGCACCAGAACGACGAATTCCATCGGCGTGTAATCATCGTTCAGCAGCATCACCTTGTAGAGCGGCGGGCGCTTGGTTTTCGGCCGGGTCTCCAGCGCGATGGACGCATCGGAATCGTCTTCATTCTTACCGGACATTGTGACGGGCCGTTCGATCATGAGCACGCTTCTTCGGTTTTCACGGTTGTGGGTTAGAACGGTCTATATAACCTGTGTGTTAGATTAGGAAAGAGGTCTGCCGCGGGCAGAAGGAAAACTTGGCCGGAAAACTCACCACAATTGGCTTCGATGCGGACGATACGCTTTGGCACAACGAACGGTTCTTCCGCATCACGCAGGAGCGATTCGCCGATCTTCTGGACGAATACACCGATCCCGATCACCTGATGGACCGGCTTCTGGCGGCAGAAAAGCGCAATATCGGCCACTATGGTTTCGGCATCAAAGGCTTCGTGTTGTCGATGATCGAAACCGCGCTGGACGTGACCGAAGACCGGGTGCCCGGCCCCGTCATCCGGGCACTGATCGACGCCGGGCAGGACATGCTGCAGCACCCGGTCGAACTGCTGCCCCATGCGCGCGAAGCGGTCGAGGCGCTGACCGGCACCCACCGGGTGATCCTGATCACCAAGGGCGATCTGATCGACCAGGAACGCAAGCTGGCACAATCGGGCCTGGGTGAATTGTTCGACGGGGTGGAAATCGTGTCGGACAAGACGCCCGCAGTTTATGCTGAGATCTTCACCCGGCTGGGCGACGGCCCCGAAACCGGGCTGATGGCGGGCAATTCGATGAAATCCGACGTGGTGCCGATGGTCGAAGCGGGCGGCTGGGGCGTGTACGTGCCGCATGGGTTGGTCTGGGAAATCGAAAAGGCCGAAGCGCCGGACCAGTCGGAAAGGTACCAGACGATCGACGATCTGGGCGCCCTGCCCGATCTGGTGAAACGGATCGAAGAGGGCTGAGGGGGTTTACAGCGGGCGCAGGGTCGTGAATTCTCATTTACGAGAGAATCGTTCACATGTGAGATAATGACCCAGACCGACCGCCTTGCCCATCATCTCGCCGAGCTGCGCCGCGCCCGGGGCTGGAGCCTCGATCAGCTGGCCGAGGCGACCGGCGTCAGCCGCGCCAGCCTGGCCCGGATCGAAAAGGCGCAGGTCAGCCCGACGGCGGACACGCTGGGCAAGCTCTGCGCGGCCTACGGGATCACCATGTCGCGCCTGCTGGCGCTGGTGGAGGATGATTTCCGCCCCGTGGTCCCGGCCCGCGACCGGCGCGTCTGGACCGACCCCGAAACCGGGTTCCGGCGCGAAGTCGTGTCGGATGCCGCCACGGGGCTGAGCGGCGAGGTCCTGCTATGCCACCTGCCCGCCCACCAACGGATCAGCTACGACCGGCCACCGCGCCCGGGGCTGGAACATCACCTGTTGCTGCAAACCGGCGCCCTGACCGTCACCGTCGAAGGCCGCTCGCATCGCCTGCAGCCCGGCGATTGCCTGCGCTACCGGCTTGATGGCTCCACCGAATTTCAAACCGGCGACAGCGCCGCCGAATACACCCTGTTCCTGTTGTGAGGCACCGATGATCGACATTCAACGCTGGACCGCGCCCGATCTGCAAAACGGCGCCGATGCCCTTGCCCGCATCCTGCACGGCTGCGTCCATGACGGCGCCAGCGTCGGGTTCATCCTGCCCCATCCGCTGGGCGAGGCATTGGAGTTCTGGCGCAGCGATATCCTCGATCAGGTCCGCCAAGGCCATCGCCTGCTGCTGGTCGCGCAGGATGATGGCGTGGTAGTCGGCACCGTCAGCCTGGTCACCGCCAGCCCCGCCAACCAGCCGCACCGGGCCGAGATTTCCAAGCTGCTGGTGCATCCCGATCACCGCCGCAAGGGCATCGCGAAGCGGCTGATGCGGGCGGCGGAACAGGCGGCAGTCGATGCCGGAAAATCGCTGCTGACCCTCGACACCCGCAGCGGCGACAGCGCCGAGCCGCTTTATGCCTCGCTCGGCTTCGAAACCGCCGGGGTCATCCCCGGCTATTGCCTGGACGTGACCGGCCAGCGCTTCGATTCCACCACCTATATGTACAAGCACCTGACCCCGGTGCCCGCCTGACCCGCCCGAACCGGGTCAATACCGCGCAGGTTGTAAAAAATCTTGCCGCCGCGATGGCATGTGTTGGGGGTCTTCGCCGCCGATCCCCAAGATTTGCCTCTTTGTTGGGCGGCAATCCGGAACCGTCAAAAAACGGTCAAAACCCAACTAAATGATAGCTTTATTCGTGAAAACTCATGTGTTAGCCTGAATCCAAACAAACGACGTCAGACCGGAAAACCGGCGGCGCAGAGGCAGTAAAGGCAGTGATCGTGAAGGATCGGCAGTGGAAGCCGGCCCGCTTGGGCCTGCTGGTATTCGCTCTCATTTGGATTCTGGCCATCGTGCCGCTCAGCGCGCGCGCCGCGCCCTATGCGGCGATGGTGATCGATGCGCGCTCGGGCGAAGTCCTGCATTCGCGCAACGCCGACCAGCGCCTGCACCCTGCCTCGCTGACCAAGATGATGACGCTCTATATCGCCTTCGAGGCGGTCGAACATGGCGAAATCGACCTCGACACCATGGTGCGCATTTCGAAAAAGGCCGCCGCCGAACCGCCGTCGAAACTGGGGCTGGTGGCCGGGCAGCGGATCAAGCTGCGCCACCTGATCCGCGCCGCGGCGATCAAATCGGCCAATGACGCCGCCACCGCCATCGGCGAAGCGATCTCCGGCTCCGAAGCGGCCTTCGCCCGCCGGATGACCCGCACCGCCAAGGAACTTGGCATGACCCGGACCACCTTCAAGAACGCCCATGGCCTGACCGAGTCGGGCCATCTGTCGACCGCGCGGGACATGACCACGCTGGGGCGGCATCTGTTTTACGACTACCCGGAATATTACAACCTGTTTTCGCGCCAGCAGGCCGATGCCGGCGTTCGCACCGTGTCGTCGCATAACCGTTTGCTCAGCAGCTACCGCGGCGCCGACGGGATCAAGACCGGCTATACCCGCGCCGCGGGGTTCAACCTGGTCGCCTCGGCGCAGCGCGGCGACGAACGGATCATCGCCACGGTGTTCGGCGGCCGGTCTTCCGCGACCCGCAACGCCAAGGTGGCCGAATTGCTGGATCTCGGGTTCCAGCGCGCACCCAGCCGGGTCGCGGTGCGCAAACCGCAGCGCCCCGCCTATGCCGGCAATACGCCGGGGTCCGACGCGGCCGGAAAAACCATCCGCCTGGCGACGGCGGTCAGCAAAAGCCTGCGCCCGCGTGTGCGGCCCGGCGACACGTCCAACCCGCCGGTCCTGCTGGCGCTGAAGGACGACATCAACAGCGCCCTGGCCGAAGTGAAAACCGCCGCCAAGGCCAGCGAAGACACCCCCGAAGACACTCCCGCCGTCACCCCCAAGATGCGGCCCGAAGACGTGGTGCTGGCCAGCGCCGGGAACGACGCGGCGGTCGAGGATACCCTGGCCCGCGACTCCGCCAGCAACGAACCCGAGGTCGTGACCCGGGTCAGCACATCGGGCGGGCGTCACTGGGGCATCAATATCGGCCGCTTCCCGTCGCGCTATGCCGCCGAACGGCAGCTGCTGAAGATCGCGCTGACGGAAATGAGCACCCTGGACGGCAGCCTGCGCAAGGTGGTGAACCGCAAGAACGGCTATGACGCCAATTTCCTCGGCCTCTCCCGCGACAGCGCCGACCTGGCCTGCCGCCGGCTGCAGGCGCGGCAGGTGACCTGTTTCATGATCGGGCCGGGCTGAGGCAGGCCCTTTCTGAGTATCGGCAAACACGAAAAACCCCGCAGGCACAGGCCGCGGGGTTTTGCTTTTCCGGATATGTCCCTGGCCGCTCAGGGCTTGGGATGATCGTCGTAATCGCCGTTCAGGATACGCCGCGCGTTGCCTTCGGGGTCGTCGTACTGATCGCTCTTCACGGTGTAGACGAAAAACAACAGCCCCGCGCCGCCTAGGATCAGCGAGATCGGGATCAGGTAGGTCAGGACGGACATTTCATTACCTCAGGCGCAGCGCGTTCAGCGACACTGTAATCGAACTGGCCGACATGGCCAAGGCCGCGACCAGCGGCGTGGCCAGCCCGATCACCGCGATCGGCACGGCGATCACATTGTAGATCGTCGCGATACGGAAGTTTTCGCGGATCCGGCGGGTCGCCGAGCGGGCGGTCGTCACGGCATCGGCAATCGGGCTCAGATCGCCACCCAGCAGCACGATGTCCGACGCCACCCGCGCCGCGTCGAGCGCCGAGGCGGGCGAAATCGATACATGCGCCTCGGTCAGTGCGGCGGTGTCGTTCAACCCGTCGCCGACCATCAGCACCGATTTGCCCTGCTCGCGCAGCGCGGCGACGCGCGCGGCCTTGTCGGCGGGCAGCGCTTCGGCCACCCATTGACGGATGCCCAGACGGTCGGCCAGTTCTTCCACCGCGCCGGTGGCGTCGCCGGACATCAGGATCACGTCCTTGCCACTGTCCAGAAGCGCCTTGACCGCCTCTTCGGCGCCGTCACGCAAACGGTCGGCAAAGCTGAACGGCTGCGGCTCTTCGCCCTCGACCGACAGCCAGGCGGTGGTCTGCGCCCGCGCCGGTGCGCCGACCCAGGCACCCCGGCCCAGCCGCACGCGGCGACCCTGCCAGGTGCCTTCGGTGCCGTAACCCGGAACTTCGGTCAGCCCCTCGATCCGCGCGGGTTTCACCCCGGCCGCCTGCACCGCGTTGGTCAGCGACACCGACAGCGGGTGCGCGCTGCCCTGCGCCAGCGCCAGCGCGATTTCCAGATCGCGGGTCGCGTGATCGCCCATATTGGTCAGTTCCGGTGTACCGGCGGTCAGGGTGCCGGTCTTGTCGAACACCACCATGTCGACCTGCGCCAGTCGTTCCAGCGCTGTGGAATGCTTGATCAGCATGCCGCGGCGGAACAGCCGCCCCGACGCGGCGGTGGTCACAGCCGGCACGGCCAGGCCAAGCGCACAGGGGCAGGTGATGATCAGAACGGCGGCGGCGATGTTCAGCGCGGTACGCATGTCCCAGCTGTACAGGTACCAGCCGACGAAGCTGAGCGCCGACAGGATATGCACCCCCGGCGCATAAAGCTTGGCCGCCTTGTCAGCCAGCGAGGTATAGCGTGACCGGCCCGATTCCGCGATGGCGACCAGGTCGGCCATCCGATGCAGCGAGGTATCCTTGCCCACGGCAGAGGCGCGGATGGTCAGCGGCCCGGTCAGGTTGACCTCGCCCGCCGAAACCTTCTGCCCGGCTTCGGCGAAAACCGGCACGGTTTCCCCAGTCAGCAGCGAGCGGTCGATTTCCGAAGTGCCCTCGACGATTTCGCCGTCCACCGGCATCCGCCCGCCCGGGCGCACCATGATCAGATCGCCCACGGCCAGTTCCGACACCGGCACCTGCTTTTCCTCGCCGTCGCGCAGCAGGAAGGCGCGCGGCACTTCCAGCGCCGCCAATTCCTCGGCCGCCGAGCGGGCAATGGCGCGGGTGCGGTGATCCAGATACCGCCCGGCCAGCAGGAAGAAGGTCAGCGTCAGCGCCGCGTCGAAATAGGCGTGTTCGCCCGACAGCGAGGTTTCCCAAAGCGAGGTCACCACCGCCAGCGCGATCGCCAGCACGATCGGCACATCCATGTTCAGCCGCTTGTTCTTCAGCGCGCTCCAGGCGTTGCGGAAAAACGGCTGGCCGGAAAACACGATGGTCGGCAAAGCGATGGCCGCCGAAATCCAGTGGAACAGGTCGCGGGTGGCATCCACCGCGCCGGACCAGACCGCCACCGACAGCAGCATCACGTTCATCGACGCGAACCCCGCCACCGCCAGCCGCATCAGCAATTCGCGCCCGGCCTTGTCGGTCGCGGTGGCCGACAGGGTGCCGGCGTCCAGCTCATGCGCCTCGTAACCGATCCGGTTCAGAACGCCGATCAGCTCCTGCGGCATCACGTCGTGATCGGCCTCCACGCTGGCGCGCCTCAGGGTCAGGTTCACCCGCGCCGAATGCACGCCCGGATGTTCCGCCAGCGCGCTTTCCACCGCCGAGATACAGGCGCCACAATGCACCGATGGCACCGACAGCGCGATCTTCGCCTCTTTCAGCTCTTCTTGTTCGGCCAGGGCCTCGGCCGCCGGGGCGGCGAGGCAGGCCGGACAGGCCGAAGCGGGTGGGCGGCGGAGGGCGGTAGTCATCGCATCACCGGATCACATGCAGGTTCAGCCGCTGGATGAATTCGGTGCCGTCCTCGGCGACGGCCTGCAGGCGCACGTTCCACTTGCCGCCCGTCAGTTCCAGCGGCGCGACATAGGACACGCCGTCGAAGGTGAATTCGGGCGCCTGGTCCTCGGCGATCTCGGTCGGGCGGCCAACGGTCGCCTCCAGCTTCGCCGCGCGCACCGGCTGGCCCTGCCGGTCGGTGATCTTCAGAACGATCCGGCCATCCACCTCTTCGGCCCGGATGGTCCAGCCCAGGGCCTCCTGCGCGGCCTTGCGCTTGTTGAATTCCTGGCTGGCGACATAGGAATTCTTCACCTCGAGCCCCGGGAAGGTCTTCACCGCCTGGACCGCCATCACAACATTGACCGTGATGATCACACCGAAGGCCGCGACGAAACCGATCAGAACGTGTTTGCCGGTGATTTCCTTGATCATCAGTTGGCCCTTCCGTTGAACACCGTGTCCTTGTAGGCGCGATCACCGCTTGCGGTATCCTCGACCCACAGACGGAATTCCACCCGTTCGCTTTCCGCCGGTTCCGAGCCTTTCGGCGCGATCACATAGACCCGCTGCAGATAGGTGCTGTCGGCCGGGACATTGACCGAGGAATAGGGCGTGCCTTCCACTTGCACCCGCAGCGCCGGATGGCCGGTCAGCGAGATATTGAACGGCCGGTCCTCACCATGCTTGTTGCGCAGCCGCACATCGTAGGTGTTGCGGATCGACCCGTCCGAAAGGGTCACATAGGTGGGGTTACGCACCGGTGCAACGGTCAGGTCGATATCCGAGCGGATAAACAGCGCCACGACCAGCCCGACCCCCACCAGCGACCACAGCGTGGTGTACATGATGGTGCGCGGGCGCAGGATGTGTTTCCACACGTTCTTGACCGGGTTGCCGGAACGTTCCGACGCTTCGTCGGTCAGCGCCATGTAATCGATCAGACCGCGCGGCTTGCCGATCTTGTCCATCATTTCGTCGCAGGCATCGATGCACAGACCGCAGGTGATGCATTCCAGCTGCTGACCGTCGCGGATATCGATCCCCATCGGGCAGACGTTGACGCAGGCCATGCAGTCGATGCAATCGCCCAGGTTTTCCGCGCCTTCCGCCTTGCGGTGCTTGCCGCGCGGTTCGCCGCGCCAGCTGCGGTAACCGATGGTGATGGTGTCTTCGTCCATCATCGCGGCCTGAATCCGCGGCCAGGGGCAGGCATAGATGCAGATCTGTTCACGCGCGAAGCCGCCGAACAGGAAGGTGGTGGCGGTCAGGATCAGCATGGTCGAATAGGCGACCGGATGCGCGTTCAGAGTGACCAGGTCGACCAGCAGCGTCGGCGCATCGGTGAAATAGAACACCCAGGCGCCGCCGGTTGCCAGCGCGATCAGGAACCACGACACCCATTTGGTCATCCGCAGGCGGGCCTTGCGGAAATCCCATTTCTTCTGCCGGTGCAGGCGCAGGCGCGCGTTGCGGTCGCCCTCGATCCAGCGTTCAACCAGGATGAACAGGTCGGTCCAGACCGTTTGCGGGCAGGCATAGCCGCACCAGACCCGGCCCAGGGCCGAGGTAAACAAGAACAGGCCGAGGCCCGCCATCACCAGCAAGCCGGCGATGAAGTAGAATTCATGCGGCCAGATTTCGATCCAGAAGAAGAAGAACCGGCGGTTGGCCAGGTCCACCAGCACCGCCTGATCGGGCAATTGCGGACCGCGATCCCAGCGGATCCACGGGGTCAGGTAATAAATGCCGAGCATAAACGCCATCAAGACCCACTTGAGACTGCGGAACTTGCCTTTGACGCGGCGCGGGAAGATGGGTTCACGGGCGGCGTAGAGGCTCGACGACGCTTCGGGTTCGGTCTGGGACACGGAATCACTCCGACTATTTCGGTATTTTATCGGCCCTTTTCACAGGGTTCGGGCCAGGCGGCATTGACTTGTATCAAAATGATTATGGTGCAGACATCTATTTTCGCCCCTGGCCTTTTAACCATTTCGTGAACGCCCTGAGCGCCGGTCGCTGCACCCCGGGCCGGGTGACCAGGAAATAACCTTTCTTGCGGTCGTCCTGAAACAGCACCCGCAGCCGCCCCGCCGCGATGTCGGGTTCGACGAAGGCGCGGGCCAGAACCGCCGCGCCACGCCCGGCGCGGGCTTCTTCCATCATCAGGTTGCCGGGCAGTGTCGTCATCCCCGAAGCCGGCCGTTCCGTCACCCCCTGCTGGCGCAGCCAGTCGCTGCTTTCGTGGGTGCCCAGCTCCTGCAGCCAGGGCAGACGCGCCAGTTCGTCAGGCGTCAGCGGCACCTGCTGCGGCACCAGTTCCGGCGAGGCGACCACGACGATCGGGGATTCGACCAGCAACTCGACCTCCAGCCCCGGCCAATTGCCGTCGCCATAGCGCAGCGCGATGTCGATGCCGCCCGGTCGCAGCGGCTTCACCTCGGCCGAAGGATCGACCATCAGGCTGACCTCTGGGAATTTTTGCCGGAAATCGGCCAGCCGCGGCATCAGCCAGCCGGAAACGAAGGCGGGGGTGGCGGAGATTTGCAGCGGGCGGTCGGCCTCGGCCCCGGTCAATGCGTCGGTCATCTGCGCGATCTCGGCGAAGCTGCGTTCCAGCGTCAGCGCCAGCTGCAGCCCCGCATCGGTCAGCACAGGTTTGCGCGGTTTGCGGTCCAGCAGCGGAAGACCCAGATGCGACTCGAGCGATTTGATCTGCTGACTGATTGCCGCATGGCTGACATTCAGCAACGCCCCGGCGGCGGCCATGCTGCCGGCCTGATGGAAAGCGGCAAAGGCGCGCAAGGCGTTCAACGGGGGCAGACGGGACAAGTTCATGCGTAAGCTATACTTACGGTAGCGGAAAATTACCAGAGTCGCTCGAAGCGCCAAACGCCCTTAATTTCAAGATCAGAAATTTCAGAGACGGAGGCAAAGATGCTTACGATACTTGCAGATTCTTTCATGTTCGCGGCCGGATGCAAACCGGTGATCCGAACCGGAAAACCCCATCCTTCCGCCTATGAACGGCGGATCAAACACACGCCGCAAACGGAAAAATCGACGCGGCGGCACGGGTGATCCGGCCGCGCAATGGGTTGATTTTTACCGGGATTGGGAAATAAATGGCACCGGCCTTCCAGGAAACGCGCGAACAGGACGGAAGGACCGGTGCCTACCCGGGGCGTCGCGAAACGCCTCGGGTATTCTTTTAAGCGATATTACTCGCCGCCACCCAGCTGGTGGACATAGCTTGCCACGGCGCGGATCTGCGCTTCGCTCAGACGCGCATTCCAGTTGGGCATCACGCCGTAACGGGCATTGGTGACAGTTTCCTTGATGGTGTCGAAGTCACCGCCATAGAGCCAGATCGCGTCGGTCAGGTTCGGCGCACCCTGATAGATGTCGCCGGTGCCGTCCTCGGCGTGGCAGGCAGCGCAGTTTTCTTCGAAGACAACCGCACCATCCGCAACCATCGAGGCATCCATCGGATCACCCGACAGCGACATGACGTAGTTCACCACCTGGTCGATCTGCACCGGCTCCAGCAGTTCATCGCGGCCGAAGGCAGGCATTTGCGAGAACCGGGTATCTTCCGAATCCTCGCTGCGGACACCGAAGGAAATGGTCTGGTGGATGGCTTCGATATCGCCGCCCCACAGCCAATCGTCGTCCAGCAGGTTGGGATAACCCTTGGCGCCGGCAGCCCCCGACCCGTGGCACTGGGCGCACCAGGTCTTGAACACGGCGGCCCCGGCGGACACGGCATAGCCCTGCAGTTCGGGATCGCCCGCGATCTCGGTCAGCTCGGCCGAAGCCAGCTTTTCGTTGATCGGGCCCAGCTGGGCTTCGTGGGCGGCGATTTCCGCGGCAACGTCGCCGCGGGTCGACCAGCCCATGAACCCGGCCGACGCCTTGTGGATCCCGGGCCATGCCGGATAAGCCAGCGAATAGACGAAGGCGACGGCGATACAGGCATAGAAGGTCCACAGCCACCAGCGCGGCAGCGGCGTGTTGAGTTCCTCGATCCCGTCCCACGAATGGCCGGTCGTGCCGATTTCTTCTTTTTGAGTTGGTTTCTTAGCCATTTCCTCGCGCCTCCTTGGCGTCACCGCGCGGGGCGGGTTTGTCTTCGTGCCGGAACGGGATGTCCGCGACGTCGCGGTAGGTCTTGCTGCTTCCCGGGCGCATCACGAAAATGATGACGCCGACGAAGAAGGCACACAAAGCCAGCAACACCCAGCTATCGGCGAACTGTCTGAGCAGGGAATAGGTATCCATGTTTACCCCCTACCCTTACCGGCTTGCGTCCGGGGTGAAGGTCGAGAAGTCGACCAGGGTCCCCAGCATCTGCAGGTAGGCGACCAGAGCGTCCAGTTCGGAAATCCCCGGCTGACCGTCGAAATTGCGCACCTGCACGCTGTCCTCGCCATAGCGTTCCAGCAGACCGTCGTAATCGCTGTCCGGATCCGCCTGGGCCGAGAAATCGAGCTGGGCGTTTTCGATCATGTCATCGGAGTAGGGAACGCCGACGAACCTATGCGTCGCCATCACCTCGCCGATATACTTGCCGTCGATCATGTTGCTCTCGAGGAAGCCGTATTTCGGCATCACCGATTCCGGCACCACCGATTGCGGATTACGCAGGTGGTCGACATGCCATTCGTCCGAATAGCGGCCGCCGACGCGGGCCAGGTCGGGCCCGGTCCGCTTCGACCCCCACTGGAACGGGTGGTCGTATTGCGATTCCGCTGCCAGCGAATAGTGGCCATAGCGTTCCACCTCGTCGCGCATCGGGCGGATCATCTGGCTGTGACAGACATAGCAGCCTTCACGGACATAGATGTCACGGCCCGCCAGTTCCAGCGGGGTGTAGGGGCGCATGCCCTCTACATCCTCGATGGTGTTTTCCAGCCAGAACAGCGGGGCGATCTGCACGATGCCGCCGATGGTCACGACCAGGAAGGCGAAGATAGCGAGAAGAGTGATATTCTTCTCAAGGATTGCGTGTTTATCGAGAATTGCCATCTTTGCGTCCCTCCTTACTCAGCCGGAACCAGTTGGTTCGTGGCTTCTACAGCCGGCGCACGCTTCACGGTCATGTACAGGTTGTAGCACATGATGATCGCACCGGTGAGGTAGAGCAGGCCGCCCGTACCACGCACCACATACATCGGGAACTTCGCAGCCACGGTATCGGCGAAGGAGTTCACCAGGAAGCCGTTCGCGTCCACTTCGCGCCACATCAGGCCTTCCATGATACCGGTCACCCACATCGCCGCGGCGTAAAGGATGATGCCGATGGTGGCGAGCCAGAAGTGCCAGCTGACCAGGCTCAGGCTATAGAGCCGTTCACGGTTCCACAGCTTGGGCACCAGGAAGTACAGCGCACCGAAGGTGATCATGCCGTTCCAGCCCAGAGCGCCGGAATGAACGTGACCAATGGTCCAGTCGGTATAGTGCGACAGCGAGTTCACCGCGCGGATCGACATCATCGGACCCTCGAAGGTCGACATGCCGTAGAAGCCGACCGAGATCACCATCATGCGGATGATCGGATCGGTGCGCAGCTTGTCCCAGGCACCCGACAGGGTCATCAGGCCGTTGATCATGCCGCCCCAGGAGGGCATCCACAGCGCGATCGAGAACACCATGCCGAGCGTCGAGGCCCAGTCAGGCAGCGCGGTGTAATGCAGGTGGTGCGGACCGGCCCAGATGTAGATGAAGATCAGCGCCCAGAAGTGGATGATCGACAGCTTATAGGAATAGACCGGGCGTTCGGCCTGTTTCGGCACGAAGTAGTACATCATGCCCAGGAAGCCCGCGGTCAGGAAGAAGCCCACGGCGTTGTGGCCGTACCACCACTGGGTCATCGCGTCTTGCACGCCGGACATGACCTGAACCGATTTCGAACCGAAGATCGACACCGGGATCGCCAGGTTGTTCACCACGTGCAGCATCGCCACGGTGATGATGAAGGACAGGTAGAACCAGTTCGCCACGTAGATATGCGGCTCTTTCCGCTTGACGATGGTGCCCAGGAAAACCGCCAGATAGGCGACCCAGACGATGGTCAGCCACCAGTCGACATACCATTCCGGCTCGGCGTATTCCTTGGACTGGGTCGCGCCCAGCAGGTAGCCGCTCGCGGCCAGGACGATGAACAGCTGATAGCCCCAGAACACGAACCAGGCCAGGTTGCCGCCCCAGAGGCGCGCCGCCGAGGTCCGCTGCACCACGTAGAACGAGGTCGCGATCAGGGCGTTGCCGCCAAAGGCGAAAATCACTGCCGAGGTGTGCAGCGGCCGCATCCGGCCGAAATTCACGAAGCCTTCGGCCCATTCGAAGTTGAGCGCCGGGAAGGCCAGCTGGAAGGCGACCGTCACCCCGACCAGGAACCCGACGACACCCCAGAGTGCGGTGGCGATCACGCCGTAGCGGACCACGCCATCCATATATTCCCCGGAAACATCCCTGCCCGCCGGTTCGTCCGTGCGTCGCAGGATAAATATAAAGGCCACAAACGCGAACAGCGCCGCTTCCAGCGCGTTCACCGTATAGGCCAGATCGCGTCCGTAATTGGCCGCGATCAGCGCCAGAAGCGTGACCAGACCAAGCGCGATCAGCTTGATATAGTTAACCATTTTTCGTCCCTTCGTCTCTGACCCGCACGATTCGTATGCCGCGCAGGCGGTTCCAGACTGGGCGTTTATTGCGCCCGAGGTGGGCTAGATGCCTTGATCTGCATCAAAACCCAACGGTCCTTTTTGTCACGCCTCGCGGGTTTTTATTGACCCGTATCAAAGTCGTATCGAAATCCGACTCGTAATGTGCACCTCATGCGGTCCTGAACCAGAGAGGGAAATCATGGCATATAAAACATTATTCTCGGTGCTGACCGATCCAGACCTCGTAGAACCCGTTCTCGAAAAGGGAATTGCGCTTGCCAATGCGCATGATGCCCATCTCGACGTGCTCTGCCTCGGTGTGGACCGGACCCAGACCGGGTATTACTACGCCGGCGCGAACGCGATGGTGCTGCAGGAAACGATCACCCGCGCCCATGAAGAGGCCAAAGAGGTCGAAGACAAGGTGAAGCAGCGGCTGGGCAACAGCAACATCCGCTGGAACACCGAAATGGGCGTGGCGCAGCTGGCCGATATCGGCCGCCATGTCGCCGCTCATGCCCGGTTTGCCGACCTGGCGGTGCTGCCGCAGCCCTATGGCGAAAACCGCGGTGCCGAACTGGAACCGATCGTCGAGGCGGCCATGTTCGACGGCAAGGTTCCCGCCCTGGTGCTGCCGACCGATGGAAGCGTCGTCACCGATCCCCAGCGGATCATCATCGCCTGGAACGAAAGCAACGAAGCGATGGCCGCCGTGCGCGCCGCTCTGCCGATCCTGCAGGCCGCCGAAGCGGTACGCGTCGTGGTCATCGATCCGCCGACCCACGGCCCGAACCGGTCCGATCCCGGCGGGTTGCTGTCGCAATTCCTGGCCCGCCACGGCATCCGGGCGGAAATCGACGTGCTGTCGAAGACTCTGCCGCGGATTTCCGACGTGATCCTGCGCCACGCGACCGACACCGGCACCGATCTGGTGGTGATGGGCGCCTATGGCCATTCGCGCTTCCGCGAAGCGATCATGGGCGGCGCCACCCGCGACATGCTGGAAAAGGCTCAGTTGCCGGTCTTCATGGCGCATTGATCCGCGCAACCGGACAAATAAAAAGGCGGGCTCCGGCCCGCCTTTGTGCTTTCCGATCGGTGCAACCGGTCAGGCGAACATGCCGCCGTCGCTGTCGTCGCCCGCTTCTTCCATCAGACGGCTGAAATCGGGCACCGTCACGTGACGCTTGCCTTCCAGATGGATCACCCCATCGCGCTTGAGCGCGGAAATCTGGCGGCTGACCGTTTCCAGCGTCAGGCCCAGGTAATCGGCCATCGCTTCGCGGGTCAGCGGCAGGTCGAAGACCAGCGCCCCCTCGGTCGGGCGCAGGTTCAGCGTCGCATCGCGCCGGGCGATGATCGACAGCAGGCTGGCGATCTTTTCGCGCGCGTTCTTGCGCCCCAGCACCAGCATCCATTCGCGCGCCGCATCCAGTTCGTCCAGCGTCATTTCCAGCAGGCGCTGCGCGATATGCGGCGTCCGCTCCATCAGCTGTTCGAAGGGTTTCTTGCGGAAGCAGCACATCACCACATCGGTGGTCGCCACCACGTCATAGGCCGATCCTTCGCGTCCGGGGCGGCCGACGAAATCGCTGGGCAGCAGCAGGCCCACCATCTGGGTGCGGCCGTCTTCCATCGTCTGGGTCAGCGTGGCGATGCCGGACACCACGGATCCCACGAAATCCATCTTGTCGCCGGACCAGATCACCGTCTGACCGGCTTCGAAGTTCCGGTAGTACTTGATCTCTTCCAGTCGTTCCAATTCGTCGGTTTCGCATCGTGCGCATACCGCGCGATGGCGGATTGGGCATTCCTCGCATTCGTGAGGGCTTTTAACTTTCTCATCTTGCAACATAGCTGGACCGTTCGCGCGCTTGATCTGGGTCAAAGTTAACCCAACCTGTTTCTACTAGAGGCTAGGCCCATGGAAACAAAAACGCAACTTGCAAAACTGGGACTGTTTGACGCGAAAGTGCCACGCTACACCAGTTACCCCACGGCACCCCACTTTTCCGGCGATGTCTCCCAAGATGACTTTGTCAATTGGATCAAGGGGGTAGAACCGGACTCAGAAATATCTCTTTACGTCCATGTGCCGTTCTGCCGGCGGCTGTGCTGGTTCTGCGCCTGCCGCACGCAGGGTACCCAGAGCGAAGCCCCGATCATCGCCTACCTGGAGACGCTGAAGGCCGAACTGGCCCTGCTGAAGGGGATTCTGCCCAGGGGTGTCAAACTGTCGCGGCTGCATTGGGGCGGCGGCACGCCGACCCTGCTGTCGCCCGGCATGATGACCGATCTGGCCGGTGCGATCGCCGATGTGGCCCCCTTTGCCGACGGCGCCGAATTCTCGGTCGAAATCGACCCCAATGAAATCGACGATGCCCGCCTCGCCGCGCTGGCCGCCGCCGGGATGAACCGAGCCTCGATCGGGGTGCAGGATTTCGACGACGAGATTCAGCGCACCATCGGCCGGCTGCAGGGCTATGACGTCACCCGCAACGCGGTCGAGGCGATCCGCTCGCACGGCGTCTACAGCCTGAACGCCGACATCCTTTATGGCCTGCCGCATCAGTCGAACGAACGGATCACCGAAAGCGTTCAGAAACTGCTGTCGCTCAATCCCGACAGGGTGGCGCTTTACGGCTATGCCCATGTGCCCTGGATGGCCAAGCGCCAGCAGATGATCCCGTCCGAGGCGCTGCCGACGCCGGAAGAACGGCTGGAGCTGTTCGACACCGCCCGTCGGCTGTTCCTGTGGGACGATTATGTCGAGATCGGCATCGACCATTTCGCCACCAGGAATGACGGTCTGGCGGTCGCCCAGAAGGCCGGCAAGCTGCGGCGCAACTTCCAGGGCTATACCGACGATCAGTCCGACGTGCTGATCGGGGTCGGCGCCTCGTCGATTTCGCGCTTCCCGCAAGGCTACGCCCAGAACAATCCCTCGACCGGCGGCCATACCGCGGCGATCCGCGAAGGCCAGTTCTCCACCTCGCGCGGCCACAAGTTCAGCGACGAAGACATGCTGCGCGGCCGGATCATCGAAATGCTGATGTGCGATTTCACCGTTCACACCGATGAATTGCTCGATCGCTTCGAGGTCAGCCGCGACACGCTGGACGCGATGTTCAGGGTGGCCGAGGACCGGTTCGAAGGCATCCTGGAACGCCACGGTCCGGATCTCTACATCCCGCCCGAAGCCCGTCCGCTGACCCGGATGATCGCGCGCGCCTTCGACGCCTACGACCTGTCGCGGGCCGGGCACAGCGCGGCGATCTGACCAAGCGGCGGGGGGCGAAATCCGCATCGGATTTCGCGGCGTTTTCTGGCTCAGAAAACGCCGGCCATGCTGCTAGGATGCGCGCCATGCGGATCGCCACCTTCAACCTGCAGAACATGCGCCTGCGCGGGGACCACCTGGATGGTGCCCGCGACGGCGACGTGCCGGAAGATCGCGGCCCGCAGGCCGAGGCGCTGGACCCGGCCGACCGCGCCCTGACCGCGCAGGTCATAAGCGAAGCCGATGCAGACGTGGTCGCGGTGCAGGAGGTTTTCGATCAGGCCACGCTGGATCATTTCAACGCCCATGACTTGGCCCCCATCGGGGCGGATTACCCGTTCCGCGCCTGCCTGCCCGGCAATGACGGGCGCGGGCTGGACGTGGGGGTGATGTCGCGGATCGAACCTTCCCGGGTGACATCCCATGCGCAATTGACCCCGGCCGATCTGGGGATGCATTTCGACGGGCTGGCCGACGAGTTGCCGATTTTCCGCCGCGATGTGCTGCTGGCCGAAATCGGCCCTCTGACGCTGTTCATTTGCCATTTCAAGGCGCCCTACCCGGATACAGAACTGGTCCGGGCGATCCGGCGGGCCGAGGCGCGCGCGCTGCGCGCGCTGGTCGAACGCGCCTTTCCCGATCCTGAACGGGGGCTTTGGATGATCCTCGGCGATCTGAACGAACCGGCCCGCAATGAAAACCACGAAGCGGCCATCGCCCCGCTGCGCGGCGGTTTCGCCATCGACCTGCTAGACCGTATCCCGCGCGAAGACCGCTGGTCCTGGCACAATCCGTTCGAACATCTTTACGGCCATCCCGACGCGATGCTGGCCAGCCCGGAACTGGCCCGGCGCTGGCCCGATGCGGTACCCCGGATCATCCGCAGCGGCATGGGGCTGGAAACCCGCCGCAACGAGGGCCCGCACCTGCCCAGCGTCGGGTATCACCGTCCCCATGCCAGCGATCACGCGGCGGTGGTGGTGGAGCTGGAAGGGATTTGAAGCGGGAGCGAAGCCGGGCCAGCGCCAGTCCGCGGGGTGGCGCTGCTTACCTCTGAGCATGGCAGTTTATCCAGCCACATCCGCGCGCCCCATCTGCGGCAGAACCAGCCTCTCCAAAGCGCCAGCCCGTCCGGTCGGACTGGCGCTGGCCCGGCGACCTGATGGCCTTGTTCCGGGCCGGGGTTTCTGCGCCCCTTTAGCGGCTGGAATCCATCGCCGCCGCCAGCAGCGTCCGGGCATAATCGGTCTGCGGATTGTCGAACAGCGCCTGCGCCGGCCCCGCCTCGACCACATCGCCCTGTTTCATCACAATCATCTTGTGGCTCATCGCGCGCACCACGTTCAGGTCGTGGCTGATGAACAGATAGGCCAGCCCGTGCTTTTCCTGCAGCTGCCGCAACAGATCGACGATCTGCACCTGCACCGTCATGTCCAGCGCGCTGGTCGGTTCGTCCAGCACCAGCAGCCGCGGCCGCAGGATCATCGCCCGGGCAATCGCGATGCGCTGGCGCTGACCGCCGGAAAATTCATGCGGGTAGCGGTGCATCGTGGCGGGGTCCAATCCGACCTCCTCCATCACCTCCGCCACCATGTCGCGGCGGTCGCGGCCTGGATCGACGCCGTGCACGCTCAGCCCTTCGGCGATGATCTGTTCGCAGGTCATCCGCGGCGACAGGCTGCCGAACGGGTCCTGGAACACGATCTGCATTTCCTTGCGCAGCGCGCGAAGTTGCTTGGTGGACCAGCCGCGCACATCCTGCCCGTCGAAGCTGATACCGCCTTCGGAGCCGATCAGCCGCATGATCGCCAGCGCCAGCGTGGTCTTGCCCGACCCGCTTTCGCCGACAATGCCCAGCGTTTCGCCCTCGCGCACGCTGATCGTGGCGTCGTTCACCGCCTTCACATGGCCGACGACCTTCTTGAAGAACCCCTGCTGGATCGGGAACCAGACGCGCAAGGCGTCGGTCCGCACCAGTTCCTTGCCGCCCTCCGGCACCGCCACCGGCTGTCCCGAGGGACGGGCCGACAGCAGCTTCCTGGTATAGGGGTGCTGCGGGTTGGCGAAAATCTCGGCGGTGGGGCCGGATTCGACGATCTCGCCATCCTTCATCACGCAGACCTTGTCGGCGATTCGCCGCACGATGCCCAGGTCGTGGGTGATGAACAAAAGCCCCATGTTTTCGGTCTGCTTCAGCTCGGCCAGCAGTTCGAGGATCTGCGCCTGAATCGTCACGTCCAGCGCCGTGGTAGGTTCGTCGGCGATCAGGATATCGGGCTTGTTGGCCAGCGCCATGGCGATCATCACCCGCTGCCGCTGCCCGCCGGACAGCTGGTGCGGATAGGCGCCAAGGCGGCTTTCGGCGTCGCGGATACCGACCTTCGTGAGCAGTTCCAGCACCCGCGCGCGGGCCGCATCGCCCACCACCGACTGGTGCAGCGCCAGGGATTCCGTCAGCTGCCGCTCGATCGTGTGCAGCGGGTTCAGCGACGTCATCGGCTCCTGGAAGATGAAGCTGATATCGTTGCCCCGCACCCGGCGCAGCAACTTGTCGGGCGCGCCGATCATCTGCTGCCCATCATAGGTGACCGACCCGCCGACCTGCGCCACGTCGCCCAGCAGCGACACGGTGGACAGCGCGGTGACCGATTTGCCCGACCCGGATTCGCCCACCAGGGCGACGGTTTCGCCCCGGTCGACGCTGAAGGACACGCCCTTGACCGCCATATGGGTCTTGCCGTCCTGGCGGAAGCTGACGGTCAGGTCCTTGACCTCAAGAATGCTCATAAAGACCTCATCGCGTTCAGCATGATCACGCCCCAGACCGCGCCGCCGATGGTGAAGGACAGCCCGAACCAGTTCAGCGGCCGCGCCTGCCAGCGCATCAGCGCGGCATAGAGCACCGACAAGGCCATCGGGCCAAAGGGCACCGCCCAAAGCCACAGCAGCCTGCCAAGGCTACGCCCGGACAGGTCGGCGCCCAGCAATCCGAAGCCGATCCAGCCCAGCACGGCGACCGACACGGCGACCGCCGTTCCGCTCAGCCCGTTCAGGGTGCATTGCCATTTGGAGGCACAGACGGGCGCGCTCATTGAAACGTCTTCCTCGGGTCGAAGGCATCGCGCACGCCCTCGAAGATGAACACCAGCAGCGACAACATCACCGCGAAGACGGTGAAGGCGGTGAAGGCCAGCCACGGCGCTTGCAGGTTCTGTTTCGCCTGCAGGGTCAGCTCACCCAAGCTGGGCGCCGAGGACGGCAACCCGAAGCCCAGGAAATCGAGGCTCGCCAGCGTTGCGATGGTGCCGGTGACGATGAAGGGCAGCATGGTCAGCGTCGCCACCATCGCGTTGGGCAGCATGTGACGGAACATGATCACCCGGTTCGACACGCCAAGCGCCTTGGCCGCACGCACATATTCCAGGTTCCGCGCGCGCAGGAATTCGGCCCGCACCACGCCCACCAAGGCGGTCCAGCCGAACAGCACAGTGATGAACACCAGCAGCCAGAAACTGCGCCCCAGAATGGCGAACAGGATGATGATGACGTAAAGCGACGGCGTGGCGCTCCATATCTCGATCAACCGCTGGAAAATCAGGTCAAGCCAGCCGCCGAAATAGCCCTGCAACGCGCCCGCGATGATGCCGACCACGCTGGCCAGAGAGGTGACGATCAGGGTGAACAGGATCGACAGCCGGAAACCATAGATGACACGCGCCACCACGTCGCGCTTGGTGTCGTCGGTGCCGAGCCAGTTCATTTCATTCGGCGGCAGCGGCGCCGCTCCGGGCCGGTCCACCGTGGTGTGGTAACTGTAGGGGATCGGCGGCCAGAGCGCCCAGCCGCGTTCGAACCCGTCCGTGCCCGCGTCGAACCTGCCTTCCTGAATCGCCTCGGCCATCTCTTCGGGGTCGTCGAAACAGTCTTCCAACCCGCCCGACAGGATCAGGCATTGCACTTCCGGATCGCGATAGGCCGCCTCGGTCTGGAAATCGCCGCCGAACGCGGTTTCGGGATAGAAGCGGAAGATCGGCGCATAGAAATCGCCGCGGTATTTCACCAGGATCGGTTTGTCATTGGCGATGAATTCGGCGCAGAGCGACAGGCCGAACAGGATCGCGAACACGATCAGCGACCAGAAGGCGCGGCGATTGCGCTTGAAATTGTTCCAGCGGCGCTGGTTGAGCGGGGACAATGCCATCAGCCTTCCCTCTTCTCGAAATCGATGCGCGGGTCGACGATCACGTACATCATGTCCGACAGGATGCCGACCACCAGCCCGATCAGGCCGAATATGAACAGCGTGCCGAAGATCACCGGGTAATCGCGCGCCACCGCCGCCTCGAACCCCAACCGGCCCAGACCGTCGAGGCTGAAGATCGTTTCGATGATCAGCGACCCGCCGAAGAACACGCCGATGAACACCGCCGGGAAGCCCGCGATCACGATCAGCATCGCGTTGCGGAACACGTGGCCGTAGAGCACCCGCCGTTCGGTCAGCCCCTTGGCGCGGGCGGTCATCACGTAGTGTTTCTTGATCTCGTCGAGGAAGCTGTTCTTGGTCAGCAGCGTCAGCGTGGCGAAGGCCGCGATGGTCGAGGCCAGAACCGGCAGCGCGATATGCCAGAAATAATCCAGCACCTTGCCGACCAGCGACAGGTCCGCCCAATTGTCCGAGGTCAGCCCCCTGAGCGGGAAGACCTGCCAATAACTGCCGCCCGCGAACAGCACCAGAAGCAGGATCGCGAACAGGAAACCGGGGATCGCATAGGCCACGATGATCACGGCGCTGGTCCAGGTGTCGAACCGGCCGCCATCCTGCACCGCCTTGCGAATGCCCAGCGGGATCGAAATCGCATAGGCGATCAGGGTCGACCACAGGCCAAGCGTGATCGACACCGGCATCTTTTCCAGCACCAGGTCGGTGACGCTGATCGACCGGAAATAGCTTTCGCCGAAATCCAGCCGCATGTAGTTCCACATCATGGAGAAGAACCGTTCCAGCGGCGGTTTGTCGAAGCCGAATTCCTTTTCCAGCTCGGCGATGAATTCCGGCGGCAAACCGCGCGACCCGGCATATTCGCTTTCCGACGCCCCGGCCCCGGCGCCCGCCCCGGCGTCGCCGCCGCCGGCAATGCCTTCGAACACGTCGCCCTGGCCCTGCACCTGCGCGATGATCTGTTCGATCGGCCCGCCCGGCACGAATTGCACCAGCGCGAAATTGATCACCATGATCCCGATCAGCGTCGGGATCACCAGCAACAAGCGGCGAAGAATATAGGCTCCCATTCTGCTGCCTTACCGGATTGCGCCGGCGTCGATCAACGCCTGATGTTTTTCCGGGTTGAACCACCACAGGCCCATTTCCCCCAGCGAGGTTTTCGGCGGGGTGTCGCCATAGGGGCGTTCATACATGTCGAAATAGGCGATGTTGTGCACCGGCTTGTACCATTGCGGCACCCAGATATGCATCGCCCGCAGCACCCGGTCCAGCGCCTTGACCGCGGTGTTCAGTTCCTCGCGCGACTTGGCGTTTTCGATCACCTTGATCAGCGCGTCCACCGCTTCGTTCTTCACCCCCGCGATGTTGCTGGAACCCTGCGCATCGGCGGCTTCGGACCCGAAGATGCCGCGCAATTCGATCCCCGGCGTCTGCGACATCGAATAGCGGCGCACGGTGATGTCGAATTCGAACTTCTTCTCGCGCTCCTGCAGCTGCGCATTGTCGACGCGGTTGTAAACGGCCTCGACCCCCAGCCGCTTCAGGTTCTCGACGTAAGGATTGAAAATGCGCTCGAAGGACGGGCTGTCGTTCAGCATCTCGATCCGCAGCCTCTCGCCCTTGGCGTTGACCCGGATACCGTCGTCGCCCACGGTCCAGCCGGCGTCTTCCAGCAGCTTTCCGGCGCGGCGCAGCATCTTGCGGTCGGCCACCTTGTCAGGGCTCGACACGGCGGGCACGAAGGCCGGTTCGGTGAACACGGTTTCTGGCACATAGTCCCGCAGTGGTTCCAGCAGCGCCAGTTCCGCCTCGGACGGCATGCCCTCGGCCTGCATGTCCGAATTTTCCCAGAAACTGTCGGTGCGTTCATAGAGGCCGTAGAACAGGCTTTCGTTCGACCATTCGAAATTGAACGCCATCGAAATCGCTTCGCGCACGCGCGGATCGGCAAAGATCGGGCGGCGCAGATTGAACCACCAGCCTTGCGTGCCAGCCGGGCGGCCGTCGGGCAGGGTTTCCACCTTCACCCAGCCCTTTTGGATCGCCGGGAAATCATAGGCCGTGGCCCAGAGCAGCGACAGGAATTCCTCGCGGTAGCTATAGGCGCCGCCCTTGAACGCCTCGAAGGCCGAGGTGTAATCGGCATAATATTCCACCGTCAGGACGTCGAAATTGTTCTGCCCGACATTCACGTTCAGGTCCTTGGCCCAGTAATCGTCGCGCCGCTTGTAGCTGACCGACCGGCCCGGATCGACCGACAGCAATTCGTAGGGCCCCGATCCCAGCGGCGGCTCAAGCGTGGATTCGGCGAAATCGCGGGTCGCGTAATAGGCCTTGGAAAAGATCGGCAGCCCCCCGGCGGTCATGATCAGCTCGCGCAGCGGGCCGTCGGGGCTGAAGGTGAATTTCACCCGTGTGTCGTCCAGCGCCTCGACGCTTTGGAAATCCTTGAACAGCACCTTGTAGACCGGCACCCCCTTGTCGCGCAGCGCCTCGTAGGAAAACACCACGTCCTCAGCGGTGATCGGGGTGTCGTCCCAGAACTTGGCCTCGGGGCGGATGTGGAAGATCACCCATTCGCGGTTCTCGGGATATTCCAGCCAATCCGCAACCAGCCCGTAACCCGCATCCGGTTCATCCAGGTTGCCGCTCAGCAGGCTGTCGAAGAAGACCGAGGACATCGCCGCCGCGTTGCCCTTCAGGATATAGGGCGACAGGCTGTCGAACGTGCCCGGCGACCAGGTCGAAAACTCGCCGCCCTTGGGCGCGTCGGGATTGACGTAATCGAAATGCGCGAAACCCTCGTCATATTTCAGATCGCCGAAGGCGGAAATCCCGTGGCTGTGGATGATCTTTTCCTCGGCCCGAAGCGGCAGCGCCAGCAGTGCCAGGCACAGCACCATCAGCATCGTCATCACGCGCCATAGCGCCGGCAGCGGGGCGGCTTTCACGGTGGATCGTTTCGCTTCTTCACGGCGGGTTCGGATCATCTGGACGCTCCTGCACGGATTTCTGTGTTTCAGCCAAGCTATAGGCACCGCCGAGAGGTTCAAGACAAGATTGTCTGAACACTCCGTGAATTCCGCCACCCGCACAGCAAAAAGCCGCCGCCCCTGCGGGCGGCGGCTTCGAAACTCGGGTCGGATCGGCCGGGCTTAGTTAACCAGGCTCTCCAGATAGGCCACCACGTTGGCGCGGTCGGCTTCTTTCTTCAGACCGGCGAAGGACATCTTGGTGCCCGGTGCGAACCCTTTCGGGTTGGTCAGGAAGTGGTTCAGGTTTTCCGGGGTCCAGACATCGGCCACCGCAACCAGCTTGCCGGAATAGCCGAAGCCTTCCATCGACCCGACATTGCGGCCGACAACACCATAGAGCGACGGGCCGGTTGCATTCGCGCCGGGCTCGATCTTGTGGCACGCCTTGCATTTCGAGAAGATCTTTTCGCCCTTGGCAACATCGGCCGAGGCCAGCAGTTCTTCGAAGCTGGGCCCATCGGCGGCCGCTGCGGCGTGACCGTCGGCTTCGCCGGTATCGATGACATAGGCCTGTTCATGGCCTTCACCGTGGCCGCCTCCCATCGAATAAAGCGAGTCAGCCGCCCAGTTGCCGAGCAGGAACACCAGAAGCGTACCGCAGAGCGCGCCACCGGCCTTCGTAAGGGTCATCGTATCAAGCATTGGGGTCAATCCGTTTCGTGTCTGTCGGCGCGTGTGTATCCGCTTCCCCTTGTTCAGTGCAAGGTGTAGTTTACGCGACCAGACGCCTTAGCGGCGCAAAGTGACAGGAAAAACAACATATGACCCAGCGGATTGCCTTTCAAGGAGAGCCCGGCGCCTATTCTCACGAAGCCTGCCACCAGGCCCGCCCCGACATGGAAGCCCTGCCCTGCCGCACCTTCGAGGACGTGATCGGCGCCGTGCGCAGCGGCGAGGCCGATCTGGCCATGCTGCCGATCGAGAATTCGACCTATGGCCGGGTTGCCGATATTCACCGGCTGCTGCCCGAAAGCGGGCTGCATATCGTCGACGAAACCTTCGTGCGGGTGCGGATCGCGCTGATGGCCAATCCCGGCGTCACGCTGGAGCAGGTCAAGACGGTGAGCGCCCATCTGGTGCTGCTGCCGCAAAGCGCCAACTTCCTGAAACTGCACGGTATCCGCGGCGAAGCCTATGCCGACAGCGCCGGCGCGGCGGCGGTGCTGGCCGAAACCGGCGCCACCGATCGCGGCGTGCTGGCCTCGGAACTGGCGGCCGAGATTTACGGGCTAAACGTGCTGGCCCGCGATGTCGAAGACCACGGCCACAACACCACCCGATTCCTGGTGATGTCGCGCGAACCGAACCATGCGCGGCGCGGCGATACCGGAATGATGACCACCTTCGTGTTCCGGGTCCGCAACATCCCGGCGGCGCTGTACAAGGCGATGGGCGGCTTTGCCACCAACGGCGTGAACATGACCAAGCTGGAAAGCTACATGGTCGGCGGGTCCTTCACCGCGACCCAGTTCTATGCCGATATCGAAGGCCACCCCGACGATCCCAACGTCAAGCTGGCGCTAGAGGAACTGGAATACTTCACCACCCACCTGAAGATTCTCGGCGTCTACCCGGCCGAGAAGCGCCACCACTGAGGAGAGGCGAATCTTGCGCAGATTTCGCCCCCCCTGAAACGCAAACACCCCGCCACTGGCGGGGTGTTTTGTTTCTGTCGATCAGTGACGCGGCTTAGTGCAGCTTGGCGTCGACTTCCTCGATGGCCGCGTCGATCAGCTTGTTGCCGGCGGCGGCGGTCATCTTCTTGGCGATCACGTCGTTGGCGGCGCCAACGGCGATGTTGATCGCCGCGTCGCGGACTTCACGGACAGCCGAAGCTTCGGCCGATGCGATCTGGTCCTGTGCGGCCTGCAGACGGCGGGCGATGGATTTCTCCAGCTCGGCCTTGGCCTGCTCGGCGAAGATGGCGGCCTCGTCCTTGGCATGCGCCACGATACGGTCGGCCTGTTCCTGGACTTCCTGCTGCTTGCGCTCATAAGACGCCAGCACGGCCTGGGCTTCCTCGCGCAGGGCGCGGGCTTCGTCCAGTTCCGACTTGATGCCCTCGGCGCGCTTGTCCAGCATCCCGCCCAGCATGCCGGGCACCTTGAAGTAGAACAGCACCGCGATGAACAGCAGGAACGCCAGCAGCACAATGAAGTTGGTATTGTGCAGCGAGAAGAACGGGCCCGAGGCGGCGAAGGCGGGGCTGGCCGCGGTCAGAGCGAAAAGAACTGCCAGTTTACGCATCTCTTATCCCTCCATCCGGGCAGCCACGGCTGCTTCCACGGTTTTCGCATCGGCGTCGCTGCCCAGGGCGGCGACGATTTCCGCGGCGGTGTCCTTGGCAACATCCTTGATGCTGTCCACGGCGCCGGCGCGAATTTCGGCGATGGCTTTTTCGCTCTCGGCCAGCTTTTCACCGATCTGAGCGTCTGCCTTGGCGACAGCCGCGTCGAGCTCGGCCTGCATTTCGGCCTTGGTTTCGGCGGCGATGCGCTGTGCCTCGGCACGCGCTTCGGCCAGGGCCTTGTTATAGGCCTCTTCCGCTTCAACCGCTTTCGCCTTCAGCTCTTCGGCCTTGGCGATATCGTTGGTAATGGTCCCCTGACGCTCGGCCAGAACCGCAGCGATGCGGGGCAGCGCGATGCGCGACAGGACGAAATAGATCACGACCAGCGTGACCAGAAGCCAGAAAATCTGGTTGCCCCAGTTGGTAAAGTCCAGCTGCGGCATGCCGGGTGCGGAAGCGGCTGCTTCGTGCGCCCCGTTCATGGCCTCAGCGGCATGTTCTGCGGCTTCGTGCGTTTCAGTCGCCATAACGTCCTCCTTGGGAACTTCCGATTACCGGGCGGGCGCATCGCGCCCCCCCGGCCGTAAGGATGTGTTCCGTAAGGATTAGACGGCGAACATCAGCAGCAGAGCGACGAGGAACGAGAAGATCCCCAGAGCTTCTGCGAATGCGATGCCGATGAACAGGGTCGCGGTCTGCGACGCGGCTGCCGACGGGTTGCGCAGTGCGCCTGCCAGGTAGTTACCTGCAACGTTGCCAACACCGATTGCGGCTGCGCCCGAACCGATTGCTGCCAGGCCTGCGCCGATGTGTGCCAGATCGCCTTCCATGATGTATCTCCTTACGATTGGAAGTTGGATAGATAGGGTTCTTAAGTCGGACCTTAGTGCGACGGATGCAGCGCATCCTTCAGATACACGCAGGTCAGAATGGTGAACACGTAGGCCTGGATGAAGGCCACCAGGACCTCGAGACCGTACATGGCGGTGATCGCGACCACCGAAACCGGGCTGACGACAGCGATCGCTGCGAAGCCGGCGAAAACCTTGATCACCGCGTGGCCCGCCATCACGTTACCAGCAAGACGAATGCTGTGGCTGACGGGGCGCACGAAGTAAGAAATCAGTTCGATCACGGCCAGGATCGGGCGCAGCGGCAGCGGCGCCGAGCTGACCCAGAACAGGCCGAGGAAGCCGATGCCGTTCTTGACGAAACCGACGATGGTGACGGTCAGGAACACCAGCAGCGCCAGCACCACGGTAACCGCGAAATGCGAGGTGGTGGTGAAGCTCATCGGGATCAGGCCGAGGAAGTTGGCGAAGACGATGAACATGAACAGGGTCATGATGTAGGGGAAGAACTTCAGCCCGTCCTTACCGGCGACGTCTTCGACCATCTTGTAGATGAAGCCATAGGCCAGTTCGCCTACCGACTGGCTGCGCGACGGGATCATGGCGCGGCGCGAGGTGCCCAGCACCATCATCGCGATCACGGCCAGGACGGCGACAGCCATCCACAGGGTCACGTTGGTGATGGTGTACCATGCGATCTCGTCGCCGCCGAACAGCGGCTTGACGATGAACTGATCCATCGGGTGGAAAACCAGACCACCGGTTTCAGCGCCATGTGCTTCGCTTGCCACGTCTATGCCCTCTCGTCCTTCTCGGCCTGTTCGGCCAATGTCTGTTCCTGGATTTCCCTGGAGGTGCGGATCATCGTCTTTATCCCCGCCGCCAGGCCCAGCAATGTGAAAATGACAAGGAAGATCGGGATCGTCCCGAACAGGCTGTCCAGCCCGTATCCTATGCCAAACCCGATCCCAAGACCGGAAACCATTTCGATCACCATGCGCCAGGCCTGATTGGCCATCGAATAGTGCTCGTCCGCGCGGGGCTTGGGTGCCTGGGCCTTCTTCGCCGCTGCGATCTTGTCCTCAAGCTGCTTGAGCTGCTGCTTTTGGTCGGGATCGGTCACGCGCAAAACCCCCTACGGATAGTCGCGGTCTTGCTATGCTGCGGGACGGCCTGAGTCAAGCGCGCAAAACGCCCCCGCGACGACACCATAAACATCTGACAAATAACAACATTCCAAATCCACCGAATGGCACGAACAGCCCCGCGCGGCGCCTGTGAGCGCCAACATGGCCGAAATCCGTTATTCAACCTTTCGGTTGATCTTTTTCCGGGCCCAGTTGACCGGCCCGCCGGGCGGCCCTAGGCAGGACACATGATGACAGCTTCCGATCTCGACACCGTATTCGCCGCGCTGGCCGATCCGACCCGGCGGCGGATTCTGTCGATGCTTCTGGAAGACGACATGGCGGTGACCGACGTGGCCGATCCGTTCGACATGTCGCTGGCGGCGATTTCCAAGCATCTGGTGATCCTGGCCAATGCCGGGCTGATCAGCCAGGAAAAGCGCGGACGGGTGAAATGGTGCAAGCTGGAACCGGACGCCTTGCGCGATGCCAGCATCTGGATGCAGGGTTTCGGCCAGTTCGAGGCGATCAACCTCGATGCGTTCGAGCGGTTCCTGGCGGTCGAACTGGACGACGGCGGCGAGGCGTCGGAGTAAGCGGCCGGGCCGCTAATGCTCGTTACGCAACAGCAGCAGCAAGGCCACGATGGTCAGCGCCACGCCGCCCAGCACCCAGACCGTGGGCGCGCCGTGTCCAAGCGCCAGTTCCCAGACCAGAACCCAGCTCGGCGTCAGGTAGGTATAGGCCATCACCTTGGCCCCCGGCAGCCGCAGCGAGGCATATTGCACCAGAACAAAGGTCATCGCGCTGGCGAAGACCGCCGTGTAGATGATCGCGATCCAGACGATCCCGGGCAAAGCGGCCCAGTCGGTCGCCACGATTTCACCCCAGCCGACGATCGTGATCGCCCCGAAGCAAACCAGCAAGGTGCCGAAGGTGAACGCCATCGCCGATTCGCCGCGGTTCAGCATCCGCACCATCGGGATATAGATCGCGTGGGCGACGCAGCCCCAGAAATAGATCACCTCGCCCTGGCCGACCTGGAACCGCAGCAGCGCCGACAGATCGGCGCGGAAGATGACCCAAAGCGCCCCGGCGCCGCCGATGCTCAGCGCCAGCGCCATGCGCCGGGTGGTCACCTGCCGCAGCATGATATAGCCGGCAAAGGCCGTCATGATCGGGGTCAGGGTGAACACCGCCGCCGCCGATACCGGCTGCGCGGTCTTCAACCCGTAGAACATCAGCACGAAATAGGTGGCAAACACCCCGCCCAGCAGCAGGTAGCGCCAGGGCGCGTTGAACGTGCTGCGGGGAATGCCGGTGCTCAGCCCCGCCGCGATGCCGACCAGCACGGCGGCGATGGCGAAACGCGCCGCGTTCAGCGCCATCGGCGTGATATGGTCCATCGCCAGGGCACCCAGCGAAAACGACCCGGCCACCAGGGCCGAGAAAACCAGCATGGCCAGATGGCCGCGGGCAGCCTGCGTCACGTTACGCCCACTCCTTGGCCCGATCCTTGAGGAATTTCACGAAGGCCTGGACCTTGGTGGTGCGATGCAGGTCGACATGGGTCACCAGCCACAGCGCGCTGCGCCAGTCGTCGCGCTCGGTGCAGATCTCGACCAGCCCGTCCTGTTTCGCCGCTTCCCATTTGGCCATGAAGCCGATACCGATCCCCTGCTGCACGGCAAGGGTCAGGGACCGTGGATCAGCGCTGCGGAAGATGATGTTCTGTTCCGGCACGCTTTCCCACAGCCACTTGAAATAGGGCGCGCGCGAATCGCGGTTGTCCGACCCGACGAAAAAGTGGTTCGCGAAATCGTCCGGGGTTTCGGGCATCCCCATCCTGTCGATATAGGACTGGGCCGCGTAAAGCGCGGTGCACTGATCCAGCAGCGGCTGAACCACGTTGTCGGGTTCCTCGGGCGCGCGGCCGGCGCGTATCGCCACATGCGCTTCGCCATATTCCAGCCGGAACAGACGGTCGCCGGTCAGGAACCGCAGGATCACCTCGGGATAGGCCAGCCGGAAATCCGCCAAGACCGGCATCAGCAGCGGCGACAGCCCCGACAGCGACGTGACGACCAATTCGCCCGAAACCTCGTTGCCCTGCCCCTTGATGCGCCCCGCCAGCTGGCTGAACTGGTCGTCGGTGGCCTGCGCCACCCGCATCAGGTCCTGCCCCGCCTCGGTCGCGGTGTAGCCGCGCGCGTGACGCTGGAACAGCTTGACGCCAAGCTGGGCCTCCAGCGCATCGATATGACGGATCACCGTGGCGTGGTGCACGCCCAGAACCTCGGCCGCGCCGCTGACCGTTCCCATACGTGCTACCTGGAAGGCGGTGCGGATTTCATCCCAGTTTTCCATCGACGACATATCCGATTCGACCTTTCACCTGCTGCGCCGCACAGTCGATACGCTTCGCGTCCCCGCCGCAACCGTTTCCGGAATAAAAAAAGCGCACCCGAAGCGGGTGCGCTTTTCCGATTCTTTTGTCGTAGGACTTAGTCGGTGGTCGACGAGTCGCTCGACGAAGCCAGAGCAGCAGCAGCCGCAACAGCGGCAACAGCAACTGCACCACCGCCCAGGCCGAAGCTGCCGAACGACGGAGCTGCCAGAACGTCGTCTTCCGGCTCGGTCACGACGGGCTCCGCGGGAACAGCCAGGCTGCCTGCAGCAGCTGCGAGCGGAGAAATGGCGAGGAGTGCGGCGGCCGCAACAGTCTTAAATTTCATGGGATACCCCCTATTAGAATAAAAAGCTCACCCCAAATAACCCTTCCGGGGTGGTGATTGTCAACAACCTTCAAAGCACAATTTTGGCTAGTCACACAAACTATTGCACGATTGCAATACCCTGCCCCTTAAAGCGGCGAGAAAGCGGGCATCGGCGCCCGCGACAGGGTTTCACCCCACCTTCGATACGCCCCTTTCACCCGCCTGATTGGGCCGATTTCGAATCTGCGTCCCGGACCGGCACGCCGAAACAATGCATTTACGCACATATACAACGCAGATTTGCGCAATTCACTACGAATTCGCACAAGGCTATCCATCGGGCAGACAGAAACACCGCAAACAGGATACCTGACATGACACATTCCATTCTGCATATCGACACCAGTATCAAACCCGAAGGGTCGATGTCCAAAACCCTGACCCGCGACATCGTCGCCCGTCTGCAAGGCGCCCATCCCGATTCGTCGGTGACCTATCGCGATCTGGCCGCCCATCCGCTGCCGGAAACCGATGCCGCCTGGATCGCCGCGATTTCGGTCCCGGCCGAAGACCGCAGCCCCGAACAGGCCGACATCGCCGCCCTGTCCGACCGGCTGATCGAAGAAGTCCGTAATGCCGACACCATCGTGATCGGCCTGCCGGTCTACAACTTCAACATCCCCAGCCAACTGAAGGTCTGGCTCGACCTGCTGGCGCGCCCCGGCGAAGCCTTCCGCTATACTGAAGAAGGCCCCGAAGGCCTGATCAAAGGCCCCCGCGCGATCATCGCCTATGCCTCCAACGGCACCCGGATCGGATCGGACATCGATTTCGCCTCGACCTATATGCGCCACATCCTGGGCTTCTTCGGTATCACCGATGTGCAGTTCGTCGCCTCGGACCATTTCGCCATCGACGCCGACAGCTCGGTCAAGGCGGCCAATGACGACATCGCCGGCCTGGCAGCGTAATCCCCAAGGCAAGCCCGCCCCGGCGGGCTTGCCGCCCTCAGCGCCGCCACGGGGCCCCGGCCCCGTCGGCGCGCCATTCCTCCTCCAGCGCGATCCGTTCCAGCCGCCGCAGATCGTCCAGCGTGCGCACCCGCGCGCCCCGCCCGCGCAGATGCTGCAACAGACGGTGCGAATGCACGATTGTCGGCACCGCATCCAGCGGCTCCCACGCATCCAGCATTGTCACCCGACGCAGGTTGAATTCCGGCGGCAGCACGTAAAAGCGCAGGTCGCTTTCCCACAGCAGATCCTTCAGAACCGGCTGATCGCGTTCGCCGCCGCCTTCATCGTAACGCCGCTTCCATTCGGCGAAGAACGCCGCCATTTCCGCATCGTTGCGGTACAGCATCACCCCCGAATTCATCTGCGGGAAGGCATAGGGAGTTTCATGCCCGCCTTCGCGGATCAGGTCCATCCGGCGGCGCACGTCATGGGCCACGGCCAAGGGAAACCGGTCGGCCAGATCGAACAGATCGCCGAACGGCGCCAGCACCAGCGTGTCGCAATCGAGAAACAGAACCCGGTCGAACCGCGCCCTGGCAAAGCAGTCCAGCTTCACCCGCGGATGCGCGCCCGGCACCGGGTGAACCTGGTCGAACCCGTCCACCCCCGGCGCATCCGGCAGGTCGGTGAACAGATCGACGGCCAGGCCGGGGTTGGTTTCCCGGATCGTGGCCAGGCACTGCACCGCCAGATCGACATAGCCCATCCCCGTCGCCACCAGGATCACGCCGTCCGTCATGGTCATTCCCTCTTCGCCTTGCCCCTTTACAGAAGGGCACAACTTGACTCGTGGCCGCAATCGGCGTATCCGCGCAACACCAATCCGGAAGCGATCATGTCTTCCGGTCCTTTGCATTGTGCAAGGATCGCCCCCCGTCAGCGCGTCGCGCCCACGGGGGCAGTTGGCATTTGGGCCGGTCCTGCTTACCTGTAGGGCCATGTGAAACGGGGTTAAAGGAGCCGCGGGAATGTTTGAAAATCTATCCGAACGCCTGGGCGGAGTCTTTGACCGCCTGACGAAACAGGGCGCACTGTCCGAGGACGACGTCAAAACCGCCCTGCGCGAAGTGCGCGTGGCGCTGCTCGAAGCGGACGTTTCGCTGCCCGTCGCCCGCGATTTCGTCAAGAAAATCCAGGATCAGGCCACCGGCCAGGCCGTCACCAAATCGGTCACCCCGGGTCAGCAGGTCGTCAAGATCGTGCATGACGCGCTGATCGACGTGCTGCAGGGCGAAGGCGAACCCGGCGCGCTGAAGGTCGACAACCCGCCCGCGCCGATCCTGATGGTCGGCCTGCAGGGTTCGGGTAAGACCACCACAACAGGCAAGCTGGCCAAGCGGCTGAAGGAAAAGGACGGTAAGCGGGTTCTGATGGCCTCGCTCGACGTCTACCGCCCGGCGGCTATGGATCAGCTGGCCGTCTTGGGCGCTCAGATCGGCGTCGATACGCTGCCGATCGTGCCCGGCCAGAAACCCGTCGACATCGCCAAGCGCGCCAAGCAGCAGGCGACGATGGGCGGCTATGACGTCTACATGCTCGACACCGCGGGCCGTCTGCATATCGACGAAGTCCTGATGGACGAGGTCGAACAGGTCCGCAACGTCGTCAACCCGCGCGAAACCCTGCTGGTGGTCGACGGCCTGACCGGTCAGGTCGCCGTCGAGGTGGCCGAGGAATTCGATGCCAAGGTCGGCATTTCCGGCGTCGTGCTGACCCGGATGGACGGCGACGGCCGCGGCGGCGCCGCGCTGTCGATGCGCGCCGTCACCGGCAAGCCGATCAAATATGTCGGCCTCGGCGAAAAGATGGACGCGCTGGAAACGTTCGAACCCGAACGGATCGCTGGCCGCATCCTCGGCATGGGCGACATCGTGGCCCTAGTCGAAAAGGCGCAGGAAACCATCGAGGCCGAACAGGCCGAGCGGATGATGAAGCGGTTCCAGAAGGGTCAGTTCAACATGAACGACCTGAAGATGCAGCTGGAACAGATGCTCAAGATGGGCGGCATGGAAGGCATCATGGGCATGATGCCCGGCATGGGCAAGATGGCCAAGCAGGTGCAGGAAGCGGGGTTCGACGATTCCATCCTCAAGCGCCAGATCGCGCTGATCCAGTCGATGACCAAGAAGGAACGCGCCAACCCGCAGCTGCTGCAGGCCAGCCGCAAGAAACGCATCGCGGCGGGCGCCGGGATGGAGGTCTCCGACCTCAACAAGCTGCTGAAAATGCACCGGCAGATGGCTGACATGATGAAGAAGATGGGCAAGATGGGCAAAGGCGGCATGCTGAAACAGGCCATGAAGGGCATGTTCGGCAAGGGCGGTCTGCCCGCCGACATGGCCGGCATGGACCCGTCGCAGATGGACCCGAAAGCGCTGGAAGCGGCGGCCAAGGCAATGGGCGGGGCCAAGGGCCTGCCCGGCGGGTTGCCGGGTCTCGGCGGCGGCATGGGCCTGCCCGGCGGGCTCAGCGGTCTGGGCAAGAAGAAGTAAGCAGATGCTGACCCAGGCCCCCATCCTTGAAACCGAGCGCCTGATCCTGCGCGGCCCCGAACACCGGGATGCCGAGCCGGTGATCGCGTTCCTGTGCGATCAGGACCGCGCGGCCGGGTTCGGGGCCTCCCCCGACCGGCACGACGCCTGGCGCTGGTTCGGGTTGATGGTGGGTCACTGGCATATCCGCGGCTACGGCTATTTCGTGATCGAGGACAAGGCTTCGGGTCAGGCCGCGGGCATCTGCGGCATCTGGAACCCCGACGGCTGGCCGGAACCGGAACTGGGCTGGGTCGTGTTCGACGGGTTCGAGGGCTTGGGGCTAGCTTATGAGGCCGCCCAACGCGCCCGCGAATGGGCCTATGCGCCCGACGGGCTGGGCTTCACCACGCTGACCTCGAACATCGTGCCGTCGAACGCGCGCTCCATCGCGCTGGCCGAACGGCTGGGCGCCTGGGCCGAACGCACCTACATCAACGTCCACATGGGCGAAGACATCCTCTATCGCCACCCCGGCCCGGATGATCTGGACCAAGACGGTTCGGTGGAGGCCTACGCATGAGCCTGTCGCTGAACATCCCCACCGTGGAAACCGACCGCCTGATCCTGCGCGGCCCGGAAGCGCGCGATTTCGACGCGCTCGCGGCGTTCTTCGCCGACGAATCCCGCAGCTGGGGCTTCGGCGGCCCGAAAAGCCGCAACGAGGCCTGGCGCTGGTTCGCCAGCAATATCGGCCACTGGGCGCTGCACGGTTATGGCTTCTGGACGGTGGAAACCAGGGACGGCGGCGACATCATCGGCATCGTCGGGCTGTGGAACCCCGAAGGCTGGCCCGAACCGGAACTGGGCTGGGTGATGTTCGAAGGCTCCGAAGGCAAGGGTTTTGCCTACGAGGCGGCACATGCCGCGCGCGCCTATGCCTACGGTCACATGGGCTTCACCACGCTCACCAGCAATATCTTCCCGGGCAACACCCGCTCGGTCGCGCTGGCCGAACGGCTGGGCGCCCGGTTTGAGCGCGACTTTACCAACGTCACCCACGACACCGAAATGGCCTATCGCCACCCCGCCCCCGAGGCGCTGGCAGAGGAGGAAACCGCGTGACCGGCTTCACCCTCCCCATCCCGGTGATCGAAACCGAACGGCTGATCCTGCGCGGTCAGAAGGAAAGCGACCTCGACGCGCTGGCCGCACGCGACTACGGCGCGCGCCATTTCGGCCTGACCGCCCCGATCAGCTACATCGTGCCCGACAACGCGCGGTCCAAGGCATTGGCCGAACGGCTGGGTGCGCGGTTCGAACGCGAGGGCGCGGTGATGGGCCATGCCTGCCACGTCTACCGCCACCCGAAAGCGGAGGCGGTCTGATGTCGGTGAACATCCCCACCCTGGAAACCAAGCGCCTGGTCCTGCGCGGCCCCGAGCCGCAGGATTACCCGAATTTCAAATCGACCTTCACCAGCTACCGCGCCCGGTTCATGGGCGGGCCGCTGAACGATTATGAAACCTGGATGCTCTACGCCGCCGAAATCGGCCATTGGCAGATCCGCGGCTACGGCATGTGGATGATCCACGACAAGCAGACCGACAAGCCGCTGGGCATGGCGGGTGGCTGGAAACCGGCGAAATGGCCGGAACCGGAACTGGCCTGGATCATCTGGCCGGAAACCGCCGGGCGCGGCTATGCGCTGGAAGCGACCGACGCGGCCCGCAAATACCTCTACAATACGCTTGGCTGGGAAACCGCGGTGTCCTATCTGGACCCCAAGAACCTCGATTCGATCCGGCTGGCCGAACGTCTGGGCGCCAAGAAGGACGCGCAGGCGGCCACCGTCGACGGCCATGACGTGGTCTATCGCCACCCCTCGCCGGCGCAGCTGAAGGACACCCAGATTTCCCACGGCATCGCGATGGAAATCGCAAATTACGCCGACCCGCTTTTCAAACCGAAAGGATTTGCCCTTGACTGACGCCGCTACCCGCGCCGCGGAGCTCCTCAAGGAACACCGCGAAAGCATCGACCGGCTGGATGCGATCCTCGTCTATACCCTGGGCGAGCGGTTCAAGCACACCCAGGCGGTGGGCCGTCTCAAGGCCGAACACGACCTTCCCCCGTCCGATCCGGCCCGCGAGGCCACCCAGATCGCACGGCTTGAAGATTTGGCGAAACAGGCTGACCTGGACCCTGATTTCGCCAAGAAGTTTCTGAACTTCATCATCGCTGAAGTCATTCAGCACCATAAGAAACATCAGGAATAACCGGCTCCGGCCGGTCAACGCCATCTGAAGGAGAAAACAAAATGGCTATGAAAATCCGTCTGGCCCGTGGTGGGTCGAAAAAGCGTCCGTTCTACCGTGTTGTCGCAGCCGACTCGCGCATGCCGCGCGACGGCCGCTTCATCGAGAAGCTGGGCACCTACAACCCGCTGCTGCCGAAAGACAGCGAAGAGCGCGTGAAGCTGGACATGGAACGCGTTCAGTACTGGCTGGACCAGGGCGCACAGCCGACCGACCGTGTTGCACGCTTCCTGGAAGCCGCCGGCACCCTGGCGAAAACCGAGCGCAACAACCCCAAGAAAGCCGTCCCCGGCAAGAAAGCCCAGGACCGCGCTGAAGAAAAAGCAGCCAAGGCCGCAGAAGCAGCCGAAGCAGCAGCAGCCCCCGCCGAAGAAGCAGCGGCTGAAGAGTAAGCAAGGGGAGCGTTGGAATGCAGGCCTTCCCGTCTTCTTTCCAACGCGATCTTGCCGATCTGATGCGGTGGCGGCGCGACGTGCGCCGCTTCCGTACAGATCCCGTGGACGAGACATTGCTGCGGCAATGCTTTGAAGCGTTTCTGATGGCCCCTTCGGTGGGGCTGTCGGAACCCTGGCGGGTGATCCGGGTGCAAAGCGATGCCGCCCGACACGCCGCGCTTGAGAATTTCAAAACCGCTAATGCCGATGCCCTCGCGGGCTATGACGGCGACAAGGCGCGGCTTTACGCCGGGCTGAAACTGACCGGGATGGAAAACGCCCCGGTGCAGCTGGCGGTGTTCTGCGACGATTGCACCGGCAAGGGATCGGGGCTGGGCGCCGCGACCATGCCGGAAACCCGGCGCTATTCCGTCGTCTCGGCCATCAACCTGTTCTGGCTCGCCGCCCGGGCGCGCGGCATCGGCGTGGGCTGGGTGTCGATCCTCGACCCCGAACAGCTCTGCCGCGACCTTGACGCGCCGCAGAACTGGACGCTGGTCGGCTACCTCTGCGTCGGCTGGCCCGAGGAAATGAGCGACACGCCGGAACTGGAACGCGCCGGATGGGACGCGCGGCGTGGCCATCTGCCGGTCGAGGACCGCTGAAGGTAAGCCCTGGCACAACATAGGGCAGTGCCCGACCGCGGGTGGGTGCGCAAACCTGTATGGCTGCCCCTTTATCCATCCGACCACTTCCTGCGTTGCTGTATCGCATAGACCTCACCGAAGCGCCCGCCCGTGTGGGCGGTCGGGCGCTGCCCGGCGGCGCAAGCGCCGCGGTTCGGGCCGGGAACCAAATCCGACACCCCGCAACACCCGAATTGCCCCCGCCCATCCAAAGCGCTATCACCATAGCGAAACGGCAAAGGACCCCCGAAGCATGGATAATCCTGACGAACTGATCTGTGTCGGTGCCATCGCGGGCGCTTACGGCGTGCATGGCGAAGTGCGGCTGAAAAGCTATACCGCCGATCCCGAGGCGATCGAGGATTACAATCCCCTGACCACCGAAGACGGCAGCCGCAGCTTCGATGTCGGCATCATCCGCCCGATCAAGAACGGCCTGTCGGTGCGCCTGTCCTCCGTCACCAGCAAGGAAGAGGCCGACGCGCTGAAAGGCGTGAAACTCTACGTGCCGCGCAACCGCCTGCCCTCGCTGCCCGATGACGAATTCTACCACGCCGACCTGATCGGGCTGGAGGTGTTCGACACCGGCGGCACGAAACTCGGCACGGTGAAATCGGTGATGAACCACGGCGCGGGCGATCTGCTGGAAATCCACGGGCCGGGGCTGAAGGCGACCGTGCTGTTGCCCTTCACCCTTGATGCGGTGCCGACCGTCGATCTGGACAAGGGCCGGATCGTCGCCGACCCGCCCGAAGGCCTGTTCCCCGAATGACGCGGGTGATCGTCCATGCCGGGTTTCACAAAACCGGCACGACAAGCCTGCAGCAGCAGCTGATCCGCCTGCGCAAACCGCTGAGCCCCTACCTGAGCTATTACGGCAAGGACGATTTCCTCGCCGCCGGGACCCATGCCCGCAAATACGCCCAGAAACCCTTCTGGTGGCGCCGGATCATGTTCCGCCGCGCCTTCCGCCGCTTCCTGGCGGGCATTCCCGACGATCCTGTGATCTTCCTGTCGCGCGAAACGCTGGCGGGCACCATGCCGGGGCATCGCGACTGGCGCGGCCGGGTGATTTCCGATTACGCCCATTCCGCCGTGCCGGTGGGGCGCGAAATCATCCGCGAATTGCGCCGCCGCTTTGGCCCCGACGTGCAGATCGAATTCCTGCTGACCACCCGGGCCGCCGACAAGTGGCTGCGCTCGGTCTATGGCCATCTGCTGCGCTCGATCCACCTGACCGAAAGCTTTGAGGACTTCACCGCGCAATTCCCCGGCCTGCCCAATCCGACGGCCGAGGCCCACCGCATCGCCAGCGCCCTGCGCCCCTGCAAGACCCATATCCTGGCGCTGGAGGATTACGCCGACACCCGCCACGGCCCGGCCGGGATGGTGCTGGACCTGGCGGGCGTGCCCGGCGCGGTGCAGGATGCCCTGCCCGCCGCGAACCGGCAGAATGTCGGCCAGTCGCCACAGATGGAGGCGGAGTTCCTCAGCCTCAACCGCTCAGGCAAGCCCAAGGCCGAGCTGCGTCGCACCAAAGAAGAAATGCTGGCGCAGTATCGCGGCGCGGTAAAACGGGGACTGTCCGAAACCGCGCGAAACGGGTAAGAGGCCCGCCATGACCGACCAACCCAAATCATACGGCCGCAAATCCATCCGGCTGTCGCTGAAACCGCAGGAACTGATGACCCACAACCCGACCCTGGCCGGGGTCTGGACCGCGCGGATCATCACCCTGTTCCCGCAGGCCTTCCCGGGCGTGCTGGGCGAAAGCCTGACCGGCAAGGCGCTGAAGGACGGCAAGTGGCAGCTGGAAACCACCGATCTGCGCGACTACGGAATCGGCAAGCACCGCAATGTCGATGACACCCCGGCAGGCGGCGGCGCCGGCATGGTGCTGCGCGCCGACGTGTTGGGCAACGCGATCGACCACGCGATGAAGGGCACCCGCGGGCGCTGGCCGCTGGTCTACCTGTCCCCGCGCGGCCGCCGCTTCGATCAGGCGATGGCGCGGAACTGGTCTGAATGCGATGGCGTGACGATGCTGTGCGGCCGGTTCGAAGGGGTCGATCAGCGGGTGCTGGACCACTACGACATCCAGGAGGTCTCCTTGGGCGATTTCGTCCTGACCGGCGGCGAGATCGCGGCGCAGGCGATGATCGACGCCACGGTGCGGCTGCTGCCCTCGGTGCTGGGCAATGCCGAAAGCATCGAGGAGGAAAGCCACTCCAACGGATTGCTGGAACATCCGCAATATACCCGTCCCGCCGAATGGAAGGGGATGGAAATCCCCGAGGTGCTGATGTCCGGCCATCACGGCAAGATCGAGCAATGGCGCCACGAGATGTCCGAGGCGCTGACGCAGCAACGCCGCCCCGACATGTGGGATGCCTATTGCAAGAAGCGCGGCGAGAGCTGAGGCTTCGCCCCGCCCCGGGCGCTGGCCCGGCGGTCTTCGGCCTTGTTCCGGGCCCAGGGCTCAAACACCCCTTGTTTCTGCAACAAATTATTGCAGCTCGCCCTTCGGTGGTGAATAGTCCGGAAAGACGACTTTCATTGAAGGAGATTGAGCAGTGGCTGGTAAATTCGAACTCTACAAAGACAAGGCCGGTGAATTCCGCTTCCGCCTGAAGGCGGGCAATGGCGAAATCATCCTGGCCAGCGAAGGCTACAAGCAGCGCGCCAGCGCCGAGAACGGCATCGAGTCGGTCAAGAAAAACGCCCCCGAAGACGCGCGTTACGAGCGCAAGGAAACCAAGTCGGGCAAGCACATGTTCAACCTGAAAGCCACCAACGGCCAGGTGATCGGCACCTCGGAAAGCTACGAAAGCGAAGCGGGCCGCGACAACGGCATCGAGTCGGTCAAGAAAAACGCCCCGGACGCCGACGTCAAAGACCTGACCGAAGACTGATCCAAACCACCCTCAAAACCACCCCAGGGCCTTTCTGTCCAAGCGCAGAAAGGCCTTGATCCTTTCCCCCCCTGCCCCTATACACCGCCCGTTCGCGGCCGGAATCGGCCTGCGGGCCATTCGGGTATTGTTCCGGCTGCTTCTTCGGCATCCCTGACGGACGGACCCGATAGCGGAATAAGAAACACGACCTGATCTCTGGCGGGCGCCCCGGTAATCGGAACAGGCGGACCCGGTCGAAGGCCAAGAGCTCTGAGGACGGACATCACCTTTGCGGAGCAACCGCAAGCAAGATAGGAGAAGATCAGATGGATCTGATCGCACAGCTGGAGGCGGAACAAATCGCCGCCCTGGGGAAAACCATCCCCGATTTCAAAGCCGGTGACACCATCCGCGTCGGCTACAAGGTGACCGAAGGCGCGCGTACCCGTGTGCAGAACTACGAAGGTGTCTGCATCAGCCGTAAGAACGGTTCGGGCATTGCCGGTTCGTTCACCGTCCGCAAGATTTCCTTCGGCGAAGGCGTGGAACGTGTGTTCCCGCTCTACTCGACCAACATCGAATCGATCGAAGTCGTCCGCCGTGGCCGCGTCCGTCGCGCCAAACTGTACTACCTGCGTTCGCGCCGCGGTAAATCCGCCCGTATCGCAGAGGTCGCCAACTACAAGCCCAAATCGGGCGCAGAAGCGTAAGGAGCGGAGCGATGAAAGCAGACATCCATCCCGACTACCACTTCATCGAAGTGAAAATGACCGACGGCACGATCGTGACCATGCGCTCGACCTGGGGCGGCGAAGGCGACACCCTCGCTCTCGACATCGACCCGACCGTGCACCCCGCATGGACCGGTGGCTCCTCGCGCCTGCTGGACGCCGGCGGCCGCGTGTCGAAGTTCAAGAACAAATACGCAGGTCTGGGCTTCTGATCCCTTTCCTGATGGACAAAGAAAAGCCCCGCCAACCGGCGGGGCTTTTTTATTGGGGGTGAGGATTGCCGCCCGGTTCAGGCGGCCCGGCCCTCCGGCGTGAAATCCACCTCGGCAGCAGCATCGCCACCCTCATCCAGCGTCAGATCGAACGACACGCTCGACTGGGCGACCTTGCCCTCCACGCTATCGCCACCCTCATCCGTGCCATCGCATTCGATCTGATCGATGCGGGCAATGGCGACATTCACCTGCTCCAGCCCCTCGGCCTGGCTCGTCGCGCCATCGGCGATATCGACCATCAGGTCGTTCAAATCCGATACCGAGGCGACGATGCGCGACAGCGCCTCGCCGGTTTCACCGACCAGCCCGACCCCCTCGGCCACCTGCTGCGACGAGGTGCCGACCAGGCCCCGGATCTGATGCGCCGCATCCGACGACCGCTGCGCCAGCTTGCGCACCTCGCTGGCGACCACCGCGAAACCGCGCCCGGCCTCACCGGCGCGCGCCGATTCCACCGCGGCGTTCAGCGCCAGAAGGTCGGTCTGCCGCGCGATATCGTCGATCACGTCCACGATGCTGACCACCTCGGCCGAAGATGCCTCGATCGCCTGCATGGCGGACCGGGTACGTTCGACCACCGCGCCGTTCTTGTCCGCATCGGCCTTGGCATTGGCCACCAGCACCTGCGCATTGGCCGCGTTTTCCGCCGCCGCGCTGGCGGCGCTGGCCACCTGTTCCACCGCAACCGCCGCACGCTGACCTTCGCGCCGGGTCCGATCCGCCGCCGCGATGGCCAGTTCACGCGCTTTTTCGGCCTCTTGCTGTGCCTTCACCGCCTCCGCCGCGCTCTGCGCCGCCTTGGCATGCGTTTGTTCGATCTCGCGCCGCGCCTTCTGGCTCAGGATCATCGACCACAGCAGCACCGCGGCTTCGACCACCACGATCGCGGCGTGGAACAGCACCCGCTGAACGGTTTCGAAAAGCGTCGTTTCCGGGAACACCAGAACCGGCAGGAACACCCCCAGCAGAAGGTGATGCGCGGCGGTGACGACCACCGCCAGCAGCAGCGCCCGGACATCCGCCATGGTGGCGACGATGGCCAGCACGGCGAAAAAGGTCATATGGGTGTCGATCTGCCAGCCATGCCCGGCAAACCCAGCCGTGAAGGCGATGGACTGACCGACCAGCGCCAGCGCCAGCACCATCGGCCGCGATTTCTGATCCACCCGCGCCGCGACAAGCGCCATCAGGCCGAAAATCACCGACGCCATCACCACGGTGGACAGAGGCCCGCCGACGACAAAGGCCGCGATGGGCGGAATGGGCGCCATGCCCAGGGTGACAAGGCGCACCATCTTGGTCGAACGCACGACGTCGCTTGAGAGTTCACTATTCATTTTACCATTTATCCCGATACACAGAAAAATCTGAAAGCACCCGGATCCAGCAGGAACCAGGCCCCGGCGGCCTTGAATGCATCCAGCGACGCCCCGGTTGCCATCACCGACAGCGGAGCATTCACCGGCGCAACGACCCATCCCCCCGCCTCGGCGACGATCGCTTCCGGTCCGCCCTTCCAGGGCGGGGCGATCACAAGAACCGCGGCATCTGCGTCATCGGGCGCGCCCAACGCGACAGCGGCGAATTCCGTGCCGAAACTTGCGATCAGGCCAATGGCCAACAGGGGAACAGGATGCACTCTAACCATGTGATCAAATTTACCCCAGAATCGGGGCAAGTTTTCGCTGACATACGAATTCGCAACCTCTGCATCACTTAGTATACAATTGCATACTACTGATACTTTTATCCGCTTGACGCTACGCAACCTTCATACACATACGACAAATTCAATGCGTTCAGAACGCCAGCGCTGCCGCCTGAACGTCAGGATCACCCGCAAGGCCGCAAGCCCTCTTCCATATTTCTGCAACAGATGCCATTGAAGCCGTCCAAACGGATCAACAAGGCTTTGCAAATAACCGCCGCCACCATATCCTGTGGCAAAGCGGCCGGAACAAGGCAGGTATAGGGGAAATCTTTCAATGGCGCATATCATTGTCGTCGGGAATGAAAAGGGCGGCGCGGGCAAATCCACCGTGTCCATGCATATCGCCACGGCCTTGGCGCGGATGGGGTTCAAGGTCGGCGTTCTCGACCTCGACCTGCGGCAGAAAACCTTCGGCCGCTATGTCGAAAACCGCAAGAATTTCTCGGCGAAATCCGGGCTCGACCTGCCCAGCCCCGATTACCACGAACTGCCCCCGGCCGACCCGGCGCAGCTGCAGCCGGGCGAAAACCCCTATGATCAGCGCCTGTCGGCGGCCATCGCGGCGCTGGAACCGGACCATGATTTCATCATGATCGACTGCCCCGGATCGCACACGCGGCTCAGCCAGGTGGCGCATTCGCTGGCCGACACGCTGGTGACGCCGCTGAACGACAGTTTCGTCGATTTCGACCTGCTGGCCAAGATCGACGAGGACGGCAAGAAGATCCTCGGCCCCTCGGTCTATTCCGAAATGGTGTGGAACGCGCGGCAATTGCGGGCGCAGGCGGGGCTCAAGCCGATCGACTGGATCGTGCTGCGCAACCGCCTGGGCGCCCAGCACATGGTGAACAAGGAAAAGATGGGCAAGGCGCTGGATAACCTGGCCAAGCGGATCGGATTCCGCGTCGCGCCGGGCTTCAACGAACGGGTCATCTTCCGCGAATTGTTCCCGCGCGGGCTGACCCTGCTGGATCTCAAGGATATCGGCGTCACCAGCCTGAACATTTCCAACGTGGCGGCCCGGCAGGAACTGCGCGACCTGATCAAGGCGCTGAACCTGCCCGGGGTCGAACCGAATTTCTGAGGACGGCATGACCGACACGGCAGACCTTGGCGCGCTTTTCGGGGCCTCGAAGACCGAAACCTTCCTCGGCCTGCCCCGCTGCGACGACCTGAATACGCTCGACGCGCCGATCGCCCTGCTCGGCGTGCCCGGCGCGACGCCCTATGAAAGCGTCGGCGCCTATTGCCGCCACGCCCCCGCCGCGCTGCGCCAGGCCACGGCGGCACTGACCGCCAATCTGGAACGGCACAATTTCGACCTCGGCGGCCCGACCTTCCCCGACCCGGCGCATCGCGCAGCCGATTGCGGCGACCTGCCCTTCGATGACAGTGATTTCGCCGCCAACCGCGATGCGATCCGTTCGGCGGTTGCCACCATCCTCGGCCAAGGCGCGGTGCCGGTGCTGCTGGGCGGCGACGATTCCGTGCCGATCCCGATGCTGCAGGCGCTGGCGCCCCACGGCCCGCTGACCATCCTGCAGATCGACGCCCATATCGACTGGCGCCGCGATCACATGGGCGAAGACATGGGCCTGTCCTCGACCATGCGCCGCGCCTCGGAAATGGATCACGTCGCCAACATCGTGCAGGTCGGCGCCCGCAGCATCGGATCGGCGCACAGCGACGATTACCGCGATGCCTGCTATTGGGGGGTGAACTTCGTCCCCGCCCGCGCGCTGCATCGCGACGGGGTCGCGGCGGCGCTGGCGCATATCCCCGAAGGGGCCAATATCGCGATCTGTTTCGACGTCGATGCGCTCGACCCCTCCATCGTGCCGGGCGTGATCGGCCGCGCGCCGGGCGGCCTGAGCTATTTCCAGGCGCTCGACCTGATCGAAGGCGCAGCCCAAAGGGGCCGCATCGTGGCCGCCGATTTCGTCGAATACATGCCCGGCGCGGATGTCGGCGACCTCGGTGCGCTGACCGTGTCGCGGCTGATCACCGCCACTTTGGGCGTGCTGGCCCGGCAATCCGCACGGGACGCCGGGCGCGCTTAATCCGCGTCGAACCCGGCCAGCTTGCGCAGCGCCCGGCGCAGCACCGCGTCCTCTTCCGCGCTCAGCCCCGCCGACAGTTTCGCGTCATAGGTCTGCGCCACGCCCAGCAGATCGCGATAGGCGGTCAGCCCCAGATTGGTCAGTTCCAGATATTCCAGCCGCCGGTCGCGGTCATCCTGTTCGCGGGTCAGAAACCGCCGTTCGCCCAGCCGCGCCACCGCCCGGCTGATCTTGGTCTTGTGCATTTTCGACCGCTGGCCGATTTCCTTTGCGGTCATCCGGCCGTATATTCCCAGATGGAACAACACCCGCCATTCGGTGCGCAACATGCCGTAGCGGTCCTTGTAGACCTGCTGAAACGCAAGGCTGCTTTCCTCGGCCGCCTGGTTCAGCAGATAAGGCAGAAAATTCTGCAAATCGAACTCATGTTTTTCGGTCATTTCCGGCCTCCATCTGTTGTTAGTTACAAAATCAACTATTAACAGCACAAGCGAAAAGGAGAACGCGCCATGAATCAGCAGACGAAACCGCATGGTTTCGTGCAGGCTCCGACGCCGCACGGGACCACCCCGGGCTATATGCCCGGTTTCGGCAACGATTTCGAAACCGAGGCCCTGCCCGGTGCCCTGCCGCAGGGCATGAACAGCCCGCAGAAATGCAATTACGGTCTGTACGGTGAACAGCTTTCGGGCACCGCCTTCACCGCCAACCCGCCGGAACGGACCTGGACCTATCGCATCCGTCCCTCGGTCAAGCATTCGCACCGCTATGAAAAGATCGACCTGCCCTATTGGAAATCGGCGCCGAACGTCGATCCCGATGTCGCCTCGCTCGGTCAATACCGCTGGGATCCGGTCGCCCATGACGGCGAAGACCTGACCTGGCTCACCGGCATGCGCACCATGACCACCGCGGGCGACGTCAACACCCAGGTCGGCATGGCCAGCCATGTCTATCTGGTCACCGCCTCGATGCAGGACGCCTATTTCTTCTCGGCCGATTCCGAACTTCTGGTCGTGCCGCAGGAAGGCCGTCTGCGGTTCTGCACCGAACTGGGCATCATCGACCTGGAGCCCAAGGAAATCGCCATCATCCCGCGCGGCCTGGTGTATCGGGTCGAGGTTCTCGAAGGTCCCTGCCGCGGCTTCGTCTGCGAAAACTACGGCCAGAAATTCGAACTGCCCGCGCGCGGCCCGATCGGCGCCAACGCGATGGCCAACCCGCGCGACTTCAAGGCGCCGGTGGCGGCCTATGAAGACCGCGAAACGCCCTCGACCCTGACGGTGAAATGGTGCGGCCAGTTCCATGAAACCAAGATCGGCCAGTCGCCCTTGGACGTGGTGGCCTGGCACGGCAACTACGCGCCCTACAAATACGACCTGCGCACCTATTGCCCGGTCGGCGCGATCCTGTTCGACCATCCCGACCCGTCGATCTTCACCGTGCTGACCGCGCCGTCGGGCGTGCCGGGCACGGCCAATATCGACTTCGTGCTGTTCCGCGAACGCTGGATGGTGGCCGAAAACACCTTCCGCCCGCCGTGGTATCACAAGAACATCATGTCGGAACTGATGGGCAACATCTATGGCCAGTACGACGCCAAACCGCAGGGCTTCGTCCCCGGCGGCATGTCGCTGCACAACATGATGCTGCCGCACGGACCGGACAAGAACGCCTTCGAGGGCGCGTCGAATTCCAACCTCGGCCCCGAGAAGCTGGAAAACACCATGTCCTTCATGTTCGAAACCCGCTTCCCGCAGCACCTGACCGGCTTCGCCGCGAACGAGGCGCCGCTGCAGGACGATTACATCGACTGCTGGGCCGACATCGAAAAGAAATTCGACGGCACGCCGGGGCTGAAGTGATCGTGAAGGATGGGGCTTGGCCCCACCCTAAAGATAAAAGGTAAGGTGGGGCCAGGCCCCACCACGCCGTAAAAGGAAACGCGAATGACCCTGATGAAATCCTGGGTGGACAGCGCCAACGACGCCAACCACCCGTTCCCGCTCAACAACCTGCCTTACGGCGTGTTCTCGACCGAAGACGGCGATCCGCGCTGCGGCGTCGCCATCGGCGACATGATCCTCGACGTCACCGCGGCCGAGGCCGAGGGCGTGATCACCCTGACCGACTACCCGCTGTTCGACGTGCCGTTCTGGAACGAACTGATGGAAGAAGGCCCCGCCGTCTGGGCCGCGCTGCGCGAACGTCTGATCGCGCTGCTGTCCGACGGATCGGCCGAGCGCGCCAAGGTCGAACCGCTGCTGGTGCCGATGGCCGATGCCGAAATGCACCTGCCCTTCGCCGTCAGCGAATACACCGATTTCTACGCCGGCAAGAACCACGCCTTCAACGTCGGCACCATGTTCCGCGGCCCGGAAAACGCGCTGCCGCCGAACTGGCTGCATATCCCGATCGGCTATAACGGCCGCGCCTCCTCGGTCGTCGTCTCGGGCACCGATGTACGCCGCCCCTGGGGTCAGCTGAAGGGTCCCAACGACGCCGCGCCGCGCTTCGCGCCTTGTGCCCGCTTCGATATCGAACTGGAAATGGGCGCCATCGTCGGCACCTCCTCCGAAGGTCCGATCACCGTGGCCGAAGCCGATGCCAACATCTTCGGCTACGTGCTGCTGAACGACTGGTCGGCGCGCGACATCCAGGCCTGGGAATACCAGCCGCTGGGCCCGTTCCAGGCCAAGGCGACGGCGACCACCATCAGCCCCTGGATCGTGACCAAGGCGGCGCTCGATCCGTTCCGCTGCGACACGCCCGCGCGCGAGGTCGAACTGCTCGACCACCTGAAGGATTGCGGCCCGATGCTCTATGACATCGACCTCGAAGTGACGCTGCAACCCGAAGGAGGCGACGCCAGCACCATCGTGCGGACCAATTACAAGGAAATGTACTATTCCGCCGCGCAGCAGCTGGCCCATCACACCACGTCGGGCTGCCCGATGAACGTGGGCGACCTGCTGGGCTCGGGCACCATTTCCGGTCCGACCAAGGAAAGCCGCGGCTCGCTCTTGGAACTCAGCTGGGGCGGCAAGGAACCGCTGGAACTTCCCACCGGCGAGACCCGCAGCTTCATCGAGGACAACGACACCCTGACCCTGAAAGGCGCCGCCAAGGGCGACGGCTACACCATCGGCTTCGGCGATTGCGTGGGCAAGGTGCTTCCCGCCCTCGACGATCCTTACAAACGCTAAGTTCTTCTTGGCATAAATACTCCCGCCGGAGGCGTCCCGAACGCCCCACCGGCGCACCGATCAAAGAAAGGCACAGACATGGCCAAGGCATTCGCGTCCCAGGGGGACATGACCGAAAAAACCATCAGCTTCACCGAGGTGGGCGAAGGGCTCTACGCCTTCACCGCCGAGGGCGATCCGAACTCTGGCGTCATCATCGGCGACGACAGCGTGATGATCGTCGAGGCGCAGGCGACCCCGCGCCTGGCCAACAAGGTGATCGAATGCGTGCGCTCGGTGACCGACAAACCGATCACCCACGTGGCGCTGACCCATTACCACGCGGTGCGCGTTCTGGGTGCCAGCGCTTTCGGCGCGCAACAGGTCATCATGTCGGATGCGGCGCGCGGCATGGTCGCCGAACGCGGCCAGGAAGACTGGGACAGCGAATTCCAGCGCTTCCCGCGCCTGTTCGAAGGCCATGAAAGCATCCCCGGCCTGACCTGGCCCACCACCACGTTCAGCGATTCGATGACCGTCTACCTTGGCAACCGCAAGGTCGAGATCAAGCATCTGGGCCGCGCCCACACCGCCGGCGACGCGGTGGTCTACGTGCCCGACCAGAACGTGATGTTCACCGGCGATATCGTCGAATACCACTCGGCCTGCTATTGCGGCGACGGCTATTTCAACGAATGGGGCAACACGCTCGACGCGATCAAGGCCTATGACGTCGACGCCATCGCGCCGGGCCGGGGCGACGCGCTTGTGGGCCATGAAATGGTCAACGCGGCGATCGAAAACACCCGCGATTTCGTCGAAAGCACCTACCGCCCGGCGGCCCGCGTCGCGGCGCGCGGCGGTTCGCTGAAGGAAGCCTGGGACGCGGTGCGCGCCGAATGCGATCCCAAGTTCGCCGACTACGCGATCTACGAACATTGCCTGCCGTTCAACGTGGCCCGCGCCTATGACGAAGCGCGCGGCATCGCCAACCCGCGGATCTGGACCGCGCAGCGCGATCTGGACATGTGGGCGCAGCTGCAAGGCTGAGTTCTGAGACGCATGATACCGTGCCCCACAGAGGGCGCGGTGTCCGCGGGGGCGCGCGCCCCCGCATCTTCCCCTTGGCCAATCGCGCCAAGGGACTGGCAGAGATTTGTTTGCAGCTGGGAGGAACCAGATGAACAAGATTTTCGAAATCCCCCTCTACCCCTATGCCCGCAGCGCCGATCAGGATGCGGCAGCACCGGTGCGGCGCAGGGTCGTGGTGGTGGGCGCCGGTCCGATCGGGCTGGCCGCCGCCATCGACCTGGCCCAGCAGGGGATCGAGGCCATCGTTCTGGACGACAACGACAAGGTCAGCTTCGGCAGCCGCGCGATCTGCTTCGCCAAGCGGCCGTTGGAAATCCTCGACCGTTTGGGCTGCGGCCACCCGATGGTCGACAAGGGTGTGGTGTGGGACACCGGCAAGGTCTTCTTCGACGACCGCAAGGTCTATGAATTCAACCTGCTGCCGGAAACCGGCCACGAATTCCCCGCCTTCATCAACCTGCAGCAATACTATTTCGAAGAATACCTGGTGAACCGCGCCCGCGAACTGGAAGCCGAAGGCGCGCCGATCGAACTGCGCGGCGGCAACAAGGTGCTGAAGGTCGAGGACAAGGGCGATCACACCGTGATCGAGATCGACACGCCCGAAGGCCCCTACACGCTGGAAGCCGACTGGCTGATCGCCTGCGACGGCGCCGGGTCGCCGATCCGTTCGATGATGGGGCTGGATTTCGTCGGCCGCGTCTTCGAGGACAACTTCCTGATCGCCGACGTGATCATGGAGGCCGAATTCCCCACCGAACGCTGGTTCTGGTTCGACCCGCCCTTCAACAAGGGCCAGTCGGCGCTGCTGCACAAGCAGCCCGACGGCGTCTGGCGCATCGACCTGCAGCTGGGCTGGGACATCGACAAGGAAAAGGAAAAGAAACCCGAAAACGTCATCCCACGGCTCAAGGCGATGCTGGGCGAGGACGTGAAATTCGATCTCGAATGGGTCTCGATCTATACCTTCCAGTGCCGCCGGATGGAAAACTTCCGCCACGGCCGGGTGATCTTCGCCGGCGACGCGGCGCACCAGGTATCGCCCTTCGGCGCGCGCGGTGCCAATTCCGGGCTGCAGGATACCGACAACCTGGCCTGGAAACTGAAGCTGGTGATCGAAGGGCTGGCGCCCGACAGCCTGCTCGACAGCTACGATACCGAACGGGTGCACGGCGCGGATGAAAACATCCTCAATTCCTCGCGCTCGACCGATTTCATCACGCCGAAATCGGACACCAGCCGGATTTTCCGCGACGCGGTTCTGGACCTGTCGGAACATTACGCCTTCGCCCGCCCGCTGGTGAATTCGGGCCGCCTGTCGGTGCCCTGCACCTATGACGGCTCGGCGCTGAATTCGCCCGACGCGCTGCCCGGCGGCCCGGCCCGCACCCGGCCCGGATCGCCCTGCCCCGACGCGCCGCTGGACGAAGGCTTCCTGCTGCACCGGCTGGGCAACGACTTCACCCTGCTGACGATCAACACCGACGTCCCGGCGGAACTGGAAGAAAGCGGCATCAAGGTGGGCAGCCTGTCGCTTTACAGCGAAGCCCTCGACCCGGCGCTGGCAGACCGCTACCTGGGCGACGCGGAAACCGCCGTCTACCTGATCCGCCCGGATCAGCACGTCGCCGCCCGCTGGGACAAGTTCGACGAAACCGCAACCCGCGCCGCGATCCGCCGCGCCATTGGCAAGGAGTAATCAGATGTCCCTGACCCTGACGCCCAATATCGACAATGCCGATGATTTCTATGCCGACCTGCTGGCCACCCATGAAGGGCTGAGCAAGGCAGACAGCGACGCGCTGAACGCGCGGCTGATCCTGATCATGGCCAACCATATCGGCGACCGCGCGGTGCTGGCCGAGGCGCTGGACGCGGCCAAGAAATCGGCAGGCTGATCGCCGACAGGCCCTCTGGGGCACCTTTGGAAACCCTGATCGGGGCCGCGCGTTGCGTGGCCCCGTTTTCCATCAGCCCGGTTCGGCGCTGTACCCGAACCATTCCAAGACCAGCGCCCGCAGGCTGCCGTCCTCGCTCATCTCGAAAATCCCGTCCTCGAAGGCGAAGCGCAGATCGCTATCGCCTTCGCGCAGAACCGCACCGAAACCGGGATCGAATTTCCGAACCTCGTAGATATAGCCATAGGTATCGCCCTGCGTTTCGATCACCGGCGCAAGGATGCGCCGTTCCCCCGCAATTCCCTCGACCTCGCCGTTCTCCAGCCCTTCCAGGGCGGCCTCCATCGTCGGGTAGGGCACCGGGGTCCGGCTGTTCTGATCGAACCAGAAGGTCAGGTCGCGCCCCGGCAGCACCGCCAGGCGGCCAACGCCGAAGGTCAGTTCGTGCCCCTTGTGACCGATCACCGAAAACACGTCGGGATACATATAAGCCTGGGTCCGGTCCAACCCGTCGGGCAGGCCCCGGTCCATCGGAATCGCCCCCATCGCCACGTCATGGCGCCCCTCGGCAAGCCCGCTCAACAGGCTGTCCTGGGCCACCAGGCCCCCGGCACAATCCAGCTCCATCCGCTGGCAGATTTCTTTGCCAAGCGCCGGTTCGAACCCGGCCGGATTGCCGTTTTCATCGGCATAGCTGAACGGCGCATTGTCGGCGCGATAGGCCAGCCGGATCGTATCCGCCGTCGAGGGCGTCGCCAAAAGCAGGGCCGCCGCCAATACCCCAAGGAAATGTTTCATCGCTCCTCCTCCGGTGAAATCCATGCATTCAATGCGGCGGGCAAACCCGCTAACAATGGCGCATGATCGCTTGGCCCAACGGTGCCTTCCATGACCTCGGTCAAGCCTCGAGCATAGCTCTTGCGGTTCGGTGAAAGCCAAACTAGTTTACATGTTAATGAAATGAGGAGGCGCAAATGCGGTGGAGCGAATTCCCCAAATGGGGCAAATGGGCGGCGGATTGGGCGGCCAAGTACCACGCGGGCCTGCGCGACCGCCCGGTGCGCGCCCAGACCAAACCGGGCGAGGTGATGGCGCAACTGCCCGCATCGCCCCCCGACGCGCCGCAGCCGATCGAGGATATCGTCAAAGATTTCGAATCCATCGTGATGCCCGGCATCACCCATTGGCAGCATCCCCGCTTCTTCGCCTATTTCCCCTCCAACGCCTCGCCCGCCGCCGTGCTGGCCGACAACCTGGTCACCGCGATGGCGCCGCAATGCATGCTGTGGCAGACCTCCCCGGCCGCGACCGAAATGGAAACCCGCATGATGGACTGGCTGCGCCAGTCGCTGGGCCTGCCCACCGGCTTTTCCGGCGTCATCCAGGACAGCGCGTCCTCGGCCACGCTGGCCGCCGTGCTGGTGATGCGCGAACGCGCGCTGAACTGGGATGGCAACGCTAACGGTCTGCCGGGGCAGAAACCGCTGCGGGTCTATTGCTCGAACGAGGTCCATACCTCGGTCGACCGGGCGATCTGGATTTCCGGGATCGGCCAGGCCAACCTGGTGCGCATTCCCACCCAGGGGCCACTGCGGTCGATGAACACCGAAATGCTGGAAGACGTGATCAAGGCCGATATCGCGGCCGGCTACCTGCCCGCGGGCGTGGTCGCCTGCATCGGCGGCACCGGCACCGGCGCCTGCGACGACCTGACCGCCACAATCGCGGTGGCGCGGAAATACGACCTCTATACCCATGTGGATGCCGCCTGGGCCGGGGCGGCCATGATCTGCCCGGAATACCGCGAACTGTGGCAAGGGGTGGAGGAGGCCGATTCCATCGTCTTCAACCCGCATAAATGGCTCGGCACCCAGTTCGACCTCTCGGCCCATTTCGTCAAATCGCCCGAGGACCTGACCCGCACCCTGGCGATCCAGCCGGAATACCTGAAAACCCACGGCGCCGACGGGATCATCAACTATTCCGAATGGTCGGTGCCGCTGGGCCGCCGCTTCCGGGCGCTGAAACTGTGGTTCCTGATCCGCGCCTACGGGCTGGACGGGCTGCGCCAGATGATCCGCAACCACGTGACTTGGTCGCAAGCGCTGGCCGAAAAGCTGCGGACCGTGCCCGATATCGAGATCGTCACCGATCCGGTGCTGTCACTGTTCACCTTCCGCTTCACGCCCGAAGGGCAGGACGCGGACGACGCCACGCTGGCCCTGATCAACGCGATCAACGACGATGGCCGCATCTACCTGACCCAGACCCGGACGGACGGTAAACTGGTCATCCGCTTCCAGGCCGGGCAATTTGATTGTACCCAGGATGATATCGACACCGCTTTCGACGTGATCGTGGAAACCGCCAACCGACTGAAGGACGCCTGACATGCCCGCACCTCTCAACACCTTCAAGGCCGCGCTAGAGCGGGGCGAGATGCAATATGGCTGCTGGGCCGGCTTCGCCGATCCCTATGCGACCGAAATCCTCGCCACCGCGAATTTCGACTGGCTGGTGATCGACGGCGAACACGCGCCCAACGACCTGCGCACGATCATGCACCAGCTGCAGATCCTCGACGGCAAGCATTCCGAGGGCGTCGTGCGCCTGCCCATCGGCAACGAGTGGCTGATCAAGCAGGCGCTGGACGTGGGCGCGCAGACGCTGCTGATCCCGATGGTGGAAACCGCCGATCAGGCCCGCGACCTGGTCCGCGCCTGCCGCTACCCACCCGAAGGCATCCGCGGATCGGGCGCCGCGCTGGCCCGTGCCTCGCGCTTTTCCGACATCCCCGATTACATCCAGACCGCCAACGCACAAATCTGCCTGCTGTTGCAGGTCGAAACCCGCAAGGGAGTCGAAAACCTCGACGCGATCCTCGCCGTCGAGGGCGTCGATGGCGTGTTCATCGGACCCTCGGACCTGGCCGCCGATCTGGGCCATTCGGGCCAGAGCGGCCATGACGAGGTGCGCGCGGTGATCAAAGACTGCCTGGGCAAGATCGCGGCCTCGGACAAGGCCGCCGGCATCCTGGCGGTCGATCAGGCCGTGGCAGCCGAATACCGCGACTGGGGCGCGCAGTTCCTGGCCGTGGGCATCGACGTCGTCATGCTGGCCAAGGCGGCGCGGGCGACCATGGCGAACTGGAAATAACGGACAGATGGCAGGGCAGACCGACACGATCATCACCGCGATCCTCGACGCGATCGAAAGCGGCGCGCTGAACCCCGGCGGCGTGATCGAGGAACAGACCCTGATCAATAGCCACAACGTGTCGCGCACGCCGGTGCGCGAGGCGCTGATCCAGCTGGAAACCGCAGGCCTGATCCGCCGCACCCCGCGCAAGGGTGCGGTGGTGTTCAAGCCGACGCTGGAGGAATTCCTGGCGATCCTCGAGGTGCACGCCAAGCTGGAAGGCCAGGCGGCTGGACTGGCCGCGCGCCGCCTGTCGCCCATCCACCGCGCCGCGCTGGAAGCGGCGGTGGTGGCCTGCGAAGACCACGCAGCGCGGCTGGGCGACGGCGAACCGGACCAGTATTACCAGCTCAACCTCGATTTCCACCGCGTGGTGGCCGAGGCGGCGGGCAATCCCTTCCTTCTGGACATGATCAAGACGAACGCGCGCAAGTTGATGGCTTATTACCGGGCGCGCTATCACTATTCCGGGGTGATCGCGGCCTCGGCCCGCGAACACCGGCAGATCGCCGACCTGATCACCGCCCGCAAATCGGCCGAGGCCGAGGCGGCGATGGAGGCGCATGTGCATTTCGATCACGTGACCGCGCTGGATCTTCTGGCCGCACTGGGGTGAAGGGGGGCTGCCGCCCCCGCCCCTTCGGGGCTCCCCCGCGAGTATTTTCACCAAGAAGAAACGGTTAGCGCGCCTGTTCGAAGAAGCGCGCGAGGCTTTCGGCGAAGCTTTCGGTGTCGGCGGGGGCCGAGAGCGAGGCGCGGGCTTTGTCCAGCACCTCGTCGGGCAGCTTGCCCTGCATTTCCTCGGTCAGGGCAGCGATGAAGCCGGGCGTCATTTCCGGGTGGTACTGGGTGGTGTAGACATGGTTGCCGATGGCGAAGGCCCCGGCGGCGCAGTCGGCGTTGCCGCTCAGGATGCGGGCGCCCTCGGGCAGTTCCGTCACCTGTTCCACATGGGCGGCGTAAAGCCCGGTCTTGCCGGGCAGGCCCTGCATCCACGGTGCAGGGTCGGTCAGCTCGGTTTCGGTCCGGCCGAACACCCAGCCGCCGGGGTTCTGCTCGACCTTGCCGCCAAGCGCCAGCGCGATCGCCTGATGGCCGAAACATGCGCCGAAGAGCGGAATGCCCTTCGCCACGATATCGCGGATCAGATCCAGCAACCGGCCCACCCAAGGATCGGTATCGTGCACCGAGGCCGGGCTGCCGGTGATCATCACCCCGTCGAAACGGTCGAGCGATTCGGGAAACACCCCGTCCTTCACCGCGAAGACCTGCGTCTGCCAATCCGGCCGCACCAGGTGCAAAAGCGCGGTGAATTTTTCACCATCCTTCGGATGTCGCCCGGAAAATTCGCTTTCATCGGTGTTGGTCATCAAGATCGCGATACGCATGACGGTCCTGCCTGAGATTTTTCTTTACATATTTATAGCCACTTTTAATATACATAACAAGTTAACAACAAGAGGTATCACAATGACGGTCTGGACCCCCACCGACGACGGTTTCGCCGACCTGACCAGCCACGATACCTTTGTGAACGGCGCGCCGCATAACACCTTCGCCCGGCTGCGCCGCGACGACCCGGTGCACTGGACCGACTGGGACGGCGGCGAAGGGTTCTGGTCGATCACCCGCCACGCCGACATTTCCGAAATGAACCGCCAGCCGCAGGTCTTCTCCTCGGCCCGCGGCATCCGGATGGAAGACCAGACCTACGAGGAATACCTCGCCCGCCGCACCTTCCAGGAAACCGATCCGCCGGAACACATGATGACCCGGATCAAGGTGGCCAAGGCGTTTTCCAAGCCGGTCATCGCCGAATTTGAAAACGATATCCGTAAGCTCTGCGACGACATCCTCGACGTGGCCTTGCAGAAGGGCGCATTCGACGCCACCAAGGACATCGCGCGCCAATTGCCGATGCAGATGCTGGGCCGCATCCTTGGCCTGCCCGAGGAAGACCTGCCCTGGCTGGTGGAAAAGGGCGACGCGCTGATCGCCAATACCGACCCGGATTTCACCGATCACGTGCTCGATAAGATGACGACGGATGAATTCCGCATGATGCCGTTCAATTCGCCGGCAGGGGCGGAGCTTTACAGCTATGCCAAGGACCTGATGGCGCGTAAGGACGCGGCCGGAGACACCAGCGGCGTGTTGCACCTGATCCTGCAGCCCGCCAAAGATGGCAGCGTGATCACCGAAGAGGAATTCCGCAACTTCTTCTGCCTGCTGGTGGCGGCGGGCAACGACACCACCCGTTATTCCATCGCCGCCGGAATTCAGGCGATGTGCCATCAGCCCGAACTACTGGGCCAGATGCAAAGCGAAGACATCTGGGACACCGCGCCGGATGAAATCATCCGCTGGGCCACGCCCGCGATCTATTTCCGCCGCACCGCCACGCAAGACGTGGAAATGCATGGCAAGACCATCCGCGAGGGCGACAAGGTGCTGTACTGGTGGTCCTCGGCCAACCGCGATGACACCGTGTTCGACGATCCGTTCCGGGTGAACCTGAAACGCACGCCCAACAAACATTTGTCCTTTGGCCAGGGCGGCCCGCATGTTTGTCTGGGCATGTGGCTGGCGCGGCTCGAGGTCCGGGTGCTGTTCCAGGAACTCGCCAAGCGGATCACATCGATAGAGGCCAACGGCCCGCATAAATTCCTGCGCTCGAATTTCGTGGGCGGGATCAAGGAACTGCCGGTGAAGGTGGTCGCCAAATAGGGAGCCCGAATATGAACACACGCCTGCGCGCGTTATTTTGCGATCACCTGTCGATCATGCGGGGCAAGTACCTGCCCGGATCGAAGATCGGCGACGACACGACCCGGTTCTGCCGGTCCACCTTCGGGGTGCATTACGACAAGGATCTGCTCGACGCGCCGGGCGCGATGATGATGCAGGGCCTGCCCGACATGGAACTGCACTGGCGCGGCGAGGAGATTCGCGACAGCTGGGAACGGGCGACCAAGATCGTGGTGGGCGACCTCTACGACACCGACGGGGAACCGCTGCCGCTGTGCGGGCGCGGCGCGCTGAAACGGGCGGTGAAGGATTGGCAGGCGATGGGGCTGACGCCCAAGGTCGGGCTGGAGCTGGAAGCCTTCGCCTTGGTGGCGGATGAAAACGGCCGGCTGGTGCCCTATGACACGCCGGGCGCGCATGTTTACGCCACCGGCAATTTCGCCGACCCGATGCGGTTCAATGATGCGATCTGGGAAAAGGCGGATGAGCTGGGCTTCCGGCTCGACATGATCACCTCGGAATACGACAGCCCGCAATTCGAATACACGCTGACCTTCGACGACGCGGTGAAGGCGGTGGACGATATCGTGCTGTTCCGCCTGATGGCGCGGGAAATCGCGCTGGAACACGGGATCGTTTTGTCCTTCCTGCCCAAACCGATTGCCGAAGCGGGCGGATCGGGTCTGCACGTGAACTTCTCCTTCGTCAACGAATCCGGCGGCAACGCCTTGTCGAGCGGCGAAAAGGGCGGGCCGGATCACATGAACGATCTGGCGCGCGACTGCGTCGCCGGGCTGATGAAACATCACAAGGGACTGGCCGGGCTGATCGCGCCCACCGCCAATTCCTACCAGCGGCTGCAGCCGGGATCGCTGTCGGGCTTCTGGGCCAACTGGGGTGGCGATCATCGCAACGTGACCACGCGGGTGTCGACCGAAGGCGGCGCCAAGGCGCGGCTGGAACACCGTACCGCCGATGCCTCGGCCAACCCCTATACCGCCACCGCGGGCGTGCTGCAGGCCGCAAGGCTGGGCGTGGTGAACAAGTACGACCTGGGCCCCATCGAGACCGGCGACGGGTTCGAGAACTGGGATGCCAAGGACAGCGCCGCGGTCACCCTGAAAGGCGCGATTGCCGATCTGAAGGCCGACACGGTACTGGGCGAAGCGGTGGGCGCGGACCTGGTCGCCAACCACGTCTTCATGAAGGAAAAGGAAGTCAAGAAAACCAAGGACCTGGAAGGCGACCAGCTGCGCGACTTCTATGTCTGGTTCGTCTGAGGGGTAAGCCGATGAAAGTGACCTGGAAACTGCCCGATGGCGGCGAAATCGCCGCCGATGTCAAAGACGGGATCAACATGATGGAAGCCGCCGTCGCCAATAACGTTCCGAACGTGATCGGCGAATGCGGCGGCAACCTGAGCTGCGCCACCTGCCATGTCTATGTCGATCCCGACTGGATGGGCAAAACCGGCGCAGCGGATGAATTCGAGGACGCGATGCTCGACGTGGCCGAAGCCCCGCGTCAGGACAATTCGCGCCTGTCGTGCCAAATCACGGCCAGCGCGGACCTCGACGGTCTGGTGCTGATCGTACCCGAAGTCTGATCGGTAGTCTGATTACCAGCGGTCGAGCGCCGCTTCGTCCGCGTCCTTGGCTTCAACCCATTCGGCGCCCGATTGGGTGAATTCCTTCTTCCAGAACGGCGCGCGGGATTTCAGGTAATCCATCAGGAATTCGGCGGCCTCGAAGGCGTGCAGCCGGTGGCGCGACGAGGTCGCCACCATCATGATCCGGTCATCCGCCTTCAGGTTGCCATAGCGATGGATGATCAACACATCGCCCAGGTCCCAGCGGTCCATCGCCTGCGCCGCGATCTTTTCCAGCGCCTTTTCGGTCATGCCGGGGTAATGTTCGATCTCCATCCGGTCGAGCCCCTCGCCCGGCAGGTCGCGCACGATGCCGGTGAAGGTCACCACCGCGCCCATGCCCTGCTGCGCATCGGCAAACCCTTCGGTTTCCGCGCCCAGGTCGAACGGTTCTGATTGCACCCGGATGATCATAGAAGCCTCCTCAACCGCCGGTCATCGGCGGGAAGAACGCCACTTCCCGCGCGCCTTCCAGCGAGGCGTCGAAATCGGTCAGTTCCTGATCCACCGCCACGCGCAAGGCGGACAGGTCGGAAAAGGCCACCTCGTAGCGTTCCTCGCGCCCGCGCAATTCCTCGACCAGCTCCGCCACGGTCTTGGCCGAGCTTTCGACCTTTTCACGGGGAATCCCGATCCGTTCGCGGACCCAGGCGAAATACAGCACGTCCATGTCAGTGATCCTTCAGATGCGGCAGCGCCTTGCGGAAATAATCGAAGCCGGTGACCAGCGTCAGCACGGCGGCGATCCACAGCAGGCCCAGCCCCAGGTTGGACGCCCAGAACATCCCGCGCTGGTTCCAGAGTAGCCGGTGAACATCCTCGGCCCGCCCGGCCAGGATATCGGCGATCATGGCGTCATCCAGCCCTTGGCTGTTCATCGCGAAATGATGTTCGAACACACCGTGCGAAAACAGCGTGGCGATGGCGACCATCTGGAACGTGGTCTTCCACTTGGCCAGCTTGGTCACCTTCAGGGTGCCGGCGGTGTCGCCCAGATATTCGCGCAGGCCGGATACGAAGATTTCGCGGAACAGGATGAAGGTCGCGGGCAGCACCAGCCAAGGCGACATCGACGAATAGCCCACGATCACCATCAGCGCGATCACCACCATCGCCTTGTCGGCAATCGGGTCGAGCATCGCGCCCATCTTGCTTTCCTGCCCCCACAGCCGCGCCAGGTAGCCGTCGAACCAATCGGTCACCGCCGCGCCGATGAACAGCAGCAGCGCGAACCAATCGGCATAGGGCCGTGCGAAATACAGAAACATCACCGCCACGCCGGGGGCTGCGGCCAGACGGATAACCGTCAGAATATTCGGGATCGTCCATTGCATAGCGCCTAGATACCCTGTCTGACCGGCGGGGGAAAGCGGGCGTTTCGCCCGCGACGCTCCCACGGGTCCGGATCGGGTCCCGGCTCAGGCCTCGGCCGACTGTTCGGCGTCGCGCCGCCGGCTCCATTTCTCGATCGCCTGCTTCAGCACGGCAGCCTGCACCGGCTTGGTCAGGTAATCGCTGACCCCGGCTTCGAAACTGCGCTCGGCCTCTTCCTTCAGGGCGCTGGCCGAAATCGCGATGATGGCGGTTTGCGGCCCGCCCCGGCTGGCCTCGACCTCGCGAATCTTCCGCGTCATCTCAAGCCCGTCCATCACCGGCATCTGGCAATCGGTCAAAACCATGCCGAACCCGTTGGCCTGCCATTTCTCGAACCCTTCCGCGCCGTTTTCGGCGGTTTCGAATTCAATCCCCAGCAGTTCCAGCTGCCTGGTCAGCACCGCCATGTTCAGCGGGTTGTCCTCGACCACCAGAACCGGGTCGTAAACCGTCTTCACCGCGTCCAGCGGCAGGGCATCGAACTGGCGCGCCCGTTCTTGCGGATCATTGACACAGCGGCCGGTCAGCATGGCGATGCCGCGCATCGTGTCGGTCAGCTGCATCGGGAAGCGGTAGGACACATAAAGCCGCGGCTTGACCAGCCCCTTCGGATTGTCCCGGGTCGGGTCCATGATCAGCAGGTTGCACTCCGGATTGCGCTCAACGATCTGATCGACCAGGGCAAGGTTTTCCTCCAGCGTTTCCAGCGCCAGCAGCAGCACCGTGTCGTCATCCGCCGCCGCCGCGGCCTCCAGCAAGTCCTCCCGGCTGGCCGGCATGGCGACCTTGGCCCCGCGAAGTTCGTAATACTTGGCCATCCGGGCGTTATAGACCGGCTTGTCCATCTGAATGACCAGATTGACGCCGTCGATCTTGGGCAGGCCGGTTTCGCCGCCCTTTTCCTCCAGCGGCAGCGTCACCGTGAAGGTCGATCCCTCGCCCAGCTTGCTTTGCACCTCGAGCGTGCCGCCCATCAGGTCGATCAGGTTGCGGGTGATGACAAGGCCCAGCCCGGTGCCGCCGAAGCGCCTTGTGGTGGATTGCTCGGCCTGCTGGAACGGGCGGAACACGGTACGGATGGTTTCCTCGCTCATGCCGATGCCGCGGTCGATGACGCGGAACCGGATCGATTTGCCGTCGCGGCCGCGATCGACCCAAAGCTGGACGAAGCCCTGCTTGTCCTCGGTCTCGCCCCAGTTGGAAAACTTGATCGCGTTGCTCAGCAGGTTCAGCAGGATCTGGCGCAGCCGCAGCGGATCGCCCTCGACCCAGTCGGGCACTTCCGCATCCACATAGATCAGGAACAACACGTTGTTCTTGCGCGCCTGCAAGGTCAGCGACTCGGCGGTCTTTTCCACCGCCTCGACCAGCGCGAAACCGGTCTTTTCGATTTCCAGCTTGCCCGCCTCGATCTTCGACGCATCCAGGATGTCGTCGATGATGCTCATCAGGAAGAACGAAGAATCGCGGATCACGCTGATCATCCGCCGCTGGTCGTCGTTCAGCTCGGTGGTTTTTTCCAGCAGCTCCATCATGCCGACGATGCCGTTCATCGGCGTGCGGATTTCGTGGCTCATATTGGCCAGGAAGGCCGATTTCGCCTTGCTGGCATATTCGGCCTCGACCCGCTTGTTGTGCTGCACCTGTTCGGCCCGCATGAACAGGGCGATCACCCCGAAGGCGACCAGGGCCGTCAGCAGCCCCGCCAGCAAGATGCGCACCCGCACCGACGTGCGGTAATCGTCGGTCTGCAAGCGCGCGTATTCGACCAGGAACTTTTCATAGATGCCCTGTTCATAGACCGATGTATTGTGCTCGATCTGCCAGACATTTTCGTCCATCGCCGTCAGGACATCCGGTGTCGGCGACAGGCCCGCTTCCTCCATCAGGCGCAGGTTATCTTCGATGAAGGCGACCGTCTTCAGAAGGTCGGTGTATTGATACAGGAACGGGCTGTTGGCGAATCCGATCGCCGCCCGCAGATATTCCGTGGCCTCCACCAATCTGTCTTCGTCCTGCGCCAGGACCGCGGAATGATAGGACGCCAAGCCGTTGCCGCTGAGCTGATCGATCTTGAAGCTCAGCCGCGTCGAATCGATCATCTGAACCACGAGGCGGGAATTTTCGATGCTGCGGGAACCGCTGCGAAATTCATACACAGCATAGCCGACGGCAACGGCCACCCCCAGAAGGATGACCATGACATACCTGGCGTTCCAGAGCCGGGTTACTTTTTGAATTCGATCCGGGTGATCATCCAAATCCATTTCGAAAGAATTTCCTGGTATGCGAGTTGGTTGGGATCATAGTCGGGGAATACGACACGCAACGGGCCTTTCTTATCAAAGCCGAAGTAATCCCCGTTTACGCGGGTTGAAATCAGGATACGGAAATTTTCCCACTCTTCCCGGTCAAAGGTGATGGAGTATTGGTCGATGGCCGTCAGGGTGATCGACTGCACATCTTCGGCACCGAACCTGTGCACCAGATCCTTGATGAAAACGCCTGTGTAAAGATCTTCGCGCTGCTCGAACGGGTTGAAAACCGTGAATTCCTGCAGTCCGGCCGTTTCCAAATCCTTGACCGTCACTGCGGCGGCCTGCCCGTCTGCCAGCGCGCCGGAAAGCCTTATGATCCGGCTGCCGTCTTCTGCGGCGGCGGTCACCGTCGCGAACATCGCCGCGACAAGCAGGGCCAGTATTCTGAGCAGGGCACTCGTAGATTTGCACATTTTAAACAGCCCTTTTGCACCCCTGTCGCGTTCCCGCTGACAGGAATTGCGTTTGGATTTTGATTCGGACGTGAAACATTTAGCTATAAAAGGCTATTTCAGAGATTTCTCAAAATCAATGTGTGCCGCACAGTGCCCGAAATTGGCCTGAAATTGGCGCGGAACCGGAAACCGCCCGCCAATCGGCCCGAAAAGCCAAAGCCACGCTTTGCGCCAATCAGCCCTTTTCGTGGAAGAAATCGTAGATCGTTTCGGCCAAGGCATCCGAAATGCCGTCGACCGCCTTCAGGTCCGCCAGCGCCGCGCGGCTGACCGCCTTGGCCGATCCGAAATGCGCCAGCAGCGCGCGTTTGCGCGTCGCCCCCACACCCGGCACATCGTCCAGCGGCGTCGCCCCCATCGCCTTGGCCCGCTTGGCGCGGTGGGTGCCGATGGCGAACCGGTGCGCCTCGTCGCGCAGGCGCTGGATGAAATACAGCACCGGGTCGTTCATCCGCAGCGCAAAGGGCCGGGTTCCGGGGCGGTGGAATTCCTCCTTGCCGTGGTCGCGGTCGACGCCCTTGGCGACGCCTACCATCGGGATGTCCTCGACCCCGAATTCCTCCATGATCTCGTAGACCGCCGACACCTGTCCGGCGCCGCCGTCGATCAGCAACAGGTCGGGCCACAGCCCCTTGTCGCGGTCAGGGTCGTCCTTCAGCAGCCGTTTGAAGCGCCGCGTCAGCACCTCTTTCATCATGCCGAAATCGTCGCCCGGGGTCAGCTCATCGCCGCGGATGTTGAACTTGCGATACTGGTTCTTCATGAACCCGTCCGGCCCGGCGACGATCATGCCCCCCACCGCGTTGGTGCCCTGGATGTGCGAGTTGTCGTAAACCTCGATCCGCTGCGGCGGCCCGTCGAGGCCGAAAGCCTCGCCCAGCCCCGCCAGCAGCTTCGCCTGCGTCGCGCTTTCCGACATCTTGCGCGCCAGGCTTTCGCGCGCGTTGCGCGCCGCGCCCGCGACCAGTTCCGCCTTCTCGCCCCGCTGCGGCACCAGGATTTCCACCTTCCGGCCCAGCTTCTGGCTCAGCGCCTCTTCCATCAGGTCGGCGTTTTCGATCGGATGCGACAGGATCAGCTGCCGCGGCGGGTCCTTGCTGTCATAGAACTGGCCCAGGAAGGCCTCCAGCACCTCGGGCGCCTCGATATCGACGCCGACCCGGGGATAGAAATCGCGGTTACCCCAGTTCTGCCCGGCGCGGATGAAGAACACCTGCACGCAGGCCTGCCCCTTTTCCAGGTGCAGCGCGACGATATCGGCCTCGCTCACCGTGCGCGGGTTGATCCCCTGCTGCGACTGCACCTGGGTCAGCGCCTTGATCCGGTCGCGCAAGGCGGCGGCGCGCTCGTATTCCATCGCGTCGCTGGCCTTCATCATCTCCGCCGCCAGCTTTTCCTGAATGTCGGTCGACTTGCCCGACAGGAAGCGTTTGGCATCCACCACCGTGGCGGCATAATCATCTTCGGAAATCTTGCCAACGCAGGGCCCCGAACAGCGCTTGATCTGGTACAACAGGCAGGGCCGCGTGCGGCTGGAAAACATCGCGTCGGAACAATTGCGCAGCTGGAACACCCGCTGCAGGTGGTTCAGCGTCCGGTTCACCGCCCCGGCGCTGGCGAAGGGGCCGTAATAACTGCCCTTCTGCTTCTTCGCGCCGCGGTGTTTCTTGATCTGCGGAAACGGGTGGTCGGCAGTCACCAGGATATTCGGGAACGATTTGTCGTCGCGCAGCAGCACGTTGTAATGCGGCTTCAACTGCTTGATCAGGTTCTGTTCCAGCAGCAGCGCCTCGGTTTCCGTCCGCGTGGTCAGGAACATCATCGAGGCGGTTTCCGAAATCATCCGCGCGATCCGCCCCGAATGGCCGGTCGGGCGGGCATAGCTGGACACCCGCGCCCGCAGATTCCGCGCCTTGCCGACATAGAGAACCCGCGCCTGCGCATCCAGCATCCGATAGACGCCGGGCGAGGAATCCAGGGTCTTCAGATAGGACTGAATCAGCGCGTGGCCGGTCAGCGATTCGGGTGTCGATTCGGACATGTTAACCAGATATGATTCTCAGGGTGCCGCTGCAATCTTTGGTATCAAAGGGCAAGGAAAAACCTTTCCACCGTTTCTGTGGATAAGTCTGCCGATAACTTCCGGGTACTTGAAAAATCTCCTTGTTTTTAACCCGGTTCACCGACTTGCCTAAAAAATAGGCACGGTTATAACTACTTGTTATTGCTATGTATTTTTTGATCGCCCGAACAAGTGATTGATAAAGTTACATATTTTGTAACATCCCCGTGACACCCCCGTGACAGGTGCACAACTTCAGGCGCAACGGCTTGGTTACTCTTCAATTCCCATCACATCGGGGGTCTGCCAGCCAAGGTGCTGACCACCATCGGTACATATCAATTGGCCGGTAACCGCAGGCGAATCGAGGAAAAAACCAAGCGCCGCATTCACGTCCGACGGGTTCGATCCACGGCCCAGAATCGTCGCCCCGCGCTGGCCCTTGAAATGGGTTTCCGACTGCCGTTCGCCGCGCAATGTCGGCCCCGGCCCGATCGCGTTCACCCGCACCCTAGGCGCCAATCCCTGTGCCGCCGTCTGGGTGAAGGCCCACAGCCCCATCTTGGCCAGGGTATAGGTCATGAATTCCGGCGTCAGCTTGCGCACCCGCTGGTCGATCATGTTAACCACGACCCCCTGAGCCACCGGTTCGCCCATCTCGTCCGTCACCGGATCGGGTACCTGTGCCGCCATCGCCTGGGTCAGCACGAAGGGCGCCCGCAGGTTGGACTCGAAATGCCGGTCCCAGCTGGTGCGGGTCGCGGTTTCCAGCCGGTCATGTTCGAACACCGACGCGTTGTTCACCAGGCAGGTCACCGGGGTGTCGAAGGCCGCCTGCACCTTGGGGAACAGCGCCTGGGTCTCTTCCTCGCACAACAGGTCGGCCTGGAACCCCACCGCCTTGCGCCCCATGGCGCGGATATCGTCGATCAGGCTTTGCGCGTCATGCACCGAACTGCCGTAATGCACCGCCACGTCGTAACCGCGCCCGGCCAGATAGGCCGCCATCGACCGCCCCAGGCGTTTGCCCGCCCCCGTGACCAATGCGACTGTCATGCGATACCCCCCTGCGCCCGGTTCAGCTCAATACCAGAAGGATATAGCCGCCATAGGCCACCGACAACACGACACCCCAGGCCCGGGTGATATCGGTCTTGAGAAACACGAAGGGGATCAGCAGCAGCGACGCGCCCAGCATCACCCACAGATCGAAGCGCAGGAAGGCCGGGTCGACCGGGATCGGGCTGACCATCGACGCGATGCCGATGATCGCCAGCAGATTGAACACGTTCGACCCGATCACGTTGCCCAGGGCCACGTCCGCCTGGCGCCGCAGCGCCGCCATCACCGTCGTCGCCAGTTCCGGCAGCGACGTGCCCACCGCCACCAGGGTCAGCCCGATCACGGTCTCGGAAATGTTGAACATCCGCGCGATGGTCACCGCGCTGTCCAGCAGCAGATCCGCACCCAGCGGCAGCCCGACCAGGCCAAGAACGATATAAAGGGCAATCTTCCACCACGGCATGTCGGGATCGGCGCCTTCGGGTTCTTCCAGCTCGTCCTCTTCCCCCATCGCCATATGCAGCCGTGCCTTGTGGAAGGAATGGAACAGCACGCCCGCCAGCGCCGCCAGCAGAACCAGCCCGCTGATCCAGGTGAACACCCCGAAGAAACAAAGCGCGATGAACAGGACCGTCGCCCCGATCATCAGCATATAGCTTTCGCGGCTGTCGCATTCGCTGGTGTGCATCCGCGCCAGCAGCGCGGGAATCCCCAGCACCATCAGGATATTGGCGGTGTTCGACCCCACCACGTTGCCAAGCGCGATGCCCGGCACGCCTTCCATGGCGGCGGTGATCGAAATCAGCAATTCGGGCGCCGAGGTGCCGAAGGCCACGATGGTCAGGCTGACGATCAGCGCCGGGATACCGACCCGCAGGCTCAGATTGACCGCCCCCTTGACCAGCGCATCCCCCGCCAGCAGCAGGATCACCAGCCCCAGAGAGGCGTAAATCCATTCCATCATGCGTCAGCGTCCCTTCTTTTCGCAGGGACACGGCCCCTTGCCGATCTTGAATCGCCCGCAGCGCGGGCATTTCGCCGCCTTCAACCGGTCTTGGCCGGGAAAGCGGAATTTTCCGAACATCGCCAGAACCGCCATGCCGACAAGGAACAGGGAAATGATCTTGAAAATCATGTCACAACCCGAACCGCGCATAGGCCGCGCGTTCCTCGATCACGCCCACCGCATCGCCCAGCAGCGACGCGCCGAACCGCTGCAACAGCCCGCGGCGGCGGCCATAACGGACAAAGCGCACCTTGTCGCCGTAAAGCTCCTTCAGCTTCGGTTCGGCCCGGCCCAGCCCGTCGATCAGCCCCAGTTCCTGCGCCTTCTGGCCCATCCAGACCCGGCCGCTGAACAGATCGGGATCGTCCGACAGTTTGTCGCCCCGGCGGTCCCGCACATACCCCTCGAACACCCCGTGCATGTCGCCCAGGATTTCCTTCAGCCGTTCGACATCCTCGGGCTTTTCGGGCTGGAACGGGTCCAGCATCGATTTCGATTTGACCGATGTATAGACCCGCCGCTCGATCCCGTGGCGGCTGATGAAATCATGCGCGCCGAAGCCCGATGAAATCACCCCGATCGACCCCACGATCGACGCCGGATCGGCATAGATGTCGTCGGCCGCAGCGGCCAGCCAATAGCCGCCCGAAGCCGCCACGTCTTCGACGAAGGCATGGACCGGAACCTTCTTTTCCTGCGACAGGCGGCGGATACGATCCGCGATCAACGCCGATTGCACCGGCGATCCGCCGGGCGAATTGATGATCAAAGCCACTGCCGCGGGCTTGCCCTTGCGGAACGCCCTTTCGATCACCGGCGCCAGCGCGGCGTCGTTCAACGGCGCGCGCGGACCGCTTGCGATCATCCCCTGCAGACGGAGGACGGCGACGCGGGGGCGGGATTTCAGAAAGGGCAGGTTCAAGCTCATATCGCCCATTTAGACACCGGCTGCTGGGCAGACAAGGCGCAGCCCCGGCAGCTTGCGCATTTCGTGTCGAAAAAACTGCGAAAGGGCGCATTGGCGTCACTTCGCCCTGCCCGGCTCAGCCGGCCAGCATCTTCAGCCCCTGGGTCACGTCGGACCGCACCGCCAGCCGCAGCCCCGGCTCATCGCCCGCTTTCAGCGCGGCGATGATCAGCCGGTGATAATGCGGCGGTTCCTTGCGGCGCAGCTTGCCGTAAAGCGCCCGCATCGTCGGGCCCAGCTGCAGCCACACGGTTTCCGCCATCGCCAGCATCGCCGGCGCCTGCGCCCGCAAGTAAAGCGTGCGGTGAAATTCCAGGTTGGTGCGGATATAGCCCACCGCATCCTGCCGCACGATGGTTTCGGCCACCGCGCCGTTGATCGTCTGCAACCGCTCGATCAGCGCCATATGCGCCCGCGGCAGCGCCCGGCTGGCCAGCTCCACCTCGATCAGCGACCGCAGCGCGGCCAGCTCCTCGATCCGCTCGTTGCTCAGCTCCGGCGTCGACACCCGGCCCGATGTCGACAGGGTCAGCGCCCCCTCGGCCACCAGCCGCCGCAGCGCTTCGCGCGCGGGAGTCATCGAGACGTCGAATTCCTTGCCGATGCCGCGCAGGGTCAGCGCCTTGCCCGGCTCGATCTCGCCATGCATGATTCGGCTGCGCAGCCCGCGATAGACCCGGTCATGGGCCGAACTGGATGTGGAATCGGTGCGCGATGTGATCAGCATGGGCTACATGTGATCACAAACCCCGAAATCGTCAATCGCCAAACCGGAACCGGTGCAGTTCCGACCCGTTTTCGCGCAGCCACAGGCGCGGCGCCTCGTAATCGCCGTACAGGTTTTCCACCTCTTCCCAGAACCGCGCCGAATGGTTCATGTGGCGCAGATGCGCGACCTCATGCGCGGCGACGTAATCCAGCACCTCGGGCGGCGCCATGATCAGCCGCCAGGAATACATCAAGGCCCTGGACGAGGAACACGATCCCCAGCGCGACCGGGTATCGCGAAGCGAAATCCGCGTATAATCCCGCCCCAGCGCCTCGGCGTATCGATCCGACGCCCCCGCCAGCCGCGCCCGCGCCATCTGCTTCAAAACCGCGGCCAGCCGCCGCCCCACCGTGTCGGGATCGCCCGGCACCCGGATCGCCCCGTCTTCCAGCGCCACCCGCCGCCCCGGCCCCGCCACGACCTCCAGGTAACGCCCCTCCACCGGCAAGCGGCATCCCAGCTGTACCGGTTCCAGCGCCGGGCGTTCGCGCAGCTGCATCCGCAGCCAGTCGGCCTTTTCCTCGGCAAAAGCGATTCCCTCCGCCGCCGGGGTGCCGCGCGGCAGGGTCAGCGTCACCTTGGCATCAAGCCCCGACACCCGCAGCGACAGCCGCCGCGCCCGCGCCGACCGGCGCAGATGCACCCGCACCGGGGGGTTGCCATCGACAATATGGTGCCCCATATCGCCCCCCGTATCCCCTTTGTTCGAGATCACCGCCCGCCTATCCTTTAAAGCCTTTGACACTTAGGGCCTGTTATGGCAGTTGGCGCAGATCGTCGACAAGACCACAAGATTTGAAAGGACCGCCAATGGCCAAGGAAGAATGGGGTGTAAAACGCGTTTGCCCGACCACCGGCAAGCGGTTTTACGACCTGAACAAAGACCCGATCGTCAGCCCCTATACCGGTGAAGTGATCGAGCTGGACAACAGCAAGAGCCGCATGATCGCAGCCGACGCCGAAGACGCCGCCAACAAGAAGGCGACCGCCGCCGACGCGGACACCGATGCCGACCTGGTGGATGACGCCGATGTCGATGTCGATCTGGACGACGACCTGCTGGACGAAGACGAAGACGATAACGTCTCGCTGGACGATCTGGCCGACGTTCCGGCCGACGAAGACGAATAATCAAAAACATGTCTGCGGGCGGAATTTTCCGCTTGATCCCGCCCGCAGCATTGCCTAAGTAGCGGCGCACAGGCCGGAACGGCCGGCAATTTGGGGCCTTAGCTCAGCTGGGAGAGCGCTTGCATGGCATGCAAGAGGTCAGGGGTTCGATCCCCCTAGGCTCCACCAAATTCCTTACAGTTCAACACGATAGCTTGGCGTTAGATCGCTGTGACACATGGCTGTGGCACGGAATGAAGCTAGTTCGGTTTCTGCTGGGCAGCCTCCAGTTCGCTCACGCGGGCACGCAGCGATTGGATTTCCATCAGAAGCACAGGGACCATCTTGGAATAGTCCACCTGCCAGACGTCCTCTGCGGCCCCGGTCAGCGCGCCTTCATTGCCGGCGCTGACAACTTCCGGCAGATGCTGGTTGAGCTCCTGCGCGATCACCCCCCAGCGGACATGATCCCCTGCCTTGAAATCGAACTCACGGACGGCGATGGCGTCGATGATCGCGCCCGCATCGGCTGCGGGTTTGATGTTCTCCTTCAGACGCGCATCTGAGGTCGTGTTGTAGATCGTGCTGCTGCCGCCGTTCTTGATGCTGCCGACGGTTATGCCGTCCTTGCGGAAATCGAAGAAGTACGGGGCCCTTGTGCCCAGACGGTTCAGGACAACCGTGCCTGCGTCGGAGGCGTATAATTCGGTATTGATCCCGGCAGCGTCCGACCAGGTGATCGCGTCGGTGGAAGACAGGCCGACAGCATGGCCGACGGCCGGGCTATTGCCGTCCGAGGACACCTTATAGAGAGAGGTGGCCCCGAACAGCAGACCCCAGTTGAACTGGGCCCCCTTGGTTTTCCCCTTCCCGTAGGTACCGCGCACCTGGAATGCGACGTCTGCCCGCTTTGCGTTGCTGTTGCCGCCGCCAGCGTTCACCATCACCCCCTTTGAATGTCCGGAATATCCCGCGGCATACGGGGTGATCGCGCCCCAGACCGCATCGGTATTGAAGTTCATGATGCCGAACTCGGCCGCCCAGGTGCCGCCGCTCGCACCGGGGGCGACAACGCCTTCGCCGTAGATGCCCCAAGCGTTCTTGCCTTTGGAATTCGCGTCCTGCCGGGCGACACCCGCGACGCCCAGCGCGAAATTGTCCCCCGTTTTTGCGGCGCCGGACACGGCGATGGCCCCGTCGCCACCGGCCAATTCCCCATCGATCGACGAAACCAGCTGGGCGTAGGTTTCAAACCACTGCAGCCGCGACCCCGGGCCAACGAACACGTTGTCGCCCTCGTCATCGGTCTGCAACCAGCCGCTCGACCCCTGCGCCTTGGCCGCACCTTTCCCATTGTGGTTCGAACTGTCGCCTATGAACAATCGTCCGGGCCAACGGAAAGCCGCACTGTCGTGTTTTCCTCCGAGGAAGAAAGTCCCGGCCCTCCCGGTCAGCCCTTTGATGGTCCTGGGAGAATCCGAAAGGGTTCCGGACTGGGATATTTCGAATGCTCCAGCCCCGGCAGTGTCGTTCTTCGCAAGGCGGAACGAAAGCCCTTGCTCGGCGGCCATATCCGCCGACTCCGCAGGACCGACCGACGCGAAACGGGCCCTATCATATCGCAACGCGCGCGGCATGGTGTCGGCCTGAACATAAACGTTGGGATCGGGCTGGCGGTTGGAATTCCAGTCCGCGGCTACAGGCGATACCGACACCACCGCCAGAGCAGCACCGGCGATCAAACATTTCTTCATAAGCGGCCTCCAAGACGGCTGGTTCACTCAATTACGGTAGCACCATTCCAACACCTCTGCTTCGCAAAAGCCTGAGGCCCAAAGCAAGCCTCTTCCTCCGCCGGTGGCGCGAAAGCGCTTGCTGCGGCGATTGGCGGGGTCGGAAAAGGGAGCTTCCTGCTTGTAACGCCTGCGTGGCCAGCGCTAACCTGCGCGCGAAAAATCCGGGAAAAGAAATGCTAGGAACAGAATTTTGGCGCCGCATTCTGAATCGGCTCGGCCGGTCGCTCAAAAGCGCAAATCCACACCCGGATTCCACCTTGCAGGCCCGGCCACGCCATGCTGCATCCCCGGCCCATAAGACCAAGACATCCAAAACGGATGCAACAACGGCTGCAAACCCGAGCCCGGGCAAGCCACCTGCAAAAGAAGTGGTGGAAACAGAATTCTGGCACCGCATGCAGTACCGGCGCCACCAGTGGGCCACAGGCGCGAATCCAAATCCGAATCCCGCCTTGCAGGCCCGGCGACGCTATGTTGCCTCCCTGGTCCATAAGTCAAAGATGCATGAGTACGCGCAGAAACTGAACCTGCCCATGCCGGAAGGCTATGCCGATGTCGCTACGGTTGAAGAGCTGGATTTCAGCAAGCTGCCCGAAACGGTCGTGATCAAGCCGAACAATTTGGCAAACAACGAATGCGTCATGCTGTTCCGCAACGGGATCGAGGTCTTTACCGGCGATGCAGTCCCCATATCCGAGCGCCAGGAATATGTCCGGGCAACCTTTGCCAAATCGGCAAAGGTGAACAAACAAACCCGGATCCTGGCCGAAGAATACATTCAGGATTACGACCCCGCCTATTCCGTTCCGCGCGATTTCAAGGTTTTCGTCGCAGGCGGGAAAGGCCATGTCATCCAGGTTGTCGACCGCGTCGGCCCCAAACCGGAATGGAGCCATCGGTATTACAACCGTGACTGGGTCGCCTATGGCGATTTCCAGGGGTCGAACCGGTTTGGCAAGGAAATCCCGAAACCGCCGCATTTCGACGAACTGATGTATTATGCCGACAAGATCGCCGCGGATATCGGCTGCTTCATGCGGCTTGATTTCTACATCACGCAAACGCGTGTGGTCTTTGGGGAATTCACCTCTTATCCGAATGCCGGCAAGCGCTTTACCGAACTTGGCAGCGCGGTCATGTGTGATCTGATGGATCGCTACCCTGATACGGTCTGAGTATTTCCGAGGGTGTCCCTCCCCGACTGGTGCGGTGCGCTTTTAAAGTCAAAAGCGACGCCTTCAACCTTCTTAAATAACAAAGACCAAACGCCTTGATCAGGGTTGCTCGATCAATCCCAAAATGTAACTTTTACGTGCGTTTCTAAAACTGAAGAATAAACGGGAACCCGTCATGAAAAAACATTTGGGCAAACTTGTTGGATTATTGCTTTTCACTGCCGTGTTTATCTTTGCCAGACTGACAATGGACAAGATTTTTAATGAATTCTCAAGTCCCTCATCATCCTTTTCCGAAGCAGATGCCGAAAAGGTAATTGAAGGCACTCCAACGTCTGCCGCAATGTATCACGCCCTACAAGAATACTACCCCGATGAAGCTGGTTACTTCCGCTCACAATTTGTGGAGACAATAAAAACCAGCCGAAACCAAGAAAGCGCAAACGCAGATGGGTTCAAGATTGGGGCAGAAATCCGTCGCCGTCATGCCCCCCACTTGCGGAAAGCGCCCGATAAATCGTTGCAGGAAGTTCTTCAGCTTCAAACGCAAATTATCGCAATGTTCGAGGACGATACGGCAATGTGCAATCGGGTCATAATGTTTGGGGCCGGTTCCATTCCGAAAGACAAAAGACAGCGCATCGAAGGAGTGTTGGATTCCACTGGTGTAATATTTCGGGCAATGCACGAGGGCGAATACTCACCTGTCCAAAGGGAACCGGTTACTGAAAACGACTGGAGGCAAGTGATCGCGGAGTTTTCCACCGCAGGCGGAACGGAGACCGAACTTGCGCTGGTCATGGAACCCGACGTTGAGAATGCGCAACTCTGCAATGCGATGCTGCGCTTTTTACGCGTTCTGACCGACGCCGACTTTCCTGGGGCCGACCGCCCACGCGCCGAGATAGCCGCAGCGATGCTCGAAAGTTAATGCACGCGTCCACTTTGATCCTTTTGCGCTCCCGTATTCGTCATTGATTACGATATGCTTTTTACCGGGCTTGTGTACCGTTTCGCGCTTCAATTGGCGTGAAATGACGTTTTTTAGAACAGGGGTTGCAATGTACTAGCACGCTGCCCGGACAATCGGCTGTCCTAATAGCTTCCCCGTTGCACCCCAACGCAGGTTCCGTATTGAATGACCCGATCCCGATCAACGCCACGGACCCGCCATGCCCCAGACCGATCACGATCTCGCCCCCGGCTTTCCCGGCAATGCCGATATCGTCGCCCTGACCGATTGGCGCCACGAGTTGCACCGCCACCCCGAACTGTCGGGGCAGGAAGCGGCGACCGCGCAACGGGTCACCGACATGCTGGCCCCGACCAATCCCGACCGGGTGCTGACCGGGCTGGGCGGACATGGCGTCGCCGCCGTCTACGAGGGCACCGAAGACGGCCCCGCGATCCTGCTGCGCTGCGAACTCGACGCGCTGCCGATCGAGGAACTGGGCGACCGGCCCTATCGCTCCGAGGTGCCCGGCAAGGGCCACCTGTGCGGCCATGACGGCCATATGGCGATCCTGGCGGGCGTCGCCCGCTGGCTGGCTGCCAACCGGCCGCTGCGGGGCCGCGTCATCCTGCTGTTCCAGCCCGCGGAGGAGGATGGATCGGGCGCGGCCCGGGTCATCGCCGATCCGCGCTTTGCGGACATCAAGCCCGATTACGCCCTGTCGCTGCATAACATGCCGGGTCTGCCGCTGGGCCACGCGGCGCTGGAAACCGGCCCGATGGCCTGCGCCTCGCGCGGGATGCGGATCACCTTGACCGGGCGCACCGCGCATGCCTCGCAGCCCGAAACCGGCGTCTCGCCGGTCGCGGCCATGTCGCGGCTGATGCCCCTGCTGACCGGGCTCGGGCGCGGCGGCGCGCCGGCGGATCCGGATTTCTCGCTCGCCACCGTGACCCATGCGCGGATCGGCGAACCCGCCTTCGGCGTGGCGCCGGGACAAGCCGAGCTTTGGGTCACCCTGCGCACCCAATCCGACGCGAAGATGGCGGCGCTGGTGGCACAGGCCGAAGCCGCCGTGGTCGAAGCGGCCGCCGCCGACGGGCTGACCCACTCGGTCGACTATCACGACGTGTTCCGCGATTGCGTCAACGACGCCGAGGCGGTGGAACTGATGGCAGCCGCGCTCAGGGCCGAAAACATCCCGCTGGAACCCGGCCGCCTGCCGATGCGCGCTTCCGAGGATTTCGGCCGCTTCGGCGATCATGCGAAATCGGCGATGATGCTGCTTGGCTCGGGCACCGGATGCGCCGCGCTGCACAACCCCGATTACGATTTCCCCGACAGCCTGATCGCGGTGGGCGCGCGCATTTTCGTGCAATGCCTGCGGCAACGGCTGTACTGATTTTCCGCCCATCCGGCGCCGCAGGGCATCTGTACCGTTTCGCAGTGCAAATGGCGCAAATGCCCCTGAAAAACGCTACGGATCGCCCGGCCGGACGGGACCGTAGCCCTAGTTCATCAGCCGCAGATTGTTGACCTGCGGCCGGACCTTGCGCAGCCAGAATTCCAGCTTGTCGCCCAGCTCCTCGATCGAGGTGGGCTTGATCAGGAAATCGTTCATACCTGCTTCAAGACATTCGATTTTCTGTTCCTCGAACGCATCCGCCGTCAGCGCGATGATCGGGGTTTCGGCGCGGCCTTCTTCGGTTTCGGTCTCGCGCACCTTGCGGGCAAATTCGATCCCGCTCATCACCGGCATGTTGCAATCGCTCAGGATCAGATCGTAATCGGCGCTGTTCCATTTCAGCAGCCCCTGCTCACCATCTCCAACGATATCAACGTCATAGCCCATCCGGTTCAGCTGCGTGCGCAGCACCATCTGGTTGATCTGGTTGTCCTCGGCCAGCAGGATCCGGTTGCGCGTGGCAGCCGGTTTCGCCGCCTCCTCAGCCGGCGCATCCCCCGGCACGCCCCGCGCTTCGGCCCGGCCGCTGTTCTGCAGCGCCTCCAGCAGGGTCGACGGCAACAACGGCTTGGTGTCCAGCACGGTGCAATTATCCGGCAAAGCCAGCCCGAGGGCGTTTTCGCCGGCCAGCAGGATGAAATGCACCTGCGGATGCACGTCGGTGATCCGGATCATGTTGTCCAGCAGGTCCTGGCTCACCGGCTGCTGCATCAGCACCACCGGCGGCAGATCGAAGGTGTGCAGCAGGTCGATCACCTCCTCATAGCTCTGCGCCGCCTGGTAGACGCCGTTGGCCACCTTGATATGACCGCTGAGGTTCCCCGCCTCTTTTTCATCGGCGAAATAGCCGATCACCGCCTGATGCTTCAGATCGGTCTTGTGCTGATGGGTGGCGATTTCCTTGATCGGGATATCGACGCTGAAGGTCGACCCGACGCCGGGTTCGCTTTGCACATGGATGCGGCCGGTCATCAGCTCGACGATCTGCTTGGAAATCGTCAGGCCCAGCCCGGTGCCGCCGAAACGGGCCGAGGTGTCGGCGCTGGCCTGGGTGTAGGGCGAAAACAGCCGGTCCACCACGTCCTTGGACATGCCGATGCCGTTGTCGCTGACCTCGAAATAGGCCCGCCCGGGTTCATGCGCCGCGAAGGTCACCTTCACCGCACCCTTCTTGCCGCTCATCTGTTCGGCGGAAAACTTGATCGCGTTGCTGCACAGGTTCAGCAGAACCTGTTTCAGCCGGGTGCCATCGGCATGGATGCTGTCGGGCAGGTTGGGCGAGAAGGAAAAAGTCAGGTCGACATCGCGTTCCTTGGCGATCGAGCTGCACAGCTGGATCGTTTCCTCGACCGTCTGGCGGAAATCGATCGGCGAGGGCGCCAGTTCCATCCGCCCGGCTTCGATCTTGGCGATGTCCAGGATGTCGTTGATGATCGCCAGCAGGGTCGAGGCCGAGGTCGCGATCAGCCCGACGTTTTTCTTCTGATCGGGCTTCAGGTCGGACGAGGCCAGGATCTGCGTCACCCCGATGATCCCCTGCATCGGCGTGCGGATTTCGTGGCTCATCGAGGCCAAGTATTTCGTCTTGGCGGCGCTTTTTTCTTCCGAGGCGATCACTTCCTTGGTCCGCTCGGCCAACTTGCGTTCCTTGGCGGTCAGCACATAGGCGAACAGCGACAGCGCCGCGATCATGATCACGTTGATGGCGAACAGCAGGTTGAAATCGCGCTGCACGTTGCCGACCAGGTTCATTTCCTGCCGCCGCGCCGCCTGATTGGAATATTCCGACAGGAAAATCAGTTCCGAGTTGAATTCGAACAGATAGGCCTGGATCTTGTCGGCCACGCCGCGCCCCAGTTCGGGATCGCCATTGGCCAGGTAATGTTTCACGTCGTCGCCGATCAGCTCGACCATCTGCGGCAGCGATTCAACGACCGTCAGCGACCCGCCCTGCGGCAGATCCTTGGTGTCCCATTCCTTCGCCGGGCCGTCCTGGGTGCGGATTTCCAGGATTTCCTGATGGAACAGGATGTCCTCGCGCGCGCTTTCGGTCTGCGACAGGCGGTATTCGTTCACCGCATCGAGAAGTTTCCGGAACCGGAATTCGACCTGCATCAACGCGTTGATGTCGTCGTACATCTCAAGGTGATTGAAGCTCAGCTGCGGGCGTTCGCGCTTGACCGCGAACAGGAATGGCAACGCCGCGAGGTAAACCACCACCAGCAGGATGAGAAGTTTCTTAACCCCGCCAGCCTTGTCAGCAATACGCATCGCGAAACTCATCCCGAACTCCAAACCAATCCCTGTTGTGATCCTTCATCGGCGCAACCGCCCGGGAACGTCCTTTCAAGTCAGGTTCTTGAAAACAGCCCTTGCCCGTAAATACGGATAGATGCGGAGGTTTTTTTATCGGAAATTTCATCCAGAACGATCTGTCCTGATCCTTCATCGGACCAGAATTCGATCTTGATGGACCCGGCCTGCCCTTTCGGCAGCTTGAAGGAATAAGGGACGCTGTTCACCGCGGCGCGGAATTCATCCACCAATGCGGCCTGCCCCATCGGGATGGCGAGATCGACAATCATCAGGCTGTCGGTGGCCGTCTTGGACACGATCCGGGTGCCATCGGGAAAGCGGAAGAACGTGTTGCGCGCCATTTTGACCGCCGGGCCGTCTTCGTTTTCCGACTGCTGCCCGATCAGGATGGTTTTCTTGTCGGAGCCTTCCATCTGCAGGATCTGTTCGGGGTTCGACAGGAGGGTGGAGGATGACGCCCCCTCCTCCGGCGAGGAATACCCCGACAACACGATCAGGTGGGCTGAAACCGAGCCGGCCGCGGCCAATACGGCTATGGGCTTCCACATTTCAACCATTCCTTTCTTCCGGAGTTTGGGGCCCGCAAGGGTGCGCTCCAGTTACGTCATGCCGCGACCAAGGCTGCAAACCCGCTGCCGCGAACCCTATCAACCCTTTGTCTTTGCTCAGAAAATAGATTTCAAAGCGGCTCTTTCGGTTCATGACGGTCTCTTTTTTCACGTCCAACACAGCAACATTGGTATTTTCCAGGTAACCTAAATAACGTCCGGACTACCGTTCGCTTTACCCAAAAATATACCCGTGTGATTGCAAACCCCTAGAATCCGACAACCTAAGGGGTAGAAGCGCTTGAAATGGTTGGGATTCCTGACGGAGTCAAAAATGCCGGAAAACATGGGAATGCGCCGCCACCGGATCGCCCGCCCGGTGAATCCAGCAGTTTTGCAAGGCGATGGGCCTCGACGGCCGGACAGGAAAAGTCCTGCCGCACCACTGCCGACACCTAATCGCATGAAAAACGCCAAAAAAATGACGGTAGGACAGAAAGGTTTACTTTTTACCATCCGGTCAACGGATTGCCGCCGCGGGCCTCGATCTCCTTCCGGCGCCGGCACCGCACCCTCGTTTTCGGCCACAGCCGGAGCTGTAAGAAAAGCTTAAAGCTTCGGTTACCTTAGCGTCATGGACATCGCTTATGCGAACCGGCAGTTGCCCTGGAAAGGGCTATGTTGCTTGGAGAACAAGAATGTCCCTGACCCGTCGTAATGTCCTGAAACTGTCCTCGGCAGCCCTTGCCGCCCCCATGGTCCTGCGCGCCACCGATGCCCTGGCATCCTCGGGCAGCGTCAAGGTTCTGGCCTGGCAGGATTACATCCAGCCCAATATCGCCGAAAAATTCGAAGCCGACACCGGCATCAAACTGGAACTGACCACCTTCGGGTCGAACGACGAAGCTGAATCGACCATCCGCGCCAATGGCGGCAAGGGGTTCGACATCGTGTTCCCCTCGATCACCAATGCCGCCGGCTATCTCGACGACAGCGGCGAAAGCTTCTTCGCCGAAGTCCCCGCCGAGGTGAATGTCGATGCCGTCATCCCCTCCTTCCTGCGCGACAGCGCCGGTCTGGGCGGCATGCATAACGGCCAGCAGATCCTGCTGCCCTTCGACTGGGGCACCGAGGGCCTGACCCTGAACCGCGGCAAGCTGGACATCTCCGATGCCGACCTGTCCTTCGGCGACCTGTGGCGCCCGGAAGCCAAAGGCGGCGCCGCCTTCCGCCAGAAATCGGCGATCATGGGCACCGGCCTGTATCTGGATGCGATCGGCGAAGTGCCGTCGAACCGCATGCTGGACGTCTACAAATCCGAAGACGACGCCCGCCGCGTCTGGGGCGCCATCGCCAAGTGGATGATCGAGCGCAAGGAAAACTTCGGCGCGTTCTGGAACAACGCCACCGAAGCGACCGCCGCGTTCAAGGATGCCGGCTGCGTCATCGGCCAGACCTGGGACACCACCGGCCTGCTGCTGAACCGCGAAAACAGCGACTTCGTCTACCGCGCCCCGAAAGAAGGCATCATCACCTGGCTCGACAGCTTCGGCATGCTGAAGCAGGCCGAAAACCGCGACCAAGCGATCGCCTTCATGAACTTCATGCTGCAGCCGGAAGTCGGCGGCATGTTCGCCAACAACACCGGCTACAACTCGGCCGTTGCGGGCGCTGCCGCCTTCGCCTCGGAGGAATTCAAGCGCCAGTTCAACGAAACCTACACCCCCGAAGTTCTGGGCAACATGTGGTGGTGGCAGGCCGACACCCCGTTCTTCGCTCCGATCCGGAACGAAATCGTGGAAATCATCACCAACGCCTGATCGGGGCGCTGGATGACGATATGTTCGGGGGCGGGCCTGCCGGTCCGCCCCCGATCCAATGACAATAACCGCGCAATGACCGGGGGTGACATATGCACGGAATGGACGTGACGCTTGACCGGGTCGAAGTGACCTATCCCAACGGCTTTACCGCCGTTCAGCCCACCGACCTGACCATTCGGGCCGGCGAATTCTTTTCCATCCTCGGGCCCTCGGGCTGCGGCAAGACGACGATCCTGCGCGCCGTGTCGGGCTTCGTCGATCCCAGTGCGGGCCGGGTGATGATCGGCGGCGAAGATCAGAAGGGCCGGTCCCCGAACCAGCGCCCCACCGCACTGATTTTCCAGAACCTGGCGCTGTTCCCGTTGATGAGCGTGCGCGACAACGTCGCCTTCGGGCTGGAGGCGCGCGGCGTGTCGAAACGCGATCGCCACGCCAAGGCCGAGGAACTGCTGCACCTGGTGGCGCTTGGCGATCAGGCCGACAAGAAACCCGGCGAACTGTCCGGCGGCCAGAAACAGCGGGTGGCGATCGCCCGGGCGCTGGCGGTGGAACCCTCGGTGCTGCTGCTGGATGAGCCGCTGTCAGCGCTGGACCTGAAGCTGCGTCAGCACATGCGCGCCGAGCTGCGCGACATTCAGCAGAAAACCGGCGTGACCTTCATCTATATCACCCATGACCAGGGCGAAGCGCTGACCATGTCGGACCGGATCGCGGTGATGAACAAGGGCCGGATCGAACAGGTGGGCACCGGAGACGAGGTCTATTCCCGCCCCGACACCGCCTTTGCCGCCTCCTTCGTCGGCGAGATCAACCAGTTCCCGGGCCGGGTCAGCGCGCTGGACGGCGAGATGGCCTATATCGACACGCCGCTGGGCCGGTTGCTGGGCCGCAACCCGCAGCGGCTGCAGCCGGGGGCCGAGGCGATCCTGTTCGTGCGCCCCGAAAACATGGGTTTCCAGACGTCCGAGAGCGGCCAGCCCTTCGGCAATCAGTTCAACGCCCGCATGGTCCGCCGCGACCTCGAAGGCGCCTTCATCAATTTCCAGCTGCAGCCCGAGGCCGACACCCCCTCGGTCGCGCTGCACCTGACCAATAGCGGCGCGGTGCCCGCCTTCGAGGCCGATCTGGACACCAAGGTCGGCTTCACCTGCGAAAGCGCGCTGGTCCTGCCCAAGGGGCAGCTGGCCCGCACCGGACGCGAAGAGGCCTGAGCGATGAAGGACCTTCTGCGCAGTTATGGCCGGGTTCTGACCGCGCTTTTCGTGCTGGCGGTGATCGGCTGGGGGGCGGTGCTGATCGTGCTGCCGCAGCTGACCATGATCGAACGGGCGATGACCCCGCCCAAGCGGCAACTGGACAGTTCGGTCGCCGCGACCCTGCGGTTCGACGCCTCGACTTGCCAGTCGGTGCTGAAAACCTATGAGGTGGAGGAAGAGGCCCCCGCCTCCAACGGTGGGCTGGCGATCCCCAGCATGGGCGGCATGGCGATACCCAGCATGAATTCCGGCGGCATGGCGGTGCCCTCCATGGGCGGCGCGGCCGGGGCCAAGCGCCCCTACATCCTGCAATGCGACCGCGCCAACACCCATGCGCGACTGGTCCGGGGCGAGGGCGAAGAAAAGGCCTATCTGGACGAGCTCTATGACCTGCCGCTGCTGAGCGTCGACGACGCGCGGCCGATTGCCGAACAACTGGACCAGGCCGCGAAAATCGGCGCTCTCGCCGACGACCTGTACAAACGCCTGTTGGCGGAAGAGGCCAACCGGTCGAACCTGACCCTGTCCAACTTCGGCGCGCTGACCTCGCCCAAGCTGATCCCGCTGACGCCGGAACGCAAGGCGGTCGAACAGGCCCAGCTGGGCAACCGGCTCTATGGCCTGATCGGGCTGCGGTTCGAAAAAGACGGCGAAGTCTACGAACGGCTGGGCCTGACCAACCTGACCCGGACGCTGGTCTTCGCGATGATGGTGACCGCGCTGGCGCTCGCCATCTGCTATCCCATCGCCTACAAGGTCGCGCTGGCCACGCCCGCCAACCGGGTAGTGTGGCTGATGCTGGGGCTGATCATCCCCTATGCCATCGTCGAGCTGATGCGGATCTATGCCTGGACCGCGATCATCGACAACCGCGGCCTGCTGAATTCGGCGCTGCTGTGGCTGGGCGCGATCAGCGAACCGATCCAGTTCAACCGGATGCCCGGTACCATCTTCGTGGTGATCGCCTACACCTACGTGCTGTTCATGGTCTTCCCGATGCTGAACGTGATGACCACGCTGGACAAGAACCAGATCGACGCCGCGCGCGATCTGGGTGCCTCGCCCTTCCGGGTGCACCGGCGGGTGATCATCCCCCATGCCAAGCCGGGGATCGCGGTGGGCTGCATCGCCACCTTCATGCTGGCCGCAGGCGCCTTTTCGGTGCCGCGCATCATCAGCCGCGGGCTGCAGGCCGAATGGTTCAGCCAGACGATCTATAACAAGTTCTTCGAATCCGAGAATTCGAATGTAGGCGCGGCCTATTCCTTTGCCTATACGCTGGTCTGCTTCGTCATCGTCGCATTGTTCATGTGGCTGATGCGGACCCGCCTGAAAGACTTCGCGAGGGTCAGATGACTTCCAACCGCCTTCTCACCTTCTATACCTGGGCCTTCCTGGTCTTCATGTTCGCGCCGCTGCTGCTGATGATCTTGACCTCGTTCAACGATACTTCGCCGCCCAGCGTGACCGATTGGCAGGGTCTGACCTTCAAGTGGTACGAATTCTTCTGGATGCCCGAAACGGACCTGCGCGCCGATGACGTGTTGCGCGCGCTCGACCGGGACCGCTTCGTCGGATGTTTCGGCAATTCGCTGCGCGTCGCGCTGACCGTGGTGCCGCTGGCGCTGATCCTCGGCCTGGCGGGGGCGGTGATGCTGACCCGCTGGCAATCGCGCGCCAACGGTTTGCTGTGGTGGGTGCTGCTGTCGCCGATGCTGGCGCCGGGCGTGGTACTGGGCCTGTCGGCGCTGGTGTTCTGGGGCCGGGTCGGGGTCAATGCGGGACTGTTCACCATCGTGATGGCGCAGGTGACCTTCATCGCAGGCTACCCGATGCTGATCCTGATGGCCCGGCTGCAACGCCAGCCGGTCGAGATGGAAGAGGCGGCGATGGATCTGGGCGCCTCGCCGTTGCGGATCTTCTTCCGCATCACCCTGCCGTTCCTGGCCCCGGCGCTTGTGTCGGCGGGGGTGATCGCGTTCCTTGCTTCGATGGAAAACTACAATACCACCATGTTCGCCAAGGGCGGGTCCTGCACCTTCGCGACCGAAATCGGCGCGATGGCGCGCAACCCCAACGGCCACCCGCCGGTGATCAACGCGGTCGGCACGGTGATCATCCTGCTGACCGTCGCGGCCGCCGTCACCCATGCGATGCTGCAGCGCAAGGACCACCGCGCATGACCACGATCACCGCGCGCTGTCATCCCCTACTGGAACCGATCCTGCCAAGGCCGCAACTGGCCGGGCGTGCCCTGCCCGACTGGCTGCGCGACATGCCGTCGGAGGTGGACGCGGCCAGTCTGGGCGGGGCGCCGGTGCGGACGCTGAAACACTGCCCGCCCTTCATCGACGCGCTGGCGATGGGGATCGTGATCCCGCTCGCCACCGACCTGACGATCGAGGACGGTCAGATCAGCTGGGACTGGGACCCGCCGCTGCTGCCCGACAGCCCGCAGACCCGTGCGCCGATCGGGCTGCACGTGCCGGAACAGGCCAGCGGCGTGCCACTGCGGTTGCCCCCCGGCCAGATGGTGGTGAAGTTCACCAACTTCTGGTCGCTGCAGGCGCCCGAGGGCTGGGACCTGCTGTTCACCCACCCGCTGAACCGCGCCGACCTGCCGTTTCAGACCCTGTCGGGCAAGGTCAGCGGCGATGCCTTCGGGATGGGCAATGTGCATTTCCCGGCGCTGTGGACCGATCCCGGTTTCAGCGGCACCCTGCCCGCAGGCACGCCGGTGGCGCAGGTAATCCCGGTGCCGCGCGGCAAGACCGAACTGGGAATCGCGCCGATGTCCGACGAGGAAGTCACGGAAAACACCCGCATCCACGCGGCGCTGCAGGACGCGCCGGGCCATTACCGCAAGACGTTCCGGCGCTAGAGCCGCAACGGCACGCTGCCCTTCGCCACCCGGGTCAGCGCCTTCAGCGCCCGTGCCCGCTCCGCCGGGTCGGCCAGCATCCGTTGCTGCAAGTCCGATGCATCCTCGCCCAGCTCGCAGGCCGCGCGATAAAGGATCGCCAGAACCTCACCGGTCTCGGGCAGCCTGTCGCAGGCCGCCCGCGCGCCCATCCAGTCGCCCAGCCGCAGCCGCAGCCGCGCCAGGTTGATCCGCGCATCCGCATCCGCAGGGTCCAGCGCCAGCGCCCGGGCAAACGCCTGTTCCGCCGCCGCCCAATCGCCCGCCTCGATCTGCGCCCGGCCCAGTTCGAACCAGGCGACAGCGTATCGGGCGTCCGCCGCCACGGCCTTTTTCAGCCAGGCGATGCGCTTGGCCCCGCCGCCGCTCATCTCGATCACCTTGGCGAGGTTGTAAAACACCTGCGCCCCCGCGCCTTTCGCCCCGGCGGCGCGGCGCAATAGCTTTTCCGCCGCGGGCCAATCCTCGGCGGCCAGAAGTTGGGGCAGTTTCACCAGTTGAACCATCCGCCCTACCTGCCAGACAGACATGAAAACTTCACGACAATTGTCACCGAAACGTCAGACTTTCCTGCGACACAGCATCCCCAGCTGATTACACAAGGGCCCTGCCATGACCGAGTTCTTCAACACCCCAGGACATTTCTACCGGGGCAACCTGCACACCCATTCCAACCGGTCCGACGGCGTGCTGGACCCGGCCGAGGTCTGCCGCCGCTATCAGGCCGAAGGCTATGATTTCATCGCGCTGACCGACCATTTCATCGGCCTGTTCGGTTATCCGATCACCGACACCAAAGCGTTCCGCAACGAAGACTTCACCACCATCCTGGGCGCCGAACTGCATTCCGGCGCGATGGAAAACGGCGAGCTGTGGCATATCCTGGCGGTCGGGTTGCCGGCCGATTTCACCCCGCCCAACGCGCCGCATTTCCTGCCGGTCGAGGATCAGGAAAGCGGTGCCGAACTGGCCAAGCGGGCGCGCGACGCGGGCGCCTTCGTCGCCATCGCCCACCCCGAATGGTCCGGCCTGACGATGGAAGACGCCCGCACGATCGAGGCCGCCCATGCGGTGGAAACCTACAACCACGGCTGCGCCATGGGCTGCGACCGGCCGCACGGGTTCCACACGCTGGACCTGCTGCTGTCCGAGGGCAATCGGCTGAACCTGGTGGCGACCGATGACGCGCATTTCAGCGAACCGGATCATTTCGGCGGCTGGGTCATGGTCAAGGCGCAGGAAAACACCCCCGAGGCGCTGTTGGGCGCGCTGAAGGACGGGCATTACTATTCCTCGCAAGGGCCCGAACTGCGCGACATCACCCTGAGCGACAAGGAAATCCGGGTCAAATCCTCCGCCGTGGCCTCGGTCATCGTGCAGGGGCACGGATCGGCAGCGGTGGCCCAGCACGGCGAATCCCTGACCGATGCCAAGATCAAGCTGGATCGGTTTTCGCGCTCGCCCTGGCTGCGCGTGTCGGTGATCGACCGGGCCGGGCGGCGTGCCTGGTCCAACCCGATCTGGCGCTAGGCACTTGATTTCCTCGCTGGCCCGCCGCCTACTGGGGACAGCCAGCGAGGACACACCCATGACCCGCCTGACCGATGCCCTGGCCGCGATCGACGCGGCCAATGCCGCCGACCCGACATGTGAGGCCGGCCGCCCGGCCGCGCTGCTTTACGGCGAACGGATGACGGCGGAGCTGACCCGGCTGTTCCCCGATGCTTCCGAGGTGTTGCAGATCGCGGCACGGGGCCAGCATATCGAACGCTGGCTGCTGCCGCGTACGGATTATCCCGAGGGCAAGGCGGGCTATTACGCCTGGCGCCGCGAACAGGGCCGCCGCCACGCCGAACGGGTGGCCGGGATCATGGCCGATGCCGGTTATCCCGAGGCCGACCAGGACCGCATCGGCGTGCTGCTGCGCAAGGAAGGGATCAAGCAGGATGCGGAGGTTCAGGCGCTGGAGGACGTGATCTGCTTCACCTTCATCCGCTGGTATCTTCACCCCTTCGCGGGCACCCGCAGCGACGACCAGTTGGCCGATATCGTCCGCAAGACCGCGCGCAAGATGTCCGCCGAAGGGCGGGCGAAAGCCCTGGCAGAATTCGACATGCCCGCCGCCCTGGCCGCGGGCTTCAGCGGCTGATCCGGCAAACCCGCCAAAAGCCCATGCTGTGCGGGGCGCAGAAGTCTGAGGAGGAAAATCATAACCTTAAACTATCGCTTTCATCAGAAAACCAAACTTCTTCCAATGCAATTTGTGCTTTAGAGTGATTCTAGAAAACGGGGGAGACGCCGATCCGCACCGAAGCCAACCGGGCTTACGGGGGATCGGCTTGCCTGTCCCGTGCTGCAGAAACCGATTTATGACCTTTGAAAGGGAGACCCTAAAATGGATGGCAACGATATCGGCAAATGCCCGGTGATGCACGGCGCGATTACCGCCAACGACAAATCCGTGATGGACTGGTGGCCGAACGCGCTGAACCTCGACATCCTGCATCAGCACGACAGCAAGACCAACCCGATGGGCGAAGATTTCGACTATCGCGAAGAGCTGAAAAGCCTCGACGTGGACGCGCTGAAGAAAGACCTGACCGCGCTGATGACCGACAGCCAGGACTGGTGGCCGGCCGACTGGGGTCACTATGGCGGTCTGATGATCCGCATGGCCTGGCACGCGGCAGGGTCCTACCGCACCGCCGACGGCCGTGGCGGCGCAGGCACCGGCAACCAGCGTTTCGCGCCGCTCAACAGCTGGCCGGATAACGCCAACCTCGATAAAGCGCGCCGCTTGCTGTGGCCGATCAAGAAGAAATACGGCAACAAGATTTCCTGGGCCGACCTGATCATCCTGGCCGGCAACGTCGCCTATGAATCGATGGGTTTCAAAACCTTCGGCTTCTCCTTCGGCCGCGAAGACATCTGGCACCCGGAAAAAGACGTCTACTGGGGCAGCGAAAAGGAATGGCTGGCGCCGTCCGACGAACGCTATGATGACGTGAGCAAGCCCGACACGATGGAAAACCCGCTGGCCGCCGTGCAGATGGGCCTGATCTATGTGAACCCCGAAGGCGTGAACGGCAATCCCGACCCGCTCAAGACCGCGGAACAGGTGCGTGAAACCTTTGCCCGGATGGCGATGAACGACGAAGAAACCGTCGCGCTGACCGCGGGCGGCCACACCGTCGGCAAGACCCACGGCAACGGCGACGCGTCGCTGCTGGGCGCCGATCCCGAAGGCGCGGGCATCGAGGAACAGGGCCTGGGCTGGACCAACCCGAAAATGGGCGGCAAGGCCACCAACGCGATCACCTCGGGGATCGAGGGCGCCTGGACCACCCACCCGACCCAGTGGGACAACGGCTATTTCGAACTGCTGCTGAACCACGAGTGGGAACTGAAGAAAAGCCCCGCCGGCGCATGGCAGTGGGAACCGGTCGACATCAAGGAAGAAGACAAGCCGGTCGATACCACCGATCCCTCGATCCGTCACAACCCGATCATGACCGATGCGGACATGGCGATGAAGATGGACCCGAAATACCGCGAGATTTCCGAGCGGTTCTACAACAACCCGGCGGAATTCGACGAAGCCTTCGCCCGTGCCTGGTTCAAGCTGACCCACCGCGACATGGGCCCGAAAGCCCGCTACGTCGGTCCCGAGGTTCCGGCCGAAGACCTGATCTGGCAGGATCCGATCCCGGCCGGTTCGACCTCCTATGACGTCGACGCGGTCAAGGCGAAGATCGCTGAAAGCGGCCTCAGCGCGGCCGATATGGTCGCCACCGCCTGGGACAGCGCCCGCACCTTCCGCGGCTCGGACATGCGCGGCGGCGCCAATGGCGCGCGCATCCGCCTGGCCCCGCAGAAGGACTGGGAAGGCAACGAACCGGCCCGCCTGGCCAAGGTTCTGGACGTGCTGGAACCGATCGCGGCGGAAACCGGCGCCAGCGTCGCCGACGTGATCGTGCTGGCGGGGAACCTCGGTGTCGAACAGGCCGCCAAGGCGGCGGGCTTCGACATCACCGTGCCCTTCGCCCCGGGCCGTGGCGACGCGACCGCGGAACAGACCGATGTGGAAAGCTTCGAGGTGCTGGAACCGGTAGCCGACGGCTTCCGCAACTGGCTGAAGAAGGACTATGTCGTCAGCGCCGAGGAACTGCTGCTCGACCGGACCCAGCTGATGGGCCTGAGCGCGCATGAAATGACCGCCCTGGTCGGCGGCATGCGGGTGATCGGCAGCAACTACGGCGGCAGCGCCGACGGTGTGTTCACCGATACTGTCGGGGCGCTGACCAACGACTTCTTCGTCAACCTGACCGACATGGCCTACCAGTGGAAACCCACCGGCAGCAATTCCTATGAAATCGTCGACCGCAAAACCGGCGATGTCAAATGGACGGCAACCCGTGTCGATCTGGTCTTCGGCTCGAACTCGATCCTGCGCGCCTATGCCGAGGTCTATGCCCAGGACGACAGCAAGGAGAAGTTCGTCAAAGACTTCGTCGCGGCCTGGACCAAGGTGATGAACGCAGACCGGTTCGATATCGCCTGACCGGGTAGAATCGACCAAACCTGACGTGAAATTTCGGGCGCCGCTTCCCCAAGCGGCGCCCGTTTTGCAATCCGCCCCGCAACAATCATTCGCATGCACGACTTGAACTATGCGAAAATTATTTCCGAAATTGGAAAAAGGACTTTACCAATTTTCACTTTTTCGTAACATGAGGGCACTGTGGACCGGCCCAAGACGGCAGATGTTTTGACCGGAGCACAGCCAATGGGAGGAGGAACCCTTATGACCAGCAAACCAATTTCCCGCCGTGCCGCGCTCGGCGGACTGGCGACCGCGGGCGCGGCCAGCCTGGCGGCGCCGTCGCTTGCCACCGCAGCGGGCCAGACCACGACCTGGAAAATCCAAACGTCCTGGCCGGGCGGTATCGGCCTGCAAATCTTCAAGGAATGGGCCGCATCGATCGTCGAAAAAACCGGCGGCGAACTTGCCTTTGAACCGTTCGGCGCCAAGGATGTCGTCGGCGATTTCCAACTGTACGACGCGGTGAAGAACGGCGTTCTGGACGCGGTGAACCCGTTCACCATCTACGCCCAGGGCATCATCCCCGCCGCCATGTTCCTGACCAGCTACCCGCTGGGCCTGCGCAACCCGCATGAATTCGACGTCTACTACTACGGTCTGGGCGGCCTGGAACATGCGCGCGAGCTTTATGCCAAGCAGAACATGTATTTCGTCGGCCCGATCCACCACGGCCCGAACATCATCCACTCGAAAGTGCCGATCCGTTCGGTCGACGATTTCGCCGGCCGCAAGATGCGCCTGCCCGGCGGCATGGTCGCGGAACTGTTCTCGGAACTGGGCGCCAAGACCACCCTGCTGCCCGGCTCGGAAATCTTCCCGGCGCTGGAAAAGGGCACCATCGACGTGGCCGACTACGTGGGCCCGGCGGTGAACTACGCGCTCGGCTTCAGCCAGGTGACCAACTACATCTCGATGGGCCCTCCGGGCTTCATGTCGCTGTATCAACCGGTCGATATCATGGACCTGACCGTGGGCATGAAATCGTGGAACGCGCTCAGCCCGCAGATGAAGCAGTTCGTCGAAATGGAAACGCACAGCTATTCCGACGCGCATCACGCGGCGATCCAGAAAGCCGACCAGGAAGCCTGGAAGAAGTTCGAGGCCGACGGCACCGAGGTCACCCGCCTCAGCCAGACCGATGTCGAGATCATGACCGAAATGGCCGTGCCGATCTGGTTCAAATACGCCAACCGCGACAAGGACGCAGCACGCGTGTTCAAGACGCAGCTCGACTACATGATGTCCGGTTCGCTGGGTTACGTGACACCGGAAATGATCGAAGGCCAGACCTTGGATCTGTGATGCGGATCACAACCTGAAACCCGTCGCGCCCCCGGTTCATCCTCGGGGGCGCAGTTCATCCGACAGACCGAACGGAACCACCCATGCCGAGCATAAACTTCATCCTGCCCCACTGGGTCTACTGGGGTACGCTGATCGTCTTTCCGCTGATCGCCATGATCATGGCGCGGCGAACGCAGACCAGCGGATATTCGAGCCCCATCGCCTATATGATCCTGATTTCGGGGGGCATTCTTGGCCTCCACCGCCTGTATCTGCGTAACCTGTGGGGCCTTTTGTACCTGCCGGTCTTCTTCTTCATCCTCTTCGCCAACGCGCAGGGGCAGGACGCCCGCGAAGCGGAATCGCAGGCCGCCAACGTGGTCAGCAGCGCCCAGCGTGTCATCGACCGGCTGGAACCGAAAATCGCCGCGGCCGACGGCAAGATCGAACAATTGCGCGCCGATCTGGCCGCCGCCGAAGAAGGCACATTCGCCCAGAAGCGCGCCCAACGGACGCTTGAGAAGGCCGAACAGACCCTGACCGACGACAGCGCCCGGATCGAAAAGGCCCGCGCCGACAAGACGGCGGGCGAACCGGCGCTGGCCGCCGCCAAGGCCGACCGCGCCCAATGGGCCAACATGGCCTTCTACGCCTTCATGGTCATCTGCGCCTTCATGCTGGTCGATGCGGTGCTGCTGCCCCGCCTGGTCAGCCGCGCCGAAGCGCGCGCCGCGCAGGAACCCGAAGAGGAATCCGCCCTCGAACACGAAGCCGAGGAACGTCTGGAACAGCTCGAGGCCGAGGATGTCCAAAGCGACATGAAACATATCGGCACCGGCTGGACCGGCGTGATCGACCGGATGTCCTTCTATGCCGGGGAATTCGTCAGCTACTGGATGGTGATCGCGGTGATCGCTTACTACTACGAAGTGGTGGCGCGCTATGTCTTCAACTCGCCCACCATCTGGGTGCATGAAGGCATGTACCTGATGTTCGGCATGCAATACCTGGTCGCCGGCGCCTATGCCGCGCTGACCGACGCGCATGTGAAGGTCGACGTGTTCTATGCCGACTGGTCGCCGCTGCGCAAAGCGGTGGTGGACCTGTTCACCTCGATCTTCTTCTTCATCTTCGCGGGCACTCTTCTGGCCACCGGATGGATCTTCGCAATGGACGCCACAGCGGTGAACGAAGTGTCCTTCTCGGAATGGCAGATCGCCTATTGGCCGTTCAAATGGGCCATCGTCGTGGGGGCCGTGCTGCTGATCCTGCAAGGGATCGCCAAGCTGGCCTCCGACCTCAACGCCGTCCGCAACAGCCTTCAGGGAGCTTAATCCATGGGAATTGAAATGGAAATTGGCTGGCTGACGGCCCTCATGTTCGGCAGCCTGATGGTGCTGCTGATGGCGGGCCTGCCGTTGGCCTTCGTGACCGGGGGGCTGGCCTGTGTGTTCCTGTTCATCCTGGGCGATGCGCAGACCCTCAACATCGTGCCTTCGCGGATCTTCCCGCTGATGACCGATTACCAGCTCTCGGCGATCCCGCTGTTCATCTTCCTGGCGGCGATGCTGGAAAGGGCGGGGATCATCAACGAGATGTTCGACGTGATCTACAAGCTGATGGGCGGCGTCAAAGGCGGCCTTGCGGCGGCGACGATCATCGCCTCGACGATCCTCGCTGCGATGGTCGGCGTGATCGGCGCAGCAGTGGTGACCATGGGCATCATCGCCCTGCCCGCCATGCTGCAGCGGAATTACGACCCGAAGATCGCGATGGGATCGATCATGGCCGGCGGTACGCTGGGCATCCTGATCCCGCCGTCGATCCTGGCGATCATCTATGCCGTTGTCGCCGAACAATCGGTGGGCGAGCTGTTCATCGGCGCGGTTCTGCCCGGTCTGATGCTGTCGGGGATGTATATCCTCTACGTCACCACCATGTGCTACATCGACCCGAAGAAAGGCCCGCCGATCCCGGTCGAGGAACGCATCGACACCCGCGAAAAGCTGCGCCTGCTGGGCAACATGGCGGCGCCGATCACCCTGATCATCGTGGTTCTGGGCGTGATCTTCACCGGCGTCGCAACCCCGGTGGAAGCCGCCGGCATCGGCACCTTCGGCGCCTTCGTGGTGGCCGCGATCCATCGCAAGCTCAGCTGGCAGACCATCCGCGAAGCCTGCCTGACCACGCTGAAGGCCAGCGCCATGGTGATCTGGATCATGTTCGGCGCCACCATCTTCGTGGGCCTCTACGTGCTCGAAGGCGGTCAGCAATTCGTCGAACAGACGATGACCGGGATGGGGCTTGGCCCCTGGGGCATCCTGATCCTGATGCAGGTGATCCTGATCATCCTGGGCATGTTCCTGGACTGGGTGGGCATCCTGCTGCTGGCGGTGCCGATCTTCGTGCCGATCATCCGTGCGCTTGGCGCCCAGGCCTTCGGGCTGGGATCGGAGGCCGACCTGGTGCTGTGGTTCGGCGTGCTCTACCTGGTGAACATGCAGATGAGCTTCCTGTCGCCGCCGTTTGGCTATGCGCTGTTCTATCTGCGCGGCGTGGCGCCGTCGGAAATCCCGATGAGCGACATCTTCAAATCGGCCCTGCCCTTCCTGTTCCTGCAGATCACCGGGCTGGTGCTGTGCATGCTGTTCCCGCAGATCATCACCTGGCTGCCACGGCTGGTATATGGCGGCTGATCGCGGCGACGCCTGAGCACATGATACGATCCGAAAGGGCCCGGTTCATCCCGGGCCCTTTTCTTTTACCCGGCCGGTGGCGGCCCGGTAGCGGATGGCGGGAAAACTTGTATTTTTTACTTATTATTGAAGGATCATCGCCAGACTGCCCCCCGCGTCACCGGAACGGGACCGCAGCGGCAAAGACGGAGCGGAGGCAGAAAATGGCGGGAAAGGTCATCGATACGAAGACCGCGCGCACCCTGCTGGGCGACGACGGCATCGTCCGGGTACACATGTTTCCGGGCACCCGGGAAACCCTTGAAACGGCGCGGGAAAACATCGCCGCTTACCTCGAAATATGCGCGGGGAAAAAGCTTCCGGTGTTGATCGACCTGAGCGACACCCTGGGCGCGTCGCAGGAAGCGCGCCGGCTCTACAGCGGCGACGATGTCAGCCGCCACGCCATCGCCACCGCGATGATCGTGACTTCTCCGGTGACCAAGGTGATGGCAAGCTTCTTCCTGAAGCTGAACCAGCCGCGCCGCATTCTGCGGCTGTTCACCTCGGAAACCGAGGCGATCGAATGGCTGCGGCAATACCTGCCCTAGGCGATCAGGCGGCAAAACGGCCGCACGCCAATCCTGAACATGTTTCCGGCCAATCCCGCCGCCCAACTTGATCCAAAGCCCGTGTGACCGGCGCGGATAAATCACGGCTCTTTACCTGTTGTTGAAGGATCGTCGCCAGAATGCGCCAATCTGGCCCGCAACACGGTCCGGCAAACAACAACCGCGTCGGCCCGGAGACAAGATAAGTGAAAAAGACCATAGACACGAAAACCGCGCGCACCACGTTGGGCGATGACGGGATTGTCCGGGTCCGAATGCGCCCCAACACAACGGAAGACTGCGACTCGGCGCGGGAAAACATAGCCGCGCTGACCGAAATTTGCGGCGGCAAGAAACGCCCGTTGCTGATCGATATGGCCGGATCGCAGGGCGCGACGCATGACGCCCGGCTGCAATATAGCGGCGAAGCGATGAGCCGGAACATCTCTGCAGAGGCAATGCTTGTCACCACGCCGGTCACCAAGGTCGTGGGCCGTTTCTTCGTCAGCCTGAACAAGCCGCGCCACCTGTTGCGGCTGTTCTCTTCGGAACCCGAGGCGGTCGCATGGCTGCGGCAATACCGGCAGTAGGCCGCCATCGCGCGCAACGCCTACGCGGCATGCAGGAACATGTTTGCCACCCGGCACACTGCGCCCGGGGCTGGCGCCGATAAATCGCGGCTCTTTACCTCTTGTTGAGTGATCCGGGTCAAGATGGCCGCGCGCGGTCGGGGAAGGGTTCGGCACACATCATCGAGGCACGTTCAGCGATAAGCGAATGAAGGAAAAACGCATCACAACCAAGACAGCGGTCTTGACGCTTACGGAGGACGGCATCGTTCGGGTCTCTTCGCCTCCCGACGTGGTCGACACACTTGCCACGGCGCAGGAAAATGCGCGGGCTTTCGAAAAATTATGCCGCGGCAAAAAATGCCCCGTGCTGATCTACATCACAGCAACGCGCGGGGAACCGCAGGAGGTGCGGCGCTTTTACAGCGACCTGTCGCTCACCATTCCTGTTGCAGCTTCAGCGCTGGTTGTTTCGACGCCTGTCAGCAAAGTCATCGGCAGTTTCTATATCGGCATCAACAGGCCGCACCACCCGATCAAGCTTTTCACCTCGGAAACGGAGGCGGTCGAATGGCTGAAACAATACCTGTAGCGCAGCCGCATCCCCCAAGGGCGTTTCACGACGAACCTGCCTGGCTTCTCCGCCCCGACGGCCTTGCCGCCCGCGCGGCCAAAATCCGTCTCGGCACGCGCCCATTTTCGGGGTCTGGCCGGGAAAAGCCATGCGCGTTTTTACCACTTGTTGAGCGACTGGCGTCACACTGGCCGCAAATGAATCGGTGTCGACCCGGGAAACCCCGCCGATGCCCGCAACGAAAGGCCCATATGGCAGCAGCCCTATACCAGACGCAGGCCGGCCCAATGACCATGGGGGAGGACGGCATCATCCGGTTCCGTGTCTCGCCCGGGGCGACAGTGAACGCCGCCGCGGCACAACAATGCGTTACCGGGGCCTCCCAGCTCGCCGGCAGCGCCAAGCAGCTCCTGCTGATCGACATGCGGGGACTGCGCGACATCAACCGGGACGCCCGACGTATTTACAACGACGGACCGGCCTTTGCCGTTGCGCTGCTGATCGGATCGCCGATCAGCAAGGTGATCGGCAGCTTTTTCCTGGGCCTCAACAAACCCTCTTATCCGTTGAGGCTGTTCACCTCGGAACAAGAAGCAGTAAAGTGGCTGAAGGACTTCATAGATTGAGCGAACAGTCCCCCAAATTGTTCCATGAAAACCTGGACCGGCTTCTGGACCTGATCCTGCAGCTGGCCTCGGGCGATTTCCAGGCCCGGCTTCCCCCGTCCGAAGCCGGAACGACGATGGATGCGCTCGCCGTCGGATTGAACATGCTGGCGGAGGAACTGGAAAGTTCCCTCAACGAACGCGAAAGCGCGCTCAAGTCGCTTACCGAAAGCGAACAGAAATTCCGGGCCATCACCGACACGGCGCTGGATGCGATCATCCTGCTCGATGGCGGCGGCAAGGTCACCATGTGGAATCCCGCCGCCGAAAAGATTTACGGCTTCAGCCCCGAGGAAGTCATCGGGCGCGACATTCTCGATCTGCTTGCCCCCGACGAACACCGCGACAGCTACCGGCTGGACTGGGATTCATTTCGCGCCACCGGCCAGGGGACGCGGGTCGGCACGGTTTTCGAAGCCCGCGCGCGCAGCAAGCACCAGGGCGAAATCCCCGTCGAAATGTCGGTCTCCTCCATGTTGCTGAACAACAGGTGGTACGCGATCTGCATCGTGCGCGACATCACCGAACGCAAGGCGATGGAACAATCCGTCGCCGAGGAACGCGAAATTCTGCGGGTGATCGACAACACGCTGACCAGATTCATCGGCGGCGAAGACCCGCGGAACGCGTTTGAAATCGTTCTTGTCGAATTGGTCAAGCTGACCGGCAGCGAATACGGCTTCCTGCAGGATAACCGGATCGACGAACAGGGCAGGTCTTATCTGCGGACCCTGGCCGTATCGGATAACGCGCTGACCCCCAAGCTGAGGAAAGCCTGGAAGAAACGCGACACCGCCCAGTTCCGGGTCTATGATTTCAGCGGGCTGAACACGCTGTCCTTCGTCAGCGGCGATGTCGTGATCGCCAACGATCCCGACGACTATCCGCCCATCGCGGGGTTTCCCGACTGCTGCCCGGCGATCGATTGCTTCCTGGGCATCCCGCTGAAGCGCGGCGAAGAAACCATCGGATCGATCGGCGTGGCCAACCGGGCCGGCGGCTATGACGGCGCGCTGATCGACCGGCTGACCCCGTTCATATCCGCCATTGCCGAAATCGCCGAAGCCAACCAGAACGAAGAGGCCCGCAGGAAATCCGAAAAGCGCACCGAAAGGATGGCCAATTTCGACGAACTCACCGGGCTTCCCAACCGGTCGCAGTTCAAGGAACAGCTGCGTTCTGCGGCCGAGCGCGCGAACCGCTATTCCGAACATTGCGCCCTGCTGCTACTGGACCTCGATCACTTCAAGGATGTCAACGACACGCTGGGCCACCCGGTCGGCGACGCCCTGCTGGCGCTGGTGGGCGAACGGCTGGCCTCGGCGACGCGCGAAAGCGATATCGTGGCGCGGCTGGGCGGCGATGAATTCGCCGTCCTGCAGATGAACCTGACGGATTCGAACGATGCCGCCATTCTGGCGCAGCGGCTGATCGACCTGATATCGAAACCCTTCGATATCGGCGGCCACCGGATTCACACCGAAACCAGCATCGGCATCGCGCTGTGCGATCCGTGCCAGACCCAGCCCACCCGCCTGTTCAGCCAGGCCGACACGGCGCTGTACCGGGCCAAGGCGGACGGGCGGCACCGATACCGGTTCCACGACGAACAGGTCGAAGCCGAGGTGCGCCAGCGCGTCACCCTGATCGAGGAGATGCACGAAGCCTTCGCCGAGGCCCAGTTCGAGCTGTATTACCAGCCGCAGATCGACACCCGCACCCCGCGCCTGGTCGGGCTGGAGGCGCTGTTGCGCTGGAACCATCCCACCCGCGGCCTGCTCAGCCCCGGCAGTTTCATTCCGGTCGCCGAAACCAGCGGTTTCGTGCTGGAGATCGAGGCATGGGTGCTGCGTCAGGCCTGCCAGCAGATGAGCGCCTGGCGCGCGCAGGGGTTCCTGGGTTCCGCCACTGTCGGCGTCAACCTGTCACCGCTGCAATTCAAGACCGCGGAATTCGAGGCCAATATCCTCGCCGCGCTTTCAGACACGGGGCTGCCGCCGCGATGCCTGGAACTGGAAATCACCGAACGCTCGGTTGCCGGACGCCCCGAAACGGTGGCCAGGCTGGTCGAAAGGCTGACCGCGAAGGGCATCGGTTTCTCGATCGACGATTTCGGGACGGGCTATTCTTCCCTGCAATATCTGAAAAAGCTGGCGGTCAAGAAAATCAAGGTCGCGCAGGGCTTCGTGTCGGACATGATGGCCGATCCCGGCGACGCCTCGATCGTCCGGGCGATCATCAGCCTGGGCCAGGAACTGGGCTATCAGGTCATCGCCGAGGGCGTGGAAAGCGAGGAACAGCGCGATTTCCTGCAGGACAAGGGATGTTTCCTGTTCCAGGGCTTCCTTTTCGGCAAACCACAGCCCGTGTCGGCCCTGACCGAACAGTTCCGCAAGGGCGGGCTTGTGCTGCCGGACGGCAGGGTCATCCCCGTATCGTGATCCGGGTATTACACCCCGGGATGCCCCGCCTTTTGACCGTTATGGCCAGGATCAGTTGTCCCAGGTCATCCCGGTGAATTCCTCACGAAAGGCAAAGCGTTCAAGGTGCTTGTCGATCACGTGATGCGCCCGGTCGACATGTTCCGGCCCGTCCAGTTCGAACCGGACCGACAGACCGCTTGCATCGGCATGCATGATGGCCTTGCCCATGTCGAAGGCGCAGGTCCCGTCGGTTTCGGTGAACTCCACCTCGATCTTGTGGCCGAAATGCTTGCACAGCTGCTGCAGGTATTTCGATCCGTTCGGCGTGGCAAAGGTGCCGGTGATGACATGCATGGGGTCGCTCCATTCCTGATTATTTCAGTCAATTAATCGGAATGACGCCAATTTCAAGTTTTTTCTTCCCTCCCCTGCGGAACCGGGGCAGCTGCGCCTCAGCCTAGCCCTCGCTTTTCAGCTCCACCACCAGCTTGATCTGCCGGGAATCCGGCGTCGGACCAAACGGCCCGGCGCGCCGCACGGTGTCCAGCGCCATCCGGTCGATCGCGCCATCGCCCGACGACCGAACGACCCGCAGCGACGCGATCGACCCGCCGGGGGCGATCACCATCCCCACCAACGCCTTGCCCCGCCCCCCGGCCCGGCGCTTGGGCACCCGGGCGATCTTGCGCAACACGCTGCGCTGATAGCTGCGCACGGCGCCGTCGCCCGCCTGACTGGCCTTGGTTTCGGCCTTGTTGCTGGATTTCTCGGCCAGCTTGCCGCTGGTCTTGCCATCGCTGGCGCCGCTCTTGGAATTGACCTTGGCATTGCCCTTAGCGGCGGGTTTCGGCGCGGGTTTCTTCGGCAGCGCGTCGCGGGCGGTCAGGGTTTTCGGCGTTGGCGGCGGAGCGGCCTTCGCGGTCTCGGGCACTGGCTCAATCGGTTTGACCGCCGTGACGGTCCTGGCCTGCGTCACGGGGGCGACGGTCGCGGCAGCGGCCAAGGGCGTGGTCGCCATCGCCTGCAGCGGCGGTTTCGCGGCGGGCACCGGCGTCTTCAACGTCTCCGGCGGGGCAAGCGGCTTGACCTGCGCCGCCTGCACCGGCTCGGCCCACTGCGCCGGTTGCGGTTTCACAGGCGTGCTGCTTCCCTGCACCAGATCGGCGAAGCTAGAGCCAAGCGCGACCTCACCCGCGAGCGCGCCGCCATCCATCACCGGTTCCGGCGCCACGCTCTGCGTCATCGCCGCCACCACCCCGTGCAGCCCCAGCGACACCACACCGGCAAGCCCCCAGCCGATCCATCCCCGCCCGGTCATTTCAGCGCCTGCCGTGTCATGATCATCACCTTTTCCGCCCCCGCCGCGCGCAGCGCCTGCGCCAGCTCGATCACCGCGCGGGCCGGGGCCGCCCGATCCGGCAGGATCTTCGCGATGGGCGGCAACCCGTCCGATTGCAGCGCCGCGATCACCTGTTCTGGCACCGCCGTTTCGCCGCGAAACCGCGCCCGGCCATCGGGATAAAGAACCACCGCATCGGGCGGCGGCACCAGGGACGGGTCAGCGGTTTCAACAAGCCGCAGGTCCGGTTCCAGCGGCCGCGACAGCTGCGCCGCGACCAGGAAAAACACCAGCATCAGGAACACGATATTAATCAGCGCGACCGTCGGTTCGGGCCGGGGCCGGGCCGGGATCGGACGCCGCCGCATGTCAGTTCACCACCGTCAGCTTGGTTTGCGCAAGCCCGCGCAGCGCCAGCAAGGTATCGGCCAGCGCCTGCGCCCCGGCGTCTTGCCCCACGCTCAGCACCAGATGCGCGGGGGCATCCCCCTGCAAGGCCGCGATCCGGTCGCGCGCGTCTTCCATCCCGGTCGCCTGCCCGTTGATGCTGAGCCCCGCCTGGTTCAGCCGCAACAGCACGAAACGGTCTTGCCCCTCCGCCGGGGAAGACCCGCCGCCGCCCAGCGACAATTCGATCTGGCCGAAACGGGAAAAGGTCGAACTGAGCATGAAGAACAGCAGCAGCAGGAAGATGACGTCGATCAGCGACGTCATCGACAACCTGCGGCGGGCGGGGCGCATCCTATGCCGCATGGGGCACCCGCTCAGACGCATCGGCCCCGTGATCCAGCAGGCCCGGGTTCAGCACCTCTTCCAGCAATTCGTCGGCGATCCGGCGATGCGCCTCGATCTTGCTGTCGAACCAGCTCAGCGCCATCGACGCGGGCATCGCCACCACCAGCCCCGCCGCCGTGGTGACCAGCGCCACCCAGATGCCGCCCGCCAGGATCGTCGGGTCGGCCGAGGCGCCGCTTTCCTGCAGCGCGCGGAAGGCGCTGATCATGCCCAGAACGGTGCCGAACAGGCCCAAGAGCGGCGCCACCTGCGCGATCAGGTCCAGCAGCCGCAGCCCCGCCGACAGCCTGCCGAACCCGGTTTCCAGCCGTGGGATCGCCCGTTCGCGCAGATCGTCGGCGGCAACACCGGCGTCGCGCGCCCGGATACAGGCATGCAGGGTCGCGGCCAGGAAACCGCGTTTGGCGGCCAGCGCATCCCCGCCCAACCCCTGCAACGCGGCGCTGCGCCAGACCCCTTCGGCCTGAAAGGTCCAGAGCTTGTAGATCGACAGCGCGACCGCCAGCACCGACGCACACAGAAGGATCGCCACCACCGGCCCGCCCAGATCGACCAGCGCGGCGATTGCCGTCACGGCCTGCCCGATCATCCGCTCACCTCGATCCCGTTGCGGCTGCCATAGACCGGCACGGCGCATTCCGCGCCGGAATCCAGACGGCAGGCATGAATGCCGTTGAACAGGATCTGGCCGATCGCGGCGCATTGGGTGTGGGGCAGATCGAACTGGCGCACCCGCGTCTTGCCACCGGGCAGCGATTGGAAATCGAACAGGGTCAGCAGCTGCACCTCGCCCGCCGTGTCGATCAGCACGGTTTCCAGAACCAGGCTTTTGACGCTGTCGGCAGAGGCGGCGGTGAAGGTCAGGCGGCAGGCGCTGTCAGCCTGTTCGGCCTTGTTCAGTTCGATTTTCGGGCTGTTCGCCAGCGCCGCCACCGGCGCCAGCGTCATCAGCAGTGTCGGGATGATACGGTGTTTCATGGGGTCTCCTTCGGGTGAAAGGCGAAAGGGCGGGAAACGGGTCAGGATTTCAGGCCGGGACTGGTCGCAGCCTGGGGCAGGATGTAGATGCCGCCCAAGGGCGGCGGCACGCTGGTATGCACCGACACGCCATAGGCGCGCGACAGGTGGTCGTCGCGCAGCACCGCTTCGGCCGATCCGCTGGCGGCGACCTGGCCGCCGGTCATCAGCGTCACCCGGTCGGAAAACATCGCGGTCAGGTTCAGATCGTGCATCACCGCCACCACGCCGCCGCCGGCATCGGCGTAATCGCGCGCCAGCTGCATCACGGTCAGCTGATGACCGATATCGAGCGCCGAAACCGGTTCGTCCAGGAACAGCCAGCGCGGCGCGCCGTCCAGCACCGGTTCCCAGATCTGCGCCAGCACCCGGGCCAGCTGCACCCGCTGCTTTTCGCCGCCCGACAGGTCCTGATAGAACCGGCCCTCGTACCCGGCCAGCCCGACCCGTTCCAGCGCCATCGCGGGCAGAGTTTCGCGCCCGGCGGAAATCCCCGCCTCAAGGCCCAGCCGCACCACCTCGATCACGGTAAAGGGAAAGGCCAGCGCGGTCGCCTGCGGCAGCACCCCCCGGATCGCGGCCAGTTCATGCGGTTTCATCGATCGGATGTTGCGATCGTTCAACTCCACCTCACCGGTGAAGGGAACCTCGCCCGTCATGGCGCGCAGAAGCGTGGTCTTGCCCGATCCGTTCGGGCCGACGATCGAGGTCAGCTCGCCCGGTCGGGCGTGGAAATCGACCCCCTGCAGGATGGTCGTACCGCCCAGTTTCACGTTGATATCACCGGCGTTAAGCATGGCCTTACACCTCCACCAGGTTACGGTTGCGCAGCAGGATCCACAGGAAGAACGGCCCGCCCAGCATCGCGGTCACGATCCCGATGGGCAGTTCCGCCGGGGCGATCACCACCCGCGACACCAGATCGGCCAGCAGCAGGACGATGGCCCCCAGCAGTGCCGCGTTGGGCAGAAGGCTGCGGTGATCCGGGCCCTGGATCAGGCGCAGAAGATGCGGCACCACGATGCCGACAAAACCGATGCCGCCGGTGATCGCCACCGCCGCGCCGACACTGGCCGCGACGCTGAGGATGGCGAAGTTCTTCACCCGCTGCACGTCGAAGCCCAGATGCATCGCCGCCGCCTCGCCCAGGGCCAGACCGTTAAGGCCCCGCGCCAGGAACGGGCTGGCCAGCAGCGCCAGCACCATGATCGGCCCCGCCGCCAGCAGCTTGGACCAGCTGGCCCCGGCGAGCGATCCCATGCCCCAGAAGGTCAGGTCGCGCAGTTGGTCATCAGTGGCGTAATAGACCACCAGCCCGGTCAAGGCCCCGGTCAGCGCCGCCAGCGCGATCCCGGCCAGCAGCATGGTCGCGACCGAGGTACGCCCGTGCCGCGTGGCGATCCGGTACAGCACCAGCGTCGACGCCCAGCCGCCAAGGAAGGCCGCGACCGGCACCAGGGAAAGGCCCAGCCGGGCCTGAAGCGCCAGCGGCAGCAGCCCGCCCAGCACGATGGCCATCACCGCGCCGAACCCCGCCCCGGCGCTGACGCCGACAAGGCCGGGATCGGCCAGCGGGTTGCGAAACAGCCCCTGCAGCAACACCCCCGACACCGCCAGCGACGCGCCCACCACCACGCCGGTCAGCATCCGCGGCATGCGGATATCCCAGACGATGATCGTGTCGCGGACCGGCACGCCAGTCTCCAGCCCGAACCCCGACAGGATCGCGCCGATCACCCGCGTGTCATCCGCCGCGCCCCAGCCAAGGCTCAGCAGCGCCGCCAGCCCGAGCCCCAGAAGCAGCAGCGCGCGGATCTGCCGTGCGCGGCCCTGACGGTCCCCCGAAGGGGCCTCGGCAATGGGGGAGGTCTGCGGCAGCGCAACCATGGTCAGTGCTCCGATTGTCCGTAAATCCGCGCATGCAGGTCGCGCGCCGCTTCAGCCGTGCGCGGGCCGAAGCCAAGCGCCGATCCGTCCAGCAGCACGAAACCGCCATCCTGCGCCGCCGGTGTCAGCGCCACCGCGGGCAGCGACAGGATTTCATCCTTGCGGCCATCATGTTCGCCCCGGCCGGTCATCATGATGACCACCTCGGGCGCGGATTTGATGATCGCCTCGTCGGTCACCGTCTTGTACCCGCTATACTGGCCCGCCATCACGTTGACCGCCCCGGCCAGCCGGATCATACCATCCGCCCCCGTATCGTCCCCGGCGACGTTCAGCTTACCGTTTTCCGCCGACAGCACGAACATCACCCGCTTGCGTTCGGACAGTTGCCCGATGTCGCGCTGCAGCGCGGCCAGATCGGCCTCGATCCCGCGCGCCAATTCCTCGGCCCGCTCGGGCGTGCCAAGCGCCCGGCCCACGACGCGGATATTGTCCACCACCGCCTCGGCGCTGAAACTGTCATGGGTGAACACCACCGGGATCGACGCCTCGCGCAGCAGGTCGATCACCTCGACCGGGCCCGAGGTGTCCCGCGCGATGATCAGGTCGGGATCGACCGACAAAACGCCCTCGGCCGACAGCCGCCGCATGTAACCGACATCGGGCAGCGCCTGCGCCTCGGGCGGGAAGACCGAGGTGGTGTCGCGCGCGATCAGCCGGTGCTGCTGACCCAGCAGGTAGACGGTTTCGGTCACCGCGCCGCCCACCGACACGATCCGCCTGGCCGCCGGGTAGCTTTCGGCCGCCGCCCCGAAGGGCAGCAGCACGGCGCAAAGCGCAATGAACAGGCGGCGGATCATGCCGGGACCTGTTCTTGCAGGGTCGGCAGGTCGGCGACCAGCCCGTGCCAGACCGCCAGATCGTCGTCTTCATCGGCGCGCTGGCCGAAGATCTGACAGATCAGGCCTCCCTCGGCATCGAACAGTTCGACCGAAACGGCCGGGCCGCGCTTGGTCGGTTTTTCGATGGCGTAAACCTCGGCCACGCGATCGCCGCGCAGATGCAGGTTGAACCGTTCGTCCAGCACGTTCAGCCACGGGCCCATCGGCTTGATATTGTCCAGCGTGCCCCAGTGAATCTGGATGTTGCCCTTGTTGCCCACGAACAGCACCACGGGCTGTTTCGCGGCGCTGACAGCGTTGAGGAACGTTTCCACCGCGCCGGTTTCCAGCGGCCGCACCCAGCGTTCGCCGCTGACCATCCGGTAGGCGCCCAGACGGTTCATGCCCAGCTTGGCGGCCAAACGGTTGAATTGGTGGGTGTCGGTCATCTTCGCCCATTCGGCCAACAGGACGTCGCGCTTTTCGGGGTTCTCCCTGGCGGCCTCGGTGGGCTGGCGGGGGTCGACCGAAATCGTTTCGGACTGGTCATCGAGCTTCAGTTCCGCCACGACTTCATCCCAGGCGTCGTGGTTCGACCCGTCGCGCATATAAATCTTGTGCACCGCGTCGCCGGCGGCATCGAACACCTGCAGGGTGCGGCGCAGGCCCTTTTCGGTCTGTTCCTCGATGGCAAATCCGTGCACCCAGTATTTCGGGAAAATCCGCAGATCGATTTCCTTGCCCAGCACCATCGAGGCATGCAGCCCGGCGCGGTATTCGCCGTAGGTGCCCTTGCGTTCATGCACCGCCGATACGTTGCGGGTCAGCGCCATCACCTCGCCCAACCTGGACACTTGCGACATCAGCTGATCGGGATGCGGGTCGATCCGGGTGGCGGTGTGGCCGACATGGGCGGCGACCAGTTCGGCTTCGGAAATGCCCAGCTGATCGGCAAGGTCGCGGTCGCGAGTCTTGGGATTGTCGAGACGGGCCTGGCGGATTTCTGCGGCGGTGGGGGCTTGGGTCATGTCATGTTCCTTTTCAAGTTGAAGACCGCGCGGCCCGGGTCGGACCGCGCGGATGCAGCGGGCTCAGAAGGTTTTGGCGATGCTGAATTTGAAGGTCCGGCCCGCGCCGTTGCGGGTGGACAGGTAGGCGCGATAGGTTTCGTCGGTCAGGTTTTCGACCGAGGCGCGGAATTCCACGTCGCGGAACAATCCGCTGTTGGGCACATAGGCCGCGGTCAGGTTGAACAGCGTATAGTCGTCCGAGGCCACGGTGCCGGGATAGTAATCCGGGTTGGTGTGGCTGGTGCGGTTCTGCGCGAAGGCGTGTTTCGCCTCGATCGCCAGGTCCAGCTGATCGTCCAGGAACCGCTTGCCCAGTGTCAGCTGCACGCTGTCGGCGGGCACGTAGTTGAAATAATCGCTGGTGCCGTTGATCGTGCCGCGGATGCGCGATGCGTTCAGGTCGGCATAGAAGGCAGAATGCACATAGCTCGCCTCCAGCTCGATTCCTTCCAGGTCCACCTCGTCGATGCCGCTATAGCTGAACCCGTCCCAGATATGGGTCTTGAACCCGGTCAGCTTGAACCGCATCCGGTCGTCGCCGCTGAACAGGCCGGTGGAATCATAGGACAGGCCCAGTTCATAGGTTTCGCCCTTTTCCGTCGACGCCATCCGGTCGGCATCGCGCAGATCGTCGATGAAGGGCAGGTTTTCGTTATAGGCGGCGGTGCCGAAGACCGCGAAACTCTCGCTCAGCTCATAGCGCGCCGACAGCGCGCCGGTCAGCGCCTGGGTTTCATAGCTGGTGCCGTCGGGAAGGGCCGCCACGGTGGTTCCGCGCGAGCTGTAGGCGTAATCGTTGCCTTCCGAGGTCAGGGTCTGTTTTTCGAAACGCAGCTGCGGGGTCAGGGTGAAGCGGTTCCCGAATTCCATCCGGTCGGCGATATAGACCGAAATCGATTCATCGGTGCCGCCCGGCGCCGAGCGCGCGTTGAACCCGGCATAGGTGCCCGCCAGTTCCTCGGTCGAGCGGGTGCGCTTGCTCAGCTCGACCCCGGCGTTGAGCCTGTGGGACACGGTGCCGGTGGAAAACAGCGATTCATTCTCGACCCGCAGCGCCACGGTGCGGGTGTCGTGATCGGTGTTGTAGATATCCGAATCGGTCGCTTCCGACGTGGTGATCCGCTCGGCCTCCTTGCGGAAGCTCAGCCGCGCTTCGAGATTGATCAGGTCGTTGCCGACCGGATTGTAGCGATAGGCGGCATAGGTGGTGGCCTGCTTGATATAGCGGTCGACCAGGATATCCGACCAGCTGGGCAGGAAGACGTTATAGGGCACGTCGTTCTGCGGGATTTCGTCATACATGGACGAAAAGGTCAGCGTGCTGCCGTCGCTCAGGTGGTAATTCGCCTTGAGCATCGCCGAGGGCTTCTCAAAGGCGGTGGCCTCCAACGTGTTGCCGTCGCCATCCACCATGTCACCCTTGTCGCGATACCCGGCAAAGGCCAGCACGTCGAAGCGCTCATCCGGCGCCCAGGCGAAGATCGAGGTCGCCAGCACCCCGTCGCCGTTGCTTTCATAAGACAGCTTCTGCCGATAGGAGAACGTGTCGCCGTCTTCCAGGAAATCGCGCCCGTCCTTGGTGACCAGTTCCAGCGTGCCGCCCATGGCGCCCGAACTGTACTGGAAGGATTGCGCCGGGCCGCGCTGCACGGTGACCTGCTTGAACAGCTCCGGTTCCATCGACAGGGTCGAGCCGCTGCGATAAACCTCTTCGGCGCCGCCGGTCACGCCATCCACCACGATGGCGACCTTGCCGTCGGTGCCGTAGACCCCCGATTGCGCCCCCAGGCCGCGGATCGAAATCGCCGCCCCCTGCGGGGTGTTGCCGTTGACCAGGCTGACCGACGGCACCGTATCGACCAGTTCGCCCAGCGTGGTCGCCTGCCGTTCGTCCAGTTCTTCCTGTTCCACCGTGGTGATCGAGCTGGCGGTATCGGTACGGACGCCCCGGCGGCTTTCGCCGATGGTGACGGTGCCGATCAGTTCACCCTCGAATCCCGAATCCAGTTCCTGCGCGCTCAACGGCTGCGCTGCCATCGCGGCCAGTGCCGCGACCATGATTGTGCGAGAAGACATCTAGTCTCAGACCTCTTGCTAGGAAATACATCTAGCTGCCTTGAGGTCTGGGTAGCTTTCGGGGCGCTGGTATCATAAGCCGAGTTTTTTTGTCAACTTTGTATCGGAAAATATTCGCATCCGGGAATAAATTCGACTTATGGGGGCGCCGAAATGCGCTTTTCCATCCAGAGTACGGTGAAATTTTCGTCTCTGCCCCGGGGCATTTCGCGATTCTGGGACCACTCGGCGGCGCCTGTCGCGCACCTCCAGGACGGGCCGAAGCGGGGCTGTGGCCCCTCCGGCAGGCCGCCGCGAACCTGCCGTCGCGGAAGGCCGTTCGATACTTCGCAACCGAAGACAGGGGAGTTGACTTGAATCAATACAACCGCGTTTATTTGACTTACAGATAAAGCAGACAACTTTTTAATCGCGACCAAGTTGCCAATTCCGTGGGAGAAATCCCGATTTGCCAAATCGCGGGGCGCCAGCCCCGCCCGCTTTTTCAACAGGGAGAGAAGTACAATGAACTCTTTCAAAGGACATTTCCTGCGCGGCATGGCCGCCTCGGCGCTGCTGCTCGCTACGGTCACCACCGCGTCGGCCTTCACGGCTTGCCAGGTCACCGATACCGGCGGGATCGACGATAACAGCTTCAACCAAACCGCATGGAAGGGAGTGCTGGACGCACAGGAAAAGCTGGGCGTCGAGGGCCGTTATCTCGAATCCCAGGCCGAAACCGATTATGAGGCGAACGTGAATTCGCTGCTGGGCGGCCAGTGCGACGTGATCTTCACCATCGGCTTCCTGCTGGGCGACGCCACTGCCAACGCGGCCAAGGCGAACCCGGAACAGAAATTCTCGATCGTCGACTTCGCCTATGACCCTACGATCCCGAATGTTCTGGGCCAGGTCTATGCAACCGACCAGGCGGCCTTCCTTGCCGGGTATCTGTCGGCCGGGATGAGCAAGACCGGAATCGTCGGCACCTTCGGCGGCATCAACATCCCGCCGGTAACCATTTTCATGGACGGTTTCGCGGCCGGGGTCGGCTATTACAACGCGCAGAAAGGCACCAGCGTTAAGGTGCTGGGCTGGAACCCGGAAAGTCGCGAAGGGCTGTTCACCAACAACTTCGAATCGCTCGACGACGGCCGGGCCTTTGCGCAGAACCTCTATGACGAAGGCGCCGACATCGTGCTGCCGGTGGCCGGTCCGGTCGGCCTTGGCTCCGCCGCCCTGGCGGACGAACTGGGCACCGAGGCGCTGAAGATCGTCGGCGTCGACGCCGACCTGTTCTTCACCGACCCCGAAAAGAAGCACGTCTATCTCACCTCGATCATGAAGCGGATGGATTCGACCGTGTACCAGGTGATCGAAACGACCATGAACGGTAATTTCGAAGGCGGGCTGATCGTCGGTACGCTGGAAAACGGCGGTGTCGGCCTTGCCCCCTATCATGACATGGAAGCCATGATCCCCGACGATCTGAAGGCGGAAGTCGAAACGATCCGGCAGGGTATCATCGACGGCTCGATCAAGGTCGGCGGCTGAGGCCATGACATCCCGGCGCGCCTGGTTTTGGACCGGGCGCGCCGATCCCCTTCTGACAGAAAGCGATTTCCATGGACGTCGAGTTGCGCGGGATCACCAAGCGTTTCGGCCCGGTGGTGGCCAACGACGCTGTTAATCTGAAAATCAAGGGCGGTGAAGTCCTGGGCCTGCTCGGCGAAAACGGCGCCGGGAAATCCACGCTGATGAACGTGCTCTGCGGCCTGTATCACCAGGACGAGGGCGAGATCCTGATCGACGGCAAACCGGTGACCTTCGCCGGGCCGGGCGATTCCATCGCCGCCGGTATCGGCATGGTGCACCAGCATTTCATGCTGGTCCCGGTCTTCACGGTGGCCGAAAACGTGGTGCTGGGCGTCGAACCGACCGGCCGATTCGACCACCTGGACCTGAACACCGCGCGCAAGCAGGTGCGCGAAATCAACGACCGCTACGGGCTCGAGGTCGATCCCGACGCGCTGATCGAGGACTTGCCGGTGGGCATCCAGCAGCGGGTCGAAATCCTCAAGGTGCTGTTCCGCTCGGCCGACGTTCTGATCCTCGACGAACCCACCGCCGTGCTGACCCCGCAGGAGGTGGAGGATTTCTTCGAGATCGTGAAATCGCTGCGCGACGCGGGCAAGGCGATCGTGTTCATTACCCACAAGCTGCACGAAATCCTGGAAATCTCGGATCGCATCAGCGTGCTGCGCGGCGGCAGGATCACCGGGCAAGGCGATCCTCACGAACTGACCGAAGCGCAGCTGGCCGAAATGATGGTGGGCCGCCCGGTCAGCTTCACCGTCGACAAGACCCCGGCCCAGCCGGGCCGCCCGATGCTTGAAATCAAAGACCTGCTGATGATGCGCGACAATGACGAAATCGCCGTCGATCACGTCAGCATGACGGTCAATTCCGGCGAGGTCGTGGGCATCGCCGGGGTGCAGGGCAACGGCCAGACCGCTTTGGTCGAAGCGATCACCGGGTTGAAACACGCCTCGGCGGGTTCCATCGTGTTCGACGGTGATGACATCACCCGCGCGTCTGTGCGCGACCGCCACCGCCGCGGCATGGCGCATATCCCCGAAGACCGGCACAAATCCGGCATGATCGGCAATTTTTCCATCGCCGAAAACATGGTGCTGAATTCCTATTACGACGAGGAATATTCCAACGGCGCCGCCGTCAACTGGCCGCATGTGGCCGAAACCGCCGCCGCCTTCTGCGTCGATTTCGACGTGCGTACGCCCAGCGTCTTCCTGGACGCGGGCAACCTGTCGGGCGGCAACCAGCAGAAGATGGTCGTCGCGCGCGAACTTGAACGCGAAACCAAGCTGGTGATCGCGGCGCAGCCGACCCGGGGGCTGGACGTGGGATCGATCGAATATATCCACAAGCGCCTGATCCAAAGCCGCGACGAAGGCGACGGGGTGCTGATCGTGTCCTCGGAACTGGATGAAATCATGGGGCTGTCGGACCGCATCCTGGTGATGTTCAAGGGCCGGATCGTGGCCGAATTCGACAATACCGGCGGCAAGGCCGATCGCAATGCGATCGGTCTGGCGATGGCGGGGGCAACGAAAGGCGCGGCGGCATGACCACATCGATCGGAAAACGCGAACTGGACGACGCCGGGCGCGCGCTTCTCAAACGCTCCACCCGCGGGCGAGAGGACTTCGAAGACCTGGTGGTCGTACCGGTCTTCGCGGTGATCGTGGCGCTGATCCTGGGCGCGCTGATCATGCTGGCCACCGGCGTCGACCTGCCGACGATCGGTAAAAGCTTCGTCGCCCTGGGCAAGGGATCGGTGGGGTCTATCAACGCGCTGTCGGAAACGCTGACCGCGGCGATCCCGCTGGTGCTGGCGGGGCTGGGGCTGGGGCTGGGTTTCCGGGCCGGGCTGTTCAACATTGGGGCCGAGGGCCAGTTGCTGCTGGGCGGTACGGCGGCGGTGGTGTTTTCCTTCACCTTCGACGGCCTGCCCTTCCTCCTGCTGATGCCGCTGTCGCTTCTGGCTGGGGCGGTGGTGGGGGCGCTTTACGCCTCGATCGCCGGGGTGCTGAAGGCGACGACGGGCGCGCATGAGGTGATTTCGACCATCATGCTGAACCTGATTTCCTACCAGATTCTGAACTACCTGCTGCGCCAGCCCTATATCCAGAAGGAAGGCCGCTCCGACCCGATTTCGAAATCGGTACCCGATGCGGGGGAGTTGCCGCGGCTGCTGGACTGGATCGATCCCAACCTTCGCGTCCATGCCGGGCTGTTCCTGATGCTGGCCGCCGTGGCCGTCGTGTGGTGGATCCTGTTCCGCTCGAAGATCGGGTTTGCCTTCCGGGCCAGCGGCGAAAACCCCGATGCGGCACGCTATGCCGGGATCAAGTCGGGGCTCATCATCGTTGCCGCGATGGGCACCGCCGGTGCGCTGGCGGGGCTTGCCGGCGCGGCGCAGGTGCTGGGCGTGCTGGACCGGGCCAGCCCGGGCTTTTCCGCCGGGATCGGGTTCAACGCCATCGCGCTTGCCCTGCTCGGGCGGTCCCACCCGGTCGGCATCCTGATCGCCGGGCTGCTGTTCGGCGGGCTGGAAGCGGGCGGGCGGCAGATGCAGGTCGACGCGGGCGTGTCCATCGACCTGATCGCCATCATCCAGTCCCTGATCATCGTGTTCATCGCAGCGCCGCTTCTGGTGCGCGCGATCTTCCCCTGGGGATTCCGGAAATCCGATAAAGCTGCTGGAGGGTCGCAATGACCGACGTGACCGAAACCTCTATCGCCACCCAGAAGATCGAAACCAGCAGGCAACGGCAATCCCGGGTCGTCGGCATCCTGCTGATCGCGCTGGCGCTGTTCGTCGTCTTCGTCTTCGGCATGGGGCTGTCGGGCGACGCGACTTTCCGGCTGTCACGCCCGACCGATCCTTACGCGCTGCCCAACCTGGTGGTTCCGGCGGGGCCCTTCACCTATGTCGCCGCGGCGCTGCTGGGTTTTCTGGGCGCGCGCGAACTGATCCGCGGCGGGACGCGCTGGACCTCTTTGTCGCTGGGCTTCGGGCTGGCGATCCTGGTCTTTGCCTTCCTGGTCTGGGCGACGGCGGGCAAATCGTTTTCGCTGACCGGCATGTTGCAGGCCACCGTGGTGCGCGCCATGCCGATCGCGCTTGGCGGGCTGGCCGGGGTGCTGTGCGAACGCGTCGCGGTGGTCAATATCGCGATCGAGGGCATGCTGCTGGCCGGCGCCTTCACCGGGGCGCTGATCGGGTCGCTGCTGGGCGGCTGGGGCGGATTGGTCGCGGCGGTGCTGGTCGGCGGCGCCTTCGGTTTCATGCTCGCAGCTCTGGTGGTCACCTACCGGATGGATCAGATCGTCGCCGGGGTGGTCATCAACCTCTTCGTGCTGGGATTGACCAGTTACGTCAGTTCACAGGTGTTTTCCGAATTTCGCCACCTGAACAACGCGCCGGTGTTCCGCGCGGTGAAGATCCCGCTGCTGGGCGACATCCCGGTGATCGGGCCGATGCTGTTCAACCAGAACATCTTCGTCTACGGCGCGCTGATCCTGGTGGCGCTGGCGACCTATTACCTGTTCCACACCCGCAGCGGGCTGCGCGCCAGGGCGGTGGGCGAACATCCCCGCGCCGCCGATACGCTGGGCGTCGACGTCTATCGCACCCGCTATATCCACGTCACCCTTGGCGGCATGGTCGCGGGCTTCGGCGGTGCCTGGTTCACCCTGGGATCGGTCGGCCGGTTCGATGAAAACATGACCGGCGGGCGCGGCTTCATCGGGCTGGCGGCGATGATCTTCGGCCGCTGGCACCCGGTCGGCGCGCTGATGGCGGCGCTGGTGTTTGGCTTTGCCGATTCACTGCAGCAGAAGCTGGCGCTGCTGAACACGCCGATCCCGTCGGAATTCCTGTCGATGGCGCCCTATATCGCGACGATGATCGTCGTCGCCGGGCTGATCGGCCGGGCCCGCGCGCCCGCCGCCGACGGCAAACCCTATGTGAAGGAATAAAGCAAAAGGGGAGAGCGCAAGCGCCCTCCCCTCCTCAAGTCCCGATCAATCCAATCGAGCGTTATTGCCCGACGACCACGAAACCCTGACGTTCGAAGGCTTCGCGCGCTTCCGGGCCGCGCAGGTAGTCGAGGAACTCCGCCTCGGCCGGGGTATCGCGGTTCGCCAGGTCCGCCACCGGATAGACGATGGGCGGATGGGTGTCGGCCGGGAAGGTGCCGATCACGGTCACCTTGTCTTCGGCCGCCGCATCGGTGGCATAGACGATGCCGTAGGGCGCTTCGCCGGTGGCCACCAGCGCCAGCGCGGCGCGCACGTTGTCGGATTGCGCCACCTGCGTCTGCACACCGTCCCACAGGTCCAGGCTTTCCAGCGCGGCCTTGCCGTAGATGCCGGCGGGTACCGCATCGACCAGCGCCATCGCGAGCCGCCCTTCGCCCAGCAGCCCGACCAGGTCCAGACCCGGCCCGATCTCGACTGGATCGGCCTCGCCATGGGCGATCAGCACGATGGAATTGTTCAGCAGGTCGTAGCGTTGGCCCTCTTCGATCAGGCCGTCCTTTTCCAGCGCGTCCATCCAGCCGGGATTGGCCGAGATGAAGATATCGGCGGGCGCGCCCTGCTGGATCTGGCGGGCCAGCGCCGACGACCCGGCCAGCGACACGACAAGGTCATGACCGGTCGCCGCTTCGAACCGCTGTTCGATTTCGGCCATCGCGTTGGTCATGCTGGCGGCGGCGAAAACGGTCACTTCATCGGCGACGGCGGCCCCGGCCATAAGGGCAAGGCCCGCGACAGTGGACGCAAACCAAGCGCGGCGACGGGTGTTTTCGGATGTCATGCGAAGTCTCCCTGCGGAACGATATGTTTCTCCGGGAATATCGGATAGCGCCGCATCACATGCAAGCGTTATTTTCGTTCGGGAATATCGCTCAGCATCTGCTGCAGCCGGTCGATATGCACCTGACCGGCCCGCCGCGCCTGCGCTTCCAGCGCGCGGTATTCCTCCAGCACCGCCTGCCCGGTCTCGGTGATGGTGGCGCCGCCGCCCTTGGCCCCGCCCCGGCTGCTTTCCACCAGCGGCGTCTTGAACATCCGGTTCAGGGTTTCCACCAATTGCCACGCGCGTTTGTAGCTCATGCCCATCTTGCGCCCCGCCGCGGCGATGGAGCCGGTTTCGGCAATATGCTCCAACAGCTCGGCCTTGCCCGGGCCGATCATTTCGTCGGGGCCGAACACGACCCGGATGCGGAACTTGGGTGTCTCTTCATTCTCGGTCATGGGCCCATATTGCCCATGCCGCGCCACTGCTCACAAGGTGGAGATTGCGGATCGCCGCGAAATTCCCAATCCGCCCCGCCCCTGCCCACCCGCGAAACCATCGGTGGTAAAACCCGTTGGCTTGGCGCGCCGCTTTCGCCATTATGGCGGCGGAGGATTTGGGGGGGACATCGTGAACGCAGCGGAAACGATTTCGGACAAGCGTCTGGGCGGGCGGCTGAGCAATGCCAGCATCCTCATCGTCGATGACGAACCGGGGATGCGCAACTTCATGATGAAGACCATCGAACCCTATTGCGGCTATGTCGCCACCGCCAGCGATCCGACGACCGCAAGCGCGCGGCTGGCCGAACGGCATTTCGACGTGATGATCCTCGACAATATCATGCCCGAACGCAAAGGCATCGAATGGCTGGCCGAGGAACGCCGCAAGGGCGGGTTCACCGACACGATCATGGTCACCGCCTATGCCGACCTGGAAACCGCGATCGAGGCGATGCGCGCGGGCGCCGCGGATTTCATATTGAAACCGTTCCGGTCGAACCAGCTGATCAACGCCATCCAGCGGCTGATCGAAACCTCGCGACTGCGGCGCGAAAACATGCTGTTGCAGCGCGAACTGGAAGCGACCGATATCGGCCGCAAGCGGCGTCATGAACTGATCGGCAGTTCCAGGGCAATCACCGACATCCGCGCCATGCTGGCCCGGGTCGAAAACGTGTCGACCCCGGTGCTGATCACCGGCGCATCCGGCACCGGCAAGGAAGTGGCGGCGCGCCACCTGCACGCCCATTCGGCCCGCGCCAACATGCCGTTTGTGCCGATTTCCTGCGGCACCATCCCGACCGAGACGATCGAGATCGAACTGTTCGGCCACGCCCCCGGCGCCTTTCCCGGCGCACAGGGCGGGCGCGAGGGGCTGCTGGCCTCGGCGCAGGGCGGCACGGTGTTCCTGGACGAGGTGTCGGAACTCGACGCCACCGCGCAATCGGCGCTGCTGCGGGTTCTCGAAGACGGGATGATCCGCCCGGTCGGCACCGAACGGGATATCCAGCTCGACCTGCGCTTCGTTCTGGCCACCAGCAAGGACCTGTCGCAACTGGTCAGCGCGGGCAAGTTCCGCGAGGACCTGTTTTTCCGGGTGAACGTGCTGGAAATCCAGATGCCGCCGCTCGACCGGCGTGAAACCGACGTGATCGAACTGGCCGAACTGTTTCTCGAAGAAATCGCCGCCCATCTGCGGCTGGACCGGCTGAGCATCGACAGCGCCGCGCGGGCCGCCATCCTGCGCCATTCCTGGCCCGGCAATATCCGCGAGCTGCGCAATTTCATCGAACGGTCGCTGATCTTCGGGCGCTTCCCGCTTGAAACCCTGGGCGACAGCGCGCTGGAACAGCAGATCGTGCCGCTGGAAGATGTCGAACGCCGCGAAATCCTGCGCGCGCTGGAAAAACTGGGCGGCAACCGCGCCGAGGCGTCGCGACAGCTGGGCGTGTCGCGCAAGACCATCGACAGGAAATGCGCGGCCTGGGGTATCTGACCGGTGCAGGCGTTCAAAAGCCTTCTGTCCTCGGTGCGCCTGCGCCTGCTGGTGATCGCGCTTCTACCGATGCTGGTGCTGATGCCGCTGATGCTGGGCAGCACCGTGCTGCGATGGGCCAAGAAGACCGACGATCTGCTGATCACCAAGGTGAACGGCGACCTGACCATCGCCGATCAGTATCTTCAGCGGCTGGTGGCGAATTCCGGCGAACGGTTGATGGCGCTAGCGAATTCGGTCGCGCTGGACGCGATCAAATCCGATCCCCTGGCACGGCGCGCCTTTCTGGAAGCGGAACGGCAGCGCCAGCGGCTTGATTTCCTCTATATCACCGACGGCAGCGATGCGCCCGGCGGTTTCGACGCCAAGGACTGGCCGGTGATCGCGCGCGCCCTGAGCGGCGAGCAAAGCAGCGAGGTCGACCTGCTGTCGCCCGAAGCGCTGCAGGCGCTGGCCCCGGGGCTTGCGGCGCGCGCGGCGATCACCCTGGTGCCGACCCGCGCCGCCGTACCGACCGAGCGCGCGGTCGAGGATCGCGGCATGATAGTGCATTCCGCCGCCCCGATCCTCCTTCCCGACGGGCGCAATGGCGCTTTGGTGGGCGGGCTGCTGCTGAACCGCAACCTCGATTTCATCGACACGATCAACGCGCTGGTCTACCGCGAACAAAGCCTGCCGGAGGGCAGCCAGGGCACCGCGACGCTGTTTCTCGAAGACGTACGGGTGTCGACCAATGTGCGATTGTTCGAAAACGTCCGCGCGCTTGGCACCCGAGTGTCGGCGGCGGTGCGCGACCGGGTGCTGGGCAAGGGGCAGGTCTGGCTCGACCGGGCCTTCGTGGTGGATGACTGGTATATCTCGGCCTACGAACCGATCATCGACAGCCGCGACGCGCGGGTGGGGATGCTTTATGTCGGTTTCCTCGAAGCGCCGTTCCAGGCGGCCAAGGTGAATTCGGTCCTGACCATCACCCTGCTGTTTTTGCTGATCGCCTTCGTCTCGGTCCCGATCTTCCTGCGGTGGGCGGGGCGGATTTTCCTGCCGCTCGAAGGCATGACCCAGACCATCGCCCGGGTCGAGGCCGGCGACATGGACGCCCGCAACCGCCCCGACAACGCCAGCGGCGAAATCGCCCAGGTGGCCGGGCATCTCGACACGCTGCTGGACCGCATCCAGGAACGCGACCGCCAGCTGCGCGACTGGGCCGAAAGCCTGGAACGCAAGGTCGAGGACCGCACCAGCGACCTGCGCGACGCCAACCGCAAGCTGGAACAGACCACCGAGCGGCTGATCATGTCGGAAAAGCTCGCCGCCGTCGGCGAAATCACAGCCAGCGCGGCGCATGAGATCAACAACCCGATCGCGGTGATCCAGGGCAATCTGGAGGTCGCCCGTCTGCTGCTGCAAGACGAGACCGAGAAGGTGAAGACCGAATTCGGGTTGATCGACGAACAGGTCTATCGGATCAGCACCATCGTTTCCAAGCTGCTGCAATTCGCCAAGCCCGAGGAATATTCCGGCGCCACCGACATCCTGTCGCCCGCCGATGTGGTGGGCGATTGTTTCGTGCTGACCCGCCATCAGGTCGAAGCCGCCGGGATCGAGGTGGTGCAGGACCTGCAAACCCGGCGCGAGGTGCGCATCGCCCGGACCGAGCTGCAGCAGGTTCTGGTCAACCTGATCCTGAACGCGGTGCACGCCATGCCCGAGGGCGGCACCCTGACCGTCAGCGTGTTCGACCGCGACGGCGACGTGGTCATCCGCGTCGAAGACACCGGCCACGGCATCGCGCCGGAGGTCCTCAAACGCATCTTCGATCCCTTCTTCACCACCAAGCAGGCGCAGGGCACCGGGCTTGGCCTGTCGATCAGTCAAACGCTGGTGACTCGCGCCGGCGGCACGCTTGTGGCCTCCTCCACCCCCGGGGAAGGCAGCCGGTTCGACATTTTTCTGCCCGCCGCCGAAAACCGGTGATTTGGACAAAATGTCCACTTTTCCGACCCCGGGCACGCAGGCGATGGACAGAATGTCGCACTATCGCCACCCGACCGCCCCGATCAGCCGCCAAAATGTCAGATTAACACACTGATTATAAAAGATAAAATCATTGACAGATCAAGGGGACTGCGGCGTTCTGTCCGCGCATGCATACGACAGCATGCCACGGTTCCAGCGACCGCCCGGAGGAGACGGTGCGTCGCCGGTTCGCCAAATGGGAGGAAAATCAAATGAGCAATGCACGCTCGGGCGGGGCACTGGGATTCCTGTACAAGGATCACATCGTCGCCAAACCCGGTTTCAATCGCTGGCGGGTGCCGCCGGCATCCATCGCCATCCATCTTTGCATCGGGTCGGTCTATGCCTGGTCGGTGTTCAACCCGGCGCTGACGCGCCAGCTGGGCGTTGTCGCCCCGGCCGCCCAGGACTGGAGCCTCAGTTCCGTCGTCTGGATCTTCTCGGTCGCCATCGTGTTCCTGGGCCTGTCGGCGGCCTTCGCCGGTAAATGGCTGGAAGAAGTCGGCCCGCGCATGGTCGGCGTGGTCGCGGCCTTCTGCTGGGGCGGCGGTTTCATCCTCGGCTCCTTCGGGATCGCCTCGCACCAGCTTTGGCTGATCTATCTGGGCTATGGCGTGCTGGGCGGCTGCGGGCTGGGGCTTGGCTATGTCTCGCCCGTTTCGACCCTGATCCGATGGTTCCCCGACCGGCGCGGCATGGCGACCGGCATGGCGATCATGGGCTTCGGCGGCGGCGCGATGATCGCGGCCCCGGTCAAGGGCTGGTTGCTGAGCATTTACCAGAAGGCGCCCGATTTCCTGGGCGCGCAGGACGCGGTCGCGACCGTGGTCGAAAACGGCCGGGTCTTCGCCGAAACGGCGGCTGGCAAGGTCGAGGTGGTCGTCGCCTCCGCCGCGCAGGCGGCCAGCTTCGGCGGCGAGGCCGGGGTTTACGTGGTCGGCACCGGCAATACCGGCGCGGCGCAGACCTTCCTGACGCTGGGCGTGGTCTATTTCATCGTGATGATGATCGCCTCGTTCCAGTATCGCGTTCCGGCCGAGGGCTGGAAACCCGCAGGCTGGGAACCGAAACCCGTCGCCTCGGGTCTGGTCACCCAGAACCACGTGCATATCGACCAGGCGCTGAAGACGCCGCAGTTCTGGCAGCTCTGGGTCATGCTGTGCTTCAACGTGACCGCCGGGATCGGCGTGATCGGCGTGGCCAAGACCATGATGTCGGAAATCTTCGGCACCGGCATGCCGCTGATCGTCACCGCCGGGTTCGCTTCGACCTATGTTCTGATGATTTCGGTCTTCAACATGGTGGGGCGGTTCTTCTGGGCCTCGACCTCGGACTATATTGGGCGCAAGGCGACCTATATGTGCTTCTTCGTGATCGGCACGGTGCTGTACCTGTCGATCCCCTATTTCGCCTCTGCCGTGGCAACCAACCCGTCGCTGATCTACCTGGTCGGCTTCTATGCCGCGACGATGATCATCTTCTCGATGTATGGCGGCGGTTTTGCGACCATCCCGGCCTACCTGGCCGATATGTTCGGCACCATGCATGTGGGCGGCATCCACGGCCGGCTGCTGACTGCATGGTCGACCGCTGGCGTGTTGGGGCCGCTGGCGATCACCTCGCTGCGGCAGATGTCGGTGACCAATGCGATCAACGACCTGGCCACCCGGGTCGATCCGGCCGCCTTCGCCGACAAGTTCGGTGCGCCGCTGAGCCAGCTCGATCAGCTGGTGGCGGCCAAGACGGTGAGCATCGCCAAGCTGATGGAGATCGCACCGGCGGGCACCATCGACCCGACGCCGAGCCTGTACAACACCACCATGTACTGCATGGCGGCGCTGCTGGTGGTGGCGTTCTTCGCCAACCTGGCAATGCGCCCGGTGAAGGCGCATCACCACCATGCCGAACCGGGGCTCGCCCCGTCGCCGGCCGAGTGATGGCAAAGGTCCGGGGCGCGCGACGCCGCGCCCCGGACACCCTTACCGGCATCGCGCCCGCAGGCGCGGGATAGAAAAACCGTTTGCGTCACTACGGTATTTTCTATCAAAATCATTCCATTCGATAGATAGGCCCTACCATGCTCGACAAGCTCGAAATGTTCATCGCCGTTGCCCGCGAGAGCCATTTCGGACGTGCAGCGCAAAGCCTGGGGATCACCCAGCCTTCGCTGTCGGCGGGCATCAAGCAGCTTGAGGAACAGCTGGGCGTGCAGCTGATCTTTCGCGGCTCGCGGTTCGGCGGGCTGACGCCCGAAGGCCAGCGCGCGCTGATCTGGGCGCGGCGCATCGTCGGCGATGCGCGCCAGCTGCGCGACGAAATGCGCGCCACCCGCACCGGGCTGTCGGGCCAGGTCAGGATCGCCGCGATCCCCACCGCGCTGACATGGGCGGCGCGATTGTCGGCGATCTTCACCGAAAAACACCCCAATGTGCGCTTTACCATCCTGTCGCGCACTTCGCGCGAAATCCTGACCATGCTGGAGAATTTCGAAGCGGATGCCGGGATTTCCTATATCAACAACGAACCGATGGGCCGGGTCAGTACCGAACACCTGTATGAAGAGGAATACATGCTGGTCTGTTCGGACAATTCGCCCTTCGCGTCGCGCAGCGAAGTCGCCTGGAAGGAACTGGACGGGCACAAGCTCTGCCTGCTGACGCCGGACATGCAGAACCGGCGCATCATCAACAAGAATTTCATGGATGCCGGGATCGCGCCCGAGGCCTGGATCGAATCCAATTCCATCGTCGCGCTGATCGCCAATGTCGAAACCGGCGACTGGCTGACCGTGCTGCCGTCGGACATCGCGCATTTCCTGTCGGGCGGAAAACCGGTCAAGGTGGTGCCGTTGTCGGGCGATGCCCAGACCCATTCGGTCGGGCTGGTCGCGCCCTATCGCGAACCGCATACGCCAGTGATCGACGCGCTTCTGACCGAGGCGCGGCGTCTGCCGGGGGCGTTTGATCGGAAATCCTGATCGCCCCACGGAATAACGGTATTGATCGGGGCAGGTCCGCTCTGATTGTTTGTTCGGACAGTACACCAAGGTACACGGGGGGAAGCCATGCAGACCGCACAGTCAGGCCCGGAAGAAGACGCAATCCGCGCGATCATCCAGGAACATATCCATCTTGAAGGGCCCTTGCTGCCGATTTTGCACGGGCTGCAAAAGGCTTACGGCGTGGTGCCGCAGGCCGCCGTTCCGCTGATCGCCGACGCGCTGAACATCACCAAGGCCGAACTGCACGGGGTGATGAGCTTCTACCACGACTTCCGTGAGGTCCCCGCCGGCCGCCACGTGGTCAAGATCTGCCGTGCCGAAGCCTGCCAGGCGGTGGGCGGCAAGGCGCTGGCCGAGGCGACGCTGGCGAAGCTGGGGCTGGAATGGCACGGCACCACCGCCAATGGCGCGGTCACGGTTGAGCCGGTCTATTGCCTTGGCCTGTGCGCCTGCGGTCCGGCCGCGATGGTGGACGACAAGGTCGTGGGCCGCGTAGACGAAGCGCGCATGGCCGAACTGCTGCAGGAGGCGGGCGCATGAAGATCTGGGTACCGATGGACAGCGCCGCCAAGGCGCTTGGCGCAGATGACGTGGCGGAAGCGATCGGCGTGCAAGCCGCCGCGCGCGGGATCGAGATCGAACTGATCCGCAACGGCAGCCGCGGCATGGTCTGGCTGGAACCGCTGGTCGAGGTCGAAATCGACGGGGTGCGGCACGGCTTTGGCCCCGCCCTGCCCTCCGACGCCGCCGCCATCCTCGACGGCAGCAGCGCCAAGGCGCTTGGCCCGGTGGACGACCTTGATTGGATGCAACGCCAGACCCGGCTGACCTTCGCCCGCTGCGGTGTGATCGACCCGCTGAGCCTGGACGATTTTGAGGCCCATGGCGGCCTGACCGGTCTGCGCCGCGCCATCGCCATGAGCGGCGCCGAGATCGTGCAGGAAGTCACCGCATCGGGCCTGCGCGGACGCGGCGGCGCGGGCTTCCCCACCGGCATCAAGTGGAACACCGTGCTGCAGGCGCAGGCGGACCGGAAATACATCGTCTGCAACGCCGATGAGGGCGACAGCGGCACCTTCGCCGACCGGATGATCATGGAAGGCGATCCCTTCACCCTGATCGAGGGCATGGCGATTGCCGGGCTCGGGGTCGGCGCGACCAAGGGCTTCGTCTATCTGCGTTCGGAATACCCCGATGCGATCAAGGTGATGAACACCGCGGTGAAAATCGCCCGGCAGAAGGGTATCCTGGGCGATGACGTGATGGGATCGGGCCGCGCCTTCGATATGGAAATCCGCGTCGGCGCCGGGGCTTACGTGTGCGGCGAGGAAACATCGCTGCTCAACAGCCTCGAAGGCAAGCGCGGCGTGGTGCGCGCCAAGCCGCCGCTGCCCGCGCTCGAAGGCTTCCTCGGCAAACCGACCGTGGTCAACAACGTGATTTCGCTGGCCACCGTGCCGGTGATCCTTGCCAAGGGCGCGCAGCATTACGCCGATTTCGGCCTCGGCCGGTCGCGCGGCACGGTCGCCTTGCAGATCGCCGGAAACGTGGCGCGCGGCGGATTGTTCGAAACCGCCTTCGGCATGTCCTTGGGCGAGGTGATCGACGATATCGCGGGCGGCAGCGCCAGCGGCCGCCCGGTCAAGGCGGTGCAGGTGGGCGGGCCGCTGGGCGCCTATCTGCCGCGCGAAAAATTCGACACGGCCCTGGGCTATGAAGAACTCGACGCCGAGGGCGGGCTGATCGGCCATGCCGGGCTGGTGGTGTTCGACGACGCAACCGACATGTTGCAGATGGCGCGGTTCGCGATGGAATTCTGCGCGGTGGAATCCTGCGGCAAATGCACCCCCTGCCGCATCGGCGCGGTGCGCGGGGTGGAAACCATCGACCGGATCGCCCGGGGCGACGCGGATGCTTTGCCGCTGCTGGCCGATCTTTGCGAAACCATGACCGACGGGTCGCTATGCGCCCTGGGCGGGTTCACCCCCTATCCGGTGATGTCCGCCGTCACCCATTTCCCCGACGATTTCGCCACCGCGAAGGAGGCCGCAGAATGAGAGACTTCATCATCCCATCCGACGACCGCGACATGGGCACCCCCGCCAAACAGGGCGCCCCCGTCACCCTGAGCATCGACGGCATCGACGTGACCGTGCCCGAAGGCACCAGCGTGATGCGTGCCGCCGCCGAAGCGGGCGTGCAGGTGCCCAAGCTGTGTGCCACCGACAGCGTGGAGGCCTTCGGGTCCTGCCGGTTGTGCGTGGTCGAAATCGAAGGGCGGCGCGGCACCCCCGCGTCCTGCACCACCCCGGTGGCGGACGGCATGGTAGTGCGCACCCAGTCCGACAAGGTGCGCAAGATCCGCAAGGGGGTGATGGAGCTTTATATCTCCGACCACCCGCTGGATTGCCTGACCTGCGGCGCCAACGGCGATTGCGAATTGCAGGATATGGCGGGCGCCGTGGGCCTGCGCGACGTGCGTTATGAAGCGCCGGAAAACGGCGGGCTGGCCAATCACTTCACCGCCCGCGACACCTCCGGCGAGGCCAATCCGCAATGGCTGCCCAAGGACGACAGCAACCCCTATTTCAGCTACGACCCCTCCAAGTGCATCGTCTGCTCGCGCTGCGTGCGCGCCTGCGAGGAAGTGCAGGGCACCTTCGCGCTGACGATCGAAGGCCGCGGTTTCGGCAGCCGGGTCAGCCCCGGCGCGGCGGGCGACGATTTCCTGTCCTCGGATTGCGTCAGTTGCGGCGCCTGCGTGCAGGCCTGCCCGACCGCGACGCTGCAGGAAAAATCGGTGATCGAGATGGGGACGCCGCAACGGTCGGTGGTCACCACCTGCGCCTATTGCGGCGTCGGCTGTTCGTTCAAGGCCGAACTGAACGGCGATCAGCTGGTCCGCATGGTGCCCTACAAGCACGGCAAGGCCAATCGCGGCCATAGCTGCGTCAAGGGGCGGTTTGCCTATGGCTACGCCAACCACAAGGATCGCATCCTGAACCCGATGATCCGCGACAGTATCGAAGACCCCTGGCGCGAAGTCAGCTGGGACGAGGCGTTGAGCTTCGCCGCCACCCGCATGCGCGGGCTGCAGGAAAAATACGGCCGCCGTTCCATCGGCGTCATCACGTCGAGCCGCTGCACCAACGAGGAAACCTTCCTGGTGCAGAAACTGGCCCGCGCGGTGTTCCACAACAACAACACCGATACCTGCGCCCGGGTCTGCCATTCGCCGACCGGTTACGGGCTGGGCCAGACCTTCGGCACCTCCGCCGGCACGCAGGATTTCGACTCGGTCGAGAAAACCGACGTGGTGATCGTGATCGGCGCCAACCCGACCGACGCGCATCCCGTCTTCGGCAGCCGTCTGAAGAAGCGACTGCGTCAGGGCGCCAAGCTGATCGTGATCGACCCGCGCCGCACCGACCTGGTGAAATCGGCCCATATCGCGGCGTCGCATCACCTGGCGCTGCGGCCGGGTACCAACGTCGCGGTGGTCACGGCGCTGGCGCATGTGATCGTGACCGAGGGCCTGATGGACGAGGCCTATATCCGGGAACGCTGCGACTGGGACGAGTTCCAGCAATACGCCGAATTCGTCAGCGATCCGCGCCACAGCCCCGAAGCGGTCGAGATGCTGACCGGCGTCCCCTCCGACGATCTGCGCGAAGCCGCGCGGCTGTTCGCGACCGGCGGCAACGGTGCGATCTATTACGGGCTGGGCGTGACCGAACACAGCCAGGGATCGACCACCGTCATGGGCATCGCCAACCTGGCCATGCTGACCGGCAATGTCGGTCGCGAAGGCGTCGGCGTGAACCCGCTGCGCGGTCAGAACAACGTGCAGGGGTCGTGCGACATGGGGTCCTTCCCGCATGAATTGCCGGGTTACCGCCATGTGAAGCTGCCCGAGGTGCGGGCGATCTTTGAAAGCGCCTGGGGCGTGGAAATCGACCCTGAACCGGGACTGCGGATTCCCAACATGCTGGACGCGGCGGTGGATGGCAGCTTCAAGGGGCTTTATTGCCAGGGCGAGGACATCCTGCAATCGGACCCCGACACCAAACACGTGGCGGCGGGGCTGGCGGCGATGGAATGCGTCATCGTGCATGACCTGTTCCTGAACGAAACCGCCAATTACGCCCATGTCTTCCTGCCCGGATCGACCTTCCTGGAAAAGGACGGCACCTTCACCAACGCCGAACGCCGGATCAACCGGGTGCGCAGGGTGATGGCGCCGCTGAACGGTTATGCCGATTGGGAAGTGACCCAGATGCTGGCCAATGCGATGGGCGCGGGGTGGCATTACACCCATCCCTCGCAGGTGATGGATGAAATCGCCGCCACCACGCCGTCCTTCGCCGGGGTCGACTACGCCCTGCTGGAGGAAAAGGGCAGCGTGCAATGGCCATGCAACGACGCCCATCCCGACGGCACGCCCTTGATGCATGTCGACGGGTTCGTGCGCGGCAAGGGCCGGTTCATGATCACCGAATACGTGGCGACGGATGAAAAGACCGGGCCGCGCTTCCCGCTGCTGCTGACCACCGGGCGGATCCTGAGCCAGTACAATGTCGGCGCCCAGACCCGGCGCACCGAAAACACCGTCTGGCACGATCAGGACCTGCTGGAAATCCACCCCCACGACGCCGAAACCCGCGGCGTGAACGATGGCGATTGGATCAGGCTGGCCAGCCGTTCGGGCGAAACCACGCTGCGCGCGAAGATCACCGACCGGGTCAGCCCGGGCGTGGTTTACACCACGTTCCACCATCCCGACACCCAGGCCAACGTGGTCACCACCGATTATTCCGACTGGGCCACCAATTGCCCGGAATACAAGGTGACGGCGGTGCAGATCAGCCTGTCGAACGGGCCCACCGAATGGCAGGAAGACTATGCCGCGCAAAGCACCCGCGCGCGTCGCATCCTGCCCGCGGCGGAGTAAAGGCGATGGCGATCCCGCTCAGCCGCAGCAAACCGGGCCTGTCCGTCCGCCGGGACGGGCACGCACCGGTGCGCCGCGCGCTGCCCGAGGAAGTGCCGGTGGCGGTGGTCTATGACGGGTCGACCCATGCGGTGATGATGGCCAGCCCCGGAGATATCGCCGATTTCGCCCATGGTTTTGCCCTGACCGAGGGCGTCATCACCTCACTCGACCAGGTCGAGGGGTTCGAGGAAGTGCGCCACGATCAGGGCATCGAGGCGCGGTTCTGGCTGCGCGAGGACCGGCAGGAAGCGCTGAGTGCGCGCCGCCGCTTCATGGCGGGGCCGGTCGGCTGCGGGTTGTGCGGGATCGACAGCCTGGAACAGGCGAACCGGCCGCTGCCGCGCTTGACCGGAACCGGGTTCCGGCTAGACCGCGACGAGGTTCTACGCGCCACCGACGATCTGCGCCCGCTGCAGGTGCTGCACGCGCAGACCGGCGCCACCCATGCCGCCGGTTTCCTGGTCCCCGGCCAGGGCATCGTCGCCGTGCGCGAAGACGTCGGCCGCCACAACGCGCTGGACAAGCTGATCGGTGCGCTGGCGCGCGACGGCATCGACTGCGCCAGCGGCGCCTTCGTGATGACCAGCCGGTTGTCGATGGAACTGGTGCAGAAATGCGCCATCGCCGGCAGCCCCGCGCTGATCGCCGTGTCCGCCCCGACCACCCACGCGCTGCACCTGGCCGAGGACAGCGGCATCACGCTTGTCGCCTTCGCCCGGCAGGGCGGTTTCGACGTCTATTCCCATCCCGAACGCATCACATCCGAGGTCACCGATGTCGCCTGAGAAAATGGTCTATATGGCCAACCAGATCGCCACTTTCTTCAAGACCCAGCCGGGCGAAGACACGCCGCAAATGGTGGCCAATCACCTGAGCGATTTCTGGGAACCCCGGATGCGCGAGCAATTGCGCGACTATGCCGCCCGCGGCGGTGAGGGGCTGGACGATCAGGTGCGCGCGGCGGTCAAGCTGATCTAGCGGGCGGGCGTCAGACGCCCGCACGAACCGCGCCGCCTTACAAACCTCACCGCGCCTATCGTGCGAAATGCGCCATCGGGCAGCCCAGTTCGCGCGCCAGGTCCGCCGGGTTCAGCAGGATCTGCAAGCCGCGCTTGCCGCCGTTGACATAGATGGTGTCATGCGCCTCGGCGGCAGCTTCCAGCAGCGCCGGAACCCGCTTGCGCTGGCCCAGCGGGCTGACCCCGCCGACCTTGTAGCCGGTCATCCGTTCCGCCGCTTCGGGCGGCATCATCCGGGCCGATTTTCCGTTGAAGGCAGCCGCCAGCGCCTTCATGTCGACCTCGGCATCCGAGGGCAGGATCGCGCAGACCGGCTTGCCGTCGACCTCGGCCATCAGCGTCTTGAACACGCGCGATGCCGGCACCTGCATCGCCTCGGCCGCCTGCAACCCGACGCGGGCGGCGCTGCCGTCATAGTCGTATTCGACCAGGTCGAAGGCGATACCGGCCTTCTTCAGCGCCTGGGTGGCGGGGGTGCCGCGGGCCATCTGTCTTCTCCTGCTTTTGCGCAGGCGACTGAACCACGGCGCGCCCGGCAATACCAGCCCCGCGCCCGTTCTCCGCTCAGGCTTTTTCCGTGAACGGGTCGGCGGGGGTGTTCAGCCGCACATAGCGGATGAAGGCGCGCGCGATACGCGGCAGCGGGCGCTGGTCGGAGACCGCGAAATAGCTGCGATAGGTCATCGGCGCACCAAAGGACCGGAACGTCATTTCGCCGCCGCGGTAATGCACCGCCGGGAACGGGTTGACCACCGCCACGCCCAGCCCTTCCTTGGCCAGGTCCATCGCCGCGAAAGTGGTCGACACCTCGGCCACCACTTCGGGATGCGCGCCCGCTTCCAACAGGATCCGGTCAAGCTGCGCGCGCCGCGCATGGCGATGGGTCAGCGCGATCATCCGGTGCCCGTCCAAATCGCTTGGCGAAACGGTTTCAAGCTTGCTCAGCGGGTGATCCAGTTCCATCGCGCAGACCGCCGAGGAGGTCCGGTAAGGGATCATCCGCAGACCGGCGCGCGACATCTCGACCCCGATGATGCCCAGATCGAACCGATCCTCCACCAACCCGCGGATCACCTCGTCGGATGTGTTGACCTCGAGGCTGACGAAGAAATGCGGGTTCGCCCTGAGAAAGCCGGTCACCAGCGACACCAGGAAACGATGCGCCAGCGACGGCGGCGCGATCAACCGCAGGGTTTCGCGCACCGCCGTGGGCGGGGAATCGATCCGGTCCAGCGCTTCGAACAGCGGGTCGAGCCGGCGGTTCAGCCGGACCGCCTCGGCGGTGGGGCGCAACCGGCCCGCTTCGCGTTCGAACAGGATGCGGCCGGTGCGGGATTCAAGGCTGGCGATGGCCCGGCTGATCGCCGATTGCGTCAGCCCCAGCCGCCGCGCCGCCGCGGTGGCGGTGCCGCTTTCCATCATCGCCCGCAGCGCCTGGTATTCCGACAGGCTGTGACCCGCATGACGCGCCATCGCATCCCTCATTTTCGCTCATGATCATATGAGCTTTACTCATGCCTTTTCCTCTCGTCCATGACGAAATTGTCGTTACGCTGCAATCTGTCAGCATCTCTGACCCGTTCACAAAACAGGATTTCCAGTGGCCCATTCCACCGCCCCAGCCGTGTTCGACGGCCATAACGACGTTCTATTGAAACTCTACCGCGCCGGTGGCCCGGCGGCGGCCGAAAGCTTCGTCACCGGCCGCGACGGCCATATCGACCTGCCGCGCGCCGCCGAGGGCGGTTTCGGCGGCGGGTTCTTCGCCGTCTATGTGCCCTCCGAGGTCGATCTGGACGACAAGTACGACCAGATGAACCAACCCAGCTACGACCTGCCGCTGCCCGAACCGATCGAATGGGAAGACGCCCTGCCGGTTGCGCTAAACCAGGCCGCGATCCTGTTCCGGCTCGAAGAACTGGGCGCGCTCAAGGTCTGCCGCAGCACCGCCGATATCCGCGCCTGCCTGGCCTCGAACACCATGGCCGCGATCCTGCATATCGAAGGGGCCGAGGCGATCGACCCCGAACTGAACACTCTGGACGTGCTGTACCAGGCGGGTTTGCGTTCCCTCGGGCCGGTCTGGAGCCGCACCACCCTGTTCGGCGAAGGCGTGCCGTTCCGCTTTCCCAGCGATGGCGATATCGGCGGCGGGCTGACCGATCATGGGCTGCGGCTGGTCAAGCGCTGCAACGAACTGGGCATCATGATCGACCTGTCGCATCTGAACATGGCCGGGTTCTGGGACGTGGCGCGCCATTCCAACGCGCCGCTGGTCGCCACCCATTCCAACGCCTATGCAATCTGCCCGCATGCCCGCAACCTGACCGACGAACAGCTGGACGCGATCCGCGACAGCGACGGCATGGTGGGGCTGAATTTCGCCGTGGCCTTCCTGCGCGAGGACGGCCAGATGGCGGATACCGGCATCGACATGATGCTGCGCCATCTCGATTATCTGATCGAGAAGCTTGGGGATACCCGGGTCGGGCTGGGTTCGGATTTCGACGGCGCGATGGTGCCGTCCGAAATCGGCTCGATTGCCGGGCTGCCTGCTTTGCGCGACGCGATGCGCGCGCATGGCTACGACGACGCGCTGATGGAAAAGCTGTGCAACGGCAACTGGCTGCGCGTTCTTGAAAAAACATGGGGCGCCTAAGACCCCAATACCAAACGACCTTCACAACAGGAGAGAATAAAAAATGACTGCTTTCGCAAAATTCATGTCCGGGGCCGCACTGGGCCTTGCGCTGAGCGTGACCGGCCTGCCCGGCTATGCCGAAACGCCGGCCAACATGCTGGTCATCGCCAACCGGATCGACGACATCACCACGCTGGACCCGGCGGAATCCTTTGAATTCGCGGGCTCGGATGTCAGCCGCAACATCTATGGCAAGCTGATCAACTTCGATCCGCTGAACCTCGACGCGGGCTATCAGCCCGACCTGGCCGAAAGCTGGGACGTGTCCGAGGACGGCCGCACCATCACCTTCACCATGCGTGACGGCGTGAAGTTCCATTCGGGCAACCCGGTGACCGCCGAGGATGCCGAATTCTCGCTGCGCCGCGCGGTGATCCTGAACAAGACCCCGGCCTTCATCCTGACCCAGTTCGGTTTCAGCCCGGAAAATGTCGAACAAACCATCCGCGCCGAGGGCAACAAGCTCATCATCACCACCGACAAGCGCTATGCGACTTCGTTCGTTCTGAACTGTCTGACCGCCACCATCGGCGGCATCGTCGACAAGAAGCTGGTGATGGAAAACGAGGTCGATGGCGACCTGGGCAACACCTGGCTGAAAACCAACGCCGCCGGGTCGGGCGCCTATTCGCTGGTCAGCTGGAAACCGAATGAATCGGTCACCCTGAAATCGAACCCCGATTTCTATCTCGGCGCCCCGGCGATGGAACGCGTGATCGTCCGCCACATCCTGGAAAGCGCCACGCAGCGCCTGCTGCTGGAACGCGGCGATATCGACATCGCCCGCAACCTGAACCCCGAAGACGTCGCCGGTGTGCTTGAAGAGGACGGGATCAAGATTTCGGCCGAACTCAAGGGCCGCCTGATGTATGCCTCGCTGGGTCAGCAGAACCCCGATCTGGCGAAACCGCAGGTGCGCCAGGCGATCAAGTACCTGATCGATTACGAAGGGATGCAGGACAGCTTCCTCAAGGGGCAGTACACCATCCACCAGAACTTCCTGCCGCTGACCTATCTCGGCTCGGTCGAGGAAAACCCGTTCTCGCTGAACGTGGAAAAAGCCAAGGCGCTGCTGGCCGAAGCGGGTGTTGACGGTCTGGAACTGACCGCCGGCGTGCGCGAAGCGCAGGAACGCCTGGAAATCGCCCAGTCGCTGCAGAACACCTTTGCCCAGGCCGGGATCAAGCTGAACCTGACCGTCGGCACCGGCAAGCAGATCCTCGGCATGTACCGGGCACGCGAACTGGACGTCTATATCGGCGCCTGGGGTCCGGATTACCCCGATCCGCAGACCAACGCGGGCACCTTCGCCTATAACCCCGACAACTCGAAAGAGGCCGGTCTGACCGGTCTGCTGGCCTGGCGCAACAGCTGGGATACCGCCGGGCTGACCGAAAAGGTCGACGCCGCCGTGATCGAAAACGACCGCGAAAAGCGCGCCCAGATGTATCACGAAATCCAGGCCGAGTTCCGCGAGACCTCGCCTTTCGCCATCATGTTCCAGAAGATCGAACAATCGGCGCTGCGCGACAACGTGACGAACTTCTCGACCGGTCAGGCGATCACCGCGGCCTCCTATTGGCAGGTCACGAAGTAAGTGTCCCTGGCAGAGCAAAACACAAAGGAGCGCCGGCCGGCGCTCCTTCCCCGCTGGCTGAAGCGGCCGGCCTACATGCTGGGATCGATCGCGATCACCATGCTGGGCCTTCTTTTCGTGACATTCCTGATCGGCAGGGTGATGCCGATCGATCCCGTCCTGTCCATCGTCGGCGAACGTGCCTCGCCCGAGACCTATCAGAAGGTGTTCGAGGATCTTGGCCTCGACAAGCCGCTGCTGGTGCAGTTCGGATATTACCTGTGGGACGTGCTGCATGGCGATTTCGGCGTCTCGCTGCTGACCGCGCATCCGGTTTCCGAAGATATCGGCCGGGTCTTTCCCGCCACGCTGGAACTGGCGACGCTGGGCACCCTGATGGGGGTGCTGCTGGGCGTGCCGCTGGGCGTCATCGCCGCCGTCCGGCGCGACAGCTGGATCGACCAGATCGCCCGCGTCGTGGCGCTGGTGGGTTATTCGATGCCGATCTTCTGGCTCGGGCTGATGGGGCTTCTGGTCTTCTACGGCATTCTCGGCTGGGTCGGCGGCCCGGGACGGGTGGGCATTTTCTATGCCGACGTGGTGCCGCCGGTGACCGGCATGATCCTGATCGACAGCATTCTGGACGGCAACTGGGAAGTGTTCCGCGACGCGCTGAGCCATATCGTGCTGCCAGCCTCGCTGCTGGGCTATTACAGCCTGGCCTATATCAGCCGCATGACCCGGTCCTTCATGCTCGAACAGCTGAGCGCCGAATACATCACCACCGCCCGGGTCAAGGGCATGTCCGAACGCGCGGTGATCTGGCGCCATGCCTTCCGCAACATCCGGGTGCAGCTGATCACCGTGATCGCGCTGAGCTATGCCAACCTGCTGGAAGGATCGGTGCTGACCGAAATCATCTTCGCCTGGCCGGGCATCGGGTCCTACATCACCAACGCGCTGCTGTCCGCGGACATGAGCGCGGTTCTGGGCGGCACAGTGGTGATCGGCCTGATCTTCATCATCCTGAATGTCGGTTCCGACCTTCTTTACCGTTTCCTTGATCCGAGGGCGAAATGAGCGATACGCAAACCGGACTGCGCGAATGGCTGCTGACCGATACGCCGCATTCGCGCCTGCAGGCGCGGCTGTCGGCGCTGTATCACGGCTGGCTGTCGTTCCGGTCCAATTCCCTGGCCATGTTCGGCCTTTCCATCCTGGTCTTCCTGCTGCTGATGGCGGCCTTCGCGCCGCTGATCGCGCCGCATGATCCGTTCACCCAGGACCTTGGCAACCGGCTGAAGCCGCTGGGCACCGAAAGCCACCTGCTGGGCACGGATTCGCTGGGCCGGGATATCCTGTCGCGGCTGATTTATGGCTCGCGCATCACGCTTTACATCGTGACGCTGGTGGCGCTGATCGCGCCGCTGGCGGGGCTGCTGGTCGGCACAATCGCGGGCTATGCCGGCGGCTGGATCGATGTCGCCTTGATGCGGATCACCGATATCTTCCTGGCCTTCCCGCGGCTGGTGCTGGCGCTGGCCTTCGTGGCGGCGCTTGGCGCCGGGATCGAAAACGCGGTGCTGGCGATTTCGCTGACCGCCTGGCCGCCCTATGCGCGGATCGCACGGGCCGAAACCCTGACCATCCGCAATTCCGACTTCATCAGCGCGGTGCGGCTGCAGGGCGCGGGGCCGGTGCGGATCATCACCAAGCATATCTGGCCGCTGTGCATTTCGTCACTGATCGTGCGGGTGACGCTGGACATGGCGGGCATCATCCTGGCCGCCGCCGGTCTGGGCTTCCTGGGCCTGGGTGCGCAGCCGCCGAGCCCGGAATGGGGCGCGATGATTTCCGAAGGGCGCCGCTTCATCCTCGATCACTGGTGGGTGGCCACGGTGCCGGGGCTGGCGATCTTCACCGTCTCGCTGGCCTTCAACCTGCTGGGCGACGGGCTGCGCGACGTATTGGACCCGAAGGATTCGAAATGACCGAATTACTGGACGTTAAAAACCTCTGGGTGCGGTTTCCCACCCGCAAGGGCGTGTTCGACGCGGTGCGCGGCGTGTCCTTCAAGCTGGGCCGCGAACGGCTGGGCATCGTCGGCGAAAGCGGATCGGGCAAATCGATGACCGGCCGCGCCATCCTGCGCCTGATCCGGGCCCCGGGCGAGGTCGAGGCCGATTACATCAAGCTCGACGGCGAGGACCTGCTGAGCAAATCCGAAGCCGATATGCGCAAGATTCGCGGCGATAGGATTTCGATGGTGATGCAGGACCCGAAATTTTCGCTCAACCCGGTGATGACCATCGGCGAACAGCTGATGGAGGCCTACCGGCTGCATTCCAAGGGCGGCAAGGCCGAGGCCCGCAAGCGGGCGCTGGAAATGCTCGAAGCGGTGTCGATCCGCGATCCCGAACGGGTCATGCGCGCCTATCCGCACGAAGTGTCGGGCGGCATGGGCCAGCGGATCATGATCGCGATGATGCTGATCCCCGATCCAGATCTGCTGATCGCGGACGAACCGACATCGGCGCTCGACGTGTCGGTGCAGGGGCAGGTTCTGGAAATCATGGACAAGCTGGTGCGCGATCGCGGCATGGGGCTGATCTTCATCAGCCACGACCTGAACCTGGTATCGCAATTCTGCGACCGGGTGCTGATCATGTATGCCGGCCGCGTGGTGGAAACCTGCGATGCCGACAAGCTGCACGAAGCGAAACACCCCTATACCCGCGGGCTGCTGAATTCGCTGCCCCGCTTCGACGCGCCGCAAAAGCGGCTTGAAGTATTGCAACGAGACCCGGCCTGGGCCGAGGCCGAAAGCGTGGGGCCGGACGCATGAGCGCGCTAAGTTTTGAGGACCTGAACATCTGGTTCGGCGAAGGGCGCGACCGCGTCGACGCGGTGAAACACGCCACATTCGAGGTCGCGCGCGGCGAAAGCTTCGGGCTGGTCGGCGAAAGCGGGTCTGGCAAATCCACCATCATGAGGGCGCTGACCGGGCTGGTGCCGCATTGTTCGGGGCGGATGGCGGTGAACGACCAACCCTTGGGGCGCAAGCGCGACAAGACGTTCTACAAGACCGTGCAGATGGTGTTCCAGGACCCTTACGCATCGCTGCACCCGCGCCAATCGGTCGATCAGATCCTGTCGGAAACGCTGCGCCTGCACGGGTTCCGCGATATCGACCCGCGCATCGAAAAGCTGCTGGACGATGTCGGGCTCGGCCCCGCCTTCCGCTTCCGCTATCCGCACCAGCTTTCTGGTGGGCAGCGGCAGCGGGTGGCGATCGCCCGGGCGCTGGCGCCGGAACCGTCGATCCTGCTGCTGGACGAACCGACATCGGCGCTGGACGTGTCGGTGCAGGCGGAAATCCTGAACCTGCTGACCGACCTGCGCGCCGAACACGACCTGACCTTCCTGATGGTGTCGCACGACCTGGCCGTGGTCGCCCATATGTGCGAACGCATCGCGGTGATGCAGGCGGGCGAAATCGTCGAGGTGCTGAGCGTCGAAGAGATGCGGGCGATGACGCCCAGCCATCCCTATACCAAGCAGCTTCTCGAAGCATCGCTGGGATACAGCCGCAGCGAGGTCGAAGCGGTCGTTTGAGAAAAACGTGAAAGGCCGCATCGCGGCCCTTCACCGCCCCGTCAGGATTTTTCCGCCTCGGCGACGTGTTTCTTCACCTGGACGAAACTGTCCGGCACCACCGATATGGAATCGATCCCCGCCTCCACCAGCACCCGGGCGAAATCGGGGTAATTCGACGGCGCCTGACCGCACAGCCCGATCTTCGCCCCCGATTCATGCGCCTTGCGGATCACCGTGCGGATCATCCATTGCACCGCCTCGTGACGTTCGTCGAACAACGGCGCCAGCTTGTCGCTGTCGCGGTCGATGCCCAGGGTCAGCTGGGTCAGGTCGTTCGACCCGATGGAAAACCCGTCGAAGCGCTTGGCGAATTCCTCGGCCAGCACGACGTTCGACGGGATTTCGCACATCACATAGGTCTGCAGCCCGTGCAGCCCGCGTTCCAACCCTTCTTCCTTCATCACCTCGATCACCCGGTCGGCTTCTTCCGGGGTGCGGCAGAACGGGATCATCACCATCACGTTGTCGAACCCGATCACCTCGCGCAGCCTGCGGATGGCGCGGCATTCCAGCCGGAACCCTTCGCGATAGGCCGGATCGTAATAGCGCGACGCGCCGCGCCAGCCGATCATCGGGTTGGCTTCCTCGGGTTCGAACTGCGCCCCGCCCAGCAGGTCGGCATATTCGTTGGTCTTGAAATCGCTCATCCGCAGGATCATCGGGTTCGGATAGGCCACGGCGGCAATCCGCGACAGGCCAAGCGCCAGCCGGTCGACGAAGTAATCGGTCTTGTCCTCATATCCCCGGGTCAGCTCCTCGATCTCGGCCCGGACACCCGCATCTTGCACCTCGTCGAAGCGCAGCAGCGCCTCGGGGTGGACCCGGATCGTGTTGGCGATGACGAATTCCATCCGCGCCAGCCCGACCCCATCCGCCGGCAACCGCCACCAGCGCGCCGCCGTCGCCGGGTTGGCCATGTTCAGCATCACCTTGGTTCGGGTGGCGGGCACATCGGTCAGGTTCAGGTCCTCGACCGTCACCTCGGCCAGCCCTTCGTAGACATGGCCGACATCGCCCTCGGCACAACTGACGGTGACTTCCTGCTCATCGTGCAGGACGAAGGTCGCGTTGCCGCAGCCGACCAGCGCCGGAACGCCCAGTTCGCGGCTGACGATGGCGGCGTGGCTGGTGCGCCCGCCGCGATCCGTCACGATGGCCGAGGCCCGTTTCATCACCGGCACCCAATCGGGGTCGGTCGTGGAGGTGACCAGTACCGCGCCGTCGACAAAGCGGTCGATATCCTCGGGCGTTTCGATCAGGCAGACGCGGCCGGTGGCGACCTGTTCCCCGACCGACAGCCCGGTCACGATGGTGTCGCCATGCGCGCCCACCGAATAGCGTTTGAACGTCTGCGCACCCTGCCGCGACTGCACCGTTTCGGGGCGCGCCTGCACGATGAACAGATCGCCCGTCACGCCGTCCTTGGCCCATTCCATATCCATCGGCTGACCGTAATGGTCCTCGATCACGGCGGCCTGCCGGGCTAGGTCCAGCACCTCGTCATCGCTGAGCACGAAAGCCGCGCGTTCGGCCTTGGAGGTGGGCACGTTGCGGATCGGTTCAGCCGCCCCGGCGGCGGCATAGATCATCTTCTTTTCCTTGGCGCCGAGCTTCTTTTCGATGATCGGGCGCAACCCGTCGGTGTCCAGGAACGGTTTGTAGACCTGGTATTCGTCCGGCGTGACGGCCCCCTGCACGATGTTTTCGCCCAGCCCCCAGGCGGCGTCGATCAGCACCACCTTGTCGAAGCCGGTTTCGGTATCGATCGAAAACATCACCCCCGACCCGCCAATATCCGAGCGCACCATGTGCTGCACCCCCACCGACAGGGCGACCTGCATGTGATCGAACCCTTTCAGTTCGCGGTAGGTGATCGCCCGGTCGGTGAACAGCGAGGCATAGCATTTACGGCAGGCACTCAGAAGTTCCTCTTCGCCGCTCACGTTCAGGAATGTTTCCTGCTGTCCGGCGAAGCTGGCATCAGGCAGGTCCTCGGCAGTGGCACTGGAACGGACCGCCACGGCCAGATCGGCCTGGCCGGAGCGTTCCGAAAGCGACCGGTAGGCCTGGCGCAGCGCGGCTTCGGTTTCGGTCGGCCAACTGCCCGCGACGATGGCCGCGCGGACGGTTTCGCCCGCCTTGTGCAGCGGCATCCTGCCCTCGCCATAGGCGCGCATCGTGTCGGTGATCAGCGTGTCGAGCCCGTTTGCCTTGATATAGCGGCGAAAGGCGTTGGCGGTGGTGGCAAATCCCGGTGGCACGCGAATGCCCTTGGCGCCAAGCCCTTGAACCATTTCGCCCAGCGATGCGTTCTTGCCGCCGACAATCGGCACGTCGTCGCGGCGCAGGTTTTCAAAGAAAATGACCTCGTCATCAATCGGCATGATCGTGCCCCCTCCTGATGTCCTTTGCCCGCCACCCTACAGGGGCCGCGCGGGCGGGCGTTGATCTTGGTCAAAGTCTGCGCGATCCGGGGGCTTCAGCCTCAACCCAAAGGGAGGATGCGCAAGGGACGGAAAACCCGCCGAATTAACCCACGCGCCCTGGAACGCGGATCAAAGGCCCGGCCACGCCCCGGAAAGGGCCTCGCCGTCGATATCGGCGCGGATGCGCGATCCGGCGCCGGGCAAAAGCAGTTCGGGTAGCAGATGGGGAAACGCACCCCGGTACGGCGGCAAGAACTCCAGCGTCATCCCGCGGGTGGCAAAGGCGTTCGGCTGATACAGGTCCCGCCCGCCGGGGGCGTTGATGTAATGGGACGCGCCCAATGCGTCCAGGATCGCCAGGATACGGTCCTGCCCGCGCAACCCTGCGGGCAACCCCAACGCTGAACTGCGCAGGAAACGCACAGGCAGATCCAGCAGTTCGGTGACCAGCCTCAGCCCCCGTTCCAGAAAGTCGGGCACCGACGGCAAGGGGCCGAACAGATGCGCGTGCAGCGGCGACGAAACCGCCTTGTCGATCCCGGCCCCGGCCAGCCGGGCATCGAGGCTTGTGCGGGCCTCCGGCGCCCAGTCCAGCTGATTGATCCGGGTATCCCGCGCAGCGCGCGCCAGCGGCAGGGTCAGCCAGGTTCCGGGCGCCAGTTCGCAGCGGTGAACACGCCCCCTGCGCGGGAACTGCACATCGTCCAGGATCACGAACAGATCGCTTGCCGCCATCAGCCGGAAGTAACCCGCATAGGGGAAGAAATACGGCTGCATGATCGCGACCCTGAGCGTCATGTCGGATCACCCGGCCGAAAGAAGATATCGGGCAGCGACAGAACATGACGGCGGAAATGCGCGATGACCTTCGAGTCGTAGTCCCGTTCGGAAAACTCTGCGAAAGCCTCCGGGCAACACAGGAAAAGATGCCGGTCGAAATGGTCGCGCCGCTGGTAGTGCAGCACCCGAATGTCCTGTTCCGATTTCAGCCCGGCCCGGAACATTTCATCCTTGTTGGTGCAGTTGTAGGACGGGTCCAGCGGAAGGTAGTCGATGCCATGTTCTGCGATCAGCACCGACATGGCGATCTGGGCGGCAAAAATTTCACGCTTCCGCAGCCGCAACAGGGCCGCGGCCTGCAGCGTCCGGCTTTCGAAATCGGGCCGGACGAGATCGAAAGCCGCGCGGTTCATCACCACGAAGCCGAAATTGAAATAGGGCGGCGCCTTGCCGTTTTGCGGCCGGGCGAGCGTGTAGGACAGAGACAATCGCGGCGCGTCCCGGCCGAAATGGGCGAATAGCTCGGCCCAACTGCGGGTGTTTTCATCGGGGTCAGGGCCGAAGGGCGATTGATGCGCCTGCATCGCGGCGATCATCGGGCGGGGGTGTCGGCAGACCTGTTCCAGCACCGGGTCGATATCGCGCAACAGGCAGGCATCGGCGTCGCACATCACCACGATATCGCTTTCAAGCGGATTTTCGAACCGGTCGATCCCGGATGAAAATTCCGGCGTGCGCTTGTGCTCCGGGATGATCCGCCAGATCACGTTCTCGTCCGTAGCGCTCCAGCCGTTCATGTCGTGGGTGTTTTCGGCGGCCTCATCGCCGCCCACCGAGATCACCACCGGCGCCGCCTCATAGGCCCCGCCCAGTTTGCGCAGGGATTTCACCGCCAGCTTGACGCCGGAAAAGAACCCCGGCGTCGGCAGGACCGGGATACGGAACTCAAAGCGGCAGGGCATGGTCCGCCCCCTGTTCCAGCATCGCCCAACCGATCCCGTCACGTCCGAAATCATTGCCGTTATAGACCATGATCAACCCCTCGCCATGGGGGACAATCGCGGCATAGCCCTGCATCCAATCGTCGAAATCCCCCGGCCGGGGCGGGTTTTCAAAGGCCACCGGAGTCACCGGGCCACAGGCCACCCCTTGTTCGTCGACCGGGCAGGACGCCACGCGATAGGGATGGGTGCCGCCCTTGCGGAAATCATCGCCGCGTTCGCTGAACCACAGCCGCCTTTGCCCCTGCCATTCGGTGACCCAGGGCCGGATTTGTGCGGTGAATCCGCCCTGTACCGGAACGGCCGTTACCGCGCTTTCGTCCCAGGTGATGCCGTCAGGGGAAAAACAGGTCCGGATGCCATAGCGAAACGCCTCCGGCGGGCCGCAATCGGCGACGAACCACACGCGATAGCCGTCCTTTTCCGCCAATACGAACGGGGTCCGGTCGCCCGGATGCGCCCGGCCGATCGGCTGCGGATGGGTCCCGAAATCCAAACCGTCCCCACTGCGCGCCAGCCCGATCTGGGTGTTGTAATCCCTGTCGGGGTCGCGCCGGATGCCCGAGTAATAGAGCAGGTAGTCGTCGCCCTGCCGCCGCAAGCAGGACGGCGCGGTACCGTCGCAATCGAACCGGCCCGGCGCGGCATCGGGAAACACCGGATCGCGGTACAGTGCGCGGATTTCCATATCCCGGGATGGATCGACATCGGCGGCGAAGGTCCGGGATCGGTTCGCCGCGTCACGACCGCCGAAAAAGATCCGCCACAACCGGTCGGACAGCGGCAGAACCGTCGGCACCTGCGCATGGCTGATCCAGTCGCCGCCGCCGGCGGTCAGGAACATCCCCTTGCGTGACCACAGCGCGCCCGTCACTTGAAACGCATCCCTTTGAGCCGGTCGCTGGAATATTCCTCTTTCCGGTCGTCGGGGTGGCGCACGACGCTACCCGGCGGCAAATCGCGGCGGATCATGCAGCGCGTTTCCAGATAGGTGTCCGCGCCGATGGTGACGCCGTTCGAAATCCCCACCTGCCCCCCGATCAGGCAACCCGGCCCGATGGTGCAGCCGCTGGAAATGCCGACCTGCGAAGAGATGAAGCAATGATCCCCGATCGTGCTGTGATGGCCGATATGCACGGCGGTCCAGATCACGCAGCCGTCGCCGATCCGGGTAAAGGGCTGCAGGATGGTGTTTTCGAGGATGAAGCAGTTTTCGCCGATATGATCGGCCATGTCATGCACCGAAGGATGCACGAAGCTGGCAAAGCTATAGCCGCGCGCGCGGCCTTCGCGGTGCCGGTCCCGGCGCAACCCGTTCAGCTGCTGGTAGCTGAGCGGGCCGAGCAGCTTCACCTCACCGGGCGGGAAACGGGTTTCCAGCGCGTCCCAGGGCACCACCGGCAGGCCATGAAATTCCGCCTGCGTCGCATATTCGCGGTCCACGGTGAACCCGACCACCCGGTCGGACCCGAAACGCCTGATATAGGCCAAGGCCACTTCGGCGATCTGCCCCGCCCCGAAAATCACGATATCTGTCAAAGCCTCAAACCTATTTGAAAACGTAAACCGTATATTCGTAGAGACCGTAATCGGCCCGGATCACATGCCGCCGCGACAGGTCCCGGACCACGAAACGCGCCATGTCGTCATAGGGAAGATGGAACAGGTCATCGCGTTCCCAATCCACGTGCTTGGACATCACGTTGAACGCCATGCCCCGGCGCACCGCCCCGAACACCGTCGACAGAAGCTGCCGTGCCGCCCCGAACATCGCGTCGTGATCCGCGGTCAGCTTTTCCGTCAGCACACCGTTCAGCACGGCATAATCCACCTTGCCCAGCCGGGACGGATCGGACAGCACATCGGCCCGTTCGAACGGGATGCCGGGGAATTTTGCCCGGCAATGACGCACCATCGTGTCGGACAGGTCGATGCCGCGATAGCGCAGGTCCGTGCGGCCCGTGTCCTGAAGATATTCCCAGAAATGCCCCGCGCCGCAGCCCAGGTCCAGAACCTCGGCCCCCGGTTCGCTCAGCAGATCGGCCATCACGCCATAACGCAGCCGCGCGCCCTCGGCATCCGGCCAGTCCATGCCCTGCGCACAATCCCCGTAGCGTTCGAAACACCTGTCGTAATGGGCGCTCAGCCTGCTGAACAGAGTCCGGGCCGATTCAGTCGTGATTTGCGCACCTATCGCCATAAGGTAATACTGGTAATAATTTTCTAACTTAGGTTTAATGCTTTGCGGATAATTGTGAAGCGCGAAGTGAGTTTCGTAAGGTATTTTTATCGTGAAGACAGTTGACGATTCCCGTCTCAAGGTGGCGCTCATCAATCCCCGGTTCGACCCGAATTTCTGGGGTTTCGAATATGCCCTTCCGTTTCTGCCGGGGCGCAAGAAATGCTACACGCTGACGGCCGCGCTTCCGGCTTTGGCCGCGCTGACCCCCGAATTCTGCGACGTGACCCTGATCGACGAAAATGTCGAAGACATTCCCTTCGACCGGATCGCCGATTTCGACGTGGTCGGTGTCACCGGGATGATCGTGCAGCAAAAACGCATGCATGAAATCCTGCAGCAGCTGCGCCACAGCGCGCGTCATATCGCGGTCGGCGGCCCGTTGATCACCGTGTCGGAAAGCGAATTCGAAGGGCTGTGCGACACCGCCTTCATCGGCGAGGCCGAAACGACCTGGCCCGCCTTCCTGCGCGACCTGCGGGACGGGCGTACAACACTGCCGCGCTATGAGCAGCAGCAGAAGACCGACATGACGACGGTGCCGGCGCCGCGCTATGACCTGGTCGATGCCGGGGCCTATATCGTCGCCCCGCTGCAGTTTTCGCGCGGCTGCCCGTTCCTGTGCGAATTCTGCGACATCATCACCATTTTCGGCCGCCGCCCCCGCACCAAGACCCCGGCCCAGGTGCTGACCGAACTGGATGCGATCCGCGACGCGGGGTTCAAGCAGTGCTTTCTGGTCGACGACAATTTCATCGGCAACAAGGCCAAGGCCCGCGAGGTCCTGATCGCCATCGCCGAGTGGCAGAAGGCGAACGGTTTCCCCCTGCCGCTGAGCACCGAGGCCAGCCTGAACCTGGCCGATGACCCCGACCTGCTGGAGCTGATGGTCGCGGCGAATTTCCGGCAGGTTTTCATCGGCGTCGAAACCCCGCGCGCCGCGTCGCTGAGCGAAACGCGCAAGCTGCAGAACATGCGCGGCGACAGCATGGACGACAAGCTGCAGCGCATCCGCGATGCGGGGATCGTGGTCACGGGCGGGTTCATCCTGGGCTTCGACGCCGACGATCCGGAAATTTTCGACGAACAGTTCCGCTTCATCCAGCGCAACGGGATCGCCAAGGCCCATGTCGCCGTGCTCAGCGCCATTCCCAGCACCCCGCTTTATGACAGGCTCAAGGCCGAAGGGCGGCTCGATCCGCACCATCCGCGGATCAACTTCCATCCGCTCGGGATGGATCAGGATCAGCTGCTGGCGGGCTATGACGACCTGGTTCTGCGGCTCTACGACCCCGATGTCTTCTGGGACAGGCTGCTGGGGTCCTACGCCGCCTCGACCGGGTATTGGCGCAAACGGGCGGCCTTCGCCAGGGATAACCTGCCCAGGCCCGGCCGCGCGTCGGCGCTGGCGGGGCGGCTGTCGGGGGTGCTTTCCGCGGCGCGGCTCGCCACCCATCTGGTGCGCCAGGAAGAGGGCCCAAGACTGCTGCGCAGCTATCTGCGCCACTACCGGCGCAACCGGTCCCTCGGCCCCCGGGCGATCCCGCTGCCCGCCTTTGTCGGCCTGTGCATCGAGCATTGGCATTTCCACCAGATGGCCCGGCATGAGCGGAAAATATCCTTCGGATCGATCCAAAGCCGCTTCGGACAGCCTCGCCCGCAGGCGCCCCGGGAAAAGACGGCCTGAGCGATGAAATACAGCACGCCGCCCGTCATCCCCGTCGCCCGACCGCAGCTGCCCTCGGCCGACGAGGTGCTGCCGTTCCTGCGCGAAATCGATGCGACCCGGCATTACTCCAATGGCGGGCCGCTGAATGCGCGGCTTGAACAGGCCCTGGGGCGGCAGTTCGGGGCGGAACGATCCGTCCTGTGCCATTCCAGCTGCACGATCGGGCTGGTCGCGGCGCTGCTGGCGCTGCGGCCGGAACCGGGGGCGCTGTGCATGATGCCATCCTGGTCGTTTCCGGCGACAGGCCACGCGGCGCGTCTGGCCGGGCTGACGCCGTGGTTCGTGGATGTGGAGGCGGGTAGCGGCGCGCTCACCCCCGCGCTGGCCCGCGCCGCGCTGGCGCAGGCCCCGGCGCGCGTGGCGGCGGTGATACCGGTCATGCCCTTCGGCGCCCCGGCGGACGTGACCGCCTGGGAAGGTTTCCGAGATGAAACCGGTTTGCCGGTGATCGTCGACGGGGCCGCCGCCTTCGACAGCCTGAGCGCCAGCACGATCCCCATCGTGGTCAGCCTTCACGCGACCAAGCTGTTCGGTGTCGGCGAGGGCGGGTTCACCCTGTGCCGCGATGCCGCCTTCCTGCGCACCATGCGCAAGGTGCTGAATTTCGGTTTCCATGGCACGCGCAACGCCGAACTGCCCGCCGTGAACGGGAAACTGAGCGAATACGCCGCCGCCGTGGGCCTGGCGGCGCTGCCCGGCTATGGCGAGAAACGCGAGGCGCATCAGACGGTGGCGCAGCTGTATCGCAGCGCGCTGCCCGGCCATATCACCATGCCCGCCGGGTTCGGGACCGACTGGGTTTCCGCATCCCTGTCGCTGGGTCTGCCGGCGGAACACCTAGCGCCGGCGAAACGGGCGCTGGCCCGGCGCGGCATCGCTTGGCGCCACTGGTGGGAAGCGGGGATGCACCGGATGCCTGCCTTTGCCGATTGTCCGCACCTGCCCTTGCCGGTGACCAAGGCGCTGGCTCGGTCGACTTTGGGCGTGCCGTTTTATCAGGACCTGAGCGAGGCGCAGGTGCAGGACATCTGCGCCGCCCTCGCCGAGGCCGGATCGTGACGCCCTTTATCTGTCGCAGCCCCCGGTGATCCGGCCGCGCCCATCATGGGCGCCACTCTGCCGCGCGGCAGCCCCCTGCCGAGAAGCGATAAGTCATTTCAAGATATAGATAATTTGCAATATTTAGACAAAGCCCGGCCAAACGCGCTTCATTTTTCGGCAGCTTGAAAACCGGCGCGGGATGTGTTCCCCACCAAATCCAGTGACAGCCGTGGATTTTTTCCGTTTCGCCCCCCGGCTGGCGCTTTTTTTAAACTTTGCGCCGCTGATCCATATGCGGGGCAGGGTTTCCGCGACCACGGTCTTCCAAAGCCGGTGCAAAAACCGGGACGAATGCAACAGGGGGCGTGTCTTGGACACATTACTATTCATCAGCCAGAATCTCGACGTCATCGCCGAGCGCACCTTGCAGCATATCTCCATCGTGGGCGTCGCCATCGGGCTGGCCATCCTGACCGGGGTGCCGATCGGGATTCTGATCACCCTCAATCAACGCGCCGCAGACATCGTCCTTTATATCGCCGCGATCATCATCACGATCCCGTCCATCGCTTTGTTCGGCCTGATGATCCCGGTCCTGTCGCTGATCGGTCACGGGATCGGTTATCTGCCCGCGGTCATTGCCGTGCTGCTGTATTCGCAGTTGCCGATCATCCGAAACACCTACACCGCGATTTCCAACGTCGACCCGGCCCTGCGCGAAGCCGCGCGGGGGCTGGGCATGCCCCCGAAGCAACGGCTGGCCCGGGTCGAAATTCCGCTGGCGATCCCGGTGGTGATGGCGGGCGTCCGTATCGCCGTGGTGATGAATATCGGTATCACCGCCATCGCCGCCTATATCGGCGCGGGCGGGCTGGGCGTGTTCATCAGCCGCGGCATTTCGCAGTCGGACCCGCGTCAGCTCATCACCGGCGCCATCATGGTGTCGCTGCTCGCAATCGCTTCCGACTATGCGCTGCTCTGGCTGCAAAGGCGCCTCACGCCCGCCTCCTCCTCCGGTGCCGGCCACTAATCCATCTGGGACAAGACAATGATCAAACTCGACAAGCTTTCGAAAATCTTTGAAACGCCCGGCGGCGGCACCGTCACCGCGGCCGACAAGGTGACGATGGAGGTTCCCGAAGGCGAAATCTGTGTCCTGCTTGGCCCCTCGGGCTGCGGCAAGACGACGACGCTCAAGATGATCAACGGGCTGATCCCGAAAACCAGCGGCAAGATCCATGTCGCCGGGCGCGATACCGATGACGTCGATCCGGTCGCGCTGCGCCGCTCCATCGGCTATGTCATCCAGCAGATCGGCCTGTTCCCGAACATGACGATCGAGGACAATATCAGCGTCGTGCCCGACCTTCTGGGCTGGGACCGCAAGAAATCGCGGGCGCGGGCGGGCGAATTGCTGGAACTGGTGAACCTCGATCCGGGCATCTTCCTCAAGCGTTTCCCCAAGGAACTGTCCGGCGGCCAGCAGCAGCGCGTCGGCGTGATCCGCGCCCTGGCCGCCGACCCGCCGGTTCTGCTGATGGATGAACCCTTCGGCGCCATCGACCCGATCAACCGGGCGGTCATCCAGGACGAATTCCTGAAGATGCAGAAGGAACTGCGCAAGACCATCGCCTTCGTCAGCCACGACATCGACGAGGCGATCAAGATGGGCGACAAGATCGCCATCTTCAAGGACGGCATCCTGGAACAATACGACAGCCCCGACGACCTGCTGGCCCGGCCCAAGAACGATTTCATCGCCAGCTTCCTCGGCTCGGACAGGACGCTGAAGCGGCTCAGCCTGCTGAAAGTGTCCGACGTGATGATCAGCAGCCAGATCCGGGTCGTCGCGCAGGATCCGGTCGCCAAGGCCCGCGACCTGATGAAGGAAGCCGGACACAAGAATGTTGTCATGGTCGGGCCGCGCGGCCGGGCGCGCGGGTTCCTGCATCTCAACGACATCCTGGACGAAACCGGCCGGGTCGAGGAACATTTCCAGGCCCTGCCCACCACCGTGCATCCCGATGACGACCTGCGCACCGCCGTGTCGCGCATGTTCCGGCACGACACCACCTGGCTGGCCTGCGTCGACGACGACGGGTTCTTCCAGGGCTTCGTCACCCAACGCGCGATTTCCCACGCGCTTGGCGCGACCTATCGCGATCACGCCGATCACGCGCCCGCGGAGGCCCTATGAGCATCCGTGACACCATGAACAGCGACAACGTCCGGTCCAAGGCCATCTTCGCCCTCGGGCTGGTGTTCGGGATCGGGCTGATGGCCGGGGAAAAGGGCTATTTCGGCGATATCTGGCGGCTCTATTCCGAGGATATCATCTACCTGGCGCAGCAGCATCTGGTGCTGGTGCTCGTCTCCTCTGGCCTCGCGATCATGGTCGGGGTGCCGGTCGGCATTTTCCTGAGCCGCGACCGTGTGCAGCGCTATTCCGAAACCGTCCTGCAGGTGTTCAACATCGGCACGACCATTCCGACGCTGGCGATCTTGGCGCTGTCGATCACCCTGCTGGGGATCGGATTTACCCCCGCGGTTTTCGGCCTTTGGATCGCGACGCTGCTGCCCATCGTTCGCAACACGTTCCAGGGCCTGCGCGAAGTGCCCGCGCACCTGAAGGAAGCGGCGACCGGGATGGGGATGAAACCGCTGCACATCCTGCGCAGCGTGGAACTGCCCAACGCGCTTTACGTGATCTTTGCCGGTATCCGCACCGCCGTGGCGGTGAATGTGGGCACCGTGCCGCTGGCCTTCCTGATCGGCGGCGGCGGGCTGGGCGAACTGATCTTCACCGGCATCGATCTCAACGACATGCAGATGCTGCTGGCCGGGGCGATCCCCGTCGCGGCGCTGTCGATGCTCGCCGATTACATCCTGGCGCGGGCGCAATTCTGGCTGATCCCGCGCGGGGTCAATCCTCTCAGACAATAACCAAAGAACATCATCCAACGGAGGACTTCATGTTCAAAAAACTCGCACAAACCGCAACTCGCGTTCTTGTTGCTACAGCGCTGCTTTCCGCAACCTCTGCCTATGCGCAAGAGGTCCGTGTCGGCGGCAAGAACTTCACCGAACAGCTGCTGGTCGCCGAGATCACCAACCAGTTCCTCACCGCCAAGGGGATGGATGTCGAAAAACGCGACGGCATGGGCACCTCGGTGCTGCGCGCGGCGCTGGAAAACGACCAGCTGGATGTCTACTGGGAATATACCGGCACCTCGCTGGTGACCTTCAACAAGGTCGAAGACAAGCTGAGCGCCGAAGACACCTACAACAAGGTCAAGGAGCTCGACGCGAAAGTGGGCATCACCTGGCTGAACCCGTCGGCGGCGAATTCCACCTATGCCATCGCTGTGCGCGCCTCGGACGACAAGGGGCTGAGCACGATTTCCGACTTGGCCGCCGCCTATAACGGCGATGCCGGTCTGAAATTCGGCGTGAACGCGGAATTCCCCAAGCGCCCCGACGGGCTGCCCGGGATGGAAGAAGCCTATGGCTTCGACGTCGCGCGCAAGAACCTGGCACCGATGCAGACCGGCCTGATCTACCAGGCGCTGAAGGACGAACAGCTCGATATCGGTCTGGTCTTCGCGCTGGATGGCCGCATCCAGGCGTTCGATTTCAAGGTGCTGAAAGACGACAAGGAATTCTTCCCGAACTACGCGCTGACCCCGAATATCCGTACCGAGTACCTGGACGCGAACCCCGAAGTCGGCACGCTGCTGAACACGCTTTCGGCCGTCTTCACCGATGAAATCGTGCGCGATCTGTGCGCCCGCGTCGATGTCGACAAGAAAACGGTCGAAGACGTTTCCGCCGCCTTCCTGTCCGAACAGGGCCTGATCTGAGCCTTGACATGATCCGCCGGAGCGCGCGATTTTCGCGCGCTCCCCTTCGCCGCCCCTTGGCCTTAGGGGGCGGTTTTCTCTTTGAAGGTCCCCGACCATGCATCACCGCGATAGCCTGCGTTGCGCCTGCGCGCAGATCGAACACACGCCCACCTCACCCGACACGCTGTTTGGCAAACACATCGCCTTTCTCGAACAGGCGCAGGACGAACAGATCGACATCGTGACCTTTCCCGAAACCTCGCTCACCGGCTATCCGCCCGATGGCGAAGCGGTGCGGAAAATGGCGATCTGGGCCGACGATCCGCGCCTGACCAGCCTGGCGCAAAAGGCGCGCAACGGCTATGCGGTGGTGGGTTTCATCGAACAGGGACGCGGCGGGCAGTTCTACAATTCCATCGCCTGGCTCCATAAGGGCGAAATCATCAAGGTCTATCGCAAGATCAACCTGCCCACCTATGGCCGCCTCGACGAGGGCAAGTATTTCACCGCCGGGAAACGGACGATGACGGTCGATCTGGACCGGCACTGGACCTGCGGCGGCATGATCTGCGCCGATGCCTGGGACCCGGGTCTGCTTTACCTGTCGGCGATCCGCGAAAGCACGGTTCTGGCGCTGCCGATCGCCTCGACCAAGGAAGGCCCCGGCGGCGGGTTTTCCAACGAACGGGGCTGGGACATTCTGGCCCGCTACACGGCGATGATTTACGGGCTGCCGATCATGATGTGCAACTGGACCGGGCCGCATCTGGACATGAATTTCTGGGGCGGGTCGTCGATCTATGCCGCCGACGGGCAGAAGCTGGTCAACGCGGGCACGGGCGAGGAACTGATCTGCGCCGAGGTCAGCTTCGCCGACGTCATCCATGCCCGCCAGACCATGCCGACGGTGCGCACCCTGTCGCCGCAGCTGTTGCTGCGCGAACTGCCGCCGCTGCTGAACTGACCGCCAACCGGCCCCTCAGACATGAAAAAACCGGCGCCATATCTGGCGCCGGTTTCTTTGTGACGGGTGAAAGAAGGGGTTTCGCCCATCAGCTCCAGGGATAGGGACTGTTCGACACCGGGTGCAGCTTGCCCTCGGCATAGCGCGAGAAGCGGAAGGGTTCGAGCAGCGCGGATTTGCCACCGGTGATTTCCTGCGCCACCAATTCGCCCACGCCCAGCATTTTGTAGCCGTGGTTGGAATCCGCGATGATGTAACAGTTTTCGCGGAACACATCGAAGACCGGGAAGCTGTCGGGGGTGAAGCAGCCGATGCCGCCCGACGGTTCCTTGTGGTACTTCGGCATCGTGCCCGAAAACCGTTCATTGCAATGCGCCAGGGCCGACACCCACATATGGGCAAATTCCGGCGAGGCCACGAATTCCGGCGAGGACGGACCGTAGGGATCGATCGCCACCTCGTCGACCGGCGTGTCGACCTTGTAGGGCATCGCGCCGCCCTGGATGCCGCCGAAATGCGGGTCGGGCTTGTAATAGATCCCCCACATTTCATCGGTGATCAGCGACCCGTCCACATCCGAATAGAGCGGCGCGTCGGTATCGACATGCACCACCGGCGGCAGCTTGCCGTCATTGGTGCGGAAGCTTTCGGGATCGACGCGCAGCACACCTTCCTGCAGCTGCCAGAATTTCCACATCGGGATGCCGTCATGCATCGCGCCGTCCGCGCCCTTGATCGAAACGGTTTGCGGCAGCTCCGCCATCGACCAGAAATCGCGCACCCACGGGCCCGCGGCGACGACGACGTAATTGCAGGCGATCGTGCCCTTGTCGGTCTCGACCGCTTCGATTGCCGAACTTGCCCCGCTGGTGCCCTTCAGCCCGGTCACGGTGACGCCGGTCAGGATGCGCACACCCTCGTCCTCGGCCATCTTTGCCAGCGCGTAGATCGCCTTGGTGTTATGCGCGTAGCCGCCCTTCTTCTCGTGCAGCACAGACGTGATGCCCTGCGCGCGCCAGTCGGAAAACAGCCCCTTCATATAGGTATCGCACGCATCCGCGCCTTCGATGAAGCTGGATTCGTAACCGATCGCCTGCTGTTCGCTGTAAATCTTGGCCACGTCCTCGTGCATCGATTCCGACGAAATCTGCATGTAGCCCACGGGATTGTAGCTCAGCGCCTCGGCATTGGCTTCCCAATGCGACACCGAATGGGCCATCAATTCGCGCATCGCCGGCTGGTAATAGTTGTTGCGCACCACGCCACAGGCGATGCCCGACGCACCGGCGGCGATGCCGGATTTGTCGACGACGAGGATATCTTCGCCCGATCCCTTGCCGCTGGCCTTCAGCGTTTTGGCAAGGTGAAGGGCCGTCGAAAGGCCGTGGATACCCGCGCCGATAATCAGATAGGGCGCCTTGGTGGGGAAAGACATGTCGCACTCCATTTGCACATATGCGGGGAACCCGCTGTTCTGCCGGTCAGAATGCGCGGCTTTGGGGCGCTGGCTTCCTGCTTCCACGTCATTTTTTGTCGAAATTTCGCCACCTTCAGCCGCGGACCCGACGGCATGAAGAATCCGTGTAAAATGCTTAATACCAAGGCGATTTGAAAACACCCCCCGGGGATTTAGGGACATTTCCAGCCAACAATGGCGCAAAATCGAAAGCGGACACGGAAAATCCAAGGCAGGAAGGAAAGGCGCAGAAATTGCCCTGAAACGATCCCCCAATCCGCGACCTGAACCGGGAGCCGCCCATGACCACCTTTTCCGCCGAGAACAAACTGCGCGCCGCGCTTGACGCCTACCAGGAGGGCTATTCCCTGCCGCGCGAATTCTACAACGACCCGGATGTTTTCGAGGCCGATATCGAGGCGGTGTTTTACAACGACTGGATCTTCGTCGGCCCCGAATGCGAAATCCCCAATGCGGGCGATTACGTGACGCTGACGATCCACAACGCGCCGATCATCGTGCTGCGCGATCACGAAGGCGAGCTGCGCGCCTTCCACAATTCCTGCCGCCACCGCGGATCGCGGCTGTGCGACAAGGCGCGCGGCCATACCGGGCGACTGGTCTGTCCCTATCACCAGTGGACCTATGAGCTGACCGGGGAGCTGATTTCGACCCGCTACATGGGCGAAGCCTTCGATCAATCGAAATTCCCGCTCAAGCCCGTGCACGTGACCTCGATCGAGGGGCTGCTTTATATCTGCCTGGCCGAAACGCCCCCGGACATCGAACGGTTCCGCAACGCGATCACCCCCTATATCCGCCCGCATGACCCGCGCCGCACCAAGATCGTGCATGAATCGGTCATCGTCGAGGATGCGAACTGGAAACTGGTCATCGAAAACAACCGCGAATGCTATCACTGCGCGGGCAACCATCCCGAATTGTTGGTGTCCTTGGTCGAAATGGCGCGGCCCAACGACGAACGCTTCGGCGACGAATTCAAGATCATGGAACAAAAGGCCTGCGAATGGGACGCGCTGAACCTGCCGCATGAACCGGTCGACGGCGGCAACGAATTCCGCTGCATCCGGCTGCCGTTCCGGTCCGGGACCTATTCGATGACGCTGGACGGCAAACCGGCCTCGAAGAAGCTGCTGGGCGATCTGACCGAACCCGATCTGGGATCGGTGCGCGCCTTCCGCGTACCGAACAATTGGCATCATTTCCTGTCCGAAATGACGATCCATTTCCGCGTCCTGCCGCTTGGCCCCGACAAGACCGAGGTGCGCACGACCTGGTGCGTGCACGAAGACGCGGTGGAAGGGTGGGATTACGATATCCACCACCTCAGCCATGTCTGGATCGAAACCAACGACCAGGACAAACGCCTGGCCGAGGAAAACCAGCGCGGCACCCGGTCCCCGGCCTATACGCCCGGGCCCTATTCCGAAGTGTCGGAATTCATGATCCTGAACTTCCTCGACTGGTACAGGGGCAAGCTGACGACATGGCTCGACGGGCCGCAGGCGGCGCTGGCGGCGGCGGAATAAGACATGACCGCCCTGCCCGACCCCGCCACCCTGCCGTTTCCGAAATCGGGTCTGCCGCTGCACAGGTCGCAGCCGCACAGCCTTTGCCTTGCCGAGCGCATCGCGGAAACGTCCGATACGGTGACGTATGTTTTCGACACCCTCGACGGTCCTTTGCAGCACCACCCGGGGCAGGCCGTCGCGATCGACCTGCCGATGGACACCGGGACCGCCACCCGCACCTTCACCATCGCGTCGGGCGGGCTTGACCCGCACCGCCTGTCGATCACCGTCAAGGCCGGGCCGTCCGGTCACGCGACGCGCTGGATGCACGAACACCTCGCCCCCGGCGACAGGCTGAGTGCGCGCGGACCATTCGGGCGCTTCACCCTGCTGCCTTACCCCGGCCAGCCCTTGCTGCTGATCGGCGGCGGCAGCGGGTTCACCCCGATGATGTCGATGCTGCGCTGGCTGCACGGGCGCGGCGAAACCACCGATGTCGCGGTGATCCAGGTGGCGCGGCAGGTGGGCGATCTGCTTTATACCGAGGAACTGACCCGGATCGCCGCCGAGATGCCCAACCTGCGCCTGTTCGAGGTCGTCACCGCCCCCAAGGCGGGCGAGGTCTGGCGCGGCTATCGCGGCCGTCCCGACCGCGCGATGCTGCGCTCGATGCTGCCCGATGCCGCGCGCCGCGTGGTGTTCTGCTGCGGCCCCGATCCGTTCATGACCTCGATGGGCCAGGTGTTGCGGGCCGAGGGTCTCGATCCCGCGCGGTTCCTGACCGAAACCTTCGGCGCCGCACCGGTGAAGGCGAAGGTGGTCGCGCCCACAGACGACAGCGCCCAAACCGGCCTCACCGTCAGCTATCGCGGCCGCGATTTCGACGTCTCGCCGGACGACACGCTGGTAAGCGCCCTGGCGGCGCAGGGGGTGCGGGTGCCGACCGGCTGCGGCGAAGGCCAATGCGGCACCTGCCGGCTGAAGCTGGTTTCGGGCGAGGTTGACATGGCGCAACAGGGCGGGCTGTCGGAAAGCGAGGTCGCCGATGGCTATATCCTCGCCTGTTGTTCCCGGCCCAAGGGACCGGTCACCCTGGCCGATCCGGCCTAGGCAAATTCGCTTGCGCAGGCCGGTTGGCGCGGGGCATAGGTTTTCACGACAAAGCGCACACAATCGGAATGAGTGTAGGAATGGACAGGGACGCTCCCTTCGGTTCCGCGCCGCCCCGGCAGGGCGCGCGCAAACCTATCTTGTTCGAGTTCGTCTTGCTCGACGCGTTTTCCATGCTGTCGGTGACCTCGGCCATCGAACCGCTGCGCGTGGCCAACCGGATGGCCGGGTACGACTGCTACGCCTGGACCATCGTGACCGAAGACGGCGGGCCGGTGCGTGCCTCCAACGGGTTGATCCTGGCCAGCGAGGGGCGGATCGGCGAGGGACCGAAGCCCGATTACACCTTCGTCTGCGCAGGGCTGAGCCTGGTGGCGCAGCACCAGACCCGGTTGACCGCCTTTCTGAACCGGCGCTATTCGGCGGGGGTCACCCTGGGCGCGATTTCGATGGGGACGATTTTCCTGGCCCGGGCGGGGCTGTTGAAAAACACCCCCTGCACGATCCACTGGGAAGGCCACCCCGCCTTCCGCGAAGAATTCCCCGACATCACGCTCAGCCACGCGATCTTTGAAATTCACCAGAACATCATGACCTGCGCCGGGGGCATGTCGTCCTTCGACCTGATGATGGAAATCATCGCCCGCGATCACGACAAGCGGCTGTTGCACGCCGTCGCCAACCAGCTGCAGCTGGATCGCATCCGCTCGGGCGGCGCGTTGCAGTCGTCGGGGACCGAACACATCCCCGAAACCGCGCCCAAGCAGATGCGCAACGCGATCGCGCTGCTGGCAAGTTCGATGGAACACCCGATGTCCCCGGCGGAACTTGCCTCCGCTGTCGGGTCCAGCCGGCGGTCGCTGGAACGGTTGTTCATGAAATACACCGGCATGACGCCGTCGAAATACAGCAAGATACAGCGGCTGGAACGCGCCCGCGACCTGCTGCTGCATTCCAATATGCCGATCCTCGAAGTCGCGGTGGCGACCGGGTTCCGATCCGGCTCCTACTTTTCCTTCTGCTTCTCGGATCACTTCAAGGTCTCGCCCTCGTCGCTGCGCAACGCCGTCACGCAAGGAAACCTGGACGCGCGACGGGACTAGGTTGTCGCGCTGCGCCCCTCGCGCGGCGATTGACCATAGCGCTGGCGGTAGGCGCTTGAAAACGCGGCCTGCGCGCCGAACCCGGTCATATTGGCGATCTCGCCCAGCGGGATATGCGAGCTGCGCAACAGTTCGCGCGCGGTTTCAAGCCGGATATCGCGATAGACATGCATCACCGACAGGTCGAGCGCCTTGGAAAACTGGCGCTGCAACTGGCGCGCCGACAGACCGACCAGGGCGGCGATCTGATCCAGGTTCAGCGGGTCGGCAATGTGGGATTCCATCAGTTCCAGCGCCTCGGCCACGGCACGGGGCGGCGATCCGTAGCGCGCCGCGACGCTGGCCTGTTGCGGGGCGTCGGCGATGCGGATCTCGGTCTGGATGAACCAGTCGCTGATCTTGCGAGCGAAGCTGACTCCGTGCTGCGCCGAAATCATCGCATACATCATGTCGAGCGGCGCCGTGCCCCCCGCGCAGGTATACCTGTCGCGGTCGATCACATAGAGCCGGTGTTCCAGCCAGCCGCGATCGAACCGCGCGCGCAAGTCCTCCAGGTGGTGCCAATGGATGGTGAAGCGGCGGTTTTCCATCAGCCCGGCATTGGCAAGGATTGCCGATCCGCCGGAAATCCCGCCCAGGGCCACGCCCTTGCGATCCAGATGGCGCAGCCAGGTGAACAGTGCCTGGTCCTGCACCCTGAACGGATCGCCCCCCGCGACGACGAACACGACATCGAAGTCATCCCCGGCCTTGGAAATCGGCACGGTGTCCATCGCGCCGGGCAGCGACGATGCGACCGCCCCGCCCGCCACCGACAGGGGGACGATTTCGTAAAGTGGCGCATCGGAAAACAGGTTGGCCGCGCGCAGCGGTTCCATCGCCGCCGCGGTGCTCATCATCGCGTAGCCTTCGATCAGGCAGAAACCGATCCGTTGCGCCCGCATATCGCGTCCCTTTTTCGAAACTAAATGTCTCACCTACGAAAGAAATGACAGATTCGATCCTGCTATGACAAGGTGAAAGAATGGAGAGGCAAGATGGGTTTTTCGGGTTTCCGGGTCATCAAGGAGGCCCTGACCGGGCACAAGGGATGGGGCACGCTGTGGCGCAACCCCGAACCGCAGGCGGAGTACGATATCGTCATCGTCGGCGGTGGCGGGCATGGGTTGGCGACGGCCTATTACCTGGCCTCGGTCTACAAGCAAAGCCGGATCGCGGTGCTGGAAAAAGGCTGGCTCGGATCGGGCAATATCGGGCGCAACACGACGATCATCCGCTCGAACTACCTGCTGCCGGGGAACCAGCCGTTCTACGAATTCTCGATGAAGCTGTGGGAAAACCAGGAACAGGATCTCAACTTCAACTCGATGGTGTCGCAGAGGTCGATCCTGAACCTGTTTCACAGCGACGGGCAGCGCGATGCCTATCGCCGCCGCGGCAATGCGATGCATCTGTCGGGTGCCGACGGCCAACTGCTGTCGCAGGACGATCTGCGCCAGATGGTGCCGTTCCTGAATTTCGACAACGCGCGCTTCCCGATCAAGGGCGCGCTGATGCAGAAACGCGCCGGCACTGCGCGCCATGACGGCGTCGCCTGGGGCTATGCGCGCGGCGCCGACCAGCGCGGCGTTGACCTGATCCAGAATTGCGAAGTCACCGGGTTCCGCATCGAAAACGGCACTATCCGGGGGGTTGAAACCTCGCGCGGCTATATCGGCGCGAAAAAGGTCGGCGTCGCCGTCGCCGGATCGTCGAGCCGGGTGATGGCGATGGCCGGGATGCGCCTGCCGATCGAAAGCCACGTGTTGCAGGCCTTCGTGTCCGAGGGGCTGAAGCCCACGATCCCGGGCGTCATCACCTTCGGCGCGGGGCATTTCTATGTCAGCCAGTCGGACAAGGGCGGGCTGGTCTTCGGCGGCGATATCGACGGCTACAATTCCTATGCCCAGCGGGGCAACCTGCCGGTGGTCGAAGACGTCATCGAAGGCGGCATGGCCCTGATGCCGATGATCGGCCGGGCCCGGCTGCTGCGGTCCTGGGGCGGGATCATGGACATGTCGATGGACGGCTCGCCCATTATCGACAAGACCCATATCGACGGGCTCTATTTCAACGGCGGCTGGTGCTATGGCGGTTTCAAGGCGACCCCGGCCTCGGGCTATGCCTTCGCGCATCTGCTAGCCACCGACACGCCGCATAACACCGCGACGGCCTTCCGCTTCGACCGCTTCTCGCGTGGTCATGTCATCGACGAAAAGGGCGTCGGCGCCCAGCCCAACCTGCATTAAAGGCGACAGATCATGCTGATCCCGCATCCTCTTCTCGGCCTGCGCGACGCGCAGGAATTCACCTATCTCGGCGACGCCAACATGATGGCCCGCCCCGACCCGACCGGCCCCGATGCCGAGGCCGCCTTCTGCGACTATGTCTTCCTGCGCGACAACCCGGCAGGGGTGCATCGCGAATTGTGGTTCCACGAACAGGGCGACCGGTCCTGGCTGGTGGTGACCCGCAACACGGTGACCCACGAAATCCTGTCCGCCGAACTTGCCACCGATGTCGCGAGGAAAGACGCATGAGCCGTATCCAGGGCGGTCTGATCGACCGCAGCCGCAAACTGTCCTTCACCTTCAATGGCAAACCCTATCAGGGCTGCGCGGGCGATACGCTGGCATCCGCCCTGCTGGCGAACGGGGTGCAACTGATCGGGCGCAGTTTTAAATATCACCGCCCGCGCGGCGTGTTTTCGGCCGGGTCCGAGGAACCGAACGCGCTGGTCGAACTGAGCGGCGGGGCCCGGCAAGAACCCAACACCCGCGCCACCGGGATCGAGCTTTACGACGGTCTGCAGGCGAACAGCCAGAACCATATCGGCAGCCTGTCGCATGACCTTTTGGCGCTGAACGACCTGTTTTCGCCCTTCTTCGCCGCCGGGTTCTACTACAAGACCTTCATGTGGCCGCGCGCCTTCTGGGAAAAGCTCTATGAACCGGCGATCCGGCGTGCCGCCGGTCTGGGCGCGCTGTCGATGCTGCCCGATCCCGACAGCTATGATCGCGGTTACCTGCATCCCGACCTGCTGGTGATCGGTGGCGGCGCGGCGGGTCTGATGGCGGCGCTGACGGCGGGGCGCGCCGGGGCGCAGGTCGTGCTGGCGGATGAGGATTTCATGCTTGGCGGGCGACTGCTTGCCGAAGACACGGCCATTGCCGACCTGCCCGGGGCCGCCTGGGCGAAAGAGGTGACGACCGAGCTGCAAAGCCTGCCCAATGTGCGGCTGATGACCCGGACGACGGTTTTCGGCGCCTATGATCACGGCATCTACGGCGCCGTCGAACGGGTTTCCGATCACATCGCCGATCCGGGCGCGTCAGTGCGCCAAACCCTATGGCGGATCACCGCGAAACGCACGATCCTCGCCACCGGGGCGACCGAGCGGCATATCCCGTTCGAAAACAACGACCGGCCCGGCATCATGCTGTCCGGGGCGATGCGGGCCTATGCCAACCGCTGGGCGGTGACGCCGCAGGCGAAAGCAGGCGATCCGATCGCGATCTTCACCAACAACGATGACGGCCACCGTACCGCCTTGGCGCTGGCGGCGAAGGGCGTGGCCCTGCACGGGGTGATCGACACGCGGGCGGGCGCCAAGAGCCTTGGCGACTATGAAACCTTCGCGGGCGCGACCATCACCGGCAGCAAGGGCCGCAAGGGGCTGAAATCCATTCGCATCGCGCAAGCCGGACGGTCGGAATGGATCGACTGCGGCGCGCTTGGCGTCGCGGGGGGCTGGAATCCCAATGTGCATCTCGCCTCGCATCACCGGGGCCGCCCTGTGTGGGATGCCGACAAGCTGACCTTTGTGCCTGATGCCGACAGCCTGCCGGGCCTGCATATCGCAGGCGCCGCCGCCGGTCAGGGTACCACGGCCGAAGCGCTGGCCGACGGCGCCCGCGCCGCGATGGCGGCGCTGAGCGAAATCGGCCTCTCCGCCGCCCCCGCCGACATCCCCCGCGCGGGCGAGGAACCGACCGGGATCGAAGCCTTCTGGCACGTGCCCGGCAAGGGCCGCGCTTGGGTCGATTTCCAGAACGACGTGACGGTCAAGGACATCAAGCTGGCGCATCAGGAAAACATGCGCCCGGTTGAACATCTGAAACGCTGGACCACGCTTGGCATGGCAACGGACCAGGGCAAGACGGCCAATGTCACGGCCTTGGCCGTGATGGCCGAACTGACCGGCAAGACGATCCCCGAAACCGGCACCACGATTTTCCGCCCCCCCTATACGCCCGTTTCGCTGGGCGTGCTGGGCGGCGGCGACAGTGGCGCCAATTTCCGCCCGCACCGGCTGACGCCGACCCATGCCTGGGCCGAAAGCCAGGGCGCCGTCTTCGTCGAGGTCGGCCAGTGGATGCGGGCGCAATGGTTCCCGCAGCCCGACGAAATCCATTGGCGCGAAAGCGTCGACCGCGAAGCGAAGGCGGTGCGCGACGCGGTGGGCGTCTGCGACGTGACCACGCTGGGCAAGATCGACGTGCAGGGGCCGGATGCGGCGGAATTCCTCAACCGCATCTACGCCAACATGATGGGCACGGTGAAACCCGGCAAGGTGCGTTACGGGCTTATGCTGCGCGAGGATGGGCATGCCTATGACGACGGCACCTGCGCCTGCCTGGCCGAGGGGCATTATGTCGTCACCACCACGACGGCGAATGCCGGGCTGGTGTATCAGCGGATGGAATTCGCCCGCCAATGCCTGTGGCCGGATCTGGACGTGACGCTGATTTCCACCACCGACGCCTGGGCGCAGCTGGCCGTCGCCGGTCCGAAATCGCGCGAATTGCTATCGCGGATCGTGGATGATTTCGACATGTCCAACGACGCTTTCCCGTTCATGAGCTGTTCCGAACTGACCGTCTGCGGCGGGCTGCGGGCGCGGCTGTTCCGGATCTCCTTCTCGGGCGAACTGGCCTATGAAATCGCGGTTCCGGCGCGCTATGGCAACGCGCTGATGGAGCGGCTGATCGAGGTCGGCCAAGACCTGGGCGTCACCCCATACGGCACCGAAGCGCTTGGCGTGTTGCGGATCGAAAAGGGCCACGCGGCCGGGAACGAACTGAACGGTCAGACCACGGCAAACATGCTGGGGATGCAGCGGATGGTGTCGCTGAAGAAAGATTCCATCGGCGCGGTCATGTCGCGCCGCGAGGGGCTGATCGGGGACAAGCGCCGCCTTGTCGGGTTTGTGCCGGTGGACGCCACGCAACCGGTCGTCGCGGGGTCGCATCTGATCACGCAGGGCGATCCGGTGGACATGGAACACGATCAGGGCTGGATCACCTCGGCCTGCTATTCGCCCCATCTGGGAAGCGCCATCGGCCTTGGCTATCTCGAAAACGGCGATCAGCGGTTTGACGAGGAAGTCATCGCCGCCAACCCGCTCGAAGGCGTTTCCGTACGCCTGCGTGTGGTTTCCCCGCATTTCATCGACCCCGAAGGAGAACGTCTCCGTGACTGAGCTGAAACCGATCACCGCCCTCGGGGCCGTCGCGCCGCGCGTGCTGGAAACCGTGCGCTATTCCCTTCGCGAAAACGACGGCGTGGCCTTTGCCTCGCTCGTGCTGCCCGCGGACCGGCCCGCACCCGCCGTGTTCGGCATCGACCTGCCGGAGCCTGGGAAATATGCCCAAGGGGATGCCGGAAAATCGGCATTCTGGACCGCGCGTCATCAATGGATGATCGAAGGCGCGAGCCTTGCCGAAACCGATTTCGCCGCCGCCCTGAAGGCCGAACTGCCCGAGGGCCGGGTCAGCGAACAGACCGACGGCTGGATCACCTTCGACATCTTCGGGACGAAGCCCGAGGCGATCACCGCCCTGTTGGAACGGATCGTCAACCTTCCCGCCGCCACGCTCGATCCGGGCTGTGCGACGCGCACGAGCTTCGAACATATGAGCGCCTATTTTGTTCGCCGCTCCGACACGCATCTGTCGGTCATCGGAATGCGCACGCTGGCGGGCAGCCTTTGGCACGCGCTGGAAACGGTGATCCGCCGTTTGGATGTGGACGGATAACCGCCCGCCGCCTGACGGCCTGCCCCCCGCAAACTAATCGACCCCATAAAGAGCAGGGCCAGCGCGCGCGGCGCCTGGCCGCAAGAGGACCAACATGGAAAAATACTGCCTGACCGTTACCTGTGACACGGCGCGCGGGATCGTTGCGGCGATTTCGACCTTCCTGGCCGACAACGGCTGCAACATCACCGACTCAACCCAGTTCGACGACACCGCCACCGGGAAATTCTTCATGCGGGTGAGCTTCGTGGCCGAACAGGCAACGACGTTCGCCGACCTGACCAAGGGGTTCGAAACCGCCGCCACGCCGTTCGACATGACCTATGCCTTCCATGACGAAAGCGAAAAGATGAAGGTCGTGATCATGGTGTCGCGCTTCGGCCATTGCCTGAACGACCTGCTGTATCGCTGGCGGATCGGGGCGCTGCCGATCGACATCGTGGCGGTGATTTCCAACCACATGGATTACCAGAAGGTGGTGGTGAACCACGATATCCCGTTCCATTGCATCAAGGTCACCAAGGAAAACAAACCGCAGGCCGAGGCGCAGATCATGCAAGTGGTCGAAGATGCGGGCGCCGACCTGATCGTGCTGGCGCGCTACATGCAAATCCTGTCCGACGAGATGTGCCAGAAAATGTCGGGCCGGATCATCAATATCCACCATTCCTTCCTGCCGTCCTTCAAGGGCGCCAACCCCTACAAGCAAGCGTTCGAACGCGGGGTGAAGCTGATCGGGGCAACGTCGCATTACGTCACCGCCGATCTGGACGAGGGGCCGATCATCGAACAGGACATCGTGCGCGTCACCCATGCCCAAAGCCCGGCCGATTACGTGTCCTTGGGCCGCGACGTGGAAAGCCAGGTGCTGGCCCGCGCGATCCACGCCCACGCGCATCACCGGGTGTTCCTGAACGGCAACAAGACGGTGGTGTTCCCCGCCTCGCCGGGATCCTATTCGTCCGAACGGATGGGCTGATCACAGCGCCGGAACGGGGGCCTGCGCGGCGCTCAATGCGTGCCGCGCAGGATCAATTCGGCATCCAGCAGGATCGTTTCATCCGGTTTGTCCGGGGTTTCGATCCTGCGCGTCAGCAGGTCGAGCATGGCCGCCACCAGATCGTCGATCGGGTTGCGCAGGGTTGTCAGGTCGAAAATGGGCCAGCCCGCCATCGGAATGTCGTCGAACCCAATCACCGACAGATCGCGCGGCGCTTCCAGCCCCTTTTCCTTCAAGGCGCTGAGCGCGCCGATGGCCATGGCGTCATTGGCGCAGATCAGGGCATCCAGCCTTGGCCCGTCCAACAGCCGCATCGCCGCCTCGTATCCGCCGCTGACGGTGTAATCGCCCCGGTCTTCGGCCCGCAGCGCGATCCCGGCCTTTTCCAGTTCATCACGCATCCCCTGCCGCCGCGCGCCGGAGGAACAGAACCTTTCCGGCCCGCCGATGAACCCGAATTCCCGCCGCCCCTTGCCGATCAGCAGCGCCGTGCCCCTGGCCATGCCGTCGCGGTTGCGGACGCAGACATTGTCGACGCCCGGCGCCTCGACCACCCGGCCCATGGAAATCACCGGCACGTTCAGCTTGCCGCAGGCATCTACGATATCGCCGTCCAGACTGCCCGAACGCAGCACCATCGCCGCCAGCGGGTAGCATAAAACGTTCGATACCGCGTCCCGCGCAGCCTGGCCGCTGCCGCCGATCACGATGGGCCATTTGCCGATCCCGTTGAGCCCGGCAACCAGGGCGGCGACAGCTTCCTTGTCCAATTCGTTGGGCAGATCGCCGACGAAGATCGCCACCAGGTTCGACTGCCCCCCCTGCAACCCGGCAGCCAATGCGTTGGGGCGATAGCCCAGTTCCGCCGCCGCACGCAGGATGGCTTCGCGCTTGGCCGGGTCCAGGTAGCTGCCTTCGGTGAAGGCCCGCGACACGGCGGAACGCGACACCCCGGCCTGCCGGGCCACGTCCGCCGCCGTGATGCGCTTGCGTTTGTGTTCACTCATGGGGCCAAAGCCGCTTTCATTAGGCGCAAAGGCTTCGTCAAAACGACGTCGATCCTTCATCTGCCGTTTACATAGCACCTCTACATGAACACGTGTGCAGATTCAACGCAAGACGCCGCCGCGGCCCTTTTTCGCCAAGGCGTCAGGCGTCGAATCGGCTTTGGGGACCAAGCGTTTCCGTCCTTTAAACCGGCCCGCAATTCCCGTGCGGCCAGACCAGAATGCCCTTTGGGCCCATTTGTGACCGGAGTATCAACATGACACGCCTCACGCTTGCAACGGCCGCAGCCGCTTCGCTGCTGTCGAGCGCCGCTTTCGCCGAAACCGAAATCACCTGGTGGCACGCCATGGGCGGCGCCCTCGGCGAAACCGTCAACCAGATCGCGACCGACTTCAACGCGTCGCAGGACGAATACAAGATCACCCCGGTTTTCAAAGGGACCTACGAAGAGACCCTGACCGCCGGCATCGCCGCCTTCCGCGCCGGTGAACAGCCGAACATCATGCAGGTCTTCGACGCCGGCGCCGCCACCGTGATCGGCGCCAAGGGCGCCACCGTTCCGGTTCAGGACCTGCTGGAAGACAACGGCATCGCCTTCAACATCGAAGATTACATCTCGGGCGTGCGTTATTTCTACGCCGACAGCGATGGCAAGATGATCGGCATGCCGTTCAACTCCTCCTCGCCGGTCATGTATTACAACGTGGACGCGCTGGAAAAAGCAGGCGTGACCCCGCCGAAAACCTGGGAAGAATTCCAGTCGGTCACCGCTCCGGCGCTGAAGGAAGCAGGCTACACCGCGCTGTCGCAGTCGCACCTGCCCTGGATCTTCACCGAAAACTTCATGTCGCGCCACAACCTGCCCTTTGCCACCAACAACAACGGCTATGACGGCACCGACACCAAGATCCTGGTGAACAACGACGCCATCAAGGCCCATTTCACCGCCGTGACCGAATGGCAGAAAGACGGCTATTTCGAATGGTTCGGCACCGGCTGGGGCGACAACCAGACCCCGTTCGAAGAAGGCAAGGTCGCCATCTGGCTGGGCTCGTCGGGTTCCTTCGGCGGTCTGAGCAAGAAAGACCTGCCGTTCAAATTCTCGGCCACCTACCTGCCCTACTGGGAAGCGGTGACCAAGGAACCGAAGCAGACCTTCATCGGTGGTGCGGCCCTGTTCGCCATGGCCGGCAAGTCGGCCGAGGAAAACAAAGCCACCGCGGCCTTCTTCAAATTCCTGACCTCGCCGGAAACCCAGTATTACTGGCACAAGGAAACCGGTTACGTTCCGATCACCGAAGCCGCCTATGAGCTGGCCAAGAAAGACGGCCACTACGACCGCATGCCCGCCGCCGAAATCGGCATCAAGCAGCTGTCGCTGCCGGCCGGTGAGAACACCAAGGGCTATCGCATGGGCTTCTACGTCCAGATCCGTGACGTGATGAACCGCGAATACGGCCGCATCTTGACCGGCGAAACCTCGGTCGAGGACGCGTTCAAGAAAATCGAAGAAGAATCCAACCAGCTGCTGGCCCGCTTCGGCAAAACCCAGAGCTAATCTTCCCAAAATATGAAACCGGGACGGCCACGATGATTTGTGGCCGTCTCTCCTTTACGACCAAAGGTTTTTTGCATGAAACGCGCGGGCTTCACGACCACCTGGCTGCCGATCCTTCTGCTGCTGCCGCAATTGTCCATCATCGCCATCTTCTTCTACTGGCCAGCCGCCCACGCGCTGCATTCCTCCTTCTATCTGCAGGACCCGTTCGGCTTCGGGTCCACCTTCGTCGGGCTGGACAACTATTCCGACCTGCTGGGCAATACCGAATACCGCCGCATCGCCTGGTTCACGGTGATCTTCACCGTGCTGGTGACCTTCCTGTCGCTGTCGCTGGCGCTCTTGCTGGCGGTCAAGGCCGACAAGGTGATCCGCGGCGCGCGCAGTTACCGCACGCTCTTGATGTGGGTCTATGCCGTGGCTCCGCCGGTGGCGGGCTTCATCGGTCTGATCATGTTCAATCAAAGCTGGGGGCCGCTGACCCGGCTGATCGAAAGCTTCGGCCATGAATTCCTGCTCGGCGTGAATTACAACGACACCGCTTTCGCCATGGTGCTGGTGTCGGTGTGGAAACAGGTGCCGGTCAATTTCATCTTCTTCCTGTCCGGGTTGCAATCGATCCCGAAATCGGTGCGCGAGGCGGCGCTGATCGACAATCCCTCGGCCTCGGGCCGGTTCTGGGACGTGATTTTCCCGCTGCTGGCGCCCACCGGGTTCTTCCTGCTGATCATCAACATCACCTACGCGCTGTTCGACACGTTCGGTGTGGTCGACACGCTGGTGAAAGGCGAACCGGGCAACAACCCGATGACGCTTGTCTACAAGGTCTATGTCGACGGGTTCCGCGGCAACGACCTTGGCGGGTCCTCGGCGCAATCCGTGGTGCTGATGGTCCTTGTTCTCGCCCTTACCGTCTTCCAGTTCCGCCTGGTCGAACGCCGCATCCATTACACCTGAGGTCCGCCATGAGTGATACCACCCCCGCCGCCCTCGCCCCTGCCGCCACTGCAGGCACGCGCAAGCGCCGCCGCATCAGGGCCAGCGACATCTTCGATCACGCCGTTCTAATCGCCGGATCGGCGCTGATGCTGATCCCGCTGCTGATGGTGTTCCAGATGGCGACCGTGCCGGATGTCGAGGTGATCAAGACCGGCCCGACCTTCACCATCGGCGACCAGCTCGACGACAATTTCAACAAGGCGATGTTCCAGGCATCGGGCTTTTCGGGCGAAAACACCGGCAGCCGGATGCTGCTCAATTCCTTCATCCTCGGCATCGGTTTCGCGGTGGGCAAGATCGTGATCGGCATGATGGCCGCCTATGCCATCGTCTATTTCCGCCTGCGCTTCGCCACGCTGGCCTTCTGGGTCATCTTCACCACGCTGCTGCTGCCGCTGGAGGTGCGGATCCTGCCCTCCTACGAGGTGGTGCAGAAGCTGGGGATGCTGAACACCTACCAGGGGCTGATCATCCCGCTGATCGCCTCGGCCACCGCGACCTTCTTCTTCCGGCAATATTTCCGCTCGATCCCCGAGGAACTGGTCGAAGCGGCGCGCATCGACGGGGCCGGGCCGGTAAAATTCTTCATCGACATCCTGGTGCCGCTGTCGCGCACCATGATCGCGGCGATGTTCATCATCATGTTTGTCTACGGCTGGAACCAGTACCTCTGGCCCACCATGATCACCACCGAAGAGGACATGTTCACCCTTGTCCGCGGCATCAAGCAGATCACCCAGGTGATGGAAGGCAACCGCATCCCCGAATACGGGCGCGCCAACCTTCTGGCGATCATCGCCATCATCCCGCCCGTCTTCGTCGTCATTTTCTTCCAGAGCTGGTTCGTGAAGGGCCTGATGGAATCCGATAAGTAAGGACGCAAACAATGGCCCAGGTTTCCCTGAACAATATCCGCAAGGTTTATCCCAACGGGGTCGAGGCGGTCACCCCGTCGAGCTTCCATATCCAGGACGGCGAATTCGTCGTGCTGGTCGGCCCCTCGGGCTGCGGCAAGTCCACGTTGCTGCGCATGATCGCGGGTCTGGAAGACATCACCGACGGCACGCTGAAGATCGGCGAGCGCGAAGTGAACGACACCGACCCGGCCCATCGCGACATCGCGATGGTGTTCCAGAACTACGCGCTCTACCCGCATATGACCGTGCGCAAGAACATCGCCTACGGGTTGAAGAACCGCAAAACCCCGGCGGACGAAATCGCCCGCAAGGTGGCCGAGGCCTCGGCGCTTTTGAACCTCGACGAATACCTCGACCGCAAGCCCTCGCAACTGTCCGGCGGCCAGCGCCAGCGCGTCGCCATGGGACGCGCCATCGTCCGCGATCCGGCGCTGTTTTTGTTCGACGAACCGCTGTCCAACCTCGACGCCAAGCTGCGCAACCAGATGCGGATCGAAATCAAGGCGCTGCAACGGCGGCTGGGGGTCACCTCGATCTACGTGACCCACGACCAGGTCGAAGCGATGACCATGGCCGACCGGATCATCGTGATGAACGCGGGCAAGATCGAACAGATCGGCACCCCCGAAGAGGTCTATCACCGCCCCGCCTCCACCTTCGTGGCGTCCTTCATGGGGGCGCCGCCGATGAACCTGCTCAGCGCGCAGGCCCGCGACGGGTCGGTGCATTACGGCGACACCGTCGTCACCGGCTGCAACGGCACCGAGGGCCAGGTGACGCTCGGCATCCGCCCCGAAGACATCCTGCCCGACGACAACGGCCCGCTGGCGATCCATGTCGACATCATCGAGGAACTGGGCGCGCACCGGCTGCTGCACGGGTCGATCGGCGACGACCGGCTGACCATGCATGTGGGCAAGGACACCCCGGTCAGCACCGGGCCGGTGTCGGTGTCGGTCAAACCCGGCGCCGCGTCGCTGTTCCACCACCAGACCGGGCAGCGCCTGTGATGCGGATCCTGCCTTCGCTGCCGCCGGTGACCGAGGCGCAGCGCACGGATATTTTCACCGCGCCCCGCACCGCAGAGGCGCATCGCGGCCTGCTTGCCGCGCTGCCGGCGATGAACGCCGTGCAGACCGGCGGCACGCCCTCGCAGGACCACCTGCCCGGGGCGCTGACCGTGGTGGCGTGGAATGTCGAACGCTGCCTGTTCCCAGAAGACTCCGCGCAGCTGCTGGCCCCGGACGGTCCGCAGGTCGTCCTGCTGTCCGAGGTCGATCACGGCATGGCCCGCACCGGCCAGCGCCACACGACCGAGGAAATGGCCGCCGAACTGGGCATGGCCTATGCCTTCGGCGTCGAGTTTCACGAACTCGATCTCGGCAGCCCGACCGAACGCGGTTTCTGCAGCGACGATTTCAACGCCACCGGCTGGCACGGCAATGCCATCCTCAGCAAGGCGCCGTTCGAAAAGCTGTCGATGATCCGGCTTGACGATCACGGCCACTGGTTCAGCGCCGACAGCGGTGCCGCCGATCCCGACCAGCCGCGCGTCGGCGGGAGGATGGCGCTGCTGGCGGTGGTGCCCACCACCGACGGCCCGCTTTGCGTCGTCAGCACCCATCTGGAAAGCAACGCGGACGGGCGGCACCGGGAAATTCAGTTCGCCCGACTGCTCGACGCGATCGACGCCTTCGCGCCCGGGATGCCGGTGCTGATCGGCGGCGATCTGAACACCGGCAACCATATGCCGCCCGATTTCGACTGGCGCGGCGAGGCGCTTTTCCCCCTCGCGGAAACCCGTGGTTATGACTGGTCCTTCACCCCCGACGGGATGACCACGCGGCCCAGCCTGATCACCCCGCATCCGACCCGCAAGATGAAGCTCGACTGGCTCTGCGCCCGGGGAATGACCCTGACCGACAAACGGATCGTACCCGCCCTGAACGGGCGCGGCGTTCCGCTGTCCGATCACGAAGCCATCCTCTGCGAAACCGCCGCCGCGCCAAGGCCCTAGAGCGGATCATCCTACCGGCGCGGCCTCTCTCCGGCCGCGCGCCGCCCGAAAAAAGCCGTCCTTCGGTCATGCCCGCGACACAGGGGGGAATAATTCCTCCAAATGCAGATAAAGCTTTGTTGACCGAAAAAACCTTTGGTTGATACGCTTCGCCCAAAAAGAACCGGAGGAGAGCAGGAATGCCGGTAGCATCAGCGGCACAGGGAACCCCATTGCGTAGCGCTTTGGTTTTAGGGGCAGTTTCAAGAGGCGTCAGGCTTTAGCCGGGACGTTCAGCACAGGCACAGACGATCAGCATATCTTGGGTAAGATAACGGACATTTCGTTCGTAATTGGTATGTGAGCTGGTCGCCTGAATTCAGATCACCTCATTCACGGGAATATCCGATTTTCAAACGGCGAGAAGATCGCGCGGACGGATTTGAACAGGGACGAAAAACATGGCAACCACAACGCCACTCTCGGGCAGCGAATTTCAGATCAATACTTACACGACGCTTTCACAAAGCGGAGCCTCGGTCACCGGCCTGCCCGATGGCGGTTTCGTGGTTACCTGGGAATCCAACGGCCAAAGCTGGGACCCGATCAACCTAACCGGGGGTGATTTCAGTATTTACGCGCAGGTCTTCGACGCCAACGGAACGGCGCGCGGCAGCGAGTTTCAGGTCAACACGGTTTCGTCTCTTCAGCAGATAATGCCCGCGGTCACCGGCCTGTCCGATGGCAGTTTCGTGATTACCTGGGCCTCCAGCGGCCAAACCTGGGACCCGATCAACCTAACCGGGGGCGATTTCGGGATTTACGCGCAGCTTTATGACGCCAACGGAACGGCCCAGGGCAGCGAATTCCAGGTCAACACCTACCAACCCGACGACCAGATATTCCCCTCGGTTGCGGGCCTGACCGGCGGCGGCTTCGTGGTCACCTGGACTTCTTATGACCAGGACGGGGATGCCTCCGGCATCTACGGTCAGGCCTACGCAGCCAATGGGACGGCGCAGGGCAGCGAATTCCGCATCAACACCTATACGACGGATGCGCAGGACATGCCCTCCGTCACCGGCCTGACCGACGGCGGTTTCGTGGTCACCTGGTCCTCCACCGGCCAGGATGGGGACTTCGCGGGCATCTACGGTCAGATCTACAACGCTGACGGCACGGTGCAGGGCAGCGAATTCCACGTCAGCACCTTCACCGCGAATGCGCAGGACCATTCCAGCGTCACCGGCCTGACCGACGGCGGTTTCGTGGTCACCTGGATGTCGGAATTGCAGGACGGGTCCTTCGCCAGCATTTTCGGTCAGGTCTACAATGCCGACGGCACGGTGCAGGGCGCCGAATTCCAGATCAACACCCACACGACGGATATGCAGGATTATCCCTCTGTGGCGGGCCTGTCTGACGGCGGCTTCATGGTGACCTGGGAATCCGCCAATCAGGATGGCTCCTTCTCCAGCATCTACGGCCAGGCCTTTGATGCCGACGGCACGGCGCGGGGGGACGAATTCCGCGTCAACACCTATGCGACCGATGCACAGTCTCAGGCCGCCGTCGCGGGCCTGTACGGCGGCGGGGCCGTGGTGGTCTGGGATTCCTATGGTCAGGACACCAACGACAGCTTCGGCGTCTTCGGTCAGCTTCTGCACTGGAACGCACCCCTCGAAGGCACCCCGGCCATTACCGGCACGGCGGAGGAAGACCAAACGCTCACCGCCGACATCTCGGGCCTGACCGACGCGGACGGGGTGGCCAGCACCGCCTACCAGTGGCTGCGCGATGGCACGGCCATCTCCGGCGCCACCAATGCAAATTACACATTGACCCAGGCGGATGTCGGCGCGGCGATTTCGGTGCGGGTGTCGGTTACCGACAACGCTGGCACCACGGAAAGCGCGACCAGCGCCGCAACCACCGCTGTCACCAATGTCAACGACGCCCCCACCGGCACGGTCACCATCAGCGGCACTGCGATCGAGGACCAGACCCTCACCGCCTCCAACACCCTCGCCGACGAAGACGGGCTGGGCACCATCTCTTACCAGTGGCTGCGCGATGGTGCGGTCATCTCCGGCGCCACCAATGCAAATTACACATTGACCCAGGCGGATGTCGGCGCGGCGATTTCGGTGCGGACGTCCTATACCGACGGCTATGGCACCGCCGAAAGCGAGACCAGCGCCGAAACCGCCGCTGTCGCCAACGTCAACGACGATCCCACCGGCACGGTCAGCATCAGCGGCACCGCGACCGAGGAACAGACGCTCACCGCCTCCAACACCCTCGCCGACGAGGACGGGCTGGGCAGCATCACTTACCAGTGGCTGCGCGGTGGCTCGGACATTTTCGGCGCCACCGAGGCAACCTACACCCTGATCCAGGAGGATGTGGGCGAAAGAATCTCGGTGCGGGCGTCCTATATCGACGCTCAGGGCGCCGTCGAAAACGAGACCAGCGCCGAAACCGCCGCTGTCGCCAACGTCAACGACGATCCCACCGGCGAAGTCACCATCACCGGCACCGCGGCCCAGGGCGAAACGCTCACCGCCTCCAACACCCTCGGCGACGAGGACGGGCTGGGCAGCATCACTTACCAGTGGCTGCGCGGTGGCACGGCCATCACCGGCGCCACCGGTGGAACCTATACCCTGACCGCCGATGACGTGGGTGCGGAAATCTCGGTGCGGGCATCCTACACCGACGGGCAAGACACCCAAGAAAGCGTGACCAGCGCCGCAACCGATACGGTTGCCGGGCCAAACAACCTGCCCACCGGTGAAGTCACGATCGGCGGCATCACCAGCGAGTTCCTGGTCAACACCACCACGGAAGGATCACAATTCTTTGCATCCGTTACCGGGCTGTCCAGCGGTGGTTTCGTCGTGACATGGCAGGATGACCATACGAGTAGTGTCATCCGTGGGCAGCTCTATCATGCCAACGGGACGCTCCAGGGCGACGAATTCCAAGTCAATACCAACACATCCGGTCAAATAAGTCCTTCGGTCACGGACCTGACCGATGGTGGCTTCGTGGTAACCTGGGTCGCGCGACCTCAAATTGCATCCACTCATCCGTATGGTGTTTTTGGTCAAACCTACAATGCGGACGGCACACCGCGTGGCGGCGAGTTCCAGGCGTCATCGACCTTAGCGGCGGAGACCTCTGTAACGGGCCTGCCCGATGGCGGATTCGTGGTGACCTTCTCAACGGGTGTTGACATCTTCGCTCGATCTTATAACGCCGATGGCACAGCGCAGGGGGAAGAATTCCAGGTTGCTGCCGGCTCCTTCGGCTTCGGCTCTTCCATTCGGGCATCATCGCCATCGGTCACAGCGCTCTCCGATGGCAGCGTCGTGGTGGCATGGCAAGAAATCGACACGGGCAATATGGCAAACGGCACCATCCACGCGCAGGTCTATAGTGCCGAGGGAGTGCAACTAGGGAATGAATTCCAAGTCGGCACCCGTGCAGCAGGCGCCCAACAAACCCCTTCCATCACAGGACTGTCCGACGGTGGCTTTGTTGCTACCTGGAGTTCCCAAGCTACGTTCGGCGGCAGTCATATCTTTGCGCAAGCATACGCCGCCGACGGGACGGCACGCGGCACAGAATTCGAAGTGAATGCAGGTGTGGGGGCAATGCGCTCCAACCCTTCGGTGACGGACTTGCCTGACGGTGGGTTTATGGTGACCTGGAGCGAAAACTACATCATCAAAGGGCAGAGCTATAACGCTGACGGGACAGCGCGGGGAGATGTGTTTCTAGTAGAAATGAACTCCAACGGCGGAGAGTTTCTAGAGTTCCCCTCTGTCGCGCAACTCAACGATGGACAGTTCGTAGTGGCTTGGCATTCCCGCCAGCTAGGCGGGGACACAAGTGACTCAATTGAAGATTCGAATGGCATCTACGCCCGGATTTTCGAATTGGGCGAGACCTCGGACGACACCCCTACCGCCGTCACCTTCGCGGAAGTCGGCGAGACGCTCAGCGCGGATACCTCCACCCTGGCGGATGCGGACGGATTGGGTGAATACAGCTACCAGTGGCTGCGCGACGGTGTCGCCATTACCGACGCCACCGATGAAACCTATACCCTGGCCGCGGAAGACGTGGATGCGGCGATTTCGGTCCGGGTGTCTTATACTGACGGGCATCAGGTCGATGAAAGCGTGACCAGCGTTGGCAGTTTTGACGTTGTCGCCGCTCCGGCCCAGGAGCTTGAGGGATCGGATTCCGGCGATACCCTGCAGGGCGGCAGCGGCAATGACACGCTGGACGGCGGGGACGGCAATGACATCGTGATTGGCGGCAGCGGCAACAACCTGCTGTTCGGCGGCAATGGCAACGACAACGCCTTCGGCGGGACCGGTTCGGACCTGCTGGCCGGCAATGCCGGCTCTGACTTCGTTCACGGCGGGGGCGGCATGGATACCGTTCAGGGCGGGGGCGGAAACGACACGGTGGCCGGTGGGGGCGGCGATGACTTCGTGTTCGGCGGCGGTGGCAACGACATCGTGGCAGGCGGCAACGGCAGCGACCACGTGTCAGGCGGGCTTGGCAACGACAGAATTCTTGGCGGGACAGGTGGCGATACAGTGATAGGAGGAGCTGGCAACGACACTATGGCCGGCAATCACGGGTCTGACTCGCTAGATGGCGGGCAAGGTGGCGATATCCTCTACGGCGGCGACGGGTCCGACTTACTGCTCGGCGAAGCAGGTGACGATTCCCTCTGGGGCGGTGGCGGAGCTGATACCTTGGAGGGTGGCAGTGGCGCTGACAGCTTCTGCTACGTAGGCAGAGAAAACGAAGGAAGCGACTGGATTCTGGACTATGATGCTGCCGAAGGCGATGTTCTGGTGTTTTATGATACCGGAGCAGATCCGAACGGAGCGCACATCGATCAGTTCCAGGTCAATTTCGAAGAAACCGCAGGCAGCGGACAGGCCGGCGTCCAGGAGGCATTTGTCATCTACCGTCCCACCGGGGAAATCCTGTGGGCACTGGTCGACGGCGCGGCCCAGGACAGCATCAATCTGCAGATCGGCAGCCACGTCTACGACCTGCTGGCTTAAGCTCGCGAAGCGGCACGGCGGTTCGCAACCGCCGTTGCCGACCACCGTCGACGCGCCCATGGGAACGGGAACCGGACAGCAATCCGGGTCTCAACCGGGGGGCTGTCGCTTCAACGGTCTTCTTCCCACGCCTCGTCCGCGCGGCGCAGCAGGGTGTAGATCTGCAGCGCCCGTCCGGTCAGCGGACGTTCCAGTTCGCCCATCACGTCGGTTTCCTGCGCCAGATGGGCGGCCACCTCTTCCAGTTCCACCATCGTCGCGCCGCTGTTTTCGATCTCGACGATCATGTGGTCGTTGATATCGCCGAACAGGCGCTTCACCTCGTCATGCGTGATTGCCATTCCGTCACTCCGTTTCTGTTTCGCTTTCGGCCGGGGCCGCAATGTCGTTGATCACCTCGTCGACGCCCAGGATGCTCCAGGCGTCCACCTCGGCCATGTGGCGTTCGGCCGGGCTGCGCACGGCGCCGGTCAGCCGCACCACCCGGCCGCGCACGCCGACCCGGATCTGGGTGTCGTCGACGTAAGGATCGCGGTCCAGCACGATCCGCACCGCTTCCTCGATCCGGATCGGGGCGTCTTCCTCGGGCGGGGCGGGTTGCAGGCTGTTGACCACGTCGCGCACCCCCGGCACCCACCAGGCCATCGCCCCCGCCAGCCGCTGTGACACCAGCCCCGGCACCGCGCCGTTCAGGATCACCACGCCGTCATGCACTTCGAAATCGATCCGCCCGCGCGGGGTGTCCGTCGGGCCGGACACCTGGGCGAAGACCGGCGCCTCTGGCCCATCGCCGCGCCCGGCCTCGAAGATCGCGAAATCGCGGAAGGCCGGTTCTTCGCAGTAGAATTCGCGCAGGTGCTTGTAGATGTCCCGGTCCTTCATATAGGCGGCGGGCGCAACCCGTATCCTATCGACCACCGCGCGCACCCGATCCGGCGCCACGGCCAGTTCCAGCGCGCGTTTCTTGGCGGCGATGCTGTCCACCTCGGCCATGACGATCAGCGCACCGTCCGATCCGAACTCCATGCTTTCGGGCAGGAAATCCGGTCCCAGGCGCGGGTCGTTCGCAAACGCGTCCTGGATGACCTTCAGAAGCTCTTGATCGTCCATCTCCGATCCTCCTTGCCTTAAACCATAGGCACAGCCCGCCGTGCCTGACTTTGACTCACCTCAAGGCGCCCAGGCGCAGCATTGGCAAAACTCGCCGCCAAGGAGGTCGCCGTTATGGCAGGTGAAACCGGACCACCAGGTTGGAGCCATTTCCCGCATCAGGGCGATGTGGGCGTGCGCGGAATCGGGCGCGACATGGCCGAAGCCTTTGAAAATGCAGCACGGGCGATGACCGAGGTCGTCGCACCGCTAGACACGATCCGCCCTGCGCAAAGCGTCACCGTCAGCTGCCGCGCCGCCGACCCGTCGATCCTGCTGCTCGATTGGCTGAACGAGGTGATCTACGCCATGGCGACGCGTTCGATGCTGTTCAGCGATTTCCGCGTCGGCATCGAGGGCGAGGCGCTGGTCGGCGAGATGCGCGGCGAACCGGTCGAACCGAAACGGCACGAACCCTCGGTCGAACCCAAGGGCGCGACGCTGACCGAGTTGCGCGTCGAACAGCGACCCGACGGGCTGTGGCTGGCGCAATGCGTGGTGGATGTCTGAAAGGGGGGCGCCGTGGACCCGACGACACTGGAACAGATTTCCCCTTACGAATGGCAGATACCGCCAACCGGCGACATGCGTGTGTCGGCGGTGATCATCGCCGACGAGGACCTGATCAGGGGGATGGACGAAAAGGTCCGCCAGCAGATCACCAACGTGGCCTGCCTGCCCGGCATCGTGCGCGCCGCCTATGCCATGCCCGATGCCCATTGGGGATACGGGTTCCCCATCGGCGGGGTGGCGGCCTTCGATCCCGATCAGGGCGGGGTGATTTCGGCCGGCGGCGTGGGGTTCGACATATCCTGCGGCGTGCGGATGCTGGCGACTAATCTGACCGCCGCCCAGATCCGCAGCCGGCAACGGGACTTCGCGCATGAAATGTCGCGCTCGATCCCCGCCGGGGTCGGCAGCCGCGGGCGCATCCACCTGGACGATGCCGGGATGGACGACATGCTGACGGGCGGTGCCCGCTGGGCGGTGACCGAAGGCTACGGCACGGTCGAGGACTTGGAGCGGATCGAGGAACAGGGCCAAATGGCGGGCGCCACGCCCGGGGTGGTGTCGCCCAGGGCCAAGCGACGCCAGCGCGACGAGATGGGCACGCTGGGATCGGGCAATCACTATCTCGAAGTGCAGGAAGTCACCGATATTTTCGACGATGCCGCCGTGCGTGCCTATGGGCTGAGCCCCGGTCAGGCGGTGGTCACGATCCATTGCGGATCGCGCGGGCTGGGCCATCAGATCGGCACCGAATACCTGCGAGAAATGGCCCTGGCCGCGCCGGGCTATGGCATCATCCTGCCCGACCGCGAACTGGCCTGCGCGCCGATCAATTCGGAACTGGGGCAGCGCTACCTGGGCGTGATGCGGGCAGGGATCAACTGCGCGCTGGCCAACCGGCAGATCCTGACCCATCTGGCGCGCGGCGTGCTGGAACGGTTCTTTCCCGGCTGCCAGGCGCCGCTGCTCTACGACGTGTCGCACAACACCTGCAAGGAAGAGCTGCACGAGATCGACGGTGAGCAAAAGCGGTTGTTCGTGCATCGCAAGGGCGCGACGCGCTCCTTCGGGCCGGGCATGGGCAATATGCCCCCGCCGTTGAACAAGGTGGGCCAGCCGGTGCTGATCGGCGGCAGCATGGGCACCGAATCCTGGGTCCTGGCGGGCGATGAAAGGTCCGAGGCGGCGGCGCTGAGTTCCGCCTGTCACGGTGCGGGCCGCGCGATGAGCCGCCACCAGGCCGCGCGGACATGGACCGGCCGCGGCGTCCAGGACGAACTTGCCGCGCGCGGCATCATCGTCACCAGCCCCTCACGCCGGGGCATCGCCGAAGAAGCGCCCGGCGCCTACAAGAACGTGACCCGGGTGGTGGAAAGCGCCGAACGGGCGGGATTGGCCCGCCGGGTGGCGCGGCTGGCACCGCTGGTCTGCGTCAAGGGATGACGGGAAACCGCAGGCGCGGCGGCAGGTGCTGCTGACGGTTCATTTCCCGATCAGCCCGCGCGCGCCGCCCGCGATCAGCAGCGCCACGTCCTTCAGCGCGGCAAGCGGCGTCACCCCGGGCGGCACGGCGACATAGCGCGGGCGCCATTCGGGTTGGAATTTCTGCTTGAAGCCGCGCAGCCCCTCGAAATTGTAGAACGCCCCGCCGTGGCGGAACAGGATCGCCCCGAACCGGTTCCACAGCCGCGCGCCCTTGCGCGCCTCGAGCCCGGCAAGCGGCGCCATGCCGAGGCTGAATTCCTGTGCCCCCGCATCGCGGAAATGGGTCATCGCCTCGATGAACAGGAATTCCATCATGCCGCTGGCCTCCTCGGGCAGATAGCGCATCAGGTCCACCGCGACCCGCGACCCGTCGCCGGGGGCCAGGATATTGGCGAAGGCCAGCGTCCGGCCCTCGCGCCGGACCAGGGCGATGGGAAAATTCTGCAGGTAGTCGACATCGAAACGGCCGACGGAAAACCCCTTTTCCCGGCCGACCTTGTCGCCCATCCAGGAATCGGAAATTGCCCTGAGATCGTCGATCAGCGCAGGCGCGTGCGGCGGTAGGGTCACGGAAAATTCCAGCCCCTCCTTCAGCGCCTTGTTATGGGCCGCGCGCATCTTCTTGAACTTGCTGCCGGACAGCGAAAACTCCGGCAGGGGCACCACCGCCTCCTCGCCGATCTTCTGCAGCGAAAATCCCATCTCGATCCACAGCGGCAGGTAGCGCCCGCTGACCTCGTAAAGCACCGGGTGCGCGGCGTTGTCATAGGCTTCTTCCCAGAACGCCCAGGCCAGCGGACCGATCGCCGCCTCGGGCCCCACCGGATCGGCATAGGCGACCCAGCTCTTGCCCTGCACGGCATATGCCAGGAAGGCATCCCCGCCATCGCCGAAAAACAGCGCCTTGTCGCCGGACAGCGCCAGGCAGGCCTCGGGCGGGTTCTGCCCCTCGATGACCGCCCTTGCCTTGCCCAGGGCGTCGGGGTCGGGCAGCCTTGTATGGGTGCGTGCGGGCTGCACCGCGAACCACACCGTCGCGATCAGCAACAGCGACGATCCCGCCAGCCCGGCGCGCAGCGCCCGCGGCGTGTTGGCGGTGCTGGAAAACTCGGTCCACAGGCTGGCCGAATAGGGCGTCGCCTCGTGCATGAAGAAGAAAAAGGCGGCAGCGCTCAGCACGATCGCCGTCACCAGGATCAGCCAGCCGGGGCTGAGCGCCACGCGGGTCAGCCGGGCCGAACGGTAGAATTCGCGCCGGAACGGCCCCAGCAGCGCCGCCGCCCCAACCAGCAGCAACGCGCTTTCGACGTCGAGATGGTTGAGCAGCGACGCCACCGCGCCGGCGATAAGCGCCGCCCCGGTCAGCCAGAACGCGCCCGAGATGCGCCGCGCGAGCCCTTGGCTGAGGATCAGCAGCAACGCCCCCAGCACCGCCGATAAAAGCGCCCCGCCCTCGAACAGGATCGCGGCCAGAAGGTCCTGCGGATCGACCTCGTTTGGGCGGACCGAGGGCATCAGCGCGATCAGGAACAGATAGACCCCGATGGCAAAGGCGGTCACCCCGGCCAGCGCGGGCGCGGCCGAGGTGGCCGAGATCAGTACCGGGCGCAGCTGGTCTGGCACGTCGCCCAGCAGCCGGGTCACCATACCGCCCGCCAGTCGCGCTTCGTTCAGCGCGACATAGGCCAGCGCCAGCGCGAAGGGCACCAGGTAATAGATGATCCGGAACAGCAGCAGCGCCGCGGCCACCTGATCGAGCGGCACACCCGCCGGCATCGCCGCGATGATGACGGCTTCGAACACGCCGACCCCGCCCGGCACGTGGCTGAGCACCCCCGCCATCGACGCCCCCGCGAAGACCGCGAGAAAGGTCAGGAAATCCGGCGCGCCTGCGGGCAACAGGACGTAAAGCGTCAGCGCCGCCATCGCGGTATCGGCCAGGGTGAAACCAAGCTGCCCGAACAGGATGCCCGGGCTCGGCGCGGAAATCTCGGCACTGCGGATGCGCAGGGTCCTGCCGGTCACCGACAGCCAGCTCAGCAATGCCAGCAGGCCAAGCGCGCCGATCGCCGCCCAGGGCCGGATGGTTTCGGGCATGACCGGCAGGATGCCTTCGAGCGCGTAAGGGTGAAGCGCCAGCGCCGCCAGCCCGATCACGGTGATGCCGACCCCGAAGGCCAGCGCCACGAAGGTCGACACGCTGGCCACCTCGAAGGCGTTCAGCCCGAAGGCGGAATAGATGCGATAGCGCACCGCCCCGCCCGAAACGACGCTGATGCCGATCGTGTTGCCGAAACTGTAGCCCAGGAACCCGCCCACCGCGACGACGCGCAGCGGCACCTGCTTGCCCAGGTAACGCATCGCCGACCAGTCATAGCCGATCAGCGCGCCATACGCCGCCGCGGTCGCGGCGAAAGCCGATAGAAGCGCCCCCCAGGGGGTGGCGCGGACCTGCGCGACCACATCCGCCGCCTTGACCGGTTTCAGCAGGTGATAGAGCGCGAAGACACCAAGCGCGAAAAGCCCAAGGCCAAGAACCACCGGCAGGATGTGGCGCCAGCGCGCCATACGCTGAAGGTGTTCGGCGTCCGCTGCCGTTGTCTTCTCCACGCCCCGACCTCCCCCGTCTGTCGCCACCGCAAATCGCGCAGCCTGCCCCTGTCTCCTTCATTGACGCCACCGCGGTCAAGAGAGAGCAGCAGAGCGACAGGCGAAGACACGCCGTGCAAATCGGCGGATGCGCCGTCGAGCGGGACGCCGGTCGCGGCATCGTATTCGTTCTCGGCGAAGCTCGGCGCTGCGAGGAGGACGATGAGACTGGAGAGGAGGAAGAAGGCGATCCTGGTCGTCATGGTCCGGGTCCTTGGTTTGTTGCCGATGGCTGGGGTCTGCCCGCGGCGGAAAGCTGCCGTAAATCCGGTAGATGGAAACGGGTGCCCGATCCCGGTCGGGACAGTGCCGGAATCGGGCAAGGCGACCAGAGTCTCCGAATGGGGAACAGGGAGGCAGGTCCGGCCGCGGGACGGTTTGGCACAAGAGCGACGCCAACCGTCCGGATCACATGTCGCAGGTATCCCCGATGGCGCCCGCGGCGCCGTTTCAGGACAGGGAAATCGCGCAGGCGCCCGGAACCTTGGCGGCAGGCGCCTTCACGCCCAACGCCGAGGCCGAGCCGCTGCCCAGCCCGACAATCATGGCGCCCGCGGTGACGGTTGCGCCTGCGCCCAGCAGGGCCGTGATCAGGGTCAGGCCCAGGTTCTTGACGGATTTGTTCATCTCATTTCCTCACTCGGATAGTTCGGCGCTCACCGAGCGCGATGCGGGGCTGTTCATGGCTGGGCTTGCCGTCCGCTGACTGCGGTTTCATGCGCCTTTGGCCCTGAACGCCGTCTGATTAGTCGAGCAGCGCTCACCGGGTATTGACCGGTCGTGTCAAAGCATTGACCCGGCGCGTCAAAGCGTGTGAGTAATCATCACGGAACCGTGATTGAGGTCCGGCCGCGGAGGGATGGAGAGGTGATTTCGGCACTCTACGCCAGAAAGCAGATCAAGGAGGCCGTGAAGGTCAAGGATACCGCGCGGCTGTACAGCATCGTCGGCCTGGACCCGGATCAGCCCGAGAACCCGGCGGACATGGTGTCTGCGGGCGATTACCATACCCTGCTGGAAACCATCGCCGACAGCGAATGGCCCGACTTGCGGTTCCACATGCGGGTCTGCGCGGGGATGCGATGCGAAGACTTCGGCGCCTTCGGCCTGGCCTTCAAGGCGGCCCCGACGCTGCGCCACGCCTTCCAGCGCCTTGGCCGCTACACGCGGCTTCACAACCAGGTGTCGACGTTCAGCTATGTCGATCGTGACGGGATCTTCTGCTGGACCCACGAAAAGCCCTGCTCGGACCGGCTGGGCGCGCAGCTGGCGAACGAAGCGGCGATGGCGACCACGCTGACGCTCAGCCGCGAGAACACGATGCAGGGGCTGACCCCGCTCAGAGTACAATTCGCGCATGAGCGCGGCGGCTCGACCGAGGCGCTGGCGGAGCATTTCGGGATCGAACCCGTCTTCGGGGCCGAGATCGACGGCATGCAATTCGCGCTTGAGGACGTCGACCGCGCCACATCCGTCGGCGACCCGGCGATCTGGAAATTCTTCAACGACCATCTCGAAACCACCCTGCCCGCAACCGGGGAGGCGGAACCTGTGCTGGAGGCGCAGGTGGTGGAGGAAATCACCAAGCTCCTGAGCGGCGGCGTACCGCAACTGTCCGAGGTCGCGGCGGCGCTGGCGATGGGGCCCCGCACCCTGCAACGGCGCTTGTCGGACCAGGGCAAGACCTATCAGGAGCTGGTGAACGACGCCCGGCGTCAACTGGCGCAGCAGCTCGTCTCGGAAACGCGCTATTCGCTGTCCGAGATCGCCTTTCTCACCGGCTTTTCCGAACAGAGCGCCTTTACCCGGGCCTTCAAGCGCTGGTCGGGCCAAACGCCGGGCGCTTACCGTTCGTCAGCGCCTTAAACCCGGCTTTTGCACTCAACTCCCTGTCGTCCCGTCCCAGAGGGGCGGCGGCCCATGCGCGGACCGTATCGGTCAGCTGGCAGATGCCGGGACCCGGATCAAAGAGACGCCGATCGCCCCGAACCAGAGGATCGCGCCCAGTCCGAACAGCGCACCGGCCGCATCCCCGACCGGCGGGACCAGCGTGGCGAGCCCCGCGATCCCGGTCAGCAGACCTAACGCAGCCAGAGGGCGGGCGATCACGGAAGCGAAACCGGCGGACAGGCTGATACAGGCGATCCAGGCCCCGCCGGCGATTTCGTTGCCGCCACCAAGGCCAAGCTCGACCGCATGCAGGACCGACCACAGACTGGCCGCAGCGACAGGATCGTCGGCATAGAGATGGGCCGCGCGTTCCACCGCTACATTCGCGACCATCCCCGCAGCGAGAACGAGCCCGCCCCAGATCAGGCCGATGGCCTGCGCCACCGCGCTCCAGCCCGGCAGCAGGGGCCGCAGACGCATGCTCAACGCCACCACCAACACGATCAACGCCAGCGCATTGAAGATATAGATCATCGTGTTCCACACGATCATCACAGCGGGTTTGGCATGAATGAAAGCGGCCACCGCGGCGGCATCGATCCGATCCGTGCCGTAGCCAAGCGGGGCCAGCAGGGTGAGAAGCAGGGCAAAGCCCATCACATAGGTCGCGGCACAGGTCAGCGCGGCGACCCCGCCGCTTCGTGAGAGTGTCATCTAGGAGCTCCGTTTCGGCCGGCGTCAGCCGGTCTTGACCTGCTCGGCGAAATAATCGGCCAGGTGGCGGGTGCCGCGGCGTTCGCCGACCATGTCCATCGCCATCGCGCTCAGGAAGAATTGCGCCGGGCCGTGAATGCGCCTCGGGGTCAGCCAGGGCAGCAGCCGCAGGGCAAGCCTGCGCAATCCGTCGGGCAGATGGGTCAGGCGCGCGGGGCGCTCCAGCGCGGCAAAGGCAAGGCGGGCGATTTCGTCATGGGTGAACAGCTGCGGCCCGCCCACGTCCAGCCACGCGGTGCCGGCATCGGTCGCCTGGGCGGTGACGGCGGCCAGATCGGCACCGTGGATCGGGTTGATCCGGTGATCGCCCGCGCCGAACAGCCAGACACGCCCGGATTTCGCCATCGACAGGAAATCCCCCATATCGGAAAAATACCCCGTCGGGGCGATCACCGTTTCGGCGATGGGCGATGCTTGCAGCGCATCGACGAAATCGGCCTTGGCGGCAACCAGCGGCACAGGGCGCATCCGGTCGGCGTTGAGAACGTGCACATAGGCAAAGCGCGCGACATTGGCGCATTCGGCTTCGCGCAACAGGTTCAGGTTCGCATGGTAGTCGACGTCGCGGTAGCTCAACCCGTCGGCCTGCCGGGTGATCCCAAGCGCCGACACCACCAGATCGACCCCTTCCATGATCCCGGCAAGCTGTTCGGCACAGGTCGCCTCCGCCTCGACAAGCGTATCGGCGGCCAGCCCGGCCGCCCGTGAGCCATTGCGAACCAAGGCGGTGACGTGCCAGCCGCGCCGCTGATATTCGGCGCAAAGATAACGGCCCAGGTAACCGGTGGCGCCGGCGATCAGAACGATCTGCATAGCTGTCCCTTTCACTTGGGATCACCCGACAGGATCAAGACGGCAACGGCGGTCAGGCTCATGCCCGCCCGGGCCCCAGAACATGTGCTCTGGGTCCCGGTCAGCAGGACATGGAGCGCCTCGAAGCGGCAACGGCAGCGGATCGCGGGGTTCGGCATCAAGGTATCTCCGGTCCTATCCGCGCTCAGCCGACCACGTGGTGACCGCGGCCGCGCAGGCATTCGATGACGATGGCCTTGCGCCGGTCCGCCGCGTTGGTGGCGCCGGCCACGCCGCCCGCCAGTACCCCGGCGATCGCGCCGCCAAGCGCCGAGCCATCGTCATCCGCCGCGCCCAGAAGCGCCCCGGCCCCGGCGCCCAGAATGGCGGCCCCGGCGGTTTCCTGATCGAACTGGCGCTGGTCGCGGGCCAGCGTCTGGCAGGAGCTCAAATCGCTCTGGAAGGCGGCGGTCGGCGCGCCGTCCAGTACCGGCGTGTAGCCCGCGCCAGTGTCGGAACAGGCCGCCAGCAGAGCGCCTGCGCTCAGTACTCCAAAAATTCGGGCTTTCATTGTCATGTCCTCATGCATCCATTGTGTTGCACGGGACATAGACGGTCGCGCCGCCGACCGGCATGACCGCAGGTATCACAGTCTTGACCTCTGGTGCCAAAGACAGGGCTTACGCGCTCACGCCGCCCTGTCGCGAAACGCCGTCGGGCTTTGACCGGTCCAGCGCCGGAACGCCCGGACGAAGGAAGAGGCTTCGGAGAAACCCAGAAGATAGGCGGTCTCGTTGACCGAGACCTTGCGCGCCGTCAGGTAGTCGCGGGCCATCCGGTGGCGCAAATCGTCATGAATCTCGGCGAAGGTCACGCCTTCTTCCTTGAGCCGCCGATAAAGCGTCTGGCGGCTCATGCCCAAGGCGCGGGCAACCTTGTCCATCGAAAGCGACCCTGCATGCAGATCGGGCAGGATCTGCGCCTCAATCCGGGCCCGGATCGTGTCGGAGCGGCCGAGTTCCGCCAGAAGCGCATCGGCATGGCGGGTGAACACGCCGAAGGCATAGGCATTGCCCGGTTCGAACTCGGTGTCTTCGCTGATCCAGACCGGATCGATCCGCAGCGCATTGCGGGTCGTGCCGAAACGCACCGGTACCTGGAACAGATCGGGATATTCCGCCACATGCGGCGGCGGCGGATAGGTCACATCCATTTCCAGCGCAAAGGTCTGATCGGGGAAGGAGCGGCGAAATTCGCTGATGAACCGCGCGAAGGACGCCTCGAGCCCGATATAATCCGGCCCGAAGACCGGCAGATGATCGACGATCCAGACCTCGCCCACCGCTTCCAGCAGTTCGAACCGGTCCTGCCCGGTCAGCCCCTCATTTTCGGCCATCAGGTGCAGGTAGCGGTTGAGCTGCTGGATCGAATGCGCCAGCGACGCGGAGGAATGCACGATCTGGCCGACCACCGACATCGTTTCCAGCCGCGATTCCAACGTGTGGCGCAGCAGGATCGCGGTATCGCCCGTCGCCTCGATCGCAGCCCCAATCAGCGCCTGGTAGGCAGTGACCGGCACCCGGTTGTCCTGATCCGAAAGGTCTTCGGCCTTCAGGCCGCAGGCAGTCAGAAGCTGTTCGCGCGACGCGCCCCTGTCGGACACGTAGTCAAGCAGGGCTGTCACGAAGCCCGCCGCCATCATTGGCTGAGACATGAAAATTCCCTTTTGCACAATCCGGCGCGACCATAAGCCAGAGCGCCGGTCTAGCGAAGCCCTTAGCGACACCTGTATAACGAGAATCGTCCGGCGGCCGGTACGCCCTGTCCAAACGCAAAGAAAGCGCCGGACGGCGCTTCGCAAGGTCTCATATTTTCGGAAGAATTGGATTTGGTCGCGGCCGTTCGCCGGACCGGTCGTTGCCGGGCGGTCCATCGATCCTGCCGCGCACCAACCGCAGGGGCAACACTTTCCCTCCGCACCAGTGGGGCGCGCGGAACTCGACGCGCGCCCCATCTAGTATCGTGTCCTGATCGGTCTGGAATACCCGGACCTACCTGCTCCGAAGCACGCCCCACACGACCACCGCCGCAATCGCGGCCGCGATAGCGTAGGTCGCGCCATGCGGGTGCAGATGACCGACCTGATGGGCCACCTCATGCGCCGAGGCGGCCGCCGGAATAACAGCGAATGCGGCCAGCAGAAGTTTTGTCATTGATCCATTTCCTTTTTACGTGACAGGAGGAAGTCGCGGATATCGAGCGTCGATTTTTCATCCATCGACACGTAGATCAGCGCCATGTTGGTGCGTTCGCGCACCATCTCGCCCGGGTAGGGCAGATAGGAAAGTTCCCGCGATCCGAAGGACGGCGAGGCGGTGCCCACCTGCCAGTCGGTCTTGAGCTCCACATCCACCAGCTTCAGCACCTTGGCGCCACCCGCGCCGGGGCGTTCAAACGGAACCCCGGCGAGCTTGAGATAGGTGGTCTTGTCCTTGGCCTGCAGGAACCCGTCGATGAACTGCGTGGCGAGGACCTGAAGGTCCGCCGCCTGGTCTTCGCCGTGCATGTGGGAATGCAGGTGGTCGGAATGGGAATGATTGTGACCTGCCCCGTGCGGGGCATGGTCGTGGTGGTGATGATCGTGGTGATCGTGATGGTGGTGGTGATGATGATGGCCGTGCGGCCCGTGATCATGTGGCATTGGACCACCTCTTGCCTTCGAATTCGCCATGCGGAATCGAAACCGGCTTGTCGATGAACTTCTTGTGCGCCCCCATCTTGCCGTTCGACACCAGCGCGCCCAGCACGTCGACGATGACCCGGGTGCCCATCAGCGCGGTGATGTCCGAGGTGTCGTAGGGCGGCGAAACTTCCACGAGTTCCATGCCGCAGATGCCCTCGGCGGCGATCCCCGATGCCAGCGCCAGCGCCTCGCGCGGCAGGAAGCCGCCCGGTTCGGGCCAGCCGGTGCCGGGCACGAAGCCGCAATCGATGCTGTCGATGTCGAAGGACATGTAGACCATGTCGACCCCGTCCCAGGCCATTTCCAGCGCCATCTCGATGGTCTTGTCGACGCCCATCTTTTCCATGTCGCCCATGGTGATGATGTTGGTCTGGCGTTCGCGGGCGACCTTCACCGCCTCGCGCGGCACCTGCCAGCCGCCGATACCGATCTGGACCAGGTTCTTGGCCGGCACGTTGGGCATGTTGGTGGCGTGGAACCACGGCGTGGTGTGCATCCGCTCGTCGAGGTCCTTTTCCTGGATGTCAGCGTGGCGGTCGAAGTGAACGATGCCGATCTTCTTGCTGGTGCATTCGGCGATGCCGCGCACACAGGGGAAGCCGATCGAATGGTCGCCCCCGATCATGATCGGCAGCGATCCCGAGCTGAACACGTGCGACACGGCGCGGCTGATCTGGTCGAAGCTCTTTTCGATATTGGCCGGGATGGTGAACACGTCGCCCGCATCACACAGCGTCATCTGTTCGCGCAGGTCGACGCCGATTTCGTAGTTGTAGGGCGTGTAGAGCGCCGAGATCTTGCGCACCCCCTGCGGCCCGAACCGGGTGCCGGGGCGATAGGTGGTGCCGCCGTCGAACGGGATGCCCAGCACGGTGGCGTCGTAATTGGCGACTTCCAGCACATCCTCGGCATAGGGCGCTTTGAGGAAGGTGTTGATACCGGCGAAATGCGGCAGTTCGCCCCGCGCGAAGGTCGGGATCGATTTGTCCTCGATGGTGTCGGCGCCGGTCAGGCCCATGCGCAGCGCCCAGCGGCGTTCCTCGTTCAGACGGTCTTCGGGCAGGTCGCCTTCAATCTGCATCGCCCTCCAGCCTGCCAGCTTGGTCAGGTCGGGATGGTGAAACCGCTTCTCCTCGCGGCGCTGATCCGCCGGATGGTGCGAGCGTCGCCGCTCAGTTGGGTCGAAGAACATGTGTCTCCTCCTTTATGGTCTGGTAAGGAAAGCCGCCATTCCTGGCGTCGAAATCGTAAGTGATGGTGGCGCCATAGGCGCTTGGGTCGTGCGGGTCCCAGCGGGGCTTGTCGAAGACGATGACCCGGTCGCCCAGCTTGAACCCTTCTTCCAGGTCGTGGGTGACCATGAACACGGTCATGCCGGTCTCATCGCGCAGCTCGGACAGGAAATCGTGCATCGACAGCCGCGTGCCGGGGTCGAGCGCGCCGAAAGGTTCGTCGAGCAGCAGGATGCGCGGGCGGGCGACGAGCGCCTGCCCGATGGCCAGCCGCTGCTGCATCCCGCCCGACAGGGTGGCGGGGTAATTATCGGCGACGTGATCCAGCCCGATCCGGGCCAGCGTTTCGTCGGCGCGGTCGCGGGCGGCCTTTTTCTCCGCCCCCCAGAACCGCCCCCACGGGCGGCGGAAGCTTTCACCCGCGACGATGTTGTCGCGCACGTTCAGGTGCGGGAAGGTCGAATAGCGCTGGAACACCACGCCGCGTTCCAGCCCCGGTTCGACAGCAGGCGGGTTGCCATCGACAGTGATCGAACCGCGGGTCGGCGTTTCCTGCGCCAGCAGCATCCGCAGGAAGGTGGATTTGCCGCAGCCCGAGGCGCCGACGATGGAAATGAATTCGCCCTCTTCGACCTCCAGGTTGACCCGTTCGAGGATCGGGCGGCCGTCATAGAACTGGAACACGTCGCGGACGGATACGAAGCTCATAGCGATGCCTCCGTCCACGGGAACAGTTTTTGCGACAGTTTCTTTAGCAGCCAGTCGAGGGTGAAAGCCAGCAGGGTGATCCACAAAACGTAGGTCAGGATCACGTCCATCGCTAGGTAACGGCGCACGATGAAGATGCGGTAACCAAGGCCAAGGTCCGATGCGATCGCTTCGGCCGCGATCAGGAACAGCCATGCCGGGCCCAGCGACAGCCGCACCGACTGGATCAGCCGCGGCAGAACCTGCGGCAGCGCCACGCGCAGCGCGATGGTGGCGGTCGAGGCGCCCAGCGTTTCCGCCTTCACGATCATTTCGCGCGGGATTTCCAGCGTGCGCTGCGACATGTCGCGGATCAGGAAGGGCGTGATGCCGATCACGATCAGCACCACCTTGGACACCTCGCCCAGCCCGAACACGATGAACAGGATCGGCAGGATCGCCAGCGGCGGGATCATCGAAATCACCGCGACGAAGCCGGAAAACATCGCCCGAAGATGCGGCAGCAGCCCGATCAGCAACCCGAAGATCAGCCCCGACAGCGCCGACAGCATCACCCCCAGCCCCAGCCGTTGCAGACTGATCGCGGTGTCGTGCCACAGCAGGATGCGGCCCGACCGTTTGTCGGGTTCGGTGAACAGGCGCTCGGCGGTCGCGGCGATCTTCGACGGTGCCGGCAACAGCTTGTCCGCCGGGTTTTCCGCCAGCCGGATGTCCGACCCGACGGAATAGGCGATCAGCGCCAGCACGAACGGCACCATCAGAAGGAACAGCGCAAACGGCCTGCCCGGTTTTCGGTTGATCAGACGCATCGGGTCAAACGGGCCCGGCCAGCAGGGCAGCCGGGCCCCCTTTCACATCAAAGCGCGCCGTCGGCGGCCATTTTCATGAAAGTCGTGTCGTAGCGGAACTTCACGTTGCCCGCGTCGCCGGTGGTCGACCCGTCGGGGTATTCGACGCCGACGAAATCGGGCGACGGGGCGCCTTCGCCCAGGATGCCCTTGTCGAACAGGAACTGCGCCACGTTGGTCATGGTGGTTTTCAGCTCGCCGCCTTGGGTGAAGCTGACCGCCTCGGCCGGATCATAGAACATCGCGGTCGATGCCAGCTGCGCGTCGTAGCCAGCCAGATCGGTGCCCGACGACTCGGCCATCGCTTCGCGCGCGGCCTTGCCTTCGGGCGTGTCCGACGACATCAGCGTCATCACTTCGTACCAGGCCCCCGCCATCGCCTTGCCGAAGGCCGGGTTGTCCTTCAGCGTTTCGGTGTTGACCACCATCAGGTCGATGATTTCGCCCGGGATTTGCGAGCTGTCGAAGATCTTGGTCGCGTTCGGATCTTCGAGGATCGAAGATACCAGCGGGTTCCAGGTCACCACCGCTTCGACATCCGGGGTGGCGAAGGCGGCGATCATGTCGGCGTCCGAGGTGTTGATGACGCCGTTCAGGTCGGCCTCGCTCAGGCCGACGCTGTCCAGTCCCCGCGCCAGCAGGTAATGCGACACGCTGAGTTCGACCAGGTTCACCGGCTTGCCGGCGAGCGTTTTCAGATCGCCCTCGCCCTTCAGGATCACCGCGTCGTTGCCGTTGGAAAAGTCGCCCACGATCAGCGCCGTGGTATCGACGCCGCCGCCCGAGGGGATCGACAGCGTATCCATGTTGGTCGCCGACACACCGTCGAAGGCGCCCGCGGTATATTGGTTGATCGACTCGATATAGTCGTTGATCTGAACGATCTCGACATCGATGCCGTATTTGTCGGCCCATTTGTCCATGATGCCGCTGTCTTCCAGGTAGCCCCAGGGCATCCAGCCGACATAGATCGACCACGCGACCTTGAATTCGGTTTTTTCTTCGGCAGCCAAAGGCGCCCCGATCATGGCCGCCATCATCGACGCCGCCAGTACGCTTCTTAAGAACATAGAAAGTCTCCCCGTCTTGGCATTGAGCAATGTCGGCCATTCGCCCGCTGGAGGTTCGCATAGATTAAGCGCGGACAAGCCGACGCAGTAATCTCCCGGGATTTTCCCCCGCCGTGTACCCGCGCGGAGTTGGCCACGCCGGCGGCATCTCTCGGACCTGTCCCCGTTGCCGATCCTGCGATCGGTGGGCGGAACCCTAGACACCCTGCATTCATGAGCGTGGCAAAGCTTCCTCGCTACGGACACAATTTTGCTGAAAAAGGGAAAGCTCCCCGATGAAGGTGATCAATTGTTAATCATCCAAGCGCGCCTTGATGCATTTATTTGCGAAAAATCACCCCAAAGGGCCCATCTGTCCTAAGCTTCCCCCATGACACTTCCTGTTGCTGACCCCTGGTATCGCACCGAATCCCTTGATCCGCGGCTTTGGCTGATCACCGAACCGCATGTGCATCCGATCTTTTCGGCCAACATGCATCTGGTGCTTGGCCGCGACGCCGACCTGCTGATCGACAGCGGCATGGGCATCGCGCCGCTGCGCCCGGTCGTCGATGCGATCCGGCCCGATCCCGGCAAGCCGGTGATCTGCCTGTCGACCCATACCCATGTCGACCATATCGGCGCGGCGCATGAATTCGAGACCCGCCTGGTGCATCCGGCGGAAGCGGATGAGCTTGCCGCCCCTTCGCCCTATTCGCTGAAAAGCGCCGACATCCCGGCGCCCCTGGCCGCGATGTTCACCGAATCCGGCTACGATCCCTTGTGGGACTATCTGGTCGATGCGGTGCCGTCGGCCGATTACAACCTGTCCGCCTATGCGATCCCGCCCGCCCCGGCCACCGGGCTGGTCGAGGACGGCGACATGATCGACCTTGGCGACTGGCAGGCCGAGGTGCTGCACCTTCCCGGCCACTCGCCCGGTCAGATCGGATTGTGGCACGAAGAAAGCGGCACCCTGTTCGGGGCCGACGCGATCTATGACGGGCCGCTGATCTTTGCCGGTGCGGGGATGAGCATGGCGGATTATACCGCGACGTTGAAACGGCTGCGCGACCTGCCGGTGAAAATCGTGCATGGCGGCCATGATCCGGCGTTTGGGCCGGACCGGCTACACCAGATCATCGATCACTACCTGGCTCTTTGGGGTGCCGCCTGACCCGATCAGGACAGGGTCAGGGCAAAGCTGTTTTCCTGTCCGTTGAAATCCACGGTTTCGAACGTGATCCCCTGACCGGACCGCCGCAACACCGGTCGGGTTTCCAGAAACGGGTTGGTGCAAAGATCGGCAATGCCGTCATCGCCGTCCCAATGCCCGAGGGCATAGACCGTCCCGAAATGTTCGGTCAGCCCGGCGGGCACCCTGCCCTCCTCCAGCGCCGCGATCAGCGGTTTCGTGGACGGCGCGCCCGGCACGCCCAGCCCGAACAGGAAACCGGTGCCAGAGGAGACAAGCACGCCCTCCATCCCGTCGCAGGTGACGCGGAAAGCCTCTGACGGCGCATCCGGCATCCGCTGCCACAGTTCCCGATACTCGGCATCGACGCCGTCTTCGATCAATCCGCCCTTGTCATCGAAGAACATGAGCCCCGAATCCACCCCGTCCGGCACCCCGTGCCAGTTGATCAGCCGGTCCCAGGTGCAGATGCTGTCAGCAACCGTGATCGTCCCGGCGAACCCCTCGGCCTGCATAAGGACGCGCAGCGCGGGCGGGTCGAGATCGGCCAGCGCCGCCGCCCCCGACAGGTCGGGCCGGTCGGCCGGGATGCGCAGGTCGGCATAAAGCGCGCCGCATTGCATCCAGTGCACTCGCGTCGTCGCATCCTCGAACCCGGGTGCCTTGATCCAGTCGCGGCGCCAATGCGCCTGCAGGTCGGCTTCGGTGATCACGCGGCGGCCTTGTTGAAATCGGCCAGCTTGGCGACGATTTCGTCGGTGGTCTGCACCGCACCTTCCTGCAGGTATTCCATCGCGTTGAGCGACGCCTGATGCGCCTGCGGCGAGGTGCCGCCGACGCTGTCGGAAATCACCCGGCAATAGTAATCGTGCTGGTGGCCGTCGACAAAGGTGTAATGCACGCAAACATCGGTCATGCCGCCCACCAGGATCAGGGTTTCGGCCTTCAGCCCCTTCAGCAGGATTTCCAGCTCGGTCCCGAAGAAGCAGGAATAGCGCCGTTTCTGGATGAAATAATCGCTGGGCCGCATATCCATTTCCTCGGCCGCGACCGGCGTGCCAGGTTCGCCATCCATGCAATGGATGCCCTCGGACCCGTCCAGTTCGCGGCCGTAATCTACCATGTCGCGGCGGTGGGTTTCCTGGAAGAAGATCACCGGGATACCGGCGGCATGGGCGGCGTCGACCACCCGGCGCGCGCGCGCCATGTTGTCGTAGTAATCGGGCATGGTCGGGATGCCGGCGTTGGAACGATCCAGAAAGGCGCCCTTCTGGATATCGACCACGATCAGGACCGGTTGACCGACGAGGGTGGGCTGGCGGGGCATGGCATGTCTCCTGTTCAGGACTTGGTGGGTTCGGCGCCCATCAGGCGGGGCAGGTCGCCCCAGCGGGCGACCGCGGAAAACACCACGACGGACACGAAGATGAAGGTGATCGCGGCCACCGCCATCGTCGGCGTGTAGCCGTTGCGCAGCGAATTGAAGATTTGCAGCGTGACGGTCGAATAGGACGAGGCCGAGACGAAGAACATCACGATGAATTCGTTGAAGCTGAGCACCAGCGCGAAGAAGAACCCCGACACCGTGTAGGGGATCGTCTGCGGCAGGATCACGGTGCGGAAGGCGACCGCGCGGGTGGCCCCCATGGTGGCGGCGGCATCCAGGTGCGATTTCTCGATAGACTGCAGCCCGATCGAAATCGTCACGATCGGCAGCGCCAGGAACAGCGCCGCGTGACTGACCACCCCGGCCCAGATCGACCCCAACACGCCGAGGAAGGTCCACAGGAACCCCAAGCCCACGCCGAAAACGATGGGCGGCAGGGCAAAGGGCATCGATCCGAGGCCGGCCAGGAATTTCGATGCCTTGTCGCCCCGCGCCCACAGCCCGTAGGCCACCGGCCAGGCGATCAGCACCGCCAAGGCGGCGCTGCCGAAGGCGATGATCATCGAATTGGTCAGCGCCTCCACCCAGACCGGTTCGGAGACGAAGAATTCGTGGAACCGCACCAGCGTCGGGTCGCGCGGCGGAAAGAACATCGAACGCCCCGAATTCAGCGCCGCGCCGCAGACCACCACGATGGGCAGGGCCAGCATCACCGCCGACAGCGCCATGAACAGATTGCCAAGGCTGCGCAGGATCATGATGCATTCCTCCGGGTCAGCCACTGGCCAAGCGCCAGGAACAGCCCTGCCGTCAGTAGCAGGATCACCGCCTGCGCCGACCCGAAGGGCGCGTTCAGCGTGTTGCCCCGCACCGCCTCATAGACCGACACAGCCATGGTCTGTTTCGCCGGTTCCGCAAAGACCGTGACCGCCACGTAGACGCCCAGCAGGAACACGAACAGAAGCAATACCGATCCCATCAGCGGCAGCCGCACCGCGGGCAGGACAACCGTGCGCATCACCGTCCACGGCCCCGCCCCCATGGTGCGGGCAGCCTCGGTCATCGACCGGTCGAGCCGCGACAGCGGCGGGTAAAGCAGGATCACCGCATAGGGCCAGACCAGATAGGCCATGGTCAGAACGGTGGCGAAGACGGAGGTCTTGAATTTCACGTCGCGCGGGTTGGCCAACCCCCAGTCGCGCAGGGTCTCGAACCACCCCACATCCTTCAGCCACTGGGTCAGGCCGGTCGCCTTGAACACCATCGGCAGGCCCGACCGGTTCGACAGCAACACGTCCCAGCCCATCACGATGAAGACCTCGGACAGCGACAGGCTCGACAGGATGAAGACCAGCCAGGCGCTTTGCGCCCGTTTCGACAGGCCCGTCATCAGGTAGGTGAAAGGAAAGGCCGTGATCACCGCCAGGACCGAGGCGATCACCGCGTAATAAAGCGAATAATAAAGCTTCTGCAGGTAGAGCGCGGTGAATTCCTCGGGCCAGTTGGCGCCGACGAAAACCCGTTGATAGTTGGCGAAGGAAAACGCCCATTCCCAGCTCGCCCCTTCGATTTTCTGACCGAAGGAAATGGCGATCACCAGAAGGAACGGCGTCAGGCACAGGAACAAAGTCACCGCCCAGATGCCGATCCGCGCCAGCGGCAGGCGTTTCGCGGCAGCGGCGGCGGCCATCTGGGGGACGGCGCTGCTGGGTTCGCTGACCACGCTCATGCCGCTTCCTGCCCGGTGCGTGGGAAAACGTGCAGCCCCTCGACCGGCAGCGTGACGGTGGTGTCCTGCCCGATGCTGAAGCTGCGGTCGGTTTCGCCGCGCGCATATTCGACGACCATCGGCCCGATCTCGGTTTCCAGATGGATATCGCGCACCGGCCCCACGTCGCGCACGAAGGTAACCTTGGCCTTCAGCCGGCTGCCCGCGACGCCCTCAGTATCCAAGTAGGGCGTTTCCGGGCGGCAAGCGATTTTCACCGGCGACCCGCCGAGGAACCCGGCCGGTGTCTTCAGTTCCAGCAATGCATCACCGACGCGGATCTTGCCGCCTTCGACCACGCCGTCGAAGAAATTCGCCTTGCCGATGAAATCGGCGACGAAGGCGTTTTCCGGCTGGTGATAAATCTCCTGTGGTGACCCGACCTGTTCGACGCGGCCCTGGCTCATGACCACGATCTTGTCGGCCATGGTCATCGCCTCGCGCTGGTCATGGGTCACGACGATGGTGGTGATGCCCAGCCGCTGCTGCAACAGCCGCAGTTCGACCTGCATGTCTTCGCGCAGCTTGGCGTCGAGCGCCGACATCGGTTCGTCCAGAAGGAACACCTCGGGTTCCTGCGCCAAGGCGCGGGCGATGGCGACGCGCTGGCGCTGGCCGCCGGACAGTTCGCCGATGCGGCGGTCGCCGTAGCCGCTCAGCTGCACCAGGTCCAGCAACCGTTCGCCGGTTGCGATCGCATCCGATTTCGAGGTGCCCGAGATCACCAGCGAATAGACCACGTTTTCGCGCACGGTCAGATGCGGGAACAGCGCGAAATTCTGGAACACCATGCCGAAACGGCGCTTATGCGCCGCCAGCCCGGTGATGTTGTTGCCGCCCAGGTTGATCGACCCGCCGCTAGGCATCTCGAGCCCGGCAATCATCCGCAGAAGCGTGGTCTTGCCACAACCCGACGGACCCAGAAGCGCGGTCAATTCCCCTTCGGCGAAATCCAGATTGACGTTTTCGACAGCGCGAACGCTGCCGAAATCCTTGTAAATGCCGGACAGTTGCAGGCCATTCATGGCTCAGGCCCCTGCGAGCATTTTTTCCCAGGTTTCCTTGATGAAGGTCTCGTTGTCGAGATAGGCCTCGTAGGCGGGCTTGATCGAGGGCGCGCCCGACACCATCGCGAATTCCTCGTCGGTCAGGTCGGTCTTGGACTGATCGACCAGCGGCGCGGTGCCGATCATCCGCGACATCAAAGCCTGGGTGGCCGGATCGGAGGCGAAGTTCATGAACTCGGCCGCTTCGTCGGCCTTTTCCGAAATCGCCGACAGGCACCACGATCCGTAGTCCTGCGGGTTGCCTTCCTTCGGGAAGATCGGCTTGATCGGGAACCCGTCCAGCGCCATCAGGTTGGCCACGTCGAGGTAATACTGCCCGCCGATCACGTCGCCGTTCTTCATCGACTGTTCCATCTGGCTTTCGGCCGACCACCACAGGGCGACGTTGGGTTTGATCTCGGCCGCCTTTTCGACCAGCGCCACGATACCGTCCTTGGTCGAGAAGGTTTCGGCCCCCTCGAAGAAGGTTGCCGCAACGATATCGAGGAATTGCGAGTTGAAGTTCTTCGAAAGCCCCAGGCTGGCTTCGAATTTCGAGCTGTCCCAGAATTCGGCCCAGCTTGCGGGCGCTTCCACTTCGTTGGGGTTGATCACCATGGCGGTGAACCAGGACATCGCGCCGACACCGATCGCGCCGGTGGTGTCTTCGAAGATGAAATAGCCATCGAGATTCGAGGTCGCCGGCATCTTCGTCAGGTCGAGCGGCGCCAGAAGCCCGCCGATGCGCGAGGCCTTGATCATGGTGTCGCGGGCGTAAAGCGAAACATCGGCCGGTACGTTGCCCGCCGCCGTCGCCTGGCTCATCGTCACCAGCCAGTCGGTCGAATTGGGCTGGGTCACGCTTTCCACCGCGATCCCGGTCGCTTCGGTGAAGGCCGGATATACGTATTCCTTGAAGCTGTCTTCGAAATAGCCGCCATAGGACCCGATCTTCAGGCTGCGCGATTGCGCGATTAGGGGGGTGCCGATCACGCTGGAAGCGGCGGCCATGCCGGCCACGCTGCCAGCGGTTTTGAGAAGGGTGCGTCGGTTGATAGAGGTCATCGGTGTCTCCAAGAGTTGGGCACATGAGGGGCGAACCGGTGCCGTGAGTGCCCCTTGATGCTGGGATGACCCGACGGCAACGCGTGAGTCCCAAGGCCGGATTTTCGTCAACCCAAATGCAATTTGATCAATTTCTGGGCAGATCGGCGGGTCAGGTAAGGCTTTCTGACCAGCATTTGTATGCCGGTGCGCGAATCCGGGGAAGCATTGTGGCGGGCTCTCCCCGCCCCGTCGCAGCGCATCCAGCCCGTCGGCGGGGCCTTGTGGGGAACATCAGTCAAGAGGACTGAAAGAGGACTGACACATGCGTTCAGAAATTTCCCAAGACCAGCGCGCCCTGACGATAGAAGACGCCAACCTGCCCGTGATCGATCTTGGCGGATTGTTCACCGGCAATCCCGAAGACAAGGCCCGCGTCGCGGCCGAACTGGGCGACGCCGCCCGCACCTCGGGGTTCTTCTATATCACCAATCACGGCATCCCGCAGGAACAGGTCGACGCGCTTTTCGCCGCGTCCAAGGAATTCCACGAAAAGACCCGCAGCTTCAAAATGAAATACTGGTCGGGTTTCACCACCCACCACCGCGGCTATGTGCCGTTCGAGGAAAACGGGTCGAACTTCCCCAAGTCGATCAATTTCAACGAAGCCTGGGACATGTCCTATGAGGCGCCCGAAGACCATCCCGATTACCTGGCCAAATGGCGGATGACCGGCCCGAACATCTGGCCCGACATCCCCGGCTGGCAGGACACCGTTTCTGGCTATTACGATGCGGCCTTCAACCTGGGCCTGCGACTGCTGGATGCGCTGGCGCTGGAACTCGGCGTCGAGACCGAGGAACTGACCCGCCACATCACCTATCCGACCTCGCAGCTGCGCCTGCTGCGCTATATCGAAAACGACATGCCCGCGACCAAGGAAATCGTCGGCATCGGCGCGCATTCCGATTTCGAATGCTTCACCATCCTGCTGACCGGGTCGCCGGGCCTGCAGGTGATGAATGCCGAAGACGTCTGGATCGAGGCGCCGCCGCTGCCGGGCTGTTTCGTTGTCAATATCGGCGACATCTTCGAAGCCTGGTCGGGCGGCCAGTTCAAGTCGACGCAGCACCGGGTGATCAATATCGGCAAGGAACGCTATTCGATGCCGCTGTTCTTCGGGCTGGATTATCACACCGTGGTCGAACCGCTGGAAAAGTTCCGCACGCCCGAAACGCTGGAAAAATATCCGCCGATGAAGGCCGGCGAACACCTGATGCGGATGACGGTCAAATCCTTCCGCTACATGGCGGACGCCTATGACAAGGGCGAGTTGATCCCCGATTACGAGGTGCCCGAGGAAAACCCGTTCAAACGCGAAGCCAAGGAAACCTGAGCCCCCGGATTTCGCCACGGGCGTCCACTCGCAGTGATTGGGGAGGTCTAGCGGCCTCCCCTTTCACCCGCGCGGCTGCGGGAAGGTTTTGATCTTGTGACGGGGGCTTGGCCGCTTGGCCGGGGCGACCGCCCCCCTCATTGCCCGGAAGGGATCACGCGGCCTCCCCCGCGAACAAAGGCCCGGTGCCCACGGCCCGGATACTCGCATCCGCGTCGCGCAGCAGAAACAGCGCGCTGTAGCCGTGTCGCCGCATAAGGGCGCGGCCCTCCTCGACGCTCAGCACCATCAGGGCGGTCGCCCAGGCGTCGGCCTCGGCGGTGCTCGGCGCGACGACGGTCACCGAGGCGGGCGTGTTCAGCGCCGGCCCGCCCTTGCGCGGGTCCATCGTGTGCGACAACTCGCGGCCGTTGACCGTGACCCAATGGCGGTAATCGCCCGAGGTGGCGACGGCGGCATCGTGCAGCGCGAGGATCGAATGCGGCGCGCGGCGGGTCCGGTCCGGGGCCTCGACCGCGACGGTCCAGGCCTCGCCATCGGGGCGCAGCCCGATCGCACGCATTTCGCCGTCGATCCCGACCAGCGCCGACCCGATCCCGAAACCGCGCAGCGTCTCGGCCAGCCGGTCGACGCCATAGCCCTTGGCGATCCCGTTCAGGTCCAGCGTGACCGGCGCATGTTTGCGTACCCGCCCCGCCGCGACGTCCAGCTCAAGCGCATCGGATGCGGGCACCCGCTGCGCAGTCAATGCGGCACGGATACGGTCGGGCTGCGCCGCCTCGGGGCCGAAGCCCCAGGCGGTGACGGCATCACCCATGCCGATATCGAAGGCTCCTTCCGAGGCCCGCCCGATCTCCAGCCCGAGGCGCAGCACCTCGATCAGCCGAGCGGGCAAGTCGATCCAGTCGCCCACCGGCGCCGCGTTCAACCGCATCAGGTCGCTGCCGGGTTTCCAGGTGGACATCTGGCCATCGACCTCGTCCACCGCCGCCTGCAGCGCGGCCTGCACCGGCGCGGGATCGCACCCCGCAGGCGCGAAGAACAGCGCCGTCCAGCGCGTGCCCATGGTCGGCCCGTTCAGGGCGTGGCGTTCGGGATCAGTAGACGTCTTCTGCATAGCGTCCCTCCGCTTTCAGCACCGCCGGGGTCATCCCACTGGGTGCAAGGATTTCGGTCAGCGCCTCGGCGACGCCCGCGGCCATGTCGCGGCCGCCGCAGACCATGACCCGCGCGCCGTCCCGGATCAGCCGGGCAACCTCGGGCGCTTCGGCGCGCAGCGCGTCCTGCACGTAATGCGGCCGCACCCCGCGCGACACGGCGGTGACGATCCGGGACAGACGGCCCTCGGCCTGCCAGACCGGCAGGTCCTCGCCATACAGGAAATCGCTGTCGGGATGGCGCATGCCGAAGAACAGGTGGACCGGCCGCTGCCGCGCATTGCCGCGCACGAACCCGGCCAGCGGGCCGATCCCGGTACCCGCGCCGATCAGGATCAGCGGGGTCCGGCCGCGATCCGGCTGGAACCCGGGATTGCGGCGCAGGAAGGCCGACACCGTGTCGCCCGGCTGCAGCGCCGTCAACTGGCCGGAACACAGCCCGCCGGGATGCTTGCGCACCACGATTTCCACGAAGCCGTCACGGCGGGCGGAGGCGAGCGAATAAAGCCGCGGCAGGGCGGACCCGTCCGGCAGGATGCCCAGCAGGTCGCCCGCCCGGAACCGTGCGAAGCCCTGCCCGGTCAGCCGCTGCCACGGCGTCGCTTTCGGCAGCGCGAAGCGCAGGATCGCCATCGGGGCCTGCACCTCGGCACCGTAATCGCGGCGCGACAGCAGGGTCAGTTGCTGCGACACAGGCGGCACCGGCTGATGCGACAGTTCCAGATCGATCCCGAGCGCCTGGCCCAATGCGCGGCCCCAGCGGGCGAAATCCTGCGGCGACTGGCGGTCGACGGTGTCGAAGGGAACAAGCTGCACCCACCCCTTGTCCTGCGCGCCCCGGTCCACGGCGGCGGCGAAGGCGCAATACTCCGGGAAGCTGCGATCGCCGAAGCCGAGAACGGCCAGCGGCGCGGCGGGCACGGTTTCAAGCCGCCCGAGCCGGTCGAGGAATCCCTTCGCCGAGGCCGGTGCGTCGCCGTCGCCATAGGTCGCGGCCAGCACGATGAAACGTTCGGCGCGGCCATAGCGGGCCGGATCGAAGCCCGACATCGGGGCGGCATGGACGCTGTGCCCGGCGTCGGTCAGCGCCCGGTGCAGCGTCGCCGCGAACCCCCAGGTGCTGCCGCCTTCGCTGCCGACCAGCAGGATGGTTTCGGCCCGGCTGGCGGGCTGGTTGCCGCGAATGCGCGGCCGTCCGCGCCGCCCGGCCAGCCAGACCAGAACGCCGGTCGCGCCCAATGCAGGCACCCCAAGCGCCATCACCCCAAGCAGCAGGCCAAGCGCGGCAGCCCCCTGCCCGGTATGCAGCATATAGATGGTCTCGTTCACCCGGTCCCACCCGGCAAGGTCTGCCCAGGACAGCAGCGCGCCGGTGCCCTGATCGATATATCCGGTGCCTTGGTCCGTCTTCAGCGTGAACACGTCCGTCGCATCGTCCGGGTAGGGAAAGCTCAGCTCGCGCAGCTCGGCAACCGGGGTCGCCTGCAGCTGGTCGATCGCCCCAAGCGCCACACCGGTTTCGCCGCTCACCTCTGCCGGGAAGACCGGACCGGCAGCGCCATCGGGCAGCAGCTCGAACGTGGCGGCGCTCATCCACAGCGCCGTGGCCGAGGACAGAACCAGGCCGAATACGGCGACGCGGGCGATTTCCGTGTGCAGCCGCCCGGCAAGCGGGCCTTGCACCGGTGCGAACCAGCGCCGCCAGCCGCCCGCGCGCCGCGCCACCAGCGCCGCGCCGGACAGCGCCAGCACCAGCATCGCCGCCGCCCCCGCCGCCATGGCGATCCGGCCGCCAGCGCCAAGGAACAGCGACCGGTGCAGATTGGTCAGCCAGCGTTCGGTCTGATTGGGGTCGGCCGAAGCGACCCCCTGCCCGGTCGCGGGATCGATCACCGCCGCGCCGGGCGCGCCCTGATCGAACCAGTAGGCGGTGATCCGCCCCGACGGCGCGCGGCGGATCTGTTCGACGCCGGGATAGGCCGCCTGGATGCGCGTGCCGAGCTCGGCAACGCTCAGCCCGGCCTCGGCCTGCGGCGCGCTTATCCGGTCGGCCGCCGGGAAGATCGACAGCACCGCGCCGCTCAGCGTCAGCACGGTGACAAGGGCCAGGGCCACAAGCCCCGGCCAGCGGTGAAGGGCGCGGATCATCGCATGATCTCCTTACATGTCGTAGCTGAAATCGGCGATATAACGGCGGCCGCGCACCGGCTGGCCCGCGCCATCAGAGGTCAGCGGCACCGCCACCTCGTTCGGGCTGTCGCGCATATCCTCGACCGCCGCGTCGATATGGAGCGTATAGCCCGCATCGAACAGCGCATCGGCCAGGTCGAGCGTGATTTCCAGCGACCGGCCAGCGCCCACGCTGGCGCCGGTGATGCCGTTGATCTGCGCCGGATCGCCGCCGGTGGCGCGATACCAGTCGGTCAGGTGCTCGTAATATTTCGACTTGCCGCCCGCCATCCACAGGCTGCCGACATAGGCGCCCGAAGCGTCGGTGACATAGAGCGCGAGATAAGCACCGTCGCCGCCGTAGTTGTTGAGATTGGTGGTCAGCGTGACCGGGCGCGCCATGGCAAGACCGGGCAGCGTCAGCGCCGTTGTCAGCGCAAGCATTGCGAGGGGGGATTTCATCGTTTTAAGTCCTTCGTTGAAGATGGTGATGGGAGGGCCGGGGTCAGTTCACCTGAACCTTCGGCGGCGCGCCGTTGCCGAACAGGCCGTTCTGCGGCGGGGCGACTGTGCCGACAGGGGCCGGATTGGTCATGCCCCCCTTGCGGCCATAATCATCATCGTCGTCGTCGTCATCATCATCGTCGTCATCATCATCGTCGTCGTCATGGCTGCTGGCAAAGATCAGCGGCAGGTCGTCCTGCGCGTCGCCGAAAAGCGCCGCGAAGGGGCGCGATGCGCCGTCGTCTGCTGCGGCGCGCATGGCGCTCCATGCGGGGACACCGATGGCGGCCGTCAGCGCGGTCGAGGCGACAAGAAGGGTAAGGGTCTTTTTCATGACAGGTTTCCTTTCATCTGCTGAACCCAATCTGGGGACCCGACCTGAGGGTTTCCTGACGCGGCGGCGATTCCCGCTTCAGCCTGGCGTCAGGAACGAAAAAGGCCCCGCCGGGGAGAGCGGGGCCTGAGCGGCCGAAGGGACGGTCGGCCGGGGGCGCGGGATCAGGCGATATCGCCGGGTCCGGGCGCCCGCTTGTCGCCGGTGACCATGGCGCGGGCCAGGTTTTCGCGATGCCGGAAGGAGGCAAGCACAACGCCCCCCACATGCAGCGCCACCAGCAGAAGCATCAGGTTGGCGAAGGCTTCGTGCAGGTCCTCGAGCATCTCTTCGCTGCCTCCGCCATAACCTTCGCCACGGGTTTCGTATTCCTCGTCCTCGTCGCCGTCGGCGAAGGCAGGGGCAACCACCTGCGGCAGGTCGGGCAGCATCGCCATGCGCGCCGGTTCTTCCATCAGCCAGCCGGTGAAGGCGGTGCCGGACAAGGTGGCGAGCAGCGCAACGATCATCGCCGCGCCCGCCGGGTTGTGGCCGAGATAGCGGCGTTCCCGGCCCTGCACCATGTCACCTGCATAGGCCAGCGTCGCGCCCGGCCCTTTCATAAACTGCGTGAACCGCGCGTAGCGGCTGCCGATCAGGCCCCAGACCAGCCGGAAGGCGACCAGCCCGGCGACCGCATAACCGGCGAATTCGTGGACCGGCTGAAGCTCATCCGCCGTCAGCCAGGCGATTGCGAAGGCCGCGACCAGCCCCCAGTGAAAGATGCGGACAAGCGGGTCCCAGACCCGCACCGTTCCCGCCGCGCCGCCAGTCATCCGGGCGGTTTCCCGGGCGCCTATATCAGTCATCTTCCGACTTCTCCTTGGTCTTCCGGGGCCGGTCGTCGTCATCTTCGTATTCGAGCTCGATCACCTGCAGCGTCGAGGGATGCACCGTCACCTCGATCCGGCGGCCGTCGGCATCGGTACCGTCGATTTCATAGCAGCCGTCATCGATCTTGATCCGCCGCACCGTCCATCCGTTTTCCTCGGCCAGTTGCGCCACCGAGGCGCGTGGCTGCCAATCCGCCATCGGCACGAAGCAATCGTCGTCGGCCAACACTGCCCCGGCCGGCAGAACGGCGAGAAAGCTAAGAATTGTCAGTGTCTTCTTCATGGGCCAAACTCCGTGTTGCGGCCATTTCGGGATCGGTTATGAGCGGCGAAGCTGACGGCAGCCTGAAGACCGGCACTCGGGCGACGTCAGCTTTGCGTCAGCCGGGTCGGTCATGAAGGGCGCAACGGAACAGGAACGGGAACGGATATGCGCATATTGCTGATCGAGGACGACACGGTTCTGGGCGCCGCAGTGCGCGACCAGATCGCAAGCGACGGCCAGTCGGTGGATTGGGTCACCCGCCTCGACGCGGCGGGCGATGCGCTTGTCGGCGCGGCCTATGACCTGATCCTGCTGGACCTGATGCTGCCCGACGGGCGCGGCATCCCCTTCCTGAAAAAGCTGCGGACACGCGGCGACGTGACCCCGGTGATCATCCTGACCGCGCTCGACCAGGTGACCGACCGGATCGAGGGGCTGAACGCGGGCGCCGACGATTACCTGGTCAAACCCTTCGACCTGGCGGAACTGTCGGCGCGGATCGGATCGGTCGCGCGGCGTTACAGCGGCAACCCGAACCCGATCATCACCCACGGCGGGCTGGAAATCGACCTCGCCGCGCGCAGCATTTTCCGCGACGGCAAACCGGTGCAGCTGACCGCCCGCGAATGGGCCCTGTTCGAGGCCTTCCTGTCCCGCCCCGGTCAGCTTCTGTCCAAAGCGCAGCTTGAGGAAAAGCTCTATGCCTTCGATGCCGAGGTGGAAAGCAACACGATCGAGGTCCATGTCAGCCGCCTGCGCAAGAAGCTGGGACCGAAAGTGATCGAGACCGAACGCGGCATGGGCTACCGGCTGGGGGCGTCATGAGACTGCCGCGCAGCCTCATGGCCCGGCTGGGGCTGTCGCTTGGCATTCTGCTGACCGTCCTGTGGATCGCCGCCGCGACCGTCACCGCCACGATGCTGCGCCACGAAATGGACGAGGTCTTCGATTCCGCGCTGAAGGAAACGGCGCAGCGCCTGCTGCCGCTGGCCGTGGTCGATATCGTTGCGCGCGAAGATGACGGCGTGACCCAGCGGCTTGGCGCCATCCGCGAACACGACGAATTCTTCACCTATATCGTCCGCGACGCGCAGGGGCGTATCCTGCTGCAATCGCACACCGCCGACGCGGCCGTGTTCCCGCCCTACGACCAACCGGGTTTTGCCCAGACGGCGACCCACCGGCTTTACAGCGACGACGCGCTGCGGGGGACCATCCGGATCACCGTCGCCGAACCGCTCGAGCACCGCACCGCCGTCGCGCGCGAGCTTCAGATCGGGCTCAGCCTGCCGGTTCTGATCGTCATTCCGGTGACGTTGCTGGTCATCGCCGTCGCCGTGGGCGCAAGCCTGGGGTCGCTGCGCCGCTTCCGCGAAACGCTTCAGGCCCGCGATGCCCGCGACCTGTCGCCGGTGCCCGCAGACGATCTGCCCTCGGAAATCGCCCCGATGGCCGCCACGCTCAACGCCCTGCTGACCCGGCTGAGAGACGCGTTCGACGCCGAACGCAGCTTCGCCGCCAATGCCGCGCATGAATTGCGAACGCCGCTGGCCGGTGCGATCGCCCAGGCGCAGCGCCTGCGCGCGGAAACCGACGATCCCGCGGCATCGGCGCGAGCCGGCGACATCGAGGCGACGCTCAAGCGGCTCACCCGCCTGTCCGAACGGCTGATGCAGCTCGCCCGGGCGGAAGGCGGCCAGCTGCGGCTGGACCGGACTTCGGACCTGCGGACGGTGGCGAAGATCGTCACCGAGGATATCGGCCGCGCCACCGCCACCGGGCGCATCGCGCTGGCGCTTCCGGACCGGCCGGTCATTTCGGATCTCGACCCCGACATATTCGGCATCCTGTGCCGGAACCTGGTCGAAAACGCCCTGCGATATGGATCGGATGCCGCCCCGGTCGATGTGACCCTGACGACGGACGGAACCCTGAGCGTGGCCAATGACGGCGACACGGTGCCGCCCGAGAAACTGACCAAGCTGACCACCCGTTTCGAGCGCGCCGCTACCGGCACCGATGGCAGCGGCCTCGGACTCGCCATTGTCGCGGCGATCGCGGACCGGATCGGAAGCAAGCTTGTCCTGCAATCGCCCCGCAGCGGACGGGAAACGGGCTTCGAGGCGATCGTGACACTGCCCGTTTCGGAAGCGAAGCCCCCTCAAGTCGGGTGAGCGGCGCGGTAGCCGCGCAATGCGCCCGGGCCGTCCGACCGCCGCAGCCCCCTGCCCAAGTTGCCAAAGCCGATAGGACGGGGCAAAGTCAATCATCCAGCTTTTCAATCGGATACGGGCGGTCACGATGGAACAAAACACAGCTCCGACCGGGGTTCTTGCCAAGGTGATCCGCTCGATCGGAACCCCGGATTTCATCCCGGACCTGCTGGATTACATGCGCTCCATCGCCCCGTTTTACGGGGCTTTCGTGACCCGGCTGAGCCTGAGCGGGCCGCCCCAGCATATCTATGACAACGTGCGCGCCGAACGGCGGTCGGTGGTGGTCGACCGCTGGCTGGACAGGGCATGGCTGCTGGACCCGTTCGTGGTGAGCTTCATCAGCGAGAGGCATAAACCGGTCATGGTTCTGGGCGATGTCGCGCCCGACCGGTTTGCCAGCACCGACTATTTCGACATCTATTACAAATCCATCCGCCTAAAAGATGAACTGGCGGTCTTCGTCAAGTTGTGGGACGGCATGCTGTTCTTTTCCCTCGCACCGCAGAACGGGGCGAAGCGGTTTTCCAAGCGCGATGTGCGCCAGCTGACCGAAAAACATCCGATCATCGCGGCGCTGTGCGAACAGCATTTCTATCGCAGCCCGCGCACGCGGCAGGACCAGGCGGCGGGCCATGTCAGTCTCGAAGCGATGATCGAAACCGTCTGCACCGGGCTGACCGGCCGCGAGATCGAGGTGGTCCAGAACCTGCTGCGCGGCCATTCCACCCAGTCGATCGCGATGATGCTGGGCGTGTCCCCGGCGACGGTGAAGGTGCACCGCAAGAACATCTACCGCAAACTGGGCGTGTCTTCGCAATCCGGCCTGTTTTCGATCTTCCTGAAATCCGTGGGCTGACCCGGGTTCTACCCCCAGAGGGGTAGGAAATCCGTGCTCCCCTGGGGGTATTCACAGCCGGGCCGCCCTGCCCTTAGTCTGATTCCCGACGCCACCACAGGGGGTTAGGGGCCAGGCAATGATCGACGTAAGACATGTAACGAAACGCTTCGGAATAGGCGCGCCCGCCGTGACGGCCCTTGGCGACGTGTCGCTTGTCATCCCCGAAGGCAGCTTCTTCACGCTTCTCGGCCCCTCGGGATGCGGCAAGACAACGCTGCTGCGGCTGATCGCCGGGTTCGAATTGCCCAGCGAAGGCGAAATCGCGCTGGACGGCGACCCGATCGGCCACCTTGCCCCGCATGAACGCCCGGTCAATACCGTGTTCCAGAACTATGCGCTGTTCCCGCATATGAGCGTGGCGCGCAATATCGGCTTCGGGCTGGAGATGCTGAAACGGCCGAAATCCGAAATCAGCACCACGATCGAGGAAATGCTGGACCTGGTGCAGCTCGGCGCCTTCGCGTCGCGCCGGGTGGATCAGCTGTCGGGCGGTCAGCAGCAACGGGTCGCCCTGGCGCGGGCGCTTGCGCCCCGGCCCAAGGTGCTGCTGCTGGACGAACCGCTGTCGGCGCTGGACCTGAAGCTGCGCAAGGGGATGCAGAGCGAACTGAAACGGCTGCAGCACGAAACCGGCATCACCTTCGTCTTCGTGACCCACGATCAGGGCGAGGCGCTGGCCATGTCCGACCAGATCGCCGTGATGTCCGCCGGTGCGGTGCGCCAGGTGGGTACGCCCGAACAGATCTACACCAAGCCGCAAAGCCGCTTCGTCGCCGATTTCATCGGCGACACCAATATCGTGAAGGCGGATTTGCTGGGATACGAGGGCGACCGGGCGTTGATCCATTTCGGCGAAGGCGAAACGCTTGCCGTCCACGCCGCGTCCCTGTCGCTGCAGCCCGGTCCGGTCCATGTTGCCATGCGCCCGGAAACGATTTCGATCCTCGACGAAGGCGCGGAAACCGCCCTGTTGCGGGGCAGCGTGATCGACAGCACCTATTTCGGCGCCGGGTCGCAGATGCGGCTGCGGCTGGATGACGGCACCGAGGTCATCGCCCAGGTCGAACACCCGCGCGCCCCGGGCAGCCGGGTCGGGCTGCGCTGCGACAGCGCCATGCTGCACGTATTGGAAGACTGATGCGCGACGCCCTGCAAACCCAATCCAAACTGCGCAGCGCGCAAGCAACCCGCGCGGCACGCAAGCGGCGGGCGCGGCTGTTGCTGCTGCTGCCCGCGCTGCTGGTCATCGGGCTGTTCGGACTGGCACCGCTGTCCATCGCGCTGGTCTATTCCTTCCTCGAACCGGGCACCTATGGCGGCGTCGAATGGGTATTTTCGCCCGATGCCTATGTCCAGTTCCTGTACGAGAGGGATATTTTCGACGACACGCTGGTCTTCAACAGCGCCTATCTGCAGATTTTCGGGCGCTCCTTCGGGTTGGCGGTCATCACCATGATCGGCACGCTGATCGTGGGCTTCCCGGTGGCCTATTTCATCGCCGCCCGACCGCCGGAACAGCGCAATTTCTGGCTTTTCGCCATCACCCTGCCGTTCTGGACCAACCTGCTGATCCGCACCTATTCGATGCTGCTGATCGTGCGCGACGAAGGCTTCATCAACCTGATGCTGATCAAGGCCGGGCTGATCAGCAAGCCGCTGGAGATGCTGTATACCGACGGAGCGGTGTTGGCCGGGCTGGTCTACAGCTACCTGCCGTTCATGATCCTGCCGATCTATGCCTCGCTGGAAAAATTCGACTTCAGCCTGCTTGAGGCCGGGCACGACCTGTACGCCACGCGGTTCAACGTGTTCCGCCACATCGTCATCCCGCTCACCCGTCCGGGCATCGTGGCGGGCTGCGCGCTGGTGCTGATCCCGGCGCTTGGAGCCTATATCACGCCGGAACTGCTGGGCGGCGGCAAGAAGCTGATGATCGGCAACCTAATCGCGCTGCAATTCGGCGCCGGGCGCAACTGGCCGTTCGGGTCCGCCGCGGCGCTGATCCTGATGGCGCTGGTGCTGATCGCCCTGCTGGTCAGCCTGCGGGCTGGTGCTTCGAAGGAGGGCGGCAATGACTGATCCCGTTGGCAAGAAACCCGGCCTTTTCAAACGCGTGACGGGCAGCCGCGAATTGCGGCGACAACCCCTGTTCACCGGGATTTCCTGGCTGGTGCTGCTATTCCTCTACGCCCCGGTCGCGGTGCTGATCGTGTTTTCCTTCAACGATAACCGTTCGGTGGTGCGCTGGACCGAATTCAGCTTGCGCTGGTACACCGCCGCGCTGGACAATGGCGATATCCGCCGCTCCGCGCTGATTTCTCTGGAAGTGGCGCTGACCGCCACCGTCTTCGCAACCGTGATCGCCACGATGGCGGCGCTGGCAACCGCGCGCGGCGGCGCGTTCCGGGGGCGGTCTGCCGCCATTGCCCTGATCAACCAGCCGCTGATGATCCCCGAAATCGTCACCGCCATCGCCACGTTGTCGTTCTTTTCGATCCTGCGCCAGCTGACCGGCGTGACCGGGCTGGGCTGGCTGATCCTGGCGCATACGGTGTTCTGTATTCCCTTCGCCTACATGCCGATCCGCGCGCGGCTGTCGGACATGCCCGCCACGTTCGAGGAAGCCGCCGCCGATCTTTACGCCGCGCCCTGGCAGGTGTTCCGCCACGTGACCCTGCCGCTGCTGATGCCCGGGGTGATGGCGGGGGCGATGCTGGCCTTCGTGGTGTCGCTCGACGACGTGATCATCACGCTGCTGGTGGCGGGGCCGGGGGAAACCACCCTGCCGATCTACATCCTCGGCCAGATCCGGCGCGGCGTCACGCCCGAGGTCAACGCGGTGTCGACCATCCTGATCGCGGTGACCGTGGCGATGGTCGCGCTCACCTTCCTGCTGCAACGAAAACGAAAATAACCAGAAAGCCGCACCTCAAGCGGCCCCTTGAAACCCAACCGGAGACCTAGCCATGAAGAAGACAATCCTGCACGCGGCAGCCGCGTCTGCCCTGGCCCTGAGCGCGATGGGCGCCCATGCCGAAGGCAAGCTGAACATCTACAACTGGGGCAATTACACCAACCCCGAGATGATCAAGAAATTCGAGGCCGAATACGGCGTCGAAGTGACCCTGGACGGCTATGACAGCAACGAAACCATGCTGGCCAAGGTCAAGGAAGGCAGCACCGGCTACGACATCGTGGTGCCGGGCGATTACATGGTCGCGATCATGATCGGCGAGGGCCTGCTGGCCGAAATCGACGCCTCCGGGATGGAGAATTTCAAGAACATGGATCCGAACTGGGTCGATGTTTACTGGGATCCGGGCCGCAAATATTCCGTGCCCTATCAGTGGGGCACCACCAGCTTCACCGTCGACAGCGCGGTCTACGGCGGCGACATCGATACGCTGGAACTGATCTTCAACCCGCCGGCCGAACTGAAGGGTCGGATCAACATGCTCAACGACATGAACGACGTGATCAATGCGGGGCTGCGTTACCTGGGCCATCCGCGCTGCAATTCCAATCCCGAGCAGATGAAGGAATTGCTGGCGCTGCTGACCAAGGCCAAGGCCGATTGGCGCACGATGGATTATTCGGTGATCGAGAAACTGACCTCGAAAGACGTGGACCTGTCGCAAAGCTGGAACGGCGCCGCCATGCGCGCCCGCGCCGACCGCCCGACGCTGAAATACGCCTATCCCAAGGAAGGCTTCACCGGCTGGATGGATAACGTGGCGGTGCTGGCGGATGCGCCCAACATGGAAAACGCAAAGCTGTTCGTGAACTTCATGATGGACCCGGAAAACGCGGCGCTGACTTCGAATTTCGCGCGCTATGCCAACGGCATCCTCGGTTCGGAAAAATACATGGATGCCGAAATGCTGGACGCGCCGGAAATCGTCATGCCCGAGGGCGCGCCGGTGCCCGATTTCGTGCCGCCCTGCGATCAGGACGTGGTGGACCTCTATAACAAGGTCTGGACCCGCCTGAAGCAATAATCCCGACGACCTGAAAACCGCAGCGGCCCCTGCCGGGCCGCTGCACCGATAGAACGCGGGCCGGATCGCGGGCCGCCCTGCTGGAAAGTGGACCATGCACGACACATCAAACCGCCAGAGCCCCAAGACCGCGCGCGAGATTGGGATCATGCAGGGGTTTCCGCCGCCGCCCGAAAAACGGCCCTCGCTCGACAATTGGGACCTGGCGCCGTTCAACCGCTGGTCCTTCCAGAATATGCGCAGGCTGTTCCCCACCGTCGAGGTGCGCGCCGGAACCGACGCGCCGCGCCGTTTCGCCGAGACTGGGCAGGATTTGTCGGACATCCGCTTCGACGCCTTCGACGGCGGCACCTCAAGCGTCGGGGATTGGCTGGCGGCAAGCTATACCGACGGTTTCCTGGTGCTGAAGGGCGACGGCATCGTTGCCGAAACCTATGCGAACGACTTCGCGCCGGATATCGCCCATCTGGGGCAATCGGTTTCGAAGTCGCTGATCGGCACATTGGCCGGGGTGCTGCATGGCGAGGGGGTGCTGGACCTTGCCGAACCGCTTGACGATATCGTCCCCGAGCTGGGTCAATGCGGTTATGCGGGCTGCACGCTCGATCAGGCGCTGGACATGCTGTCCGGCGCGCGCTTCACCGAAGATTACGGCCTGCCGGACAGCGACATGACCCGGGTCGATGTCGCCTCGGGCTGGCGGCCGGTGCGGGACGGCGAAATCAAGCCGACCATCCGCGACGTCATCCTGACCTTGCCGCAGGAACGCCCGCACGGGGAAAGCTTTTCCTACCGTTCGATCGAAACCGACGTTATCGCCTGGGTGCTGGAACGGGTCAGCGGAACCGATCTTGCCACGCTTCTGTCGGACCGGATCTGGCGCCGGATCGGGGCCGAACATGACGGTTACTTCACGGTGGATGACGCGGGCACCGCGCTGGCCGATGGCGGTTTCAACGCGACGCTGCGCGATTATGCCCGCTTTGCCAGAATGGTCGCGGATGGCGGTCGGGTCGGGCCGGACCAGATCGTCCCACAGGATTGGATCGAGGGGATTTGCGGCGGCGCCGACCCGTCGAAATTCGGCGATCCCTACACGCTGCTGTCGCCGGGCGGCGCCTATCGGCGCTTCTGGTGGGTGCATGAGCCGGAAAAGGGCGTGTTCATGGCGCGGGGCGTGTTCGGTCAACTGATCTTCATCGACCGGAGCGCCGACACGGTGATCGTCAAGATGTCGAGCTGGCCCGACTACCTTGTCCCCTCGTTCAGCCATGACGCGGTACGCGCCTGCGAAGCGATCACACGGGCGCTGAGCTGATCGGGCCACGCGGTTCTCGGCCGCGTAGCCCATACTGCCAGGCTACCGAACGAGGAAACCCTTCACTTCCTCCGCGCTTGCCACGTGGCAGTAGATCATGTTGATCACTTCCAGTTCGTGCCGGTGCAACGCATCGGTGGCGGCCGCGCAGCAATCTTCGACGACGACCACGTTGAAGCTTTCGTCAGCCAGGCTGCGGACGCTCGAGGAAATGCATTGATCGGTAAAGATCCCGGCGACGATCACGTTGCGGATGCCCATGTTGTGCAGGATCAGCCGCAGATTGGTGCCCGTCAGCACGGAATCGGTGGATTTGGTGACCACGATTTCGTCGCCGACAGGTCCGACCGCCGGAACGATCTGGCTGTCTTCGCGGTCTTTCGGCAGCAGCAGGTAGTTGAACCCGGGTTTCTTCTGGCTGAGCGACCGGTCGCGGCCATCCTCGGTCTGGCAGGCGATCCGGGCATGCAGGACCTCGACCCCGTTTTCGCGGGCCCAGCTTTGCAGGGCGGCGGTGTTGGGGATCACGACATCGCGCATCCGGTCAAGGAACGGGGCCCACCGCTTGGCCTCGACGGGATCGTCCTTCGGTTCGATATACGTGTTCTGGATATCGATCACCAGAAGCGCGGTTTCGGCCGGCGGCAGTTCGATGTCGTCGGGTTCATCGGCGGTTTCGTAGTAGAAGGAACGGAACGCGGTTTTCCAGCTCATGATGGTCTCCTTTTCAGGGCCGGCGGTCAGGCGGCTTGCTCGGTGTCGGGATGGGCGGCGACCCAATGACCCGGGGCGATTTCGTTCAGCGCAAACGGTTCGGGGCCTTGGCCCTTCTTGAACACCGGCGTCCCGACTTCTCCCGCGCGGGGCAACACGGGCGGGCGTTTGCGGGTCGGATCGGGGATCGGCACCGCCGACAGCAGACGGCGGGTATAGGGGTGCGCCGGGTTACGCAAAACCTGTTCGCGGCTGCCGGTTTCCAGCATCTGCCCAAGGTTCATCACCGCGACCCGGTCGGCCACCTGGTCGATCACCGCCATGTCGTGCGAGATGAAGAGATAGGCAAGCTTTTCCTCCTCCTGCAATTCGCGCAGCAGTTCCAGCACCTGCGCCTGAACCGAAACGTCGAGCGCCGAAACGCTTTCGTCCGCGACGATCACCTTGGGCCGCAGGGCAAGCGCCCGGGCGATGCAGATCCGCTGACGCTGGCCGCCGGAAAACTCGTGCGGATAGCGATCCATCTGGTCCGGCGTCAGGCCCACCCGGCGGAACAGCCATTCGACGCGGTCGCGCAGTTCGGAGCCGGTCGCGATCCCGTGCACCTGCAGTGGTTCGGCCACCTGCGCCCCGACCGTCATCCGGGAATCGAGCGAGGCGCCGGGGTCCTGAAACACCATCTGGATGTTGCGGCGCACCTGTTTCAACGCGGCCTGGCCGACACCGACCACCTGGTCGCCATCGACCCGAATACTGCCATCGGAGGGCACCAGTCCCAGCAACGCCTTGCCGATCGTCGACTTGCCGCAGCCGCTTTCCCCGACCAGGGCAAGCGTTTCACCCGGCGCGATCTTGAAGCTGACATTTTCCACCGCATGCACGTTGGCGGTCACCCGGTTCAGTAGCCCGCTGCGCATCGGGAAGCGGACGCTGAGCCCTTCGACATCGAGAATATCATGTCTGCGGTCGGGGTCAGGGCGCGCCGGGCTGTCACCCAGCCGTGGCACCGCCGCCAGAAGCGCGCGGGCATAATCGGTGCGCGGCGTGGCGAAGAGTTCCTTCACCGGCGCCGCCTCTTCCTGCTTGCCGCTTCGCATCACCAGCACGCGGTCGGCCATCTCGGCCACGACGCCCATGTCGTGGGTGATCATCAGAACGGTCGTGCCATGTTCGCGTTGCAGCGCCCGGATGAGTTCAAGCACCTCGGCCTGAACCGTGACGTCCAGAGCGGTGGTCGGTTCGTCGGCGATGAGGATCTGCGGATCGCAGGCCAGCGCGATGGCGATCATCACCCGTTGCCGCATACCGCCGGAAAGTTCGTGGGGATATTGCCGCAGCCGCTTTTCGGCATCGGTGATGCGCACGTCCTTCAGCAGCGCCAGCGCCTTTGCAGGGGCTTCGGCGGCGGAACACATGTCATGTTCCAGCAGCACTTCGGCAAGCTGGCTTCCGATCGTCATCACCGGGTTCAGCGATGTCATCGGTTCCTGGAAAATCATCGAGATTCGGCGCGCCCGGATCTTGCGGAATTCGGCTTCGGTGCGGCTGGACAATTCGGTCCCGTCGGCGAGGCTGATCGAACCGGCGGTGATCCGCGCCATCGGCTGGGGCAGCAGGCCCATGATCGCCAATGCCGTCATCGACTTGCCCGACCCGCTTTCACCGGCAAGGCACAGGGTTTCACCCTGGTTCAGATCGAAGCTGATATCCTCGAGCACGGTTTTCGCACCGTTGGGGGTGGCGACCTGGATCGTCAGCCCCCGGACGCTGAGCACCGGGCGCGGCGCGTCTCCGCGCCCGGGATTGTTTTCGGCGGGGCTCATTCGAACACCACGCGCGGCAGGTAGAAGGACACGACCCAGTTCGGCATGTCCACGATCTCGGAAATCCGCAGATCGCCGCAGACCGAGCACAGCATGTAAGCCTCGACCGGGCTGAGCTTGTATTGCGCGCTCAGCAGGTCGACCATCGCCGACAGCGCATCGCGCGCGCCGCTCATCAGGTCGGGACCGATCCCGGTCGTCACCTCGTAGCCCTTGGCATCGAGATGCCGCGTCACCGGTCCCGGCGTGGTGAAACGCGGGAATTTCAGCGGCGTGTCCTTGATGAGGTCGAGCTTGAGATTGACGTTCATCGGGCTTTCGATCGCGGTGCCGCAAACCTCGCCATCGCCCTGCGCGGCATGGGTATCGCCGATCGAAAACAGCGCCCCCGCCACCTCCACCGGCAGGTAGAGCGTGGTGCCTGCCGCCAGGTCGCGGATATCGAGGTTGCCGCCGATCCGGCGCGGCGGCACCACCGAATGGTGCCCCGTCTCGGCCGGGGCAAGACCGATGGTCCCGGCAAAGGGCTTCAGCGGTACCTTGGCGATGTCACAGTAAAGCGCCGGTGCCATGCTGTCGGGATCATAGGACCAGACGTTCAGCGCCGGGTCTTCGAACTGATCGGCCAGCAGCCCGAAGCCCGGGATGTTCGCCGTCCAGCCGAAACCGGAAGGTTCGAAACTGTCGATCTCGATCTTCAGGATGTCGCCCGGCTCGGCCCCGTCGACATAGACGGGACCGGTGACCGGGTTGATCTTGTCGAAGGACAGCGTGGCCAGGTCGGCCGCGGTGCTGTCCTTCGTCAGTTGTCCGCCCGAGCTGTCGAGGCATTCGAAATGCAGGCTCGACCCCGGGGCCACGGTCGCGACGGGCGGGATCGAATGATCCCACCCGAAGTGATGATGACGACCGTGAATGGTGTAATCGCAGTTATTGCACATCGTTCGAATACACGTAGTCGTAGTTGACGGGGACATGGACCGGATCGACGAAGATTTCGTTCGGACCGCCCAGCTTGGCAGAACGCATGGTGAAGCGCTGTTCGTTGAACACCGGAACCCAGGGCGCGTCTTCCATGATGGAAAGGTAGATCTCACGCCACTTGGCTTCGCGCTCGGCCGCCATCGCCGGATCGGTCATCGCGTCGGCCTCGACCGCCTTGGCGTCCAGGTCTGCGTTGCAGTACCACGACCAGTTCCAGCCGCCCTGCACCGCGCCGTCGCAGCCCAGGATCGGGCCGTAGAAGTTCGACGGATCGGGGAAGTCGGCGATCCACGCCATGCCACCCGACCAGATCATCGGCGCCTGGTCCGGTTCGCCACCGGCGGCGATCACGTTGGCCTGGGCCAGCGACCGGATTTCGGCCTTGATGCCGATGGCAGCCAGATCCTGCTGGAAGCTCTGCGCGATGCGCGGGTTCGGGTCGGTGTTGTAGACGTAAAGCTCGGTCTCGAACCCGTCGGCGAAACCGGCCTCGGCCAGCAGCGCCTTGGCCGCTTCGGGATCGAAGGCATAGCCCTTGTAATCAGGCGCGTAGCCCGGCATCGACGGCGGCAGCGGCTGGTTCGCCGGCACGGCGCGGCCGTTGATGATGCGCACCGCGCGATCCTTGTTGATCGCCATGTTCACCGCCTGACGCACCTTGACGTTGTCGAAGGGCGGCATCTTGACGTTCATGGTGATGTAGCCGGTGTGCAGCTGGCCACCCTCGATCACGAAATCCTTGTAAGCCGGGTCGCTGGTGACCTCGAGGAATTTCGCCGGCGGAATGCCGTCGCCGGGGATGTCGGCCTGGCCCTGCTGCAGGCGCAGCAGCGCCACGATGGGTTCCAGCCCGATTTCGAAAGTGATCTGGTCGAGCTTCGGCACGCCTTCGTGCCAGTAATCGGCGTTGCGTTCGAAGGTCAGGCTCTGGCCCAGGGTCCAGTCGGCCAGTTTGAAGGCACCGGAACCGACCGGGTGCTTGCCGAAATCGGGGCCGTATTCTTCGACCACTTCCTTGGGAACGATGGATGAGAAGTTGATCGCCATCACGTGCAGGAAGGTCGCGTCGGGGCGCGACAGCTTGATTTCCACGGTGTAGGGATCGATCACGGTGACGCCCGACAGGCTGTCGGCTTCGCCCGACGCCATGGCGTCATAGCCCGCGATCGAGCCGAAGAAACCGGCGCCCGGGCTTTGCGTCGCGGGGTTGGTCACGCGGTCGAGAGAATATTTCACATCCTCGGCGGTCAGTTCGCGACCGTTGTGGAATTTCACGCCCTTGCGCAGGGTGAAAGTGAAGGTCTTGCCGCCATCGGTGATGGTGTAATCCTCGGCCAGGTCCTTCTTCAGAACGGTGGTGCCGGGTTCGTAATCCATCAGCCCGTCGAACAGCGACTTGATCATCGACCAGTTCTGCCAGTCGTATCCGATGGCCGGGTCGAGGGTGGAAACGTCGTCCTTGTAGGTGACGATCATCGATCCGCCCTGCTTGGCGTCGGTGAAGTCCTGTGCCTGTGCGGTGCCGATGGCGGCACCCAGGGCCAGAACGCTTGTCATCAAAGTCTTGCGCATTTTTCTGTTTCTCCTGTTGGGTCTTGGTTCACTTGAGTTTGATCCGTGGGTCCACCATCGGCGCGATCAGGTCCGCCAACAGATTCCCGAGGACGATGAAGAAGGCAGAGACCAGCGTGACCCCCATGATGATGGGGATGTCGACACGCTGGATCGCCTGCCAGGCGAGCTGACCGATACCGGGCCAGCCGAACACGCTTTCGACAACGACGATGCCGGACATGAACAGCCCGATATCGATGCCGATCATCGCGATGATGGGCAGGATCGCGTTGGGCCCGACATGGCGCAGGATGATGCGCATACGGCCCAGCCCCTTGGCGCGCGCGGTGCGCACGAAATCCTGCGCCAGAACGTCGATCATCGACGACCGCATCATCCGCGAATACCAGCCCGTGCCGAGCAGGCCGATGGTGACCGCCGGCAGCACGAGGTGGGCGAAGGTGCCGTAGCCGCCGATCGGGAACCAACCGAGCTGCACCGCGAAGACATAGAGCAGCAGGATGCCGACCACGAATTGCGGAGCCGAGATTGTGACGAAGGAAAACACCATCAGACCGTGATCCACCGGCGTGTTGCGACGAAGTGCTGCGACCGCACCGATGGTCAGCCCGACGATCAGTTCCACCACGATGGCCGCCAGCATCAACAGCAGCGTCGCCGGCATCCGCGCCGCGATCAGTTCCGACACTTCGGTGCGCTGCAGGTAGGACCGGCCCAGATCGCCCTGCAACAGATTGCCAAGATAGCGCACATACTGGATGTGGAAGGGCTGATCGAGCCCGAGCTGGGCGCGGATATTGGCCACCGTTTCGGCGGTCGCCGAACGCCCGGCGATCTGGCGCGCCGGATCAGCCGGGACGAGGTAAAGCAGCACGAAGGTGACAAGGCTGATCCCAAGCAGGATGAGCGCGGCCTCGATCAGGCGCCGGATCAGGTAACTCCACATCAGTGACGCCCCTTCAGCTTCGGGTCGAGGGCGTCGCGCAGCGCGTCCCCGAGCAGGTTGAACGAAAGCGCCAGCAGCACGATTGCGAGACCGGGGAAGAAGACCAGCCACGGCGCGTTGGCGAAATAGGTCTGGTTTTCGAAGATGATGTTGCCCCACGACGGCGTGGGCGGCTGCACGCCGACGCCCAAGTAGCTCAGCGTCGCTTCAAGCAGCACCGTGGTCGAAATGCCCAGCGTGCCGAAAACGATGATCGAATAGATCAGGTGCGGCAGGATATGGCGGATCAGGATGCGCGGGGCCGACGCGCCCATGGCGCGCTGCACCTCGATGAAGTCCCGCTGCGCCATCGACCGGGTTTCGGTATAGACCACCCGGGCCATCTGCACCCAGTTCACCATCGCGATCACCAGCGCGACGATAAGCAAGGACGGCTTGAAGATCGCGGCAAGGACGATTGCCAGAAGCAGTGCGGGGAACGCCATCATCAGGTCGGTGATGCGCATCAGCACGGCCGCCACGACCCCGCCGAAATAGCCCGCGACGATGCCGACCGTCGCCCCCAGCACGACCGCGATCCCGTTGGCGAGCACCCCGATGATCAGCGATGTCTGGGTGCCCAGCACCAGCCGCGAAAACAAGTCCCGGCCAAGAAGATCGGTGCCAAGCCAGAACTTGGCCGACGGCGGCAACGGCGCGCCTTCCAGGCTCAGCCCGTCGAACATCTGGTCGTTGGGATCGTAGGGCACGATCCAGGGCGCCAGAACCGCCGCCAGGACCATCGCCACGATCACGATCAGGCCAAAGGCCGACTGCGGCCGCTTCAGGATCGCCAGCAGGACAGCCTTGGCCGGGTGCCGCTTGGCGGTTGCCGGCTGGTCGGGAACATTGGTGGTTTCGGTGTTCATTAGCGACGTCTCGCGTGCATAGGGGTATTGTCTGTCAGGACCTGAACCGCGGCGTCTTCGAGGGCCATTTGCCCCGCCATCGCCTGGGTCCGGAGCTGTTTCAGGGCGGAAATTTCGTCGATCCCGTCCCGTTCCATGATCTGCAGGACGGCCCGCACCAAAGCGTGTCTGAGACCGTTGCGCCGCGCGATTTCCGCGTCGCGGGCGGTGTGGCCCAGCCGTTTGGCCTGATGCGCCGTGGCGACGACCAGCGTCGAATACACGTTCCCCATCGCCGCCAGCGGCAGATAGGCGTCAAAGCCGTGCTCCAGCGCCCAGGCCAACCGGCCCGGCGCTTCCGACCGCACCAGCCCGATAACCGGGATCGGCGCCGCGCCCGCTTCCCAAGGGAACAGGTCGTCATGGCCGCTGTCGATATCCACGAACAGCACGTCCGCGTCGGAAATTTCCTCGCGCGAGGCGGGCCATTGGGCCCCGGTTCTCAGCCCAAGCGCCGCGAGGCGCGATTGCAGCTGGTCGCGCACCGTTTCGGCCGGGTGCAGAACGATGGCGCGGCGGCCGGTGAAATTGAATTCGAGAGATGGGGTCATGACACGATCCTCAGGTTGGGTCGTCCTTCGGCGACGCGCGGTGCCGCAGCCACCCGCGTCAGATAAGGGTCCGGCGCCACGCTGCTGCCGGGATTGGCGGTGATTTCGAACGCCCCGCGCCGCGCGACGGCAAGGCGCGGAGTCAGGCTGGTGTGCCGGGTGATCGGGTCCACGCTGATCGGGCCGAGAACCGTCTGGTACTCGATACCGGCGACGGCCTGGAACACCGAACGGGGATCGTCCCTGCCCGCGCGCGCCAAACCGTGGGCCAGCAGTTTCACCGCCGTATAAGCCGTCGCGAAGTAACAAGACGCCCGGTAATCGGGTCCGAAACGCGCGGCGATCCGCGACCGCAATTGCGCGGTTTGCGCATCGGCCAGGCTTTCGAACCAGGCGGCGATGGTCAGCATTCCGTCGGCGGCCGACCCAAGCGCATCGAGATCGGCCTCGGTCTGGTTGGCGCTGACGACCGTTACATCGAGCCCGTCCTCCTTGAGCTGCGTCAGCGCCCGCATGAAAGCGTGGTTCGAGGGCCCGATCAGGCTGTTCACGATCACACCGGGACGGCTGGCCGCGATTTCGGTCATCAGATGCGCGGTTTCCTGGTCACCCAGCGGCAGATAGCTTTCCCCCACGATCGGAATGCCCCGATCCGCCAGCCGTTCGCGGGCCACCCGCAGGGTTTCCCATCCCCAGACATAATTGGACCCAACCAGGAACGCGCCATCCAGCGGCTGCTGGGCGACATGATCGATGATCGGCAACAGGTGCTGGTTCGCGCAGGCGCCGAGGTAAACGACATTGTCGGATGTTTCGAAACCCTCGTAGGGGCAGGGATACCACAGCAATCCGCCATGACGTTCCAGCACCGGGATCATGTCCTTGCGCGACCACGAGGTGATACCGCCCACGACATGGTTGATGTCGCCGTCCTTCACCATCTCGCCGATCAGCCGTTCATATTCCGACGGCACGCCCTGCGGGTCGGCAATCCGGGCACGCAGCCTGACCTCCCCGGCCGCATTGACCTCTTCGAGCGCCAGCAACGCCCCATCCCGCGCGCTCTGACCAAGCGCGGAATAGGGTCCGCTCGTCGAAAACAGCAGGCCAATCTGGAAGTCAGGCATCTTTTCCCCCACGCAAAACAAAAAAGCCCCAGCCCCTCGGCCGAGGGTGCAGGGGCGCAATTGCCGCTATCGATTTGAGTTGTTACCCCCATACTGGGCAGATTCCGCCCCGATCCGCAAGGTCGAGAAGACGTTCTATTGGCTTGCCGGCCACAAACAGAGCTCGCAGAGACCTTTTCAATCGAAAGCGCCCAAAAATTAATCGCACACAATCACAGGGCCAGCGGCCTGCCCCAGAACGTTCCACCCGCCCAGAGCCGGGGCGCCTTGGTTTGCGCCTTCTGATTCCGCCATTCGATCCTCGGTTTCCCATCGCCCCCGGCCCGAAGCAGACATGCCTATACGCGACGGGCGGCCGGAACCGGACTGTCGCTGCGGCAACCCTGCCCTGTTCGGCGCTGTGCGAAGTGCTGCAGGCCACCTAGACCTTGCGCCAGGAAAATTCCGGCTCGAAACCAAGCACCTTGCGGGCCTTGTCGATCGACAGCAGGGTTTCGTGGTCGCCAAGTTCGGAACGGATTTCGATGCTGGGGAACACCTCGGCCATCAGCTCGGCGCTCGGCTTTTCCATCACGGTATCGGCATTGGCGATGATGAAGTGATCGGCGCCGACGAAATCCACATGCAGCGACTTGCGCACCGCCTGCGCGCAGTCGCGCGCGTCGATATAGCCCCAGAGGTTCCACTGGCGCTGGTTCGGGTTGTCCTGCCAGCCGGCAAAGCGGTCGTAATCGGCCTCCTCCATCACGTTCGACAGCCGCAGGCCGATGAAGGTGGAGCCGGGGTTCCAGCGCTGCATCTGCCGCGCCATTTCCTCGCCCAGGTCCTTCGACAGCGAATAGGCGCTTTCGGGCCGCATCGGGTGATCTTCGTCGACCGGCGCATAGGCGGGTGGGTTGTCGGGACTGAACGGCAGCCCCAGCGTGGTTTCGCTCGACGCCCAGACGATGCGCTTGACGCCGGTGCGCAGGGCGGCGTCGAACACGTTGTAGGTCGACATGATATTGTTGCGGAAGGTCACGTCCTCGGGCTGCAGGTCGGGCGCCCGGATCGCGGCGAGATGCACCACCGCATCGGGGGTGGCGAAGCTGCGGAACGGGTGGTCCTTGCCGCCGGTCCATTGCAGCGCGTCCATCACCTGCCCGCGATCCTCCAGATCGACCTTGTAGAACGGGCAGACCGGGTCCGGCGACGGCAGCATATCGACGTTGAGAACATTGTAGCCCTGTTCAACGAGATCCCGGCACACGGCGCGCCCCGCTTTGCCACTTCCGCCTGTCACGACGATATTCTTCATTTCGCTTTCCCTTGCTGTTCCGACATAGATTTCCTTTCAGGGGACCGGAGCGCCCTGAAAGCGGAGATCACGACAGGATATCGGCCAACCACGCCGCGACACGCAGCACGTCGGCGTCGCGACCGATGGGGCCGACCACCTGCACCCCGACCGGCCGGTCATCGGCGCTGCGCAGCCCCGGAACGTTGACGCAGGGACCGCCCAGCAGGGTCCACAGCCGGTTGAACTCGGGCGACCCGGTGCCGGTTTCATGGCGCGGTGCGGCGCCCGGGGCGGAGGGCGTGATCAGGATCGGCGTGTCGCCCAGATCCTGCGCGAACCGGTGCCGCAGGGTTGCGATCATGTCTCGATCCTCGGATTGCGCCCGTTCGCTGACCGCCATCCCCTGTTCGAGCATGTCGCGCAGTTGCGGGCTGATCAGGTCGCGGTGGCTGTGCCATTCATAGGACAGCGCCTGGCTGGCCTCGCGCGCCATGATGCGGGGATGGGCATCGCAGGCAAGGCCATAGGCCGAGGGCAGCTCCACATCCAACATCGCGGTCTTGCCGCGCAGGGCGCTGACAAGATCGTCCCAGGCGGCCTGCATTTCCGGTTCGGCATTGTCCCAGACCGGCGACCGGCACAGCCCGATCACCGAAGGCGCCTCGGCACCTTGCGCCGCGTCCAGCAGCGACAGGCCGGTGACCGCCTGCGCGAACAGGGCCGCATCGGCGACGGAGCGGGCGAAGACGCCAACCGTGTCGAAGCTGCGCGCCAGCGCCTTGACGCCCGACGGTTCGATCAGGTCGAAGCTGGGCTTATAACCGACCACGCCGCAATAGGCAGCCGGGCGCACCACCGATCCGGCGGTCTGGGTGCCAAGCGCCAGCGGCACCATGCCGGCGGCCACCGCCGCCGCCGATCCGCTGGACGACCCGCCGGGGGTATGGCCCGGGGCGGCGGGGTTATGCGTCGGCGCGGGTTTGTAGGTGGCGAATTCGGTGGTTTCGGTCTTGCCCATCGCATAGGCGCCGGCCATCCGGGCCTGCGCCACGACCGGGGCATCCACCGTCGACACGGCACCGGCATAGATCGGCGATCCGCAGGTGCGCGGCATGCCCTTGGCGTGGATGACATCCTTGACCCCGATCGGCAGCCCGTTCAGCAGGCCCTTGCCCGGCGTGTCGGACAGACCGGCCAGCGCCGCCTCGGGATCGAGATGCGACCAGGCGCGGATCGTGGGTTCGACCTCTTCGCAGCGTTCCAGCAGGGCGCGCAGATAGGTTTCCGGGCTCAGCGATCCGTCGTCGAAAGAGGCCAGCGCGGCCAGGGCAGTATCGGGGATACGGGTCATGAAGCCTCCTTCGGGGCTGCCGTCCAGTCGCGGATCAGGCCCCTGTAAATCTCGACCGCGTCGTGGAGCTTGTCCACCTCGCAATATTCGTCGGTCTGGTGCGCCAGCCCCGCTTCGCCCGGGCCAAGGATCACCGTGGGCACCCCGTCGAAAGCGGGGGTGAAGATCGAGGCGTCGGTAAAATAGCTGACGCTTTCGGGCTTTGCCGCGATGCCGTTGACCGCCTTCACGGTCGCGTCGACGCGGGTCATCCACGGGTCCGCCGGGTCGGTCCAGACCGCGGGCAGATCGACCAGCGGTTCGATCTTCACGTCCGCGCCAAGGTACTGAGCAAGGCTTTCACGCAGCGCCGCGTGGTCCATGCCGGACACACTGCGGATATCCACCGTGATTTCGGCCCGGTCGGGAACCGAGTTGATGTTCAGCCCGCCCGCGATGGTGCCGATGTTCAGCGTCGGCGCGCCCATCACCGGATGCGGCGCCGTATCGAACCCGAAACCGGTCAGCTTTTCGACCACATGGGCGGCCTTCACCACGGCGTTCACGCCACGTTCGGGCATCGATCCATGCGCGGTGACGCCTTCGGTGGCGAGTTTCAGCCACAACGCACCCTTGTGCCCGGCCAGCGCCCGGTTGGAGCTGGGTTCGGCCACGACCAGCGCACCGGGGCGCGGCAGGTCGGGGTCTGCGGCCATCGCGCGGGCACCGTCCGACCCGGTTTCTTCGCCCGCCGTGATCAGCAGAACCACACCGGGGCCTTTGCGCAGGGTCTCAACCTCGGCCAGGCAGGCGGTGACGAAGGCGGCCACGCCGCCCTTCATGTCGGTGCTGCCGCGGCCGTAAAGCCTTCCATCGACGATCTCGCCGGCGAAGGGATCGTGGCTCCAGTCCTGCGCGCCCAGCGGCACGGTGTCGAGGTGCCCGGTGAACCCCAGCGGCGCGCCCGATCCGTCGCCCAGATAGGCCACCAGGTTGGCGCGCCCCGGCCCGAAGGGAAGCAGCCGGGTTTCGAAACCGGCGCTGTCCAGCACACCCTGCAGCATCGCGGCGCAGGCTTCTTCGTTGCCCGGCGGGTTGATCGTGTCAAACCGCATCAATTGGCGGGTCAGGTCGATGACGTCCCCCGACCGGCCGCTGTCATCCGAAATAGGCTGCATAGACTTCCTTGTCGTTCTTCAGGTCCTCGGCGCTGCCCTGCGCAACCAGCTTGCCGCCCGACAGCACATAGCCGTAGTCGGAAATCGCCAGCGTCTGGCGCACGTTCTGTTCCACCAGGAACACGGTGATGCCGGTGTCGCGGATGCTTTCGATGATCTTGAAGTTTTCCTTCACGTAAAGCGGCGACAGGCCCAACGACGGTTCATCGATCAGCAGGATGCGCGGACCGCCCATCAGGCCCCGCCCGATCGACACCATCGCCTGTTCGCCGCCCGACATGGTGCCGGCCAGCTGATCGCGGCGTTCGGCAAGGCGCGGGAAGGTGTCGAAGACGTGGTCCATCCGTTGCCGGATCAGCGCCTCGTCCGAAACCTGGAACGCACCGAGGCGCAGGTTTTCCGTCACCGTCATCTTGGGGAACATGCGGCGGCCTTCGGGGATGCAGGCGATGCCTTCGGCGATCACCTTGTGGGTCGCGGCGCCGGTGATGTCCTTGCCATCGACGCTGATGCGGCCTTCGCGCGGCGGCGTCAGGCCCAGGATCGACCGGATCAGGGTCGATTTCCCGGCCCCGTTCGACCCCAGAAGGCAGGTGATCTTGCCCGCCTCGACGTTGAGCGAGACATCCATCAGGACGTCGGCCTTGTCATAGGCGGTGAAGACGTTTTCGATCTTGATACTGCTCATGGGTCAGTCCACCCCCAAATAGGCTGTCTGGACCTCGGAATCCGCGGCGATCTGGGCATAGCTGCCCTCGCTGATCTTCTTGCCGTAGCTCAGCACGACACAGTGGTCCGTCAGGCGTTCGATCACGCCCATCTCGTGTTCGATGATGATGATCGACAGATCGCCCATACGGTCCCGCACGGCAAGGATGTCGTCCATCAACTGCGCGGTTTCGTCATGGGTCATGCCGGCGGACGGTTCGTCCAGAAGCAGCAGCTTCGGCGACGACACCAGCGCGCGGCAGATTTCGATCCGGCGCCGTTCGATCATCGGCAGCGCGCCGACCGGATCGAACATGCGGTCGGCCAGGTTCGACGAGAACCCCGCGACCAGATCGCGCGCCTTGGCATAGCCGTCCTCGACCTGCTGACGCAGGCCGCGGCGGTTCATCAGGTTGAACCACAGCCCGTTATTCACCCGGGCATGGTTGCCGATCATGATGTTGTCGAAGATCGACAGCGGCAGGCACAGGCGCGAACGCTGGAAGGTCCGGGCGATGCCCGCCTCGTAGACCTTGCGCGGGCTCAGGCCGGTGATGTCCTGCCCGTCGAAACGGACCCGCCCCTGGGTCGGAGAATAGACCCCGGTCATCACGTTGAAGCTGGTCGTCTTGCCGGACCCGTTGGGACCGATCAGACCGATGATTTCGCCCCGCTTCACCGACATGTCCAGCCCGTCAAGCGCCCGGACACCGCCGAAGCTTTTGGCAAGCCCTTCGAATTCAAGAAGAATATCGCTCATCGTTGCGGCCTCCAGCTCGGGAAGAATTGGCGCACGCCGCGCGGCAGCAGCCCCTGCGGACGGTAAAGAAGCATCACGATGACGAGCCCCGAAAACAGCAGGAAACGGTATTCCTGCAGGATCTGCAGCTTTTCGGGCAGCAGCACCACGATGACGGCGGCAACCGCCGTGCCCCACAGGCTGCCCAAACCGCCCAGCAGCACGATCGACACCATCAGCAGGCTGTCGGCGAAGGTAAAGCTGTTGGGCGCGATGAAGCTGATCATCATGCCGTACAAAGACCCCGCCACACCGACAAGGATGTTGCCGAAGGTGAAGGCCAGAACCTTGGCCCGCACCACGTTCACCCCAAAACAGGCCGAGGCGGTTTCATCCAGCCGCACGCTGTCCAGCGCCAGACCCAGCCACGACCGTTCCAGCCGTTGGGTCAGCATGAAGGCCAGCACGGCCAAGCCACCGCCCAGCAGCGCGTAATTGACGTAGAAGGACATCTCGATCCCGAACAGCTGCGGGCCGTCGTTGAAATCCCAGCCGAACAGTTTCATCGAATCGACCATCAGCCCCTGCGGCCCGCCCAGAACGTCGTTGACCTCGAGAAAGGTCTTGAACAGCACGCCGAATGCGATGGTGACGACGGCGGAATAGTGCCCGGCGGTACGCACCACCGGCACGATCAGCAGGAACCCGATCGCCGCGGCCATCAGCCCGCCGCCGATCAGGATCAGCAGCGGCGGCACGGCGCTATGCGTGGTCAGCACGGCCGAGGTATAAGCGCCGATGCCGAAGAAAGCCGCGCCGGCGAAATTGACCATGCCGGTCAGGCCGAACTGCACGTTCAGACCCAGGCCGACGGTCAGGTAAAGCAGCATGGTGGTCAGCATCAGCAGCGGGAAATGTTCCTCGCTCAGCAGACCGATCACGGCCAGCAGCCCGATCATGATCGCGCCGTTCATGGTGCGGCCATGGCCGCGCATGGCTTCGTTCAGGCTGCCGGTCAGCCCGGTCTTGCCCCCGGCCCAGCCGGCCACGGCGGCCAGCGCCACGAGGCCCAGGACTTCCAGTTCGGATTCGGCCAGCAGGAACTGCCAGCCGAAGATCACCACGGCCACCACGGCGCCCAGCCCCACCACGAGGGGCGGCAGGCCCAGCCAGCCGGTCTTGGTTGTGTTGTCTTTCATCACTTGGTCCTCACACCCGGTCGCTGCTGCGTTCGGCAATCAGCCCGGTGGGTTTCCATGCCATCAGCGCGATCACCACGCCGAAGGCGAATACGTCCTTGTAGGCACTGGCAAAGGGCAGAGCGACGGCGCCGACGGTTTGCAGCCCGGCGAACAGGAAGCCGCCCAGGATCGCGCCATAGATATTGCCAAGCCCGCCGATGATCGCCGCGGAAAAGCCGATCAGGCCCAGCAGCAACCCCATGCCGAAGTTGATTTCGTTGTAGTAGAGCCCGTTCATGATCCCCGCGAAGGCGGCGGCGCCGGACCCGATGCCGAAGGTCAGCAGAACGATCATCGTGTAGTTGATACCCATGATCTTGGCGGTTTCCTCGTCCTGCGCCACGGCGCGGATCGCGAGGCCCAGACGGGTGCGGTTGATCAGCAGGTTCAGCCCGATGATGACGGCGATGCCCGCGGCCATCAGGATCGCGCTGTCGGCGCGCAGGGCAAAGCCGCCCAGATCGACCGAGGCCGTCGGCAGCAGAGCCGGGAACGCCTTGGGGTTGGACCCGTCGGGATAGAACAGGCGGACCGCTTCGCGCAGGGCGGTGCCCAGCATCAGCGTGATCAGCAGGATATTCAGCGGCGGGGCGGATTTCAGCGGCAGCACCAGGTAGCGCGCGATCACGGCGCCAAGTGCTGCGGTGGTGGTGATCGAGACCACGAGAATGGCCACCAGAGTCAGCCACGGATTTACGATGCCGACCGCCAGGACACCGAGATAGGCGGTGAACCCGGTGAACGATCCCAGCATGAGCACATCGCCATGCGAGAACTTGATCACGTCGAGCACACCAAAGAACAGCGTGAAGCCCACGGCCACGAGAGCATACATCGTGCCCAGCATCATGCCATTGGCCAGGTACTGGCCGAGCAGACCGATATCCATCGGTTCACCTCCGGGGAAAAATAAGTCTGCGGGGCGCATGATACGCCCCGCAAATCGTTGTAGTTAAGGGATTACTTGCCGGTCAGCTTACGGGTGCCATCGGCATATTCACTGTCTTCCCAGACCACCCACTTGCCGTCTTGCGCGACGTATTTGGTGATCAGGGCAACGGTGTTCTGGCCGTGCTCGTCGAAGGTGATCGGACCGGTGATCGAGTCATGCTCTTTCACGTCGGCCAGGTATGCGTTCACCGCCTTGCGGTCGGGACCGACTTCTTCGATCGCGTCCAGCAGCAGGCTCATCGCGGCAAAGGAGAACGGGCCGTAGGCTTCGTAATCTTCACCGAAATTGGCCTTTTCGTATTCCGCCAGGAAGAATTCGCCGCCCGGCAGCTTGGCAGCAGGCGCGCCTTCGAGGAAGGTCACGGTGCCTTCGGCCAGATCGCCGCTGAGACCGGCGAAATAGGCGTCAGACTTGATACCCGACACACCCTGGAACTGAGCCTCGATGCCCAGCTTGTCCATCTGCTGACGGATGCGCACCGCGATCGGGGTCAGGCCGCCGAAGTAAACCACATCGGGGTTCAGTTCCTTGATCTTGGTAAGCTCGGCGGTGAAGTCCTGCTGATCCGAGGTGACGCCGAAAGTGCCCAGGATTTCGCCGCCCTTTTCGGTCAGGAACTGCGAGAAGTACTTGTTGTGGCCCTTACCGTAATCGGTGGTGTCGTGGATGATCGCCCAGGTCTTGTAACCCTGACCGGTCATGAAGTCGGCTGCGGTTTCGTTCTGGTTGATCATCGTGCCGTTGACGCGATGGATTTCGGTGTAATCGTTGCCATAGGTGATGTCGGGCAGAACGGCGGCCCAGACGATCATCGGCAGGTTGAACTTGTGGTAGATGTCCACCGTGCCCATCGCCACGGCCGAGCAGTAATGCGTCACCGCGCCGACGACCTTGCGGTTGGTGGCCAGCTTGGTTGCGACCTGCACACCCACGTTGGGTTTGCATTCATCGTCCAGCGCTTCCAGTTCGTATTCGTATTTCGCGTTGGGGTCCTGGTTGCGCAGGGCAACGGCAAGCGCGGCCGAGTTGCGCCCCCCGAGGCCCATGTTCGACACGCCGCCGGACAGCGGGCCGATGAAGCCGACCTTGACCGTATCCTTGGCCAGGGCCGGGGCGGCCAGCGAAAGCGACAGTGTCGCCGCGAGCGCGGCAGAGAAAAGTTTGCGTCGGTGAGTGGAGAAAGTCATTCAGGCGTTCCTTCGTTCCGTATCCATCAAGCGGCGCAGCCGGCGCATCGCGCGGACTGACTGGGAGGAACTATTGAAACGGAAGATTTGAATTGCATTCAAATTCTGCCGAAATGAGGGGGATTGTATACAATAATTTTATCTTGATTAAAATATGTGCAAAAAACGCTATGCGATGATGGATGACTAAGCCCAAACGGGTGAAATCGCCGTTCCCGTGCGGCAAGGTTGGATCGCGCGCAACTTTCCGGTACACGCAGCCAACCGGCCAAGCAGGAGCAATTGATGGCGAATGAAACCGACGACCTGTCGCCGATCCGTGATCTGGGGGCCCGGTTGCGGGCCGAGCGACAAGACCAGGGCCTGACACTGAAGGATGTGGCCGAGAAGGCGGGATGTTCCCTGTCGATGCTGTCCAAGATCGAAAACGATCAGGCGTCGCCTTCGCTCAAGACCCTGCACCAGATCACTGCGGCGTTGGGAACCTCGATCGTGCAGCTGTTTTCCGAAGACAGCGGCGAAGCGGTCAGCCTGTACCGCAGCGGTCAGCGGCCTTCTGTCATGGTGCGCCGGAACAGCGATCAGCCGGCGATCTTCATCGAACGGCTGTCGCCGACCTTTCCAGACACCAAGCTGGACGCGAACATCCACACGCTGGAACCCGGCGCCGACAGCGGCGGCGATATCCGGCATGAAGGGGAAGAAATCGGTTACGTCCTGGAAGGCGCGGCCGAGCTTTGCGTGGATGGTGAACTCATCTCGCTCACCGCGGGCGATTCCTTCTACTTTTCATCCGAACTGCCGCATCGCTACCGCAATACCCATGACGGGACGACGCGGATTTTGTGGGTGAACACGCCGCCGACGTTCTGATCCCGGCAAACAAGATGGCCGGGCTTGCAGACCTGGACGCCGGGACGGCATGCTGTCCCTTGCGGCCACACACGGTGTGGTCAGCGGGGCTAATGCCGAATGGGGCGGACATCTTCCTTGAACGGCACATGCCGACGGCGGAATGATGTCCCCTGGACGCATTCGGGGGCGCTGATCCGATCCATGCGGAAATGCCGGAAATCCTGTCGCGCCGGATCCCAGGCCACCAGATACCACAGGGGTGGCAGGATGAGCATGGCCTGAGGTTCGACATCCCGGCGGGTGACGGCGCCTTTCGCATCACGATACCGGAACCGCAAGCGCAGCCGTTGCAGAAAAGCCGGCTCGAAGGCGGGCAGCAGCTCAGGGTCCATTTCCCCCATATCTGAGATATCGACCTGCGGGGCGAGCCGCCCCACGTACAAGCAATCCAGAAACCTGCGCAGGTCGCGGACCTTGTCCGGCGGCAGCGCTTTCTCGATCTTGGCGAGCCCGGCATCCGCGAGATCGGAAAAGGGCAGGCCGCCAGCGGCGCGCATGGCGGCGACGCTGATGAGAAGCGCAAAGACCTCGGCGACCGAAAGCCGCGCGGTGGTCTGAACCGATTGCGGATCGAGTTGCAGCCCGCCGCCGCGCCCCGGCTCGGAATGGATCACAAAGCCCTCGTCGCGCAGCGCGCCGAGGTCGCGCAACACGGTGCGGCGCGACGCGCCCACCTCTTCGGCAAGCTCGGCGACGGTGGCAATGCCGTTGCGGCGCAGGTGGCGGACGATGGCGTCTTGTCTAAGGCGGGCATTCATTTTTTCAGGCTTGCATTTAAAGGTGTCAGATTTTGGCACCATTAGACTTTAGGCAGCCGCCGAACACATCAGCAAGAGGCAAATGCCATGTTTAATCCCGACGATTTCCCGCAACCCAAACTGATTGCCGTCAACGCTATCGAACTCGAAGTCTTTGAAGCAGGACAGCAAAACGCAGGAAACCCGATTGTGCTCTGTCATGGCTGGCCGGAACATGCCTTTTCCTGGCGCCACCAGATGCCCGCCCTGGCCGCGGCGGGCTATCACGTCATCGTCCCGAACCAGCGGGGCTACGGCAATTCATCCTGTCCGGGCGAGGTCACCGATTTCGACATCGACCATCTGACCGGCGACCTTGCCGCGCTGCTGGATCACTACGGCTACGACGATGCCGTCTTTGTCGGTCATGATTGGGGCGCGAACGTCGTGTGGAGCATGGGGCTTTTACACCCGAACCGGGTGAAGAAGATCATCAGCCTCGCCCTGCCCTACCAGGCGCGGACCGAAAAGCCGTGGATCGAATTCATGGAGGAGTTTCTCGGCCCCGATTATTACTTCGTTCACTTCAACCGGCAGCCCGGCGTTGCGGACGCCGTGCTGGACGCCAATACCGACCGGTTCCTGCGCAATCTCCTGCGCAAGAACGTGCCCCCTGCACCGCCGGAGCCCGGCATGATGATGATCAACCTCGCCCAATCCGACGTGCCGCTTGGCGATCCATTGATGAGCGAACGCGAACTGGCCGTATTGGTCTCCGCCTTCGAGAGGACAGGCTTCACGGGCAGCATCAACTGGTACAGGAACCTTGACCGCAACTGGGAGATTTTGGAGGAGGTCGACCCGGTTATCCAGGTGCCAGCCCTGATGATCTACGGCGATCGCGATATGATCCCGAAGTCTGAAAACCTGGCCGACTTCGTTCCCAATGTCGACGTGGTCAGCCTCGATTGCGGCCATTGGATTCAGCAGGAAAAGCCGCAAGAAACCACGGACACGATCTTGAACTGGCTGAACAAGCGGTAGAAGGCCGCTCTGCCTGCCCCGGATGTGGTGGTGTTTCACCGAACGGGGCAGGCATGCGAAAGAGTCCGGTCAGAGATCCAGCACCAGGGTTTCCCCCGGCAGGGCGCGCGAACAGCACGGCGTGATCGAGGTATTGGCCTCGTGCTCCGCCGCGCTCAGCACCGCGTCGCGGTGATCCGCCCGGCCGGACAAGAGCCCGGTCACGCACATGCCGCACACCCCTTCGGAACAGGAGGTCGAAAGGAAGATGCCCTCCTCCTCCAACACCGCGACGATGGTCTTGCCCTCGGGCACCTCGAAGCGTTCGCCGGTGCTTTTCAGCTCGACCCAGAACGCCCCGTTCGCCGCCGCGTCGCCCTCCTCGGCGGTGGCGAAATGTTCCACATGGCTGCGTCCGCTGTCCCATCCGAGATCGAGCGCCGCTTCCAGCGCCGCCTTGTTCAGCCGCTCCGGCCCGCAGACATAGAGATGGCTGCCCGAGGGCGCGCGCAGCAGGGTCTGCACCAGGTTCAGCCGGGTGCCTTGCTCCGACACATGCAGGCGCAGCGCATCGGCCCAGGGGGCGGCGCGGATTTCATCCAGCAAGGGGGCCGCAGCGGCCGCGCGCACCGCGTAATGCAGCGTGAACGGCGTGCCCGCCGCCCAAAGCGCCCCGGCCATGGCGAAGATCGGGGTGATGCCGATGCCGCCCGCGATCAGCATCACATGCGGATGGCCGGTGTCGAGCGGGAAATAATTCTCCGGCCCCTGCGCGGTCAGCGTGGCGCCCTGTTCCAACCCGTCGCACAAGGCGACCGAACCGCCCCGCCCCGCCGCGTCGCGCAGCACCGCGATGCGCCAGCTGCCCGGCGTGACCGGCGGCAACAGCGAATAGCGCCGCTCGTAATCGCCGAAGCGCAGCAAAACGTGGGCCCCTGGCGCGGGCAGCGGCAGCGGCACGCCGTCGGGTCGAGCCAGTTCGAAGGCGAAAACCTCCGGCGCGATCCGGGTTTTCGACAGGACATCCACCGGCCCGTCATAGGGCTGGGGCGTGGCGTCGCTCTTCATTCCGGCGTCTTGTCGTTCGAATCCCATTCGGTCCCCCTTGGCCAGGTCTTGCTGAGGTCATCGGGCGGCGCGGCGGCGATCAGCGCCCGCGTCGCTTCATGTTGCGGCGCATCAAGCACCTGCTGGGTCGGCCCGGCTTCGACGATGGCGCCCTGATCCATCACCACCACCCGGTCACAAAGCTGACGCAGCACGGACAGGTCGTGGCTGACCATCAGCAGCGCGATATCGTGGCGCTGGCGCAGTTCCAGCAGCAGGTAGATCACCTGCGCCTGCACCGACACGTCGAGCCCGGAAACGATTTCATCGGCGATCAGCAGGCGCGGCATCACGCACAGCGCCCGGGCGATGTTCACCCGCTGGCGCTGGCCGCCCGACATCTGCCGCGGATAGGCGTCGAGCAGCCGTTCATCCAACCCGACATCGGCCAGCAATTCGGCGGCGCGGCGGCGGCGGTCGGATTTCAGCCGCTCGCCACGGGCAACCATCGCCTGGGTCACGATATCCCAGACCCGGCGGCGCGGGTTGAGCGCCGAGGACGGGTCCTGAAACACCATCTGGGCCGAGGCGATCCGGTCCTGCCAGTCCGATGCCGAATTGCCCAGAACCCGACCATCCAGCAGAATGTCGCCCTCGGTCGGCTGCTGCAGACCGGCCAGGATGCGCGCGATGGTCGATTTGCCCGACCCCGACCGCCCGATCAACCCGACGAATTCGGCCACCTCGACCTGCAGATCGACGTCGCGCATGATTTCGACCTGCCCGCCCGCGCTTTTAGGGTCGCCATAGCGCACCGCAAGGCCCCGCGCCGCCATGATCGGCGCGGGCTGCGCCGGGATACGCAGCTTGGGCGATGGCGCCGCCAGCGGATGCGGTGGCCCGTCAAGCCGCGGCGTTGCGGCCTTCAGCCCCTGCGAATAGGGATGCTGCGGCGCTTCCAGCACCTGCGCGGCGGGGCCTTCCTCGACCACCACACCGTTGCGCAGCACCGCCACCCGGTCGCAGAAATGCCCCGCCAGCCGCAAATCGTGGGTGATGAACAGCACCCCGCAGCCATAGCGCGCCCGCATGTCGTTCAGCGTGACGATGGTGCGTTCCTGGGTGATCATGTCGAGCGCCGTCGTCGCCTCGTCGGAAATCACCAGATCGGGGCGGCTGGCAAAGGCCATGGCGATCATGATCCGCTGGTTCATCCCGCCCGACAGCTGGAAGGCATAGCGGTTCAGCACCGCTTCGGGATCGGGCAGCATCACCTCGGACAGCGCCGCGACCATGCGCGCCTGCTGCTCGGCCTTCGGTACCCCGAGCCGGGTCAGGTGTTCGCCGAACAGCGATCCGATCCGCCGCACCGGGTTCAGCGCCGAGGTCGGTTCCTGCGGCACGAAGGCGATGCGGTCGCCCATCAGCGCGCGGTGGCGCGACGCCGGCATCTGGCCGATGTCTTCGCCGAAGACGTCAAGCCGCCCGGCGGTGGTGAACTGGCGCGGCAGGGCGCGGGCGATGCATTTGCCCAGTGTGCTTTTGCCAGCGCCGGATTCGCCGACGATGCCCAGCACCTCGCCCTTGCGGATCGACAGGGTCACCCGTTCCAGGATCGGGGTCTGACCGGTCCGGACGGAAAAATCCGCCGCCTCGAACAGCATCGGCGCCTGGGCCGTTCCGCCATCCGCCTGCGGGCGCGATCCGATTACGGTTTCCGTCACATCCGTCTCCTCGATCCGGCGCACAAAGCTGTTCATGCCGCAGCCCCCCGGCGTTCGATCTGGCGCGGGTCGGTGCGCCGCCGCAGCCCGTCGGAAAACAGGATGGTGGCCAGCACGAACACCACGATCGACGACACTGCCGCGATCACCGGCGCGGGCGTTGCATAGATGTCTGACAACCCGTCGGCGATGATCACGCCCCAGGTCGGCACATCCGCCTCGGCCGAGGCCGACACGAAGGAAATGATCGTCTCGGCGACCACCGCGCCGCCCATTTCCAGGCTCACCAGCATCAGGATCGAGGGCATGATATTGGGCAGGACATCCTGCAGCACGACCTGCAGCGGCGTCGCCCCCATCAGCCGGGCCGCGGCGACGTAATCGCGCCCCTTGATCTGGCGCACCTCGCTGCGCAGCACCCGGGCGAAGCGGGTCCAGTCGACCGCGATCACCGCGATGATCACGTTTTCCAACCCCGGCCCAAGCGCCGCGATCAGCACCAGCGCGAAAACCACGGCGGGGAAGGACAGCAACAGTTCCACCGCCCGCATGATGATCCAGTCGAGAACCCCACCGGCATAGCCCGCGATCAGCGCCAGGGTGATGCCCAGCACCGCCGCGCCGATGGTGGACAGCACCGCCACATAGGCCGCCGAACGGGTGGCCCAGATCAGCCGTGACAACACATCGCGGCCCAGCGTGTCGGTGCCCAGCAGATAGGCCGGATCGCCGCCCGGCGCCCAGCTTGGCGGCAGAAGCACCCACAGCAGGTCCTGCGCGTTCGGGTCATGCGGCGCCAGCCAGGGCGCGGCCAGCGCGACCCCCATCAGCACCAGCAGCAGCAACCCGCCCAGCCCCACGCGCCAGTCGCGCAACACTTCGGTCCAGTCGGTCATCAGCTTTGATCCTTGATACGCAGTCGGGGATCGAGCGCCAGGCAGATCACGTCGACGGCGATTGTCGTGGCCAGCACCAGAACGGCATAGCAGAAGGTCAGCGCCTGGATCGCGGGCAGGTCATGACCGCCGATCGCGGTGACCATCATCGCGCCGATGCCCGGCAGGCCGAAGATGGTTTCGATCAGCAATGTGCCGCCGAACAGCATCGAGGCCTGAACCCCGATCAGGGTGATGGTGGGGATCACCGCGTTCTTCAGCCCGTGGCGCAACAACACCTGACGTTCACTTTGCCCGCGCAGCCGGGCCGAGGCGATGTAATCCTCGGTATAGGCTTCCATCAGGCCGGATCGGAACACCCGCATCACCGTTGGCGCCAGCCCCATCGCGATGGCGAAGACCGGCAGCGCCAGATGGCGCAGCACGTCGAGGAAGGCCGACGGATCGCCCGCCAGCAGCGCGTCGATCAGCACGAAACCGGTGATGTCGGGCACCGTCACCGAGGGGCTTTGCAGCCCGATGAAGGGCAGCCATTGCAGCCCGACGCCGACCGCCAGGATCAGGATGATCCCCCACAGGAAATCCGGCACCGCCATCGCCAGCCCGTTGCCCATCTCGATCCCCGCCTCGACCGGCGTGCCGCGCCAGGTGAAGGCCAGCAACCCGCCGGAAAAGCCTAGGAAAATGCCCAGCCCGACGCTCAGCGTGACGATCTGCAGCGTCACCGGCAGCGCGTCGGCGATCAGCACCCGCACCGGCGTGTTATGCTGGATCGAGCGTCCGAAATCGCCCTTCAGCGCATCGCCGAGCCAGATCGCGTATTGCGCCAAGACCGACCGGTCGAGCCCCAGCAGGGCGCGCACCCGTTCCATGTCCGCCTCGGTCGCGTTGCCCGGCATCAGCATGGCGACCGGGTCCGCCGGCAGGGTGCGCAAGACGACGAAGACCAGCAGCGTGATCGCCAGCAGCGTGACGATGCTGGTGGCGAACCGGCGCGCCAGGCGCTTCAGCGTCCTGGCGCCCCCATTGCGGCGCAATCCACCCGCGCGGCCTTTCGCCCCGCCGATCAAGCCCAGTTCAGCCATTCCAGCGATACTCTGCCGGGCTCAGCCAGCCGTTCAGATAGGGGGTGAAGGCCAGCCCGGAACTATATGCCAGCGCGACCGCGCCCTGAAACAGCGGCACGGTATAGCCCTGTTCCACCGCCCAGACGTTGAAGGCGCCGAAGCCCTCGATGCGCTTGGCCACGTCGGTTTCGCCCAGCAGCGGCGCGATCTTTTCGCCCACATCGGCGCTTTTCCACACCGAAAAGGCCGAGTTGGGATCGAGGAAATAGCCCGAATTGAGCTGCGGATCGGCGGTGGCGTTGGACCACAGCCACAGCATCGGCCCTTCCAGTTCCTTGTTGGACCGGTTGTGGTATTCGGCCACGGTCAGCACCCGCAGATCGGCCTCGATCCCCACCTTCGCCCACATCTGGGTGATCGCACGGGCGATGTCGTAATCGCTGGGATAGACGCCGCGGGTGCAATGGAAGGTGACCTTGACCGGGTTTTCCGGGCCATACCCCAGTTCCGCCATCAGCGCCTGTGCCTTGGCGGTATCGAAGGCGAAGTCGAAATCGGGCCGATAGGCGGGCGTACCCGGGCCCTGCGGGGTCGACAGAGGTTCGACCTTGCCTTGGAAAAACGCCCGGCTGATCGCCGCCTTGTCGATGGCGTGATGCGCGGCGAGGCGCAGGTTCTTGTCCTGCCAGGGCCCGGTGTTCACCATGTGCAGCATGTACAGATCGACCGTCGGGTCCACCTGCCCGGTGATCCCGTCCAGCGCGCCAAGGCGGGCGACGTCGCGCACCGACAGCGCGGTGGACAGGTCGCTTTGGTTCGACTGGATCAGCGCGGCGCGGGTCGTCGGGTCCTTCACCACCGAAAAGGTCACGGTTTCGATCGCCGGCTTGCCGCGGAAATAGTCCGGGAAGGCCTTCAGCACGATGCGCGAATCCCGTTCGTATTCGGCCAGCATATAGGGCCCCGACCCGACCGGTTTTTCCAGGAAGCCCTCGGCCCCGACCGTTTCGAAATAGGTCTTCGGCAGGATATAGGCGCCGAGATAGCCCAGGAAGGCAGGCGCGGTGACCATCGGCATCTTGAAGCGGAAGATCGCCGTGGTTTCATCCGGGGTTTCGATATCGCCGATGGTGAACCAGATCCATCCAAGCGCCAGCCCCGGATCGGCCTGCACCCGTTCCAGGAAGGTGAAACGGATATCGGCCGAGGTCATCCGGTCGCCGTTATGGAACAGCACGTCGTCGCGCAGCGTCAGCTTGAGGTTCATGCCGCTATCGTCCAGCCATTCCCAGTTCTGAACCACTCCACCGCCCAGCGTATTGTCGGCAGCATAGTCGAGCGGCTGCGAGAACACGGCGCGGTAGATCGAAATCGGGCCCGGTTCGATCCGCGCGATCGGGTCCCAACTGGGCACGTCGGAGGGCACCGCGATCGACAGGGAAGCCGGCGCGCCGGAGGCGAAGGCCCCGGTCAACCCGAAAGGCAGGGCAATGCCCGAACCTGCGATGGCTGCGCTTGTCCCCTTCAAAAACTGCCGTCTGGTGGTCATGGAGATCCCTTTCCCTGTTGTGTTGAGCGTCTGGCCGTTTGCGGCCTTTTTTTCGCGTATGTGGCGCGCCCGGGAGAGCCCGGGCTTGGCAGCGGATGAGATCAGGCGTCGCCTGTTTCCGTCCGGTCCTGCTGCAGAAACGATAGTTCCCGCCGGGGCGGATATTCTTGTCCCGCTGCGTTCAAAAAATTGTCTCAATGCGTCGGGCCGCGCCCCGGGCGGCCTGGCACTCGGCCCCCTGCCCGGCCCGATTCTGGCGGCCCCATACACACGCGCGCAGGCATACGCGGGCGCGCGCATTCATGTTTGTCCCCCTGCGCCGCAGCCCGCGCAAAGGTGTTCTGGAACAAGTTGTCGTGCATCCAGCAGCAAGACCGGAACCCCGCCCGCTTCCTAGGCTTGGGGCAGCAGAACGCCACCACTCACAAGGAGCCGACCATGAGCCAGCTGACCATCGACGCCGATTACATCGCCTCTCTCGACAGTTCTTTCCTGGATGTCGAGGACGCCGAAACCCTGCCGCCAGAATGCTACACCTCGCAGGAATTCTACGATTTCGAGAAGGAAGCGCTGTTCACCCGCGAATGGCTTTGCGTCGGCCGGGCCGACTGGGTGCCCGAGCCGGGCAACTATTTCACCACCAAGACGGTGGGCGAACCGATCATCGTCGCGCGCAACCAGGCGGGTGAAATCCACGCCATGTCCGCGGTGTGCCAGCACCGGGCGATGCTGGTCGCCGAAGGCAAGGGCACCGCGCGCAACTTCCTGTGCCCCTACCACCACTGGGCCTATTCGCTGGAAGGCGACCTTGTCGGCATCCCGGAAATGCAGCGCACCTGCAAATTCGACAAATCCAAATTCGGGCTGCCCAAGTTCAAGGTCGAACTGTGGAACGGCTTCATCTTCATCAACATGGACCCCGAGGCCGCGCCGCTGGCGCCGCGGCTGACCCAGGTGACCGAGGCGATTGCTGGTTACAACCTGGAAAACGCCAAGGACGAACGCCCCGGCGAAGCGCCCGAGTTCCCCTGGAACTGGAAGGTGATGTTCGAGAACAACAATGACGGTTATCACGCCAGCCGCCTGCACCACGGCCCGCTGCACGATTTCATCCCCTCGGGCCTGGCGTCCTTCCCCGAGGCCGATCCGGCCGATGCGGGCTATCTGCGCTACAACGGCACGCTGCACCCCGATGCCAGCTTCAACCCGACGCAAAAGGCGCTCCTGCCGGTGTTCCCCGGCCTGACCGAAGAGGAACGCAACCGCGCCACCTTCGCCAATGTGCCGCCGTCGCTGTCGCTGGTGATGACCTCGGATCTGGTGATCTACCTGATCCTGCGCCCGACCGGCCCGGAAAGCCTGGAAATGGATACCGGCATCCTGGCCGCGCCCAAGGCGGCGCGCGATCCGGCCTATATCCACAAGCTCGACACCATCCAGGCCACCGCCGAGAAGATCATCGCGCAGGATTTCCACGTCGACGAAAACGTGCAGATCGGCCTGCGGTCCCGCTATGCCGTGCGCGGCCGCTATTCCTGGCAGGAAGGTGCCCAGGTGCAGTTCAACCGCTGGCTGATCCACCGCTTCCGCGAATTCGTCAAGACCACCCCGCCGGTAGCCGCAGCCGCCGAATAAGCCACAGCGGGGGCGGGCCTGATGCCCGCCCCTTCCCTGCCAGCAACACCAATAGCAAAGACGACACCCATGGCTCTCATCCACGACAAACCCGTCCGCGATTGCGGCATCTCCGGCAATCTGCACACGCTGCGCGCGCTGCCCGAAACCGTTCACTGGGGCTATTTCCATCCCGAAATCAAACCGGCCCTGCGGATCAAGAGCGGCGATCTGGTGATGGTCGAGGCGGTCACCCATCACGCCGGCGACGACCCCGAACTGATGATGGATGAAAACATCACCCGCATCTACACCGAGATCCCCGAAGAAGACCGCAGCCCCGGCGTGCATATCATGACCGGGCCGATCTATGTCGAAGACGCCGAACCCGGCGACATCATCGAAGTGCGCTATCTGCAGATGGTGCCGCGCTTCGACTATGGCTCCAACCTCGCCGCCAACTGGGGCAACCTGTATGAGGAATTCGGCAAGACCGAACGGGTCACGATCTATCAGCTCGACCGCAATTCGATGACCGCGCGGGCGAAATACGCCTATGACGTGGAAGAAACCTATCTGATCCCCGGCCGCATCACCCATTGCCCGCATTGCGACCGCAGCGAAGCCCTGCCCGGCATCACCGTTCCCGCCCGGCCGCATCTGGGCACCGCGGGCGTGGCGCCTGCGGTGGACGAACGGCTGTCGACCATCCCGCCGGGGCTGCATGGCGGCAATATCGACAACTGGCGCATCGGCGCCGGGTCGACGATGTATTACCCGGTGCAGGTCAAGGGCGCGCTGTTCTCGGTCGGCGACCCGCATATCAGCCAGGGTGACGGTGAAATCAGCGGCACCGCGATCGAGGCCTCTCTCGACGTGCTGATGCAGATCATCGTGCGCAAGGATTTCTCCTTCCCCTCGCCGCTGCTGGAAACGCCGGAATATTTCATCGCCCACGGATTCGATCCCGATCTGAACAAGGCGCAGAAGAATGCTGCGCTCGACATGCTGCACCTTCTGACCGAGGAACAGGGCCTGTCGCGGAACGATGCTTACTCACTGATGAGCGTGGCTGCCGATTTTGGCGTCACTCAGGTGGTCGACGGCACCCAGGGCATCCATTGCCGTATTGACCGCTCGATCTTCGCCGGAAAAGGTGTGGTGAAAGATCCCGAATGACATGACAGAAAACGGTTCCTGGAGATTCAACACCGATGCGCTGCCGGAGAATGAACGCTCCGCGGCGTGGGTCGAAACCCTGCGACGGCTGCGCCTGCCGCTGCATGGCGGGTTGCCCGATCCGAACATGAAGGGCAGCGTGATCGCTGCCCAATCCCCGCTCGGGTTCGAATTCGCCCTGATCGAGGCGGACCCGATGGTGATCGCAGGCCGCGAGGACACGCCGGAATGGGGTGTCTGGCTCTCGCTCACCGTCAAGGGGCGGGGCATGCTGGAAACCGCCGGCCTGCGCGCGCCGGTCGGCAAGGGGATGATCCTCTATGGCGCGACCAACGTGCAGGCCAGCCTGGATTTCCGCGAACCGTTCCGCCAGCTATTCGTCAAGATCCCGACCGTAGCGACCGAAGCCCGGCTGATCCGGCCGCTGGCCGGAAAGGTCGGGCTGTTCCCCGGCCATTCGCCGATCGAGGTCATCTTCCACGACATGCTGCGCGGCGTGGCCTCGGTGATCGGCGACATGACCACCCACCATTTCCGCCCCGTCGAACTGGCGGTGTCGGAATACCTGACCACCTGCCTGGTGGAATCCTATGGCGACGAACGCCGCTCGGATGCCGAGGCGCAGCGCACCGCGCATTTCCACAGTATCTGCCAATGCATCGAAGCCTTCCTGTCGGACCCGGAGCTGACCAGCAGCTGCATCGCCAAGGAACAGGGGTTTTCCCAGCGCTACATCCAGCGCCTGTTCAACCTGCATGGCGACAATTTTTCCAACTACCTGAAAACCCGGCGGCTGGAACGCTGTTACTACGATCTGATCTCGCCGCTTTCCAGCCAGCTTTCGATTGCCGAAATCTGCTACCGCTGGGGGTTCAGCGACACTGCCCATTTCAGCCGCTCGTTCCGCAGCCGCTACGGCTTCTCGCCGCGCGATCATCGCCGATCTTTTATGCGAGAAACGGAATCCGAGGCGTGACAGCCCCGAAATCCGGCCATTTCGCGTGACATCGCCCCGGCGCGCCGCGACACTCGACAGGTAAGGGAAACAACAGAAAGGCCCGCGCGGAATTGCGGTTCCTGACTTCCATACTCCACCCAAAGCAAGGCAGGGGTTCTACCGGTTGGCAATGAAGCGGGACAGTTTCGACCTCCATGCCTGCGATTACAGCGATGCCCGCGGCGAGCGCGTCTCGATGACGAGCCCGCATGGCATTCGCTTCACGCTGGTCTCCGCCGGGGCGCAGGACATCCTGCTCGATTACCGCAAGGGCGCGGCCGCGATCTGGCTCGGCCTGGTGCTCGAAGGCGAACTCCATTCGGCTGAGGGTGGCGATGTCTACGGCCCCGGCGCCTTGCTCTATGGCGGTGAGAAGACTGTGCTGCACGCGACCTTCCCGGGGTCGCACAAGCTGCTGCTGGCGCTTGTCCCCACAGCGCTGATGCGGCGGCGACTGCCGGCAGACCTGCCCGGCCAGCCCGGGTTGCTGACCCGCGACAGCGCCCCGGCCATCTTGCTGGCCGATCTGCTGAAATCCGTGGCCGCCAACCTGCCCGAGGCCAGCCAGGACATGCTGAGCCCAGTCGAAATGGTGCTGCCGGAATTCATCCTCGCGGCGGTGCTGGAAAATGCCGAGGCCAAGTCGCTTGGCGGGGCGGCCGGGCGGCGCGCCTCAATGCTCGACCGGGTGCGCCAGGCCATCGAAATGCGGCTGGAAGACCCCGATCTGCGACTGAGCGACGTCGCCGATCAGTTCGGCGTCTCGCAGCGCTATATCCAGAAACTGTTCGAAACCACCGGCGACAGCTTCGGCAGCTATGTCAAGGACCGCCGGTTGGAACATTGCCGCGCCGACATGAGCAACCCGAACTTCGCCGACAAGACCATATCGGACATCCTGTTTCACTGGGGCTTCAACGACTCGCCCTCGTTCAGCCGGGCGTTCCGGGCCCGCTACGGCGTGACCCCGCGCGATTTCCGCCGCTCGGCGCACCTGCCCACCCCCTGCGAGCAGCGGAACTGCAGTAACTGAACCTGATCCCCGCCTGATCCCCTGCCACGAAAAAACCGCCCCCTGAGGGGCGGTTCATGTGTTCTTCGCGACCGGGCGGAGGTCAGGAAATCAGCCGCGGCACGGCGGCGATGCCGATATGGAACCAGGACTTGCGATCCTCCGGCTGGCCGTCGCGCGACTTGTCGCGGCGCTGCACCACGCCGTTCTTGCCGAAGCCCTTGACGATCGGGCGCCCGGTTTCGCGGCTCAGCCACAGCCGCAGCAGATGGCGGCGGCGCTGCGGTTCGGGGTAATCTTCGAAACCGGTGCGGGCATGCAGCGCGGCATAATTCGACAGCCACTGGATATCGCCGGGGCGGAAATCCATCTCGATCGCCATCCCCTTTTCATAGGTGATTTCGTCGAACAGCTTGAGAACCTCGACCTGTTCCGGCATCAGCGCGGGCACCTCGGGATAGGACTCGGCGGCGGTGAAGATATAGGTGGAACCGGCATACATGCTGAACACCCCTTCCTCCATCGACACGATGGGCGAGGTATAGGTGTTCGACGGCGCGTTGCTGTCCTGGCGCTTCCAATCCCAGTGGAACGGTTCCAGCAGCAGCGGCGCCAGGTCGGGGCGGCGGCGCAGGATTTCATTGTAAATCTCGGCCCCCGAAACCAGGCAGGACGCGCCGCCCTGTTTCGACGGGCGCAGGCACATCAGTGCCACCACGTCGGAACTGTCGGAATGATAGACCAGCTTGTCGCGCACCTTGGACGATTTCGCGGTCGGATCGTCCATCGTCTTGTCCGAGGTGGCATAGACATGTTCGATCAGGTCGCCATCCTCGCTCTGGCGGATCGGGTCACCCATATGCAGGCCGAGGATGTAATAGATCGCCGAGGACAGGGCGTCGGAATAAAGGTGGGGGCGCAGCCCCCGCACCAGAACGAAGCCACGGCCGTAATCCACGTCGTCGCCCCAGGCGACCACCGCGTCGGCGCAGGCCATCAGCGGATAGTCCGAGGCCCGGACGAAACGCAGGTCGGGGTCTTCTTCGACGAAGCGGGTGCCCAGGGCCTCCAGCTCGGAAACCTGTTCTTCGTTCAGCATGTAAATCCAGTCCTTCGTGGTCTGGATCTTGTCACCGCGCCAGGCGGCTTCGCCGGTCACCGGTTGCAGTGAAGTTGTCCGCACATCCATCGTCATTCTCCTTTGCTCACATCATTCCACGGTTTTTTCAGGGCCGATTTCCGGGTCCGGGCCGCCCTTGCGCCACAGGATGATCTCGTTGCCCCACGGGTCGCGGAAACCTTCGTTGAACCCGTTGAATTCCTTCCAGTAATGATCGCGCCACAGAATTTCGGCGCCGCGTTTCTCGGCCTCGGCCAGGATGCGCTCGACGCTGTCATCCTCGCTGACCAGGATCCAAAGCCGGCTGCGGTGGGTGGCGTCGTCAGGGATCTTGCGCACGCCCAGGGACTCGATCCGGGGGTGCGGGCGGGCGTTGCGGCTGTGCGAAATGCCGATATGGAAATTGCCCACCTCGCTGTCCGATCCGTCGGGGTTGAGCATCATGCCGCCGGGCACCAGCCGGTGGAACACGCCCTCGGGGCGGCCTTCGTTGGTCCAGCCGAACACGGCGGCATAGAAATCGCCGGTGGCGGAGGGATCGTCGGAAATCAGGTCGGCGAAGATAAGGGTATTGGGATAGGTCATTGTCTGGTCTTTCAGGTTAGCCAAATCGGTACGCGGAGATCCGCGCGCTCATGACGATGTCGGTGAAATCGCGGCGGCCGGGGGCATCGCCAGCGGCGCCCGCGGCCACCATCAGCGGCAACAGGTGTTCCTCGGCCGCGGGCGGATGGGCATCGCGCGCCATCGGTCCCTCGCTCCAGTGCAGCAGCCCGTCCCAACGCGCCTGCGGATCGGCGTTGCGCACGGTATTGGTCAGGAAGGCGTCGAAGGTTTCCGACCCGGGCGTCGCCCGCGGCGTGTTGAAGGCGCGCATGTTGTGGTAGCTCATGCCCGATCCGACAATCAGCACGTTTTCGTCGCGCAGCGGCGCCAGCGCCCGGCCAAGCGCAAGGTGATCGCCGGGGTCGAGATTGGTCTTCACCGACATCGGCACCACCGGGATATCGGCATCGGGCAGCGCGACCAGCAGCGGCACGAATACCCCGTGATCAAAACCGCGCTTGGCATCGGTGCGCACCGGGATGCCCGCCTCGGTCATCAGCTCGACCACCCGGGTCGACAGCGCGGCCGATCCCTTGGCGGGGAATTTCAGCTGATAGGTATGCGGCGGGAAGCCGAAATAGTCGTAAAGCATCGGCGGGTTCGGCGCCACCGACACGGAGAATTCCGGTTCTTCCCAATGGGCGGTAATCACCAGGATCGCATCGGGCCGCTGCGGCAGGCTGTCGATCAGCCCCTTCAGATAGGCGGCGGTCTTGTCCCAGGTGTCGGCTGGCCCCATGGTCCAGTCCATGAAGAAACATGGACCGCCGCCATGGGGGATGAATAGTGTCGGCTGCGTCGTCATAATACCCGTCTTCGTAGCGTTTCCGTGCCGTCCCGGCCGGTGCGACAGGCGCGGCGGCGGGACACATCCAGTAAGCCAGCTGGGACCGGGCAGTTCTTGTCGCCTTGCGCCCGTTTCGTTGCGCATCGGCGCATCAGAGCGTCACGCCCGGGAAGCCCCCGCAGTGCCCGCAACAGACAAAACAAGGGCGCAGCAACGTCGGCGATACGCGCGTTCGTGCCCGAGGTTCGGATGATCCCCAACGTCGACGTGCCTGGCGGTCATCGCAATGAAGTCACGGGGGCTTGGCGACTACGACAAAGCCCCCGCTGTTTGCGGGGGCCGGGGGAAAATGTTGGTTGCGGTGGCCGCAACCGCCGTTGCCTAAGGGAATTGCGATGCCTTAGCCGGAATGGATTCTTCCCAGCAAGACGGGCAAAGCCCCATCGCATTCAATCGTTCCCTTCTCGCACGGCACCACGAAAGCCGTTCACTTGTGATGCCGCGCCACCCGCTCGCCCATCGGCAACCGGCCCTTCAGCCGCTGAACGATCTTCTTGATCGGGACGACTGTCAGCACCAGAAGCAGCAGCCCCGCGCCAAGCAGGAAGGCGCTTCCGGGCCGTTCCACGAAGATCATCGGATCGCCCCGCGACAGCAGCATCGCGCGGCGGAAATATTCCTCCATCATCGGGCCGAGGATGAAACCGATCAGCATCGGCGCCGGTTCGAACCGGAACAGCCGCAGCACGTAACCGATCACGCCGAATATCAGCGTCGCCCAGACATCCGTGATCGAATTGGAAATGCCGTAGACACCGACGCAGATCAGCACGATCACGGTCGGATAGAGGTAATGATGCGGCACGCGCAGCAGGCGCACCCAGATGCCGATCAGCGGAATGTTCAGTACCAGCAGGAAAAGGTTGCCGAACAGGAAACTGACGACCAATCCCCAGAACAGCTCCGGATGATCCGAAATCAGCCGCGGCCCCGGCGTGATGCCATGGATCATCAGCGCGCCCAGCATCAGCGCCATCGTCGTCGATCCCGGGATGCCCAGCGTCAGGGTCGGGATGAAGGCGGTTTGCGCGGCGGCGTTATTGGCGGTTTCCGGCACCACGACGCCTTCGATCGCACCCTTGCCGAATTCGGCGCGGCGGCGGTTGATCCGTTTTTCCAGCGCATAGCCGACGAAGCTTGCCACCGTCTGCCCGGTGCCCGGCAGGGTGCCGAAAAACGACCCCACAGCCGATCCCCTGATCGCGGGCATGATGCTGCGCCCCCATTCCGACGGCGTCGGAAGGAAATTGCGCATCCGCACCTTTTCACCGGCATAGCTTTTGGTTGCGCCGCGCAGCGACACCATGACTTCGGAGACGCCGAACAGCCCCATCGCCACCACGACAAGAGACACCCCGTCGCGCAATTCCTGGATGCCGCCGGTGAAGCGGGTTTCGCCCGAATTCACGTCGACGCCCACCGTGCCCAGAAGGATCCCCAGGCACACCATCATCAGCCCGCGCAACGCGCCCGATGCGCTGACGATCGAGGCCGCGATCAGCCCCAGTACCATGACCGAAAAATATTCGGCCGGCTGGAACAGCAGCGCGAATTCGGCCAGCTTCGGCGACAGCAGCACCATCACCACGACCCCGAAAAGCGCCCCGAAGAAGGATGCCATCGCCGTCATGAACAGCGCCACGCCCGCGCGCCCCTGCTGCGCCATGGGATAACCGTCGATACAGGTCACCGAGGCCGAAGGCGTCCCCGGGATGTTCAGCAGGATCGAGGCGATCGACCCGCCGTATTCGGCGCCGTAATAGACCCCCGCCAGCATCACCAGCGCCGTTTCCGGCTCAAGATAGAACGACACCGGCAACAGCATCGCCACCGCGGCCAGCGGGCCGACACCGGGCAGCACCCCGATGAAGGTGCCAAGGAACACGCCGATGAAACAGTAGGTCAGGTTGGTGACGGTCGCGGCGGTGGAAAGCCCGAGGGCGAGGTTTGACAGAAGGTCCACGTCACATCCCCCGGATGGCGACAAACGGCATGCCCAGCCCGACCAAGAAGATCAGCCAGACCGCAATCGAAACGGCAAGGGAAAGGATTAGCCGGTGCGCCCAGCGGACGCCCGGGATCGCCGTGCTGGTGGCGAAAACCGCCAGCCCGGTTGCGGGCAGCACCCCGGCCAGGGGCGTAAAAATGGCAAACCCCGTCACACCGGCGACAACCCCGAAAACCGCGACCGGATCGGGCCGCAGGGCGGTTTCGGGCTGGCGCAGCCCCTGCACCACCCCGATCGCCGCCAGCACGGCCAGAAGCCCGCCCACCAACAGCGGAAAAGCCCCCGGCCCCATCCGGCGGAACGACCCGAGATCCAGCGAAGCCACGGCACCAAGCGCAAAGCCCAGCCCCGCGACCAGCATGATCAGCGGTCCGATCAGGGATATCATCCCGCGGGAGCGCATTGCGTCACCTCCGGTTCGAATTCAGCCCCATCGTAGCTGTCCGGGATCGATATGGAACCGGCGCGGATTGCCTCAGCGGTATCCTGAACGAGAAGTGCGACTTCTTTCGGCACATCCGCCCCCAGCGACAGTTCCACGAATTGCCCGTCTGCCAGCCCGAATTCGACGATCTCGTCGGGGCTCTTGCCGGCCACCATCTCGGCGATGGCCCGTTCCACGCCCAGATCGATCCGCGCGATGGCCGAGGCGATGAACACATCCGGTTCGCTGGCAACCCAGTCGAGCGCATTGCCGATTTGCCGGACATTACCCGCGCGGCAAGCCTCGATCGCCCCCGCGCGTGCGCCGTTCAGCATGGTGAAGATGACATCGGCCCCGGCTTCGATTTCCGCCGAAGCCCATTGCCGGGTCACCGCGCTGTCATCCTGCGTACCGCAGAAACCGGTCAGGACCTGCGTATCGGGATTGGCATGGGCCACGCCGGCGACAAAGGCCGCGCGTCCCTTCAGCCCCGGGCGCACCCGGTGGCCGGACAGGTGCCCTACCACGCCGCTGCGGGTCATCTTCGCGGCAAGCACCCCGGCAAGGAAGGCGGATTCTTCCTGCAGGACATCGTAGCTGGCAAGGTTCGGCCCGGTCCGTTGTCCCTGCACGATGGCGAAACGCTTGTCCGGGTGCTGCGCGGCGATCTCGGGGGTGGCGATATTGCCCTGCCCCCCGATGAAGACGATCCCGTCGAACTGCGCCACCACCTCGGCCAGCCGCGCGCGGATCGCATCCTGATCGTACTCGACACCCGAAATGCATTCGATTTCGGCCAGCCCGGCAGATGCCGCGCGTTCGGCACCTGCCAGCGCGCTGGCGTTGAAACCTGAATCGTGCACCTCACCAACAAAGAAAACGGCTATCTTCACGGCATTCACTCCATCGCCGCCTGGACCAACGGCGTCCAGCGGGCGAGCTGATCCGTCACATAGGCTTCGAACTCCGCGCTCGATTTGGGCGCGCGGACAAGGCCCCAGCTGTCGAACTGCGCCTGCACATCCGCGGATGCCATCGCCTCGGTCAGCGCGGCGTCGAGCTTCGCCTTGATCTCGGCGGGGACACCGGCGGGCGCACTGACTCCAAGCCAGTTCTCGGCAACGATATCCAGCCCGGCCTCGGTGAATGTCGGCACATCGGGCAGAGAGGCCAGCCGTTCGGTGGACGACACCGCCAGCGGGATCGCGGTGCCTTCTTCGACGGAGGGCAGGTTCTGCGGAACCGCATCAAAGATCAGAGGCACCACGCCGCTGCGGAAATCCAGCCGCATCGGGCCCGACCCCTTGTAGGGAACATGGAAAAGCTCGGCGCCGCTGACATTCTGGAACTGTTCCGCGATGACATGGCCCCAGGACCCGACGCCGGAGGACCCGTATTCAAGCCCGCCCGGATCGGCCTTCGCGGCGGCGTCGAGATCGGCAAGGGTTTTCAGACCCAGCTTGGGCGACGCGAACAGGCCCAGGTTCACCGTGCCGATATAGGTGATATGGTCGAAATCCGCGATCGGGTCATAGGGCGTATCGGGGAAACGGACCGGCGCCACGTTGAACGGCGTCAGGTTCGACAGCATGAAGGTATAACCATCCGGGGCCGCCTGCTGCAGCGCGCTGGCGGCGACGGTGCCCGCCGCGCCCGGCTTGTTTTCGACCACGAATTGCTGGCCAAGGCTTGCAGACAGTTTCTCGGACAGAAGCCGCGCCACCAGGTCGCTCGACCCGCCCGGCGGGAAGGACACAAGAATGCGCACCGGGCGTTCGGGCCATGCGGTTTCCGCGAAGCCCGGCGTGGCCAGCGCGGCAAGGGTTGCGGCGGTGGCCGCAAGCATCGTTCTACGGTTCATCATGTTTTGTCCCTGTTGTTTGTTTGTGAAATCATGGTTCCATGAGTGACGCCGCACGCCAAAGATAAGAAACTCAGATTTCTTAATTTTGGCCGGTGAAATTTCAGTTTCGCAAAAACATTGTGCAGCCGCAGGGCCTGTTTGCCGCCCATCTGACCGTTTTCGATGCGCCTTTGCAAAGGGAAGGAACACGAAACAGCAATTTCACACGCGCCGACAGCGTTGCAGCGAATCAAAGGAAGTTTCGCCTTGCGTGCCCGGAAGGTTCAGACAAAAGTGCCAATATGGAACCGCAGTTTCACAATACATCCGAGACCTTCCTCGCCCGCATCCGCGAATGGCTGCCCGAACTTCACCGGGCCGAACGCAAGCTGGGCATGTTCCTGCTCGACTTCCCGGGCGACCTGGCCTCCTACGACGCGCAGGAACTCGCCCGATTGAGCGGTGTGTCGAAGGCCACCGTATCCAGGTTCGTGCGCCGCATCGGGTTCGACAGCTACGATGCCGCCCGTCGCGCCGCCCGCGAGGAACGCCAAAGCGGATCGCGCCATTTTCTGGCCCATGCCGAAAACGTTCCCTCCGAACAGATGCTGTCGGTCAGCATGCAAGAAGAATGGCAGAACATCGCCTGGACCTTCGAACGCATCGACCCCGCCCAGATCGAAGACCTGGCCGAGGCGATCATCGGCGCCCGCAAGGTCTGGCTGGCCGGGTACCGGATCAGCCGCACCTTTGCCGACTATATCTATTGGCAGCTGATCAAGGTCGTTCCCGACGCCGCGCTCATCCCGCAGGCCGGTGAAAGCCTTGGCGAACATTTCGCCGCGATGCGGCCCGACGACCTGGTGATCTGGTTCGCGCTGCGCCGTCGAATGGCGAATACCGATCTGGCGATCGCGGAACTGCAGAAGCGCAATATCCCCACCGCCTTCATCACCGACGAGGGCACCTCGCCCGACGACCGGGCGCGCTGGCATTTCCGCTGCCGGATCGAAACCAGCAGCCCGCAATTCAACCACGCCTCGGTCGTATCGCTTTGCCATCAGATCGTCACCCGCGCGACGCTCAAGGCAGGTCCGGAGGCGCGCCTGCGCCTGCGCGAGATCGACGAAATCAACGAAAACCTTGGCGAGGTCTGAACCGGCGCCTTCCACAAGGAAATCGATGTCAGCATCTGGCCGGCGGATAAAAAAAGAAGCAGAACCGCTAACACCTTTCACCGGGAGGAGGAAGTGGCGTAGGCTCAAGCGGCTCTGCTGAAGCTCTTAAAATCGAGAGCTTAACTCGGGCAACGGTGTCGCCCTTATTAATTCAATCATCTGAATGTTTTTATTCGAGAAGACAAGGGAAGACGTGGCGTTAGCTTTGGCTTGTCACCGCAACGCTGAAATTGCTCAATAATTAAGCAAATATACGGCACATATGGGATGTAGCAGTCAAAAAACGAAAGAACTTGCCCCCATTGCCGCCGCGCCCATTCCATGCCCCCTCAGGATTCCCATGATCAGCCTGGGTTTGGACAGCCGGTCAAACCGCAACAGGAGCGAGGCCGTCATGACCTTTCCCTTCTGGCGCAACTCCGTCTCGCTATGGGTTTACAAGACCTGCAGCACCCTTCGTTTGACGATGGATAAAGGCATGATCGGAACAGTCGGCCACCCACAGCGATCAATCCGTCCGGCGGGAGACATTACAGGATGAAAGGCGGCAAACCGATCAACACGCGCGAACTTCGCGTGCTGTTGAAACTGCTCGAAGAACGCAGCGTGACGCGGACCGCCGAGGCGCTGGACCTGACCCAGCCCTTCGTCAGCCTGGTTCTGAAACGGCTGCGCGAGGCGACCGGCGATCCGATCCTGGTGCGCAGCGGATCGAAGCTGGTGCTGACCGTGCGCGGCGAGGAAATGATAGACCCGCTGCGCGCGGCGCTGGAAGGCATCGACCGGGTGGTTGGCCAACCCGCGGACTTCGACCCGAAAAAAGCCGAAGGCGAATTCCGCATCGCCTCGGCCGATTGCATGGAGGCGATCATCCTGCCCTCCCTCGTTGCCCGGCTGCGCGAGGTGGCGCCGGGGGTGCGGGTGATCGTCCGGGCCATCGACCAGGCCTATGATTACGCCGGGGCGCTGGAACGGGACGAGCTAGATGTCGTCATCAGCAACTGGCCTGGCCCGCCGCAGCACCTGAAAACCGCCCGCCTGCTGAGCGAGGACGTGGTCTGCCTGTTCGGGCCGGACCATCCTTTCGCCGGACGGGAGGAGATCACGCTCGACGATTACCTGGCCGCCGACCATCTGGCCCCGGTGGCCCGGTCCAAGGCCGATCCGGGCCCGATCGACAGCCATCTGGCCGCCGCCGGGCTGAAGCGCGATATCCGGGTGATGCTGCCCGAATTCAACCTGATCCCGCATATGCTGATGAACGGGCAGCTGGTGTTTACCAGCAGCGCCAATTTCGCCCGCTACCAGTGTTCGATCCTGCCGCTGTCCAGCCTGCCGGCGCCGGCGGAATGCGGGAGCCTGGATTTCTACCTGCTTTGGCACGAACGGGCGCAGGCGGATGCGCGCAACACCTGGCTGCGGCAGCAGATCATGGCGGTTGCGCGCAGCCTGAAATGAGTATGGTTGCGGTCAGAGATATATCGAAATCGATATAGAGTGTTTACCGGATCGCCGACTCCCCCAACCCGTCCGGCGCCACTAGGCTTTCTGCATGTGCGAAGTAATCAACGGTATCCGCGATTTTGCCGGGCCGGACAGGAAGCAGAATGACACATTCGACGATGCAATCGACACGGGCCCCGACCGAGGCTGAAAAATCCGGCCGCTGGTCCGGCCGCAACGCCGACAAGGACCGGCTGCGGCACGAAATCTGGCAGGGTCTGGAAGACAGCGGCATGAATATCGGCCCGGTCTGGAGCCGGATTTCCAACTGGGTCGGCGCGGACGAGGCGGCCAAGCGGCTGTCGGAACTGGAAATCTGGAAACGGGCCAAGGTGGTGAAATGCAACCCCGACCCGCCGCAGATCCCGGTGCGGCTGCGGGCGCTGTACGACGGCAAGACGGTTCTGATGCCGGTCCCCGAATTCGGCACCGGCGACCTGCCCTGGGTGCTGCTGGACCCCGAGGTTCTGGAAAAGGACGGCGTGCAGTTCGAACTGGCCGCGACTTCGGTCGGGGCGGTTCAGGTGGGTCAGAAACTGTCCTTCGAGGACCTGCCGCCGATCGACCTGGCGGTCTGCGGCTGCGTGGCGGTGACCCGCGCCGGGGGGCGCACCGGCAAGGGCGGCGGTTTCGCCGACCTGGAACTGGGTCTGTTCCGCGACCTGGGCAAGATCGACACGCAGACGCCGATCGTGACCACGGTGCATTCGTCCATGGTGGTCGATGACGACCGCCTGCCGGTGATGGAACACGATTCCCTGCTGAACTGGATCGTCACCGAAAAGGAAGTGATCGAAACCACGCCGACCGGCCCGCAGCCGGGCGGGGTGAACTGGGACCTCTTGCAGCCGGATCAGCTGGAGGACATCTGGTTCCTGAAGGACCTGAAGGAAAAAATACTCGCGCAAAAGGCGGGCTAGGCCGGAAAAACCGGCCGTCATGGGAGGAGACGAAAACGACCGTTGCGGCAAGTCCGCACCGGTCAGCGGGACAGGGGGCGCCGTCACGGACAGCACCCGGCCGCAGATAAGAACAACAACAAATTGCCGAAAATCGGCATGTCCAACAGACGGAGTAACCCATGACCATGACTACCATTTCCCGCCGTGGCCTTTTGAAGGCCGGTGTGGCGGCAGCGGCCGCCTCGGCCCTTCCCTTCAGCGCGGCGCGGGCCGCGGGCGACATCACCATCGGCGCGCTTTATGTCGGGCCGCGTGACGATTTCGGCTGGAACCAGTCCCACGCCGCGGCGATGGACATCCTGCGCGGCGTGCCCGGCGTTACCGTGGTCGAGGAAGAAAACGTGCCGGAAACGGATTCGGTCGCCAAGTCGATGGAATCGATGATCAATCTGGATGGCGCGAACCTGATCCTCGCCACCTCGTTCGGGTATTATAACCCGTTCGTTCTCGACACCGCGGCCAAGTACCCGGACGTGCAACTGCGCCATTGCGCGCCGCTGTGGAATCCGGAAACCGACCCGAAAAACGCGGGCAGCTATTTCAGCTATCTCAACCAGGCGCATTACGTGAACGGCGTGGCGGCGGGCCTGTCCAGCGCCAGCGGCAAGCTGGGCTTCGTCGCGGCCAAGCCGGTGCAGACCGTGCTGTCGAACTGCAATTCCTTCCTGCTGGGCGCGCGCAGCGTGAACCCGAACGCCACCGTGCAGGTGATCTTCACCGGCGAATGGTCGATGCCGGTGCGCGAAGCGGAAGCCACAAACGCCCTGATCGATGCGGGCTGCGACGTGATCGGCTGCCATGTGGACAGCCCCAAGGTGGTGATCGAGACCGCCGAGGCGCGCGGCGCGAAAACCTGCGGCCACAATGCCGATCAGCGCAGCCTGGCCCCGAACGGTTTCATCACTGGTGCCGAAAGCAAGTGGTCCACCACCTATAAAATCTACGCCGAGGCCCTGATGAAGGGCGAGGAGGTGCCGAACCTGATCGCGGGCGGCTATCACAACGACATGGTGATGAACACGCCCTTCGGCGCCGGTGCCACCCCCGAGGCCATCGCCGCCGCGACCGCCGCCATCGAGGGGCTGAAGGCGGGCAAGCCGATCTATGTCGGTCCGCTGAAGGACAACAAGGGCAACCTGGTGATCGAAGGCGCAATGGACAACTATGCCCCCGAGCTGGAGAAGATGAATTATCTGCTCGACGGGGTGATGGGGTCGACCACCTGATCTGACCGGAAGGGGCGGCGCATCGCGACCGCCCTTTTTGCCACGCGCGCCCCACGTGCATGTCAGGCCCATCCTGCTGCATGATGGGGCATCCCCAGTCCAGGAGCCCGTCACCCCCGCATGTCCCTTTCCACCTCTTTCCCGCGTTCCCGGTTCCGGCCGGACGCGCGCACCGCCGCCATCATCGAATCCATCGTGATCCCGCTGGGCGCGCTGATCGCCTCGGCGCTGATCTTTTCGCTGTTCCTGCTGGTTCTGGGCAAGGACCCGATCCGCTTCTTCGGCCTGGTCTGGACCGGCGGGATCGGATCGGCATTTTCGTTCCAGAACACGCTGCAACGCGCCGCGCCACTGATCCTGACCGGGCTGGCCTTCGCGGTGCCCGCGCGGATCGGCATGACGCTTCTGGGGGCCGAGGGCGCGCTGGTGCTGGGCGGATTTTCCTCGGCCGTGATCGCGATCCCGATGGTGCTGGGCGGCTGGCCGGTCTGGATCGGCCTGCCGGTGATGGCACTGGCCGCGATGGCGGTCGGCGGGGCCTGGGTCGGGATCGCGGGCTGGCTGCGCCATTATCGCGGGGTGAATGAAACGATTTCCTCGCTGCTGCTGACCTATATCGCGGTGGCGATCATGAATTTCCTGGTCGAAGGCGTGTTCCGCGATCCCGGATCGACCAACAAGGCCTCGACCATGCCCTTGGGCGCGGATTGGCGCGTCGGCGACATTCCCGGAACCTCGGTCCATTGGGGGCTGGCGGCGGGGCTGGTGCTGGCCGTGCTGCTGTGGGTGCTGATGGAACGGACCACCTTCGGCTTCGCTGCCCGCATCGCTGGCGGCAACCTGCGCGCGGCGCAGGCGCAGGGGCTGCCGGTGGGCAAGCTGGCGGTGGCCAGCTGCGTCATCGCCGGGGCCTGCGCCGGGCTGGCGGGGTTCTTCGAGGTGGCGGCGGTACACGGGCAGGCCAATGCCTCGCTCGCCGCCAAATACGGGTTCACCGGCATCCTGGTGGCCTTCCTGGCGCGGCAGAACCCGATGGCGGTGGTGCCGGTCGCGATCCTGTTCGGCGCGCTGGCGGCGTCGGGCGGGTTGGTGCAGCGGCGCATGGACATGCCCGATGCCACGATGCTGGTGTTGCAAGGGATCATCTTCGTCACCCTGCTGGTCAGCGAAACCCTGTATGGCCGCCTACCCTTCCTGCAGGCCACCCAGAGCGGAGACCGGACATGAGCGACGCTTTCTTCGTTGTGCTGATGGCAATGATCGGCGGCGCGATCCGGGTGTCGACGCCGTTCCTGTTCGTAGCCTTGGGCGAAACGCTGACCGAAAAATCGGGGCGGATCAATCTGGGGCTGGAGGGCAATCTGGTGCTTGGCGCGATGGTGGCCTATGCGACCTCCTATTCCACCGGCAATCCCTGGGCGGGGGTGCTGGCCGCAGGCGTGGCCGGAACGGTGCTGAGCGCCGGGCATGGCTGGATCTGCAAGCTGCCCAAGGTGAACGACATCGCCGTCGGCATCGCGTTTATGAACCTTGGCACCGGGTTGGCGTTTTTCTTCGGCAAACCCTTCATCCAGCCGACCGCGCCGCGGCTCGACGCCATCGCATTGGGCGGCTGGTCCTCCAACCCGCAGGTGCGTCAGGCGCTGATGGTCAACCCGCTGTTTTTCGTCGGCCTCGGGCTGGCGGTTTTCCTGTGGTGGATGCTGAAGAACACCCGCTGGGGGCTGGTCGTGCGGATGACCGGCGACAGCGCCGCCTCGGCCCGCGCGATGGGCGTGTCGGTCGATCTGGTGCGGCTGCTGGCGACCGCGTCGGGCGGGTTCCTGGCCGGGATCGGCGGGGCGTTCCTGTCGCTCTATTACCCCGGCAGCTGGAACGAGAGCCTGTCGTCGGGGCAGGGTCTGATGGCGGTGGCGCTGGTGATCTTCGCCCGCTGGAACCCGCTGCGCTGCGTCTGGGCGGCGCTGCTGTTCGGGGCGACGGGCGCTTTGGGTCCCGCGCTGCAATCCATCGGGATCAGCAAGGGGTATTACTTCTTCAACGCAGCCCCCTACATCCTGACGCTGATCATCATGATCCTGTCGGCCCGGTCCAAGGCCGCCTCGCGCGAAGCGCCGGGCGAATTGTCGATTGTGAAGTGACGGGGGCAAGCAGATGACGGGCAACCACAAAACACCGCAGGCGCCTTCGCTTGAAACCGTCCACATGAGTAAGAGCTTCGGGTCGCTCAGGGCGCTTGACGACGTGTCGCTGCGCGTCGCCTCGGGATCGTTCCACGCGCTGCTGGGCGAGAACGGCGCGGGCAAATCGACGCTCGTCAAATGCATCATGGGGTTTTACCAGGCCGACGCCGGGCAGGTGCTGCTGGACGGGTGCGAGGCCTTGGTCCACAGCCCGCGCGACGCCCATGCGCTTGGGATCGGCATGGTCTATCAGCATTTCACCCTGGTGCCCTGCCTGACGGCGGCGGAAAACCTGGTGATCTCGCGCGCCGACGCGCCGATGGTGATCGACTGGAAAAAGGAACGGCAACAGCTCGAAGCCTTCATGGACGCGATGCCGTTCCGGGTGCGGCTCGACGCGCAGGTGTCCGAGCTGTCGGCGGGCGAAAAGCAGAAGCTGGAAATCCTCAAGCTGCTCTACCTCGATCAGCGCTTCCTGATCCTGGACGAACCGACCTCGGTGCTGACGCCCGCAGAGGCGGACGAGGTTCTGGGACTGCTGGGCGACATGGCGCATCGCGGCGAGGTGACGGTGCTGATGATTTCGCACAAGTTCCGCGAGGTGAAGACCTTCTGCGACAGCTTCACCGTGCTGCGGCGCGGGCGGTTCGCGGGCAGCGGCAGCGCGCAGGCGGTGAGCGTGTCTGACCTCAGCCAGATGATGATCGGCGATGCGGGGCTGCGCCCGCCCGCCACCCGGACGCAGGCGCCGCCCAAGGGCCCCGCGCTGCATCTGGACAAGCTGTCGGCAAGCGATGCGGAAGGCCGACGGGTGGTGTCGGACGTCACCCTGACCGTCAATGCAGGCGAAATCGTTGGTATCGCGGGGGTGTCCGGCAATGGGCAGAGCGCCTTGATCGAGCTGCTGTCCGGTCAGCGCAAGATCGACGCCGGGCAGATCACCATCAACGGCGAAGACTTCCAGCCGACACGGCGCAATTTCGACCGCTTCAAGGTCTTCGGCCTGCCCGAGGAACCGTTGCGGAACGCAGTAGTGCCGCGCATGACGGTGGCCGAAAACATCGCCTTCCGCAGCTTCGACAAGCCGCCCGCCGCAAACCGTCTGGGGCTGTTGTCGCCCGCCCGGATACGCCAGCGCGGTGCCGATCTGATCGCGCGGTTCAACGTCCATACCAGTTCGCCCGACGCGCCGATCGAAACGCTATCAGGCGGCAATGTCCAACGCGCCGTCCTGGCCCGCGAACTGTCGGGCGAGGTGGAAGTTCTGATCGTCGCCAACCCCTGTTTCGGGCTCGATTTCGCCTCTGTCTCGGATATCCGCCGCCAGATCATGGAGGCCCGCAACCGCGGCGCGGCGGTGCTGCTGGTCAGCGAGGACCTGGACGAGATTTTCGAACTGGCGGACCGGATCGCGGTGATGTCGGAGGGCAGGATCACCTATCTCGCCCCGGCGGCGGAAACCGATGCCATCGAAGTCGGCAAACACGTCGCCGGTCAGCACGGGTAGCGCAAGCAGAGGTAAGAAATATCGCCGAACTCGCGGTATTGCAGGCGCGTTTGCTTCGGGCCGCTCTGTAACGTTGGCTGCGAGGGCGGCAACCATCGTTTCCCGGTTGGCCGCTGAGGCGGCGGATCGAAAAGATGATCAAGATTCCCCCGATCAGCGCTCAATCTCGGGCGACCGCTCGGCAATATCCGGCAAGGCTTCCCATCCTATCCCGGCCTCCCGCAACATGATTTCCGAGACGGCGAAACTGTGATCCAGCGCCCCGTCAAACGACGGTCTGGGCGGCGAACAGACCCTTGATATGCCGCTTTGGATGATCGCCCTGGCGCAATCGGCGCAGGGAAACCGGTTCACGTAGAAGGTGCAGCCCGCAACGGACACCCCCATGCGGACGGCGTTGTAGATCGCATTGCGTTCGGCATGTTCGAACCAGAAGAATTTTTCGCCACTCGGCCGGTCGAACCGTGCGTCATCCGACCCGGATATGCCGCGCGGCAGCCCGTTGTAGCCGCTCGAACGGATTTCCCGGCCGGGGCCGACGATGACCGCCCCGACCTGAAAATCCCGGTCTTCGCTCCAGCCCGCGATATGATCGCACAGCCCGAGGAAGCGCCGGTCCCATTCCGCCTGTTTCACGGGATCCATGGCATCAGCCCGCAAAGACATAAGAGGTCTTCACCGTGGTGTAGAATTCGGCGGCATAGCGCCCCTGTTCGCGCGGTCCGAAGGACGATCCTTTGCGGCCGCCAAACGGCACGTGGTAATCGACCCCGGCGGTGGGCAGGTTGACCATCACCATGCCCGCCTGCACCCGGCGCCGGAAATCCCGCGCCGCCCTGAGGCTGCTGGTGCAGATGCCCGCCGACAGGCCGAATTCGGTGTCGTTGGCCACCGCCAGCGCCTCGTCGAAATCCGCGACCCTGATGACGGACCCGCAGGGGCCGAAGATTTCCTCGCGGTTGATCCGCATCGCGTTGGTGGTGCCCAGGAACAGCGCCGGCGCCTGGTAGAATCCCTGTTGCGCCAGCTCCAGCCTGTCGCCGCCGATCACCTCCTGCGCCTCGTCGCGGGCAAGCGCCACGTAATCGAGGTTGGATTGCAGTTGCCTGCCATCCACCACCGGGCCGATCTGCGTCGCCGGGTCCAGCGCATCGCCCACCCTCAGCGCCCGCATCTGACGGGTCAGTTCCGCGACGAAGGCATCGTGAATGCCCTCGGTCACGATCAGCCGTGACGAAGCGGTGCAGCGCTGGCCTGTGCTGAAAAAGGTCCCGTTCAGGCAGGCGGGCACCGCGACCGAAAGGTCGGCATCGTCCAGCACCACCATCGGGTTCTTGCCACCCATTTCCAGCTGCACCTTCTTGCGCAGCCGCCCGCAGGTTTCGGCAATATGCCCGCCAGTGGCGGCCGATCCGGTGAAGGACACGGCGTCGATGCCCGGATGGGTCACGATCGCCTCGCCCACGGCCGACCCGCGCCCCATCACCAGGTTGAACACCCCGGCGGGGCAGCCGCTGTCGTGCAGGATTTCGGCGATCACATGGGCGCAGCCCGGGGTCAGTTCCGCCGGTTTCATCACCACGCAATTGCCATAAGCCAGCGCCGGGGCGATTTTCCAGGCCGGGATGGCGATGGGGAAATTCCACGGCGTGATAAGCCCGACGACGCCGACCGGTTCGCGGGTGATCTCGACATCGATATCGGGCCGCACGGAGGGGGTGAGGTCCCCGGTCTGGCGCAGCGCCTCGCCCGCGAAGAACTTGAACACCTGCGCCGCACGCATGGTTTCTCCGATGCCTTCGGCCAGCGTCTTGCCTTCCTCGCGCGACAGCAGGCGGCCGATTTCTTCCGCCCGCTCGGCCAGGGCGCGGCCGGTCTTTTCCAGCAGGTCGTGACGCGCCTGCGGCGTGGCGGCGGCCCAACCGGCGCGGGCGGCCTGCGCGGCGGCGACGGCATCGTCCACCGCAGCGGCGTCGCCGTGGGTATAAAGACCGATGACGTCGGTGATGTCGGACGGGTTGCGGTTTTCCTGATAGTTGCCGTGGCTCACCCATTGTCCGGCGATCAGGTTGTCATGCTTTTTCACGTGATATTCCTCATGAGGTTTTCTGTTCCCGCGCGGGCGCGGGAAGATCGATTGTTGCAAGCGCGTCCCGCGCCCCGGGCGGCAGCGGCAGGAAGGGCGGCAGCACGTTGTCCCAAACCGGGTCCGCGCTGCGCCGCATCACCATGTGCTTGACCGCCGGGATCAGCGGCTGGGCCGACACCGCCTGACGAATGGCGCTGACGGTTTGCAGCAGGTCCGCATCCGGTGCCTCGCGCCCCTCCCACAGTGCGCCGCACAAAGGCGCGCTGACATTCGCCGTCGCCGAAATGCACCCGGCGAAGCCCGATACTGCCGCTTCGGCCAGCGCCGCCTCGTTGCTGGGGAAGACCCGCAGGTCCGGCAGGCTGGCCACGAGCGACCGGCAATAGCCAAGATCGCCCGAACTGTCCTTGATGCCGCGAAACCGGTCCGGGTGGGCGCGGTGCAGCGCCTCGATCACCGGCGCCGGAATCGGGAAGCCGGTCATCTGCGGGTAGTTATAGAAATAGACCGCGATCCGACGGGGGCCGAGCGCCCGGTGCAGCGCCCCGTACCAGGCGATCAGCCCCTGTTCCGAGGGCGGAGTGTAATAATAGGGCGGCAGCACCAGCGCCACGGGATAGCCCAGATCGTCGGCATGGGCGGTCAGCGCGACGGTTTCCGCCAGCGACGGCGTCCCGGTGCCCACCATCAGCCGCCCGGTGTCCAACCCCTCGGCGGCCCAGCTCATGACCTGCCGCCGGGTGGCGGTGTCCAGCGAATTCGCCTCGCCGGTCGAGCCGAGAATATTGAGCCCGTCACAGCCATTTTCCAGCGCCCAGCGGCAATGTTCCAGGAAAGCCCCCCGCTGCGGGCGGCCAGTATCGTCGACCGGGGTCGGAACGGCGGCAATCACACCTTGCATCATGGTCTCCTTATCGTGTCGGGCGGGGTGCGCGGCGGCAGCGCGGCGATCGGTTCGGGGTCCTTCAACCGGGTCATGCCGCGCGACCAGCCGCCGGGTTCGGACAGGCTGCCGTCGGGGGCAAGAAAGGCTTCGGCGTTCAACCGGGTGAATTCGGCATCCGCCCCGGTGAGCTCATCGGCATAGCGGATCGCATCGACCGGGCAGATCGATTCACACATGCCGCATTCGATGCATTCGACGGGATGGATGTAGAACATCCGCCCCCCTTCGTAGATGCAATCAACCGGGCAGGACGTGGTACAGATCCCGTCCTTCACGTCGATGCAGTCGCCCTTGATCACCAGCGTCATGTCGCGTCACTTCCCGCGCCAGACCGGCGCGCGTTTGTCGCGGAAGGCGGCGACGCCTTCCTCGCTGTCCTCGGACACCAGCGCCGCGATCAGCTCGGGCGTCTTCAGCGCCCGTGCTTCCGGCGCGCTCAGGTGGCCGGTGCTACGGATCGTCCGCTTGATCGCCCGCAGCGACAGCGGCGCGCAGGAGAGGATGTCATTCACCCAAGCCTCGACCTCGGCATCGAGCCGGTCGCCGGGCACCACCGCGTTCGCCAGCCCGTACTGCGCCGCCTCCGCCGCGCCCATCATCCGGCCGGTCATCATCAGCCCGGCCGCGATGTTGCGCGGGATCAGCCGTTGCAGCGCCACCATGCCGCCATCGAGCGGCAGGCGGCCGACCTTCGCCTCGGGCAGGCCGAAGCGGGCGTGTTCGGCCGCGATGACGATATCGCAGCCCAGCACCATTTCCATGCCGCCGCCAAGCGCCAGCCCGTTGACCCGGGCGATCACCGGCACGGTCAGGCTTTGCCTGAGAGCGATGCCGCCAAACCCGTTGTCGTTAAGATCCGCCCAGTAATCGATTCCGCGCTTACCGCTGTCCGATTTCAGGTCGGCCCCGGCGCAGAAGGCCTTGTCGCCTGCCCCGGTCAGCACGACGCAGCGAATGTCAGCATCCCCCTCGATCTCGCTCCAGATCGCTTCGAGCGCCCGGTCGGTCGCCTGATCGACCGCGTTCATCCGGTCGGGTCGGTCGATGGTGACCCGGGCAACATGGCCGTCCTTGACGAAGTCGACGCTCATTCCGCCGCCCTCCGGCCGCCCGGGGTCAGCCCGAATTCCGCCACCACCTCTTCGGTATGTTCGCCCAGTTTCGGCGGCAGGTGGCGCAGGGTGACCGACGCGCGGTTCAGATGTACCGGCGATCCCACCAGCTGCAACGTACCGTGGAAGGGATGATCCACCTCCAGCAGCATCTGGTTGATCGCGGTCTGCGGATCGTCAAGCGCCTCGCCCAAGGCGCGCACCGGCGCGCACAGAAGGTCCTGCGCCTCCAGCCGTTCCAGCCAATGGGCGGTGGTGTTGGTGGCGATCACCTTGCGGAAGGTGTCCTGCAGGAAGGGTTTGTTGGCCCGCTGGCTGGCAAGGGTCGGGTAGTCCGGCGACAGGTCCCCGATTTCCAGCGCGGCGCAGATATCCTGCAACGGGTTGGCCTTGAAGGCGCCGACGATGACCACCGCGCCGTCGGTGGTGTCGAACACCCCCGTCAGCGGCATCGCGGCCCAGTTCAGCACCTCGCGATGTGCGTTCCACTGCGCCGCCTCCTGCATTTGCATCGCGATCATCGAGTCGTAGAGCGACACCTCGACCCGCTGCGCCTCGCCGGTTTTTTCGCGTGCCAGAAGCGCCGCGAGGATGCCCTGCACCAGGTGCATCCCGGCGGTGTAATCGCACAAGGTCGTCGGATAGATCGATTTCGGGATCGAAGGATCCTGGGTCTTTTCCATCACCCCGCTCATCGCCTGGGCCAGCACGTCCTGCCCGCCCTTGTGGGCATAGGGCCCCACCGCGCCGAACCCGGTGCCCGAGGCGCAGATGATGCGCGGGTTGATGGCTTTCAACTGCTCAAAGCCAAAACCCAGACGGTCCATCACCCCGGCCCGGAAGTTGTCGACCACCACGTCGGCCTGGCGCACCAGATCATAGACCATCTGCTTACCCGCCTCGGACTTGGTGTCGATGGTCACCGAGCGCTTGTTGCGGTTGAGCGAGGCGAAGACCACGTTGTTCATCGCCTTCTCGTCGGGTTCGCCGAAGAAGTTGCGCGAAAGGTCCCCGGCGCCGGGGCGTTCGATCTTGATCACGTCGGCGCCGAAATCGCCCAGCATCTGGGTGGCGCAGGGGCCAAGCATGACCTGGGTGAAATCGATCACCCGGATTCCGTCGAGGGGCAGCGTTGCCTGTGTCATTCCTTCAGTCTCCTTCAACCCGCAGGGGCTTCTTCTGCGATCAGGGCGTTGGCCGAAGGCACGTCGCCCGGATCGGCGCCCTGGGCGCGCATCTGTTTCTGGATCGCCTGGACGTCCACGTCGCGCAGCGCGCAATCGCCCTGCAGCGCCAGCGACACCGCGACGCCCGACGCTTCGCCCTGCGCCATGCAGGGCGGGATTTCGCGCGACATCTTCTGCGCCTCGCTTTCGGACGAATAGTGCCGCCCCGCGACGATCAGGTTGTCCACGCCCTTGGGCAGCAGCGCCCGGTAGGGGGTGTAGTAATCGCGGCCACGGCAGACGCTGTCGGCGAAATGCCGGCGCTTTTTCACATCCTCCTTGGTGACAACGTATTCACCCTGCAGCAGGCGGGTCTGGCGCACGCCCATCTGTTCCGCCGCGCCCAGCATCTTGGCGTTTTCGAAGCCGGGGATGTTTTCGCGGGCGAATGCCAGCAGCTTCATCATCCTCTCACGGCCCTCGTATTCGGCGGCCACCATGTCTTCGGGCGACAACCCGTCGTAACCGGGCATATGCGGGCAGTTGCACCAGACGATGCCGGGCAGCGGGGTCTTCAACCACCACATGCCCCAGGCGCCGCCGATCACCCGCCGCGCCTGGCGGTCGAGCTGCTTGTAGGCCTCGGGATTGGCGTATTCGAAGGCTTCGGCCCTGTCCGTGTCCACATCGCAAAGCCGGAACACGGTGGTGACGATATACTGGCCGTCGATGAAGCTGGCCCCGGCGGAGCTGGCGACGTCAAGATCGCCGGTGGCGTCGATCACCATCCTGGCGCGGACCGCCTGACGGCCCAGCTTGGTCTGGCAGATCACGCCGCTGACCTTGCCGCCCTCGATCAGCGCCTCGGAGAACCACGAATGCAGCCGCAGGTTCACTCCCGCCTCTTTCACCAAGTCGAGACTGACCCGCTTCCAGGCGTCGGGGTCGAAGGCGACCGCGTGGATGATCGGCTGCGGCATCCCGGTCTTGTGGAAATCGATGCAGCCCCAGCGGGACCATTTCTGCCACATCTCCCAGTTGGTCAGGCAATCCTCGGGCGGCGGGAAAACGGCGCCGTCCTGCGCCGCCATCCGGTCGACGAATTCGCTGACGATGCCGGTGGTGACGACCTCGTTGCCGTCGTTGACCATGTCGTCGAGCACCAGAACCATGCCGCCCGACGCCATGCCGCCCAGATGGTGATAGCGTTCGAGCAGGGTCACCGAACACCCGTTGCGGGCGGCCGAGACCGCGGCGCTGAGCCCCGCCGGACCGGCACCGACCACCACCACATCTGTGTCGGCGACCACCGGGATCTGCTCGGCCCGCGAAACGACATGGTCTTTGATTTGCGCTGTCATTGGACAAACTCCTTCTGGCGCGCCAAGGCGACCTGGCGCTAAATAATTGAAATTTTTGCGTTTCAGGCTACCAGCGGACCACCAGGCGCTCGACGATCGAAACCGTTGCGAACATCAGGACAGACAGCCCCGAGGACAAAAACACCGTGGCGTAGAGAAGCGCCGAGCGGAAATTGAAGGTCGCGTCGATGATCAGCGCCCCCAGCCCCCGGTCGGCCCCGACCCATTCCCCCACGATGGCGCCGATGACGCAGGTGGTGGCGGCGATCTTCAGCGCCGAGAACAGGTAAGGCAGCGACGACGGCAGCCGGATTTTCCAGAACACCTCGGCCTTCGACGCGGACAGAATCCGCGCCAGTTCCAGCGCCTGCGGGCTGACCGATTGCAGGCCCCGCACCATGTTGACCAGCGTCGGGAAGAAACAGATCAGCGCGGCGATCACCACCTTGGCGGTCAGCCCGGCACCGAAGATCAGCACCAGGATCGGCGCGATGGCGAGGATCGGGATCGTGTTGACGAAGACCGCGATGGGGAAAAACGCCCGTTCGACCACCCGGTTATGCACGAAGGCGACGGCGATCAGAACGGCGGCCAGGTTGCCCACCGCGAAGCCCAGCAGGCTTTCATACAGCGTCGGCCAGAAATTCTGCATCAGCAGCGGGAATTCCTGCACCAAGGTCACGGCAACGTCGCTGGGTGCGGGGGCGATGTAGTTCGGAACGCCGAAGACGCGCACCCCGATCTGCCAGCAGGCCAGCAGGGCGGCGGCGGTGCCCAGCGGCACCGCGACGGCGTTGATCTTGCGGCGGGTCGCCTCGGCGCGTTCGGTGTCTTGTGCGCTTTGGGCGGGGATATCGTCGATGACAGCCATCAGCAGGTCTCCAGCAGTTCGCGCAGATAGGCGGCATAGCGCATGAATTCGGGCGTCTCGCGCTGCTTGATCGCGCGCGGGAACGGCAGGTCGATTTCCACTACTTCGCGCAGGCGGCCGGGATGAGCCTGCAGCATCAGCACCTTCTGGCCGAGGAACACCGCCTCAGGGATCGAGTGGGTGACGAAAAGGATCGTCGTCCCGGTTTCTTCCCAGATCTGCAGCAGTTGCAGGTTCAGGTGGTCTCGGGTCATTTCGTCCAGCGCGCCGAAGGGTTCGTCCATCAGCAGCAGCCTGGGCTGGCAGACCAGCGCCCGGGCGATCGCCACGCGCTGGCGCATCCCGCCCGACAATTCGTGCGGCAGCGCGTCCTCGCGCCCCTTGAGCCCGACCAGTTCCAGCAATTCGCGCGGGCTGCGGTCGCTGGTCTTGATCTCGATGCCGCGCTTGCGGCCGATCTCCAACGGCAGTTCGACATTCTGCAGCGCGCTGCGCCAGGGCAGCAGGGTCGCATCCTGGAAGACGAAGGCGAATTCACGCGCCAGCCGCGCTTCCTCGGTCGACTTGCCGAAGATTTCAACCTCGCCCGATGCGGCCGGGATCAGGTCGGACACCAGCCGCAGCATGGTCGACTTACCGCAGCCGGAGGGGCCGAGGATGGTGTAGAAGGCGCCCGCCTCGATCTCCAGCGACAGGTCCTGGATCGCGGTGAAGGTGCCGAAGCGTACCGAGGCGTTGCGCAGGATGGCGGCGGCGGGCGCGTGGCCCGCCTCCGGCGCAGGTGTGGTGAGGGGCTGAACCAGGGTCATCGGGTCAGCCATAGACCGGGCGTTCGGCGGCGGTGCGTTCCAGCACGTCCAGCGTCATCACGTCATCGACCTTGGGCGCGCCCTTGGCGAATTGGCCAAGCGCGTCATAGGTATCGATCTGGGTCTGCCAGTTTTCGCGGGTCATCACGCCCCAGCCGGATTTGGCGGTATTTTCGTTGAACGAATAGGCAATCGCCATGCCCACCGCCTTCATTTCGCTGTCGCGGTTCATGTTGGGGAAGCGTTCGACCAGGATGTCGACAGCCTGTTCGGGGTTTTCGTGCACCCAGCCCCAGCCGCGCGCGATCGCCCGGATCATCGCGGTGACCTGTTCGGGATGGTCCGCCATCGTCTGGTCGGTCACGTAATAGGGGTTGGCATAAAGCTGCACGCCCGCATCCCACAGAGTCATGTCGACCCGCCCCTCGCCCAGCACGCTGAGCGCGTTGACATTGGTCTTCCAGCCGGTGACCACATCCACCTGGCCGGTCAGCAGCGGGTTCATATCGCTGCCCATGACGCTGACCTCGACCTGATCCTCGGTGATGCCGTTCTTGGCCAGCAGCGCGCGCAGCAGGATGCGTGCGGTGCCGTTGGTGGCGACCTTCTTGCCGATCAGATCCTGCGGAGTGCGCACCGGGTTCCGGTCCAGCGAGAAATAGGTGAACGGGTGCTGCTGATACCCGGCGGCGATGCATTTCACCGGAATTCCAGCCGAACGCGCCAGCATCAGCGACGGGCTGGAGGAAATCGAGCCCAGATTGGCCCGGCCCGAGGCCACCGATGCGACGCCGTCGATATTGGGCCCGCCCGGCACGATGTCCAGCTCTAGCCCTTCTTCGGCGAAATAGCCCAGCTTGTCGGCGGCCACTTCGCCAAGGATGCCGTTGGAGGCCAGCCAGCCCAGTTGCAGCGTCACCTTGAAGGTGCCCGCGCCCAGAACCGGGGTAACGCCGGCCAGCGTGCCGGCGCCGGCAAGCCCAAGCCCAGCGCCCAGCGTTTTCAGCATGGACCGGCGATTCATGGGATTCTCAAATCCGTGTGTCATTTCCGTACTCTCCTGTCGAACGAGTGTCGTTATCTGTTGGGGGGTGTGCCCTGTTCTGCGTGGGCAGCTTCATTGACTTTATGCGCCGTGCGAGTGATGCATAAAGGATCAAATGCTGCGCACAGTGATGCATTTTTTGCATCGCCCAATTCGACCGCAGAAAGGACCGCACATGCACTCGATCTTCCTGCGCTATTTCGACGAGGTCGCCCGCCACGGTTCGATCCGCAAGGCCGCCGCGGTGCTGAATGTTTCCTCGACCTCGGTCAATCGCAAGATCAACAGCACCGAGGACCGGCTGGGCGTGCGCCTGTTCGACCGGACGCCCGACGGGGTGGAATTGACCTCGATCGGCAGTATCGTTCTGGAACATTGCCGCCGCACCCTGCACGATTACGAACGCACCAAGGTCTTGATCGACGAAATGCGCGATCTCAGGACCGGGCATATCCATATAGACGCGGTGGACAGCATCGCCTTCAGCATCATGCCGCAGGTGCTCGAAACCTTCCAAAAGACCTATCCGGAGATTTCCATCGCGCTGAAAGTATCGCCGCCCGCCGACGTGATGGAAGCGGTGGCGACGGGGGCCGCGAATGTTGGGATCGGCTTCACCCACGAACCGCACCCCGAAGTACGGGTGGTGTCCGAAAAGGCGGCCCCGATCGGGATCATCCTCAAGCCCGACCATCCTCTCGCCGAGCGCCCCAGCGTGACCATCGAGGACATCATCGGCTACCGGCTGGTGCGGACCATCGACGCGCGCGGCCGCACGTCGCTTGTCGACCAGGTGATCTCGACGCTGGCCTCGCCGCTGACCACGCATGTCTTTACCGACAACCTGTTCATCGCCAAGCAGATGATCCTGAACGGCACCGGGATCGGCCTTTACACCAAAATCGGCTTTCTCGACGAGGTGCAGGCCGGATCGCTGAAATTCATTCCGTTGATGGACAAACTGCTGAGCGATGTGCGGATCGGCATCCTGATCCCGGCCAGTTCCGGCATCGATCCGGCCAAACGGCTGATCTGCGATATTGTCGAAAGGGCGCTGAAACCGATCCAGCTGGTGTCATGAACGACCAGCGGCCAGTCGCTCTGAGTCACACCAGTGCCTGAGGCGCAGATTCATCGGCACTTTGAAAGTTCGAACTACTTGGGCGGCCCTGCGTCAAGCGGATCAATGGCTCCTGAGCGAGGTCCCGGTCGAAGAAATGGGGACCGTGGCAGACCTTCACCCTCGTGGGGAATCCGCCACTTCGTGAAATTTGAATAACATATTTCACTTTGAAGTCTATTGTGGATACAATTTCACAAACTTTCGCCGAATCTGCCCCTTACTCACGCCTGCACACACTTCAGGAGACCTTCATGATCGCGAACGAAACCCCGGTTCTCGCCAATTCCCTCTGGACGGCAACGGCGCAATCGCAGCCCGAATATGCGCCGTTGTATGGCTCCACCGAGGCGGAGGTGGCGATCATAGGCGCGGGTGTGACCGGACTTTCGGCTGCGCTGCATCTGGCAGAGCGCGGGATCGATACCGTGGTTCTGGAGGCCGCGACGCCGGGCTGGGGCGCTTCCGGGCGCAACGGCGGGCAGCTCAATCCGGGGCTGAAATACGACCCCGATGCGGTGACGGCGCATTTCGGCGAAGAAATGGGCGCGCGCATGCTGCGGCTTTCGGGGGGCGCACCGGACCTGGCGATGGACCTGATCGCGCGGCACCGTATCGCCTGCGACGCGGTGCAATCGGGATGGATTCAGCCTGCGCATGACGCCGGCTCGCTGCGGGTGCTGGAGGCGCGGGCCGAGCAATGGGCGCGCCACGGGGTTTCGCTGCGGATGCTGGACCGGGAAACCGTCGCGCGGATGATCGGCACCGACGTCTACACAGGCGGGTTGCTCGACCCGCGCGGCGCCAATCTGCACCCGCTGAACTACACGCTGGGACTGGCCCGGGCGGCGCAGGCCACAGGAGCCAGGATTTATGGCGGAACGCGCGCCGTATCGTTGAATAAAACAGATAGTTATCAAACTATTGCCACCACCAACGGGTCGGTCCGGGCGCGGCGTGTGCTGCTGTGCACCAATGCCGAAACCGATGCGCTTTGCCCGCCCCTGGCGCGGACCGTGGTGCCGGTACGGTCGGTGCAGGTGGCCACCGCGCCGCTTCCCGACGAGATCCTCGACAGCATCCTGCCAGGGCGGCAGGCGGCTTCGGACAGCCGGCGGGTGATGGTGTATTACAAACGCGATGGCGCGGGCCGGTTCCTGATCGGCGGGCGCGGCGATTACAACGACACCACTACCGCCAAGCTGCAGGAGAACCTGCGCCGGATCAGCCGCAAGATGTTCCCGCAGCTTGGCGACGTGCCCTTCACCCATGCCTGGGGCGGGCATGTGGCGATGACGGCCGATCACCTGCCGCACCTGTCGCGTCATGGCGAGGGCGTGATGTCCGCGACCGGCTTCAACGGCCGGGGGCTGGCGCTTGGCACGGCGATAGGCAAGCTGCTGGCCGACTGGGCTTCGGGCACGCCCGAGGCGGAGCTCGATTTCCCGGTCACGCCGGCGCGCCCGATTCCGTTCCATTTCCTGCGCAAGCCCGCCGTGCGCGCGGCCGTGGTCCTGTTTCGCCTGCGGGACTCTCTGGGAATCTGAACGAGGCATCATAAAAATATAAATTTGCCCGGGCAAAATCACATAAATGAAATTTTGTATTGCTATTTCATTTATCATGACACAGGGTCGCATTATTCACAAATTCCGAGGTTTGGGAGTGACAATGCAATCCAGACAGGTCCTGACCGATGGCGCGGGGTTTCGTGCGGCGATGTCGATGCCGGGGGTGCTGGTCACCTTCGGGCTGGTACTGTTCGCGCTGGCGCTGGTGGTCGTGCTGGCGTTCCGGATCAATGACGGCGCCCTTTTCGTCGGGCCGCTTTCGCTGTCGAACATGATCACCATATTCAGTGATGGTCTCTATGCGAAGGTGATGCTGCGGTCGCTGTGGATTTCGGGGCTGGTGACGCTGGCGACCGTGATCACCGCCTATCCGGTGGCCTGGTATCTGGCGTTTCGGGCGGGCAAGCGGCGCGGGCTGGTGCTGTTCCTGGTGACCCTGCCGTTCTGGACCAGCTACCTGCTGCGCGTCTTCGCCTGGAAGGTGGTGCTGGCCTATAACGGCGTGCTGAATTCGGCGATGATCGCCCTCGGAATCTGGGACACGCCGTCGACCGCGTTTCTGAACAATCCGACGGCGGTGGTGGTGACGCTGGCCCATGCCTATGCCCCCTTCGCCATCCTGCCGATCTTCGTCGCGTTGCAGACGATCCCGCCCTCGCTGCTCGAAGCGGCGTCGGACCTGGGGGCCAGTCGCGCGCAAAGTTTCCGCCGGATCATCCTGCCGCTGTCGATGCCCGGGGTGCTGGGCGGGGCGCTTGTCGTCTTCGTGCCCACGATCGGCGATTACGTGACCCCCGCGATGCTGGGCGGACCGTCGAGCACGATGATCGGCAACCTGATCCAGGCCCAGTTCGGCAAGGCCAACGACTGGCCCTTCGGGGCGGCGCTGGCGGTGGCCACGATGCTGGTGATCCTGATCGCCGTGGCGCTGGTCCGCCAGGCCGACCGCCGCTGGGGGAGCCGCACATGAAACCGCTTCGCATCCTGCACGCCTATGTCGGCGCCTATATCGTCTTTCTCTATGTGCCGGTGGCGCTGATCCCGCTGTTTTCCTTCAACGACGCGATCCAGGCTGCTTTCCCTCTCAAGGGCGTCACGCTGGAGTGGTACCGGACCCTGGTCGCAACGCCGGCCATCGGGCAGGCGCTGAGAAACAGCCTGATCATCGCCGCCGCCGCCGCCACGATCACCACGATCTGCGCCACCACGATTGCCTATCTCGACGTGTTCCCGCGCCCGGTGCTGTCGCGACTGGTCTCTGGCCTGGCGCGGCTGCCGATCCTGATCCCCGGCGTGATCGTGGGGATCGCGCTGCTGATCCTGGTCAACCTCGCGGGGCTCGGGCCGTCGCGCCCGGCAATTGTCCTGGGTCATGTGCTTGTCTGCCTGCCCGCCTCGGTGACGGTGATCCGCGCGCGTTTCGCCGCGATCCCGCGCAGCCTGGCCGAAGCGGCGGCCGATCTCGGCGCGTCCGACTGGATCGTGTTCCGCCGCGCAATCCTACCGCTTGCGGCCTCGGCGATCGGATCCGCCTTCACCCTGGCCTTCCTGACCTCGTTCGACGAATTCATCGTGGCCTATTTCCTGGCCGGAACCGAACCCACGCTGCCGCTCTATATCTGGAGCCAGCTGCGTTTCCCGAAATCCCTGCCCGTCGTGATGGCGCTTGGCACGCTGATCCTGCTGGTGTCCGTCCTGCTGGCGGGGCTGGCCGAACTGCTGCGCCGCCGCAGCCGGGTCTAACACCTATAACCATAAGAAACAAAACAACTATCTAAAACACGGAGGTCCTGAACCATGAACCCTAAGACGCTGCTTTTGACATCCTTCACGGCCGGTGCGCTGCTGACCGGCCCGGCCCTGGCCGAAGACAAGCTCAACTATTTCACCTGGTCGGGCTATGAGCTTCCGGTCTTCCACGAAGCCTATACCGCCGCCCATCCCGACGCGCTGGAGGTTTCGGTTTTCGGCGATGACGACGATGCCTTCACCAAGGTCAAATCGGGCTTCCGCCCCGACCTCGCGCATCCCTGCTACGACAAGATCGCGCGCTGGAACGCCGAGGGCCTGCTGCAGCCGATCGACACCGCCCGCATTCCGAACTGGGATCACATCTTCCCGGTCTTCCGCAACCTGCCCGACATTCAGGCCGGTGACGGCAAGGTCTGGATGGTGCCGTGGGACTGGGGCAATACCTCGGTTCTCTATCGCACCGACATGGTCGCGCCCGATGCCGACATGAGCTGGAACATGCTGTGGGACCCGCAATATGCCGGGCGTCTGGCGACGATCGACGCGGTGCATGACACGCCGCTGGTGGCCGCCGTTCTGGCCGGGGTGAATCCCTTCGACATGTCCGAAAGCGATCTGGAAAAAGTGGCCGACAAGCTGCGCGAACAGCGCCCGCTGCTGACCACCTATACCACCGACATGACTTCGGTCGAACAGTCGCTTGCCTCGGGCGAACTGGTCGCGGCAATGACCTGGAACGCCTCGGCCGTGGCGCTGAAGGCGCAGGACGTACCGGTCGAATTCATGGACCCGAAGGAAGGCATGCTGACCTGGACCTGCGGCTTCGTCATGCTGAAAGACACGCCCAACACCGATCTGGCCTATGATTTCATCAACAGCCGCCTCGAAGCGTCTTCGGGCAAGCACCTGATCGAAGACTACGGCTATGGCACCTCGACCGACAGCGCCTTTGCCGCGGTGCCCGCCGAAACGCTTGATGAATTGAAACTGCCCGCCGATCCGCAGAAAATGCTAGAAACCACCATCTTCACCGGACCGATGAAGCAGAACGACGCTTTGGCGAAGATGTTCGAACGCATCAAGGCCGGTGGCTGACCAATACCGGGGGGCCGGGCAACCGGCCCCTGATCCGCAATGAAAGGACGCCCATGACCAAGGAAACCCCTTCCGCAACCGACACGACCCGCAAGGCGCCAGAGGGCAATCAGGCAGATATCCTGGTCGGCCGACGCCTGCGCGCATTGCGGCTCGAAGCGGGGCTTTCGCTGACCGAACTGGCCGCGCAGGCCGGGGTTTCGGTCGGCGCGCTCAGTCAGGTCGAACGCGGGGTTTCCTCGCTGCGGGTGCGCACGATCTGGCCGCTGGCCGCAGCGCTTGGGGTCGAACCGTCGCAACTGCTTGATGAAAGTTCCGAAGGCAACGACATCTACTGCGTCCGGTCGAACCGCCGCCGCGAATTGCCGGTGCGGTCCGAGGGGATCAGCAAGTTCCTGCTTTCTCCCCCCGGCGCCACGCTGACCGGCATGACCGTCGAGATCGAACCGGGTGGCGGAACCGCCGAGGCCTATGCCCACCAGGGCCACGAATTCGGCTTCGTGATGACCGGCACGGTCGAACTGACGATCGACGGCACCTCCTATTCCCTGCGGCAGGGCGACAGTTTCGCCTTCCGTTCCACGCTGCTCCACGCCTTCCGCAACGATGGCGACGAGCGCTGCATCATCATCTGGGTAAATACCACAAAACCATCGGAGATCAGGGATGGCGACTGACCCCCTGCTGAGCCTGCGCGGCGTCTCGAAAGATTTCGGCGGCGGCGTTTTCGGGCTGAAAGACATCGACCTCGACATCGCCTCGGGCGAATTCGTCAGCCTGCTGGGCCCCTCGGGCTGCGGCAAGACCACGACCTTGCGGGTGATCGCGGGATTCGAAACGCCCACCAGCGGGCAGGTCCTGCTGAACGGGCGTGAAATCGGCCACCTGCCGGCGAACCGCCGCCCGGTGAACACGGTGTTCCAGGACTACGCGGTGTTTCCGCACATGAATGTCGCCGAAAACGTGGGTTTCGGCCTGTCGGTGCGCGGCACCGCCCGCGCCGAAATCGCCCGCAAGGTCGCCGAGGCGTTGGACCTGGTGGGCCTGGGCGACAAGGCCGAGCGCCCGGTTTCGGCACTGTCGGGCGGGCAACGCCAGCGCGTTGCGCTGGCCCGCGCCATCGTCTGCGAACCGCAGGTGCTGCTGCTGGACGAACCGCTGTCGGCGCTTGACGCCTCGCTGCGCGAACAGATGCAGATCGAACTGAAAAGCCTGCAACACCGGCTTGGCACCACCTTCATCCTGGTCACCCACGACCAGACCGAAGCCCTGTCGATCTCGGACCGGATCGTCGTGATGAACGGCGGGCGGATCGAACAGATCGCCACCCCGGACGAACTTTACGACCGACCCGCCACCCGCTTCGTGGCCGGTTTCATCGGCACCATGAACCTGCTGCCGGGCCGCGTCACCGGCGACGGTCGCGTCGAAGGGTCGGGCTTCGCGCTGCCGGTCGAAGGCGCCGGGTCGCTGGCGACCGGCACCGCGGTCACGCTGGGGCTGCGGCCCGAAGACCTGACATTCGCCCCCGCCGGCAGCGGCGCGCCCCTCAGGGTGGAAACCACGGTTTTCCACGGTCACAGCCTGCGGGTGATCGGCCGGCTGAACGACGGCGCCGAAGTGGTGCTGGACGTGCGGCGGTCCCATGCGGCCGAGCTTCCCGCGGACGGCGCCACCGCCGCGCTTGCCCTGCGTCCCGGCGCCAGCGCCATCCTTCTTCCGGCCTGACCGGCCCCCGACTATCGGAGACGAAAATGAACAATTCGCTGAATTTCTACATCGACGGCGCCTGGGTGTCGCCGGCGACACCGGCCACGCTGGAGGTGATCAACCCCGCGACCGAAGAAGCCTATGCCGAGATTTCGCTTGGCGCCGAGGCCGATGTGAACCGCGCCGTGGCCGCCGCCCGCGCCGCGTTCCCGGGCTGGGCCGAAACGCCGGTGGCCGACCGTATCGCCGCCGCGAAACGGCTGCTGGCGGTCTACAACGCCCGCTACGAAGACATGGCGCAGGCGATCAGCGCCGAAATGGGCGCGCCGATCACCTGGGCGCGCGAGGCGCAGGCCTATGCCGGTCAGGGCCATCTGGAAGCCGCGATCACCGCCGCCGAGAATTTCGAATGGGAAAGCCAGCGCGGCACCACCCGCATCCTGCGCGAAGCCATCGGCGTCTGCGCCCTGATCACGCCGTGGAACTGGCCCATGAACCAGATCATGTGCAAGGTCGCCCCGGCCATCCTGGCGGGCTGCACCGTGGTGCTGAAACCGTCGGAAATCGCGCCGATGTCGGGGCTATTGTTCGCGGAATTCATGGATGAGGCAGGGTTCCCCAATGGCGTGTTCAACCTGGTGAACGGCACCGGCCCCGACGTGGGACAGGTGATGTCGGGCCATCCCGACGTCGACATGGTCAGCTTCACCGGATCGACCCGCGCCGGCATCATCGTGGCCCGCACCGCCGCCGAAACGGTGAAGCGCGTGGCGCAGGAACTGGGTGGCAAGTCCCCCAACATCATCCTGCCCGACGCCGATTTCGAAAAGGCGGTAACCGAGGGCACCCTGGCGGTGATGAACAATACCGGGCAATCCTGCGACGCGCCGACCCGGATGCTGGTCTCGGCCGAGCGCATGCAGGACGCCATGGAGATCGCCCGCGCCGCGGCCGAAACCGTGGTGGTCGGCGATCCGACGGACGAGGCCACCACCATGGGGCCGCTGGTCTCCGCACTGCAATTCGAAAAGGTGCAACGCCTGATCGAAACCGGCATCGCCGAGGGCGCCACGCTGGCGACCGGCGGCCCGGGCAAGCCCGAGGGCCGCAACACCGGCTTTTTCGTCAAGCCCACCGTGTTTGGCGATGTCACCGGTTCGATGACGATCGCGCGCGAAGAAATCTTCGGCCCGGTGCTGTCGATCCTGGCCTATTCGAGCGTCGAGGAAGCCATCGAGATCGCCAATGACACGGTTTACGGCCTGGCGGCCTATCTGCAGGGCAGCGACCCGGATCAGATCCGCGCGCTGTCTCGTAAGCTGCGCGCCGGGTCGGTCTATGTGAACGGGCCCGACTGGGATCTTTTCGCGCCGTTCGGCGGTTACAAGCAGTCCGGCAACGGACGCGAATATGCCGATTGGGGCCTGCATGACTTCACCGAAATCAAGGGTGTCGTCGGCTGGGGCTGATCTGGCCATCGCATCCGGCAAGGGTGATTTCATGCCCGAATGCGCCCGCCCCTCTCAGCTGAAACCTGGGTGATCGCCGGATGTCCGGCGGTCAACCTTCAGCCATGTTGAGCCTCAGCACCGCCAACAATTGGCACCTTCATGCTTACAGGGCAAATTTGCTGGCGGGGGCAGGGTTTGGACACTGTTTGATCCCTGCCCCACGCCTGTAAGTCCCCGGCCCCCTTGGGTGATTAAAAACGGGCGAAACGCTTTTCTCACCGGGCCATGACCGGACGAAACCTATTGCCCGGCCTCAAGACCAGGTCATTTGATCGGCAGCGCGATCGGGCGCATGGGGGCCGCATCGCCGCCGCGCAGCTTCAGCGAACCGCCGATGAAGGCAAATTCGTAAATCCCCTTGGCGGCCAGGTCTTCCAGATAGACCAGCTCCATGATCGGCACCCCCTGCTGCGCCAGCAGATAGGTATGGAGCGGCACATAATTGCCCTCGATTTCCGACGGGAAGGCCTCGAAGCTCAGATTGTCGGCGCCGATGATCATCGCGCCGGATTCCTCGGCCAGGAACCGCGCGGCTTCCATGCCCATCCCCGGCGCGGCCGTCATATAGGCGTCGGCATCCTCGTAGTTCGCCATGCGCCCGGTGCGGATCAGCACCACATCGCCCTGCTGCAAGGTGACGTCCTGATGCGCCAGCGCCTGTTCCAGATCGGCGCGTGTGATGCGGTAGTTATCGGTCAGCATCGAAAGCCCCTTGGCCCCGGCGACGTCGATCAGCACGCCGCGCGCGATGATCGGCGGGATGGTTTCGGCACCGGTCACGTTCCAGCCGGCATCGCCCAAGTGATCGTCGGCGCTGAAGCCATTGTAGATCTTGCCGTTCAGGCCAAAGTGGTTCAGCGCGTCGATATGCGTGCCGGTATGGGCATACATCGAAATCGCGGAACCGGTATAGCTGACATGGGCGTTGATCTCTTCGCCTAGATGCATCGGGTCGGAATTGACCGTTCCGCGCGGGGTGTGGGTCATCCACATCTGATACCGCGGATCGCCGGCCGCGTGCCATCCGGGCATCCCGATGAAATACTCGACCGACAGGTCATAGGCTTCGCCCCCTGCCACCCGGGACAGGATCGCGGCGCGCGAGGCGTCGGTCATCAGGTTCAGGGCGCCGAGTTCGTCCTGAGGACCCCAGGGACTTTGGCCGACGGTGGCAGCGGGGGCGGCCTGAAGCGGTGCACCGAGTAGGAGACCCATTGCGGTTGCGAGAATTCGGGTTCTGATCATCATATTTTCCTGTTGCTGGTATGAACCGGCTTCAGGATGTGCTCTGGGAAGCATCGGTTTAACCCGGGACGGGGAAAGACAGTCTTTGATCCCGTTCAGGAATGGCCGGACAGTTCGGCGGCAAGGAAATCGGTAAAGGCCGCTACCTTGGCATCCGCGCTCAGCCTCGACGCCGCCAGCGTATAGATCGTGCGTTCGGGAAGCTGCCAGTCCGGCAGCAGCCGCGTGATCCGCCCGGCCGCCTCAAGCGGGTCCGACAGGAAATTCGGCAAGGTGCCGATCCCCATATCGGCCAGGATCATATCGCGCAGGACGACACTGCTGCCGAGGCGCAGATGTGGCGAAATGGGAACCGAAACTTGCCTCTCAGGCCCCGTCAGGTCCCAGGACAGCGGCGTTTCGGCAAGACTGTAGGATAGTGTCTCATGCGCCTGCAGCTCTTCGGGCGTTTCGGGGCATCCGCGTTCGGCAAGATATCCGGGGCTGGCAAAAATGCCCTGCCGCACGGACATGACCTTGCGCGAAATCAGCCCCGAATCCGGCAGGCTTGCCCGAATGCGGATGGCCACATCAAAACCGCCCTGAACCAGGTCGAGCACATTGTCGTCGAAAATCAGCGACAGCTGCACTTCGGGATACTGCCTGGCGAAACGGGGCAGCAAATCGGCAAGCACCGTGGTGCCGAAGGAATGCGGCGCGTTGATCCGCAACAGGCCCCGTACCACCTGCGCGCCCGAGCGCACCCGCTCCTCGGCCAGGTCGACCGCTTGCAGGATGCGGTCGGCCTGTTCGTAATACAGCCGGCCATGTTCGGTCAGCGACATGCTGCGGGTGGTGCGCGTGATCAGCCGGCAGCCAAGGCTTTCCTCAAGCAGCTTCAGATCGCGGCTCAGCAGGCTGGAAGACACGCCCAGATCCTCGGCCGCACGGGCGATGCTGCCGCGATCGACGATCCGGCAGAAGGCCCGCATGACGCCAAACTTGTCCATGATTCACTCCGTTGCTGCCCGATCATAGAACACGATGCGGGCCACGCTGCAAAGCGCTTCAGGCGCGCGGCGACGTGCCCGGCGTGGCGCAAGATCACAGATGCTCCAACTGCCGCCTGACCACCTGAAGCAGCGAGCGCAATTCGCCAACCGAACCGGCCATCAATCGGGCACCTGTCGCGGGAACGGTCAGGGTTGGCACGGAATGCACTTGGTTCGCCCGCGCATATTGGCGATCCGCCTCGACCTGTTTTGCCACCGCCGGATCGTTCAGGCGGCGCTTGAAACTCTCCGGCTCCAGGCCAAGGTCCTGCGCCAGATCGACCAGCACTTTCGGATCGGCGATATTGCGGGCCTCGCTCAGATGCGCCAGCTGAATGCGGTCGAACATGTCCCAATGCAGGATCTGGCCGCCGAGTGTTTCGGCCGCCTTGCAGGCGAGCGCCGCAGTCATGCCATGGGGATAATCGAACGGGGCCGCGCGCATGGCGTCGATATTGATCAGTTCGGGCCGGTCGCTGGCCGCCTGGCAATGGCGCCAGTGATCCAGGATGGTGGACCGGGCCGCCTGCGGGCTGCCCCATCGCTGTGCCATTTCCCGGCGGCTGGCCTGCAGGACAAATGTCCGTTGACGAATGTCCAAGTCGAATTCCTGCGCCACAACGCGCAAGCGCGAAGAAAGGTTGAAGCACCAGGCGCAGACCGTGTCATGGAAGAAATCGATTTTGACGGGCGCGTTCATTCGGACCGCCCCCGCAGATGGCGGCCAATGAGGCCAAGACCGGCCCGGGGCGCAGCGTGGATTGTCCCCCCGTGGGGGCATGGAATGGAAGGCAGAGAAAAGAACATCGCGGGTCTCGCTGATTGACAGAGGGAAGGCCGGAAAATCCTGCGAAGCCCGCGAAGAATTAACCCTGAAAATTGAAAGTCACTCTTTCACCAGGCGCAGCAATACCCGACTTTGCCGACCATCCCGGCAAGAGTGGTCCGATTTGAGTATGACTGCCTGACCGGCCGGAACGGTCAGCTCTGCCGCTCCGCGGCATCCGCCATGATCGGTCTCGCCCCGGCCCAGGTTCCCTCGGATATCAGCTCGCCCGCGACGGTGGTCAGGATGTCGCTGACGACAGACGCCGCGCGGGTCAGCGGCCGTGCCGTCGCGTGGGCCAGATAGGTCCGCCGCCACAGGCCCGGGGGGTCGAAATGGCGCACGACCAGGCGGCCGTCTGCGGCTTCCCGCGCCACCGCGTGGAACGGCAACACCGAACAGCCATAGCCCTGTTCGACCAGGCGCTTGATATTGCCGTAGCTGTCGACTTCGATTTCCGGCGCGACCGATATGCCCTCGCTGCGCAGCTTGTCCTCGATCATGGCGCGCAGCCCGTGCGCTCCGCTGGGCAGGATCAGCGGGATATCGGCGAGTCTGCCCAACGCGGTCTGCTGCGCCCCGGTCTCTCCGGGCGGGGCGAGCATCACCAGCTCTTCGTCCAGCAGCGGTTCGGACCGCACCCCGGTTTCGCGCGGCTCGGCATACAGAACCGCCAGGTCGACGCCCCCGTCCAGCAGCCATTCGCGGACAAAGCCGCTCATCGCCTCGGCGATGACGATCTTGATCTTCGGATAGCGGTCCCGGCAGCGCGCGATCAGCGGCACCGACAGAATGCCGCTGATGGTTCCCGGCAGACCCAGCCGGACCGTCCCCATCGGTTCCCGGCCCAGGCTGCGCACCTCCTCTTCGGTGCGTTCCAGATCCATCAGAAGGCTGCGGGCGCGGCGGGCAAGAAGCTCTCCGGCATCGGTTGCGGTGACACCCTGGGGCGCGCGCAGCAGCAGCGGTGTTCCCAGTGCTTCTTCCATGTTGCGCACATGCAGGGACAGGGCGGGCTGCGCCACGTTCACCCGCTGGGCCGCCCGGGTGAAAGACCCCTCTTCAACGATGGCCAGGAAGTATCGCAACTGTCTGAGATCCATGCGCCTGCCGCCAACCCCATATAAATCCGTTATATCTGCAAGCATTATTAGATATTTGATGTATGCGCCGCAAGCCGGGCATATCCGGAGCGACCGCGAAAACCTCGCGAAGCTCAAACCGGAGGACCCCAATGTACCAGCAGCAGACCGACGAATTTCAGGACATCCGAGATGCGGTGCGCGCGCTATGCGCCGAGTTCCCGGATGAATATCACCGCAAAGTGGACGAGGCGCGCGCCTATCCCGAAGATTTTGTCGACGCCCTGACCCGCGCCGGCTGGATGGCCGCGCTGATCCCCGAGGAATACGGCGGGTCCGGCCTGGGCCTGACCGAAGCGGCGATCATCATGGAAGAGATCAACCGCGCCGGCGGCAATTCGGGCGCCTGCCACGGACAGATGTACAATATGAACACCCTCGTGCGGCACGGGTCCGAGGAACAGAAACGCCGCATCCTTCCGAAACTGGCCAGCGGCGAATTGCGCCTGCAATCCATGGGCGTCACCGAACCCACCACCGGAACCGACACCACCCAGCTGAAGACCACCGCGGTCAAGAAAGGCGACAAATACGTGGTGAACGGCCAGAAGGTCTGGATTTCGCGGGTCCAGCATTCGGACCTGATGATCCTGCTCGCCCGCACCACGCCGCTGTCCGAGGTGAAGAAGAAATCCGAAGGCCTGTCGATCTTTCTCGTCGACATCAAGGAAGCGATGGCCTCGGGCATGACCGTCCGGCCGATCCTCAACATGGTCAATCACGAAACCAACGAACTGTTCTTCGACAATCTCGAGATTCCCGAGGAAAACCTGATCGGTGAAGAGGGCAAGGGGTTCAAGTATATCCTGACCGGGCTGAACGCCGAACGCACCCTGATCGCGGCGGAATGCATCGGCGACGGATACTGGTTCACCGACCGGGTGACGCAATACGTGTCCGAACGCACGGTGTTCGGCCGCCCGATCGGCCAGAACCAGGGCGTGCAGTTCCCGATCGCCGAAGCCTATATCGAAATCGAAGCCGCCAACCTGATGCGGCAGAAAGCCTGCCGGCTTTACGATGCCGGCGAACCTTGCGGCGCCGAGGCGAACATGGCCAAGTACCTGGCCGCCAAGGCCAGCTGGGAAGCCGCGAATGCCTGCCTGCAGTTTCACGGCGGTTTCGGCTTTGCCTGCGAATACGACGTGGAACGCAAATTCCGCGAAACCCGGCTGTACCAGGTGGCGCCGATTTCGACCAACCTCATCCTCAGCTACGTGGCGGAACACGTGCTGGGCCTGCCGAGGTCGTTCTGATGGACCGGCCGCTGGAAGGATTGAAGGTGGTGGCCATCGAACAGGCGGTGGCCGCCCCCTTCAGCACCGCGCGCCTTGCGGATGCGGGCGCCGAGGTGATCAAGATCGAACGCCCCGAAGGCGATTTCGCCCGCGGCTATGATGATGTGGCGAACGGCCAGTCGAGCTATTTCGTCTGGCTCAACCGCGGCAAGACATCGGTGACGCTGGACCTGGCCGCGCCCGAGGGCAAGGCGGAACTGTCCCGGCTGCTGCGTGACGCGGATGTGCTGGTGCAAAACCTCAAGACCGGCGCGCTGGACCGGCTGGGCTTCGGCACCGAACGTCTGGCCCGGGAATTCCCGCGCCTCATCAGCTGTTCGATCACCGGCTATGGCGAAACCGGGCCGATGGCGCAGCGCAAGGCTTACGATCTGCTGATCCAGGCCGAATCCGGCCTGTGTTCGATCACCGGCGGGCCTTCGGACCCGTCCCGTGTCGGCATTTCCATCGTCGATATCGCCACCGGCGCAACCGCCTATTCCGCCATTCTCGAAGCGGTGTTGCGGCGCGACAAGACCGGCAAGGGCGCGCGGATATCGGTGTCGATGTTCGACGTCATGGCCGATTGGCTGACCGTGCCGCTGCTGAACCACGAAGGCGGCAAGCCGCCCAAGCGGATCGGAATGGCGCATCCCTCCATCGCGCCTTACGGGGTGTTCACCGCCAGCGACGGCGCACAGGTCCTGCTCGCGATCCAAAGCGACCGGGAATGGAAGAAGCTCTGCGCAGAATTCCTGAACCGCCCAGACCTGGCCAGCGACCCGCGCTTTGCCACCAACGTGGCGCGGGTGTCGAACCGCGATCAGACCGATGCCGTCGTCGCCGAAGGCTTTGCCCGCAGAACCGGCGCGGAAGCAATCGATGCCCTTCTCGTGGCGGATGTCGCCCTGGCCTCGGTCAATGACATGGAGGGCCTGTCGACCCACCCGCATCTGCGCCGCATCTCGGTCGAGACCCCGAACGGCGCGGTGTCCTACCCGGCCCCGGCCCCGATCTGGCATGGCGAGACGCCCCATTACGGCCCGGTGCCCGCGCTGCAGCCGCAGGAGACTTGAAATGGATATCGACCTTGACCACCTGCGCAGCTGGATCGGCCGCGAAGAAACCCGTTCCGAAGTGCTGATGCCGACCCTCGTGGAACGCTTCAACGCCACCTTCGACCGTGAAGGACCGCTTGAAATGGGCGCCGAAGCGCCGCCGATGATCCATCTCTGCCTGTGCCAGCCGGTGGCGCCCTCCGCGGCACTGGGGCCGGACGGGCATCCGGCGCGCGGCGGCTTCCTGCCGCCGGTGCCGCTGCCCCGGCGGATGTGGGCCGGGGGCGACATGCGTTTCCACGCCCCGCTGCGCATCGGCGATACCATGACCCGCCGTTCGGTGATCGAAAACGTGGCGCTGAAACAGGGCCGCAGCGGCCATCTGTGCTTCGTGACGGTCCGCCATCATTTCGGCAGCGGCGATCGTGACCTGATCACCGAACGCCAGGATATCGTCTATCGCGACGCCGCCACCGGCAACGCCGCGCCACCGCAACCGGCCGCCGCAGCCCCGCCCGCGCCCCATAGCAGCGCTGTCGCCGCCACGCCGACATTGCTGTTTCGCTATTCGGCGCTGACCTTCAACGGGCATCGCATCCATTACGACCGGCCCTATTGCCTTGAGGACGAAGGCTATCCCGGCCTGGTGGTGCATGGGCCGATGCAGGCGACGCTGCTGGCGCAATTCGCAACCGATCTGCGCGGGGCCGCCCCGACCCGCTTCAGCTTCCGCAGCCTGTCGCCGGTTTACGACACGCAGGGCCTTGGCCTGCATGCAGCCGAGGCAGACGCGGGCTTCCGACTGTGGACCGCCGCGCCCGGCGGCCCCGTGGCGATGGAGGCGCAGGCGCAATGGTGATGCCCGACGTGATCCGCGCCCCGCTTTTCGTACCGGCCGACCGGCCGGAGCTTTTCGCCAAGGCCCCCCGTTCGGGGGCCGATGCGATCATCCTGGACCTCGAAGATGCCGTTTCGCGCGACAACAAGGATGCCGCCCGCGCGGCGCTGAGATGCGGTTTCACCGACCTGCCGGTCATCGTGCGGATCAATCCACCCGGCACCCCGTGGCACGACGCGGATCTCGCGGCGGTCGCGGCATTACCGGTGGCCGGTCTCATGCTGCCCAAGTCCGAAGACCCTGCCCTGCTGGCAGCCCTGGCCGGAACGCTCGGCCCCGATACCTCCCTTCTCGCTCTGATCGAAAGCGCGGCGGGGCTGGCGGCGGCCCGCGCCATCGCGGCGGTTCCCGGGGTGACGCATCTGGTATTCGGCTCGATCGACTTCTGCGCCGATATCGGCGCCGCGCATCAGCGCGAGGTCCTGTTGCCCGCCCGCAGCGAACTGGTCCTTGCCGCCCGCCTGGCCGGGATATGCGCCCCCATCGACGGGGTCACCGCGCGGCTGGACGATCTTGCCGACACCCATTCGGATGCCGCCCATGCCCGCGCACTGGGCATGTCGGGCAAGCTCTGCATCCATCCCCGGCAGGTCACAGAGGTGAAGCGCGCCTTCGCCCCGTCCGAGGCTGAAATCCGCTGGGCGGAACGGGTACTCGCCTCCGGCGACGGTGCGACGACCGTCGACGGGGCCATGGTCGACGAACCCGTCCGTCTGCGCGCGCGCGCCATCCTCGCCGCCGTCCCCGCGACCTGACCCGGCGACGCCCGCCCCAAGCGAAAGGAAGTAAAGAATGAAGCTACTAGTCCCGGTCAAACGTGTGATCGACTACAACGTGAAAGTCCGCGTTAAGGCGGATGGCAGCGGTGTCGATCTGGCCAA
>NZ_WWEN01000006.1 GCF_009857745.1 Thalassovita mangrovi
TTGGCCAGATCGACACCGCTGCCATCCGCCTTAACGCGGACTTTCACGTTGTAGTCGATCACACGTTTGACCGGGACTAGTAGTTTCATCAAAGGTCTCCTCGGGAATTTCACTAAGATCGGGGCATCGATAGGATGCGGGCTGTCTTGGCGGGCATGGTTTCGGCCCTTCCGTCCGCTAGACGCGTTCCAGCAGGATGGCGACCCCCTGCCCGACGCCGACGCACATCGTCGCGAGCGCATAGCGCCCGCCGCATTTCTGCAACTCCAGCGCCGCGCTGCCGGTGATCCGCGCCCCGGACATGCCAAGCGGATGGCCAAGCGCGATGGCGCCGCCGTTGCGGTTCACGCGCGGATCGTCGTCGGAGATGTTCAGCCCGCGCAAAACGGCCAGCCCCTGCGCCGCGAAGGCTTCGTTGAGTTCGATGACGTCGATCTGGTCCAGCCCGATCCCCGTCATCGCGCACAGCTTCTGCACCGCAGGCACCGGGCCATAGCCCATCACGCGCGGCGCGATCCCGGCCGAGGCCGCGCCCACGATACGCGCCAGCGGGCGCAGCCCGTTGGCGGCAGCGGCGGCTTCGGAAGAGACCAGCAGCGCCGCGGCCCCATCGTTGACCCCGCTCGCATTGCCGGCCGTCACCGTGCCATCAGGGCGAACGATCGGCCGCAATCGGGCAAGATCCTGCAACGTGGTCCCGGCGCGCGGATGTTCATCCTGCGCCACCTCGACCGTCTTGCCGCGGCCCAGATCGATGGTGACCGGCGCGATTTCCTCGGCGAGCCGCCCCGCTGCCATCGCCACCCCCGCCCGCTCCTGCGAGCGCAGCGCAAAGGCATCCTGATCTTCGCGTGAAATCCCGTGTTCATCGGCGACGTTTTCCGCCGTTTCGGGCATCGACTCCGTGCCCCATGCGGCCTGCATCTTCGGGTTCACGAAGCGCCAGCCGATCGTCGTGTCATACAAGGCGCTGGCCCGCGAAAAGGCGGCGTCGGCCTTGGGCATGACGAAGGGCGCGCGGCTCATGCTTTCCACGCCACCGGCGATGGCAAGCGCAATGTCGCCGGCGCGGATGGCGCGGGCGGCCGAGGCGACCGCCTCCATGCCCGACCCGCAAAGACGGTTCAGGGTGACGCCCGGCACCGTTTCGGGCAGGCCCGCCAGCAGCGCGGCCATGCGGGCGACATTGCGGTTATCCTCGCCCGCCTGATTGGCGCAGCCGAGCCAGACTTCCTCGATCGCGCTTGGGGCGATGCCCGGATTGCGCGCCATCAGGGACGTCAGCGGATGCGCGGCCAGATCGTCGGCGCGCATCTTCGACAGGACACCGCCATAGCGGCCAATGGGGGTGCGGATGTAATCGCAGATGAAAGCTTCGCTCATGGGATAATCCGTTGTCCTTGCGGTTGGTTTCGTCAGGCCCCGGGCAGCGGCGTTCGCCGTGCCGGACCGGGTTGGAAGGGGTAGGAAAGCGGGCCTTGCGCGGGCTCACGCGGAACAAGATTACGCATCGCAAGCCCTCAGAGAGACGGGCGCATGCCGCCGGAGACAGACAGCATTTCACCGGTCAGGAAACGCGCCTGATCGGTGAGGAAACAGGCGATGGCCTCGGCAACCTCGTCGGGTTCGGCCATGCGCGGGTTCAGCGCCAGGCCGATCAGCCGGTCTTGCTGCTCAACCGGCATGTTTTCGGTCACCGAGGTGCGCGTCAGGCCGGGGGCGACGCAATTGACCGTGACATCGGGAGCGAACTCCGCCGCGAGAGTCCGTGTCAGCGACGCGACGGCGGCCTTGGCGGCGGCGTAATCCGCCTGCCCCGGTTCCCCGCCGAACACGATCGAGGCGACATTGACGATGCGGCCCCAACGGTTTTGCAGCATGCCCGGCGCAAAGGCGCGGACCAGGTGGATCGTCCCCATCAGGTTCAGGTCCAGCGTCGCCCGCCATTGCTCGGGCTCGATTTCCAGAAACGGGGTGTAAAGCTGCCTGGAGCGCAACCCGCCCACCAGGTTGACCAGGAGATCGACCCGCCCGAAGCGATCCAGCGCCGCGCGGGAAAAGCCGCCCGCCTCGTCGGCGCGGGTGACATCCGCCCGCGTCGCGCAGACCGGCAGATCAGGGGGCAGCGCCGCCACGGCTTCTTCAAGCCGGCGGGAGGAGATATCGGTCAGCGCCACCCCCGCGATCCCGCCCGCGACAAGCCGCTCGACGGTGGCGCGGCCCATGGGACCGCCCGCGCCGGTGACTGCCGCGATGCGGTTCGAGAGGCTCATTCCAGCCCCATTTCTTCGCGCAGCATCTTGCGCAGCGCGAATTTCTGGATCTTGCCCGAGGCCGTCGCCGGCAGGGTTTCGCGGATTTCCAGCCGTTCCGGCCAGTAGTTCCTGGAGAAGTTGTTTTCCGCCAGGAAGGTCTTCATTCCGTCGAAGGTCAGGGTCTGGCCGGATTTCGGGATGACGAAGGCGCAGGCGCGTTCGCCCAGGCGGTCATCGGGATAGCCGACGATGGCGACCGTGCCGACGGCGGGATGCTTGAACAGCGCGCTTTCGACCTCGATCACGGGAATATTTTCGGCCCCTCGGATGATGATATCCTTGGACCGGCCGCAGATGCGGATATATCCCCGGTCGTCCACCCGCGCGATGTCGCCGGTGTCGAACCAGCCGTCGGCATCCACATCGTTCAGATGCGCCCGCTTGAGATAGCCGCCGAAATTCGAACAGCCGCGCACGAAAAGCTCGCCCTCTTCATGAGGGGCGGCGATGCTGCCGTCGGGGCGGCGGATCTGAATTTCCATCCCGGCAAGCGGGTAGCCGTCGCTGTGGATCGAACATTCGTCCGGGTCGTGCAGATTGGTCAGCGTCACCGCGCCGTTTTCGGTCATGCCCCAGGCCGATACGATCTTGGTGCCCAGCACCGTGCCCGCCCGTTCGACAACCGGGCCGGGGATCGCCGTGCCGGCGCACAGGAAGGTGCGCAGCGAGGAACTGTCGGTTCCTTCTTCCTCGACGACATTCGCCAGGTCCATCAGGAACGGGGTCGATGCCATGGTGAAGGTGCAGCGATCCTCTTCCACCACCTTCGCCGCGACCGACCGGTCCCAGGTATCGAGAAGAACCGCCCGCGCCTGCAGCTGCACCGGCATCAGCAGCCCGTACATGAACCCGGTCTGATGCGCCATCGGCGACGCCATCAGCACCACGTCCTCGGCCCCGAGCTGCAGCCGTTCGGCATAGGGCACCAGGTTGGAATACATCGTGTTGGCGGTGTGCATAACGCCCTTGGGTTCCCCGGTCGTCCCGGAGGTGTAGATCAGCTGGCAGACCGCATTGGCATCCGACCGGTTGTCGGTGACGATGCGCGGCAGGTCCGGGTCGTCATCCAGCGACGGATCGGCAAGGAGCGCGTCGAAGTCGCGCTCGCCCTCGCCACCCGCGACGACGACATGCTGCAGATCGGGCAGGTCCTTGCGCATGCCGTCCGCCATCGCCTCATGATCGAAGCCGCGGAACAGTTTCGGAACGACGAACACCCTCGCCTCGCCATGCCGCAGCATGAAGGTCAGTTCGTGTTCGCGGAAGATATGCATCACCGGGTTGAACACCGCCCCGATCCGGGCGCAGCCCAGATAGGTGACCACGAACTGCCAGGAATTGGGAAGCTGACAGGCGACGACGTCGTCCTTGCCGACCCCCAGCCGCGACAGCCCGACGGCGGCGCGATTGGCCAGAACGTCCAGGTCCTTCCAGGTGAAATCGCGCCGTTCGCCGGTGGCGACGGAAATCGAGGTCAGCGCCGGCTTGTCGGGGCAATCGGTCATGCAGGCGTCGAAATGGTCATTGACCGTCTTGCCCTGCCAGAATCCTTTTGCCGTCATCTCGTCGATGCGCGGCTCGATCAGTACAGCGTCGAATTGCATGGGGTTTCCTCCTCCCGGTTTGCTGGATGCGCCGCTGCGGGTCTCCTCAGCCCGCAGCGGCCTCCGTTTGCATTTCGTCCTCAGGCGGACACGGCGGCCCGCCCTGCCCGTTCCCGGGCGATGATGTTTTTCATGATGTGCGCGGTCCCGTCGCCGATCTGCAGGCCAAGCACGTCGCGCAGGCGCTGCTGGAACGGGAAGTCCTCGGAATAGCCCGCGTGACCGTGGATCAGCAGACAGGCATGGATCGCCTCATAGGCAAGCAGCGGCGGCCACCACTTGGTCATCGCGGCCTCGGCGGTATGGGGCAGCCCCTGATCCTTCAACCACAGCGCATTCATCGACATCAGCCGCGCTGCTTCGACCTTGGTGTCGAAATCGGCAAGCTGATGCGTCACCCCCTGGAACGCCGACAGCGGTTTGCCGAAGGCGTGACGTTCGCCGATATAGGCCCAGGTTTCGTCAAGGCTCTGGCGTGCCGCGCCAAGCGCCTGCAAACCGATCAGCGAGCGCGAGAAGTCGAAGCCGTTCATGACCTGACCGAACCCCTTACCCTCTTCGCCCAGCAGCAGCTCCGCCGGGACGCGCACATTGTCGAACCAGATCGACCCGTGACCGACCGAATTCTGGCCGCAATTGGAAAACTTCGACGTGGTGATCCCCGGCAGGTCCAGCGGCACCAGGATCGCCGAAACGCCCTTTGCCCGGTCTTCGGGTTTGCCGGTGCGCGCGAAGGTCACCACGCCCTTGGCGATTTGGTTGGCCGAGATCGAGGTCTTTTCCCCGTTGAGAATGTAATGATCGCCGTCCCGTTCCATCCGCAGACCCAGATTGGCCGCGTCGGACCCGCCCTTGGGTTCGGTCAGTGCGATGGCGAGCATGTCTTCCCCGGCGGTCACCCCCTCAAGCCAGTCGCGGGCGACCTCTGGCTGGGCGAATTTGCGCAGAATCTGACCGTTGAGGGACGCCAGCAGCGGCGCATAGCCGAAGGTGAAATCGGCCTTGCCGATCTCCTCGATGATGACGCCCGAGTAAAGGAAATCGGCCCCCATGCCGCCGAATTCCTCCGGCAGTTCCGGCGCGATCAGGCCCAGCTGGCCCATTTCGCGCAGCAGGTCCATGTCGAAGCGACCGGCCTTTTCCCGTTCCAGATATCCCGGTGCGACGCGCTCCTGCGCGAATTTGCGCGCCAGGTCACGGATCTGGTTAAGCTCTTCTGTATCGAAAATCGTCTGCACGCTGTCCTCCCTCGGCGTGATCGGTTCGCCCCCGGACCTGTGCCCGGGGGCGCCTGCTTATTTCCCGAACCTGCGGAAATCCGGCTTGCGTTTTTCCTTGAACGCGATGCCGCCTTCCTTGCTTTCATCGGTGTCGTAATAGAGCGACAGACCCAGCATCCCGAGCCCGGCAATGCCGCGCTGATGTTCGGTATCCATGTTGAAGCTGCGCTTGGCCAAGGCGATGGCGGTGGGCGATTTTTCCATGATCTCGGCGCACCAGCGATCGACCTCGGCGTCCAGCTCCTCATGCGGGACGACCTTGTTCACCAGCCCCATTTCCTGCGCCTCCTGCGCCGAATAGCGGCGGCACATGTACCAGATTTCGCGCGCCTTCTTTTCGCCCACCACGCGGGCCAGGAACGCGGTGCCGTAACCGGGATCGACCGAGCCGACCTTGGGCCCGACCTGACCGAACTGGGCGCGGTCGCCGGCGATGGTCATGTCGCAGATCGTGGCCAGGACGTTGCCGCCGCCGATGGCGAAACCCTGCACCTTGGCGATCACCGGCTTGGGCACGTCGCGGATGATCGAATGCAGGTCCTCCATCGGCAGGCCGATGGTGCCGCGCCCGTCATACTGCCCCTCATGCGCCGACTGGTCGCCGCCGGTGCAGAACGCCTTTTCACCCGCGCCCGACAGCACGATCACGCCGACGGATTTGTCCCAGCCCGCCTTGTTGAAGGCGTCGATCAGTTCCTCGCAGGTCTGGCCGCGGAAGGCGTTGTATTTGTCGGGACGGTTGATGGTGATATGCGCCGCGCCGTCGCGGATTTCGTAAAGGATGTCTTCGTAGCTCATCTTGGCCTCCCTCAGCCGTGCATTGTCAGGCCGCCGGACACCGACATGACCTGTCCGGTAATGAACCCGGCATCGTCGCTGGCGAAAAAGGCGATCGCGCCGGGCAGATCGCCGGGCTGGCCAAGCCGGCCCATCGGCACCGCCTTGGTGAAGGCCGAGCGCAGCTTTTCCTTGTCGCCGGCCGCTTCCATGAAGGCATCGAGCATCGCGGTTTCGGTCACCCCGGGGCACACCACGTTGACCGAAATGCCGTGCCGGGCATGTTCGCGCGCGATAGTCTTGGAAAAGGCGATCACACCCGCCTTGCACGCCGCATAGACGCTTTCGCCCGACGACCCGCCGCGGGCCGCATCCGAGGCCAGCGAAACGATCTTGCCCGACCGGCGTTCGGCCATCTTCGACAGCACCGGGTGCACGATATTCAGGACACCGCGCAGATTGATGTCGATGATCTTGGACCAGAAATCCGGATCGCTTTTCAGGAACGGCGTGAACACATCCCAGCCGACACCGTTGACCAGAACGTCGATCGGGCCCAGTTCCGCCTCGATCCGCTCGACGGCGGCCTGGGTGGCGTCCGCATCGATGAGGTTCACCGCAACGGCCAATCCCCGGCCGCCCAGCTGATTGATCTGATCGGCCACCTTGCTGGCCGCCGCTTCGTTCAGATCCACGACGGCGACGCGCGCGCCCTCTTCCGCGAAACGCAGACAGGTTGCGGCCCCGATTCCACCGCCGCCCCCAGTTACGACAACAGTTTTACTTTTAAGCCCTCTCACGGAATTCTCCTTCAAATTTGCAGGACGCAAGAGGAGGGTCGAACAGATTCGATACAAAAATACATATAAACCCCTCCCCTATGTCGTCCAGCCTCCTCAACTTGACGAGATACAGCACTAATCGCCGCGCGATTTTATGTCAAGTAGTTGTCATTTATTTTCGCAAGAAGCAGCAAACTGTTGACTTGAACCGAAATAGCCCGCACAGACTAAAACCATGAGCGAACATCCTTCCCCAGCCCCGCACAGCAAGGTGGACGACCTGGCAAACCGGCTCTTTTTCCGGCTCTATCAGTCGGCAAACCTCATGCATAAAAGCGGCACGAAAGCGCTGGAAGACATGCACATCACCACCCAGCAATGGGCGGTGATCGGGGCCCTGGCGCGTGACGGCGCCGAAGACGGAATCGCGGTCGGAGAACTGACTCGCTTCCTGATGGTCAGCCGGCAGAACCTGACCGGTGTCCTGGCGCGGCTGGAACGCGACGGGCTGATCGAACGCGTCGTTTCCCCCCATGACAGCCGCAGCCGGCTGATCCGGCTGTCCAGCCACGGACGCCACCTTTGGCGCACCGACATGAGCGATCGGATCTCCGCCTTCTACGAAGCCGCGCTGGAAGGGTTTTCGACCACCGACAAGATCCACGCGATCCATTACCTGGACAAGCTGCTCGACAATATGCGGCAGCTCGACGAGGGCCAGGGCGAGTCATAGACCCGCCCGCACCCGCGCCTCGGCCGCCATGGCGCGCGCAATGATCCCCTGCTGAATCTGCGTCGTTCCCTCGTAGATGCGGAACAGCCGCGCATCGCGGAACAGCTGCTCGGCCCGGTATTCGCGGATATATCCGGCGCCGCCATGGACCTGCACATTGCGATCCGCCACGCGGCCGACCATTTCCGACGCGAACATCTTGGCGCAAGACGCCATCACGGCCACATCTTCCCCCGCATCGCGGCGCCGGGCGGCATCCTCCACCATCGCGCGGGCCGCCAATGCCTCCGCCCGGCTGTCGGCGAACATGACCTGCAGCATCTGGAAATCGGCGATCGGGCGGCCGAACTGTGTCCGGCTGACCGCATAATCCATCATGTCGTCGATGATCCGCTCGGCCAGCCCGACGCAGGCGGCCGCGATATGCAGCCGCCCCTTGTCGAGAACCTTCATCGCGGTCTTGAACCCCACGCCCTCGACGCCACCGATCAGCGCCGAGGCCGGCACCCGGCAATCCTCGAAAATCACATCGCAGACATGCGCGCCCTGCTGGCCCATCTTCTTTTCAGGCTTGCCGGTCGACAGCCCGGGCATCCCCGCCTCGACCGCGAAGGCCGACACGCCCCTGGCGCCCCTTTGCCCGCTATCGGTTCGCGCCATGACGGTGAAAAGCCCCGCAATCGGCGCATTGGTGATGAACCGCTTGGTTCCGTTGAGCACATACTCGTCGCCGTCGCGGGTGGCGGTCGTGCGCACCGATCCCGCATCCGACCCGACATCGGGTTCGGTCAGCGCGAAAGACCCGATCAGTTCGCCGGTGGCGATCCGCGGCAGATAGGCCGCCTTTTGTTCGGGCGTGCCGTCGATCACGATGCCCTGCGATCCGATGCCGACATTGGTGGCAAAGACCGACCGGAAGGCCGGCGCGGCACGCCCGATCTCGAAAATCAGCGCCGCCTCTTCCTGCATGTTCAGCCCCAAGCCGCCAAATTCTTCGGGAACGGACAGGCCGAACAGCCCCAGCTCACGCATCTCCTGGATGATCGATTCGGGGATTGAATCGCTCTCCGCCACCTCGGCCTCGGCCGGCAAAAGCCTTTCGTCGACGAAGCGCCGAACCGTCGCGACAAGCTGCGCGCGCGTTTCAATATCCAATGCCATTCACTTTTCCTCCATAGGATTTTTTGTGCAATATATTGCTATTTTTACCGAGCGCGCAACATGCTAGCCGATCCCCATCGAAAGGCGCAGCGCAACATTTGCCCCAAATTTAAAGACCAAATAGCACTAAATACCTTCAGTCCACCAATCCCCAGCCCGACACTCAAAACAAAATCCTTGCCTTATATGTAATGATATTTACATTATTGCCCTGGGAGGAGCCGAGAAATGAAAGACCATATCCTTGAGACAGTGCTGGTGGAAACCGATGGTCCGGCGGGGGTGTTGCGCCTGAACCGGCCCCAGGCCCTGAATGCGCTGAACAGCCAACTGACCTCAGAGCTCAGCGCGGCCCTCGATGCGTTCGAGGCCGATGACAGGATCCACAGCATCGTGATCAGTGGCAGCGACAGCGCCTTTGCCGCCGGGGCGGATATCAAGGAAATCCAGAACAAGACCTTCGTCGATGTCTATGATGAGGCGTTCATCACCGCGACCTGGGAACGCGCCGCGCGCTGCCGCAAGCCGCTGATCGCCGCCGTTTCGGGGCATGCGGTGGGCGGCGGCTGCGAACTGGCCCTGATGTGCGACATCATCATCGCCTCGGAAACCGCGCGCTTCGCCCTGCCCGAAACGAAGATCGGCGTCATTCCCGGCGCGGGCGGCACCCAGCGGCTGACACGGGCCGTCGGCAAGGCCGTCGGCATGGACATGATCCTGTCCGGCCGCAGCATGGACGCCGAAGAAGCGCTCGCCCGCGGCCTGGTGAGCCGTGTTTCGCCCATCGCTACATATCTCGACGACGCCATCGCGCTGGCCAAGCAGATCGCTCGGTCATCGCGCCCCATCCTTCGCATGGCGAAAGAGGCGGTCAACCATGCCTACGAGACCCACCTCGCCGAGGGCATCCACCTCGAACGCCGGCTTCTCTATGCGACCTTCGCCACCGAAGACCGCCACGAAGGCATGACCGCCTTCATCGAAAAACGCCCGCCGAATTTCCGCCACCGCTGAGCCCACGCGCCGGCCGAGCACCCCGGGACAGCCATGCAAATTTTCCAATCCCATCCCGCCGACGCGATCCATTCCCAGCAACCGCAAATGGGGAAAACGGCGACAAAACCCGGAAAAACCGAGGGCTTTCCGCAAATTATCGAGAAAAACGCCAACAGCAGCCGACAGCACAGCACGCATACCCCGGCTGCGAAATCATACGAATTGTACAGCTTTTCGAACATATTCTCCATTAAGCGCCCCCCGGTTTTCTGGAAGGTTCAGGAGAACAGGACAGCTGCACACCCAGCCAACCGTCTTTAGGAGGACCGCCCCCGCAGATCACGCCAACAGGTCGCGGGAGAGGAGTGAAGACGCGTTGAAACGGGCACCGGCAACGGGCCGGGGCTCTGAACTGAGCAAGTGTCATTCAAGGGAGGAAACCATGAAAAATGACCTGAAAATCGGATCGATCGGACTCGCCGCCGTTGCGGCAGTCACGCTGACGGCCTCGGCCGCCTTCTTTGCGCCGAACACGGCCACGGCCGCCGAGGTGGACGGCCCCAAGGTCAAGTGGCTGGTGTCGCTTTGGGGCTCGCGGCGCGGCTTCACCGAAGGGGTCGAGGGGCTCAAGGACTATCTTGCCGAAAAGACCGACGGGAATTTCGAACTCGACCTGCAATACGGCGGTGTCCTGTCGGACCCCAAGGAAAACATCGACGGCCTGCAGCTTGGCGCCTTCGAGGCCGCCACGGTCTGCCCGTTCTACCACCCCGACAAGACGCCCGCCTCGATGGGGCTGAGCCAGGCCTTCCTGCCGCTACCCAGCTTCGAGGTGCAGTACAAGGTCTACGGCGAATATCTCAAGCATCCGGCACTGAAGGCCGAATGGGACAAGTGGAATTCGACGCCGATCATGTCCGCGCTGATGCCGAATTACGAAATCATGGGGCGCGGTGACACCCCTGCGACCTTGGCCGATTGGGACGGTGTCCGCCTCAACGCCTCCGGCGGGCACGCGGCCCTGACCGAAGCGCTTGGCGCGGTGCCTTCGACCATGCCGGCCCCCGATCTGTACAATTCGCTGGAACGCGGCGTGATCGAAGGCATCGTCTATCCCTACACCTATGCCTTCGTGGCCTACCGTTTCCACGAATTGTCGACCTGGGTGACCGATGCCTGGAACCTCGGCACCGTTCAATGCACCGTCGCCGCCAACACCGACGCCTATAACGCGCTTCCCGAGCAATACAAGCAGCTGCTGGCCGAGGCCGTGGTGCCCGCCTATAACCATCAGATCGCGGCCTATGCTGAAATCGATGCAGCGAACGAAAAAGAGTTCGAGGCGCGCGGCCTGAAACGGATCCCGCTGACCGACGACATCAGAACGGCGCTCAAGGCCGCGGTTGAGCCCAGCTGGCAGAAATGGATCGACGACGCGACCGCCAAGGGCATTCCCGGCCAGGAACTTTTCGACCTGATCCTGTCGGAAGCCGAAAAGGCGCAAGCCGGATAACCATCCCAAACGCAAGCCCGGGTGTCAGCGGGGCCTTCCCCGCTGACCCTCCCGGAAGAGGAGCACTGCCATGCAGGCTTTCATCGACTCGTGCGACAACGCGCTTGGCGCTGTCGAAAAATTCGCCGCGATCATCGCCGGCATCCTGATCCTGGCGCTGATGTCGCTGGTCTGCATCGAAGTCGTCGGCCGCGGCGTTTTCAATCACCCGGTGCGCGGCTCCATCGATATCGTCGAACAGCTCATGGTCGCGCTGGTCACGCTTGGCGTATCTTATTGCCAAAGCCATTTCGGCAATGTCCGGATGACCCTGCTCAGCGACCGATGCCGGGGCCGCGCGAAATGGCTCAACGAGGTTTTCGCGCTCGCCATCGGGCTTTTTGTCGTTGCCATTCTGACCAAGGGCAGCTGGCTGAACCTGATGCGGTCCTGGAACAACGGCGGCGATACGCCGGAAATCGGCATCCCGCTATGGCCGGGCATCGCGCTGGTCACCGGCGCGCTCGGACTGCTGGGGCTGCGGCTCCTGCTGCAACTGACCGAGGCGCTGCGCCTGCTGGCCCGCCCGACCGACGGTTCCACCATCTTCGGCCATCCGATGGATGCGATCGAAACCACTCCCTACGAATAAGGCCGCTACCATGGACCCCATCACGCTTGGCTATCTTGGCATCGCAACCCTGATCTTTCTCGTCGTTGTCGGTGTGCCGGTGGCATATGCTTCGGCCTTTACCGGGATCGTGGGAATGATGATCCTGCGCAATCCCACCGTCGCCACCGGGCTGTCGGGGATCATTCCCTACGCCAATTCCGGTCATTACGCGCTCAGCGTATTGCCGCTGTTCATCGCCATCGGCTTTCTCGCGATGCATGCGGGGATCACCACATCGGCCTATGACGCCGCCCGCAAATGGGTCGGGCGCGCGCCGGGGGGACTGGCCACCGCGACGATCTTCGCCTCGGCCGGGTTCGCCGCCGTGTCCGGCGCCAGCACCGCCTCGACCGCCGTTTTCACCCGCCTGGCCCTGCCCGAGATGGAGGCGCGCGGCTATGACAAGCGCCTGGCAGCCGGGGTGGTCGCTGTCGGCGGCACCCTGGCGGCGCTGATCCCGCCCTCGGCAATCCTGGTGATCTACGGCATCATCGTCGAACAATCCGTCGCCAAGCTGCTGCTCGCCGGGCTGGTGCCGGGCATGATTTCGATGCTCGTCTACCTCATCGTGATCACCGTGGTGGTGAAGCTCAAGCCGGGCATGGCCCCGATCGAACCCAGCACCAGCTTCGGCGAAAAGCTCAGGGCGCTGCCCCAGGTCAGCGGGGTTTTCGCGGTGGTGGGCGTGATCCTGGGCGGGATTTACCTGGGCTGGATGACCCCCACGGAATCCGCGGGCGTGGCCGCCGCGATCATCCTGGTCATGGCGCTGTTCAAGAAAATCAGCCTGGGCGAATTTCGCAACGGCCTGCTGGACACGGTGCGCACCACGGTGATGATCTTCATGGTGATCTGGGGCGTGATGATCTTTGTCCGCTTCCTGGCCTTCACCGGCCTGCCGGGCGCAGTGACCGACCTGGTGGTGGGGCTGGACGTGCCGCGCGGGGTCATCCTGATGGGCATCATCGTGATGTATCTGCTGATGGGCATGATCCTCGACGGGCTGGGCATGATGATGCTGACCCTGCCGGTGGTGTTCCCGGCCATCATCGGGCTGGGCTATGACCCGATCTGGTTCGGCATCCTGCTGGTGAAGCTGATCGAAATCGGCGTGGTGACCCCGCCGGTGGGGTTGAACTGCTACGTGGTGAACGGCATCCGGCCCGACATCCCGCTGGAAAGCGTGTTCAGGGGCGTCACGCCCTTCCTGATCGGCGAGATTTTCATCATCTCGATCATCGTCCTGTTCCCCGATCTGATCCTGCTTCTGCCGAACATGATGAACTGATCACACCCGGACAATCCACGCAGGGAAAGGTGCCCCGAGATGACGCAAGACGACAGAAAAACGGCCCTGATCACCGGCGCGGCCCAGGGCATCGGGCTGGAAACCGCCCGGCTGTTCGCAGAGCGCGGCCACCGCGTCGCGATCGCCGATCTGGATGGGGAACTTGCCGCGGAGCGGGCGCGGGAGCTGGGACCGGACCATCTGGGCCTGGCCTGCAACGTCACCGATGAAACCGCGGCCCAAGCGGCAATCGACGCCGCGGTGGCGCATCTGGGGCGGCTGGATATCGCGATCAACAACGCCGGGATCGGGGACACCAACGCGCCGACGCTGGAACAGAGCGGCGATCATTTCCGCAACGTGATCGACGTGCATCTAGGCGGCACCTTCCTGGTGTCGCGGATGGCGGCGGCGGCGATGCAGGCCGCCGGTCGCGGCGGCGCCATCGTCAACTTCGCCTCGATCGCCGGGCTGACCGGGCTGCCCCGCCGCAACGCCTATGGCGCGGCCAAGGCGGGGATCATCGCGATGACCCGGTCGATGGGGGCCGAATGGGGGGCGCTTGGCATTCGGGTGAACGCGGTCGCGCCGGGGTACGTGCGCACCGCGCTGGTGGAAAAACTGATCGCGGACGGGCTTCTGGACCCGGCCACGATCATCGCGCGCACGCCACTCGCGCGTATGCTGGAGCCGCGCGAAATTGCCGAAGCCGTGTATTTCCTGGCCTCACCCGCGGCATCTGCCATCACCGGCACGGTGCTGAGCGTCGATGGCGGCTGGACCGCCTTCGGCGCGGCAGGCACGCCGTCGGGCGATCCTAGCGCAGCGGGGAACAGCTGAGCGGGCGCAACAATTCGTGCCGCTCCGCCCCGGCGGCGGTTGCCATCGCATCGTCGCGTTCATGCCGGTACAGGCTGACCGTTTGCCCCGGCGCCGCGCCCGACACCACCTGCCAGCGCCCCGCCAATTCCGCCCCCGCCGCCCGGGCCGTGCCGAAGGTCAGCGACATGTACTGCGCGGCGAACATCGGCGTGTCCGCCGCCTGCCCCGGATGCACCGTCTTGCGCGCCGCGACGACCTGATCGAGCAGATCGGACCCCTCCCGCAGCGCCATGATCATGTTTTCCTGCGCAACGATCAGCGGGAACCCGGCGGGAACGAAGACCTCGTTCCAATCGCGATCCGCCGCCAGACCGGCGCGGCAGTCCAGGCGTTCCTCAAGGCTCTCGTAAATCCATAGGTGATACAGCCGGTTCAGCGCGCCGCTATCGGTCAGCCAATAGCCCGCCATCGGCAAATGCCGCGTGACATACTGAACCCCGTTGCGGCGAAACAGGTCGAGATAATCCGGCCCCTTGCCCGGCACCAGATCGTAAACCCTCAATTCGTAGAGCATCCTTGCCTCCCTCTTCTGCCCCGAGACTGCCCCCGGCCTCAGGACATTGGAATGGAGAGAACCCGCGATCCCTTGGACAAATCCCTAGCCCGCGCCGGCGGCCTGCCCGTCCCCGGTCCCGTGACAGTCCCGATAGGCGCCCGGCGGCTGCCCCACCCGCTGGGAAAAGAAGCGCGAAAAATAGGCCGGGTCGTCAAAGCCCAGCTCATAGCCGATTTCGGCCACCGTCATTTCCATGTAGACGAGGCAGCGCTTGGCTTCGATGATCGTCCGTTCGTGCAGCAACTCCGAAGCGGTCTTGCCGGTCCGGGCCTTGCAGGCCTGGTTCAGCCGCTGCGCGCTGACCCCGATCTGCCCGGCGTAATAATCCATCGCCTTTTGCTGCCGGAAATTGGGTTCCAGCAGTTCCTTGTAGCGCATCAGGATATCGTAATTGCGATCCCTGGCCGAGGTCATCGCGCTGGTCTGCACGCTCCGCAACCGCATGATCGCGACCAGCACGCGCAGGAAATGGGCCTTGATGACGGTGCGCCGCCCGGGGGCCGACCAGACATATTCCCGGTTCATCCACTCGAAAGCATCGGCGACGGCCTCGACGCTGACGCCGGTGTCCGAAATCGGATAGACCTGTGGCGTCAGCAGCGCCTCCATCAGCCGCTTGTCGCCCTCGGTCACCGACACCGCATAGGCCGATGCGGCGGTGACCGCGATCCCGTCGGTGCTGGGACTGAAGCGGATTTCATGCACCATCGCCGCCGGAACGATCACGATGCTGCCGGTGGGGATGTCGTATTTCTGCGCCTCGATCAGGATTTCGCCGCCGCCATGTTCGACCCACAGGATTTGCAGATGATCCGGATGGGCATGCGCGCGAATAATCCAATCATGCGCGCCGCTGCGTTCGTGGATCGGCTCGACATGAAGGAAGTTCAGTTCAACATCGTTGACCTGATCTCCATAGAGATAATAACGCGGAATTGCGGCCGTCTTCGATTGTGCCATGCGCCCCTCCCACGGATACCCGTCTTACGCCCCAAATGAATTGTGCAATAAAACGCGCGCTTCGTCCATTCGGTTCATCGCCGCAAAATGCCAGATTTGCCGCCGGAGAACAGCGCCGGGACGGCGCATAAGGGAGGAAGCCGAATGTCGAATACTGTGCAAGGGAACCTGTCATGTGACGTGTTGGTGATCGGATCGGGTGCCGGCGGCATGTCGACGGCAATCACCGCCGCCAAGCACGGACTCAAGGTCGTCATCGTCGAAAAGGAACCGGTCTTCGGCGGCACCACCGCCTTTTCCGGCGGGGTTCTCTGGATACCCGGCAACCGCCACTGCGGCGGCGAAGACAGCCGCGAAGATGCGATCGAATACATGCAGCACGAGACCGGCAATTTCTACCGGGCGGAAATGATCGAGGCGTTTCTGGATGCCGGGCCGGAGATGCTGAATTTCTTCGAGGCGGAAACCGCAGTGAAATTCATCCCCACCCTCTATCCCGATTACCATCCCGACATGCCCGGCGGCGTCGATGTGGGCCGTTCGGTGCTGGCGGCGCCGTTCGACACCTCGGAACTGCGTGGTGATATCAAGCGCCTGCGGCCGCCGCTTTCGACCATCACCTTCATGGGGATGATGTTCAATTCGTCCAATGCCGACATCAAGCACTTCTTCAACGCCACCAAATCGCTGACCTCCTTTGCCTATGTCGGCAAGAGGCTCGTCGGCCATTTCCTCGAGGTCAGCCGCTATGGCCGCGGCACCAAGGTCACCTCGGGCAATGCGCTCGCCGCGCGCCTCGCGAAAAGCTGTTTCGACCTCGGCATCCCGATCTACACCGACACCCCCGCCACCGAACTGATGTTCGAAAACGGCAATGTGCACGGCGCGGTGGTTCGAAGCGGCCAGACAACCGCCCGCATCACCGCCAGCAAGGGCGTGGTACTGGCGGCCGGGGGATTTGCCCATGACCTGGAGAAGATCAAGGCGGCCTATCCTCACCTGCGCCGCGGCGGCGAACATTTCTCGCCGGTGCCCGAGGGAAATACCGGCGACGGGATCGACCTTGGCGTCGCCGTGGGCGGCAAGTTCGACATGCATTTCCCCAGCACCTCGGCCTGGATGCCGGTGTCAAAGGTCCCGGTGGGCGGCGGCAAGTTCAAGGCCTTCCCGCATCTGCTGGACCGCTACAAACCCGGCATCATCGCGGTGCTGAAGAACGGCAAGCGCTTCACCAACGAAAGCGCGAGCTATCACGATGTGGGCGCGGCGCTGATCGCCGCCTGCGAGGACGAGACGGAAACCGCCTGCTGGCTGATCGCAGACCGGCCTACCATACGCAAATATGGCCTTGGCTTCGCCAAACCGGCACCGGTGCCGCTGCGTAAATACCTGGCCAATGGCTATCTGCAATCGGGCCGGACCCTGGCCGACCTGGCGCGGAAATGCGGGATTGATCCGGCGTCCTTCGAGACCACGATTGCCGAATACAATGCCCATGCACGCAGGGGCGATGACCCGGAATTTCACCGCGGCGCGACCGCGTTCAACCGCTATCTGGCCGACCCCGACCATCAGCCGAACCCCTGCGTCGGCCCGGTCGAGCAAGGCCCGTTCTACGCGCTCAAGGTGATCATGGGGGACCTGGGCACCTTCGACGGGCTGCAGACGACGGTGCAGGGCCAGGTGCTGAACGAAAACGACGATCCCATTCCGGGGCTGTTCGCGGTCGGCAACGACCGCGCCTCGATCATGGGCGGGAATTATCCCGGTGCGGGCATCACGCTCGGCCCCGCGATGACCTTTGGCTATATCACCGGCCGCCATCTGGCCGGCGTGAACTGAGGGCGCGCGATGGACTGGCTTGGACTGAAAGACAAGGTTGTCGTCGTCACCGGCGGTTCGGGCGGGATCGGCCGGGCCTGCCTTGCGGCCTTTCACGGCGCGGGCGCGCGGGTGGTGTCGCTGGATTACGCCGCGAAGAATGCCGAGGCCGCGGCGGCGGCGATCGACCCCGGCGGCGCGCGGGCGATGGGATTGGGCTGCGATGTCAGCAGCGAAAGCAGCGTCGCACTTGCGGCGCAAGCAGTGGCGGACACGTGGGGCGGCGCCGACATCCTGGTGAACAATGCGGGCATCCTGCGCCCCGGCCCGCTTGCCGACCTGCCGCTTGCGGACTGGGACAGGATGCTGCAGGTCAATCTCAGCGGGTGTCTGCTGACGGCGCAGGCCTTCGGCAGGCAGATTGCCGCGAAAGGGACCGGCAGCCTGGTGCATGTCGCCTCGATCTCGGCCAGCCAGCCGCAGCCGTTTTCGGGCGCCTACAGCCCCGGCAAGGCGGGGCTGACGATGCTTTCGCGGCAGCTTGCCTATGAATGGGGACCGAAGGGAATTCGCTCGAATGTCGTAAGCCCGGGCCTTGTGCTGACGCCGCTATCGGAAGCGTTCTATGCCGACGAAACGGTCAAGGCGGCGCGCGAAGCGCTGGTCCCCATGGGCCGGATTGGCCACGCGGAAGACATGGCCGACGCCGCGCTTTTCCTGGCCAGCCCCCGCGCCGGTTATGTCAACGGGCAGGAAATCGTGGTGGATGGCGGGTTGTCGCAGACGCTGATGGGATCGGTGCCCAGACCCGGCTACCAGGCGCGATAGCCCCGGCAATCCCCAGGCCGGAGAGACCAGCGCTCACCGACGGCCAACTAAATGCGTTGCGCATCATGGGTGTGGCCGACATAGTGAACGCAAAGGGGGCGCGCCGCGCGCGTCCCCCGCAGCGGCGCCCTGGGGAGGATCAGACAGATGCACGACCATCCGCACCATGACAACGAACTGGACGAGATGACCGCCCGGGCGCGTGCGCTTGAAACGATCCTTGTCGAAAAGGGGCTGATCGATCCCGCCGCCGTCGATACCATCATCGACACCTACGAACACAAGGTCGGGCCGCGCAACGGCGCCGCCGTCGTCGCCCGAGCCTGGAGCGAACCCGATTTCGCCGACTGGCTGCGGCGGGACGCGACCGAAGCCATTGCCTCGATGGGTTTCGTCGGGCGGCAGGGCGAACACATGCAGGCCCTGTTCAACACGCCCGAGGACCACAACCTCGTCGTCTGCACCCTGTGTTCGTGCTATCCGTGGCCGGTGCTGGGCCTGCCGCCCACCTGGTACAAGGCGCCCGCCTACCGGTCGCGCGCCGTGCGCGACCCGCGCGCGGTTCTCGCGGAATTCGGGGTGGACCTGCCCGAAACCACCCGCATCAACGTCTGGGATTCCACCGCTGAAATCCGCTACCTCGTCATTCCCGAACGCCCCGAGGGGACCGAGGGGATGGATGCGGCTGCGCTGGCGGACCTGGTGACCCGCGACAGCATGATCGGTTGTGGCCAGCCACACCGCCCCGCAACGTCATGAACGGCCCGCAGGATATCGGCGGGCGGCACGGCTTCGGCGCGGTGCAGCCCGAGGACGAGACCACCCGGTTCCACGCGGACTGGGAAAAGCGGGTTCTCGGGGTCACCCTTGCCTCCGCCTCGCTGGGCTATTGGAATATCGACGCTTCCCGCCATGCGCGCGAAAGCCTGCCCCCGGCGGTCTATTACAATGCCAGCTATTACGAAATCTGGCTGCGCGCGCTGGAAAACCTGCTGGAAGCGGCGGGCGAAATCAGCCGCGACGAGCTGAGCGAGGGACATGCGCAACGCCCGGGCCGGCGCGCCGACCGCCGCCTGCCCGCAGGGTCCGTCGCGGGCGTTCTGGCCAAGGGCGGCCCCGCCGACCGGCCCGGGCCCGATCCGGTCTTCGCCGTCGGCGATCGTGTCCGCACCCGCAACCATCAACCCGCCGGTCATACCCGCCTGCCCGGATATGCGCGCAGCCATTGCGGCATCGTCACCGCGATCCATGGCTGCCATGTCTATCCCGACAGCAACGGGCATTTCGAGGGCGAAGATCCCCGCCCGCTCTACACCGTGCGGTTCGACGCCGTGGAACTGTACGGCGCAGACGCCGACCCGACGCTCACCGTCAGCATCGAAGCCTGGGAGCCCTATCTTGAACGCGCCTGACGCCCCTTTCGAAGAACCCTGGCAAGCACAGCTTTTCGCCTTCACCGTCGCGCTGAACGAGGCGGGGCATTTCACCTGGTCGGAATGGACCGCCGTGTTCGGCCCCCGGGTTCAGGGGGCGGAGGCGGATGTCTATTGGAACATCTGGTTCGAGGCGCTGGTCGAGATGCTGGAAACCGCCGGCATCGCCAGAGCAGACGAGGTGCAGGCCCTGACCGAGCGCTGGCAGGCCGCCGCGCGCGCCACGCCGCACGGGATGCCGATCCTGCTGTCAGCCGCGCCCTGATCCCTGCAACAGCCGGTAGCCGCCGCTGAGGGCCCCGCCCGCCCCCGCGAGCGTTGCCATGTGCCAGGCCAGCGCCAGGTTGCTGCTGATCACCGGCAGGCCCAGTTCGTCCTCAAGCCCCTCGATGATGCCCAGCGTGCGCAGGTTGGTGCAGGACAGGAACACCGCGTCGATCCCACCCCCGTCAGCGACCGCGCGGGCGGCGGCAGCGATGGACAGCGGGTCGATGCGGGCGACGTTTGCCTCGACCTCTTCGCCAAAGCTGATCGCCCGGGGCACCTCGACCCCCGCCGCCTCGAACGCCTTTCGCATATCCGCCGCGATTGTCGCCGAATAGGGCGACACCAGCCCGATGCGGCGCGCGCCGACATGGCGCAGCGCCGCCTGCGTGGCGGTGAGCGGATTGCAGACCCGTTCGGTTCGGCAGCCCTGGCGGACCAGCCCCTCCACCCTGTCCACCCCGATCAGCGTGGTGCCCGAGGTGCAGGCGTAACCCACCGCGCCGAACCGGGCGGCGGGCGGCAGCAGCGCCGCCGCATCCGGCAGGTCGTGTTCCATCCGCGCGATGGTGTCCGGCGTAAGGTCTGCCCCCGACGGGATGCGGGTTACGTAGAGCGCCACCTCCTGCCCCGGCAGCAACCGGCGGAAATCCTGCTCTATCGTTTCGTCCACCTGCAGCACGATCAGGCCCAGCGTGGCGGCACGGCCCTCGGCCTCGCTCAGGTCATAGGGGAAATCCGTCATAGCGCGATCACCGGCAGCTCGGCGGGGGCGCGACGCGACAGCAATTCGGGGCCGTCCGCGCGCAGCACGATGTTTTCCTCATGCACCATGATCCGCCCCGGCGCCAGAACCACCGCCGGTTCCAGCGTCAACACCATGCCCTCGCGCAGCACGCTCAGATCCTTGGTCGTAAAGGACGGCCATTCGGTCAGCGTCACGCCTAGCCCGTGGCCCAATCGCCCGCCGCCCGGGATCGCGCCCTGCCCCGCGATGGCGGTGGACAGGATGCGATGGGCGTCGCAGGCCCGCATTCCGGGGCGCAGCTGCGCCAGCGCCGCCTCGGTCGCGTGGTGCAGCACCGCATGGCCGTGGCGGGCGTCGTCGCTGGGCGTGCCGATGGCGAAATTGCGGTCGAAATCGCAGAAATAGCCATCCTTCACCGCACCGGTATCCAGCATCAGGATATCGCCTTCGCGCAGCGCCACCGGGGCGGCGGGAGAAATCACGTCGCCATAGCCGCCCTGCCCGGCCCCGCCTGCGGTATAGCTGACCCAATCGGCCCCTTCCGCCAGCAGCGCCATCTGGAATTGCCGGAACACCCGGTCCAGCGCCGGGCCCTCGCGCACGATATCCGGCACCTTGTCGAAGGCCGCGTCGGCAATGGCGCAGATGGTGCGAATGCGGTCGATCTCGGCCTCGGACTTGACCTCGCGCACCCTGTGCACGACCTCGGTGGCATCGATAAACCGGCGCGGCGCGATCCGCCCTGTGACGCGGGCGTAATCGCCCAGCGGCATCCGCAGGCTGGTTTCCAACCCCATCGGCACGCCGATGCAGCCGGTTCCCGGCACCGTTTCGCACAGAACCTCGCTCAGCAGCCCGACCCCGTCGTCGATCGGATCGGGCGCGTCCCAGGTGCGGATATCGCTGATCCAGCTGCGCGCCATCAGGTCCTGACCGATGGACGGGATCACCGCGATGGGATCGCCATGGGCGGGCACCACCACGAACCAGGGCCGCGCCGGGCTTTCCCAGAACCGGGTCAGGAAACCGGTGGCATAGAAGATATCGGCCTGGGCGGTCAGCAGCAAAGCATCGCAGCCGTGCAGCGCCATTTCGGATTGCAACGCCGCGATGCGCCGGGCGTATTCGCCGGCGGGGAAGGCAAGCGAGCGTTCAGCCATCTTCCGGCCCCTCGCTGAGGATCGCCGGCATACCCGCGCCGTTCCCCGGTCCCGGATTTGGATTGTCGTACCCGATTGGCATCGCATCCCCCCGTTTGCCGCCGTTTCCCCAAGCAAAGACCACAAGCCCCCCGCAAAGCAAGCCCTGTCACCCAAGGCGCCGTCGCCGGTCCCTGCCCGGTCCCGGCTCCGCCCGATCACCGCGCATCTTGCACCCTGCGCGGCGATTGCCGAAAGTGGCGCCGAACAAAGCCCTGCAACCGAACCGAGGCCCAGATGACCCAAGACAGCCATTCCACCCACGACGCCGAAGCCGATCCGCGCAACGACGACATCAAGATCTATGTCAACGGCGATATCGTGCCCAAGGACCAGGCGGTGGTGTCGGTCTACGATTCCGGCTTCATGCTGGGCGACGGGATGTGGGAAGGCATGCGGCTTTACGACGGGGAATGGGCGTTTTTCGACGATCACATGGATCGGCTGTTCAATTCCTGCAAGGCGGTGTCGCTGGACATCGGGCTGGGGCGCGAAGACATCCGCGACCTCCTCGACCGCACGGCGGCGGCGAACGGCATGGTCACCGATGCCCATTGCCGGCTGATGATCACCCGCGGGCGCAAGGCGAAACCGTTCCAGCACCCCGCCCTGTCGAAATGGGGGCCGACCGTGGTCGCCATCGTGGAACATTCCAAACCCGCGACCAGCCTGCAGGATCGCGGTATTCGCCTTGCCACCGTGCCGCAGGTGCGCGGTCTGCCCAATAGCCAGGACCCGAAATTCAACAGCCATTCGAAACTGAACTGCGTCATCGCCTGCCTGCAGGCGGAACAGGCGGGGGCCGACGAGGGGCTGATGCTGGACCCGCATGGCTTCGTGAACACCACCAATGCCTGCAACTTCTTCATCGTGCGCGGCGGTGAGGTTTGGACCTCGACCGGGGATTACTGCATGAACGGGGTGACACGGCAGAAGGTGATCGACCTGTGCCGCGCCAACGGCATCCCGGTCCATGAGAAGAACTATTCGCTTTACGAGGCCTATGGCGCCGACGAGGCGTTCCTGACCGGCACCTTCGGGGCGCAGACCCCGGTGGCCGAGATCGACGGCAAACCGATCGGCAGCGGCGGCGCGGGGCCGATGACCCAGCGGCTCCGGGCGCTGTACAAGGACCTGGTGGCGCAGAACGTGATCGAACAGCACACCGCGCGGGGCTGAGCCCCCCCCCGCGCCGGCCTGCGTCAGGCCAGCAGGTCGTAGACCTGTTCCCCGTTCAGGTAGATATTGATTTCCTCCTGTGCGGCCCCGTCCACCAGGGCCCACAGGATATGCCCGGTGGGCCGGTAAATCACGAAGGCCTCTTCGACACCGGCTACGCCCGCGCCCGGCGTTTCGACGAAGTTGACCTGGAACTGGCTGGGCAGAGTGCCCTGCAACCCGAATTGCAGCAGGTCGCCATCGGCCGCGCTGTAATCCTGCACCCAGTCGCCCGCGTGACCATCCAGATCGCGGCCGTCGACGAAGAACGTGTCGGCCCCCGCCCCGCCGTTCAGACGGTCGCGCCCGAAACCGCCATTGACGAAATCGTCGCCGTCGCCGCCGAACAGCACATCGCCCCAGGCCTGAGCGGTCAGCAGGTCGTTGCCGCTGCCGCCGATCACCGTGTCGGCGCCATAGCTGCCGTTGAGCGTATCGTTGCCGTCGTCGCCGCGCAGCAGGTCGTTGCCATAGCCGCCATCGGCGCTGTCATCGCCGCCGCCGCCATAGACCACATCGTGCAGATCCGCTTCGCTGTCGCCGCCGCCGAAGGTGTCGTTGCCGTCGCCGCCGATCAGAATGTCGGCCCCGTCACCGGCGCTCAGCACATCGTCGCCGCCTTCGCCGATCAGCGTGTCGGCCCCGTCGCCACCCAGCAGGGTATCGTTGCCCAGCCCGCCGTCGAGCCAGTCCGCCCCGGCAAAGGCATAGACGAATTCGTCGTCTTCCGTGCCGGTGAAACTGTCCGCCTCGTCGGTGCCGTGATAATAGGCCTGGGTTTCGAACAGGCTCATGTAGAACGCGGCGTATTGATAATTGGATCCGTAATGGTCTTCGTAGCTTTCACGCTCCACCAGCAGGAACGCCAAGGAACCGCCATCCAGACCGTCGGCATCGCTGGTGAAGCCGGAGGAATAAGGCTCGGTGATCTGCACCGCGACGCCGGCTTCCGGCTCATCCCCGGAAACGACACTGCCCCAATAGGTGCGGTCTATGCCCCAATTTTCGTCCTCATAATAATATTCGCTGATCACAACGATTTCACCGGTCTCGAGCTCCACCAGGTCATGGTTGCGCAGCTCTGCCTCGACCCCCGGATCGACCTCGATCAGGTCGCTGCGGGCCGTTCCGTCTGCGCCGTAGAGCTGGAGATAGATCACATCCTCATCGGCCCATGAAACGGCAAATCCCCCGTCTTGCAGCGCCACCAGTTCGGGAACGAAGCTGCCGGGATTGACCGCCAGATCGATCACGCTGGCCTGCCACTGCGCGTCCAGCAACAACACCTGCCTGGTGTCGTCCGGCGCGCGCACGGCGACGATCATTCCGCCCTGTGCGAGCGGGGCGTAGCTCAGGATCTCGCTGCCCTCGAATTCCACGGTATCGCCAATTTCCGCACCGTTCAGGTCATAGGCCTGGATCGCGAAGGCGCCGGATTCCAGCCGCCACAACACGGCAAGGTTTTCGCCATCCCAGTTCAGCAGGCTCATCCTCGTCGCAAAGGGATTTTCAGCAAGAGACGCCTGGACGACCGCCGGAAGCGCGAAGGTAAAGCTGTCACCGGCAGCTGCGCCGTCTGCGTCGAAAATGCGCCCGTGGAAGGACGACGGCACCCTGTCCCAGCTGTCGTCACCCTCCGATTCCGTCCAAGAGATCAGAAACGATCCGTTTTCCAGGAACGCCAGATCGGGGGAAGTCGGCCAATCCGCGCTTTCCGGATCGGCCCTGAACAGTACGCTCTCGAGGATTCCGTTTTCGTCCAACACATAGAAATAGATGCGATAATCACTTTCCGGCGGCGGGGTAAAATAGTCAAAGGCGGGATAAGTATCGAAATAGACAACCGCCCCACCCTCCGGACGCGCGGAAATCTCGGCGACGTAGGTTGTCGCATTGTCAACGACGGAACTGAGCGTGATGTCCGCCGTGAGCGAAAGTTGCAGGCGTTGGGTAAACATGTGTCTGTTCCAAATTGGCAGCAAATGATCTTCAATACCCCAGATCATGCCACAAAATCCGCGCCCGCGACATTCCGGCCCTGCAGCGCCAACCGGACCGAACGGCGCGCCGCGCGGGAACTGACCCGGTCAGCCGCCCCGCGCCATCACCACGAGCCCCGCAACGATCAGCACGATCCCGGCAAGCCGTGACGGGTTGACCGGTTCGTTGAAGACGAAAATGCCCGACAGCACGATCATCACGAAGCTCATGGCGACGAAGGGGTAGGCCAGCGACAGGTCGAGCTGGCGCAGGGCAAACAGCCAAAGCACCGCGCCGAACCCATAAAGCGTCAGCCCCAGCAGCACGAAGGGCGACATCAGCAGGCCCAGCACTTTCGCCAAGATCCCGGTGATGTCGGCAAGCGGCACCCGCATCACCCCGTGTTTGAACGCGGTTTGCGCCAGCGCCGAAAGGGTCACGCTGGTGAAGACAAGGGCGAAACTGCTCAGGTTCATGGCAGCATCCAATCCAGGTTGATAGCATATGCGGCAAGGACGATCCCCACGAGGATCAGCCCGCAGAACCGGCTGATCCGGTCCTTGATGGCGAACACCACCGGATCGTCGCCGATCTGATCGCGGTTGGCCCACATCCAGCTGCGATAGGTCCAGAACATCATCACCGGCAGCATCAGCCATAGCACGCCCGGCGACTGGTAGCGGCCCTGGGCCTGTTCGTTGCTGATATATTCGGCCATGGTCATCAGCGACAGGGCGGCGTTGGCGATGCCGAAGATCTGCACCACGATCACGTCGCCGGTATAGTAATTGCGCGACGGCAGGCGGCCCTCGGATTTGGCCCGGCTCAGTTCGATATAGCGCTTCATGTAGGCCAGGCTGAGGAAGAAGAAGAGCGAGAAGGTCAAGATCCACGGGCTGGGCACCACCTGGATCGCCGCCGCCCCGGCGACGATCCGCAAGGTGTAGAGCAGCGACAGCACCACCACGTCGATGGTGGAATAGACCTTCAGCCACAGCGAATAGGCCTGCGTCAGCCCGAGATAAAGCAGCAGCACCAGCCCGAATTGCCAGCCGACCGTGCCGAACCCGACCGCCAGCCCCGCCAGCATCAGGATCAGCGCCGCCGCGACACCAGGTTTCGGAGTCAATTCGCCCGCCGCGAAGGGGCGTTTGCATTTGCTGGCATGGCTGCGATCGGCCTCGACATCGAGCATGTCATTGATCAGGTACACCGCCGAGGCGCAGGCCGAAAACGCCACGAAGGCCAGCGCCGCGCGGGTTACGCTGAGCGCGTCGAAATACATGTGGGCAAAGAACAGCGGCACGAAGACCAGGATGTTCTTGACCCATTGATGCGGCCGCATCGCCCGGAAAAGCGCCCGCCAGAACGACGCCGGATCGCCCGGCATCAGCGTCGCCGTCCCGTCCGCCGCCAGATCGCGCGCACCGGGAGGGATGGCGGCGAAGCCGCGCAGGCGCGCTTCGTGCCAGATCGGCAGATCGGCGCTTGAATCGCCCAGGTATTCGAAACCGCCCGGCCCCGCCGCATCGCGGATCGCGGCCAGCTTGGTGGCGCCTTTCATGTTGTGCCCTGGCTCGGTGGCGATCACGTCGTCGAACAGCCCGGTGTGATCGGCCACCGCGCGGGCGACCTTGCTGTCGGCGGCGGTGGCCAGGAACACCCGCCGCCCGGCCCCGCGCGCCTTTTCCACATAGTCCAGAACGTCCGGGTTATAGGGCAAGATGTCGGCGTGGAATTCCATGTGATCGGACAGCGCCCGCTTCATACCGCTGACGCCGGTCGACGCGCCCCCCGACGCAACCGCCCACAGCGCGGCGGGCGATTTGAACGCCCGCACCAGCAATTCCTGCGCCACATCGGTGCGGACCAGCGTGCCGTCCATATCCACGAAAAGCGGAATATCGGCACGTTCGGAATGAGGATTAACACTATCCGGCATGGCGGCCCATTATTTCCAACACCTGCAATTTAATCGCCAAAAAAGACCCGAAATCCAGAAATTCAGTTTCAAAACGACAGTTTTCTTTGCCCGCAACGCCCTAGCAGGCTACCCAATGAGGTATATTCCACGCAACGCTCGACTTTTTAACCACGATTTCGATGAATAGTTTCGGCAAAACTGCGGCCATATTGTGCGTTATTTTATTCACTGCGGCATTTGTGCTGCGGCTGATCGGCGTCGACTATGGCTATTTCCACGGCGACGAACGGGTCAACGAGGCGGCCAAGGTGCTGACCGGGCAGATCATCCCGGGTCAGCTTTTCTATCCTCCCTTCTTCAATTACCTGAACGCGGTGGCCTTCGGCGCGTTGTTCGTTTTCGGGCTGATGAGAGATTGGTGGGACGGCGCGGCGGATTTCCGGGCGCAGTATTTCAACGACCCGACCGTGTTTTACATCACCGCCCGCATGGTCACCGCCGCGATCAGCGCCCTGATGGCGCCGCTGTTTTTCCTAATCGCGCGCCGGCTGCAGCTGGACCTGGCGCGCGCCACACTGATCGCGCTGCTGGCGCTGCTGTTTCCGCTGGCCGTCTTCATGGCCCATATCGCCAAGGGCGATACCGGTCTGGCCACCGGGATGATCGCCTGTTTCTGGGCGCTGCTGGCGCGTCTGCAAACCGGCCGGCCGCTGCGATGGGATATCGTTCTGGGGCTTTGCGTGGCGCTGACGCTCAGCTTCAAGCAATCCGCGATTTTCGTGCTGTTCCCCCTCGCCATCGGGCTTTTCGTCCTGCTGGCCCGCGCCGAGGGCATGAAGGGCGCGGTGCTCTCGCTGCTGCGCGCCATCCTGGTGATCGCGGTGCTGTGGCCGGCGCTCAATATCGGCCTGATCCTCGATTTCGGCAATTTCCTCGACTACCAGCGGATACAGGCGGTGATGTCGGTGCAGCCCGGTGAGGGCGGCCCGCTTGCCGGACTGCCCGTCCTGGCCGCACGGGCGGCGGAGGTGATTTTCGGGCTCAACCCGGTGATGGCGGCGATTACGCTACTGACCCCGGTGCTTTTGCTGCGGCCCGGATGCGGATTGCCGCAGAAAGGCGCGCTTTGGGTGATCTGGCTGTCGCTGGCGATCGGCACGGTGGCGACCGCCATCCTGACCGGTCCGCGCCAGCCCGAACACCTGTGGATCGCCAATTTCGCCGGTTTCCTGCTGCTGGGCGGGCTGGTGTTGGCCGATCTGAGCCGGGCAAGTCAAACGATCCCCCGCGCCGCGGGCAGAGTGATCCTGGCTGCGGCGCTGGCCTTTTCCGTCCTGGGCACCGGCGAGGTGCTGAAACAGGCCCGCGCCGAAACGATCCAGCAGGCGGTGGGCAATTACATCCGCGATCATTTCGCCGACCGGAAAATCGTCACCTCGATGCCGCTGACCCTGCCGCAAGAAAAAGCCGCGCAGCAGATCGAACTGCAACGCACCGCGCGGCTGGCGCGCAAATACCGGGTAGAGCTGCCGCAGATGGCCGAGGAACGGCTGATCCGCCAATCCGCCCCCGACGCGATTCACTACATCAACATGCCGGGCGTGATGTTCGGGCTGGAAAGCGTGGATGAAAACGACCAGGACTACGAGGTCAAAGCCCATGCTTGGCCGCTGCAGCACGAAGAATGGCAGCTCGACTATTGGCTGTCGCGCGGGTTCAGCATCTTCGTGGTGCGCGACTTTGACTATTACGCGCATGAGGCAGAACCGCAGATTCGGCGGCAGTTTTTCCAGACGCTGGAATCGGCCTGCGCCGCGGGGCCGCGTTTCCCACCCAGCAAGCCGCTGTTCCTGGAACGCGAGGTGCGGGTGTTCGACTGCGCGGCACAGCAATAGCGGCGCAACGCCGCCCCCACATTCGGGGCCATCAACCGTCTATCGATTTTGGGGTGATGGTACCGCCTCCCCGGCTTGAACGGGGGACCTCTGGATCCACAATCCAGCGCTCTAACCAACTGAGCTAAGGCGGCACTGTTCGGGCGATTTAGCCTTCCTGACCGGGGATTGCAAGCCCGTTAAAGCGCAATTTCCCAGCTTTGTTCGACAAGATCGGTTCCGAAGCTGTGCACCGGCTCGGACCGGGTCAGTGTCCAGCCGTTGCGGGCGTAAAGCGCGCAGGCGGCGGCGTGGCTTTCATGGGTCCAAAGCACCATGCGCCGGTATCCCTTTGCGCGCGCATAGTCCATGCAGGCAGACAGCAGGCGCTGGCCCAGCCCCATTCCCCTTGCTGCCGGCACCAGCAGGAACAGGCGCAGCTTGGCGGTCTCGTCGTCCTGGCGGACGCAGAACACGCTGCCCAGCCGCTGGCCGTCCTGTTCGGCGATCCAGGCCCGTTCACAGGCCGGATCGTGGTTGCGGATGTAATTGGCCAGAATCTCGGCCACCAGGGCTTCGAAGCTTTCGTCGAATCCTTCATCACGGGCATAAAGCACCGCGTGCTGTTCGATCAGCCAGCCCGCATCGCCAATTTGCAAATCGCGCAAGATCACGTCACTCATGCCGGCAGCAAACCCCTCTGCGGCTTGCAATGCAAGGGCGAAAGCGCTAGCTGAACCCTGTCAAAGGAGAGCCGGACCATGGGCATCAACACCGAACGCGATATCGAAGCCAACCTGCAGATCGGGCCGACCGATCAGGGCATGGTGCGACTGTTCATCGAAGGCCAGGGGATCGAGATCCCGATGGATTTCGACCCCGAGGAAGCCGAGGAAATCGCCGAGGAAATCCGCGCCGCCGCCCAGGCCGCCCGCGCCGTCAAGCGCTAAGCCCTTGGGTCGCGCAGCGCCTGCAGCCGCCGCGCGGCGTGGGTGGCGAATTTGTGGGTCAGAACCTTGCGCCGGGGCGCGGCAAGTTTTGCCTCCGCCCCCATGCGGATGATTTCGCCGCCATAGGCGTCGGCGATCATCAGCCCGGTCCCGTCCGGCAGCAGATCGGTGGGGAAATCCGCATCCACCGCCCAGAAATAGCGGTCGCACCAATCCAGATAGCCCTGCCATTTATTGTCCGACTGGAAATCGGCGCGGCTGGATTTGCACTCGAACACCCAAATCTCGCCCTTGGGGCCCAGCCCAATCACATCCACCCGCAGCCCGCGCGCGGGCACGAATTCCTCGACCGAGACGAAGCCGTAACTGCCGAGCGCCCGCGCCACGCCGCGCGCCAGAAGCTGGCCGGGCTGCATCGTGTCGGGCGGGATTTGGGCGTGGGAGTCCATGGCCGATATCATGAACATATCGTGAACAAATGCAAGCCCGGAGGGGGCTTCGCCTGAACGGCGAAGCGGATGGGGGCGCTGCCCCCGTCGCCGCGAGCGGCGACTCCCCCGGGATATTTATGAACAGAAGAAGCCGGGGGAGCGTTTCGCGTGGCCGTCAGTGGCGGGTGGGGGATTTTTCCGCCGGCTCCCCCGACGGCTTGGCGGCGCCGGGGTGCCAGTCGATGTGGTAGACCCGGTTGAAGTGGTCTTCCAGGTAGGAGCCGAGCGCCTCGAAGGTGCTGGAGAGCTTGGTGAATTCTTCCTGTCCCAGCACCAGCGCCGTGCCGTCGGTCAGGGCGCGCACCGTGCCGAAGCGGGTGGATTCGCCCATGATCATCCTCTCGCCGAAATGGCCGCCGGGGCCGACTTCGCGGGTCACGGTTTCGCCGGTGGTTTCGTCCTGGTAGCTGACTTCGAACCTGCCGCTGACGACGGTATAGAACCCGTCCGAGCGGTTGCCCTTCTCGAATACCGGGTCGCCGGCGGCGTAATGGACATAGCGCGCGCCTTCCTTTTCGGGGGCCCGCAGCGCCACCACGGAACGCGGCCGGATGCTGTCGAGCAGCCAGTTCAGGAACACCCGCAGCTTGGTGTCGAAGCCGGGCATGAAGCTGAGGTAATACATCCGCCAGAGCAGCCATGCGGGGTAGCCGGAAACCTTGATCCCGAAGACTTCCGCCACGCCCCGCCGCGCGCCCAGAGAGGCGAGCGCGCCACGGCTTTTGTACTTGAACGGCTTGAGCGGTTTGCCCTGCACGGCGGCTTGGATGTTCTGCGCGATCTGGCTGGCTTCTCGCACCGCGAACTGGGCGGTGGGCGGGGCGAAATCGTCGCGTTCCTTGGCGTCGTCCTTCAGCGGGATCAGCGCGCAATCGCCCAGAGACCAGACGTTTTCGCGCCCCTTTGCCTGCATTGTGCGGTCGACCGCGACGCGGCCATGGGTCAGTTCCAGGTCCATATCGAGAATGACCGGCGACGGCGCGTTGCCGATCGTCGCGACGATGGTCCGGGTCGGGATGACTTCGCCGGTAGAGGTGACCAGGCGGCGGCCGGTGACCGAGGCGACGCCGGTGTTGAACATCACCTCGACGCCGCGCTTTTCAAGCTGCTTGACCGCGTAGGCGGCAAGGCTTTCGGGCAGTTCGTTCAGGGCGCGCGGGGCGAATTCCACCGCGATGACACGGATTTCGGACGGGTCGATATTGGGGTAGTATTTCAGCGACCGGTCGATCAGTTCCTTCATCTCGCCGATGCATTCGATGCCGGAAAAGCCAGCGCCCACCACCACGAAGGTCAGCGCCTCGCGCTTGACCTCGGGCAGGAAGGTCACGTCGGCATGTTCGAGTCGTTCGATGATATGGGCGCGCATCCGGCGCGCGTCTTCCAGCGTCTTCATCTTCAGCGCATGGTCTTCCAGACCCGGCACCCGGCTGAGGTCGATGCGCGATCCCATGGCGATCACCAGGTGGTCGTATTCGATTTCGGTCGGGCGGCGCTGCACGCCCTGGAAGACGGTGACGACCTGGCGGTCGAAATCGACGGAATGGATCGTGGCCTTGCGCAGCCGCACGCCAGCCAGCAATTCGCGCAGCGAGGTGACCGCGTGCATGCTGGTGATCGCGCCCGCCGCGACTTCGGGCAGCAAGGGCTGGAAGACGAAATAGTTTTCTTCGCTGATCAGCTGGATCTCGGCCTCGTCGCCGAACCGTTTGCGCAGCTCGCGCGCTGCGTAGAGGCCGCCGAAGCCGCCGCCCAAGACAAGGAGTTTCTGTGCCACGCGTAATTTCCTTTTGTGACCCCGATCCCCCCGTTTGCGCCTGCAATACCCCCGGCGGCGGAAAATGTCACGCTCGAATTGATATTTTTAGCTGCAATTTCAGACACTTAGACGTATGCAACGGTATGCAAACCGATTTAATCCTTTATCGTCAATCTGATGCGCGGCGCGGATGAGAGCTGCGACATTTTCCCTTTTAAGCCGTATCGGGGTCGGCAAACGGGGGCTTGGCGGGTTTTTACCGCCGCCCTGCCCCGCCCCCTTGTCGCGGAGCGCGGGAGGAACTAAATAGGGCCCTGGCGGGTTCTGCTCTTCTCGTTATTCGGTTGCATTCCGGTGGCCTTAAGCAATTCCGAGGGAGCTGGCTCTGTTCAGGTCCTGGCCTGATTACCTGGCGCCCACCTGTATATACAGGTCCTCGGGAATGAGATAACCCCACGGTCGCTGCGGGCCCGCCACTTTTCACAAAACTTCGATGCAATATGGGGCTTTTGTACCGGGTTTCGGTACGGATCGCCCTGCCCCCAGACATGAAAAAACCGGCCGCGGACCCGGGCCGGTTTTCGGAATTCGCAGCGGCTGAGAAATCAGCGGCGGGTCAGGCTGTTCTTGGCCTTGGCCTCTTCCCGGACGGGGACCATGCGGGTCATGTCGACGCGGATCGGGGCACGCTTGCCGCCATTGCCGTCGTCGTCGTCCTTCATCCGCATCACCGCGATGGCGAATTGCACCCCGGCAAAGACGATGCCGTTGGCGAACCACAGCACGAAGACCGCCAGCAACCCGCTGCTGGAATGGGTCACCAGGTGCCACAGGTTGGCGATGTCGAAGTACAGCAGCATCGCCACGAAGGCCGCCGCGATCCCATAGCCGATCAACACATTGACGATATACATGCGGATGAGTTTCGGCATTTCGACATCTCCTCTAGTCACCCTACAAAGATATCCCTTTGTCCGGATGATGCAAGGCGCCTGCGCATATTGGGCCGGGGTTTGGCGCAATTAAGCCGTTTTGCCGCAGATTTCGGCGTTCAGAACGCTTCGGGCCTGGCTTCGCGCGCCATGTGGTCGAGCACCGCGTTGACGAATCTCGGCTCTTTCCCTTCGGGGAAAAACGCCTGCGCCACCGCCACGAATTCGGTGATCACCACCTTGGGCGGGGTATCCGTTTGCGTCAATTCGGCCCCGGCGGCGCGGAACAGCGCCCGCAGCGTCGGGTCGATCCGCGCGATCGGCCATTTGGCGACCAGCGCCCGGTCGGTCATCTGGTCGATCTTGGCCTGCCAGTTCACCGCCTCGCGCATCAGCTGGCGGAACAGGTCTGCATCGCCCTCGATCATTTCGTCGCCGTCGTAAACCGCGCCGAAGCGATGATCGAGGAATTCGACCATGACCTGATCCACGGTCTGGCCCGACTGTTCCATCTGGAACAGCGCCTGCACCGCGTACAGCCGCGCGGCCGATTTCATCTTGCGCTTCTGGTTACCGGAAAGCGATTTATCGTCGGGGGCGGAGGTCATGCGGTCGAGTTGTCCTTGAATTGGCCTGCCAGCTTGTATTCCTCGGCATCGGGCACGAATCCCACGCCGTTGCGCTGACCGCCCCACTTACGGGCCAAAGCGACAAGATGCAAGGCCGCCGCCGCCGCGCCGCCGCCCTTGTTCTGATCGGCCGGATCGGCGCGGACCTCGGCTTGGGGCCGGTTTTCCACCGTCAGGATACCGTTGCCGATGCACAGGCCCTGCAGGCCCAAGAGCTGCAGCGCGCGGGAACTGTCGTTGCAGACGGTGTCGTAATGGGTGGTTTCGCCGCGGATGACGCAGCCCAGGGCGACATAGCCGTCGAAATTGCTCATCCGTTCGGCCAGGCCGATGGCGGTGGGCACTTCCAGCGCGCCGGGCACCTCGACGAGGTCCCAGGTGCCGCCAGCGGCCTCGATCTCGGCCTTGGCGCCGGCGATCAGGTTGTCGGCGATATCCTTGTAATAGGGCGCCACGACGATCAGGATCTTCACCGGCTTGTCGAAGGATGCGCGCGGCAGGATGTAATGGGATTCATGTCCGGCCATATCAGGACTCCTTCAGGATCGGGCGGGTGCCGGTGATGGTCAGGCCGAAGGCGTCGAGCCCGACATATTTGGTCTTGGGCGAGTCGGTCAGTAGGATCAGTTCGCTCAGCCCCAGCTTGTTGAGGATCTGCGCGCCAAGCCCGGTCTGCTTGATGGTCCGGGGGCCTTCTTCCTCGGTGGCGTAGAGCGCGTTGCGCGGCTGCCGGAACAGGCAGACGACGCCGCGCCCTTCGGCGGCGATGAGTTCCATCGCGCGCGGCAATTGGCGCGCCGATTTCGGCCCCAGCCCCAAAACGTCGGTGGCTTCGTGCAGCGCATGGGTGCGGGTCAAAACCGGGTCCGGGGTGGTGATGTCGCCCTTGATCATCACCACATGTTCGACGCCGTGGGTCTGATCGGTGAAGATGCGCAATTCCCAGTCGCCGCCGAATTCCGAGGTCACGGTGGTGCAGGAGGTTTCCACCACCAGGTTGTCGTTGCGGGCACGATAGGCGATCAGGTCGCTGATGGTGCCGATCTTCAGCCCGTGTTCGCGTGCGAATTCCACCAGGTCGGGCAGCCGCGCCATGGTGCCGTCGGGCTTCATGATCTCGCAGATCACCGCCGAGGGGTTCAGCCCCGCCAGACGCGAAATATCGACCGAAGCCTCGGTATGACCCGCCCGCACCAGGACGCCGCCGCGCTTGGCGCGCAGCGGGAAGACGTGGCCGGGGGTGGCCAGCGCCGCCATGGTGTTCTGTTCGTTGATCGCGGTGGCGATGGTCAGCGCCCGGTCGCCCGCCGAAATGCCGGTCGACACGCCTTCGCGCGCCTCGATCGACACGGTGAAGGCGGTTTCATGCCGTGAGGAATTGTTCACCGCCATCATCGGCAGGCCCAGCCGGTCGATCCGTTCGGCGGTCATCGGCAGGCAGATCAGCCCGCGGCCATGGGTGGCCATGAAGTTCACCGCGTCGGCGTCGGCGAATTCGGCGGCGATGATCAGATCGCCCTCGTTTTCGCGGTCTTCGTGATCGACGAGGATATACATCCGGCCCTGTCGGGCTTCCTCGATGATCTCCTCGATCGGGCTGATCGCGTCGCGCAGTTCGGCCTCGACGGGACCGGGTGTTTCAAAGGCGGAGCTTTCGGGCATGGGGGACCCCCTGTCAGGTTTCCCCCCGCAGATAGCCCAGCCACGCCGCGAAGGCCAGAGCCAACGCGGCGTTCCACAGCACCTGTGCGCTGAAGATCAGAGCGGGATCAGAACTGCCAGAGCGCCGGCACGAAGCTGAAGCGTTCGCCGTCGCGGACCACATGGCCGACGCCGGGGAACGGGAAGTGATAGCCCAGCACCGCCATCCGGTCGGCCGCCGCCATGTCCAGGAGCCGCTTGCGGGTGGCGACGGTCAGCTCGCCATTGGCGTCGGTGCCGTTATACCATTCCGGCTGGCGGAAGCTCATGTAGGCATGAGTCATGCTGTCACCAAGCGCGATCAGCTGCTCGCCGCCGCTTTCCAGCACCACGCTCATATGGCCCGGCGTGTGGCCCGGCGTATCGATCACGCGCACGCCCGGCACCACCTCGTAGCCGTCCTTGGCCAGGATCCAGTCGACCCCGTCGCAATTGATCGAATTGACCGCGCCCAGCACGAATTGCTGATCCTCGGGCGGCACCTGGTTGACCAGGTCGTCCTGCATCCAATAGGCGTGCTCGGCCTCGCCCAGGACATATTCCGCATCCGGGTAGATCGCCTCGTCGAAATCGTCGCGAATGCCCCAGATGTGATCGGGATGGGCATGGGTCAGCACCACATGGGTGATCGAGGACGGATCGATGCCCGCCGCTTCCATGTTGCCGTTCAGACGGCCCACCGTGTCGAAGAACCGGCTGCCCGATCCGACATCGACCAGCACGGTCGCGTCGGCGGTTTCGATCAACAGGTGGTTGGTGTGGGAATAGCCCATGTCGGCGGGCAGGAAATAGCGGGTCAGGAAGGCTTTGACGTCCTCGGGATCGGCATTCACCCCCAGCCCGCTGGACGGTACCTGGAAATAGCCGTCCGACAACACGGTCAGCTTGATATCGCCCAGGGTGAAACGGAAATGCGCCGGCTGTTCGCCGCCGGGCGCGCCAAGCTGCGCCCGTGCGGCGGCGGGCAAGGCGAAACCGGGCGCGATGGCGGCCAGTTTCAGGATATCGCGGCGGCTGGGTTTGATGATCGACATGGTATGGCTCCCTTTTGCGGCAAAGATAGGCACCAACGCGGAGAACTCAATATCATTTGCGAATATGTTGTTAAACGGTGCGCCCGTTCCGGGCGCTCTTTATATCTCGCGAAATTGCCTGCAGCAATTTCACTCGGGAACGCCTCCGGCGGGAGTATTTGCGCCAAGAAGAAACAGCGAACCCGGTCTTCTTCTTGGCCGAAATACTCCGGGGGAGGCGTTGAAAACCCTCAGGTTTTCAACGTCGGGGGCAGCGCCCCCACACCGCTTTGCCCAAAGGCAAAGCTAAACCTGCGCGCCCTGCAAGGGCGCACACTGGAACTCAGCCGAAATCGCGCAGCCGGGCGACGTAGCGCGCCAGCGTGTCGATTTCCAGGTTGACCCGATCGCCGACCTTCGCCGCGCCCCAGGTGGTCATGTCTTGGGTATGCGGGATCACGTTGATGCCGAAATCGCAGCCCTCGACCTCGTTCACGGTCAGCGAGGTGCCGTTCAGCGCCACCGATCCTTTCGGCGCGATGTAACGCGCCAGCGCCTCGGGCGCGCGCAGGGTGATGCGGGTGCTGTCGCCCTCCTCGCTCATCGCCACGATCTCGGCCACGCCGTCGACATGGCCCGACACGATATGACCGCCCAGCTCGTCGCCCACCTTCAGCGCCCGTTCCAGGTTCAGCTTGCGGCCCTCGGCCCAGCCGCCCAGGTTGGTCTTGGACACGGTTTCGGCCGACACGTCCACGTCGAACCAGCCCGCGCCCTTCGCCACCACCGTCAGACAGACCCCGTCGCAGGCGATCGAGGCGCCCAGATCGACGCCGTCCATGTCGTAGCGCGTGCCGATCCGCGCGCGCAGATCGCCGCGCTGTTCCAGCGCCTGAACCTCGCCGATATCGGTGATGATGCCGGTAAACATATCCGCCCCCATTGCCATGCGGTCTAAACTGGATCATGACCTAGCCGTTGACCTTAATGGAAACAACCCAATTTACTTTCAATTTACGCCTTATTTTCGCCAACGAAACGCGTTAGCACGTTGAAAACAACCGTTAGGACAGCCTGACCGGAATGAGCAGCGACAGCGGACATACCCGGGTTTTCCTGTGCCTGCAGGGACCGCACGGACCTTTCTTCCACCAGCTTGGCAAGATGCTACGCCGGGCCGGGGCCGAGGTCTGGCGCGTCGGCTTCAATGCCGGCGACCGGGCGTTCTGGTTCGACCCGGCAAGCTATATCCCCTATCGCGGCTCCCATGACGACTGGCCCGACCGGTTCGAGGACCTGGTGGCCGAAAAGCGAGTCACCGATATCGTGCTTTACGGCGACACCCGCCCGATCCATGCCGAGGCGGTGGCGCGCGCGCGCCAGGCCGGGCTGCGGGTGCATGTGTTCGAGGAAGGCTACCTGCGGCCCTATTGGGTCACCTATGAACGCGACGGGTCCAACGGCAATTCGCGGCTGATGCGGCTGAGCGTGGCCGAGATGCGCGACGCGCTGGAACGCTCCGACCTCGACACCGTGCTGCCGCCGGGACATTGGGGCGACACCCGCCAGCACGTGTTCTACGGCGCGCTGTACCATTGGTTCGTGATGTTCCGGAACCGCGACTACCGCAATTTCCGGCCGCATCGCGATCTGCCGGTGGCGCGGGAATTCCAGCTTTATTTCACCCGGCTCTTGATGACGCCGCTGTTGATGGCCGAACGCGGGCTGGCCACCTACCGGGTGCGCCATGGCGGTTTCCCCTATCACGTGGTGCTGCTGCAGCTGGCCCATGACAGCGCGTTCCAGAAACATTCGCCGTTTTCGACGATGACCGAATTCCTGGACCTGACCATCGACGGGTTCGCCAAGGGCGCGCCGCAGCACCACCACCTGGTGATCAAGGCGCATCCGCTGGAAAACGGCCGGGTGCCGCTGAAACGCGAAATCCTGCGCATCGCGCGGCGCGCGGGCGTGGCCGACCGGGTGCATTTCGTGCGCGGCGGCAAGCTGGCGCGGCTTCTCAATGACACCCGCAGCGCGGTGACGGTGAATTCCACCGCCGGGCAGCAGGTGCTGTGGCGCGGCATCCCCCTGAAGGTGTTCGGCGACGCGGTCTATGCCAAGCCGGAATTCGTCTCCGACCAGCCGCTGCCCGCGTTTTTCCAGGCCGCGCGGCGCCCCGACCTGCCCGCCTATCGCGATTACCGCCGCTTCCTGCTGGAAACCAGCCAGGTGCCCGGCGGGTTCTATTCCGCCCGCGGGCGCAAGCAGCTGCTGCGTCACGTGGTCGACATGATGCTGAGCGACGAAGACCCCTATGACGCGCTGAAGTCGGGAACCGCGGCCCCGAGGCAACAGTTGCGTGTGGTGAGCTGAGCGCCACAAGGTCTAGCGCTGGATTTTTGTTCCGGATTCCGTTAGGTTGCCGCAAAGACTTGAGGCAGAAAACAACAGGTCGAGGAGACCGAGCAGTGAAATTCCCAGCTTCCCGACGGGCGAAATCCGTCGCCCTGCTGGCCGCCGTGGCAATTGTCGCCTCTTGCGGCCTGCCCCGGACCGGCCCGAACAAGCGCGAAATCTTCGCCGGATCGGTGCAGCGTGAAGGCGACGCCTTCATCGTGGCCGTGAACGACCGCGTCACCCGCGCCACCGCCGTCACCCCGGCGCTTGGCTTCTCCGAAAAATTCACCAAGGCGGGCACGCTGGGATCGGATATCATCCGCCCCGGCGACACGCTGTCGCTGACCGTGTGGGAAAACGTCGAAGACGGGCTGCTGGCCAGTTCCGCCAGTTCCGCCACCACCCTGGCCGAGGTTCAGGTCGATGGCGCCGGGTTCATCTTCGTGCCCTATGCGGGCCGCATCCGCGCCGCCGGCAACACGCCCGAGGCGCTGCGCAGCATCATCACCCGCAAGCTGGAAGAACAGACCCCCGACCCGCAGATCGAGGTCCGCCGCACCGCCGGCGACGGATCGACCGTGTCGCTGGTCGGATCGGTCGGCGCCCAGGGCGTGTTCGCCATCGAACGCCCCACCCGCACCCTGTCGGCGATGCTGGCGCGCGCGGGCGGCGTGACCATCGACACCGACATCGCCCAGGTCAGCGTGATCCGGGGCAGCGAAAAGGGCCGCATCTGGCTGCAGGACCTCTATGAAAATCCCGAGCTGGACATCGCGCTGCGCGGCGGCGACCGGATCTTGGTCGAGGGCGACACCCGCACCTTCACCGCGCTTGGCGCCACCGGCAGCCAGACCCGCGTGGGGTTCGAGAGCAAGACCGTTTCGGCGGTCGAGGCGATCGCCCAGGTCGGCGGGCTGGTGCCCACCGCGGCCGATCCCACCGGCGTTTTCGTGATGCGTAACGAACCGGCCGAGATCGCCAACGCGGTGCTGGGCCGCACCGACCTGATCGGGGCGCAGCGGATGGTTTACGTACTGGACCTGACCAAACCCAACGGGCTGTTCCTGGCGCGCGATTTCGCGGTGCGCGACGAAGACACGCTGTATGTGACCGAAGCGCCGTTCACCCAGTGGAACAAGACGATTTCGTCGCTGACCGGATCGCTGACCACGGCGAGCTCGATCGGCACGCTGACCGGCGGCTGATGCGTAATCCCGACTGGATCGGGACTGAACCCGCCGGGGCTCCGCCCCGGCGGGTTGCTTTTTTCAACGCCGGGTTCCTGCGCCAGCGCCGGGTGCGGCGGATCTGCGACCTGGCAGGCTATGATCTGAAACTGTTCCGCCCCGGGCCCGACGACTTGATCGCGGTCTGGGGCCATTCGCCCTATGCCGCGCGCGGCGAGGCGGTGGCGGAAAAGACCGGCGCGGGGATCGTGCGGGTCGAGGACGCTTTCTTGCGCTCGATCCATCCCGGCCGGGCGGGCGAGCCGCCCATCGGCTTGGTGATCTGCCAAGAGGGGATGCATTTCGACGCCTCGCATCCATCCGACCTGGAGCGCATCCTGGCCGAACAGCCGCTGGACGACGCCGCGCTGCTGAACCGCGCGCGCGGCTGCATGGCGCGGATGATCGAGGCGGGGCTGACGAAATACGCGGGCTTCGATCCCGATGAGGCACCGCCCGAACCGGGCTACGTGCTGGTGATCGACCAGACGCGCGGCGATGCCTCGGTCAAGCTGGGTGGGGCGGACGCCAATTCCTTCCGCGAAATGCTCTATTACGCGCAGGAGGAGAACCCCGGCGCGCGCATCCTGATCAAGACCCATCCCGAAACCCAGCAGGGATTTCGCAACGGCTATTTCAGCGCCGAAGACGCGACCGGGCGGATCGAACTGTACGACCGCCCCGTCAGCCCCTGGGCGCTGCTGGAGGGCGCCACGGCGGTCTATTCCGTCACCTCGCAACTGGGCTTCGAGGCGATCATCGCCGGGCACCGCCCGCGCGTCTTCGGCAAACCCTTCTATGCCGGTTGGGGGCTGAGCGAGGATTTCCACCCGATGCCGCGCCGCCGCCGGAGCCTGACCCGGGCGCAATTGTTCGCAGGGGCGATGATGCTTTACCCGGTCTGGTACGATCCCTGCCGCGACCGGCTGTGTGCGCTGGAAGACGTGATCGACGGGTTCGAGGCGCGGGTGCGGGCCTGGCGCGAGGACCGCGAAGGGTGGGACGCCAGCGGCATGCGGCTATGGAAGCGCCGCGCCATCGACGGTTTCTTCGGCGGCGAGAAAGCCGTCAGGTTCCGAGACGCGCCCGACGGGGGAGTGGCGCGGCCGCAGATGATTTGGGCCGGCAAGGCCGAAGGGCCAGAGATGGACGGGCTGGTGCGGGTCGAGGACGGGTTCCTGCGTTCGCGCGGGCTGGGCGCCGAGCTGGTGCCGCCGCTGTCGCTGGTCTGCGACGATCTGGGGATTTACTACGATCCGGGGCGGGAAAGCCGGTTGGAACGGCTGATCGCCGCCCGCGCCACGCTGCGCCCTGATCAGCAGTTGCGGGCGGATATGCTGCGCCGCAGCCTGATCAAGGCGGGGCTGAGCAAGTACAATCTAGGCGGCGACGCGCCCGAGCTGCCCGAAGGCCGCCGGATATTGGTGCCGGGACAGGTGGAAAACGACGCCTCGATCCGGCTCGGCGCGGGCGAAGTGCGCACCAACTTGGACCTGCTGCGCGCAGCAAGGGCGGCCAACCCGGACGCGGTGCTGCTGTATAAGCCGCACCCGGATGTCGAGGCCGGGCTGCGCCCCGGCGCGGTATCGCGCGAGGCAGCGCTGGAGCTGGCCGACGCGGTGCTGGAAGACGCCGATCCGGTGGCGCTGTTGGACGAGGTGAGCGAGGTCTGGACCATGACATCGCTGCTGGGGTTCGAGGCGCTGCTGCGCGGGGTGAAGGTCACCACGCTGGGCGCGCCCTTCTATGCGGGTTGGGGGCTGACCACCGACCTGGGCCCGGTGCCGGAGCGGCGGCGGGCGCGGGTCAGCCTGGATGGGCTGGTCCACGCCGCGCTGATCGATTACCCGCGCTACCGCGACCCGGTGAGCGGGCTGCCCTGCCCCGTCGAGGTGATCGTCGAGCGGCTGGCCGCTGGCGAGACCGGACAGGGGCGCGGGCTGAAGGCGCTGTCAAAGCTGCAGGGCATCTTCGCGGGCTGGGCGCATCTGTGGCGCTAGGGCGATCTAAAGGAGCGCGCCAAGGCGCGCGCATGTTTCGCCTGAAATTGTCCTGCGGAAAATTTCAGGCCTGACCGCCTGCGGCGGATTTTGAGTATTTGGGCCAAGAAGAAGAGATCAGCCGCGCCTTATCCAGCGGTGCAGGATGTCGGGGCCGAGCGCGCGAGTCTCGCCAAGCTGGAAGCGCGGCGCTTCGGCCAGACGTTCCAGCCCCATGGCGCCGATCGCGGGCAAGCCCTCGGCTCCGATGGCGAGGCCGGCAGTAAAGCCGATCAGTTCGTCCACCATGTCGTGTGACAGCAGCGAGGCCGCCAGCGCACCGCCGCCTTCGCAGAACACCCGGGTCAGCCCCTTGTCGCCAAGCGCGCGCAGCAGCGCCCCCGGGTCGATCTGACCGCGCGCCACGTCGCAGGGGATCAGGGTGGCGCCGAGATCGGTCCAGGTGCGTTGCAGCACCGGGTCGGGATCGGGGCCGTGGCAGATCCAGACCGGCACCTCGCGGGCGGTTTTCGCCAGGTTGCCCATCAGCGGCACGTCGAGCCGGCGCGACACCACGATGCGGACCGGTTGCCGGTCGATGCCGAGATCGCGCACGGTGAGCGAGGGATCGTCGGCCCGCGCCGTGCCCGCCCCAACCATTACCGCGTCGTGGCTGGCGCGCAGCCCGTGCACCCATCGCCGCGCCTGCGGCCCGGTGATCCATTTGCTTTCGCCGGTGGCGGTGGCGATGCGGCCGTCGAAGCTGCTGGCCAGTTTCAACGTCAGGAAGGGACGGCCTTCCTCGGTGCGCAGGAAGAACCCGGCGAGATCGCGCGCGGCCTCTTCGGCCAGCACGCCGGTGGTGACCTCGATCCCGGCGTCGCGCAGCATGGCGAAACCGCGGCCCGACACGCGCGGATCGCTGTCGGTGATCGATGACACCACGCGCGCCACGCCCGCGTTGATCAGCGCCTCTGAACAGGGCGGCGTCTTGCCGTGATGCGCACAGGGTTCCAGGCTGACATAGGCGGTGGCGCCGCGCGCCAGGTTCCCGGCCTGCGCCAGCGCCTGCGGTTCGGCATGCGGCCGCCCGCCCGGGGCGGTCCAGCCGCGCCCGACGATCCGGCCGTCCTTCACGATGACGCAGCCCACGGCCGGGTTGGGCCAGGTGTTGCCCTGGCCGCGCCGCCCCAAGCTGAGGGCCAGCGCCATGTAACGGGTATCGTCGTTCACGCCTCGTCGGGGCCTGTGTCGGGGCGCAGTTCGGAGACGAATTTGTCGAAATCATCCGCCGCCTGGAAATTCTTGTAGACGCTGGCGAAGCGCACATAGGCGACGGTGTCGATCCGCGCCAGGGCCTCCATCACGATTTCGCCGATGGTTTTCGACGGGATGTCGGTTTCGCCCATGCTTTCCAGCCGCCGCACGATGCCCGAAATCATCTGGTCGATCCGTTCGGGTTCGACGGGGCGTTTCTGCATCGAGATGCGGATCGAGCGTTCCAGCTTGTCGCGGTCGAAATCTTCGCGCCGGCCGTTCGACTTGATCACCACCAGATCGCGCAGCTGCACCCGTTCATAGGTGGTAAAGCGGCCGCCGCAGGCCGGGCAGAAGCGCCGGCGCCGGATCGCAACGTGATCTTCGGCAGGCCGTGAATCCTTCACCTGCGTATCAATATTTCCGCAAAACGGGCAACGCATGGCCGGCCCCCTCTTAAATTACCGCCTCATCCTGTGGATTTTTTCCACTTATCCACAGGCACTATAGGACAGCCTCTAGGGTTTGGGTAGAGGGAAGTTACGACCACCAGATGACGCGGCGGCACGGGCAGAAATGAAACAGCCGCGGCGCTTGCCGCGGCTGTTCTGGTTTTCCTGAACGGATCTTAGCCGGATCAGGACGCGGCCTTGAAATCGACCACGTCCTCGTCGCTGTCCGCGGTGTCGAGATCGATCAGCGGCTTGGCTTCGCCGGTCTCGTCCTCGCCGTCGAGATCGGCATCGGCGGCCTCGGCCTGGTCGGCCTGTTCACCCGCTTCCCCTGCCCCGCAATCGTCGGTCTGGAAGAAGCCGATCACCTCGGCCAGGTGTTCGGCCTGGCCCAGAAGTTCGGTCGCCGCCGCCGACAGTTCCTCCGACGCCGAGGTGTTGGATTGGGTCACGCCGTCCAGCCGCTGCACCGATTCATTGATCTGCACCGACCCGATCGCCAGTTCGCGCGACGACGCGGTGATGTCGCTGACCAGCGAGGAGGTCTTTTCGATATTGGGTACCAAGGCTTCCAGCATCTCGCCCGCCTTGGTCGCGGTGGACACTGTGTTGGCCGACATCGCCGATATTTCCGCCGCCGCCTGCTGGCTGTTCTCGGCCAGCTTGCGCACTTCGGAGGCCACCACCGCGAAGCCGCGGCCATGTTCGCCGGCGCGGGCGGCCTCAACGGCAGCGTTCAGCGCCAGAAGGTCGGTCCGGCGGGCGATTTCCTGCAGCACCATGATGCGTTCGCCGATGGTCTGCATCGCCGCGACCGCCTCGGACACCGTGGTGCCGGACAGCTTGGCGTCATGCGCGGCTTTCGCCGCGATTTCCTCGGTCGTGGCGGCGTTTTCCGAGCTCGACGAGATGTTGGCCGACATCTGCTCCACCGCGGTCGACACTTCCTCGGTCGATCCGGCCTGGACCGAAGCGCCCTCGGACAGGCTTTCGGAGGTGCCCGACACCTGGTTGGCCCCGGCGACGAGGTTGCTCACCGCCGAAGACACGTTGTCGACGGTTTCGCGCAGCCGCAGCACCATGTCGTTCTGGGCGTTCAGCAGGTCGCTGAGTTCGTTATTGCCGGTCACCGTCGCGGTGCTGCGCAGATCGCCCGAGGCCACCTGGCGCGCCAGCGCGATCGAGCGGTTCAGCCCCGTCGACAGGTTGCGGATGATCAGCGTCGAGGACACCAGCATCAGCGCGACCGCCACGCCCATGGCCGCAAACATGTTGCGGCGCACCTCGGCATAGTCCGCCCGCGCCTGTTCCACCGCCTGGTCCATTTCCGCGGCATAGGCGGCTTCGATCTGGGTCGCCAGGCCCTTCATCTTGTCCATCGTCGGATTGACGCCGAAATGATAGACCTCGTTCGCCCGCTCATCGCCGTCCAGTTCGTATTCGACGGCGCCGTGGGTGTATTGGGTAAAGCGCTTCACCTGGCTGCCCATGCGCTTGAGCGGCTTTTGCAGCTCTTCGCCGGAATAAGTCTTCATCTCTTCGAGGATCGCGACGGCCTGGTCCGCGTTGTCGTTCAGGCTCTTGCGCAGGGTCGGGACCCGTTCGGGGTCTTCTTCGCCACCGGCCCAGCCGATCAGGATATTGGCCGCATCGATCTGCATGTCCCGCGTCAGAACCAGCAGGCCCCGCGCATCCAGCAGATGCGCCGTCTTGACCTGCACGATCTCTTCCATCTTGGTATTGGCCTTTTGCAGCGCCGTGACTGCCAGGAACATGCTGCCCGCGAAAATCAGAAATACCGCCGCGAATGTCGCGACCAGGCGGGTTTTTAATGTGAAGCGCATCGAATCTCCTCCAGCTTCCAAATAGGAGGATCAGAGGAGAAATCCGGCGTGTCCCCTCCTGCGGCCAAAGCCGCCCCCCCGGGACTTGCGCGGGATAAACAATATGGGATCGCACCCAATCACTCTAATCACTCAACGCCTATGGCGTCAGAAGAGGGGAACGACGGGATTTGGGGAGTTTTGAGCAAATCGCGCGGTATGCGGGCGAAACTATCCGCAATGATAGCCGCCTTCCCATCATAAAGGCGTATATTTTCATCTTTTGCGCGCAAAAAATCGGCAAGCCCCAGTATAGGACGTCCCGCGCGGCGAGCTTCGGCGCGGGCGCTCAGCCCTCTTCCGGCCGCAGCACCGTTTCGATGACCGAGGCGTTATGCAGCGTCTTGTGCACAGGGCAGCGGTCGGCGATGCGCAGCAGCTTCTGCCGCTCCTCGTCGCTCAGATCGCCCACCAGCCGGATGTCGCGGCGGAATACGTCGATCTTGTCGCTGCCCTTGGCGGGATCGATTTCTTCGCCATGGCGCTTGTCATGGGTGATTTCGACCGACACATGTTCCAGCGGAAGTTTCTTGAATCGCGCATAGATGCGGATGGTCATCGCGGTGCACGCACCCAGCCCGGCGGCGAGGAACTGATACGGGTTGGGACCCAGGTCGGTGCCGCCCATTTCCTGCGGTTCATCGGCCAGCATGTGGTGGCGCCCGGCGATATTGACGTCCTGCAGGAAACCCGAGGCGTCGGCCTCCGACACCCGGACCACGCCGTCGGGTGCGTGTTGGGGAAAATCCTCCTCGATCAGATCGAGATAACGCCCGGCCCAGGTGGCGATGGTGTCGGCGACGTATTCGGCATCCGCCTCCGCCGTGATCAGGTGATCGGCATCGTCCAGCGTGACGAAGGATTTGGGGTGCATGGCGGCGGCAAAAATTTCCGCCGCGTTGTCGATCCCCACGACGGTGTCGCGCGGCGCGTGCAGCACCAGCAGCGCCTTTTTCATCGCGTGGATCGCCGGGCCCATCTTCTGCGCCTCCAGATCGTCGAGGAACTGGCTGCAGATGGTGAAATCGCGTCCGGCCAGATGCACCTGCGCCTTGCCCTTTTGCCGGATGTCTTCGACCCGGGCGCCGAAATTGTCCGTCACATGGGCCGGATCGAAGGGTGCGCCGATGGTGGCGACGGCGCGGGCCGAAGGAATGTCGCCCGCCGCCTTCAGCATCGCCGCCCCGCCCAGCGAATGGCCGATCAGCAATTGCGGCGCCATCAGCTTTTGCTCCAGCGCGCTTGCGGCCAGCAGCAGGTCGGCGACGTTGGTGGTGAAATTTGTATTGGCGAATTCGCCCTCGGAATGGCCCAGCCCGGTGAAATCGAAGCGCAACACGGCAATGCCCTGCGCCGCCAGCCGCGACGCGATGCGCCGCGCCGCCGGGATGTCCTTGGAACAGGTGAAGCAATGGGCGAACAGCGCGGTGGCGCAGACCTTGCCCTCGGGCAGGTCGAGCCGCGCCGCGAGCGTGCTGCCGTCATGGCCGGTGAAGCTGAAACGTTCGGATTTCATCAGTCGATTCCCTTGGGCGTTCGCGGGCCACTATGGGGAAAATCGGGCCCGCGCAAAGGGGCTCGCGCGCCTTTTCACCGAATTGTCAGGATGACAGGTGCGCCACCACCTGGCGGCTGTGCCGCGCGTCGCGGTGTTCGAACAGGTAGATGCCCTGCCAGGTGCCCAGCACCGGGCGGCCGCCACTGACCGGGATCGACAAGGACACCGGCATCATCGCCGCCTTGATATGGGCAGGCATGTCGTCGGGGCCCTCATAGGTGTGGGTCAGGTAGGACATCGACGGGTCAGTGGTGGGCGGCACCAAGCGGTGGAAGAAATTGCGCAGGTCGGTCTGCACCTCGGGGTCGGCGTTTTCCTGGATCAGCAAGCTGCAGGAGGTGTGGCGCACGAACAGCGTCAGCAGCCCGTCGCGCCGGGGCTGCTCACCCGTCCATCGGACGACCTCGCGGGTGAATTCGTAAAGCCCCTGTCCGCGGGTGGCGATGTCGAAGCTGGTCTGCATCTCAGCGGAACACGCCCTCGCCCATCTGGTCGATGAAGACCTTCGCCTTGCGCAGGCTCATGCTGCGCGCCTCGTCCTCCGACTGCACGGTGTCGGCGCGGATCATCATGTGGGTCTTCAGCTCGCCCCCCACTTCCTTTTCGATCCGGGCGGCGATGCGAAAACCGCCCTCTCCCGGCATCGGGTCGGGGAAGATGAGGAAGCCTTTGTAATCCTCGGGCTGCGCTGCGGGTTTGGCCTTGGGCTTCGACCGACCGGCGCCGAAGAGTTTGGAAAGCAGTGACATAGGGTGATCCCGTTGGTTCCGTTTGCGCGCCAGTGTGCGGGCTGCAGCGGTTGGGGGCAAGGGGGCGCGACCCGCTATTCCGGTACCAGCCAGCCCCGGTAGCGGATCAGCACCCCCAGGACGGGAAGCGCGGCCGAGACGTCGAAGCGGATGCGGCCCGCCTCATCGACGCCTTCGCGCGTGCTGCTTTTCGGGGCGATCCATCGCGGCAGCGGCAGGCCGAGCACGGCGATGCGGCTGATGGCGAGGGTCAGCCCCTGATCATCGATGTCCGGCACCATGGTGACGCGGAACGGGCCGAAACCTTCGACCACCGCCCTGCGCCGCGCGTCAAAGCGCAGGCTGGAAACGGTTGCGTCGCCGCCGAAATCCCGGCGCCATTGCGTCAGGCCGGAAACGGTGCGCATCTCGAGCCGGATCGCTATGCCCTGCCCCGCCGGGGGGAAGCCGCCAAGACGCAGCAGCAGGCCGACAAGCGCCCCGCGCCCGCGGGTGATGTCGCATTGTCCGGCAAAGCTGCGCGCCCCCGCCCCGGAATGGAAATCGGCAAGCGGTCCCGGCAGGATCAGACCCCGGGCCTTGGCCGCCCGCAGGAAAGGATCGTCCGCTTCCGTCATCCCCATCCCGTGGGCAGAAAGCGGGATTTCACCTGCTCGTCGGGGATCATGCAGGCGTCGTAGCGGCCGAAGATGCGATAACGGTTGCGCGCGATGAGGTGATAAAGCGGATGCTTGAGCGGCCCCGGCAGGAACCGGCACAGCGCCGGCACGCGCCAGACACCGCCAAGGGCCCGCATCGCGGCGGCAAAGACATCGAGCCGCGTGAAGATGCGGCCGCCGACGATGACCAGGTTGGTTTCGTAATCCGTCGTGGGCAGGCCGAGCGCCCGGTACATCGCCGTTCCCAGCGGCGACTGGGCCGTGGCGAAGCGGAACCGGCCGGATTTGTCATGGCGCAGCATGAACCGGAAGAAGCCCGAGCAGAGCACGCATTCGCCATCGAACACGATCACATCGCAATCGCCAAGCACCTGCTGCAGATCGTCGGGGAGCGCGGCGACAGGCGTCATGCCGCACCTTTGGGGGAATCATGGCATTTCGAATCTATCGATGGATGTGAAGACCGCAACATGCGGCGAGTATTGATCCGGCTGTTGCCGACGTCAACGCCGTCTGGCGGGCATGTTGGTTTTGGACAAGGGGTGCACCCCCGGCCCGGAACAAGGCCGCAGGCCGCCGGGCCAGCCCACGGTCCGGCGCTGGCCCGGCTACCCTCATCATAGCGCGCGTTTCCGAGCGTTTTGCGACGGATTTCCCAGGCCGGATGGTGCGTGCGAGCACTCACCCTACGAAATACTAATCATAGAGCCCTGGCCAAAGAGGGAGACTAGACCTCGTTAGTGAACGCTTCAATTCAGCACGATCAAGTACGACGCCACCACCAGAATCCGCTATTTTATACTGCGGTGGCTCAATCCACGTTAGCGTTTCTGTAGCCGTTTCGTCATCAAGCTCCGAAACAAGATCTGAAACGAGGCGCCCATGCAGGAACGGATGGTGCCCAACCAGTACCTCCCCGGGGCGGCCATTGACAGAAAGGCCTTTTTGCTTGTTGAGCGTTGGTAGCAACTCCGAAACGTTGCAGTAGCGCTGCTCGTAGATTACTTCCGCAATAGAGCGAACAAAGTGAGCCGAGCGTCTAGGAGAAATGATGGCGGCAATTACGTTGTGATTCCCAATGGGGGGATAGCCCGCGTACTCCCAACTAAGAAGCCATGCACGCTTTCCCACCATTGAGACGCCTCCCTTTACTGATCCAGGAAGCTCCGCAGCTTCCGGCTCCGGCTGGGGTGCTTCAACTTCCGCAGCGCCTTGGCCTCGATCTGACGGATCCGTTCGCGGGTCACGCTGAACTGCTGGCCGACTTCTTCCAGCGTGTGATCGGTGTTCATGCCGATGCCGAAGCGCATCCGCAGCACCCGTTCCTCACGCGGCGTCAGCGAGGCCAGAACCCGGGTCGTGGTTTCCTTCAGGTTTTCCTGAATGGCGGAATCCAGCGGCAGGACGGCGTTCTTGTCCTCGATGAAATCGCCCAGCTGGCTGTCTTCCTCGTCCCCGATCGGGGTTTCGAGGCTGATCGGTTCCTTGGCGATCTTCATCACCTTGCGGACCTTTTCCAGCGGCATCTGCAGCTTTTCGGCCAATTCTTCCGGCGTCGGTTCGCGGCCGATCTCGTGCAGCATCTGACGGCCGGTGCGGACCAGCTTGTTGATCGTTTCGATCATGTGCACCGGGATACGGATGGTGCGGGCCTGATCGGCGATCGAGCGGGTGATCGCCTGACGGATCCACCAGGTCGCATAGGTCGAGAACTTGTAGCCGCGGCGGTATTCGAATTTATCGACCGCCTTCATCAGGCCGATATTGCCTTCCTGGATCAGGTCGAGGAATTGCAGGCCGCGATTGGTGTATTTCTTGGCGATCGAGATCACCAGGCGCAGGTTCGCCTCGACCATTTCCTTCTTGGCCTGGCGGGCTTCTTTTTCGCCCTTCTGGACCTGGGACACGATGCGGCGGAATTCCGAGATGTCGAGGCCGACATACTGGCCGACCTGCGCCATGTCGTTGCGCAGTTCCTCGACCTTGTCCGCGGAGCGTTCGATCAGCGCCTGCCAGCCGCGGCCGGGTTTCTGCGACATATCGTCGAGCCAGCTCGGATCGAGTTCGCGGCCGCGATATTCCTCGATGAATTCGCGGCGGTTGATGCGGGCCTGGTCGGCCAGCTTCACCATCGCGGAATCGATCTGCATGATGCGGCGGTTGATGCCGTAAAGCTGGTCGATCAGCGCCTCGATCCGGTTGTTATGCAGGTGCAGCCCGTTCACCAGTTCGACGATTTCCGAGCGCAGCTTCTGGTAGGTCGCTTCTTCCTGTTCCGAGAAGCTGTCGTCTTCGTTCAGGGTCGCGGCGATCCGCAGGTCCTGCATTTCCGACAGGTGTTCGAAATCCTCGGCGATGCGGTTCAGCGTATCGAGCACGCGCTGTTTCAGCGCCGCTTCCATCGCGGCCAGCGACATGTTGGCCTGTTCGTCGTCATCCTCGTCGTCGTCGTCGCTGCGGATCGGGTTGCCGTCGGCATCCAGTTCCGGCTCGGCCGATTTTTCCTTCGGGGCCGAGGTCACATTGGCCGCCTCGACCACGGGTTCGGCGCCCTCGCCTTCTTCGTCCATCTGGTTGCCGAAGGTGGTTTCCAGATCGATCACGTCGCGCAGCAGGATGTCTTCGGACAGAAGTTCGTCGCGCCAGATGGTGATCGCCTGGAAGGTCAGCGGGCTTTCGCACAGCCCCTGGATCATCGTGTTGCGGCCGGCCTCGATGCGTTTCGCGATGGCGATTTCGCCTTCGCGCGACAGCAGTTCGACCGATCCCATTTCGCGCAGATACATCCGCACCGGGTCGTCGGTGCGATCCAGCTTTTCGGCGCCGCCCGAGGACAGCGCCACTTCGCCCCGGTTCGACGACACGTCGACCACGGCGGTGGATTTCTGTTCCTCTTCCTCGGCCTCTTCGTCCTCGATGATGTTGATGCCCATTTCGGACAGCATCGACATCACGTCTTCGATCTGTTCCGACGACACCTGGTCGGGCGGCAGCACCTGGTTGAGCTGGTCATAGGTGATGTAGCCCTTTTCGCGCGCCTCGGCGATCATCCGTTTGACGGCGGCCTGGCTCATATCGAGCGAAACTTCGGCGTCCTGATCGTCGGGTTTGCGGTCTTCGGTGTCTTTGGCAGCCATGTAGTTCTCCTGCACGGGCAGTTAGCTCGGACATGTCGGGTGATTCGTTAACCCGAATCAATAGCGCGAATCTGTGATTCGGAAACCCGTTTACCCGTATTTCTTTCCTAATTCTTCACCAAAACGGCTAACGTGACCGTTTTGTAAAGCTGATATTTCCCAAAACCCTGTCCAGGGCTTCGCGTTCGCTGCGGTCGATTCGGGCGCCGTTCTTGCCGATTTCATATTGCGCATTGTCTTCCTGTTCGCTGCGCACCGCGCGGTTGCGGGTTTCGGCGGCCTGCTGCAATCGCCAGGTCACCGCTTCGTCGGCCAGCCCGATCAATTCTTCCTCGGCCTCGGCGATTTCGGCGGACAGACCCTTTTCGGCCTGCAGCTTGGCGAATTCCTCCGACACGGTCATCCGGGCGGTTTCGACATCGCCCTGACGGCGCACCGAGGGTGCAATCGCCACATGGGGCAGCGCGAAGATGTTTTCAAGCACCCCCGGCCCCAGAATTTCCGCCAGCCGGTTTTCCAGATCGCCCAACTGGCCGTGATGCGACAGGTCCAACAGCTTGTCGCGCAGCAGCGCGTAATCGGGATCGGCGCAGTCGAGCCGGTCGATTTCATAGTCGAATTCGGCGATCAGCTCGGGCTGGCGCACCAGCGTGGCCAGGATTACCGCCTCGCGCACCCGGTTCTGCACCGCGTCGTCGGCGGCGGCCAGGATGGAAAACTTGGTGCCGGGATTGACGGCAGGGCCGTCCTTGCCGCGCCACGGCTGGCGCCCGCCGCCCTGCCCCGGCACGAAGGCGGCGCGGCGGTTGGGCCGGAACAGGTTCCAGCGCATTTCCTTGATCGCTTCGCCGTAATGGGCGCGGATCGACGGGTCGCGGATCAGCTTGATCTTTTCGCGCAGCGCCTTGTCCAGCGCCGCCTTGCGTTCGGGACTGTCGTAGACCTGGCCTTCGGTTTCGCGCCGCCACAGCAGGTCGACCATCGGGATCGCCGCGTCGAGCAGCGCCTGCATCGCGGCCGGGCCTTCGGCGCGGATCAGGTCGTCGGGGTCCTTGCCTTCGGGCATCAGCGCGAAACGCAGCGACTTGCCCGCCTCCAGCAGCGGCAGCGCCAGGTCGATCACCCGCATCGCGGCGCGCAGACCGGCGGTGTCGCCGTCCAGCGCGATGACCGGTTCCGATGCGATCCGCCACAGCAAATGCAGCTGGTTGTCGGTGATCGCGGTGCCCAGCGGCGCGACGGTGGCGCCGAAGCCTGCTTCGGACAGCGCGATCACGTCCATGTATCCTTCGGCCACGATCAGCGGATTGCCCTTGCCCGCCGCTTCGCGCGCGGGGCCTTGGTTGTAAAGGTTGTGGCCCTTGTCGAACAGTTCGGTTTCCGGCGAATTGAGGTATTTGGCGTTATCGTTCGGGTCCATCGCCCGGCCGCCGAAGGCGATGCAGCGGCCGCGCGGATCGCGGATCGGATACATGATCCGGTTGCGGAAGACGTCATAGGGCTGCTTGCCCTTGGTCGAGGCCCGCGCCAGACCGGCGCCGAGGATCAGGCCTTCCTCCACCCCCTTGCCGCGCAGGTGATCCCACAGGTTCTGCCAGCCCTCGGGGGCGAAGCCGATTTCGAACCGGTCCAGCGTTTCGGGCTTCAGCCCGCGCCGGTCGAGATAACCGCGCGCGGCTTCGGCCCCGCCGCGTTTCAACTGCAGCCGGTAAAACTGCACCGCCATGTCCATGACCTCGGCCAGCTGGCTGCGGCGGTCGGCCTTCTGCTGCGCCTGCGGGTCGCGTTTGGGCAGCGGCATCCCGGCTTCGCGGGCGAGGATTTCCACCGCCTCCATGAAGCCGACATTTTCGGTTTCGCGCACGAAGCTGATCGCGTCGCCCTTCGCGTGGCAGCCGAAGCAGTAATAATAGCCCTTGCGGTCGTCGACGTGGAACGACGCGCTCTTTTCCTGGTGGAACGGGCACGGCGCCCACATGTCGCCCTTGCCCTGGTTGGATTTGCGCGTGTCCCACATGACTTTGCGCCCCACCACCTGTGACAGGCTGAGGCGGTTACGCAATTCATCGAGGAAACCGGGTGGGAGACTCATGGCAGGAACTATAGTCGCAGCGGCCGGACAAGAAAATGGGCCGCGCAATCGCGACCCGGATCAGCGGCACGTCGGGGCGGATTATTGCTTGTAGTCGTTACAGGCGGCTTCGAAGGTGGTGACGGTATCGTCGGTCAGTTGATCCTGCGGCAGCCCGTAAACCCATTGCACCAGGATATCGACATTGCGTTCGTATTTGGTGCCGGCGATGGCATCTGAACGCAGAATGCGCCGGGTCGCGCCCTTCTGGGACTTGCGCCCGGCGCGCAGGGTCACCGCCTGCTGAACGATGCCGGTCTGGATGCCGCAGCGCTGCTGCCTTTCCTGTGCGGTTTCGGCCAGGGCCGGGGCCGCCGTCACCAGGGCGGCAATCGTCAGGGCACGGGTCAGGGCACGGATCATGGATCACCTCGGAAAGCTTTGCGTGCCCCTTGATGACACCCCGCCGGCGCTGACGCAAGAGGGCGCCAGGCGGGGCCGGCCGGCGCGGATGTCAACGGGGCGATTATCTAAGCTTTTATGGAATTCCCGGCGTTTTGGGCAACACTGGAGCCAGCGGAAACGGATTGTCTCCGAAACGGATACGGGGACCCCAGCAAGACCATCGACCCGCCTCAATTTGGCCACGAATCCCTCACACAACATTCCCAGCGCGTAATGCGTCCGTTGGGGACGGGACATCCCTCTGCGGACGGTGTTTTTAAAGGTTAATGACATGCAACAGCAGAATATTGACTGCCACAAGAGTCATCATGACATGGACCGCCCGGCCCGTTTCGACCGGCTGCAAAGGTTCGGCCGCGACGAAGCCGGGTCGATGTCGATGTTTTCCGTATTCCTGTTTATCTGCATGCTGATGGTCGCCGGGATCGGCGTCGACCTGATGCGCTATGAACGCAACCGGGCGAACCTGCAGAACACGCTCGACCGCGCGGTTCTGGCGGCGGCCGACCTGGATCAGACCCGCGACGCGAACGCGGTGGTGGCCGACTACTTCGACAAGGCGGGGATCGCCGACTACCTGACCAGCGTGACGGTAGACCAGGGGCTGGGATACAAGACGGTCAACGCCTCGGCGAAATCCACGCTCGACACCTTCTTCCTGCCGCTGATCGGCATCGACAATCTGACCGCCCCGGCCAGCGGCACCGCCGAGGAACGGGTTGGCAGCGTGGAAATTTCGCTGGTGCTGGACGTGTCGGGATCGATGGCCAGCAATTCGCGGCTGGCGCGGCTGAAACCGGCGGCGATCGAATTCGTGGATGCGATCCTGACCGCCTCGCAAAGCGGCACCGCCTCGATCTCGGTGATCCCTTATGCGATGCAGGTTAATGCTGGGAAACCGATCCTGGAAGAATACACCACCACGGCGGAACACGATTATTCGTATTGCATCAATTTCAACGACGACCAGTTCAGCAAATCCGGCCTGGAACAGGACGAGATGTTGGAACTGACCGCCCATTTCGACCCGTTTACCTGGGACGATGGCGGCGTGACCTACACGGTTTGCCCGACCTTCGACTATTCGCAGATCCTCCCCTTCACCAACGACCAGACCGAACTGCATGACTACATCAACGCGCTCGAAGCCTGGGGCAACACTTCGATCGATATCGGGATGAAATGGGGCACGGTTCTGCTTGATCCGACCACCCGCCCGGTGGTGAACGCCCTGATCAGCAAGGGTGAGGTCAATCCGCAATTTGCCGACCGCCCGGTGAATTACAATTCGGGCGAGACGCTGAAGATCATCGTGCTGATGACCGATGGGCAGAACACGAACCAGTATATGCTGAATCCGTCGATGCGCGATGGACTGTCGGATGTCTGGTACAAACCGGTAAGCGGCGACCTCAACGGGAACGGGGAACAGGACTACGGCGAAACCAATTACCAAATCGCCCGCTATTCGATGATGCGCAGCAACGGAAGCACGACCGACTACTGGTGGCCAAACGAAACCCGCTATGACAATTACGAAGACTGGTACAGCCATCCCTTCGGCGATTGCGAAGATCCGAATGATGCAAGTTCACCCGCCTGTGAAGACGGCGAGGACCGGGCAGAGGACGAGAGCCTGGGTCTGTCACTCGTCCGGCAACTGACCTACCCGGAACTGTTCAACATGACCTCGCTGGCCCACAACGCCGAATACAATCATTCCTACCAGGGCAACCGGTGGTCGGCATGGTATTCCAACGCGTTTTCGAAAAAGGAAGCCTCGGCCAAGGATCAGCGTACCAATCACATCTGTGACGCCGCCAAGGATGAAGGCATCGTTGTATTCACCATTGGCTTCGAAGCGCCGCGTTCCGGCCAGCGCCTGCTGTCGCGCTGCGCCAGTTCGCCCAGCCACCATTTCGACGTGAACGGGCTGGATATCGCGGATGCCTTCGATTCCATCGCCGCCTCGATCACCAAACTGAGGCTGGTCCAATGAGCATGTTCCGGCATTTCCTGGATCGTTTCCGCAGGTCCGAGCGCGGCTCGGCCACGCTGGAATTCGTCATCGTCTTCCCGATCTTCATGGTGCTGATGATGTCATCGTGGGAACTGGGCGTGATCACCATGCGCACCACCACGATCGAACGGGCTACCGACCTTGTGGTGCGCGATATCCGGCTCGGCACCGGCAGCGCCCCGCAGCATGACCAGATCAAGCAGCAGATCTGCGACAAGGCGCCGATCCTGAACAATTGCGACACCAACCTGCGGGTCGAAATGATCCAGCTCGACCCGCGCGCCTGGGTCGATCCGCCGGCGGATGCCGATTGCACCGATACCGCTCAGACGGTTTCGCCGGTACGGACCTTTGAAAACGGCCAGGAAAACGACCTGATGCTGATCCGGGTCTGTTTCAAGGTCGAACCGGTCTTCCCGGGGGTGGGTCTTGGTCACAAGCTCGTCGAAAACAGCGGCGGACAATATGCCCTGGTGGCCGCGGCCGCCTTCGTACAGGAGCCGATTTGATGCCTATCGTGACCCGCGCCAAACAGTTCCTGCGCCGCTTCGGTTCCGAAACCGGGGGATCCGTTGCACTGGAAGCGGTGATCGTCGCCCCCTTCCTGTTCTGGGTGTTCCTGGCCAGCTATGTCTATTTCGACGCCTATCGCCAGACCAGCGTGAACATCAAAGCCAATTACACCATCGGCGACCTGCTGTCGCGCGAAACCGAGGCGATCAACGAAAGCTATATCGACAGCATGGAATCGCTGTTCACCTTCCTGGCCAAGACCGGATCGGATGCGCGTATCCGGATTTCGGTGGCGATGTGGGACGAAGAGGACAACGTTTACAAACTGGACTGGTCCCGGGCCCGCGGCGGCGAAACCGCTCTCACCGATGCCGACATCAACGGCATGGCCAACGAATTGCCCACGCTGATGGACAATGAACGGGTCATCGTGGTGGAAACCTGGAGCCATTACAGCCCGCTTTTCCAAGTCGGGCTGCCGGAAGAGGACATCTACGAACGCTCCTCCACCAGCCCGCGTTTCGCACCGCAACTGGTCTGGGACCGCTACGCGGATTGATCCGGGATCAGGCAGGGATCAGGCGGCGCGCCCGGCGATCTGGGCCTGGATCAGTTCGGCCATGATCTTGGTCTGTGATCCGGGCATCACGCCGCCGATCCCGACCCGGCGGCCCAGCCGCCACCAGATTCCCGGATGCCAGGCGCGCGGCTGCGGCGCGCCCAGGCGAATCATGAACCCGTTCGACGGCTTGAAGGCGAAGGTGCCGCGTTCGACCGCGACGATATCCTCGATCCGCGCGATCACCCGGCCCTCGCTGTCGGTCAGCGCCTCGGCTGTCAGCCGCAGCTGCAGCGCGGTCGCGGCATGCATCTTGACCGACAGGGCGATCGCGGCCGCGCCCAGCACGATCAGGAACAGCTGCCACCCCAGCGACGCCGGCGGCTGCACGAAGCCCACATAGATCAGCAGCGCGCCCAGCACCGCCGTCATGCCCACCCCCAGCCAGCGCCGCGGCGCCGAGGCCTGCGCGGTGGTCAGAATGTCCTGCTTGTCCGATCCGTTCATCGTCTCTCCCCTCATCCTTTGCGCCGCACATAGCGGGTCTTGCGCCGCAAGGCGAGAGGCAAGCGGCGCTCAGACGGAAACCGCCTTGCGCACCATGTCCCAATAGATGCGTTCCACCTCACCCGCCGACAGCCGGCCTTCGGCCCGGTACCAGGTGGTGACCCCGGTCAGCATCGCGATCACCGCCATGGTTTCGATCCGCGTGTCGGCGGGGGCGAAGACGCCCTCTTCCTCGCCCTGGCGCAGGATCGCTTCCAGCTCGTTTTCATAGTCGCGGCGCAGGGCTTCGATCTCGGCGAAGTTTTCCGGCGTCAGGTTGCGCAGCTCCATATAGGCGATGAACACCTCGTCCGAACGATCGAGGTGATAGCGGATGTGGAACCGGGTGAAGTCTTCGAGCTGTTCCAGCGCGCTGCCCGCGCCGCGGTGCTTGGCCCGTTCGGCCAGCAGGTCTTCCATGTGCCGCTTCATCAGGTCGAACAGCAGCGATTGCTTGTCGGGGGTGTAATTGTACAGCGCCCCGGCCTGCACGCCGACCTCCTTGGCGATCTGGCGCATCGAGACGGCGGCATAGCCGTGGCGCGCGAAAAGCCTGAGCGCCGCGTCCAGGACGCGGGGGCCGGTGATATCGGAATGGGAACCTGCTGTTCTTGCCATGACAGGCAATTTAACTGAACATGCGTTCAGATCAAAGGGGGATCAAAGCGCTTTCGCGGCAATGGCTTGCGGGGCGGCCGGTTCTGGTGCAAGAAAAACCATCCCTAGACCGCGAGACGTCATCATGCGCGCGCCCGTTATCCCGATCCTGTTCCTGTCGCTGACCGGTCTGACCTGTCTGGCCGGCTGCACGGATTTTCCCGATCTCGACGAGCGGATCGAACCGGCGGCGCGCACCGCCCCCTACCCGGCGCTGATTCCGCTCGACGCCGTGCTGGGCGGCGGCACAGAACCGCAGATCACCGACACCACCGGCACCGATCTGGAAGCCCGCGCCAGCGCCCTGCGCGCCAGGGCGGCGCGGCTGCGCGCACAGGTCGCGGCCGAGGCCGAAAGCTGACGCGAGGCTGGCCCGCCTCCGCCAATTGCCGCGTTGCACCGGGCAGCAAGACCCGATACATCGGCTGCCTAGGATAAGTGATCTTTCAGGAGGGCCAGATGAGCCACCCCTTGCGCCTCGGAATTGCCGGGCTGGGCACCGTCGGTGTCGGCGTTATCAAAATCGTCCGTCAACAGGCCGCCCTTCTGACAGCGCGCACCGGCCGCGAGGTGACGATCAGCGCCATTTCGGCCCGCTCGCGGGGCAAGGATCGCGGCGTGAACCTGTCGGGTTACGACTGGGAAGACGACCCCGTCGCGCTGGCGCAGCGCGGCGACGTGGACGTCTATGTCGAACTGATGGGCGGATCGGACGGCCCCGCGAAAGCGTCTATCGAAGCCGCGCTGAAGGCGGGCAAGGACGTGGTCACCGCCAACAAGGCGCTGCTGGCCCATCACGGCCAGGAACTGGCCGAACTGGCCGAAGCCCAGGGCCGGGTGATCCGTTACGAGGCCGCCGTCGCCGGTGGCATCCCGATCATCAAGGCGCTGACCGAAGGTTTGGCCGCCAATGAAATCACCCGCGTCATGGGCGTGATGAACGGCACCTGCAATTACATCCTGACCCGGATGGAGGCGACCGGCCAGGGCTACAACGCGCTGTTCGAGGAAGCCAACAAGCTGGGCTATCTCGAAGCCGACCCGAACCTCGACGTGGGCGGCATCGATGCCGGGCACAAGCTGTCGATCCTGTCGACGCTTGCCTTCGGCACCAAGATCGATTTCGACGGGGTGGAACTGGAAGGCATCCAGCGCATCAGCCTCGAAGACATCCGCCAGGCCGCCGACATGGGCTATCGCATCAAGCTGCTGGGCGTGGCGCAGATGACCGGGCGCGGGCTGGAACAGCGCATGTCGCCCTGTCTGGTCCCCGCCGACAGCCCGCTGGGCCAATTGGAAGGCGGCACCAACATGGTGGTGGTCGAAGGCGACAGCGTCGGTCAGGTCGTGCTGCGCGGCGCCGGTGCGGGCGAAGGCCCGACCGCCAGCGCGGTGATGGGCGATGTCTGCGATATCGCGCGCGGCATCCGCTACCCGGTCTTCGGCCAGACGGCGGACAGCCTGAAACCGGCACCGCGCGCGCAATCCACCCTGCCCGCGCCCTATTACCTGCGCATGGGTCTGCGCGACAAACCCGGCGCGCTGGCCAAGGTCGCCTCGATCCTCGGCGAGGCGGGCGTGTCGATCAACCGGATGCGCCAATACGGCCATGTCGACGACAGCGCCCCGGTGCTGATCGTCACCCACAAGACCACCCGCGCCGATATCGACGCGGCGCTGTCGGCGATGGAAACCACCGACGTGGTGACCGGCGCACCGGTGGCGCTGCGGATCGAAAGCGTGTGACCCCCAAGGCCCGCACAGGCGGGCGAGGAACGGTAAGGCATTGAGCGGTACGGAACGGGCATATCTGGGAATCGAAGCGTCGCTGACCGGGCGGCGCTGGATCGGTCCTGGGGCCGAGGTCGAACGGCTGGCCGAAGCGATGCGCCAGCAGACCGACCTGCCCGCCGCCCTGTGCCAGACCCTGGCCCGGCGCGGTGTCGCGCCCGAGGCCGTCGCGGGCTTCCTTGACCCGCAGCTGCGCGAGTTGCTGCCCGATCCGCATTCCCTGAAGGATATGGAAAAGGCCGCCGCGCGCTTCCTGCAGGCGGTGAAGACCCGCGAAAAGATCGCCATTTTCGCCGATTACGACGTCGATGGCGGGTCCTCGGCGGCGTTGCTGATCGACTGGCTGCGCAAGATGGGGCGGCAGGCGACGCTTTACGTGCCCGACCGGATCGACGAAGGTTACGGCCCTAATGAGCCTGCGATGGAGGCGCTGGCGCGCGATCACGACCTGATCGTCTGCGTCGATTGCGGCACGCTGTCCCACGGGCCGATCGCGGCCGCCAAGGGCGCCGACGTGGTGGTGCTGGATCACCACCTTGGCGGCGAAACCCTGCCCGACTGCGTTGCCGTGGTGAATCCCAACCGGCAGGACGAAACCGGCGATCTGGCGCATCTGTGCGCCGCCGCCGTGGTGTTCCTGATGCTGGTCGAGGCGAACCGCCAGATGCGCGGCGAAGGCGCGCAAGGCCCCGACCTGATGGCAATGCTGGATCTGGTGGCGCTGGCCACGGTGGCCGACGTGGCGCCGCTCATCGGCGTCAACCGGGCGCTGGTGCGGCAGGGGCTGAAGATCATGGCGCGGCGCGCGCGCCCCGGGTTGGTGGCGCTGTCCGATGTGGGCCGGATCGATCAGGCCCCGACCTCCTATCACCTCGGATTCGTGCTGGGTCCGCGGGTCAATGCGGGCGGCCGGATCGGCGCGGCCGATCTGGGCGCGCGGTTGCTGTCCACCGACAACCCGGCCGAGGCGCGGGCGATGGCCGAACGGCTGGACCTGCTGAACACCGAACGGCGCGACATCGAAAATTCGGTGCGCGCGGCGGCTATGGAACAGGCCGAGGAACGCGGGCTCGACGCGCCGCTGGTCTGGGCGGCGGGCGAAGGCTGGCACCCCGGCGTGGTGGGCATCGTCGCCTCGCGCCTGAAGGAAGCCACCAACCGCCCCGCCATCGTCATCGGGCTGGACGGCGACGAAGGCAAGGGATCGGGACGCTCGATCAGCGGCGTCGACCTGGGCGCCAGCATCCAACGGCTGGCCGCCGAGGGGCTGCTGATCAAGGGCGGCGGCCACAAGATGGCCGCCGGTCTGACCGTGGCGCGCGACAAGGTCGAGGCGGCGATGGAACGGCTGTCCGAGCTGCTGGCGAAACAGGGCGCGGGCGATGCGGGCCCGGCCGATCTGAAACTGGACGGCGTGCTGATGCCGGGTGCTGCGCAGGTCGAACTGGTTGAACAGATCGAAAAGGCCGGTCCCTTCGGCGCCAGCGCCCCTGCCCCGCGCTATGTCTTCCCGGATGTGGAGATTCGCTTCGCCAAACGGGTCGGGGAATCGCATCTGAAAATCAGCTTCGGTGATGGCATGGGCGCGCGGATCGACGCGATCTGTTTCGGCGCCTTCGACGGCCCGCTGGGGCCGCGCCTGTCGGAACATGGCGGTGCGCGTTTCCACCTGGCCGGGCGGTTGGAAATCAACAGCTGGGGCGGCCGGCAATCGGTTCAGCTGCGGCTGGAAGACGCCGCCGAGGCTGGTTCGGGCCGGGTGTAAAAATTCCGTCACGAAAAGTGAATTTTCCTCTTGCGGTAACGGCGGGCTTTGCCTAAGTACGCCCCACACTACAGAGTGTCCCGTTCGTCTATCGGTTAGGACGCCAGGTTTTCAACCTGGAAAGAGGGGTTCGATTCCCCTACGGGATGCCACTTTCCCCCGGCATCGAATATCGACCAGAAACCCGCAGTTATCGGGCCGTCCGATTTGCGCCCTGCGCAAATGCACAGCCCTCATGCGGCCGGGAAGAAGTGACAAATCCGGGACGACCTTTATATCAGGGGTTCGGGCCGCGCGCCCTCCTTCGACCCCGCAGAATTAGGTGACCAAATGACCATCCAATACACGCCCCCCAAGGTCTGGACCTGGGAACAGGAAAGCGGCGGCACGTTCGCCAGCATCAACCGCCCCGTCGCCGGGGCCACGCATGATGCCGAACTGCCGCGCGGCGAGCATGATTTCCAGCTCTATTCGCTGGCCACGCCGAACGGCGTCAAGGTTACCGTGATGTTCGAGGAACTGCTGGAAGCCGGGCATGAGGGCGCCGAATACGACGCCTGGCCGATCAAGATCGGCGACGGCATGCAATTCGGGTCGGGATTCGTCGAGGTGAACCCCAACTCCAAGATCCCCGCCCTGCTGGACCTGAGCGGCGACGAACCGCTGCGGCTGTTCGAAAGCGGCTCGATGCTGCTGCACCTTGCCGACAAGTTCCGCGCCTTCCTGCCCGCCGAAGGCCCGGTGCGGACCGAGGCGCTGAACTGGCTGTTCTGGCAGATGGGCAGCGCGCCCTTCCTGGGCGGCGGCTTCGGCCATTTCTTTGCCTATGCGCCGGAAAAATTCGAATACCCGATCAACCGCTACGCGATGGAGGTCAAGCGCCAGCTCGACGTGCTGGACCGGCAACTGGCCGAGCGGCCCTATATCGCCGGGGATGACTATACCATCGCCGATATCGCGATCTGGCCCTGGTATGGCCAGCTGGTGCGCAACAAGACCTACAAGGACGCGGCCGAATTCCTCGACGCGGACGGATACACCCATGTGCAGGCCTGGGCCGAAAAGATCGCGGCGCGTCCGGCGGTCAAACGCGGGGTCATGGTCAACCGGCTTTCGGGCGACGAATCCGAACAGGTGCCCGAACGCCATTCCGCTGCGGATTTCGACGGCAAGGCGCTCTGACCCAATTTTCCGGGCGCGCCCGCGGCGTTTCGGCGCCGCGATGCGCGTTCGGAAAAAATTGCGACAAAGGGCACATTTTCGCTCTTGATCTACAAAAGCGCTTTGCCTAAAAGCGCTCCACACTACAGAGTGTCCCGTTCGTCTATCGGTTAGGACGCCAGGTTTTCAACCTGGAAAGAGGGGTTCGATTCCCCTACGGGATGCCACTTTCCCACGGCATATTTGGATCGATGTGAAGCAGCGGCTCGGTGCGTCCGGTTGCGGGTGGTTTCCGTTTGGGGGCTGTGGGAATCTGTCAGGACATCAGACGGCAAAACGCCAGCCCGGGGACCGGACTGGCGCTGACCCGGTTCTTGGTCCAGGTCTGGATTTCTTCTGAAGAAAGTTACGTCTCAGGCGTCGCCGTCATCCTGCGGCGCGTCGGGGTCGGCCTGGCCGACCCCTTTGAAGACGAATTTGAACGGCAACGCCCAGACGATGCCCAAGCCCACATAGATCAGCAGTTCCAGCCAGATCGCCGGCCGGTCGAACAGGTTCACCACGCTGATCGCCGCCACGATATAGGCGGGCAGACCGATCAGCAGGATCACCAGCGACCAGCGGCGGCGGGCTTTGTAGGACAGCGCCATCAGTCAGCGAAGGGATCGGTGACGAGGATGGTGTCGTCGCGTTCCGGCGAAGTCGACAGCAGCGCCACCGGGCAGTCGATCAGCTCTTCCACCCGCTTGACGTATTTGATCGCGTTGGCCGGCAGGTCGTTCCAGCTGCGTGCGCCTTCGGTCGATTCGGACCAGCCGGGCATTTCCTCGTAAACCGGGGTGCAGCGGGCCTGCGCATCGGCGGCGGTGGGCAGGTAGTCGAGCGTTTCGCCGTCGAGTTCATAACCGACGCAGATCTTCAGCGTGTCGAACCCGTCCAGCACGTCGAGCTTGGTCAGCGAAATGCCGTTGACTCCGCTGGTGGCGCAGGTCTGGCGCACCAGGGCTGCGTCGAACCAGCCGCAGCGGCGCTTGCGCCCGGTGGTGGTGCCGAATTCGTGGCCGCGTTCCCCCAGGCGCTGGCCGTCATCGTCCAGCAGTTCGGTCGGGAACGGGCCTTCGCCCACCCGGGTGGTGTAGGCCTTGACGATGCCCAGCACGTAATCGATCGACCCCGGGCCGATACCGGTGCCGGTGGCGGCCTGACCGGAAATCACGTTGGACGAGGTCACGTAGGGATAGGTGCCGAAATCGATATCCAGCAACGCGCCCTGGGCGCCCTCGAACAGGATGCGTTTGCCCGCCTTGCGCTTTTCGTTCATCACCTTCCAGACGGGTCCGGCATATTTCAGGATCTCGGGCGCGATTTCCTTGAGCTGCGCGATCAGGCCGTCACGGTCGATTTCCGGCAGCCCCAACCCCTTGCGCAGCGCGTTGTGATGCACCAGCGCGCGGTCGACGCGCAGTTCCAGCGTCGCGTCATCGGCCAGATCGGCAACCCGGATCACCCGGCGGCCGACCTTGTCTTCGTAGCACGGGCCGATGCCGCGGCCGGTGGTGCCGATCTTGGCGACCGAATTCTGGTTTTCCCGCGCCCGGTCCAGTTCGCCGTGGAACGGCAGGATCAGCGGGGTGTTTTCCGCGATCATCAGGGTGTCGGGATTGATGTCGACGCCCTGGGCGCGGATCGTTTCGATTTCCTTCAGCAGGTGCCACGGGTCCAGCACCACGCCGTTGCCGATCACCGAAAGCTTGCCGCCGCGCACCACGCCCGAGGGCAGCGCGTGCAGCTTGTAGACTTCACCGTCGATCACCAGGGTATGGCCGGCGTTGTGGCCGCCCTGGAACCGCGCGATCACGTCGGCGCGTTCCGACAGCCAGTCCACGATCTTGCCTTTGCCTTCATCGCCCCACTGGGCGCCGACCACGACGACGTTTGCCATTGCTGGCTCCTTTTGAAATTGGATCAAACCCGCGCCCATATATATCCCCTGCCGGGGCAGGGAAACCGGAAATTCGCCCCGGCACTGGACCGGACGCGACAGATTGCGTAATCCATGGTTAATGCGCGAGGGTTCGCATGGGGGACAACATGGGATTACTGCTGCGTTGGTTAGTGGCTTTCGTATTGCTGGCGGCCACGTTCAATCCGACGGAATGGAATTACACATCCTGGGCGGTGCAGCATTACAGCGACCAGACGCCGATGGCGGTGCTGTTGGGGCTTTTGCTGCTGATCGGCTACATCATCTATCTGCGCGCCACCCTGCGCTCGATCGGCGGATTCGGCATGTTCCTGATCCTGGCGGTGATCGCGGCGCTGATCTGGGTGCTGTATGATTATGGGCTGCTGGACCTGGAAAACCCGACGGTGAACACCTGGATCGGGCTGTTCGCGCTGTCGGTGGTGCTGGGCGTCGGGCTGAGTTGGAGCCATATCCGGCGGATGCTGTCGGGCCAGTACGATATGGACGATGTGGAAGAATAGAACCACCCCGGCAAAATCCCCCCTGCCCCACGCCCTTCGGGGTTGCGCCGTCCCGATATAGACCTTAAGTAGCCGCATCGAACCAATCCGAAGGCTGCTCCATGGAAAACGTCGTTCTCATCATCCACCTTCTTCTGGCGCTGGCGCTGATCGGTGTCGTGCTGATGCAACGGTCGGAAGGCGGCGGTCTGGGCATGGGCGGCGGCGGCGGTGCCGTGACGGGCCGCGCGGCAGCCACCGCATTGGGCAAAATCACCTGGGTGCTGGCCATTGGCTTCATCTGCACCTCGATCACGCTGACGATCATCGCCGCTGAAAAATCGGCGGGCGGTTCGGTGCTTGACCGCGTCGGCACCGGTGCGACGGCCACCGAGGAAACCGGCGACACCACCGCACCTGCTGCGGGCAACGATCTGCTGCCGCCTTCGGCCGGTGACAATGCGCCGCTGGTTCCGCGCGCCGACTGACCACAACCGATTGAGACAGGCAAGAAGACCGCAACTGCATCTAGCGGTCGTCTTGCTATAATTCTGCGAATCTAGTATTGCTTGAGTCCCGTGGTGCTACGGTTTTTCACGACCGTAGGGGCTTGGTTATTGGCGTGTGAACGCCAGTTGGAAATCACGGGGGTTGCCGAACATATGGCGCGTTTCATCTTCATCACCGGCGGTGTTGTTTCCTCTCTCGGCAAGGGGCTTGCCTCGGCCGCTCTGGGGTCTTTGCTGCAGGCCCGTGGGTATTCCGTGCGGCTGCGCAAACTCGACCCGTATCTGAACGTCGATCCGGGCACGATGAGCCCTTTCGAACATGGCGAGGTGTTCGTCACCGATGACGGCGCCGAAACCGACCTGGACCTGGGCCATTACGAACGTTTCACCGGGGTACCGGCGCGGATGACCGACTCGGTTTCTTCGGGGCGGATCTATTCCAACGTGCTGGAACGCGAACGGCGCGGCGATTACCTGGGCAAGACGATCCAGGTGGTTCCCCACGTCACCAACGAGATCAAGGATTTTATCTCGATCGGCGAGGATGAGGTCGATTTCATGCTCTGCGAAATCGGCGGCACCGTCGGCGATATCGAGGGCCTGCCCTTCTTCGAAGCGATCCGCCAGTTCAGCCATGACAAGCCGCGCGGCCAGTGCATCTTCATGCACCTGACCCTGCTGCCCTACCTGGCGGCCAGCGGCGAGCTGAAGACCAAGCCGACCCAGCACAGCGTCAAGGAACTGCAGTCGATCGGCATCGCGCCCGATATCCTGGTCTGCCGGTCGGAACAGCTGATCCCGGAAAAGGAACGCGAAAAGATCGCGCTGTTCTGTAATGTCCGGAAAGAGGCCGTGGTCGCCGCCTATGACCTGAAATCGATCTACGAGGCGCCGCTGGCCTATCACCGCGAAGGGCTGGACCAGGCGGTTCTGGACGCGTTCGGCATCGCCCCCGCGCCGCGCCCCGACCTGAGCAAATGGGACGACGTGGTCGACCGCATCCACAACACCGACGGCGAGGTCAACATCGCCATCGTCGGCAAATACGTGCAGCTGGAAGACGCCTACAAGTCGATCAAGGAGGCCCTGACCCATGGCGGCATGGCCAACCGGGTCAAGGTGAACGTCGAATGGGTCGATGCCGAGATTTTCGACAACGAAGATCCCGCGCCCTACCTGGAAGGCTTCCACGCGATCCTGGTGCCCGGCGGTTTTGGCGAACGCGGCACCGAGGGCAAGATCAAGGCGGCGCAATTCGCCCGCGAACGCAAGGTGCCTTACCTGGGCATCTGCCTTGGCATGCAGATGGCGGTGATCGAAGCGGCCCGCAACGTGGCCGGCATCACCACCGCCGGGTCCGAGGAATTCGACCACGAGGCCGGCAAGAAGCGTTTCGAACCCGTGGTGTATCACCTGAAGGAATGGGTTCAGGGCAACGCCAAGGTGCAGCGCAAGGCGGATGACGCCAAGGGCGGCACGATGCGGCTGGGCGCCTATCACGCGGCGCTGACGGCAGGATCGAAGGTGGCCGAGGTCTATCACGCGACCGAGATCGACGAACGCCACCGTCACCGCTATGAGGTCGACATCAAGTATCGCGACAAGCTGGAAGCCTGCGGGCTGAACTTCTCGGGCATGTCGCCGGACGGGCGGCTGCCGGAAATCGTCGAATGGAAGGATCACCCGTGGTTCATCGGGGTTCAGTTCCACCCGGAACTGAAATCGAAACCCTTCGATCCGCATCCACTGTTCGCTGATTTCGTCCGCGCCGCAGTGGAAACCTCGCGGCTGGTCTGAGCCGAAATATTTAACGCGCGCCCGCCGGCTTACGGTCAGGCGCGCGTCCATGGGCCGCTCGACAGGCTGAGTTTTCCGCAAGCGAGGCTGCTTACCCCCTCCCTGCCGTTCAATGCTCAGCCGCGTTTCCACATCGGTTCGAACAGGGTGCGCCACAGGGCGGTTTTCCGGCCGATATTCGGCGTCATCACCAGGGTGCGCGGGCTGTCGTCGGAAATCGCTTCAAAATGATCCTCGTCGAACCGCCAACGGCCCTGCACGCCGCGCGCGGCATCGGATCGCTGCTGGTCGATCCAGCGCACCGCATCGGCCCGCACCGGCGCCAGCCCGAATTCGGGATGCGGCAGGTAGAAGCCGTAGCCGATCTTCATATGCAGGCAATCCAGCGCCGCGACCCGGGCGGTATGCTCCAGCGGCACCTCATCGCGGTGAAGGTAATTGAACCGCGCGGGATCGGCGTTCAGGAACACCTGCAGCGCCGTGGCCAGGTCGAGCCCCAGGGTCGACATCAACCAGCCCAGTTCGCGCAGATCGCCGTTATCCCAGTCGAAGGCCAGCGCCGCGTTGCGGATCGCATCGATATTCCCGGCGATCCGTTGCTTCTGCAGCGCCGGGGCCTTGACCGCGCCCGACCGCGCGGTCGTACGCAGCGACAGCGCCGGGCGCTTTTTCACCACCGGGCGCCGGATCAATGCTGGACGTTTCAAATTCACGATCCCTATGCCTGCCATGGCTCTCTCCTGCCAAGTCACCGCTGTGTGCCCTTGTCGGATCGTAATCAAGCAGCGCATCCGGGAAAAACTTGGGTGCAAAAAGGGCGAATTCGTGAACAACCGCGCGACTTAGAGTAAAATTCGTTTCGCCCTTTCCTTTTACCGCAATTCGCGCCAACGTCCCCGCCAATTGGCCACTAGAGGCCCCGCATGGAGGAGAGAGCGAAATGACCAAAGCCTATTGGGTGGCGCATGTCGATGTCGACGACCCGGACGTCTATGAAAACTACAAGCGCGCCAATGCCGCGCCCTTCGCCGAATACGGGGCAAAATTCATCGTCCGGGGCGGCGATCAGGAAATCCGCGAAGGCCAGGTGCGCGGCCGCACCGTGGTGATCGAATTCCCCAGCTACGAAGCGGCGGTCGCCTGCTACGAATCGGAAGGCTACCAGAAGGCGAAAGCGCTGCGCGATCCGGTATCGCAAGGCGACCTGGTGATCGTCGCCGGCTACGACGGCTGACCCGCCCCACCCCTGCGCGGCCCGTTTTCGGGCTGCGACACTCCTTCCCCATGTCGGATGTCATTTTCCTTTCACGGTTTTGCCCGCCTTGGGATAAGCTGTGGATATGTTCGCCAACCTGCTCAGCGCCCTGACCGGGCACCGGCATGAAGAAACGCTGCCCGAACCGGATGCGGCGATGGCGCTTGGTGCGCTTCTGGTGCGGGTGGCGAAATCCAATCTCAGCTACCGGGTCGAGGAAATCCGCCGCATCGACCGGCTCCTGGCGAAGATTCATGACCTGTCCCCGGTTGATGCGGCGAAGATGCGCGCCACCTGCGAAAAGCTGGAAAAGCGGGCGCCGCCGACCGAAATCTTTGCCGAACTGATCCGCGAAGGGGTCGATTTCGACGACCGGCTGCAGGCGCTGGAGGCGATGTGGCAGGTGGTTCTGGCCGATGGCAAGCAAAGCCCCGAGCAGACCGAAATCGTGACCCGCGCACAGCATGCCCTGGGTCTGAGCGAGGCCGACAACCTGACCGCCCGGACCCGCGCGAAACAAGCGCGCTGAATTGTGAATTGGCGCGGCGGGAAAACCGTCTTATATGCCAATCATGTTTGCAGATTTCCTGAAACGGCTGGTACAGCCCGCCCCCGCCCCCCTCAATGACGACGACGCCCGCCTGGCGCTGACCGCTCTGCTGGTCCGCGTCGCCCGCTCCGATGGCCATTACGATCCCGAAGAAATCCACCGGATCGACCGGATCGTCTGCACCCGTTTCGGGCTGGTCCCCGAAGCGGCCGTGGCGCTGCGTCACGAAGCCGAAGCGCTGGAGACCGAAGCGCCCGACACCGTGCGCTTCACCCGCGCGATCAAGGAGGCGGTGGCCTATGAGGACCGGATCGGCGTGATCGAGGCGCTGTGGTCGGTGGTTCTGGCCGACGGGGCGCGCGACGCACAGGAAGACTCGCTGCTGCGGATGGTGTCCAACCTGCTGGGCATCAACGACCGCGACAGCGCGCTGGCCCGCCAAAGGGTGGAAAAAGCCCTCTGACTCCCGCCCTTCGATTGATCACCCAGGTGTCAAATTGCGGATGACCCAGGGTCAATTTGACCGATTCCCGGGCAGATTCGCCGAATTGCAAGTTGCACAGATTGTTTTTTTCGGTCCTATTCTGTCGATCAAACAGGGACAGAACACATAGGGACGCACTTGTCGGACCAGGATCCAGTCATTGAAATCCGCGGCCTTCACAAGGCCTACGGCGCGCTTGAGGTGATCAAGGGCGTCGATATCACCGCGCATAAGGGCGACGTCGTATCGCTGATCGGGTCGTCGGGATCGGGCAAATCCACCATCCTGCGCTGCGCCAACCTGCTGGAAGACAGCCAGCAGGGCGACATCCTGTTCAAGGGCGAACCGGTGAAATGGAAGGGCACGGGGCTGCACCGGCAGCCGGCCGATCCGAAACAGGTGCTGCGCATCCGCACCAACCTGTCGATGGTGTTCCAACAGTTCAACCTGTGGGCCCATATGACCATCCTGCAAAACGTGATGGAAGCGCCGGTGACGGTGCTGGGCCGCGACCGGGACGAGGTGGAACAGGCCGCGCGCCGTTACCTCGACAAGGTCGGCATCGGCGACAAATGCGATGCCTACCCGGCGCAGCTGTCCGGCGGCCAGCAGCAGCGCGCGGCGATCGCCCGGGCGCTGTGCATGGAACCCGAGGCGCTGCTGTTCGACGAACCGACCTCGGCGCTGGACCCGGAACTGGAACAGGAAGTGATCAAGGTGATCCGCGACCTGGCCGCCGAGGGCCGCACCATGCTGATCGTGACCCATGACATGAAAATGGCTTCGGACATTTCCAGCCATGTCGTGTTCCTGCATCAGGGCCTGATCGAGGAACAAGGCCCGCCCGCCCAGCTTTTCGGTGCGCCGGAAAGCGAGCGGCTGAAACAGTTCCTTTCGGCCACCGTCCATGCCTGAGGCAGGGGCGCGGGCCAGCTAATCAAAACGAAAACCTAACGGGAGCATTCTATGAAAAACCTGATTATCACCACCGCCGCCCTGGCCCTGACCGCAGGCATGGCAATGGCCGGCACCATCCGCATGGGCACCGAGGGCGCCTACCCTCCGTATAACTTCATCAACGACAGCGGCGAAGTGGACGGGTTCGAGCGCGAACTGGGCGACGAGCTGTGCAAGCGCGCCGAACTGACCTGCGAATGGGTCACCAACGAATGGGATTCGATCATTCCGAACCTGGTTTCGGGCAACTACGACACCATCATCGCCGGCATGTCGATCACCGCCGAACGCGAAGAGGTGATCGACTTCACCCAGAACTACACCCAGCCCGATCCGTCGGCCTACCTGGCGATGTCGGAAGATGTCGATCTGAAAGGCGCGGTGATCGCGGCGCAGACCGGCACCATCCAGGCCGCTTTCGTCGCCGCCTCGGGCGCGACCCTGGTGGAATTCGCCACCCCCGATGAAACCATCGCAGCCGTGCGCAACGGCGAAGCCGACGCGGTGCTGGCCGACAAGACCTACCTGGCCCCGATCGCCGACGAAGACGCCGACCTGATGCTGCTGTCGCAGGAAGAGCTGATCGGCGGCGGTGTCGGCATGGGCATCCGCGAAAGCGACGGCGAACTGAAAGCCAAGTTCGACGCCGCCATCCAGTCGATGAAAGACGATGGCAGCCTGAACGCGCTGATCGAAAAGTGGGAAATCGGCGCAACCTTCTAAGCGCCCGTTCCTTGGGGGGAAGGCGCGCCCTTCCCCCCTTTCACCCTTCCCCAAATTAGAATTCCCGCATCGCAGCCCCGACGAGGCCCGCCATTTTCAGCTATTGCGCAGATCCCGACACGCTTTCCGGCCTGACCTGGCTTTCGTGCTATCTCACCACCGGCAAGCACATGTCCTTCTACACCTCCTTCGGGACGGTGCTGCTGCTGCTGGCGATCACCGCTCCGGTGGCGCTGGCCTTCGGTTTCGGTGGCGCGATGGCGGCGCGGTCGCGCATCCTGCCCGTCTCTTGGCTTGGCAAGGCCTATATCGCGATCGTGCGCGGCGTGCCCGACATCGCCTTTTTCCTGTTCTTCGTGATCGCCTTCGACCAGGCGATCGAGTGGCTGCGCCACAAGGCCCTGTGCCCCGACTGGACCGACCCGATCCGCCAGGGCAACGATTTCGTGGTCTGCGCCGAGGCCAAGATGCCGCTGTCCTCTGCCGCGCAATGGGTGCATGAAGTGTACGGTTTCGGCCTGGCCGTGATCACCTTCGCCATCGTCTTCGGCGCCTTTGCCGCCAACGTCCTTTTCGGCGCGATGCGCGCCGTGCCCCGCGCCCAGATGGAAACCGCCGAAGCCTATGGCATGTCCCACCGGCAGGCGTTCTGGCGCATCCTGGTGCCGCAGATGTGGGTCTATGCCCTGCCCGGCCTGTCGAACCTGTGGATGGTGCTGATCAAGGCCACGCCGCTGCTGTTCCTGCTGGGCGTCGAAGACATCGTGTACTGGGCCCGCGAACTGGGCGGGTCGAAAACCGCCAAGTTCACCGATTACCCCCATGGCGACTGGCGCATGTGGTATTTCCTGGCGCTGCTGGTCTTCTACCTGCTGTTCACCAAATTCTCCGAGGTGGTTCTGGAAAAGCTGATGGTCCGCCTCAGCCACGGTCAGGCGACGCTGGCTGGTGAAAAGCAGAGAAAGGCCAAGGCATGAGCTGCTGGATCACCATTCAGGATTACGCCCTGCGGTCCATCGGCATCGGCGAGAGGCTGCTGCCGAAGGAAGACTTCACCCTGTGCCAGCAATTCACCCTGATCGGATCAGGGATGATCTGGAACGTCTATTTCGGCGTCGTCGCGTTGCTGGCCGGGTTCTTCCTGGCCACCGCCCTGGCGCTTGGCAAGAATTCCGACAACAGACTGCTGCGCAAACCCGCCGAATGGTTCATCTTCATCTTCCGCGGCTCGCCTCTCTTCATCCAGTTCTTCTTCGCCTATTTCCTGTTCCTCAGCCTGAAGAAGCTGTCGCCCGTCTTCGCCCCCTTCACCGCCGCCTGGCTGGGGGCGCTGGTGACGCTGTTCTTCAACACCGCCGCCTATTCGGGCGAGATTTTCTACGGCGCGCTGCGTTCGGTGCCCAAGGGCGATCTGGAAGCCGCCGACGCCTACGGCTTTTCCGGCTGGAAGAAGTTCCGCAAGATCACCTGGCCCACCATGCTGCGGCTGGCCTGGCCCGCCTATACCAACGAAGCGATCTTCCTGTTCCACGCCACCACGCTGGTGTTCTTTTCCGGCTTCCCGGCCTGGCGGCAGAAGGGCGATGCGCTCTATTACGCCAGCTATTTCGCCGACAAGACCTTCAACCCGTTCATCCCCTACCCGATTCTGGCGATGTATTTCGTGCTGCTGACGCTGATCGTGGTGACGCTGTTCGGGCTGGTGAACCGGCGCCTGAACCGGCACCTGCCGCAGGGTGTACGCCGAAAAATTCGCTTGCGTCCGAACTTGATCCGGTAGTAAACGATATTTGATCAAAATATTTGGGTGATGGTTTGACTGGATTTTCTTTCCAGTGAACTGGCTACAACCCCGCACATATATTTTGATCAAATAACAAGGACCAAGGGCATGGACCTGACGCGCAAACGCCCCAAAACCCGGGCTTGCGTTTCCCGTACGGGCACGGCCTCATCAGGCGTATGAAGATGAATATGAAAGACTGGCTCAGAAAGCACCCGGAAGTGCGCACGATCCGTGTGGCTGCCGCCGACCTGAACGGGCAGCCGCGCGGCAAGCGCGTCCCGGCCCGCTTCGCCGACAAGGTGGTCGAAGACGGCACCCGCTTCCCCTACTCGGTGCTCAACCTGGACATCTGGGGCGAAGATATCGACGACAGCCCGCTGGTGTTCGAATCCGGCGACCGCGACGGCGTGCTGAAACCGACCGAGCGCGGCTTCATCCCGATGCCCTGGCTGTCGGCGCCGACCGCGCTGCTGCCGATCTGGATGTTCCGCGAAGACGGCAAACCCTATGAGGCCGATCCGCGCCAGGCGCTGAACGCGGTGCTGAAACGCTACAAGCAGCGCGGCCTGACCCCGGTGGTCGCGGTTGAGCTGGAATTCTTCCTGATCGACGACTCGGGCCGCAACCTGCAGGTGCCGGTCAGCCCCCGCTCGGGCAAGCGCCGCAAGGCCGCTGAAACCATGTCGATCCGGGCGCTGGACGCCTTCGACAGTTTCTTCACCGACCTCTACGACGCCTGCGAGGAAATGGACATTCCCGCCGACACCGCGATTTCCGAGGCGGGGCTGGGCCAGTTCGAGATCAACCTGATGCATTGCGACGACGCGCTGCGCGCGGCCGACGATGCCTGGCTGTTCAAGATGCTGGTCAAGGGGCTGGCGCGCAGCCACGGCTTTGCCGCCAGCTTCATGGCCAAGCCTTACGAGGATTACGCCGGGTCCGGCCTGCACACCCATTTTTCGGTGCTGGACGAGGACGGCAACAACATCTTCGACGATGGCGGCCCGAAAGGCACCGACGCGCTGCGCCACGCGGTGGCGGGCTGCCTGAACGCGATGGCCGACAGCACGCTGATCTTTGCACCGCATTGGAACAGCTACGACCGCATGGTGCCCGGCGCCCATGCGCCGACCGGCATCTGCTGGGCCTATGAAAACCGCACCTCGGCGATCCGTATTCCTTCGGGCAGCCACAAGGCGCGGCGGATCGAACACCGGCTGGCGGGGGGCGACGTGAACCCCTACCTGATGCTGGCGGTGATCCTGGGCGCGGCGCTGAACGGGATCGAGGACGGGATCGAACCGGTCGAACCGATCACCGGCAACGCCTATGCGCTGGAGCTGCCGCAGGTGCCCGACACCTGGGGCGCGGCGATCGACGCCTTCGAGCAAAGCGAGGCGATCAAGCGCATCTTCGCGCCCGAACTGATCCAGAACTTCATCCTGACCAAGCGGCAGGAATTGCATTACATGGGCGAACTGACGCCGGCGGAACGGGTGGAGATCTACCTCGACACGGTCTGAGGGGGCGCTTAGCCCCCTTGCCGCAACCTCCCGCTCCACTTACCTTTGCTTTCGCAGCCAACTGACACTTTGGTGACCCATGAAAATCGGCATCCTGCAAACCGGCCATGCCCCCGACGAGGTGAAAGACGAACTGGGCGATTACGCCCGCATGTTCGCCACCCTGTTGGAGGGGCACGGCTTTGAATTCGAAACCTTCAACGTGGTGGACGGTGACTTCCCCGCCTCGACCGATGCGGCCGACGGCTGGCTGATCACCGGATCGAAACACGGCGTGTACGAACCCCACGACTGGATCCCGCCGCTGGAAGACTTCATCCGCAAGGTCCGCGATGCGGGCCAGCCGATGATCGGCGTCTGCTTCGGCCATCAGATCATCGCCCAGGCGCTTGGCGGCAAGGTCGAGAAATTCCAGGGCGGCTGGGCCGCGGGCGCACAGGAATACGATTTCGGCGGCAAGCAGATGGTGCTGAACGCCTGGCACCAGGACCAGGTGGTCGAGGCGCCGGAAGGCGCCGAGGTGATCGCCAGCAACGATTTCTGCGCCAATGCCGGGCTGCTGTACGGCGACACGATCATGACCGTGCAGCCGCATCCCGAATTCACCGCCCGGATGATCGAGGGTCTGCTGGAACACCGCGCGCCGGGCGTATTGCCCGAGGCAATGATCGAAGAGATCGGAAAACAGGGTGACCGGCCGGTGCACGACCGCGAATTCGGCGACCGCATGGCGGCTTTTTTCAAAGGAAAATCCGATGAATGATTTCATACAGGGCCTGCCCGAGGCCGCACAGGCCTATCTCGAAGGCCGCCGTCTGGACGAGGTCGAATGTATCGTTTCCGACCTGCCCGGGATTGCCCGCGGCAAGGCGGTGCCGGCGTCTAAATTCGCCAAGCAGGATTACTTCCACCTGCCCGACTCGATCTTCTACCAGACCATCACCGGCGACTGGGGCGAAGCGGCGGGCGACGAGGGGTTCATCGAACGCGATATGATCCTGCGCCCGGACATGGAAACCGCCACCGCCGCGCCCTGGACCGGCGACTGGACGCTGCAGGTGATCCATGACGCCTATGACCGCAAGAACAACCCGATCCCCTTCGCCCCGCGCAACGTGCTGAAACGGGTGGTGGACCTGTACCACAAGCAGGGCTGGGATCCGGTGGTCGCGCCGGAAATGGAATTCTACCTGGTCGCCAAGAACACCGACCCGGCGCAGACGATCCAGCCGATGATGGGCCGCTCGGGCCGCCCCGCCGCGGCGCGTCAGGCCTATTCGATGACTGCGGTGGACGAATTCGGCCCCGTGATCGACGACATCTACGATTTCGCCGAGGCCCAGGGGTTCGAGATCGACGGCATCACCCAGGAAGGCGGCGCCGGGCAGTTGGAGATCAACCTGCGCCACGGCGACCCGGTGAAGCTGGCCGACGAGGTGTTCTACTTCAAGCGGCTGATCCGCGAGGCGGCTTTGCGCCACGATTGTTTCGCCACCTTCATGGCGAAACCGATCGCCGAGGAACCGGGCAGCGCCATGCATATCCACCATTCGGTGATCGACATGGAAACCGGCGGCAACCTGTTTTCCGGCCCGCAGGGCGGCGAGACGGACGCGTTTTTCCACTTCATCGGCGGCTTGCAGAACTACCTTCCTTCGGCGGTGGCGATGCTGGCGCCCTACGTCAATTCCTATCGCCGCTACGTGCGCGATCACGCCGCCCCGATCAACCTGGCCTGGGGCCGCGACAACCGCACCACAGGCATCCGCATCCCGATCTCGGGCCCCGCGTCGCGGCGGGTGGAAAACCGGCTGGCGGGGATGGATTGCAATCCCTACCTGGGCATCGCGGCCTCGCTGGCCTGCGGCTACCTGGGCCTGATGGAGGAAAAGCGCGCTGGTCCCAGCTTCAAAGGCGACGCTTACGAGGACGAGACCGAGCTGCCCCGGGTGATGGGCGAGGCGTTGGACCTGTTCGAGGAGGCCGAGGCGCTGCACCAGGTGCTGCACCCGGAATTCGCCCGGGTCTATTCGATCATCAAGCGGACCGAATACGAGGAATTCCTGCAGGTGATCAGCCCGTGGGAACGCGAGCATCTGCTGCTGAACGTCTGATGCGTGAAGGGAAGCCGCGCCTTGCGGCGCGGCTAGGGGGCTCTGCCCCCGCCGTTGAAAATCCTCAGGATTTTCAACGACTCCCCCGGGATATTTTTGAACAGAAGAAGGGCTGGCGATGAACCTGCTGTATTCGAACGACCGCAAGGGCGAATATCCGGCGAGCTGGTACGCCGCGACGGCAAATGCGTTGGAGCCCTTTGCGGAGCTGAAGGGCGAGACGCGGGCGGATGTCTGTGTGGTGGGGGCCGGGTACACCGGGTTGTCAGCGGCGCTGCACCTGGCCGAGGCCGGGCTCAAAGTGGTGTTGCTGGAGGCGCACCGGGTCGGTTTCGGCGCCTCGGGGCGCAATGGCGGCCAGCTGGGCAGCGGCCAGCGCCGCGACCAGGAGGAGCTGGAGGCGATGTTCGGGCGCGAGGATGCGCACCGGCTGTGGGACCTGGGCGAGGAAGCCAAGCAACTGGTGCGCGACCTGGTGGCGAAACACGGCATCGAGTGCGACCTGAAACCCGGCATCGCCTGGACCGGTTTCGGCAAGAGCGACACCAAGCACCTGCATGACTATGCCGAGCATATGCAACGCGAGTACGGCTATGACCAGATTTCGGCACTGACGCCCGAAGAATGGTCCGGCATCTGCCCCTCGCCCGCCTATGACGGGGCGCTGCTGGACATGGGCGCGGGGCATCTGCATCCGCTGAATTTCGCGCTCGGGCTGGCGCGCGCCGCCGCCAAGGCCGGGGTGCGGATTTACGAGCGGACCGAGGTGACCGGGGTGCAGGAAGGTGCCAAGCCGGTGGTCAAAACGGCGCAAGGTCAGGTTACCTGCGATCATGTCGTTCTGGCCTGCAACGGATACCTGGGCGGGCTGAACGAAAAGGTGGCGGCGCGGGTGATGCCGATCAACAATTTCGTGGTGGCGACCGAACCTTTGGGCGACGACGCCGCCAAGGTTCTAAGCCGCGACATCGCGGTATGCGACAGCAAGTTCGTTGTGAATTACTTCCGCCTGTCGGCCGATAAACGGCTGCTGTTCGGTGGTGGCGAAAGCTATGGCTACCGCTTCCCGCGCGACATCGAAGCGACGGTGCGCAAGCCGATGAGCGAGATCTATCCGCATCTGAAGGATGTGCGGATCGATTACGCCTGGGGCGGCACCCTGGCGATCACCATGAAGCGGTTGCCCTTCGTGGCGCGGCTGCGGCCGAATATCCTCAGCGCCTCGGGCTATTCCGGCCACGGGCTGGGCACCGCCACCCATTGCGGCATGCTGATGGCGCGCGCGATCCAGGGCGATGCGGAAGGGTTCGACACCATGTCGGCGCTGCCCGCGCCCGGCTTCCCCGGCGGGCGGGCGCTGCGCTCGCCGCTCCTGGTGCTGGCGATGAGCTGGTACGCGATGCGCGACCGCCTGGGGCTGTAAGGCGCAGCGACTAAACAACAGAAACAGTAACAAAACCGCCCCACCGGGGCGGTTTGTCATGGCAATTTCATTTTCCTTGTGCTCAGAATGGTTTTAAGAAAAACCGAAGAAGACATTCAGGAAAGCCGAAAACATGACATTGCCGCCCAATGTTTACGATGCCGAACCGATCCCGGCCTCGGCCCGCGCCGAAATCGAACGCCTGCTGCAATCGGGCGACCTGTTCCGCTACACCGCGCCGGAAAACGCGCCGGTGTCGCTGCTGGAACGCGAATTCGCAGACATGCTGGGCAGCAAATACGCGCTGGCGGTGTCGTCCTGTTCGGCGGCTTTGTTCCTGTCTCTGAAGGCGCTTGGCCTGCCGCGCGAAGCCCGGGTGCTGATCCCGGCCTTCACCTTCGCCGCGGTGCCCTCGGCCATCGTGCATGCCGATTGCGTACCGGTGCTGGCCGAGGTGGCCGACAATTACCGCATCGATATGGCCGATTTCGACGCCAAGCTGGACGATACGATCAGCGCGGTGATGATCAGCCATATGCGCGGCCATACCTCGGACATGGATGCCATCGTGAAGCTGTGCGAGGAACGCAACGTACCGCTGATCGAAGACGCGGCGCATTCGCTGGGCACCCAGTGGCATGGGCGCAATATCGGCACCATCGGCAAGATCGGCTGCTTTTCGTTCCAGAGCTACAAGCTGCTGAATTCCGGCGAGGGCGGCATCCTGGTCACCGACGACGCCGATGTGCTGGCCCAGGCCACCATCATGTCGGGCGCTTACGAGCATAACTGGAAGAAGCACCTGGCCCGCAACGAGGAAGATGCCGAGGCGCTGCAGGCGGCCTTTGCCCGCTGGCAGAACAAGCTGCCGCTCTACAACCTGCGCCTTGGCAACCTGTCTGCGGCCGTCGTGCGGTCGCAGCTGGCCGAGGTGCCGCGCCGGATCACCGACGGGCGGCGCAACCACGATTACGTCGCCGAGAAACTGAACCTGTCGCCCTGGATCGAGGTGCCCGAAAAGCTGGGCCCGGAAGAGCGCGCGCCGGATTCGATCCAGTTCAACCTGGTCGGCATGGCAGAAGACGAAGTGCGGGCGTTCCAGGATGCCTCGGCCGCGCGCGGGGTGAAGGTGCAGGTTTTCGGGCTGAGCACCGACAATGCGCGCGCCTTCTGGAACTGGGAATTCCTTGGCAAGGCGCCGTCCTTGCCGCAGACCAAGGCGATGCTGATGAAGGCCTGCGATGCCCGCCTGCCCGCCCGGCTGACCCTGCCGGAACTGGATGTGATCGCCGAGGCGCTGATCAAGGCGGCGCAGGACGTGATGGGCAACAGCCGCGCCTTCGGGACCTGAGGACAGCGGTTTGAAACGCGCGTTCCGGGAGCGGTGAAGGGCGGCGACTTTTCACCCTCCCCGAACGTCACCCTGCCCCGTTGCGGGCAGACAGGTCACAAAATTTCCAGAACATCCGCCATGAACGGATAGGCGCGCACCGCCGGTTCGACCACGTGGCTTTGCAGCACCGGCTTCAATTCGTCGGCCACCCGCGCGGGCATGTCCTGCAGGATGCCCTTGCGCGCCACCAGAGAAATTCGCCGCGACAGCGGCGCGAAGGGCAGTTCGAACACGTCGAGCTGATCGGCAAAGCGCCGCGCCCGCATCAGCGCCAGCGGCGTCAGGATGGTCCAGCCCGCCCCCTGCGCCACCAGCGCCAGGATCGCGTGGTAGCTGTCCAGTTCGAACCGGTGCGCCAGCGTCAGGTTCTGCCGCGCCAGGTGCGATGACAGGATGCGGCCCATGTGGTGGCGGGTGGTGTAATGCACCAGCGGCAGCGCCTGCAGCTGCGGCAGCAACGGCTGGCCGCGGTCCACCGCGCCCTTGGGGGTGGCGACGACGAAGCCTTCGGACAGCAGCGGGTGGACTTCCATCCAGTCGGTTTCACCGCCCATGTCGGCAGCGACGATCACGTCCAACGCCCGCGCGTCGAGCTGGTCATAGAGGTGATGGCTGGCCCCGGTTTCCAGCAGGAACTGGCAGCCCTTCATTTCGCCGGCCAGCTTGGTCAGCAGGTGCGGCGTCACGTCGGTTTCGAAATCCTCGATCATGCCAAGCCGGAACCGGGTCAGCGCCGACATATCGGCCATCGCCAGTTCGGCGCGCGCCAGCGCCGCCTCGTTCAGGATGGTGCCGGCGCGGCGGCGGAAAATCTCGCCCGCCGGGGTCAGCGCCACGGGCCGCGTGTTGCGGATCAGCAGGGTCGCGCCGATGGCGGCTTCGAGATTGGTCAGTTGCTGGCTCACCGCCGAGGCGCTGGCGCCAAGCCGCCGCGCCGCGGCGGAAATGCTGCCTTCCTCGGCGGTGGCGACGAACACCTCGACCCCCCAAAGCGTGATCCGGCCGGGGCTGTCCACCATCGCGTTACTTGCTCATCTTGCTCAGCTTGTCCTGCAGCGCGGCCAGCTGTTCCTTGATCGCGTCAAGGCCCTCGTCCTCGCCCTCTTTCGCGGCCTTTGCGGACGCTTCGGGTTCCGGGCTGCTCCAGCCGCCGGACAACCCGCTGGTCATCGCCTTCAGGAAGGCTTCCTGCTGGGCCTGCAGCGCCTCGAAACCCGGCATGGTGGGCATCGGATTGGCCTTGGTCATGTTTTCCATCATCTTGGACTGACCTTCCTGCAGCATCTCGAAGGACATCTGCAGGAATTGCGGCACCATCGATCCGGCCTGAGTGGTATAGGTCCGCACCAGGTCGGTCAGCACATTGACCGGCAGCACGTTTTCACCGCGGCTTTCATGTTCGGCGATGATCTGCAGCAGGTATTGCCGGGTCAGGTCGTCGCCCGATTTCAGATCGACGATCTGCACCTCGCGGCCTTCGCGGATGAAGCCCGCGATGTCTTCCAGCGTGACATAGTCGCTGGTTTCGGTGTTGTACAAACGGCGACTGGCATAACGCTTTATCAGCAGCGGTTTTTTTTCGTCAGCCACGGGCGATCCTCCCAAAATGCAGCATTGCGGAAAAAGCTTATGCTAGCGCAGAAAAAAAAGAAAGGGCGGGCTTAAAGCCCGCCCTACGCGACGCATCTGATTGGGAGGAGGAGTGATGCGGCGGTCTTAACGATTACTTCGCTGCGGCTTTCTTGGCCGCTGCGGTGGCGTCCTTGGCGGCTTTCTGAACCGCGGCCGATGCTTCTTCGGTGATGTCCTTGCCCGCAGCCATCAGCAGTTCGACGGTTTCGGTCTGCAGTTTCTTGGCGATTTCGGCGAAGGCGGCCATGTTTTCGGCAGCGGTTTCGGCCGCAGCGGAAGCAAAATCGCTCAGCGCCTTGGCGTAATCGGCCGGCTCGTCCTTGACCTTGGAGACGTCGCTCAGCTTGGCCAGGGTGTCCTTGGTCCACTTGCTGGAAATTTCCGACGATTTTTCAGCCGCCGACAGCGCTGCCGAGGTCAGCTTTTCGTTCAGGGCCGCCTGGGTCTTGAATGCATCTTCAACGGCCTTGGTGTCGACCGGGAACGCGCCCATCATGTCTTTCATGATCGCGGTGAAATCTTGAGTTTTTGCCATTGTTCCAAAATCCTTTTGTGCAACCGGACCCCCGCCCGGCATTTCTGCATCTGCAAACAATATGCATGCTGCAGCGCAGAAAATCAAGTGATTTCGCTGCGCCGCAGAATGAATTTCGGGTTGTGCAGGGATTTCAGTGGTTTGCCTTGACCTTCACATAGGTCCCCGGGGCCGGTTCGAGCGCCGGGTAACCCGAATCACCAGGGGTGCGCGCCGGGACCATCTTGCCCGAGCGCTTGCGCAGCCAGGCTTCCCAACGCGGCCACCAGCTGCCGTCGTGCCGGGTGGCGCCTGCCATCCAGCCTTCGGCGTCCTGGCTCAGGTCGTCATTGGTGTAATGGCCGTACTTGTTCTTCGCCGGCGAATTCACGATCCCGGCGACGTGGCCCGATTCCGACACGATGAAGGTACGGTTCTTCGAACTGGTCTGCCGGAAGCCGCGATAGCAATCCTTCCAGCGCGCGATATGGTCGTTTTCGCAGGTCACCGCCAGGATCGGCACGTCGACATCGCTGACATGCAGCTTTTCGCCCAGCAACTCGAACCCGCCGTCGACGAATTCGTTGCGCTGGCACAACCCGCGCAGATACTGCATCACCATCCGCCCCGGCAGGTTCGCCCCGTCGCCGTTCCAATAGAGCAGATCAAAGGCGGGCGGCGCTTCGCCCAGCATGTAGCTGCGGATCGCCGGGCTGTAGATCAGGTCGTTGGAGCGCAGGAAGCTCATCGTGCGGCCCATGATGAAGCCGCGCAGGATGCCCTGCTTTTCGACCTCCACCTCGATCCCGTCGATGAAATCGTTCTGCAGGAACGGGGTGAATTCGCCCTGGTCGCTGAAATCGGTCAGCGCGGTGAAGAAGGTGGCCGACTTGATCGACTTGTCGCCGCGCTTCTTCAGCAGCGACAGCACCAGGTGCAACGTTGTCCCGGCGATGCAATAGCCCACCGCGTTGACCTGCTTTTCGCCGGTGATCTCCTTCGCCACCCGGATCGCCTCGAGGAAGCCTTCCTCGATATAATGCTCCATCCCGATGTCGCGATAGCTGCGATCGGGGTTGAACCAGCTGACCACATACAGTGTGTAGCCCTGTTCGGTGATCCACTTGATCAGGCTGTTCTGCGCCTTCAGGTCGAGGATGTAGAACTTGTTGATCCAGGGCGGGAAGATCACGATCGGGGTGGCGTGGACCTGTTCGGTAGCGGGACTGTACTGGATCAGCTCCATCATCCGGTTGCGATAGACCACCTGCCCCGGCGTGGTGGCGATGTTGCGGCCCAGCTCGAAAGCGCTGTCATCGGCCAGCCGGACCAGCATTTCGCCCTGGTTCGCCTCCAGGTCCGCGACCAGGTTTTCCAGGCCCCGCACCAGGCTTTCGCCCTCGGTTTCCACCGCCTTCTCCAAGGCGTCGGGGTTGGTGCCCAGGAAATTGGTCGGCGCCATCATGTCGATGATCTGCTGGGCGAAGTAGTTCAGCCGCTTGCGCTCGGTCTCGTCGAGATCCTGCAATTCGCCCACCGCTTTGCGGATCGCATCGGCGTTGCGCATGTATTGCTGTTTGACGAAGTTGAAATAGGGGTGCGTCTTCCACAGCGGGTTGGAAAACCGCCGGTCGTCGCCGGTTTCGTCCTCGGGCGCCTGGAAGGTGCCCTTGGCCAGCGCCTGCTGCGCCTCGATATAGTGCTTCACCGACTTGCCCCAGAATTCGAGCTGATTCTCGAAAAGCTTGGCCGGATTCTGCACCATCTCGGCCCAATAGGTCGTCGCGGCGTTCAGAAACACATCGTGATCGGGCGCGTTCAAAGTCGGATTGGCCGGGTTGCGCTGCGATACCGCGTTAATAAACCTCTGAGAAAGCTCCTCAACCCGCGCCAGGTTGGCGTTCAGCCGGTCGAGATTTTCGAGAGCAATGTCCTCTTTAGTTGTCATATCAACAAAACCCCCTTATCTTTGCTGCTGTGCAGCATTCGTAATGCGGTACTCTATGATGCGTTGTCGCCGGCGCCCGGTAAATAGTGACGGCAGGACCTGGTGGGACAGCGGAGATAAAAGGAAACGCTCATGCGCTACATGGCCACCTACGATCTTATGGAAACTTTCCGTAACACGAACCAATGGTTGGGTGCCTCCGCCCTGTCGCTTGCATCCTATCCGGTTTTTTCGATGGTGCCAAACCCCGCCTTGCAGTGGATGGCGGCCTGGGGCGAAGTGACGGAACGTACTTTCCAGCGCATGGTCGTGAAACCCAGCTGGGGCATCCGCTCTATCACCTGCGAAGACGGCAAGGACCACCTGGTCAGCAAGGAAATCGCGGTCGAGGGCGATTTCGGCGATCTGATCCATTTCAAGGTCGCCGGGCGCAAGACCAAGCCGCGCAAGGTTCTGCTGGTTGCGCCGATGTCCGGCCATTATGCGACTCTGCTTCGTTCCACGGTGATCAGCCTGCTGCCCGATTGCGAACTCTACGTGACGGATTGGCATAACGCGCGTGACATTCCGGTCTCGGCCGGCAAGTTCGACGTGGAGGATTACACCCTCTACCTGGTCGACTACATGAAGCATCTGGGCCCCGACACCCATGTGATCGCGGTCTGCCAGCCGGCGCCGCTGACGCTGGCCGCCACCGCCTACCTGGCCGGTGAGGAACCCGAGGCGCAGCCGAAATCGCTGACCCTGATCGGCGGCCCGATCGACCCCGATGCCACCCCCACCGACGTGACCGATTTCGGCAACCGCGTCACCATGGGGCAGCTGGAGGAAATGATGATCCAGCGGGTCGGCTACAAGTACAAGGGCGTGGGGCGGCTGGTTTACCCCGGTCTGCTGCAACTGGCGTCGTTCATGTCGATGAACGCCGACCGCCACAGCCAGGCGTTTTCCGATCAGATCCACCGGGTGCTGAAGGGCGAAGCCGCCGATCACGACGCCCACAACCGGTTCTACGACGAATACCTGGCGGTGATGGACATGACCGCCGAATTCTACCTCACGACGGTGGAACGGATCTTCAAGAACGGCGAGATCGCCAAGAACGAATTCACCATCAACGGCAAGCATGTCGATATCGGCAAGATCACCACGGTCGCGGTGAAGACGGTCGAAGGCGCGAATGACGACATTTCCGCCCCCGGCCAATGCATCGCGGCGCTGAACCTGTGCACCGGTCTGCCCGATGAAAAGAAGGCCAGCCATGTCGAACCCGGCGCCGGTCATTACGGCATCTTCGCCGGCAAGAGCTGGCGCAACAACATCCGCCCGCTGGTGCTGGATTTCATCGACGCCAACAGCGGCAAGGGGCCGTCGAAACCCGCCAACAAGAACGCCGCCGCGCGCTGAGCGGATCGGATTGACGAAACAAACGGCGGGGCCTGTGCCCCGCCGTTTTTATTTGAGTTGTCGAGAAGCCGGGCCAGCGCCAGTCCGCGGGGTGGCGCTGCGAACATCTGAGCATGGCAGTTACTGTCGGCCACATTCGCGCGCTGCAACAGCTGCCATGCTACCCTTCACCACTCCCCAATTTCATTCAGACTAAACGCGGAGGGTAGCCCCCGGCCGCGGGTGGGGGTGAAGCCCCCGCCCATGGGGGCGGTCGGGGGCTGCCCGGCCTACAGCCGGGCGGGAGCGTCAACCAAAGCGCGCCGCGCACCTCAAGAATTTTCAGATAGCTATGTAGAGCATATCGCTTTGCGGAACGATTGAGCGACCTTCCAGCATCCCGCCCAAGTCAATCAGTCCCCCTGCCGGCCCCGCCACCAACCGTGCAGCGCCCGGCAGATCGGCACCACGTCCAGCGCCGCGATGGCGACGCCCAGCGGGAACATCCAGAACCCGAACACCGGCAGGAACCCGAACAACCCCGCCAGCATCAGCAGCAGCCCCGCCAGCAGCCGCAGCCCCGGCGGGATATGGCGGCGGGTCCAGATCTGCAGCCGCCGGAGCTGCCGTACCGCCTTGGATTTGCCCTTGCCCGTCATGCCCTCTGTACGGCAGGCCGCGCCATCCAGCGGCGCAGCGCGGCGGTGACCGCCTCGGGCTGTTCCAGCACCGGCAGATGCCCGGCGCCGGGGATGATTTCCAGTTCCGCATAGGGGATCAGGTCGGCCATGAAGCGGTGCCGCTTCACCGGGGTCAGCCCGTCCTCTTCCCCGCAAAGCACCAGCGCCGGGCATTTGCATTTACGCAGGGTCGGCTGCTGATCCTGGCGGCGCTGCAGCGCACGGACCTGGCGCACGAAGACCTCGGGTCCCATGTCGCGGGCCATGTCGAACAGCGCGTTCAGCACCGCCATCCGCCCCGGCCCCGGGGCCAGGAAATCGGGTTTCATGAAGTCGCGCATCGCTTCGTCCAGCTGGCCCGAACGCGCCTTGATGATGAAGGGTTCGTACATCGCCGCCGATTGCGGCGTTTCGGCCAGCGCGTTGGTATCCATCAAGGCGATCCGGGTGACCCGGTCGGGCGCGCGGCGCAGGATTTCCATCGCCACGATGCCGCCCATCGACAGCCCGGCCAGCGCGAAACGCTGCGGCAGCCCGTCCAGCAGGTTTGAGGCGATTTCCTCCATCCGCTCGCCGCCGGTGATCGGCGCCACCGTCACCGCGGTGTCGCGGCTCAGATCGGCCAGCTGCGGCGCGAACAGCCGCGCGTCGCACATCATGCCGGGAAGGAATACCAAAGACTCTGTCATGCTGCCTGCTCCGATCCTTGCTTTGGGCTCAGAATTCGGCGCGCGGGCGCGGCTGTCAATTATTTCCCGCCGTAGCCCTGCCAACGGAACGCACCGTCATCGCGCAGCGGCGAAAACGGGTTATGGGCGATTTCCCAGACATGGCCGTCGGGATCGGCGAAATAGGCGATGTAGCCGCCCCAGAACACCTCTCCCGGTTCCTTCAGGATACGGGCGCCGGCCGCCCGCGCGGCCTCGGTCACCGCATCGACGCCCGCCTTGTCGCGCTGGTTGCAGGCCAGCGTCATCGCGCCGGTGCCCAGGGTTTCGGGGTCCACCCCCATGTCGCGCGCCAGGTCGGATTTGGGATAAAGCCCCAGCGACTGGCCCAGCAGGTCATAGACGATCATGCCCGCGGGCGCGTCCTGCCTTTGCCACCCCAAAGCATCGTAGAAAGCGGCGGAACGGGCGGGATCATCAACCGCAAGGGTGATCAGGGAAACGCGCGGGTCCATTGGCAGGGTTCCTCGGCAAGGGGGTATGGCGCGAGGCTATGCAGCCCCGCCGCGCATATCAACCCTTGGACCGTGACAGCACCTTTTCCACCGACTTTTCGATCAGCACCAGGCAGTCGGGATCGGAAAACCGGTGATCCGCGCCTTTCACCAGGGTCAGGCGGATATCGTCTCCCTCGACATGGTTCAGCAGCCGCACGGCGGTCTGGGTCGGCACCGCCGTGTCGTTCGTGCCCTGCAGGAAGCGCACCGGGAAATCCAGCCGCAGCGGGCTGCGCAGCACCAGCCGGTCGCGCCCTTCCTCGATCAGTCGCTTGGAGATGATGTAATCCTCGTCATAGTCCGACGGCATGGCAACGAAACCCTTTTCCGCCAGCTCGGCCTTCTGCGCGTCGGTGAAGCTGGCCCAGTATCCATCCTCGGTGAAATCGGGGGCGGCGGCGATGGTGACCATGCCGACGATCCGGTCGGGGATCGCGCGAGCCAGCAGCAGCGCCTGCCAGCCGCCCATCGAGCTGCCCACCACCACGATCGGCCCCTCGGTCAGCTGATCGACCACCGCCAAGGTATCTTCGTGCCAGTCGCCGATCGCACCCTCGGCGAAGCTGCCCGAGCTTTGGCCGTGGCCGGAATAGTCGAAGCGGATATAGGACAGGCCCTTGGACTTGGCCCAGGCTTCGAGGAACACCGCCTTGGTGCCTTCCATGTCGGATTTCAGCCCGGAACAGAAGATCACGGTCGGCCCCTGGCCTTCGGTCTTTTCATAGGCGATCCGGCGGCCCTGCGGGGTGGTCAGAAATTCCATTGCTCTCTCCCGATGATTTGCGGCCAATCTAGCGGCGGCTTGGCGTAGGGAAAAGCGGTTTGGCCCTGCCCTATGGCACCACCGAGATTTCGTTCTTGAAACAGCGCAGTGAGAAGCTCGACCGCGACTGGCGGATGCCCTTGATCCGGTGCAGCCTTTCGCGCAGGAACCTCTCGTAACCGCGGGTGCCGCTGACGGCGAGCTTGGCGAAGATGTCGAAATCCCCTGACGTCATCCGCACCTCCAGCACCTCGGGGAACCGGGACAGGGTTTCGCAAACCGCTTCGACCCCGACCCCTTCATTGCGTTCCAGCGCCAGTTCCAGCAGCACCGTTTCGGGCAATCCCACCGCTTCCTGATCGACACGCGCGCCATAGCCCTTGATCACCCCGGATTTTTCCAGCCGCCGCAGCCGTTGCCAGCACTGGCTGGCCGACAGCCCGACCTTTTCGGCCAGGTCCGCGTTGGTCTGCCTCCCGTCGCGGGCCAGTTCCCGCAATATCCGCAGATCGGTATCCGACAGTTTCATCGCCGCATCCTCAAAATCTTCATTCGCACTTTCAATACCATGCAAAATTTAATTTTGCCATTCACCCATATTTTCTTAACTTCGACAGAATATTTTCTCCGTGATCGGTAACCTTATTGCAGAACAAACAATCAGCACAGCTGCGGAGGATCACATGGCGATTGGCAAGGGTAAGATCACGACCTGGTTCGAAGGCGACTGGCACGACGGCAACACACCGATCATGGGCGCCGCCGATCACGGCGCCTGGCTGGGCAGCCAGGTGTTCGACGGCGCGCGGATGTTCGAGGGCGTGCTGCCCGATCTGGACCTGCATTGCGCCCGCCTGCCCCGCTCGGCCCAGGCGCTTGGCATGATCCCCAGTGTCACCGGCGAAGAAATCGCCGCGCTGGTTCGGGACAAGGTGAAACAGGCCCCCAAGGGGGCGGAGCTGTATATCCGCCCGATGATGTGGTCGCGCGACAGCGGGGCGGGATTGATCGAACTCGACCCGGCCAGCACCGGCTTCGCGATCTGTATCGAGGAACTGGCGATGCCCGCCATCGAGGGGTTTTCGCTGACCGTTTCCCCCTATCGCCGCCCGCGTCAGGACATGGCGCTGACCGAGGCCAAGGCGGGATCGCTTTACGCCAATAACGGCCGCATCATGGTCTATGCCCGCCAGCACGGGTTTTCCAACGCGCTGTCGCTGGATATCGACGGCAACGTGGCCGAAACCGCGTCGACCAACGTGTTCCTGGTGCGCGACGGGGTGGTATTCACCCCCGCCCCGACGGGATGTTTCCTGAACGGTCTGACCCGGCAGCGGGTGATCGGGCTGCTGCGCGGCGACGGGGTGGAGGTGGTCGAGACCGCGCTGACGGTCGAGGATTTCCGCCTGGCCGAGGAAATCTTCGCCACCGGCAATATCGCCAAGGTGATGCCGGTATCGCGCTTCGAGGAACGCGAGCTGGGCATCGGCCCGGTCACGCTGCGGGCGCGCGGGCTGTATTGGGATTTCGCCCACAGCCCGGCGCAGGCCGACAGCGCCGCCTAAAGCTGCAGCTTGTAGCCGACATGGCTGGGCTTGAAGCCCAGCCGGTCATAGAACTCATGCGCGCCGGTGCGTTCGGCGTCCGAGGTCAGCTGCACCAATCCGCAGCCCTGCGCACGCGCCTTGTCGATGGCCCAGTCGAACATGAAGCGGCCGATACCCTCGCCACGCGCTTCGCGCGCCACCCGCACCGCCTCGATCTGCGCGCGCCACATGCCGTGGCGCGCCAGCCCGGGCAGGAAGCTCAGCTGCAGCGTGCCGATCACCTCGCCGCCGCGATCGGCCACGGCAAGGTAATGCGACGGATCGCGGTCGATGGACTCGAACGCGTTGCGATAGGTGGCGTCGACCAGCCCGCTTTCGCGCCCCTGCCCCAGCGGATCGTCGCTCAGCATCGCGACGATCCGGGACAGGTCCGCAGCGACGGCCCGGCGCATCACCGTCTGCGCGCCGGTCAATTGGAAATCCCCACGGCACGGCCCGCGCAGCCGGCTGCGGCAAAGATAATAACTTTCATCTGCCTGTCCTCTCGGATCGTTTAAAAACACATTTCTTGACATCATGTCCAGTTGACAGGGCGACAAGTAGGGCTACATTGACACCATGTCAAGCCAAAGCAAAAACACCCGCACCCGCATCCTCGACGCCGCCTGGAAACTTCTGGAATCCGGCGCCACCGTCCGCATGTCCGATATCGCCAAACAGGCCGGGATCAGCCGCCAGGCGCTGTACCTGCATTTTCCCACCCGGGCGGACCTGCTGATCGCCACCACCCGGCATCTCGACGAGGCGAAGGATATCGACGACCGGCTGGCCGCCAGCCGCGCGGCCGGGTCGGGGCGCGAACGCCTGGCGCTGTTCGTCGAGGCCTGGGGCAATTACATCCCCGAAATCCACGGCGTGGCACGGGCGCTGATGGCGATGCAGCACAGCGACGACGAGGCGCGCAACGCCTGGTCCGGCCGGATGCAGGCGGTGCGGATCGGCTGCGAGGCCGCGGTGGCGATGATCGAAGCCGATGGTATGCTGGCGCCGCATCTGGACCGCGACACCGCAACCGATCTGGTCTGGACCCTGTTGTCGGTCCCCAACTGGGAACAGCTGCGGCTGACCTGCGGCTGGTCGCAGGTCAGCTATGTCACGGAAATGAAACGGCTGACGGAACGCGCGGTGATCGCGCCGGGGCATTGAGTCGCGCGCGCAATACCTTTGCGCGCCCCGTCTTGACTTGCCCCCACCGCGCCCCCATTAAGGGCGCGAACATATAACCCGCAACCGGGCGTTCCGTGGGCGCCAAACTGACGAGGAGGCCAAAGAATGGCTGAAGTCACCCTTACTTTCCCCGATGGCAATCAACGTGCATTCGAGGCTGGCATTACCGCCGCCGAGATCGCCGAAGGCATTTCCAAATCCCTTGGCAAAAAAGCGATCAGCGCGACCGTGAACGGCGCGCATTGGGATCTGCAATGGCCAATCACCGAGGATGCCAGCATCGCCATCAACACCATGCAGGACGATGAACCGGCGCTGGAACTGATCCGCCACGACCTGGCCCATATCATGGCCCGCGCGGTGCAGGACATCTGGCCCGACGTCAAGGTCACCATCGGCCCGGTCCGCGATTACGGTTGGTTCTACGATTTCGACCGCGAAGACCCCTTCACCCCCGAAGACCTGGGCCGGATCGAAGCGCGGATGAAGGAAATCATCAACGCCCGCGACGAGGTCAAGACCGAGGTCTGGGACCGCGCCCGCGCGATCGAACATTATCGCGGCAGCAACGAGCCCTATAAGATCGAACTGATCGACCGCATCCCCGAAGGCGAAAACATCCGCATGTATTGGCATGGCCCATGGATGGACCTGTGCCGTGGCCCGCACCTGCAGAATACCGGCCAGGTGCCCGCCGACGGGTTCAAGCTGACCCATGTGGCCGGCGCCTACTGGCTGGGCGACAACACCCGCCCGATGCTGCAGCGGATTTATGGCGTCGCCTTCAAGGACCGCAAGGCGCTCAAGGCGCACATGACCATGCTGGAGGAAGCCGCCAAGCGCGACCACCGCAAGCTGGGCCGCGAAATGGACCTGTTCCACATGCAGGAAGAAGCCCCCGGTCAGGTGTTCTGGCACCCGAACGGATGGCGCATCTACACCACGCTGCAGGATTACATGCGCCGCCAGCAGCAGCGCGACGGCTATGTCGAGGTCAACACCCCGCAGGTGGTCGACCGCAAGCTGTGGGAAGCCTCGGGCCACTGGGAGAAATACCAGGAAAACATGTTCATCGTCGAAGTGGACGAGGAACATGCCCGCGAAAAGGCGATCAACGCGCTGAAGCCGATGAACTGCCCCTGCCACGTGGAAATCTTCAAGCAGGGTCTGAAATCCTATCGCGACCTGCCGCTGCGGATGGCCGAATTCGGCGCCTGCAACCGTTATGAACCCTCGGGCGCGTTGCACGGGATCATGCGGGTGCGCGGCTTCACCCAGGACGACGCGCATATCTTCTGCACCGAGCAGCAGATCGCCGAGGAAACCGAGAAGTTCATCGCCTTCCTCAGCAATATCTACCGCGATCTCGGTTTCTCAAGCTACAAGATCAAGTTCTCCGACCGCCCCGATATGCGCGCCGGTTCGGACGAGGTCTGGGACCGCGCCGAAGACGCGCTGCTGTCGGCCACCCGCAAGGTGACCAACGACATCGCGCTGAACCCCGGCGAAGGCGCCTTCTACGGGCCGAAGCTGGAATTCGTGCTGACCGACGCGATCGGCCGCGACTGGCAATGCGGCACCTTGCAGGTGGATTTCGTGCTGCCCGAACGGCTGGATGCGCATTACATCGGATCGGACGGCGAAAAGCACCGGCCCGTCATGCTGCACCGCGCCACGCTGGGCAGTTTCGAGCGCTTCATCGGCATCCTGATCGAAAACAGCGCCGGCAAGCTGCCGTTCTGGCTGGCGCCGCGCCAGGTCGTGGTTGCCGCCATCGTGTCGGATGCAGACGATTACTGCATGGAAGTGGTCAAGGCGCTGCGCGCCGCGGGCGTGAACGCCGAGGCCGATCTGCGCAACGAGAAGATCAACTACAAGGTCCGCGAACATTCGCTGAGCAAGGTTCCGGTGATCCTGGCCTGCGGCATGAAAGAGGTCGAGGACCGCACCGTGTCGGTCCGCCGCCTGGGCGAAAAGCAAACCTCGGTCACAACCCTGGACGAAATCGTGAGCCAGCTGAAGATCGAAGCGACGCCGCCCGACCTTCTGTAACAATCGAAAAAAACTTTCACGGCCCGCGACGGAAATCCCGCCGCGGGCCGTAACATTTCCGGGGATTTCCGCCGATATCGTGGCCCCGGCGCTCACACGGACACACGCACGTGTGAGGCACGGGCTCGTGAGTGGCCCGTTACGTCCCTCAATCCCTAGGTTTTACACATCGCCACCGAGCGATCTGGATTTGAAACCGAAAGGGAAGAGAAATGTCCAATACGATGAAAACCCTGGCCGTTGTCGGCGCCGTTGCCGCAGCGCTGTCCGCCCACGCCACCACCGCCAGCGCCGATGGCGCCAAGGAAAAATGCTTCGGCATCTCGCTGGCCGGTCAGAACGACTGCGCCGCAGGCCCCGGCACCACCTGCGCCGGCACCTCGAAGGTCGATTACCAGGGCAATGCCTGGAAACTCGTCGATGCGGGCACCTGCATGAATATCGAACTGCCGGCGATGGCCGACGGATCGATGCGCCACGGTTCGCTGGAAGCGCTGAGCCGCGACCTGCCGATGGAAGGCTGAGCCCCTTCTCGGGCCATTCACGGGGCGGGTCATCCCGCCCCGATCTTCAAGACCGGGGGAGAAAGCCATGTTCGACCAACCCAACACCCTGCCCGCCGCCCCGGGCGTCGGATACAAGCCGCAGCATTACAGCGATATCCTGGCCGATGCCGGGCCGGTGCGCTGGCTGGAAATCCATGCGGAAAACTACATGGGCGACGGCGGCCGACCGATCGCGCAACTGCGGTTCCTGGCCGATAGGTTTCCGATCTCGGTGCATGGCGTCGGGCTGTCCATCGGCGGCGAAACCCCGCTTGACCCGTCCCACCTGGCGCGGCTGAAATATCTCTGCGACTGGCTCAACCCCGCCAGCTTTTCCGAACACCTGGCCTGGTCGACCCATGACAGCGGTTTTCTGAACGACCTGCTGCCGCTGCCCTATACCAATGCCACGCTGGCCCGGGTCTGTTCCCATATCGACCAGGTGCAGGAAACGCTGGGCCGCCGGATGCTGCTGGAAAACCCGTCCTCCTACCTGGCCTTCGCGGAGTCGACCTATGACGAACCGGCCTTCCTGGCCGAGGTGTCGAAACGCACCGGCTGCGGGCTGCTGCTGGATGTGAACAACATCTTCGTGTCGGCCACCAACCTGAACTACGACCCGCGCGCCTATGTCGATGCCTTTCCGCTTGATCAGGTGGGGGAAATCCACCTCGGCGGCCATGACGAGGACGAAGACGATCACGGCGCGCCCCTGCTGATCGACAGCCACGGACGCGAGGTGGCCGATCCGGTCTGGACCCTGCTGGATTACGTGCTGGAAAAATCCGGGCCCCGCCCCACCCTGATCGAATGGGATACCGACGTGCCCGACTGGGCGACGCTGGCCCTTGAGGCCGCCCGCGCCGAGGCCGCGCTGGACAAGGTGCCGGCATGACCCAGACCGATTTCACCACCGCCATTTTCGATCCCGCCCGCCCGGTTCCCGCCGGGCTGACCGACGCGGCGGGCCGCCCGGCGGGCAAGCGGTTTTCGGTGTACCGCAACAACGTCGCGGTATCGCTGAAAGAGGCGCTGGAAACCGGGTTCCCGGCCACCGCCCGGCTGCTGGGTGAGGCGAATTTCGAAACCCTGGCGCAGAGATACCTACGCGCCCGGCCGCCGCAGTCGCCGCTGATGATGCTGTTCGGCGAAGGCTTCGCCGATTACATCGCCGCCATCCCGGCGCTGAAATCGCTGGGCTACCTGCCTGATGTGGCGCGGCTGGAATATGCAATGCGGCAATCCTATCACGCCGGTGATGCCGCACCTTTGGACCCGGCGAAGCTGGCCGCTCTGCCCCCCGAGGCGCTGAACCGCGCGCGGCTGAGCTTTGCCCCGGCGGTGCGGCTGGTCCTGTCGGACTGGCCGATCCACGCGATCCGGCAAAAGGCGCTGGAGCCAGACGCCCCCAACCCGCCCGGCACCGCCCAGCCGGTGCTGATCACCCGCCCCAATTACGATCCCGTGCCGCATCCGCTGGCGCCCGAACAGGCCGTCCTGATCGCCGCGCTGATGGATGGTGCGACCCTGTCGCGGGCATTGACACAGGCGCCCCGGGCCGACCTGGGTGCCGTGCTGAGCCTGCTTCTGGCGCAATCCGCGCTGACCGATATTGATGTGGAGACCCCGAAATGACCCCGCTGATCACCTCCTACACCGCCCTTGTCGACCGGCTGGACCGGAACGACTGGATCTTGCCGGTGCTCGCCCGGTTCCTGTTCGCCGCCATTCTGCTGGGCTATTTCTGGGCCTCGGCCCAGACCAAGCTGGGCGACGGTTTCTTCGGCTTCCTCAGCCCCTCGACCGGCGCCTATGCGCAGATTTTCCCGAAGACGTTCGAAGCGGTCGGATATGACAGCAGCCAGCTGGGCCCGCATCACTGGGCGGTCACGGTGGCCGGGACCTGGGCGGAATTCATCCTGCCCGCGCTGATCGTGCTGGGGCTGTTCACCCGCCCGGCCGCCGTCGGGATGATCGGGTTCATCGCTCTGCAATCGCTGACCGACCTGTTCGGCCATGGCGGCATCGAACACGCCGCAACCTTGGGCGCCTGGTTCGACCGGATGCCCGACGGGGTGATCCTGGACCAGCGCGGCTTCTGGATGCTGGCGCTGATCCTGCTGGTGGTGAAAGGCGCCGGCCCCTTGTCGCTGGACCGGCTTTTGCTCAGAAATGCGCCTTCGGTTCGTCCGGTTTGCCAGCCGCAATAGCCAGCAGCCCGCCGATCCCCACGAAGCCGATGGGGAACATGGTGAAGGCGTTGAAGCCGAAGGCATAGACCATGCCCGCCGCCGACAGCAGCATCAAAACGCCGCCCCACAGCGCCCGCGCCCGCGCCATCGCGCCGCCGGCAATCGCCAGCAAGGGCGAGACGAAGCTGGCCGCGCGGATGATTTCGGGGCTACTGACCTGTTCGAACAGGCCCTCGACCTCGCCGTAGCGGTCGATCATCTCGGTATAGCCGTAGCTGAAAAAGCCCACGATCATTCCGATGATCCCGCCGATGATGCCCAGCATCAGGGCCGCGTTGCGCATGTCCGGTCCTCCGTCATTCCGTCACTTCAGATAGGCATGCCCGGCCTATTTGCCAAGCAGCGCCGCCTGTACGTCCTTGCCCCAGCCCAGATGCATCGCGCCCTGATCGTCGACGATCAGCGGCCGCTTCATCAGCGCCGGGTGATCTGCCAGAAGTTGCATGGCCGGGCGGGCGCGTTCGGCCTCGTCCAGCCCGCGCCAGGTGGTCGACCGGGTGTTAAGAAGGGCATCACCGAACTGTTCATAGGCCGCCGCGCGCAGCCCCTCGTCCATCGGATCGGCGCGGATATCGATCAGTTCCGCCCCCTCCAGCGCCTTGGCCGCCTTGCGGCAGGTATCGCAATTCTTCAGCCCGTAGAGTCGCATTTTCGGTCTTCCCTCTGTCGTTTCTTGCATCAATAACGGGCATTTCGCCGATCTTCACCACTCTTTTGCTTGATTTTTGCAATGGTGCTGCAATGCTCGGACCCGTGACATTGGCGATAGCGGATCAACAGACGAATTACATTTCAAGAATTGCTGTCATGCCAGCGTGACATGGGCCCCGCATTAACAGGGGGAAGAACGGCAAAAAGGAGACACGGACAATGCCGACGGGCACCGTGAAATGGTTTAACACCACCAAAGGTTACGGATTTATCGCCCCCGATGACGGTGGCAAGGACGTATTTGTTCACATTTCGGCCGTGGAACGGTCGGGGCTGACCGGGCTGGCGGATGACCAGAAGGTCGGTTTCGAAATGATCGACGGGCGCGACGGCCGGCAGATGGCCGGCGATCTGAAAATCCTGTGAACCCGCGGTCCGGGGGGATTGCCCCCCGGGCAGGCTTCACTCCGTGTAGCAGCCCTTTACGCCCTCGGGGCAGATCGCGCCGGAACTGGCGCGGTAGCTGCGTGCGCCATAGGCGTTTTCCCGCATCACCGAAAAATAGCTTTCCGTCTGGTTCGGGATGCTGCAGCTGACCGCGCCGTCGTAATAGACCGGTTGCAGCCCGGCGGGGCAGTAGTTTTCCCGGGACGGGAAGGGATAGGTATTCGGATCGGCCTGCGCCGCGGCGGCGGGCAGCAGGGCGGCGGCGGCCAGAATGGCGAGCCTTTGATACGTCTTCATGAGATCCCCCCGGATCGTTGTAAATAAACTGTTAATACCGGGATCAGGGTAAAGGCGGCCCTGCCCGGCTCAAAGCTCAATTTTCGGAAACGAAGCGTTTTGCGCCCGGAAACAAAGACATGCGGGCGGATGGGGCCCTCGACGGGCCCCAACTGCTTACTGGTAGGGCGACAGTTTCTTAAATTCGCTGTCCAGCCGCGCCCGCACCTTCTTGGCCGCCTGGCGCACCGCCACCGGAATCTCGGTCGCGTCGTGGTGGGCGGCATAGGGGCGCAACCCTTCGGGGCGGGCCTCGACGGTGGCGCGGATGTCTTCGCCGCCCTTGGGGCCGCGGATATCCTTGATATGCACTTCAACCGCGCTGAGCCGCTTGGCGATGGGCGCCAGGGCCTCGGTCACGATTTCCTCGCAGACCTCGATCAGCCGTTCGTCGCCCTGGATGTTATGGTCGGTGTTGACTTGGATATGCATGCGCAGCCTCCTTCTTGATCTGATTTCAGGCTACGCCGATTCACCGATGCGCGGATTGATCTGGGACAAGAGTTTAGGGGAATTTGCACAATTTGTACGGGGAAACGGTGCGAATGCCCGTAAGGGTTTGTTAACCGGTGGAAATCGCGGGGCGGGCGCGGGAAAGAGGGGACGTTTCCGACGCCCCAATCCGGGGGCATGGTGGGGTGAAACCCCACCCTACGGAGGACGGACAGGTTTTACCGGCCCGCCACGCGGTTGTACATTTCGATCCCCGACAATGCGATCGAGGCCAGGATGAGCAAGACGATCAGCACCCACAGGACCGGGTGGCGCCTGGTGCGGCGATGGAGGAATTCCACGATCTGAGTGACGATGATTTCCATGTCGGTCCGGTTGAGGTGTCGGCGGCGTGAGGTCACGCCCATCATTATAAGATTTATCACAAGCGCCGCACTCAAATCAAAGCGCCCCGCCCGGCTGCAGGCCGGGCAGCCCCCGACCGCCCCCGTCACGCCGGAGGCGTGCTTCCAGCACGACGGCGGGGGCTTCACCCCCACCCGCGGCCGGGGGATGCCCTTCGCGTTTGGTCGGAGTTCGGGAGTTTGTTGGTGGATTGTGGGGGCGTGAGGTCACGCAGGATATTGGGCGGCGGGATCGATGGTGCGTACGAGCACGCACCCTACGGTTTGCTAATCCTGTAGCTCAACAAAATCACACAACTTTTGCACCCATGCCTCACTGTAACTATAGCTTTTAAATGTCGCATTGTAGAAACAATAGTCTTGCTTGGTAACCGAAGGGTCTTCAGCATCCCCGGAGGGCCTTACCTTTAGTCGTTTCCATGCCTGAGTATGATCATGAGAAGAAAATTTCTTCCCAGTCCTCTCTTTAACCAACTCGACCACTTGATTGGCTCGATAAGGATGTGTCTGAGTTGAAGGCTTATTTTTCACTAATATGTTTGCTACTGTCTCAGCCTCAGCTTCATCAGACGAAATAAATCTAAAATTAGCCTTAGATTTAGATGAAGCCACAGTAGTATACACCACAGAAAACTGAAAATCAGGATCGGACATTTGCGTTTCCGAAAGCCCTTGATAGACTTCAGAATTTATAGCCTCAATTTCTTGAGGCAATTCCGCCTCAATCATTCCTTGAGCTTGATGCAAGGATAATCCACTAAATTGCAACGCAAAAGCTAGATCCCTTCGCAGCGACAATCTCTCTCCGAATTGTGAGACAATAAAATTTTCATAATTAATGCAACAAGCTTGAAAAAGCGAAAGCCATTCACGATCATACTTTCCAAGCGTTCTGTGCTCTACACTATTCCGAAGGTTAATAATTGACTTAAGGTTATTACGCACACCCTCAACAAGCGGACATTCTTTAAATTTCAAAAAATCTGCTAAGGATATGGCATTTCCGTCTTGTCGCTCAATTGGAAGATTGTTCCTGGCACAATACTCTATAGAAATATAGGTCCATGCGATTATTGCCAAAACAGCAAAACACTCGGCGCGAAAATTCGTCGACGGATTATTATATACATGAACTGCTAGCTGCATAGCCTCGCGCGAACGAACCAATCGTTCGTCAGTATATGGACTTAATCCCGTATAGTTATCAAACGAACGTTTGAACTCTATGTATTCCTGAACTTCACGATCAGACGCCGCCGATTGCTCATCGTCAGCCTTAACTTCTGCGATCCTGGCAGGATTAACAGTAGCTGGCCGGTTGCCACTGATCAGAGTCAGCACATCCTGATTTCGCCAGCCGCTGTTAAGCAGTCCCTTTACTATCTTACGCTCATGAGCGGTTAGACTTCCGCGCCTTCCTTGAGCAAACAATTGCCTCTCCCACCAAACTGCCTCTAGGGAGCGGCTGGGAATAAAATAATTGTTTACCCCAAAACTTCCTGCAGCTCCCGCCACTCCCGCGCGGACATGCCGGAAGTCTCTTGGGTGACTTCCTCACCTTTCAACATCCGCCGGACACAATCAAGAGCCGCAGCGCTGAGCGTTTCGCCACCCATGCGATAATCCTCGAAGGCCTTGTAGGCGAACGGCACCCAGTCGGCGACCAGCTTGCAGATTTCCTCGGCATAGACGCGGATTTCGTACTGGGCGTGTGAATCGGCGCGCAGGCGCAGGAAATGCAGCAGGTTGTGCAGGTCCACCTTCCAGTACCACTGGGTATAGATGTTGGCAGGCAGGTTCATCCGGGCCAGTTCGCGGGCAAGGCCCTGCTGGCCCTCGTCGGAAATCATCTCCTGGTAATGGTCGTAGCAGCGGGCGGCGTCGGATTTCAGGATTTCCAGCACGCGGGCGGCTTCCTCGCCCGACAGGGCCTCGCCGCGGCCCTGGTTGTTGATGCTCGATTGCGCGGCCAGCTGCTCCTCGGTCGGAATGTAGAATTCGCGGTCGAGGATCGAATAGCGGGCGGAGTATTCGTTGACGTTGGCGGTGCGGTGGCGGATCCATTGCCGCGCGACGAAGACCGGCAGTTTGACGTGCAGTTTCAGTTCGCACATCTCGAACGGGGTCGAATGCCAGTGGCGCATCAGGTAGCGGATCAGGCCCTCGTCGTTCTGCACCGACTTGGTGCCCTTGCCGTAGGAGACCCGGGCGGCCTGGCAGATCGCGGCGTCGTCGCCCATGTAGTCGATGACCCGGACGAAGCCGTGATCGAGCACCGGGTTGATGGTGTAGAGATGCGCCTCCATCCCGTCCGAGACCGCCCGCAGGGTCGGGCGAGGATTGGCGCGCAGCGCGTCGATTTCGGCCTGCTGTTCGGGGGTCACGGGCATCTGGGGGGCTCCTTGTCGGATGAATCACGGTTGCGCCCACTATATCTAGCCTCCGGGCGCGGGAAAACGACAATATGAGCAGGGACATATGGATGCAACAGGTCGCCGGATTTTTCCCGCCCCGCCGCAAGAAACGTTGACTTTGCACGAAACCGCCCGGATTCTGAACCCCGAGCAGATAATAAAATTACGCTACGTAAATCATTGCGGGGTACGAGCATATGAAAAAGATCGCGACAGTCCTGGCGGCGCCGTTGTTCCTGGCGGCCTGCGCCGAAGACCCGGGCGGCGTCAATACCGGGTTCGGCATGACCACCAATCCCGCCCCCGCTGAGGTCGCGGGCAGCCTGCAGGCGGTGGATTACGACCCGGATGCGCAGGAACTGATCCTGAGCGTGGCGGCGATCCATGGCGGCCAGGTCAACGTGACCTACACGCGGACCCCCGCTCTCGATACCGCCGGGTACGAAGGCTACATGATGCAGCAGACCCCGGCCGACCGGCATTACACCGCGCTGTTCAAGGAAAGCAACGGCGGCGAATTGATCGCCGGCGTGGTGGCCGATGGCGGCAACAACAACCGCTATTTCGGCGGCGGCTTCTTCGCACGGCAGGGCGCGGGCATCTATTCGCCCTACGATCACCCGGTGAACGAGGGCGAAGCGCAGTATTACGGCACCTATGCCGCGGTGACCAATGTGAACGGCAACGGCGATCAGTTGCTGGATGCCTCGGGCATTCCCGCCAATCTGACACCGCCGGCCCAGGCCGACCGGATCAGCGGGATCATCCTGCTGAACGCCGATTTCGCCAACAACCAGGTGGATGCGGAGATTTCCAACCGCATGATGATCGATAACCGGGCCGGTGTGAATCCCCTGCCCGACATCATGCTGATCCAGACCGCGATCGACGGGAACGGCGAATTCATGGGGGATGTCGAATATCAGGGCGATATCGGCAATTCGATCGGCACCTATGCCGGGATCTTCGGCGGGTCCGGGGCGACCGCGGTCGGGGGCGTTGTCTATCTGGGCGAATTCGATCAGGACGGCCCGCTTGAAAACGAAGAAGAATATGGGGTTTTCGTGCTGACCCGGTGCGGGGCCGCGAATGATGATCCGCTCTGCCCCGGTCTCTGATACCGGGTTGAAGGCGTTTCTGCTGGCTTTGCTGTTGTTGCTGCCCGCGCTGCCGGGCGCGGCACAGCAGGATGGCCAAGTCCGGGTGCCGATCGAAGCGGCGGCCGGCATTGCCGAGCGCGCCCTGCTTGAGGGCCAGCCCGACCTGGCGCTGCAGCTGGCCAAGGGGCTGTTGCAGCGCGATCCGAACGACGCTTATGCCCATTTCATCGCCGCCCGCGCGCTGATGCAGCTTAAGCGCCCGCGCGACGGGCGCCGTGCCGCCGCGCTGGCCTATCGCCATGCCCGCACCGGCATGGAAAAGTTCCAGGCCGCGCAGCTGGCGGCGAAACTGTCGCTGGATGGCGAACAGGCCGCGCTGGCGCAGGTGTGGCTGCGGCGATCGCTGCTGCACCTGCCCGACGAGAGCTACCGCGACCGGGTGATCGCGGATTACAAGATCCTGCGGCGGATTTCGCCCTGGTCGGTGTCGGCACAGTTTTCGCTGGCGCCCAGCAACAACCTCAACAACGGCGCCGACGGGCCTTATTCGCTGATCGACGGATTGCCGGTGGTCGGGCTGCTGAGCGGCGATGCGCAGGCGCTGTCGGGGCTGCGGGCCACGTCCAACCTGACGTTTTCGCGCCGCCTGTCGGGATCGAAGACCCATGAAACCCGGCTGACCGGGCAGTATTACGCCCAACGGGTACGCCTGTCCGAGGATGCCCGCGCCCTGGCGCCGGGGGCTGAAAACAGCGATTTCGCCTATGACCACCTGGAACTGGGCCTGCAGCACATCACCGACACCGGCGACGGGCCGCTGCAATTCGAGGCCAGCGCCGGTCGCAGCTGGTACGGCCAGAGCCCCTATCAATGGCAATATCAGGCCGGCATCGGACGTGGTTTCAAGCTGTCCGACCATGCCGGGCTGCGGCTGTCGGCACAATACGAGCATCACGTCTATGACAGCCCGCTACTGGACCCGATCGACACGCTGAACCTGCGGGCAGATTATTCCGCCAAGCTGAAGTCGGGCGACCGGATCGGGCTGGGTCTGATGCTGAGCAAATCGCAAAGCGACACCGCCAATTCGCGCCAGAGCCGCGCCATCGGATACCTGGGCTACTCCCTTGCCGAGCCGGTGGGCCCGGCCAAGCTGTCCGGCCGGATCGGCGCCAGCCTGCAGCGCTATCCCGATTATGCCGTCGGTTTCCTGACCGTGCCCGGCGGGCGCGAGGACCGAATGGTGTTCGGGTCGGTGGATTTCAGTTTCCAGAAACTTGACTATGCCGGATTTGTGCCGACCTTGACACTGACGGCCCGGAAGACGCAGAGCAATGTCAGCCGGTTCGACACCAACGAGGTTTCGATGTCCTTCGGAATCCGGTCGAGCTTCTGAGGAGACAGGAAAGGTAAAGCGATGGAAATCAAGTATCTGCACACCATGGTCCGGGTGAAGGACCTGGAAAAGAGCATGGCGTTCTATGCCCTGCTGGGGCTGAAGGAAACCCGCCGCTATGACAGCGAAGCGGGCCGGTTCAGCCTGATCTTCATGGCCCCCGAAGGCCAGGAGGAATGCCCGGTGGAGCTGACCTATAACTGGGACGGCGACGACGAGCTGCCGTCGGACAGCCGTCATTTCGGGCATCTCGCCTACGAGGTGGAAAACATCTACGACATGTGCCAGCACCTGCAGGACAATGGCGTGCTGATCAACCGGCCGCCGCGCGACGGGCGCATGGCGTTCGTGCGCTCGCCCGACAATATCTCGGTCGAATTGCTGCAGAAGGGTGACGCGCTGGAACCGGCGGAACCCTGGGCCAGCATGGAAAACACGGGTCATTGGTGATCCGCGCCGCGATCGCGGCGCTGTCGTTGATCGCGGCGCCCGCCGGGGCGGCCGAATGCCGGCTGGCCCTGGCGCTGGCGCTGGACGTGTCGTCCTCGGTCAGCGCAGCGGAAGACGGGCTGCAGCGGCGCGGGTTGGCCGCGGCGCTGCTGGCCCCCGAGGTGGAGGCGGCGTTCTTCGCCTCCCCCCTGCCCGTCGCCTTGTCGGTCTACGAATGGAGCGGCCGGGACAATCAGAAACTGCTGCTCGACTGGCGGCTGATCGCGGCGCCCGCCGATCTGTATGACGCCGCCGCGCTTCTGGGCCGGTCGGAACGCAGCACGCAGGAATTCCCCACCGCATTGGGCCATGCCCTGGGCTATGGCGCGACCTTACTGGGGCGCGGTCCGGATTGCCTGTACCGGACCCTGGACATGAGCGGCGACGGCGAGAACAACGAAGGCTTCGAGCCGCGCCAGGCCTATGACGCCTTTCCCTTCGAGGACGTGGTGGTGAACGGTCTGGTGATCGAGATGCCGCTTGAGACCTATGACACCGACGTGGCCGAGTATTACCGGCGCGAGGTGCTGCACGGGCCCGGCGCGTTCGTGGAAATCGCCAAAGGCTACGGCGATTACGAAACCGCCCTGCGGCGCAAGCTGGCGCGGGAATTGTTGCCGCGGATGTTCGGGCTGGCCGAGTGAAACGGCGCCGCCCCGGGGGAGGAACGGAACGGCGCCCGGCCGGCTGGAGAGGCTAGTAGATATAGCGGATCTGATCGGCCCAGTAGCGTTCGACCCGGCGCAGCGAATTGGAAATCTCGGTAACGCCGTCCGGCCCCAGCACGCCCTTGGCCTGCAGCCCGTCGGCATGGCGGGCGAACAGCGCCGCCACCACGTCGCGGATATGCCGCCCCTTGGAGGTCAGCCGCACCCGCACCGAGCGGCGGTCGACTTCGCAGCGGTGGTGGTGCATGTAGCCCATTTCGACCAATTTCTTTAAATTGTAGCTGACATTGCTGCCCTGGTAATAGCCGCGCGATTTCAGTTCGCCCGCCGTCACCTCGTTATCGCCGATATTGAACAGCAGCAAAGCCTGCACCGCGTTGATGTCGAGCACGCCGATCCGTTCGAATTCGTCCTTGATCACGTCGAGAAGCAGCCGGTGCAGCCGTTCCACCAGCGCCAGCGCTTCGAGATAGCTGCTCATGAAGCCGGCCCTGTCGCCGGTCTTGAGGGGGTTATGAATGCTCATCCGGGTCTCCGTCCGATATGTCTTCGGAACCGAGGCTCGGGGATAAAACTCAAGAATGTATTAAATCCGAACGGCTTATCACTAAAATGTTAGCTATTTTCCTGTTCGGGCATTGCGGCGGGAGGACGCCCGGCCGGTGGCCCGGGCGCCTAAGCCCTTATTACTCTGCCGCGATCATGCCGCGGATATCGGCGATCTGATCGGCGACATGCGCCGGCGCCTCGGCCTGGCCGGACACCCACTGGTAGAGGTCCTGGTCGTTTTCCGACAGCAGCCGGTCATAGGCGTCGAGTTCCGCCTCGCTCATCGTTTCCAGCTTGGCGTCGGCATAGCGCGACAGGATGATGTCCATTTCCTTGATGCCCCGGCGCATCGAGCGCATGGCGAGGCGTTTGAGACGGTGTTCACGGGTTTCGGTCATGTCTTCATTCGTTCTTCAGTTTCAGCCTTAGCTGTTTTTCCAGCCGCCCCAGCCGGTCGGCGGATTGGCTGATCTGGACCTTGATATCACGGATTTCGCCCAGCAGGTCGGCGATTTCGGGGTCGATGGTGCCGGGATCGGAAGGGTCTTCGACCCCTTCGCCCTGCCCGGTCAGCAGCCAGGCGATCGACACGTTCAGCAGCCCCGCCATCATGCTGAGCTTGTTGGCGCGCGGTTCGGACAGGTCGTATTCCCAATCCTGCAACGACTTGAGCTTCACGCCCAGCCGCCGGGCCAGTTTCTTCTGGTCCATCCCGGCCTGTTCGCGCGCAGCGGCGACGCGATCGCCGAAGGTGGCCGTGTCGGGGCCGTACCAGTTGTCGGTGACTTGGGTCTCCATTCTCCGCCCTTTCCGCCGATCCGGCTTGATCGGCCTTGTGCTTGAACCTATGACATGGCGTCAGGGAACACAAACCAGTCGAGGTGTCGAATGTCTTTTCTGTCCGAGACGCTTGCGCGCGTGAAACCGTCGCCGACCATGGCGATCACCGGCCTGGTGGGCGAATTGAAGGCGCAGGGCCGCGACATCATCGGCCTGTCGGCGGGCGAGCCCGATTTCGACACGCCGGAAAACATCCGCGCCGCCGGTATCCGCGCGATCGAGGAAGGCAAGACGCGCTATACCGCGATCGACGGCATCCCCGAACTGAAGCAGGCGATCTGCGCCAAGTTCAAGCGCGACAACGGGCTGGACTACACGCCGAAGCAGGTCACCGTCGGATCGGGCGGCAAGCAGGTGCTGTACAACGCGCTGATGGCGACGCTGAACCACGAGGACGAGGTGATCATCCCCGCGCCCTACTGGGTCAGCTACCCCGACATGGTGCTGCTGGCGGGCGGCGTGCCGGTGTTCATCGAGGCGTCGCTTGAGAACAATTTCAAGATCACCGCCGAACAGCTGGAAGCGGCGATCACCCGCAACACCAAGTGGTTCCTGTTCAATTCGCCGTCGAACCCGACCGGCGCGGGATATAGCCGCGAGGAGCTGAAGGCGCTGACCGACGTGTTGCTGCGCCATCCGCATGTGCATGTGCTGTCGGACGACATGTATGAACACCTGGCCTATGACGGGTTCGAATTCTGCACCCCGGCGCAGGTGGAACCCAAGCTCTACGACCGCACCCTGACCGTCAACGGCGTGTCCAAGGCCTATGCGATGACCGGCTGGCGCATCGGCTATGCGGCGGGCCCCGAGCCGCTGATCGCGGCGATCCGCAAGGTGCAGTCGCAATCGACCTCCAACCCCTGTTCGATCAGCCAGTACGCGGCGGTCGAGGCGCTGAACGGGCCGCAGGATTTCCTGGCCCCGCATAACGAGATCTTCAAGCGCCGCCGCGACATGGTGCTGGAAAAGCTGAACGCGATCGACGGCATCACCTGCCCCACCCCGGAAGGGGCGTTTTACGTCTATCCGTCCATCGCGGGGCTGATCGGGAAAAAGACCGCCAAGGGGGTCGAGATCACGACCGACGAGGTCTTCGTCACCGAGCTTCTGAACGACACCGGCGTGGCGGCGGTGTTCGGCGCGGCCTTCGGGCTTTCGCCGAATTTCCGCATCAGCTACGCTACCTCGGACGCGGCTTTGGAAGAGGCCTGCGCGCGGATCGCCAAATTCTGTTCCGAGCTGTCCTGACGGAGAAAACGCATGTCGGTCGAGTTGCCCGAATATTACTTCCGCGTCCGTGAAAACGGCGCCTTCGTGTTTCGCGTCGACACCGAAAACCGCCAGCGCCGGATCGAGCTGGACCAGATCGCCAACGTCAATATCCGCAACGGCGAGATCAAGCCGCATGGCGACCGCAAGCTGAGCGATCAGGACATGGCGGCGATCCGCGACTGGATGGACGACCGCCGCGACCTGCTGGCCGCGCGCGACATCGACGACATCCACCGCGCCATCGACCACATGAACCTGACCACCCACTGGGCCAACAGCCGCGCGAGCGACGAGCAGCTGGAAGAGGTGACCGACGCGCTGCTGCTGGCAATGCACGACCTGCGCACGGTGCTGGTGCGGAAGAAGGCGGATAGGTTGATGAAGGCGAACGCGGCCAAGGAGTGAGCCGGGTTGGTTGATTGCTCGAACGTCAGCCAAGAGCCAAAAGCGGGTTCATCAGTCGCTGGTGATGCTTGGCGAAAGCCGAGGAAGACGGCGTAGGGGCAATTTACGCCAAGCCAAAGCGACGAATGACACGCATGCAGCAAGCACCTTGCGATGCGGGGTGTACGGGTGCCTATGCATCTGACGATGGCCGGGGCGTGGGTGACCGCTGGCATCATAGGGTGACATTGCACGTAACAGGTCTGTGTTCGGGATCATCATTTCTCAACTCCCTAAATTCATCAAAATTCATTGGAAATATCGCAGAAATTCTGGAATGCTCTGAGTCAGGAATTCTTCAATGTTGAAAGCTGAGGTTTCAACGTGGCGTTTGACTGGACCAAACTCCCATCCCTGACGGCTCTGAGATCATTTGAGGCCGTCGCCCAGTCCAGTAGCTTTTCTGAAGCCGCTCGATCGCTGAACGTGACCCATGCAGCGGTCGCGCAGCAGGTGCGGGCACTGGAAGATCACATCGGGCTGAAGCTCGTGGAACGATCTCCGCGCGGGGTGAGCCTGACGCTTGAGGGAAGCGAGCTGGCGCGGGCGCTGACGACCGGCTTCACCGCGATTGCGGAAGGGATAGACGCCCTTCTGGAAAAGGACAGGACCCGGCCAATTCGCATCACCACCACGGCCCTTTTTACCGACGCCGTGATCTTTCCAAAAATCTTGTCATTCTGGGGCGAACACCCCGAGATCGAAGTTTCGTTCACGCCATCAGACATAGCAGTGGACCTGGTGGCGGAAGGGTTCGATCTGGCGGTCCGGGCGGGCGGCGGACACTGGCCGGGATTGAAGTCACGTCTTCTTCTGGAATCTGCCACCCGTGCATATGCGGCCCCGTCCCTCGTTGATGATCCCACCACCGATTGGGACAATGTCCCCTGGCTGATCCCGAGCGACACGCTTTGGGAACGGGAAACTCTCGAACAATCCGGCTTTGATACCAGCCGCATCCGGACACTTGATCTGGGCAACCCGTCGCTCAAAGTCCGGGCTGGAGAAGAAGGAGTGGGGCTGATCCTGGAATCCGAATTCGACGTGATACCCCAGTTGCGCAGCGGAACGCTCAAGGTCGCGCCGATACCGATCAATCATGTCAGTCAGTTTTTCATCGTGACGCCCCCTTGGAGACCGCGCCCCGCGGTCGCGGCCTTCATCAAGTGGCTTGAGACCCTGGGGCGGCAGCTCATGGAAGAGCGAAACGGTTTCTGACACCCAGCAGGGTTTTGCGACAGGCCGCGCTCGCCCGGCGGCGGGAACGCCTTCGGGTTGCTCAGGAGCTCACCGATTGTCGCGCAGCCGTATTGCTTCCCGCGCGATCAGGTCGAGCGCGTCTTGGTCGCCGTCTCGCGCCGCCTCGATGGCTTGATCCAGCCTTGCCCAGGACGGGTGGTCCTTTGCAATCAGCGCTCCCTGGCTATGCGCCGTGACCAGCATATGGGCATAGACCGGCAGGTCGCGCTTGCGGCGCCAGGCGCGATCGCGCCAGTTTTGCAGTCTTCTGTGCAGGTTGAAGTCGGACATGCGCAAGAAATGGGTTTGCTTGGGGAAGAGTCAATTTCTCCCCCCTCCCCTTACGCAGATCATGCGGGGGCTTAGCGGTATCAGTGTCCTTTCAGGTGCGCGTGACGGCCTGCTGTGGACCAGCAAGTGCAGGCGCGCACCGCCAAGGGGGCGCGCCTGAATGGTGGGATAGGCCTGAAGCCGCCCTTCACCACCGGGCGGCGTCGACGCCGAACCACGTTTCGGTCAGGGCGTTCAGGCTGCCATCCTTCGACATCTCGAAGATCTGATCCTCGAAGGCGAAGCGCCTGTCGGTGTCGTCAGCGCGCAGCGCCATCGCCACGCCTTGCTTGATGTTGATTTCTCCCTTGTCAGCAACGACAACCAAGCCGCCGCCCGATGCTTCGACCGCCGGGGTAAGGGCCTCCCTTTCGCCGAACAGCGACAGAACCTGCCCGTCCCGCACCGCGGTCAGCGCATCCTCAATGGTTGCATATTCGGTGAAGGTGGCTCCCGACGCCCCGGCATACGCCGTCACTGCGGGGTCAGGCAGATGCGCCACAACAGCCCCCTCGACCTGCCATTGCGTGCCGGGCAAGCCGATATGGACGAAAGGATCGGGCCTGAGATAAGGCATCGTCCAGTCGACACCTTCCCCGACGTCTTTGCTAATCGGTACCCCGGCCATCACGGCGTCTATCCCGCCCGCTGCGAGCGCGACCCACAACCGATCCGACGGCAGGACCTTCCATTCGCAGGTCAAGCCCGCACGCTGGCAAAGCTCGTCGCCCAACGCCTTTTCGAACCCCTGCAGGGCCGCCGGATCGATTGTGTAGCTGCCCGCATCGTAGGCCTCTACCGTGCCGATGGTCACGGTGTCGGCCAAGCCCGGCAAGGCTGCGAGTGAAAAGGCTGCCGCCAAAACTGAAATATGCTTCATGAAACCCTCCCTGCCCGTCGTGCCGCAGTCGGTCGCGGCAACAACAGGCTCGCTATCACGCAAAATGCGCTGCCCCATTGGGCAAGCGATGGCGTTTTTCGTCCATGATCGAAGTCAAACCGGGGATCAGGCCCGCCGCAACCATGCAGCGCGGGCGGCTGCGTATAATACAATCGGCCAATATGGTATTTTGCTGTCTTTAGATTAAGGATGGAAGAGGAAATGCCCCATAAATTTAAAGGCCAATGTTTTTGCGGCGCGGTCGAAATCGAAGCGACGGGCGAACCTGCGGGAATGGGATATTGCCATTGCGACAGCTGCCGCCACTGGTCGGCGGGACCGGTCAACGCATTTACCCTCTGGGAACCCGAAAACGTCAAGGTGGTGAAAGGTGAAGAACACCTGCGTCAGTACAACAAGACCGAAAACACAGACCGCAAATGGTGCGCGAAATGCGGCGGGCACGTGATGGCGGGCCATCCCGGCCTGAAACTCATCGATATCTACGCGGCCCTTCTGCCGGATCTCGACTTCAAGCCGGGCCTGCACGTCAACTATGCGGAAACCGTCCTGCCAATGAAGGACGGCCTGCCGAAGATGAAGGATTTTCCGGCAGAGTTCGGCGGCTCGGGAATCGTGATCCCGGAGTGACGTTTCCGAGCGCCGATACGAACGGCGCGGGGCTTGCCGCCCAAGGCGGCAAGCCCCGCCTCTTTCAATGCCGGTACTGCGGTTCCTCGGCGTCGAGCTGGCGGCGGATCGCGGCGAGGTGGAGCTTGGCAGACTCGGCGTCTTCCTCGCGCATCTGGTCGTAGGTCGCCTGCGCGACCTCCTTTGAGACCGGAAGCACCTTGCGGCCGGTGGACATCGCCAGCACCTGCACCTCGGCGGCGCGTTCCAGATAATAGAGGTCGTCCCAGGCCTCGGCGATCGTGTTGGCCAGCACCATCACGCCATGGTGCTTCATGAAGACGATATCGGCCTCGCCCACCGCTGCGGCGATGCGGGCGCCCTCGGCGTGGTCCAGCGCCAACCCGTTGTAATTCTCGTCCACCGCCGTGCGGCCGTAGAATTTCAGCGCGGTCTGCCCGGCCCAGATCAAGGGTTCGCCCTCCGTCATCGACAGGGCGGTGGCATAGGGCATGTGGGTGTGGAACGCGACACGCGCGCGCGGCAGGCGCTTGTGGATTTCGGCATGGATATAGAAGGCGGTGGCCTCGGGCGTGCCCTGCCCGTCCACCACGTTGCCGTGGAAATCGCAGATCACCAGGTCGGAGGCAGTGAGTTCGCGGAACGCCTTGCCATAGGGGTTGACGATGAACAACTCGTCATGGCCCGGCACCACGGCGGAAAAGTGATTGCAAATGCCTTCCTCGAACCCGTTGCGGGCGGCCATGCGGAAACACGCGGCGAGGTCTTCGCGCGCGGTGCGGATCGCGTCGGAATTCAGGTCGGGGGTGTTGCGGCGCTCCGGGGTCGCGGCGGGGGCGGTGTCGGCATTGGGCAGGGCGTGGGCCATCACTTGGGTCCTTCGGTCGGGTGGATTTGCCCGGCAGTGTCGGGGAAAGCGGGGCCGTCGGCAAGCGGCGGCGGGCGGCTTACAGCCCGTCGCGGTCGATCCGCCGCAAAACCGGGCCCCAGAACCGGATGCTGAGCAAGATCGCGGCGGCGGCCAGACCGATAGCCAGCCCGATCCACACCCCGACGCCGCCCCAACCGAGCCCGAAGCCCAGCCCGTAGCTGACCGGCACCCCGATACCCCAATAGGACACCGCCGCGATCAGCATCGGGCGGCGGGTATCCTGCACCCCGCGCAGCAGCCCGATGGCGATGACCTGGGCGGCATCGACCAGCTGGAACACGCCGGCCGCCGCCAGCAGCCCGACACCGACGCCGATCACCGTGGCGCGCTTGGGGTCGTCGGGCGACAGGAACAGGCCCATCAGGGTTTCCGGCATGGCCAGGAAGACGACCAGCGCCACCGCGGCGACGCCCATCGACATCATCATGACGATCCGCGCGCCCAGCCGCAGGTCGGGCGCCGATCTGCGCCCCAGGGCCCGGCCCGCCCGCACGGTGGCGACGTTGCTGAGCCCCAGATGCACCATGAAGGTGAGCGAGGAAATCTGCAGCGCGATGCCATGCGCCGCCAGCGGCAGCGGCCCCAGCCAGCCCATCATCATCGAGGAGGCGGCGAACAGGCCGACCTCGGCCAGGTTGGCGATGCCGATCGGCCAGCCGAGCCGGAAGATGCGCCCGAAGGCTTCCCAGTCGGAGCGCCAGAAGCGCACGAACAGCGCGTGTTCCGGCGTCTTGATCGCGGCATAGAGCGCCAGCAGCCCGAAGGAAACGATATTGACCGCCAAGGTCGCCACCGCGGCGCCCTGGATGCCCATTTCTGGCATGCCCCAATGGCCGAAGATCAGCGCGTAATTGATCACCGCGTTCAGCGGCACGCCGCCGAAGGTGACCCAAAGCACCACCTGGGCGCGTTCCAGCGCCGACAGGAAGGAGCGCATCACCATCGTCAGCAGCCCCGGGAACATCGACCAGCCGGCGATTTGCAGGTAGCGCTGCGCATTGTCGGCCAGATCGGGCTGCTGCCCCGTCAGCCGCAGCATGGGGCCCGACCACAGCATGACCGGCATCACCAGCACCCCGAAGATCAGCGAGGCCCAGATCGCCATCCGGGTCAGCCGCCGGGTCTGGGCTTCCTCGCCGGCCTCCTCGGCCTCGGCCACCAGCGGCATCAGCGCGAAGGCGAAGCCCTCGCCCATCACGAAGAAGACGAAGAACAGCGACCCGGCGATGACCTGGGCGGCCAGCACCTCGGCGTCGTACCAGCCCAGCATCACGGAATCCGTCAGCATCAGGAAAAAATGCGCCAGGTGGCTTCCGATCAGCGGAAGCCCCAAGGTCAGGATGTTCCTGACATGCTGGGGGAAAGGCATCGGCGCGCTCATGCCCCTTGGCCTAGCGCCGGAACGCCGGGGCGGCAATCACAAAGCGCGTCCGGGCGGCGGGCGACCTCGGGTCAAACGGGGGCAGCCGGGGGCGGAACGCAGGCCCGAGCGCGCGCTCGGGCAGCATCCCCGCGCGCGCGGGGATGCCTCTAGCCGCGCGGTTTGCGCAGGTCGGGATGCAGCGCCGCGCCGAGGATGTGATCGGTGCGGTGGATCACGTGGTTGGCGCCGCCGACGATCAGCGCATCGGGGGCGTGGGCGACATGCGGGTCCTTGCCGGGATAATCCAGCGTCGACAGGAAATGCAGCATGCAGTTCAGCCTTGCGCGTTTCTTGTCGTTGGATTTGACCACCACCCAGGGCGCGTCGGCGGTGTCGGTGTAGAAGAACATCGCCTCTTTCGCCTCGGTGTAATCGTCCCACTTGCCCAAGCTGGCCTTGTCGATCGGGCTCAGCTTCCATTGCTTCAGCGGGTCGGTTTCGCGCGATTTGAAGCGGCGCTGCTGTTCGTCGCGGGTCACCGAGAACCAGTATTTGTAAAGCCGGATGCCCGAGCGCACCAGCATCCGTTCGAATTCCGGCGTCTGGCGCATGAATTCCAGGTATTCGTTCGGTTCGCAGAAGCCCATCACCCGTTCGACCCCGGCGCGGTTGTACCAGCTGCGGTCATAGAGCACCATTTCCCCCGCCGTCGGCAGGTGTTCGATATAGCGCTGGTAATACCACTGACCGCGTTCCACCTCGGTCGGCTTGTTCAGCGCCACCACCCGCGCGGTGCGCGGGTTGAGGTGTTCGGTGAAGCGCTTGATGGTGCCGCCCTTGCCCGCCGCGTCGCGGCCTTCGAACAGCAGCACCGCCTTCTGGCCGGTTTCCTGCAGCCAGAGCTGCGCCTTCAAGAGCTCGGCCTGCAGCTTGGCCTTGTGCGCCTCGTAGGCCAGCCGCTTCATCTTGGTCTTGTAGGGATATTCGCCGCTCTCGAAGGCGCGGCGCACCTCGTCGGGCGAAGGCGTGTGACGGCCGCCGTGGCGCGGCTGGGGCGTTGCGCCGTCCCCGGTCGCGGAGGGAACCTCGGCCGCAACGGGACCGGGTGCCGGGGCATCGGTTTGCGGGGCTTGAACTTCAACGGCATCCGGCTGTGCGGCGGGGTTCGTCACGGTCATGCGTCTCTCCTTCACTAAAACATATAAATTTTAGCATTCATTCGCTCTGCCCGCCTTGACCGGGGTCAAACCGGCCGCGACGCCGGGGAACTGTTGTTGCAGCGCGGGACCCGCGCTAGGCTGAGACATGCTGAGCCATCACATCCACCTGAACGGCCAACCGTTCCATTACCTCGGCTGGGGCGACCGCGCTGCCCCGGTGATCCTGATGCTACACGGGTTTCCGGAATATTCCGGCGCCTGGTCCGAGATCGCCGAGGACCTGGGCCGCGACTATCACTGCGTCGCCCCCGACCAGCGCGGTTACGGCCAGAGTTGGACGCCGGAGGAGGTCAGCGCGTACCGCACCGGCAAGCTGGTCGGCGACATGGTGGCGCTGATCGAACACCTGGGCGGCGGCCCGGTGATCGTCTTCGGCCATGACTGGGGCGCGGCGGTGGCCTATGGGCTGGCGATTGCGCGGCCCGATCTGGTCAGTCGCCTGATCATCGCAAACGGTGTGCACCCGGGGCCGTTCCAGCGCGCGCTGGCCGCCGGCGGGGCGCAGACGGCGGCGTCGCAATATATCCATTACCTGCGCGCGGAAGGGTCGGAAGCGCGCCTGGAGGAGGATGATTTTTCCAAGCTTTTCAAAATGTTCGGCGCGTCGATGGATATGTCATGGATGACCCCGGAACGGCGCGCCGCCTATCTGGAGGAATGGCGCCGCCCGGGGCGGATGCGCGGCATGGTCAACTGGTACCGGGCCTCGCCCATGCAGTTGGGCGGGCCCGGCGAGACGATCGCGGACCTGCCCGAGATGCCCGCCGAGGCGCTGCGGGTGCGGATGCCGCATCTGCTGATCTGGGGGGCGCGGGACGGCGCGCTTCTGCCCGAGGCGACCGAGGGGCTGGAGGACTATTGCGACGACCTGACCCGGATCACGATCGAGACCGCCGATCACTGGATTCTGCACCAAGAATCACACCGTGTCGCGGCCGAGGTCCGGGCCTGGTTGCAACGGCGCTGACACGCCCTGAACGGTCGCGGCTGAACGGATCACACCCCAAGGTTGACCATGTCAATCACACAACGGGCAGCAGCGAAATCCGGCGCCTATCTTTCGGCTAGGGTGTACATACTTTTGACTCGGTGCGACGACTCAGCGCTTTCAATCCTATCCAAATGGGCAAATACTGCCCGGGCACCTGGATCTACCAGACAGACTGAACTGAATGAGCGTCGCCAATCCGGTTTGGACGTCGCGCCTTTGAGGCTGTAGGACAACTTGACGACGCTACCCGACGACAGCTTTGACGACCTCGACGACGCGTTTCCCGCGAAGGCCGCGAAACCGCTTTCCGGGGACAAGGGCGACGTGTTCCGCGATTTCGAAATTTCGCGGATTCAGGGCCTTACCGAAATTGTCCGCCGCAGCCCCGGGCCCAGCAGCATCGTTTTCCTGGGCTTCCTGACGTTCTGGACCTTGTCGCTGTCCTATGGCGCGATCCTGTTCAGCCCCAACAATATCGCGATCAACCTGACCGCCCATATCGCGACCCATGCGATCATTCTGGGCTTCCTGATCTATCCCCTGCGGCTGCTTTGGCTGCCGCTGGCCGCCTTCGTGCTGCTGTTCTTCCTGCCCTTCGTCCTGCCCTTCACCGGCCGACCGCACTGGCTGTTCGAACCGCAGGCGAGCGCCGAGATCGCCGGGTTCTTCTTCGTCAGCAACCTGCTGTGCGCCGCGCTGACCGGGCTGTCGGCGCGCTGGCTGTTCGGTTTCCTGATCGACAAGGTGCCGCCGCGGGTCGCCGACCTGTCGGTCATCGCGTCGATGTTCGGGTTCGGGCTGCTGTTCTTCCTGCCGGAGGTCTTCGCCGCTGACTACCTGGCCGGGATGCTGACCGTGGAACAGGCCGAGGCCGCGGGGTTCCACGACAAGTACCTGCCCTTCGCGATCGAGCGGACGATGCGCAGCGGCGTGATCAGCGCGGCCTTCCTGTTCGCGATGCTGCAGATGCCCTCGGCGCGGCAGATGAAGCTGGCCGCCCCGGCCTTCCTGCTGTTCCCGCTGGCGGCGCTGCTGCACAATCACGGCTATGGCGGTTTCCCGATGATGGATGTCGGGCTGATGGCGATCCTGATCGCGCTGGTGCTGCCGGTATCCACAGTGCCGATCATCATCATCACCGGCATTTCCTTCTACATGTCGCTGACCGGCGAATTCCTCAAAAGCGCGATCCCGCTCGATGCCGAGACCGGGCTGCTGGACAATTACGCCACGGCGGTGATGGGGGTTCTCGTCGTCGTCATGGTGCTGCGCGGGCGGGAACGCTATGAGCGCGAACAGAACCTCGCCAGCATCCGCCGGCTGAGCACGGTGCGCGGCTTTGCCGGGGTCGGGCTGTTCACCCTGAACGTGCCGCGCGACAAGATGCGGCTGGACCCGGCGGGCAAGCAGTTGCTTGGCCTGCCCGACGGCGCCGGGCTGGATGATCTGCTGGAACGGTTCCGCGCCGACGAACGCTATCTGCTGCGCCATGCCATCGAATCCGAAAGCCATGCCAGCATCACCCTGCTGCTGCGGCTGGCCGAAACCCTGTCCTCGGGCGATCCGCGCGTGCTGCGGCTGCACCTGTGGGCCGAACCCACCCCGCGCGGCGAAAAGGTGGTCTATGGCCTGATGGTCGAGGTGACCGACGAACACCTGCAGGAACAGGCGCTGACCGACGCGCTGAACGAATTGTCGCTGCGCCAGGACCGGCAGAAGCAGCTGTTTTCCATCGTGTCGCATGAAATCCGCACCCCGGCCTCGGTGCTGTCGATGCTGATCGAGGACCTGGAAAACGGCCACAATTCGACCCAACTGCAGGGCCAGATGCGCGAAGCCTCGACCCAACTTCTGAACGTGCTCGACGACATGCGCCAGGCGGTGAACCCGGAAAAGAACCAGCCGCTGACCATCGCGCCCTACACGCCCGCCGATATCGCCGAACGGGTGCGCAACACCTACCAGATGCTGGCCAAGGGGCAGGATATCCGCATCAGTCTCGATCTCGGCCCCGGCGCCTCGACCCAGATGATGGGCGACAGCAACCGGTTGAAACAGGTGCTGGGCAACCTGGTGCGCAATGCGATCATCCACAGCCAGGGGTCCGAGATCCGCCTTACCTACCGGCCGCAGATCGCCCCGCCGATCGCCGGGGCCGATACCTCCACCGCCTGCTGGACGGTGACCGATAACGGCATCGGCATCCCGCTGGAGGAAGTGGACCGGCTGTTCCAGCCCTTCGAGCGCGGATCGGCCGATGCCCGCAACAAGGCCGATGGCAGCGGGCTGGGGCTTTATATCGCCAAGCAATCGGTCGACCTGCTGGGCGGCAATATCGAATATTTCCCCGCCCCCGAGGGCGGCGCCGGGTACTGGCTGTGCCTGCCCGACGAACCGGCCTCGCCGGAGGAACTGGCGGCGGCGATGCCGAAGAAGCCGCTGGAGGTGAAGAACCTCGACGAATTGCGCGTCGTGCTGGCCGAGGACAACGCGCTGGTGGCGCAGGTGACCTCGAAGCAGCTGGGCCGGGTGTTCGGCGAGATCGAGCTGGCCGAAAACGGCCGCGTGGCGCTGGAAATGATCCGCAAGAACCCGCCGGACGTTCTGATCACCGACCTGTTCATGCCGGAAATGCCGGGCGACGAACTGGTCGCGGTACTGCGGGCCGAGGCGATCGACATCCCGATGATCGGGCTGACCGCGGCGGTGGTGGGCGACGATATCCACCGCTTCGAGGATGCCGGCGCCACCGCCGTGCTGCCCAAGCCGCTGGACGTGTCGCGGCTCTGCACCCTGCTGAAGGATAGGGTCGAAGGGTAGTCCCTTCCCCTACCCTACCCTCGACACGAGCGTTCCACTCTGATCGGAGCACCCGCCCGGCTGCAGGCCGGGCCGCCAACAAAGCGTGTCGAGAATTGGAACGAACGCCTTTCCCCCCGTCATTTGCCGCTTTTCCCCCCGCGCCCTTGCTGCCATAATGCCCCCCAACCAATCCATAAGAGCAGCAAAACATGGCCGACGATCTTCTCTCCGGGTCCCAGAACGACACTTACGACGCCTCCTCCATCGAGGTGCTGGAGGGGCTGGAGCCGGTCCGCAAGCGCCCGGGCATGTATATCGGCGGCACCGACGAACGCGCGCTGCATCACATGGTGGCCGAAATCCTCGACAACTCGATGGACGAAGCGGTCGCCGGGCATGCCAACCGGATCGAGGTCGAACTGAACGCGGATTATTCGCTGACCGTGCGCGACAACGGCCGCGGCATCCCGATCGACCCGCACCCCAAGTTCCCCGACAAGTCGGCGCTGGAGGTGATCCTGTGCACCCTGCACGCGGGCGGGAAATTCAGCGGCAAGGCCTACCAGACCTCGGGCGGTCTGCACGGGGTCGGTGCCTCGGTCGTCAACGCGCTGTCGGATCTGATGGTCGTGCAGGTCGCGCGCAACAAGGAACTTTACGAGCAGCGCTTCAGCCGCGGCATCCCGCAGGGGCCGGTGGAAAAGGTGGGCGCGGCGCCGAACCGGCGCGGCACCACGGTGACCTTCCACGCCGATGAGCAGATCTTCGGCCAGCACCGGTTCAAGCCCGCCCGCCTGTTCAAGTCGATCCGTTCCAAGGCCTACCTGTTTTCGGGCGTCGAAATCCGCTGGAAAACCGCCATCGACGATGGCGAAACGCCGCTTGAGGCGACGTTCCACTTCCCCGGCGGGTTGTCCGATTACCTGAAGGAAACGATGACCGGGTCGTCGACCTATGCCGAGCAACCCTTTGCCGGGACGGTGGATTTCCAGGAAAAGTTCAACACCCCGGGCAAGGTCGAATGGGCGATCAACTGGACGCCGTCGCGCGATGGCTTCATCCAGTCCTACTGTAACACAGTGCCGACGCCCGAGGGCGGCACCCATGTGGCGGGCTTCTGGGCCGCGATCCTGAAGGGGATCAAGGCCTATGGCGAGCTGGTCAACAACAAGAAGGCGGCGCAGATCACCCGCGACGACCTGATCACCGGCGGCTGTGCCTTGGTGTCGTGTTTCATCCGCGAACCGGAATTCGTGGGCCAGACCAAGGACCGTCTGGCCACGGTCGAGGCGCAGCGGCTGGTGGAAAACGCCGTGCGCGACCATTTCGACAACTGGCTGGCGGCGGATACCAAATCGGCCGGTGCGATCCTCGATTTCCTGGTGCTGCGGGCCGAGGAACGGCTGCGCCGCCGGCAGGAAAAGGAAACCCAGCGGAAGACCGCGACCAAGCGGCTGCGCCTGCCCGGCAAGCTGGTCGATTGTTCGGCCACCAACCGCGAGGGCACCGAGCTGTTCATCGTCGAGGGCGACTCGGCCGGCGGGTCGGCCAAGATGGCGCGGGATCGCAAGACGCAGGCTTTGCTGCCGCTGCGCGGCAAGATCCTGAACGTGCTGGGCGCGGCATCCTCCAAGCTCGGCTCCAACCAGGAAATCAACGACCTGAGCCAGGCCCTGGGTGTGGGTCTGGGCAGCCGGTTCAACATCGACGATCTGCGCTACGACAAGGTCATCATCATGACCGACGCGGATGTCGACGGGGCGCATATCGCGTCGCTGCTGATGACCTTCTTCTTCACCCAGATGCGGCCGCTAATCGATACCGGGCATCTGTATTTGGCCTGCCCGCCGCTGTTCCGGCTGACCCAGGGCGCCCGCCGCGTCTATTGCATCGACGAGGCGGAAAAGGACGCGATGCTGGAAAAGGGTCTGGGCGGCAAGGGCAAGATCGACGTGTCGCGCTTCAAGGGTCTGGGCGAAATGGACGCCAAGGACCTGAAGGAAACCACCATGGACCCGAAATCGCGCAAGCTGATCCGGGTGACCATCGACGAGGACGAACCCGGCGAAACCGGCGACCTGGTCGAGCGGCTGATGGGCAAGAAGCCCGAGCTGCGGTTCCAGTATATCCAGGAGAACGCGCGGTTCGTGGAGGAGCTGGATGTGTAGATGGTAACAGAAATAACGAAGTCACAAATAATTAGGGCTAGCGGATGTTTTCCTATATTCGATGGCAGGGCGATACTAAGCACAAGCACCACAAGTAAAAGCGAAGAAGAAATAGCAACATACCGATCAAAGCCCCCCGCCCCTTGGGGCTACTCTGACCTACCGAATATATTAAAAGAATTATTTAAAACAAAGAAACTGGATCAGATCACAGCAGGACTGAAAGCAAATTTCGATGAAGTTCAGGCCAATTCAAAAATTGCCATCGTGAAATACGTTGCGAGCAAACTTGACCCTAATCAGTACTCATATTCTGAAGACCGATTACCAGCGAGAACCCTTGGTGAGGGGTACTCCTTTCGACCGACTTATGACATTGCCTTAAGGTCAAAAAGCGGAATTCATTTTGTATTCATTTCACCTAGCGCAAAACCAGTCTTAAAAAAATCTCAACGAAACCTCTTAATAAGAGCACTTTCCATACCGCAACCTGGTTATGATGAGGATCTTTTCGTTGAATATTTTGAGTTTCCAGAACTATCTTACGGACGTGAAGCCCTTCACATATCAGATACATTTCAGTATTTTGACAGCGCTGATATTATTCAGCACTTTCTTAATTTTGCTATCATAGATAATCGCTTTAAGCGTCCCGGATCACTGCTTTAAGCAACCCGTAGGGTGGAGTTTCACCCCACCATTCCGACACCGAGCAAATTGGTGGGGCAAAACCCCACCCTACCCCTCATCTGAGCCAGAATGGACAAGGCGATGGACGTGAAATTTGACGAACTTCCGTGGCATGACACCGAATTGTTGAGCGTGAATATTGACCGGAAAAATCCCGGTAAGTGCGACGAGGTTTCTTTGAAAATCCGGTGGCCGAACGGCGAAAGAAGTACATTGGTTTTCACGGATTGCTATGGTTTCGAAGCGGATATGAATTTTGGCATTGTTGCCGAAGAGAGCATTCTGGACGCGTCGGTGTCTGACGAAGATGATAGGCTGAGCCAGATCAGATCGGACTGGCGCAAAGGGGGCGTCGACCTGTCGAATTTGAAACTCTTTGAAATAGAAATGAATTCGAGTGGGAGCCTACTTAAAATCTTTTCGTTAGGTTTTAACGCTAAAAATTAACATCTTAACAAGACGTAGGGTGCGTGATTTCACGCACCATGATGGCGCCTCTTTAGGAAGGTGCGTGCAAGCACGCACCCTACCCCGCTTGCCGCAACCGGCCGGCTCCCCTACCCTTCCGCCACCCAATCCCGGAGCCGCCGATGACCCCGCAAGACGCCCAAGCCCTGCTGCAGGAAAACTTCGCCCCCTGGGTGCTGGACCTGGACCTGACGGTGACGGAGGTCACGCCCGAACACCTCACCACCCGGATGCCGCTGACCGACCGGCTGGCGCGGGTGGGGGGCATCGTGTCGGGGCAGGCGCTGATGGCGATGGCCGACACCACGATGGTGCTGGCCGCCTGCGCCGCACGCGGCGGTTTCCATCCCTTCGCCACCACCAACATGGACACGCAATTCCTGCGCCCCGGCAAGGGCAGCGCGATCCTGTGCCGGTCCGAGGTGGTGCGCGCGGGCCGGGCGATGACCTTCGTCCGCGCCACGATGAGCGAGGAAACATCTGGCAAGCCGGTCGCCACCGCCTCGGCCACGCTGTTCGCAGGGTAGGCCAACGGACGGTCGGCGGAAAGTTTTAGGTCGGGAATCCCTTACTTTATGCCCGCCGCGGCGCAGGTAACCTGAAAGCCGTCTGCTCAAGATTCTGCGCCAGAACCTGCCACATCAACCCGAAGGGGACCCCATGCGATTCATTCTGATCGTGCTGGGCTGGGTCATCGCGACCTCGGCCCTGTCTGCCATTACCTCGCTGCCCGGGGCGGAACGGGAAAGCTCCATGCCGCCGTCGGTGACCACCGGCTGATCATGACCCCGCGCGGCCTCCGCGATATGCCGGGGCCGCGCAAAAGGGCTGGACCAATCGCGCCCCGCCATGCCTAATCGCCCCATGCGTTTTGCCCCGATCCTGCTGCTGTTTCTCGCCGCTTGCGGCCGTCCCCTGACCGAGGGGGAAAAATCCTTCGCCGCGACGCTTTACGGCGACGAATTGCAGACCGAAAAGGTGCGGCTGGTGGACGGGCATTTCGCCCGCTCCTTCACCTTCGAATACGCCGCACGGCCACGGGTGACCTGCCAGGACCGGGTGTTCCCGCCGGTCGAGACCGAGACCGTCACCTGGTCGCCCGCCGCCACCACCCTGTTCAACACGGTGCTGCTGCGCGACGACCTCTATCGCGAAGATTTCACCCAGGAATACCGGCCCGGCACCGACCTTTACGCGCTGATGCTGTTTTCGCATGAAATGGCGCATGTCTGGCAATGGCAGAACCGGCGCGACACCGGCTATCACCCGGTGAAGGCGGCGCAGGAACATGGCGGCGGGCGCGACCCGTATCTGTTCGATCTGGACGGAGAGGCGCGATTTGCCGATTTCGCCTATGAGCAGCAGGCGGCGATCGTGGAGGAATATGTCTGCTGCCGGGCCTTGGCGCCGCAGGCGGCGCGGACCGGGCGGCTGCACGCGATGCTGTCGCAGGCGATGCCGGTGGAGCGGATGCAGAACCGGATCGACGCCATCGCGGCGGTGCCGTGGAAAGGCGTCGATACGCGCGGGATCTGCGATTGAGGGTCTAGCCGGGCGCGAGCCGGGTTGGCGCCGCCGGGGCAGCGGCCCCACTTCATCCTGACGGCCTTGTTCCGGGCAGATCAGCCCGTCTTACTGCTGGATGCTTTCGAGATAGACCATGAGCGCCGCCAGCGGCCGCGGCACCGGCGAGAACTTCCCGTCGCCGACATCGACCGGCACGGTCGGGCCTTCCAGCAGCAGGCCGAATTCCGGCATGTCCTCGCCCGGGGTGTCCATCCGCGTATAGCCGTCGATCACCGACAGGATATGGGCGCGCGGGAAGGTCCCGTCATAGCGCCGGGTGATCGCGGTCAGGTCCGCCGGGGCCGGGCGCAGGTCCTTGGCCAGCTCGCCATCGCCGCGCCCCGACACGCCATGGCACAGGGCGCAGTTTTCGGCGTAAAGCGCCGCCCCCTCTCCGGCTTCGGGCATGCTGTCATTGGCACAGGCCACCAGCAGGGCCGCGCCCGCCAGTCCGGCCAGGATCGTAAGGGGTTTCATCTGCGCCTCCGTCGAAATCGTTATTCTTGCTGAATGGTTAGCAGATAAGACACCAGATCGGCAATCGGCCGGCTGGTCATCACCGGCTGGCCGTTCGGGGCCTTCAGCGCGGTATCGTCGCCTTCGAAGAACTGGCCATAGACCGGCATCGAACTGCCGTGGCTGACCAGCGGATCGCGCCCGTCGATGCGCCGGATCGCGCGCAGCAACGGGAATTCGCCGCCGTTATTCGCCGCCAGCGCGGACAGGGCGACCGGTTGCACCAGCAGGATCGGCGCCATCGGCCCGTCGCCGTCGGCTTCCAGCCCGTGGCAGGTGGCGCAGTGGCGCATGTAGAGATCGCGCCCGGCGGCGATCTGGGCGGTATTGTCGATTTCCTGGGCCTGGCCGGGGGCGGCCACGGTGGTGAAAAGAACTGATGCGAGAATCGCTTTGAGCATCCGGCGTCTCCTTCCCTGCAAAGCGCGGTTTCCTGCACTGTGGCAGACCCGGCGCGATGCCACTTTGACACGTATCATGTTCGCGGCGATAGCCCCGGATCGGCCCGGTCGCGGGTTTTTTACCGCGCCCCGGCCCGCGGGCGCGGCCCGGTCACAACACGGGTGACAAGCGGGGCGGTTTTGCCCATCCTGCCGCCGATACGACCGGGAGGATACAAATTGCCACAGACCACCATCTATGCCCTGACCATGTTCGCCGCCGGTGTCGGCATCCCTGTCCTGGCGGCGCTGAACGCGGCGCTTGGCGGGCGGATCGGATCGCCTGTAGCCGCCGCCGCGATCCTGTTTTCGGTCGCGTGGTGCGCGGTGGCGCTGCTGGTGCTGATCACCGGGCCTGCGCCGCTGGCCAAGGCTATGGGCGCACCGAAACACCTGTTCCTGGCCGGGCTGTTCGTGGCCTTCTACGTGCTGTCGGTGACCATGGTGGCGCCGAAGTTCGGCATCGGCAACGCGATCTTCTTCGTGCTGCTGGGGCAATTGTTCTGCGCCGCCGCGATCGACCATTTCGGCTGGTTCGGCGCGATCCAGAGCCCGCTGACCCTGAAACGCACCCTGGGGATCGCGGTGATGTGCCTGGGCGTGTTCCTGGCGCGGAAGGTCTAGATCGGAGGCCCCGCCCGCGCGGGCGGGGGGACGCCCGGCGCGCGCCGGGCGCGTCCTCAACCCTCGGTCAGAACCCCGTTATCCATCCGCAGCACCCGGTCCATCCGGGCCGCCAGTTCCATGTTATGGGTGGCGATCAGCGCCGCCATGCCGGTGGCGCGCACCAGTTCCATCAGCGTTTCGAACACGTGATCGGCGGTGCCCGGATCCAGGTTGCCGGTGGGTTCGTCCGCCAGCAGCAGCGCCGGTTCGTTGGCCAGCGCCCGGCAAAACGCCACCCGCTGCTGTTCCCCCCCCGACAGCGCCGCCGGGCGGTGATCGGCGCGGCCGCCCACCCCCACCCGCGCCAGCAGGTCGGCGGCCCTTGTCACCGCCTCGCCCCGGTTCACGCCGTTGGCCAGCTGCGGCAGCACCACGTTTTCCAGCGCGGTGAATTCCGGCAGCAGGTGGTGGAACTGGTAGATGAAACCGATGTCCTCGCGCCGCGCGGCGGTGCGCTTGCGGTCGGACATGCCGGTCATGTCGCGGCCGCAGATGCGCACCGCGCCCTCATCGGGCGTGTCCAAGAGCCCCGCGATATGCAGTAGGGTCGATTTGCCCGCGCCCGAGGGGGCGACCAGCGCCACCACCTCACCCGGGGCGATGGAAAGCTCCGCGCCGCGCAGCACCTCGACCGCGCCGGGCAGGCCCTTGTTATAGGTCTTGGTGACGCCCGACAGGGCCAGCACGGGATCATTCATAGCGCAGCGCCTCCACCGGGTTCATCCTTGCCGCGCGCCGCGCCGGGAAGATGGTGACGACGAAGCTCAGCCCCAGCGACAGCGACACCGCGCTCAGAACGTCACCCAGTTGCAGCTTGGCCGGCAGGTTGTAGATGCCGCGCACCGACGGGTCCCAGACGCCGCCGCCCGAGACGTAATTCACCAGCGAAAAGATCGGATCGATATAGATCGCGAACAGGCAGCCGAACAGCACCCCAAACACCGTGCCGATCAGCCCGGTGAATGCCCCGCAGATGAAGAAGACCCGCAGCACCGATCCCTCGGTCAGCCCCATCGTGCGCAGGATGCCGATGTCGCGGCCCTTGTTCTTCACCAGCATGATCAGCCCCGACACGATGTTCATCGCCGCGATCAGCACCAGGATCGACAGGATCACGAACATCACGTTGTCCTCGATATCCAGCGCCCGCAGGAAGCCGCCCGATGCGTCGCGCCAGGACCAGATTTGCACCCCGTCGCCGCCCGCCTTCAGCAGCGGCAGCGTCAGGTCGTCGACCTTTTCCGGCTCGGCCACCATCACTTCCATCTCATCCGCCACGCCTTCGCGGTTGAAATAGCTCTGCGCCTCCTTGAAGGGCATGTAGACGCGCACACGGTCGATGTCGTAGCGCCCGGCCGAGAAGATATAGATCACCTCATAGGCCTTGACCCGCGGCGAGGTGCCGAAGGCGGTCTTGACCCCGTTGGGGGAGATTACCTTGATCTTGTCGCCCAGGGTCACGCCCAGTTCGCGCGCCACGCCCGATCCGATGGCGATGCCATCGTCGAAACGGGAAATGTCGCCCATGCCGGTGTCTGCGGCCACAATGCGCGGGATCGCCTTCAGGTCATCCAGCGCGATGCCGAACACCTCGATCCCGGCGTTGCGGTTGCGGGCATTGGCCATCACCTGCCCCTTGACCAGCGGCGCCACCCGGGTGACGCCGGGGACCTGGCGGATACGCTCGGCCAGCTCGGCGTAATCGGGGATGGTGCGGTCGATCCCGCCGGTCACCGGGTCGACCCGGCCGATATTGTAGACCGTGACATGGGCATTGGCGCCCAGGATCGTGTCGACGAATTCGGCGCGGAAGCCCGAGCGCACCGCCAGCGTGGCGATCAGCGCGAAGACCGCCAGCGTGATGCCGATCAGCGAAATCCAGGTCATCACGCTGACCCCGCCCTCGGCCCGGCGCGCACGCAGGTAGCGCCAGGCGATCATCCATTCGAAGCGTGAAAAGGGTGCAGTGCTGCCCGCCATCATCCGGCCCTTGTTTGGTTTTCCCAGAGGTGGCCCAGCGATGGGCGGAGGTCAAGTTTCAACTTGCGGGGCGGGCGGGCAACCGCCCGCACGACAACAGGTTCGGCTCACCCCGCGTCCTTGTGCCTGCCATTCTCGATCTTGTGGCGCAGCGGCAGGATCCAGATCGCCGCCACCGCGGCGAAGGCGGCGCCCGCCAGGAAGGTCCATTGCGCGCCGAAGACCTGCCACAGCCCGCCCGCGATGACGCTTGCCAGCAGCAGCGCCACGCCGGTCACCAGGTTGAACATGCCAAAGGCGGTTCCGCGCAATTCGGCGGGCACGGTTTCGGCGACCAGCGCCGACAGCAGCCCCTGGGTGAAGCCCAGATGCGCGCCCCACAGCAGCACGCCGACGGCGATGCCCATCAGCCCGCCCGACAGCGCCAGGAACAGGTCGGCCACGATCAGCAGGGCAAGCCCCACGATCATCAGCCGCACCCGGCCGATCTTGTCCGACAGCGCGCCGACCGGATAGGCCACGACCGAATAGACCGCGTTCATCCCCACCAGCACCAGCGGCACCAGCATCAGCGCGACGCCCTCGGCTTCGACCCGCAGGATCAGGAAGGCTTCGCTGAACCGCGCCAGGGTGAACAGCGCCGCCACCACGACCACCTGCCAGTAGACCCCGCCCAGCAGCCGCAATTCGGCGCGCGACAGCGGGTTGCGCACCTTGCGCAGGCCCGCCGGGCGGTCGGGTTCCTTCACCGCGAAGACGATCAGCGCCAGGGCCAGGAAGGCGGGCAGCACCGCGACCCAGAACACGGAGCGGAAATCGTCGGCGAACAGCCACATCAGCGCGATCGCCAGAAGCGGCCCCAGAAAGGCGCCGAACGTGTCGAGCGACTGGCGCAGCCCGAAGGCCGCGCCGCGCAGGTTGCCCGGCGCGATATCGGCGACCAAAGCGTCGCGCGGCGCGCCGCGAATGCCCTTGCCGACCCGGTCGATGAACCGCGCCGCGATCAGCCAGCCGATCGAGGGGGCGAGCGGGAACACCGGTTTGGTCACCGCCGCCAAGCCATAGCCGAGCGCGGCGAGCTCCTTGCGCCGCCCGATCCGATCGGACAGGGCACCGGAAAACACCTTGGTTATGGCCGCCGTGGCCTCGGCAATGCCTTCGATCACGCCGACGGCAAGCGTCGTCGCGCCCAGCCCGACGGTCAGGTAGACCGGCAGCAGAGCGTGGATAATTTCAGAGGAAATATCCATCAGCATCGACACCAGCCCGAGGGCCCAGATTCCCGCAGGCAGGCCGCGCCACTGCGGTTTTGGTTGCTCGGTTTCGGCTTGGTTCGGTTGTGTCACTGCCGGGTCCCTTCCCTGCTTCGGCCGTATCGAGCCGGAAGATATTGCGACAGTGGCATGGATCGGATGGCCGGGAAAGGACGGAAATCGGCCCGTCGGAACAGCCCTGACCGGGATGGCAGGGAACGGGCTGCGCCCGGCCGCGGGTGGGCGCGCCAAGCTGCGCGATTGGCAGTTTATCCATCCGCCCCTTCCGACCTTCATGTATCGCGCATGCCTCACCGAAGCGCCCGCCCGGCGGCGCAAAGCGCCGCTGTTTCGGGCTGGGGTCCATGCCCCAAGAGCTCGGATCAACAAAGGGTATCAATTAAAAAACCCGGCCGAGCACCTGTGGCGCGGCCGGGTTTTAATTCGTTCGGGAACCGGTGAAAGGATCAGAGCCCGGTCACGCGGTGCTTGGCGTAGATCTGAATGATCTTTTCCACCGCCTGTTCGGGCGGCAGTTCCTCGCTCTCGCCGGTGCGGCGGCTGGTCAATTCGACCACGCCGTTCTTCAGCCCGCGCGGGCCGACGGTGATGCGCCAGGGCAGGCCGATCAGGTCCATGGTGGCGAACTTGCCGCCAGCGCGTTCCTTGCGGTCGTCGTAAAGCGGTTCCAGCCCGGCGGCGGTGAAGCTGTCGTACAAAGCTTCACAGGCGGCATCGGCTTCCTCATCCCCCTGTTTCAGGTTGACGATGCCAACGTGGAAGGGCGTCACGCCCTCGGGCCAGATGATGCCGTTTTCGTCATGGCTTGCCTCGATGATCGCGCCCAGCAGGCGCGACACGCCGATGCCGTGCGATCCCATGTGGATCTGCACCGGCTTGCCGTCGGGGCCCTGCACCGCGGCGTTCATCGCATCGGTATACTGGGTGCCGAAATAGAAGATCTGGCCGACCTCGATGCCGCGCGCGGTGCGGCGGCGTTCCTCGGGGACCTCGTTGAACAGCGCTTCGTCATGGGTTTCATCGGTGCGGGCATAGCGCGAGGTGAATTCCTCCAGCACCGCCTGGCACTGTTCGACGGAATCGTAATCGATCGCGCGGTCGCCGAAGGTCAGATCGGTGATTTCGCTGTCATAGAACACTTCCGATTCACCGGTTTCGGCCAGCACCAGGAATTCATGGGTGTAATCGCCGCCGATGGGGCCGGAATCGGCGCGCATCGGGATCGCCTGCAGCCCCATCCGTTCATAGGTGCGCAGGTAGCTGACCAGGTGACGGTTATAGGCGTGCAGCGCGTCTTCTTTCGACAGGTCGAAGTTATAGCCGTCCTTCATGTAGAATTCGCGGCCCCGCATCACGCCGAAACGCGGGCGGATTTCATCGCGGAATTTCCACTGGATCTGGTACAGGGTCAGCGGCAGGTCCTTGTAGGAATTCACGTGGGCGCGGAACACGTCGGTGAACATTTCCTCGGCGGTGGGGCTGTAGAGCATGTCGCGCCCGTGGCGGTCCTGCATCCGCAGCATTTCTTCGCCATAGCCGTCGTAACGGCCGGATTCGCGCCACAGGTCGGCCGATTGCAGCGTCGGCATCAGCATCGGGATGTGACCGGCGCGGACCTGTTCCTCGTGCACGATGTTTTCCAGCTTGCGCAGCACCTTGAAGCCCAAGGGCAGCCAGGCATAGATGCCCGCCGATTGCTGCTTGATCATGCCGGCGCGCAGCATCAGGCGGTGGCTGACGATCTGCGCCTCGGACGGGTTTTCTTTCAGAACGGGCAGGAAATAGCGCGACAGACGCATTTAGGGACCCCTTGGGTTGGCATTTGGCTTTCAGGCCGGTTTAGAAGGTGACGGGCGGGCAGGCAAGCCCGATGAGACGCGAGGCCGTTTTGCCGCTGGCCCGGATTTGGCCCAAGCGGGGTTAAGCCTTTCTCAAGCATTTTGCCGCTAAGACTTTTACATGTCTGATCGCAATCAAAATGCTCATGAGAACCTGGCCTACTGGTTCGTCCTGGCCGATGCCCAGCGCTCGCCGACGGCGCGTCGCCTGCGGCCGGCCTTCGCCCTTGTGTCCGCCCTGCTGTTCGCGCTGGCGCTGGCGGCCACCACTCTTGTCCTGCTGCGGGTGATCGCGGCGCCTGCCGGGATCGACGCCGGTGGCGGGCTGGTGGTGATCGGGGTGCTGGCGGCGCCGCTGGTGGTCTGGTCGGCGGCGGTCAGCCGCCGGGCGCTTTGGGTGCAGCAGGAAGGCCGGGTGACCGAACTGATTTCCGAAACCATCGCATTGCTGGCGGCCGTCAAGACGGTGAAGGCGTTGCAGACCGATGCACAGGGCCGCCAGGTGGCGGTCGACCTCTCGGTCCCCAATATCGAGGTGCGCACCGGCGCTTTGCTGTCGCTGGAACGGATCGCGCGGGATTCGGTGATCCACGGGCGCGGCCGCGACCATGTGCGGGTGATGGAAATCCTCTGCGCCTATATCCGCGAAAACGCCCCGGCCCGGGACGCGGCGGAGTTCCCCCTGCCCGACTGGACCGCGCTGCCGGAACAGGCCGATGCGGCCGCGCGGCGGCAGCATGAAATGTGGCGACGGGCGCGGTTTTCCCCGCAATTCGACGACAATGCGCGCGACTGGGCGCAATCGCTGGCCGGGCCGCGGGTGGATATCCAGATGGCGCTGGACATCCTGGCGCGGCGCAACCCAGCGCAGCGGCTGGCCGAGGCCGAGTGGGGCGCGGCGCCGGGCGAAGACCCGAATTGGGTGTTCGACAGCGAGGGTTTCGAGGATCTGCCCGAGGCGGCGACGGGCGATACGGTCGCGGCGCAAACCATCAAGGCCTTCCTGCGGCGGCTGACCGGGTGGCGCGAAATCGTCTGGGCCTATCCCGGGTATCGGATCGACCTGCGCCGCACCAACCTGCAGGGCGCCGACCTGTCCGGCGCCTTGCTGTGCGGCGCGCGGCTGGAAGGGGCGCGGCTGGAAGGCGCCAAGCTTGCCGGGGCACGGCTGGAAGGCGCGCATATGGACGAGGCCCATCTGCAGGGCGCCAACCTGTTCGAGGCGCAGATGCAGGGCGCGCGGATGTTCGCCGCAAGGCTGGAAGGCGCCTATCTGCGCCGCGCACGGCTGGAAGCCGCGCTGCTGCAGGAGGCCCGGATGGAGGGCGCGCTGCTCTACCGGGCGCGGATGCAGGGGGCCGATCTGCGCGGCGCCCATCTGGAAGCGGCCGATCTGGGCGAGGCGCGGCTGGAAGGAGCGAAACTGACCGGCGCGCGGCTGGAAGGGTCGAGCCTGTACGAGGCGCATATGGAAGTGGCCAACCTGTTCGAGGCGCGGATGGACAAGGCCCGCCTGTTCGAGACCCGGCTGGAAGGCGCCGACCTGCGCGGCGCGGACATGGCCGGAGCCTTCATCACCCGGGCGCGGATGGATGCCAATACCGCGCTTAGCGCAGCCAATATGCGCGGCGCGGCGCTGCGCGAGGTGGATTTTTCCGCCGTGCCGATCGCCGCCGATCAGATCACGGCGAGCTTCGGCGACGCCTCGGTCATCCTGCCGGGTCATGTCGGCCCTGGCGGCCCCGACTGGCCGGGGCACTGGCCGCAATGGCAATTGCCGCTGGGCATCCCCGACGCCAACGATTTCCCCACCCAGTGGAACGCCTGGCGCGCCGGACCCGAAGCCTATACCCCGCCGCCGCCGCCCGCCGCCGCCTGAGCGGAGGGGACCGCGCCGCGAGCCTGGTCGGCGGCGCCGGGCCGGGCGAGCCCTCCCCGGGCCGACTACTGCCCCCGGCCTGACGGGACCGGGACCGGATCAACCCCACTCTGACCGGACGAGTCCGCTGCCGGGGCCTGACCGCACGCGCCGGGGCCGCCCCCGGGGACCGGCGGACCCCGCGATCGCAAAAGCCCGCTTGCGCCCGAAACCCCCTTGAACAAAAGCCCGCAACAGGGGACATAAGGGGGAAACGGGGGAACGCGCATGGCTTTGCCGGCCAAGGATCAGCTGAAATACTGGGGCGTCGCCACGGCGGTTTTCGCCGTGGTGCTGTGGTATCTGGGCGACGTTTTGCTGCCCTTCGTGCTGGGCGGGGCGGTGGCCTATTTCCTTGATCCCGTGGCCGACAAGCTGGAAGAGATGGGGCTGAGCCGGGCGGCGGCGACGGCGGTGATCACCCTGGCCGCGATCCTGATCTTCGTCATCCTGATCCTGCTGGTGCTGCCGACGCTGATCCAGCAATCGGTGTCGCTGTTCAACACCGTCCCCGACCTGTTCAAGGAATTGCGCAGCTTCCTGATCACCAAGTTCCCCGACTTGATGGACGAGAATTCGACGCTCTATCAGTCGCTGGCCTCGGTGGGCGAAACGATCAAGTCGCGCGGCGGCGAATTGCTCAACACGCTGCTGAGTTCGGCGATGTCGATCATCAACATGGTGGCGCTGCTGGTCATCGTGCCGGTGGTCGCCTTCTACCTGCTGTTCGACTGGGACAACATGATGGCCCGGATCGACGAATTGCTGCCGCGCGACCATGCGCCGGTGATCCGCCGGGTGTCGGCCGATATCGACAAGACGCTGGCCAGCTTCATCCGCGGCATGGGCACCGTCTGCCTGATCCTGGGCAGCTATTACGCGGTGGCACTGATGCTGGTGGGGCTGCAATTCGGGCTGGTCGTGGGATTTGTCGCCGGCGCGCTGACCTTCATCCCTTACGTCGGCGCCTTCGTCGGCGGCGTGTTGGCGATCGGGCTGGCGCTGTTCCAGTTCTGGGGCGAATGGGTGTCGATCGGGCTGGTGGTCGGCATCTTCGTGCTGGGCCAGGTGGCCGAGGGCAATTTCCTGACCCCGAAACTGGTCGGCAGCTCGGTCGGGCTGCACCCGGTCTGGCTGATCCTGGCGCTGTCGGTCTTCGGCGCGCTGTTCGGCTTCATCGGGATGCTGGTGGCGGTGCCGGTGGCCGCCGCGATCGGCGTCATCGCCCGTTTCCTGGTCGAGGAATACAAGGACAGCCGCCTGTATCGCGGCCATACCGGCAATCCCGGGGAAGACGACGCGTGAAGACCCAACAGTTGAGTTTCGACCTGCCGGTGCGCCCCGCGCTTGGCCGCGACGATTTCTTCGTCTCGCCCGCCAATGCGATGGCGGTGGTGCTGACCGAAAGCTGGCAATCCTGGGCCGGGCGCAAGCTGGCGCTGATCGGGCCGGCGGGATCGGGCAAGACCCACCTGGCCCATGTCTGGGCCGCGGCGAGCGGCGCGCGGATCGTGAATGCCCGTGACCTGGCCGAGGCCGATATCCCGTCCCTGGCCAGCGGCCCGGTGGCGGTGGAGGACGTGCAGAACATCGCCGGGAACCGCCCCGCCGAGGAGGCGCTGTTCCACCTGCACAACCTGGTGCTGGCCGAGGGCCATCACCTGCTGGTGACGGCCGATCGCGAACCGCATCTGTGGGGGCTGACCCTGCCCGACCTGATGAGCCGGATGCAGGGCACCCAGGCGGTGCGGCTGGACCAGCCCGACGATCAACTGCTGACGGCGGTTGTGGCCAAGCTGTTCGCCGACCGGCAGCTGGCCCCGGCGCCGGACGTGATCGCCTATCTGGTCGCCCGGATGGACCGGTCGATGCAGGCCGCCCGCGACCTGGTGGCGCGAATCGACCGCGAGGCGCTGGCGCAGAAACGCCCCGTCACCCGGCGGTTGGCAGCGGAAGTGTTGGGCCAGAGCGAATTTCCCGACCTGCTGGATGGCGCGGGCTGAGCGGCAGCGGATGGATTGGGGGCCAGCCCCCAAACCCCCGGGACATTTTTGAACAGAAGAAGATCGGCGGGAGGATCAGGGCCCGGCGCAGCCGTGGCCCTAGCCGCTGGACAATCCCCGGCAACGGCGGCACTCTGATGTCACCGTAGCGTCACAAGTTCCAAGCATAAGCGGCTCATGATACAAGCAGATTTCCTCAAAGCTCCGTTCCCGGAGCCCGTCGACCTTCCCGATCTGGATTTCACCGGCCCGGGCCGTTTCTACAACCGCGAACTGAGCTGGCTGGGCTTCAACTGGCGCGTGCTGGAAGAGGCGGAGAACCCCCGGGTTCCGCTGCTCGAACGGGTGCGGTTCCTGTCGATTTCGGCCACCAACCTGGATGAATTCTATACCGTGCGCGTCGCCGGTCTGCGCGAGCTGAAGCGCGAGGGCCATACAGCCCCCGCGCAGGACGGGCTGAGCCCCGCCGAACAGCTGGTGCTGATCAACGAGGACGCCCGCAACCTGATGCAGGAACAGCAGCGCATCTTCGGCGATCTGCGCAAGGAACTGGCCGGCGAAAACATCTTCATCCTCGACCGCAATGACGTGCCGGAGGACGACAAGCCCTATCTGCTGGACATCTTCCTGAACAAGGTGTTCCCGGTGCTGTCGCCGCTGGCGGTGGACCCGGCGCACCCGTTCCCCTTCATCCCCAACACCGGTTTTTCGCTGGCGCTAAGGATGGAACGGCGCAGCGACAAGCGGCAGCTGACCACGCTGCTGCCGATCCCGCAGCAGATCGACCGTTTCGTGCGGCTGCCCAACGCCGAAAGCGGCGATCGGTTCCTGCCGCTGGAGGAACTGCTGCTGCTGTTCGCGGAAAAACTGTTCCCCGGCTACGTGATGAAGGGTCATTGCACCTTCCGCGTGCTGCGCGACAGCGATTTGGAGGTCGAGGAAGAGGCCGAAGACCTGGTGCGCGAATTCGAGGTGGCGCTGAAGCGCCGCCGCCGCGGCGAAGTGGTGCGGATGAAGATTTCGTCCGGCGCGCCCGCGGCGCTGACCTCGGTCATCATGCGCGAATTGCATGTGGTCGACGACGAAATCGTCGAGGTCGACGGCATGATCGGCATCGCCGACGTCAAGGAACTGGTGATCGACGAGCGGCCCGACCTGCTGTGGCCCAGCTTCACCCCGCGGGTGCCCGAACGGGTACAGGACCATGACGGCGATATGTTCGAGGCGATCAAGCAAAAGGACATGCTGCTGCACCACCCCTACGAGACCTTCGACATGGTGGTGCGTTTCCTGCAGCAGGCGGCGCATGATCCCAACGTGGTGGCGATCAAGCAGACGCTGTACCGCACCTCGAAGAAATCGCCCATCGTCGAAGCCCTGTGCGAGGCGGCCGAGGACGGCAAATCGGTCACCGCGCTGGTGGAACTCAAGGCGCGGTTCGACGAGGCCGCCAATATCCGCCAGTCGCGGCGGCTGGAACGCGCCGGGGCGCATGTGGTCTACGGCTTCACCGACTGGAAGACGCATGCGAAGATTTCCACCGTGGTGCGCCGCGAGGGCGACAAGCTGGTGACCTATACCCATTACGGCACCGGCAATTATCACCCGATCACCGCCAAGATCTACACCGACCTGAGCTTCTTCACCTGCGACGCCTCGCTGGGGCGCGATGCCACCAAGGTGTTCAACTACCTGTCGGGCTATGTCGAACCGGAAGGGCTGGAAAAGCTGTCGATTTCGCCCAGCGGGCTGAAGCAGAAGCTGCTGGAGGAATTCGAGAACGAGGCCGAACACGCCCGCGCCGGACGTCCGGCGGAAATCTGGGCCAAGATGAATTCGCTGATCGACGCGGAAATCATCGACGGTTTGTACAGGGCCAGCCAGGCCGGGGTGAAGATCAGCCTGGTCATCCGCGGCATCTGCGGCATCCGCCCCGGCATCAAGGGGTTGAGCGAAAACATCCGCGTCAAATCCATCGTCGGGCGGTTCCTGGAACATTCGCGGATCGCCTGCTTCGGCAACGGTCACGGCCTGCCCAGCAAGCAGGCGCGGGTCTATATTTCCTCGGCCGACTGGATGGGGCGCAACCTGAACCGGCGGGTCGAAACCCTGGTGCAGATCGAAAATCCCACGGTGAAGGCGCAGATCGTCGGCCAGATCATGGCGGCCAACATGGCCGATGTGGCGCAAAGCTGGGTGATGAAGCCCGACGGGCATTTCCAGCGCGCGACCTGGGACGAAGGCGACTTTGCGTTCAACTGCCACCGGTTCTTCATGGAAAACCCGTCGCTGTCGGGCCGCGGCTCCGCCGGGGCGAAGGATGTGCCCAAGCTGACGCATACCAACGATTGACCTTCCGGCCCGGCTTGGGCAAGAAAGCTTGAAGCTACAAGGAAGAGTTCGATGGACGATCCGAACGCCCCGGCTGGGCAGGATTGGGGCCCGTTTGGCAGGCCGCTGTTCAACGACCCCTCGTCGCGGGCGCTGTCGCGCGTCGGCGTGGTCGATATCGGGTCGAACTCGGTCCGGATGGTGGTGTTCGACGGCGCCGCCCGGTCGCCCGCCTATTTCTTCAACGAAAAGATCATGTGCGCGCTTGGCGCGGGATTGTCCGAAACCGGGCGGCTGAACCCCGAGGGCCGGGTGCGGGCGCTGGCTGCGATGCGCCGGTTCCAGCGGCTGGCCGAGGGCATGGACATGCCGCCGCTGACCGCGGTGGCCACGGCGGCCGTGCGCGAAGCCGAGGACGGGCCGGATTTCGTGGCCGAGGTGGAACGCGAAACCGGGGTGAAGATTTTCGTCATCGACGGCGAGGAAGAGGCGCGGCTGTCGGCGCAGGGCGTGCTGCTGGGCTGGCCGGGGTCTTACGGGCTGGTCTGCGATATCGGCGGGTCGTCGATGGAACTGGCGGAAATCGCCGGTGGCGCGGTCAAGCGGCGGGTGACCTCGAAGCTGGGGCCGCTGAAGCTGAAGGACGTGCCGGGCGGCAAGAAGGGGCGCCGGGAATACATCGCCGACACCGTCGCCGAGCTGGCCGAGGTGATGGGGTCGCAGCGCAACCGGCTGTTCCTGGTCGGCGGGTCGTGGCGGGCGATCGCACGGGTCGACATGGAACGGCGCGGCTATCCTTTGCACGTGCTGCACGAATACCGGATGACCCGGAAATCGGTGAGCGCCACGCTCGCCTATATCGCCGAAACCGACCCCGACGAGCTGCGCAAGCGCTGCGGGCTGTCGGCCCAGCGGATGGCCCTGGTGCCGCTGGCGGGCGAGGTCCTGAAACAGGTGGTGAAGACCTTCCAGCCGCATGACATCGCGGTGTCGAGCTATGGCATCCGCGAAGGGATGCTCTATGAGCAGATGCCGCAGAAGCTGCGCGAACGCGATCCGCTGATCGAGGCGAGCTATTTTTCCGAAGCCAAGGATGCGCGCCTGCCCGGGTTCGGCCGCAGCCTGTACCAGTTCGTGCTGCCGCTGTTCAAATCCGCGCCGCTGGAGCGCAAGCGGCTGATCAAGGCGGCCTGCCTGATGCATGACGTCAGCTGGCGCGCCCATCCCGATTACCGCGCCGAGGCCTGTTTCGACAACGTGACCCGCGCCAACCTGGGCGGGCTGCGCCATTCCGAACGGGTGTTCCTGGGCCTGTCGCTGCTGCACCGCTATCGCAATTCGCGGTCGGGCACGCGGTTCGAACCGATGTTCGACCTGCTGGACGAGAAATCGATGAAAGAGGCGGAAATCCTCGGCAAGGCGATGCGGTTCGGCGCCATGCTGTGGCCGCAGAACGATCAGCCGATCGGCGAATTGCGCTGGTTCCCGAAGAAGAAGTTCTTGCAGCTGTTCCTGGAACAGGACTCCGAAGCCCTGTTCGGCGAAGTGGCCGAGGCGCGGTTCAAATCGCTGGCCAAATCGCTGGACGCGGAAACCGAAGTGAAAATCCGCCGCGCCACCCGGCCGCACCAGCCCTGAACCGGCCACCCGGCAACGGGTCGGTTACAGGTCGATCTGGCCCTCTTCCTTATCCGGCAGGGCGTTGGGGGCCGGCGGCATGTCCGGCGGCGGCAGCGGGGTCTTGCGGCGCAGGATGATATCGCCATTGGGCAGCAATTCGGGCGGGTGATACATGGTGATATCGTCCACCTTGCCCATCAGGTCGCGCAGCGCCGGGCCCATTTCCTGCGCGAACTGGCGCAGGGCGGGTTCCATTTCCTCGGTCAGGTCCTGCAGGTCTTCCAGCGCGGGTTCCATTTCCTGCATGATCCCCCTGAAGAACAGCTTGGCGCCCTCTTCCATCAGGGAAAAGCCTTCCTCTTCCGGCGCGGGCGACGGCGCATCCTGATCCTGGGCAAAGACGGGCTGGGCCAGCAAGGCGGCGCTCAGGGCGGTGGCGAGAACATGTTTCATGCCCCTAAGATAGTCCAGTTCGGTGACAGTTTTTAGGGGGCAATGCGCGATGGGCCGAATCCGGCCTGCCGCGCCGCCCTAGTCCAGATCGATATCCAGCGTGACCGGGAAATGATCCGACGCGGTCAGCAGCGCCTCGCGCAGTTCGGGCACCCGGAAACAGCCGGCATCGTCGAACGGGTGCCAGATGCGCCAGTCGGGATTGCGCGCGCGCAGGTCGGGCGACACCATGATGTAATCCAGCAGCGCCGACAGGTAGTGTTTTTCGCTTTCGATATAGAACCGCGCGGTGGCGATATGCGCCCAGCGGTGCTGCAGCACCTGGCGCGCATGGGGATCGTAAAGGCAGGGCCCGTCGGTATCGCCCATCACGATTTCGACCGAGGAACGACCGAACAGGTTTTCGTATTCGTCCAGCCCCGGACCGTCGTTCAGATCGCCCAGCACGATCAGCGGTTCGCCCAGATCCAGGTGGGTTTCGATCCGGCGGCGCAGCCAGATCGCCTGCGCCAGCTGCTTGCGCCGGTTGGCGATGGCGGCGCGCATGATTTCGTCGCGCCCGCGCGCGCCGTGCGGCGCCTTGGATTTCAGATGCGCCCCGATCATCCGCAATTCGAACCCGCCCGCCGTGCGCAACCACAGTTCCAGCGGCGGCTTGGAAAAGCTGACCAGATCCTCGGTCGCGTCGATATCCAGGTCGATCCGGAACACCCCGTCGAAGCGCGGCGCGTCGGGCGATCCCTTCTTGCCGGTCGGCGCGCCCAGCGGATCGTGCCAGGCGCTCAGCCGGTCGGGATCGTAGAGAAGCGCGATTTCCTGCTGGGTATGGTTGGAAAACCCCACCACCGCCTTGCGGCAGCGCAGGTCGAAGGCGCGGGCGAAGCTTTCCAGCGCGTTGACCGTGGTGCGCTTGTGGTTTTCGTCGGGCGCTTCGATGATCATCACCGCGTCGGCGTCGATCGCGGTGAACACAATGCCCAAGGCAGCCAGCTGTTCGCCCCGTTTGACGTCCTGCCGCCCCGACCAGCGGTCGTCGTCCAGCAGATCACCCGCATCGTCAAACAGGTTGTTGAACCATTCGACGTTATAGGTGGCGATCCGCATCAGGCATCCCCGTCACGCGTTTTCGGAGGCGCTGATTTCCTCCCACGCGTTGTTGAGGTCGATCATCCGCTTCTCGGCCAGCTTCACCGCTTCTGGCGGCACCCCGCGCGCGACCATCGCATCGGGGTGGGTGTCGCGCACCAGCCGTTTCCAATGGCGGCGGATGTCGTCCATCGGCATGTCGGGGCTGACCCCCAGCACCGCGTAAGGATCGGGCGCGGCATCGGGCACGAAGCGCGACCGCAGCCCGCGAAACTCCGCCTCGCCCATGCCGAAGATTTCCGCCACCCGCGCCAGGAAGGCGTCCTCGGCCGGGTGGTAGCTGCCGTCGGCCATGGCGATGTGGAACAGCCCTTCCATCAGGTCGCACAGGCAATCGCCGCTTTCGCTGAACATCGCCCGGATGCGGCGGGCGTAATCTTCGAACCCGGCGACGTCCTGGCGCGCCAGGTTGAACACGCGCGCCGCGCCCGGTTCGTCATCGCGCGCGATCTGGAACACTTCGCGCATCGCGCTGACCTCGTCGCGGGTGACCAGACCGTCGGCCTTGGCCATCTTGGCCGACAAGGCGATGACCGCGATGGTGAAGGCGACGCTGCGTTCCGGCGGCGTGCGCAGGGTGTCGAAGATCGTGCTCAGCCCCTCGCCATTGGCAAGGGCCGAAATCGCATCGCCTATGCGTCTCCAGATCGACATGATCCCATCCTAGCCCGCGCCCACGTAAAAGTCATGGCGCATAAAGCAGATGCGGCGCGCGGATCAAAGGATTTTCTGCATCAACACAAGGTCCATCCAGCGGTCGAACTTGCGCCCCACCTCGGGCAGGCGGGCGATTTCCTTGAATCCGATGGCGGTATGAAAGGCGATCCCGTCGGCATTTTCGGCGCTGACCCCGCCGAACAGCGAATGCGCCCCGCCCGCGCGGGCGTGATCCTCGATCGCGCTCATCAGGGCCCGGCCGATGCCCCGCCCCCAGGCGCGCGGCGACAGGATCACCGTGTGTTCCATCGTGTGGCGGTATCCCGGCCCGCCGCGGAACTGGGCATAGGTGGCGAAGCCCGCCACCTCCCCGTCCAGCTCGGCCACCAGGAAGGTCTTGCCGTCGGCCGCTTTGGCGGCGAAATCGGCGATCAGCCCGTCCTCGGTCTTTTCCAGGTTGGTGAAGGTCGCGGCGCTGTTGCGGATCACGTCGTTCCAGATTTCCGCCACCGCCTTGGCGTCTTGCGGCCCAGCCTGTCGGATCAGCACGACAGGCTCCGGTTTTCTCCGTTCACAAGGAAATCCGCGCTCATTGCAGGCTTGTCCGCCGTTTCGAACACCAGTCTCGGCTCGGACAGCAGCGGCGCCAGCACCTGTTCCAGCTCCGCCGCCTGCGGATGCGCCAAGGTCAACCGTTCCAGCCGCGCCCCGGTGGGCGTCAGCGATCCGGCCGCCTGCCGCCCCTGCCATTGCAGCAGCGCCGGGCAGATTTCGTCGAACGGCAGATAGCCGTCCTCGGGCACCGCCATCAGCCAGCGCAGATCGCCACGCGCCAGCGCCTGCACCTTGCCGGTGCCTTCGGGCATCTGCGCCAGGTCGGCGCGAATATCGTCGCTGCGGCAGGCCCAGTTGTGCAGGCAGGGCGTGTCGTCGAAATCGTCCAGCGCGAACCAGCGCGGATCGGGCGGCAGATCTGCCTGCGGATCGACCGCGATCACCTCCAGGTAAATCCCGTCCTCCAGCCCGGCCAGCAGGTTATGGGTGCCATAGCGCGGATGCTGGCCGCCCTTCTGCATGGGGATGCCCAGTTCCGCCTCGACAAAGGCGCGGCCTTCCTTCAGCGACCGCGCCGCGACGACGATGTGATCCAATTGCAACATTCCGACCGCTCCCGGCTCCCGCTTTCTTGAAGCAGAATTTATATTACCCATTTCGTCAGGAAATCTGACTCCGCGCACAGGGAAACGCAATGCTGCTTAGAACCATAGACCGATTTTTCCGCCACGAAGCCTCAGGGGGCATCCTGTTGATGCTCTCCGCCGTCGCCGCACTGATCGTGGCGAATTCCTCGCTCTCGGGCTTCTACGACAGTTTCCTCAGCGCCAAGCTGGCGGTGACGCTGAACGGCGAAGGGCTGGCCAAGCCGCTGATCCTGTGGATCAACGACGGGTTGATGGCGGTGTTCTTCTTCCTGATCGGGCTGGAGCTGAAGCGCGAAATGCTCGAAGGCAAGCTGAAGAACCCCAAGGACGTGATGCTGCCGGGCCTGGCCGCCGTGGGCGGCATGGCGGTGCCCGCGCTGATCTACGCCGCGCTGAACTGGGGCGAACCCAGCCTGCCCGGCTGGGCCATCCCGGCGGCCACCGACATCGCCTTCGCGCTCGGCATCCTGGCCTTGATGGGCTCGCGCGCGCCGGCTTCGCTCAAGGTGTTCCTGCTGACGCTGGCGATCCTTGATGACCTCGGCGCGATTGTGATCATCGCGCTCTTTTACACCGCCGAACTGAAGGTCGATTACCTGTTCCTGGCGCTGCTGCCGCTGGGCGCGATGATCTGGCTGAACATCAAGCAGACGCACCGGGTGGCGCCGATGATCCTGCTGGGCATCATCCTGTGGGTCTTCGTGCTGAAATCCGGCGTTCATGCGACGCTGGCGGGCGTGATCACCGCCTTCTTCATCCCGCTGACCGACAAGTGGGGCAAAAGCCCGCTGCACGCGCTGGAAAACGGGCTCGGGCCGTATGTGCTCTACCTCATCGTGCCGATCTTCGCCTTCGCCAATGCGGGCGTGGTGCTGACCGGGATCACCCTGGCCGATTTCGCCGCCCCGCTGCCGATGGGCATCGCGCTTGGCCTGATCGCGGGCAAGCAGATCGGCGTCTTCGGCGTCACCTGGTTCCTGGTGAAATCCGGGCTGGCGCGGATGCCGGCCGGGGCCAACTGGGTGCATATCTACGGCATCGCCTGCCTGGCGGGCATCGGCTTCACCATGTCGCTGTTCATCGGCGGGCTCAGCTTCAGCGATGCCGCGATGATGAACCAGGTGCGCCTTGGCGTGCTGACCGGCTCGCTGATCTCGGCCGTACTCGGCTACGCCGCGCTGAGCGCCGCCAACCGCCGGGGGGCGCCCCAGCCCCAAGCCGCGGAATAAACCGCACACACAAAATGAAGGGCCCGCGCGTCGCACAAACGCCGGGCCCTTCTTCTGTTCAAAAATATCCTCGGGGGGAATTGGCCGCAGGCCAAGGGGGGCAGACAGCCCCCCTGCCCGGTCCAATCAGCCGCGCGCCTCGCGGATCAGCTTCAGGATATCCTGCGCCGCCTCGGGAATATTGGTGCCCGGTCCGAAGATCGCCTTCACGCCGGCCTTTTTCAGGAAGTCGTAATCCTGCTGCGGGATCACCCCGCCGCAGATCACGATGATGTCCTCGGCGTCCTTGTCCTTCAGCGCCGCGATCAGCTGCGGCGCCAGGGTCTTGTGACCCGCCGCCTGGGACGAGATGCCGACCACGTGCACGTCGTTGTCCACCGCGTCCTGCGCCGCTTCCTCGGGGGTCTGGAATAGCGGGCCGACGTCGACGTCAAACCCGATATCGGCGAAGGCCGTGGCGATCACCTTGGCGCCGCGGTCGTGGCCGTCCTGGCCCATCTTCACCACCAGCATGCGCGGGCGGCGGCCTTCTTCCTCGGCGAAATCCTCGACCGATTTCTGGATCTTGGCGAAACCTTCGTCGCCCTCGTAGGCGGCACCATAGACGCCCGCCAGGGTCTTCACCTCGGCGCGGTGACGGCCGAATTCCTTTTCCATTGCCATGCTGATTTCTCCGACAGTCGCCCGTGCGCGGGCGGCCTCGACCGCCGCTTCGAGCAGGTTGCCGCCTTCCTTGGCGCGGCGGGTGAGTTCGGCTAAAGCCGCCTCGCAGGCGGCCTCGTCGCGGGTGGCGCGGATCTGTTGCAGTCGCGCGATCTGGCTTTCGCGCACCGCAACGTTGTCGACGTCGAGGATGTCGATCGGGTCTTCGCGGTCCTTGCGGTACTTGTTGACGCCGACGATCACTTCCTCGCCGCGGTCGATCATCGCCTGGCGGCGGGCGGCGGTTTCCTCGATCCTGAGCTTCGGCATGCCAGAAGCGACGGCCTTGGTCATGCCGCCCATCTCCTCGACCTCCTGCATCAGCGCCCAGGCCTTGTCGGCCAGTTCTGCGGTCAGGCTTTCGACGTAATAGGACCCGGCCAGCGGGTCGACCACGTTGGTCACGCCGGTTTCTTCCTGCAAGATCAGCTGCGTGTTGCGCGCGATCCGGGCCGAGAAATCGGTGGGCAGCGCGATCGCCTCATCAAGCGCGTTGGTATGCAGCGACTGGGTGCCGCCCAGAACCGCGCTCATCGCCTCGTAGGCGGTGCGGATCACGTTGTTGTACGGATCCTGTTCCTGCAACGACACTCCGCTCGTCTGGCAGTGGGTGCGCAGCATCTTGGATCGTTCGTTCTGCGCCCCGAATTCGGTCATCACCCGGTGCCACAGCAGCCGTGCGGCGCGCAGCTTGGCGGCTTCCATGAAGAAGTTCATGCCGATGGCGAAGAAGAAGGACAGGCGGCCGGCGAACTTGTCCACGTCCATCCCCGCCTCGATCGCGGCGCGCACGTATTCGCGCCCGTCGGCCAGCGTATAGGCCAGTTCCTGCACCAGGTTCGCGCCCGCTTCCTGCATGTGATAGCCGGAAATCGAGATCGAGTTGAATTTCGGCATCTCGTTCGAGGTGTATTCGATGATGTCCGAAATGATCCGCATCGAGGGTTCGGGCGGATAGATATAGGTATTGCGGACCATGAATTCCTTCAGAATGTCGTTCTGAATGGTCCCCGCCAGCAGCGCCTTGTCATGGCCCTGTTCTTCGCCCGTCACGATGAAGCTGGCGAGGATCGGGATCACCGCGCCGTTCATCGTCATCGACACCGACACCTGGTCGAGCGGGATGCCGTCGAACAGGATCTTCATGTCCTCGACGCTGTCGATGGCGACGCCCGCCTTGCCGACATCGCCGACGACGCGCGGGTGATCGGAATCATAGCCGCGGTGGGTGGCCAGGTCGAAGGCCACCGACACGCCCTGCTGACCGGCGGCCAGGTTGCGGCGGTAGAAGGCGTTGGATTCCTCGGCCGTGGAGAAACCGGCATATTGCCGGATGGTCCAGGGACGGCCGGCATACATGGTGGCCTTCACCCCGCGGGTGAACGGGCCGAAGCCCGGCAAGCTGCCCATATGGTCCAGTTGGGACGTGTCTTCCTCGGTGTAAAGCGGCTGAACCTCGATCCCTTCCAGGGTGTTCCAGTTCAGGTCCTCCAGCGGGCGGCCGCGGAGTTCCTTTTCCGCCAGCTTGCGCCAGTCATCCTTGTTCAGGGTCATCGGTTTGTCCTCTTGTCTTCGCACCGCGCGGGGGCGGCACCGTGGGGAGATTGGGCAGGGTCCGGCCGCAGCAGCGGGGACCCCGTGAATTTGTCATTCGCATTCGGCGCGGGGATGCCTATATCTTGTCCGACAGGAGGTCCCATGATCACGCGAATGCTTGGAATTGCAGTCTTTCTCGCCCTGCCCGGCTGGGCCATGGCGGCCGATGCGACGGCACCGGAAACAGTGCCCGCCCCCCAGCCCGAAACGCTTTCGGCGGAAAGCGGCGAGGTCACGCTGGAGCAGTTCCTGTGGATCAAGCGGCCCATCGTGGTCTTCGCCGACAGCCCCGCCGATCCGCGCTTCGTCGAACAGATGCGGTACCTGGCGGCGGATGCGCCCGGGTTGGAACTGCGCGACGTGGTGGTTCTGACCGATACCGATCCCGCGGGCAAAAGCGCGCTGCGCAAGGATCTGCGCCCACGCGGTTTCATGCTGGCGCTGATCGACAAGGACGGGCAGGTCAAGCTGCGCAAACCCGCCCCGTGGACGGTGCGCGAAATCACCCGCTCGATCGACAAATGGCCGACCCGGCAGCAGGAAATCCGCGAAGAGCTGGGCAAGGAATAGCCGTTCCGACCCGCCGCCCGCCGGGGGGCGGGCACGTCGCGCCCTCCCCGCCGGGCCGGGCGCTGGATATGAACCGGAACGGCCATCATCCGATCACTCGAACTCGATGATCACGTCGTCCACGGCGAGGCTGTCGCCGGGGCCTGCGTTGATCTTCTTGACCACGGCCTTCTTCTCGGCGCGCAGGATGTTTTCCATCTTCATCGCCTCGACGGTGCACAGCGCCTGGCCTTCCTGCACTTCCTGGCCTTCTTCGACGTCGACCTTCACGATCAGGCCGGGCATCGGGCAGAGCAGGAATTTCGAGGTGTCGGGCGGCAGTTTTTCCGGCATCAGCTTCGCCAGTTCCGCCTGACGCGGGGTGCGCACATGGACCTTCAGGTCGGCGCCGCGGCTACGGATGCGGAAGCCGCCGGAAATCTTGCCGACCTTCAGAACCAGACCTTCATGGCCTTCAAACGCGATCTCGGCCAGCTGGTCGCCCGGGGTCCAGGCGCTGGCCACCCGCAGCGAGGTGCCGTCATCGAAGGTCACCGTCGATCCGTCGTGATCGGCGTCGATATGGACCGGGAAATCCTCGCCCTGCAGGGTCACCATCCATTCGGTGCCCACCCGGCGTTCGTGGTTGTCCATCCGGCCCGACACGCGGGTGCGGCGGATTTCCGCGACGCGGTGCATCGCGGCGCAGGCCGCCGCGATCCGGCGCAGGGTATCTTCGGGCAGTTCGACACCTTCGAACCCTTCGGGATATTCCTCGGCGATGAAGGCGGTGGTCATGTCGCCCGAGATGAATTTCGGGTGATCCATCACCGCCGACAGGAACGGCAGGTTGTGACCGATGCCTTCCACCTCGAACCCGTCCAGCGCGTTGCGCATCGCCTCGATGGCTTCGGCGCGGGTCGGGCCCCAGGTGCAGAGCTTGGCGATCATCGGGTCGTAATACATGCTGATTTCGCCGCCTTCATAGACGCCGGTATCGTTGCGCACCGCGTGATCGCCGTTGGGCGCCTCGCCCTGCCATTTGCCGTTGATCTGCAGCGGCCCGGCGGCGGTTTCCACCGGCGGGCGGTAGCGGGTCAGACGGCCGATCGAGGGCAGGAAGTTGCGATAGGGATCTTCGGCGTAAAGCCGGTTCTCGATCGCCCAGCCGGTCAGCTTCACGTCGTCCTGGGTCATGGTCAGTTTTTCACCGGCCGCGACGCGGATCATCTGTTCCACCAGGTCGACACCGGTGATCAGTTCGGTCACCGGGTGTTCCACCTGCAACCGGGTGTTCATTTCCAGGAAGTAGAAGTTCTTGTCGCCATCGACGATGAATTCCACCGTCCCGGCGCTGGCATAGCCCACCGCCTGCGCCAGGGCCACGGCCTGTTCGCCCATCGCCTTGCGGGTTTCTTCGTCCAGGAAGGGGCTGGGGGCCTCTTCGACGACCTTCTGGTTGCGGCGCTGGATCGAACATTCACGTTCGCCCAGGTAGATGCCGTTGCCGTGGCTGTCGCACAGGACCTGAATTTCGATGTGGCGCGGCTGGGTCACGAATTTCTCGATGAAGATCCGGTCATCGCCGAAGCTGTTGGCGGCCTCGTTCTTCGAGCTCTGGAAGCCTTCGCGGGCTTCCTCGTCGTTCCAGGCGATCCGCATGCCCTTGCCGCCGCCGCCCGCGCTGGCCTTGATCATCACCGGGTAGCCGATTTCGTTGGAAATCTTCACCGCCTCGTCGGCGTCTTCGATCAGGCCCATGTAACCGGGTACGGTGCTGACGCCCGCTTCCTGGGCGATCTTCTTCGAGGTGATCTTGTCGCCCATCGCCTCGATCGCGCCGACCGGCGGGCCGACGAAGGCAACGCCTTCGGCCTCGAGCGCCTCGGCGAACTTGGAGTTTTCCGACAGGAAGCCGTAACCGGGATGCACCGCCTGGGCGCCGGTGGCGCGGATCGCCTCCATCACCTTGTCGATGACGATATAGGACTGGTTGGCGGGCGGCGGGCCGATATGCACCGCTTCATCCGCCATTTCGACATGCAGCGCCTGCTTGTCGGCATCCGAATAGATCGCAACGGTCTGGATACCCATCTTGCGGGCGGTCTTGATCACCCGGCAGGCGATTTCGCCCCGGTTTGCAATCAGGATCTTATTGAACATCTCTCGTCCCTTCCGGTTCTCGGCCGCCGGGGGTCGGCCCCGGGGCTATGGCAACAAAAACCCCACCGCGGCACAGGGCCGCGATGGGGCGTAAAATCTGGACCGGCGCGATGGCCGGAGCGGCGCGCTTAGTTGCAGCGCGACGGGTATTGCTGGCAGTAGGCGACATTGGCCGCCGCGCCGACAAGCGCACCGGCGGCAAGATTGCCGTCGAGGACGGCGGCACCGGCAAGCCCGGTCCCCGCGCCGAAGAGCGCTTGTTGTTCGAATGTGTCGCCGCAGGCGGCAAGCCCGCTGCAGGCGATAAGGGCAAGGGTCCAGTGTTTAAGACGCATTGTGATTGGCTTTCTTCCGTGAGTGATTCCGGCGCCAATCTGTCCAAGTCGCGACACATGTCCAAGCCCCGCCGCGCGGCGCGGGCATTTTGCGCAAAAGCTTGCTTATAAAGCGTTTTTTCGCCACCACCCAGGCACGAAAAAACGGGCGGGCGGCCAAAAATACGGCCGGTCCGCCCGAAAGGGGAAGGGGAATGGTTCAGAACATCAGGTCCGGCATACACGTCACGAACCGGCCCTGCATATTGCAGCGTGACGCAATCCCGGCGCAGCACCAAGCCGCCATTCCAGCATGTGCCGAAATCAGCCGGTTCCCGCTTAACCTGGATCGCGTTGTGCAAAATCATGCCGATCAGTCCTCGAAGGCTTCGGGGAAGGACGCCCGCGCGACCGCCTCGTTGATGACCAGAAGCGACTCGTAGCTTTCGGGATCGAACGGGTCCTCGGCCGCGATCACCTCGCGCCCGAACAGCCAGCTCAGCCGCCCGGCATCGAGATTGCCACGCTCGAACGGCTGATCGCCGAAACATTCCCACAGCGCCTTCATGAAGGTGGCGTCGACCTGCCGGTCCACCGTCTTGCGGTCGCGGAAACGTTCGCGGCGGGTCAGCGGCGTCACCCCCTTGGGATTGGCGCGGCGGATGGTGAATTGATAATCGGTGCCGGGCATCCGACCCGGAAAGCCGCGATGTTTCAGCATGGTGCGTTCCATTCTTGTCTGCGGGCGCGCGGGCGGGCCGGACCGGGCCGGGTTCCCGGTTGCCGTGCCGCCAGACCGGCGCGCCGGTTGTCAGGGGCCGCCGGTATAGACCGGCCCGGCCGGAATGTCGCCATCTGGCTGCGGCGCTGCTGGAATTTCGCGGCATGGTGCGGGGACATCAGAAGGCCTCCCAGATGCAGCGGTCGTCTTCGATGCTGAAGGCTTCGAAATATTGCACGATCTCAGGGGCCGAGGCGCCGAATTCCAGCGGCTGCGACGACATCGAAATCACCACCTGCGACACGGTTTCCCCCGCCGCGCGCAGCAGCGGCAGCGCGTATTCGGCGCACAGATGAGCGAAATCGGGTTCCACCCGGTCATAACCGACGCCCTGCGCCAGCCCCGGCGCGACGAAGCGGAACCGCGCCCAGGCGGTGCCGTCGGGCTGCGGCTCGATGAACTGCTCCAGCGGTTCCAGCTGCAATCCGGAGGGCACGGCGGTCAGGGCCTCCTCTTGCCCGACCGCCGTGGCCGCGCTGGCCCAGAAAAGGGCACCTCCGCACGCGGCTAGATTGATGAAACGATTACCCATGACGGCCCCCGCCCGCATAAGCGATCCAGCGGGCGCGATGCGCCGGGTCCTGCAGCAATGCAGCCACCGTATCGGCGGCGCGCTGCCGGGGGAAAGTGCCGTCGACCTGACCGCCCGCGCGCACCTGCACGCCCGCGCTGGTGGTTTCGACCCGGACCACCGGGGCGAAGCCGCGCAGGTTTTGCAACGCCCGCCACATATCCTGCCGGATCTGCCGCGCCAGCCGCAGCCGCCCGACGGGCGGAAACGCGGCCTCGGCGCCGAAATCGAAGCGCGCGGGCAGCCGGCGGGCCAGCGTCAGCGCATCGTCTTCGCGCAGGATATGCCAGGTGGCGGCCATCAGCCTTGCGGCCTCCGCGCGATGCAGTCGATCTCGACCAGGGCGCCGACGGCCAGCGCCGTCACCCCCACCGTGGTGCGGGCCGGGCGCCGGTCGGCCGGGAAGAACTGCTCATACCGCGCGTTGAAGGCGGCGTAATCGCGTTCGAACTCGGTCAGGTAACAACGGCATTGCACCACATGGCTCAGGTCCAGTCCCAGCCCTTTTAGCACGATTTCCAGATTGGCCATGACCCGCGCGGTCTGCGCCTCGATCCCGTCGGGAAGCGGCGCATCCGGCGCGTCGGGGTCGGTCGGCATCTGCCCGGTCAGGATCACCCAGCCATCGGTTTCCACCGCATGGCTGAATGGCGCGACCGGGCGGGGACCGCCGGAAATCATATGGAAGACAGGATCGGACATGGTCGCCCCTCGGATCACAACGGAATGTTGTCGTGCTTCTTCCACGGGTTGCTGAGCTTCTTGTTGCGAAGCGAAGCAAAGGCCCGGGACACGCGTTTGCGGGTCGAATGCGGCTGGATCACCTCGTCGATGAAGCCGCGTTCGGCGGCGACGAAGGGATTGGCGAAGCGGTCTTCGTAATCCTTCGTGTGCGCCGCGATCTTGTCGGCGTCGCCCAGATCGGCGCGGTGGATGATTTCGGTCGCGCCCTTGGCACCCATCACCGCGATTTCGGCGGTCGGCCAGGCATAGTTGAAATCGCCGCGCAGGTGCTTGGACGCCATCACGTCGTAAGCGCCGCCATAGGCCTTGCGGGTGATCACGGTCACCTTGGGCACCGTCGCTTCGCCATAAGCGAACAGCAGCTTCGCACCGTGCTTGATGACGCCGCCATATTCCTGGCTGGTCCCCGGCAGGAAGCCCGGCACGTCGACCAGGGTCAGGATCGGGATTTCGAACGCATCGCAGAAGCGCACGAAACGCGCGGCCTTGCGGGACGAGTCGATGTCGAGGCAGCCTGCCAGCACCATCGGCTGGTTCGCCACCACGCCCACGGTCTGACCTTCCAGACGGATGAAGCCGGTGATGATGTTCTTGGCGTAATCTTCCTGAATCTCGTAGAAATCGCCTTCGTCCGCGACCTTCAGGATCAGTTCCTTCATGTCGTAGGGCGTGTTGGCGTTGTCCGGGATCAGCGTGTCGAGCGATGCCTCGACCCGGCCCGGTTCGTCGAAGAACGGGCGCACGGGGGGCTTTTCGCGGTTGTTCAGCGGCAGGAAATCGACCAAGCGGCGGACTTCGGCCAGCGCCTCGACGTCGTTTTCAAAGGCGCCATCGGCGACCGAAGATTTCTTGGTATGGGTCGATGCGCCGCCCAGTTCCTCGGCGGTGACATGTTCGTTGGTCACCGTCTTCACCACGTCGGGGCCGGTGACAAACATGTAGGAGCTGTCTTTGACCATGAAGATGAAATCGGTCATCGCCGGGCTGTAAACCGCGCCGCCGGCGCAGGGGCCCATGATGACGGAAATCTGCGGCACCACGCCCGAGGCCATGATATTGCGCTGGAACACTTCGGCATAGCCCGCCAGCGACGCCACCCCTTCCTGGATGCGCGCACCGCCCGAATCGTTCAGCCCGATCACCGGGGCGCCGTTCTGCACCGCCATATCCATGATCTTGCAAATCTTTTCAGCATGGGTTTCCGACAGCGACCCGCCGAAGACGGTGAAATCCTGGCTGAACACATAGACCATGCGGCCGTTGATCGTGCCCCAGCCGGTGATCACGCCATCGCCCGCGGGCTTGTCCTTTTCCATGCCGAAATCGGTGCAGCGATGCGACTTGAACATGTCGAATTCTTCGAAGCTGTCCTCGTCCAGCAGCAGCTCGACCCGTTCGCGCGCGGTCAGCTTGCCCTTTGCGTGCTGGCTGTCGATGCGGCGCTGGCCGCCGCCCAGGCGGGCGGCTGCGCGGCGTTCTTCCAATTCCTGGAGAATATCTTTCATGGCAGACCTCATATGATTTGGGCTAGGGTATAGGGGTTGGACGGCATGTCTCAAAGAAAAATCCGGCAAATTTGCAAACAGTTGGCAGCATGAGGCGAGCTAATTGCAAAGCAGCAAATTGACGTTACGTAAGCAAATTGACGCCGCTGGACAGCCGGAGATTTCGCCCCATAGATTTCACCCATGAAGAGTATAACGAGTGTCCGGTTTCTCGACCGTAGCACAGCCCCGCATATTTCGACTCTGATTTTTCTGGCCGGCATGTCCGCGCTGGCGATGAACATTTTCCTGCCCTCGCTGCCCGGCATGGCCGAATATTTCGATGCCGATTATTCGGTGATGCAGCTTTCGGTGGCGCTTTACCTTGCCATCAACGGCGTGTTGCAGATTTTCGTCGGCCCGCTGTCGGACAAGTTCGGCCGCCGCCCGGTTCTGCTGTGGGGCACCGGGTTGTTCTGCCTCGCCACGCTGGGCTGCATCCTGTCGACCAGCGAATTCATGTTCCTGGTGTTCCGCATGCTGCAGGCGGTGATCGCGGTGGCGATCGTGCTGTCGCGCGCGGTGGTGCGCGACATGTTCCCGCCGGAAAAGGCGGCCTCGATGATGGGCTATGTCACCATGGGCATGTCGCTGGTGCCGATGCTGGGCCCGGCGCTTGGCGGCTACCTGGAATCGCTGTTCAGCTGGAAAGCCTCCTTCGTGCTGCTGCTGGCCTGCGGCGTGACGCTGTTTTGCCTGATCTGGCTCGACCTGGGCGAAACCGCGCCGAAGAACGGCAATTCGGTCGGCCAGCAGTTCCGCGAATATCCCGAATTGCTGGTCTCGCAGCGGTTCTGGGGCTATTGCATGGCTTCGGCGCTGAATGCGGGGGCGTTCTTCGCCTATCTCGGCGGCGGGCCCTTCGTGGGCACCGAGGTGTTCAACCTGTCGCCGGAAAAGGTGGGGCTCTATTTCGCCATGCCGGGGATCGGGTACTTCATCGGCAATTTCATCTCGGGGCGGTTTTCCGCCCGGATCGGGGTCAACCCGATGATCCTGCGCGGCACGATGATCACCTCGGGCGGGCTGCTGCTGTCGCTGCTGCTCAGCCTGTGCGGCTTCCATCACCCGGTGCTGTTCTACGGCTCGATGGTCTTCGTCGGCATCGGCAACGGCATGACCATTCCCAACGCGACCTCGGGGATGCTGTCGGTGCGGCCGCACCTGGCCGGCACCGCCTCGGGACTGGGCGGCACGATGATGATCGGCGGCGGCGCGGCGCTATCTGCGCTGGCGGGCGTGTTGCTGACGCCGGGATCGACCGAAGTGCCGCTGGTCGGGCTGATGACAGCGACCTCGCTGGCCTCGATCCTGTTCATCCGGATGGTCGTCCGGCGGGAACGGTTGGTGGGAATCTGACCCCTTGCGCCCGCGGGTTTGCAAATCTAGGCTTTGCCAATCGCAAAACTGTAAACCCATCGGGTGCGGATCATGGCCACACAAAAACTCTATGCCGGCGCAAAGCTGCGCGAAACCCGTCTGCGACTGGGGCTGACGCAGAAGGAATTCGCCACCAAGCTGGGCGTGTCGCTGCCCTATCTGAACCAGATGGAAAACAACAACCGGCCGGTATCCACCACGGTCGTTCTGGCGCTGGCGCAGGAATTCGGCTTCGACGTGACCGAACTGTCGACCGGCGACAGCGAACGCCTGGTCAGCGACATGCGCGAAGCGATCGCCGACCCGGTCTTTGCCGACAACATGCCGCCCCTGGCCGATCTGCGCCTCACCGCCTCGAACGCCCCGGCACTGGCGCGCGCGTTCCTGGACCTGCACCGGGCCTATCGGCAGACCCATGAACGGCTGGCGTCGCTAGACGAAGCATTGGGGCGCGAAGACAGCCGCACCCAGCCCTCCCCCTGGGAAGAGGTGCGCGATTTCTTCCATTACTGCGACAACTACATCGACGCGGTGGACCGCGCTGCGGAACATTTCGCAGACCAGACCGGGCCGGGCGGTATCCGGCTGCACGCGCTGAAGGCGCTGAAATCGGCCGGGCTGACGATCAATTTCAGCGACAAGGCCAAGCTGCGCAGCTTCGACCCCGAAACCCGCACCCTGAGCATTTCGTCGCGGATGGCACCGGAAACCCAGACCTTCCAGTTGCTGCTGCAGATCGCCCTGATGCAACAGGACAAGCTGCTGGAGGCGACGCTCGATTTCGCCCGATTCCAGTCGGAGGAAGCCCGCACCATCGCCAAGATCGGGTTGGCAAATTACTTCGCGGGTGCGGCCCTGATGCCCTACGGCGATTTCCTGGCCGCGGCGCAGGAAACCCGGCACGACCTGGAACTGCTGTCGCACCGCTTCGGCGCCTCGATCGAACAGGTGGCGCACCGGTTGTCGACGCTGCAGCGCCCCGGCGCCAAGGGCATCCCGTTCTTCTTCGTCCGGGTCGATCAGGCCGGCACCATCACCAAGCGCCATTCGGCCACCCGGCTGCAATTCGCCCGCTTCGGCGGCGCCTGCCCCTTGTGGAACGTGCACAGGGCGTTCGAAAGCCCGGGACGTTTCCTGCGCCAGCTGGCCGAAACGCCCGACGGGGTGCGCTATATCAACCTGGCGCGGGACGTGTCGAAATCGGGCGGGTCCTTCGGCGCGCCGGTGCGCCGCTTCGCCATCGCTTTGGGCTGCGAAACCCGCCATGCCGCCGATCTGGTCTATGCCGACGATCTGGATCTGAACAACCCGCTGGCCTATGAGCCGATCGGGATTTCCTGCCGTATCTGCGAACGCACCGAATGCCATCAGCGTTCGGTGCCGCCGCTGGAACGGAAGCTGACCATCGACGCCAACGAGCGCGATCTGCTGCCCTATAAGGTCGGCTGAGCACCAAGCCGGGCCAGCGCTAGTCCGCGGGGCGGCGCTGCGACGATCCGGCATGGCAGTTTATCCCGCCAAACCCATGCGCCCTGTCAGCATCGGAACCAACCCCTCAAACGCGCCAGCCCGTGCGGGCGGACTGGCGCTGGCCCGGCGGCCTGACGGCCTCGTTCCGGGCTGGAACTCTTCCGAAAACTGGCAAGGCACGAAAAAGGGCGGCAACTTGCGTTGCCGCCCTCCCCCGAGGGAAATTACTCGTACCGTACCTCTTGGCGCCGGGGACCGGTGGGAGGCATGACGCCCCCGCCCCGGTCGCGGCGCGTCCGGTTCTTACGCCTGCTCTTTCAGATAGGCGTAGATTTCGTCCTTCAGCGCGGCGCGGCGCTTGCGCAGGTCGACCTCCGCCAGTTCCTCGACCGGTTCGACATTGGTTTCGGCGCGATGCACCGTGCGGTTCAGCTCGTGATACTCATCCGCCAGCTTGACGAAATGGTTGTCGCTGACCTTCAGCGCATGGATTTTCTCTGCGAATTCGGGGAATTCTTCGTGCAGTTCGTGGGGGGTGTTAGACATCGCGCGGTCTCCTTTGATTCTGTTGTAGCGGACCCTAGCCTTTACCGGAGCGCCGCAACTTTGACACGGATCAAAAGCGCGGCGGAGATACCGGTTTTTCGGGGATTTTTTCGGTTGCGCGTCTAGAGCCTGTAAACCCGGTTCGCGGTGCCCGAAAACAGCGCCTGCTGCGCCGCCTCGTCATAGCGCGCCGCGATCTTCTTCATCGCGTTCCAATAGGTCACGTAACCGACCGACAGCTTGTCGACCGGGAAGTTGCTTTCGAACATCGCGCGCTCGGGGCCGAAGATGTCGATCATGTGGTGATAGTAATGCGCCTGCGCCTCGACCAGCTCGTCCGATGTGGGCGGGGTGTTGCGGCTGTCCCAGCCAAACCCATTGACCGGCATCGCCAGCCCGCCGAGCTTCGCCACCACGTTGGGGCACTCGGCGATGGCGGCCATTTCGTCCTGCCACTGGGCAAAACGATCCTCGCGCCTGCCCTCGAAACGGTGAGTGCCGATGGGCGTGCCGAAGTGATCGAGGATGATGGTGGTGTCCGGGCAGGCCTTGGCGAGGGACAGGAATTCGCCGTTCTGCGGGTGGAAATGCCAGGTGTCATAGGTCAGCCCGCGCGCCCCCAGCACCCGCACCCCGCGCTGGAAATCCAGGTCGGTATAGAGATGCGGGATCGGCTGGCCCTGGAACATGAATTTTTCACGCTCCTCGTCCCAGGCCCCGGCATGGCGGATGCCACGAAACAGGGGGGATGCCGCTTCGTGCGCGTCCAGCACCGCGTTCAGGGTATCGGTGTCGAGCCGCAGATCGGCATGGGCGACGATCCCGGCGATCTGCGCCTTTTGCGGCTGTTTCGCGGCCTCAGCGGCGATGCCCGCGACGTAACGGGTTTCCCCCACCGGCGCGAAGGGTTTCGGCGCATCATTGTCATAGGCGGATCGGCATTCGATGAACACCGTGCGCGTCACATTGTGCCCCGCCTGGGTGTCGGACCAGAGCTCGCCCAGCTCATAGGTGCTGCCCAGCCTGTCAGCCCAGAAATGGTGATGCGGATCGGTGATCTCGCGCGCGGGATCGATGATGTCTTCGCGCACCTGGTCGTGCCAGGCGCTCAGGTTTTCCGGATAGTGCATGGGCCTCCCCTCCCTTTCATTTAGGAAAGATTAGGGGCGGCACCACACGCGGGGCAAATATTCCGGTGCGTCACACCTTGGCTTTTCGCCATCCGGCACGCTGGGCATCGGCCTCGGAACAGAACCAACGCTCCCCCTTCGATGGGGAAATCTTGGTTTTCGAGTAATATTTCTGCCCCGGCATGTGATAGATCTTTTCACCCGAACGGCTGATATTGCCCTTGATCGCGCATTCCTTGCTGCCGACGAGTTTACCGGCTGTTCGGATCAGGCGGAATTGCGCAGGCGACTGGACCTGCATCCCCATGAGGCCAGCCATGCGCGCCCGCGCCCGGTCTTCCGCCGGAACGTAGCGCGTCGAATATTTCCGGTATGCGAAAGCGACGCCGTTTGAAACCAGCGCTTCGCCGACATCCTGCCCGTCGATCCGGCACGTCGCAACGACGCGCCCGTATTGGTCCGTGTCCAGCGCCTCGCATTCGGCCTGCTTGCCCGCGAAGGCCCGATCGGCCCAGGCTGCCGCCCACGCCCCGCAGTCCCATGCGACCTTCTGTTCGGTTCGGCAGCGTTGCGATGATTCCGGCGCATCTATACCGTGCAACCGCACCCGCACACCCCCGACATCAAGGGTATCGGCGTCGACCACCCTCACCAGCCCCTGTGGTGCGGCAAAAGCCATGACCGGAAGGAAGAGCGCCAGAATGAGCAGGTTAAGAATCTTTAACATAAAGTTAACGTGGCTCCCGTCACGTTAACTTTCAAGAGATTTCCACACCTCTAGCGCTGCTCGGTCTGCCATTTCGGGTGCACCCACGGGGCTTCATTCGCGGCGGGCAGCATGCCGCGCCCCAGCAGGTGATCGCTGACCTTTTCGCCCACCATGATCGACGGAGCGTTCAGGTTGCCATTGGTGATGCGCGGGAAGATCGAGCTGTCGGCCACCCGCAGCCCATCGACCCCGATCACCCGCGCCTGCGGGTCGACAACCGCCAACGGATCGTCGGCGGCACCCATCCGGCAGGTGCCGCAAGGGTGATAGGCGCTTTCGGCATGGTCGCGGATGAAACTGTCGATCTCGTCGTCGCTCTGCAATTCGTCGCCCGGCTGGATCGCGTGGCGGACGTAAGGCGCGAAGGCCTCCTGCCCGAAGATTTCGCGGGTCAGCCGGATGCAGGCACGGAAATCGCGCCAGTCGCTGTCCTGGCTCATGTAGTTGAAACGGATCGCCGGGGCGTCCTTGGGATCGGCGCTGCTGAGCGTGACGGAGCCGCGCGAGGCGCTGCGCATCGGGCCGACATGGGCCTGGAACCCGTGACCTTCCGCCGCCGCCTTGCCGTCGTAGCGCACCGCGAGGGGAAGGAAATGATACTGGATATCGGGGTATTGCACGCCTGCACGCGAGCGGATGAAGGCGGCGCTTTCGAACTGGTTCGACGCGCCCAGCCCCGTCTTGGTCAGCAGCCACTGCGCCCCGATCACGCCTTTCCAGAACAGGGTCCAGTAACGATACAGCGTGATCGGCTGGCTGGCGGCCATCTGGAAATAGACCTCCAGGTGATCCTGCAGGTTGGCGCCGACACCGGGGCGGTCGGCCACCACGTCGATGCCGTGTTCGGCCAGATGCCCGGCCGGGCCGATCCCCGACAGCATCAGCAGTTTCGGCGAATTGATCGAGGAAGCGGCCACGATCACCTCGCGCCGGGCGCGGATCACCTGTGTTTGTCCTCCGCGCTCGATTTCCACCCCGACGGCACGGCCATTCTCTATCACCACCCGGCGGGCCAGACCCCGGACCAGATCGCAATTGTCCCGCCGCAAGGCCGGTTTCAGGTAGGCGTTGGCCGCCGACCAGCGCCGGCCGCGCCAGACTGTCTGTTCCATCGGGCCGAAGCCTTCCTGCTTCTCGCCGTTATAATCGCCGGTGGTCTGGTATCCGGCCTGTCTGCCGGCCTCGACAAACGCGTGATACAGCCTGTTGCGGCGCGGGCCGCGGGTGACATGCAGCGGGCCGTCCGACCCGCGCCAGGCCGGATCGCCGCCGTGGCCGCCCGAATGCCAATGTTCCATCCGCTTGAAATAGGGCAGCACGTCGGCATAGGACCAGCCCTCGGCGCCCGCATCGCGCCAATGATCGAAATCGCAGGCATGACCGCGCACGTAAACCATGCCGTTGATGCTGGACGAGCCGCCGATCACCTTGCCGCGCGGGCAGACCAGGCGGCGCCCCCCGAGATGCGGTTCTGGTTCGGAGCTGTAGCCCCAGTCATACAGCCCCATATTCATCGGGTAGCTCAGCGCCGCCGGCATCTGGATGAACGGCCCCGCGTCGGTGCCGCCATACTCGATGATCAGCACGCTCGCCCCGGCCTCGCTCAGCCGGTAGGCCATGGCACAGCCCGCCGATCCCGCGCCCACGATGACAAAATCCGCTTCCATCTCTCTATCCTCAGGTCCGGGCGGCGCCCGGGATCACTCGGCGCACCATCTGGCCTTCATCTGCTTCAGGAATTCTGCCGTCAGCGGCACATCGGTGCTGGCCAGGACGGTATCCATGCCACAGCGAGGGCAGACAGCCGTTTCGCCCGCCGGGCGGTTGTCGAACGGGGGCTCCTCGATCCATTCCGTGATCTCGGACGGATCAAAGATCGCAAGGCAGTCGAAACACCCCGCCTGATCGCTTTTCATCAGGGTGTCGCGGTGCCGCGAGCTGAAGTAATGTGCACGCTCGATATCCATCATTCGCCCCTCGGGGATGCCCCGCCCTTACCCGGCGGGTTCATCTCTCTTCCCTCGCGGCTTCCAGCTCGAAACAGCGCAGCACCTGTTCGACCGCATGATCGCGGTCGGGCTGGTCGTGGCCCAGCGTGTGTTTCAGATAGACCCCGTCGATCAGCGCCGCGATGCGGTCGGCGACCTCGCCCGCGCGGTCGCCCACCAGCGGGCGCAGGCCGTGGCGCAGGTTCGACCGGACACGGGCTTGATAGGCGCGCAACAGCCGCTGCGCCTCGTCCGACACTTGCGCCAGCACATAAAAATTCAGCCAGGCCGCCACCACGTCGCGGCGGAAATTGGTCTGGCTGAAGCTGGCGCGCACGATCGCCTCGACCCGTTCGGCCGGGGTTGTCGCCATACCCAGGGCGCCGCGTACCTCCGCCGCGTAAAGCGCCAGAGTGTGGCGCATCGCGGCCAGGAAAATCTGTTCCTTGCCGCCGAAATAATGATGCGCCAGCGCGCTGGACATGCCGGCGCGCTTGGCGATCTGACTGACCGTCACGTCCAAAGTGCCGCTTTCGCCGATCTCCGCGATTGTCGCTTTTACAAGCGCGGCGCGGCGTATAGGCTCCATTCCCAGCTTAGGCATGCAGAAACTCCTTGCCAGAAAAAGCTAGAAGTATTTTTATTGACTCGTCAATCAAGAAAAAATCAGGGAGGTCGCAATGACCATCAAATCGACGCTTTCCGTGCTGGCCCTGCTGGCCGCCACCCCCGCTTTGGCCGATTGCGGCGAGGTCACTTTCTCCGACGTGGGCTGGACCGACATCACCGCCACCACAGCCGCGACCACCGTGGTGCTGGAAGCCCTGGGCTATGACACCGACATCAAGGTGCTGTCGGTGCCGGTGACCTATACCTCGCTGGCGGGCGGCGACGTGGACGTGTTCCTGGGCAACTGGATGCCGACGATGGAGGCCGATATCGCCCCCTATCGCGACGCCGGAACCGTCGACACCGTGCGCGCCAACCTTCAGGGCGCGAAATACACCCTGGCGGTGAACAAGGTGGCCGCCGATCTGGGCATCAAGGATTTCGCCGATATCGCGGCGCAGAAGGACGCGCTGGACGGCAAGATCTACGGTATCGAGCCGGGCAATGACGGCAACCGGCTGATCATGGACATGATCGCCGGAAACGCCTTTGGCCTTGACGGGTTCGAGGTGGTGGAAAGCTCCGAACAGGGGATGCTGGCGCAGGTGGCGCGGGCCGACCGCAAGGGCGAACCGGTGGTGTTCCTGGGCTGGGAACCGCACCCGATGAACGCCAATTTCGACATGTCCTATCTGACCGGCGGCGATGACTGGTTCGGCCCGAACCTGGGCGGCGCTACCGTTTATACCAACACCCGCGCGGGGTATGTCAGCGAATGCCCGAATGTCGGCAAGCTGCTGACCAACCTGGAATTCTCGCTGGCGATGGAAAACGAAATCATGGGCGCGATCCTGAATGACGGCACCGACCCGGCCGATGCGGCGGGGGCGTGGCTGAAGGCCAACCCCGCGTCGCTCAGCGGCTGGCTCGACGGCGTGACCACCAAGGATGGCGGCGACGCGATGGCCGCCGTCAAGGGCGCGCTCGGGCTCTGATCCCCGGACCTTCCACTGGCCTCCCCCGGGACCGGGGGAGGCCGGCAGGAAACCGCTACGACCTGACGGGGCATTGCCCGCCCCGACCGAAGGAGACCGTCATGACGCTGACCGCCCTCGCCCTTTTCGTGCCCGCCTGTTTCGCGCTGAACGCCGCGCCGGGGCCGAACAACCTGCTGGCCTTTTCCAACGCCTCGCGCCTGGGCTTCTGGCGCGCGGTGGCGGGCAGCATCGGACGTCTGCCCGCCTTCGCCGCAATGATCGCCATTGTCGCGCTCGGGCTCGGGGCGCTGCTGGCCGCGTCCGAGGCCGCCTTCTCGGCGGTGAAATATGCCGGGGCGGCCTATCTGATCTATGTCGGCTGGAAGCTCTGGCGCGCCCCCGCCCCCGACGCGGCCGAGATGCGCGTGCGCGACGACAGCACCTCGGCGCTGGCCCGGCGCGATTTCCTGATCGCCATCGGCAATCCCAAGGCAATCGCGATCTTCACCGCCTTCTTTCCGCAATTCGTCGATTTCGCCGCCCCGCTGGCGCCGCAATTCCTGACGCTGGGCGGGTTGTTCCTGATCATGGAACTGGCCGCCGCAGCGCTTTACGCAGGGTTGGGGCGGGTCATGTCGGGGGTGCTGACCCCGCTGCGGCTGCACCGGCTGAACCGCGGTGTCGGCGGTTTCCTGATCTTTTCCGGCCTCGCCATGGCCCTGAACCCGAAGCACTGAGCGCATGGACTGGATCACCGACAACAAAATTCCCGTGGGCAAATGGGCCGCCGGCATCTTCGACTGGATGCAGGCCCATTTCGTCGTCTTCTTCGACGCGCTGTCGGATGGGCTCGAGGCGCTGATCGACGCGATCCTGTGGGGGCTGCAGACGCCGCATCCGCTGATCGTCATCGCCATCTTCGCCGCGCTGACCTATGCGCTGCACCGCAGTTGGAAAACCGCGCTGCTGGTGGCGGCCGGGTTCCTGTTCATCCTGAACCAGGATTACTGGGAAGAAACCACCGAGTCGCTGACGCTGGTCCTATCGGCCTGCGTCGTCTGTATGGGGTTGGGCGTGCCGATCGGCATCGCCGCCGCCCACCGGCCCCGGCTTTATGCCGCGATGCGCCCGGTGCTGGACCTGATGCAGACGCTGCCCACCTTCGTCTACCTGATCCCGGCCATCGTGTTTTTCGGCATCGGCATGGTGCCGGGGCTGATCGCCACCGTCATCTTCGTGCTGCCCGCGCCGATCCGGCTGACCCATCTCGGCGTGACCTCGACCCCGCAGGAATTGCTTGAGGCGGCGCAGGCATTTGGCGCCACCCCGCACCAGACGCTGGTCAAGGTGGAACTGCCCTATGCGCTGCCGCAGATCATGACCGGGCTGAACCAGACCATCATGCTGTCGCTGTCGATGGTGGTGATCGCCGCGCTGGTGGGGGCCGACGGGCTGGGCGTGCCGGTGGTGCGGGCGCTCAACCAGGTCAATACCGCGCTCGGCTTCGAATCCGGCTTCGTCATCGTGGTGCTGGCGATCCTTCTCGACCGGATGCTGAGGCTGGACCGCAAATGAACACCGCCGTTTCCTTCAACAACGTTTCCATCGTTTTCGGCGATCACCCCGACAAGGCGCTGCCGCTGATGGACAAGGGCCAAAGCCGCGCCGAGATCCAGGAAAAGACCGGCCAGATCCTGGGCGTGCACGACTGTTCGGTCGAGGTCGAAGCGGGCGAAATCCTGGTGCTGATGGGCCTGTCGGGATCGGGCAAATCCACCCTGCTGCGCGCGGTCAACGGGCTGAACCCGGTGGCGCGCGGCCATGTCGAGGTGGCGACCGGCGACACGATGGCCGATGTCACCCATGCCGACGCCAAGACCCTGCGCAGTATCCGGCAAAAATCCGTCGCCATGGTGTTTCAGCAATTCGGGTTGCTGCCTTGGCGCAGCGTGCGCGAAAATGTCTGGCTGGGGCTGGAACTGGCGGGCGTGCCCAAGGCGAAGCGGTCTGCCAAGACCGATGAGCAGCTGGCGCTGGTCGGCCTGTCGGACTGGGCCGACCGCAAGGTATCGGACCTGTCGGGCGGCATGCAGCAGCGCGTCGGCCTGGCCCGCGCCTTTGCCACCGACGCGCCGATCCTGCTGATGGATGAACCCTTTTCGGCGCTCGACCCGCTGATCCGCACCCGGCTGCAGGACGAATTGCTGGACCTGCAGGCGAAACTGAACCGCACCATCATCTTCGTCAGCCATGACCTGGACGAGGCGTTCAAGATCGGCAACCGCATCGCCATCATGGAAGGCGGCCGGATCGTGCAATGCGGCACGCCGCAAGAAATCTTCACCGCGCCCGCCACCGATTACGTCGCCGATTTCGTGGCGCATATGAACCCGCTCGGCGTGCTGTGTGCCCGCGACGTGATGGAACCGGCCAGCGGCGCCCATGCGATGCATGTCGCCCCCGATGCCAGCATCCGCGAGGTGATGGATCAGGTCCGCAACGGACCCGTCGGCGTGCGCGAACACGGTCAGCTTATCGGCCAGATCACCGCCGAACAGGTGCTGGAAAAGCTGCTCGATCCGCGCGGCTGAGGCGTCAGACCTTGGTGGCCAGGGCGGGCGGCGTCACCATGCGCCGCTTCAGCACCGCTTCGCGCCAGGTGATGAAGCTGACCGATCCCACGATCACCAACCCGCCGACGATCACCCAGAAATCCACCCCTTCGCCGAACACGAAATAGCCCAGCAACACGGCCCAAAGCAGTTGCAGGAACGACACCGGCTGGGTCACCGTCACCGGCGCGGCGGCGAAGGCCAGCGTCATGGTGTAATGCCCCGCCGTGGCCGCGCAAGCGACGCAGAACAGGATGAACAGCGCCTCGGCGTCCGGCGTCACCCAGTTCGCGATCGCCATCGGCGCCAGCCCGATCGACACGAAGATCGACAGCATCGCCACCACGACGGCGGCATTGACCTCGGTCGCCAGCACCTTTGCCAGCAGGTAGGACGCGCCGAAGACCAGCGCGGTGATCAGCATCGCCATATGCCCCGGTCCGATTTCGCGGAACCCCGGCCGCAGGATGATCAGCGCCCCGACCAGCGCCAGGACCACCGCCAGGATGCGCCGCGCCGCCAGCTTTTCGCCCAGGAAAAATGCAGCACCCAGCGTGACATAGATCGGCGACATGAAATTCATCGCGGTGACGTCGGCGATCGGGATGCGCGCCATGGCGTAGAACCACAGCGCCACGCCGAAGGAATGCGCCAACCCGCGCGCCGCGAACAGCCCCCATTGCCGCCGGGTCAGCCCCGAGCGCAGCAGCGGCCGCAGCATCGGGATGACGAAGATCACCCCCATGGCATAGCGCAGGAAAGCCGCCTCGGACGCCGGCACGCGCGGCCCCAGCAGCTTGACCAGCGCGGTCACGCCGACGAACAGCAGCCCGGTCACCAGCATCCAGAAGACACCAACCACCGGTCGAGAGGTTGTTTCGGTACTCATGCGCCGCATGAATTCACGAACCGCGCCAATGCGCAAGCCGCGAACCGGTCAGATTAGCAAAGACGCTGCGACGGCCCACATGATCAGCCCCACCACTGCCTCGAAAACCTGCCAGGCGCGCGGTCTGGCGAAGACCGGCGCCAGCATCCGCGCGCCGAACCCGAGGGTCATGAAGAAGGTCAGGCTGGCCGCGCTGCCGCCCAGGGCGAAGCCCAGCCGGTCGTTATATTGCGACGACACCGATCCCATCAGCACCAGCGTGTCGAGATAGACATGCGGGTTGGCCCAGGTGAACAGCAGGCAGGTGACCACGGCGGCCCAGAGCGACGGCGCCGCCGCGCCGCCGCTGCGCAAGGCATCCCCGCCGCGCCAGGCGGCGATGAAGGCTTTGAGGCCGTAGGCGAACAGGAACGCCGCCCCGCCCCACCGCATCAACGGTTCGAACCAGGGCAAAGCGCGGGCCAGCCCGCCGAAGCCCGCGACGCCCGCCGAGATCAGCACCGCATCGCTGAGCGCGCAGATCGCCACGATGGGCAGCACGTGCTTGCGCAGCAGCCCTTGCCGCAGAACGAAAGCGTTCTGCGCCCCGATCGCCACGATCAGCGAAAGACCAAGCCCGTATCCGGCAATCCAAGCGTCCATTGCAGCCTCATTTCTTACACCGGCTTTGACTAGCGCCCGGGGGTTCGTTATTCAAATTAAAGTAATTTACTCTTCATAAGCATTTCTAATGTTCGACTACGATCAGCTGGAAACCCTTGCGGCGGTGCTGCGCACCGGCAGTTTCGACGCGGCGGCGGCCGAACTGCACGTGACCCAATCCGCCGTGTCGCAACGCATTCGCCAGCTGGAAGAACGGATCGGATCGCCCCTTGTTCTGCGCGGCCATCCCTGCACCGGGACCGAGGCCGGGCTGCGGCTGGCCCGCCATGCCGAAGAGGTCGCGCTGCTGGAAAGCCAAGTGAGCGACGCCCTGCCCCGCCCCTCGGCCCGATTGCGCATCGCGGTGAATGCCGACAGCCTGGCGACCTGGGTGTTGCCGGCGCTGGCCGAACACCCGTCGCATTACTTCGATCTGGTGGTGGACGATCAGGATCATTCCGCCGATTGGCTGAAACGCGGCGAAGTCAGCGCCGCGGTGACCTCGGTCGCGCGGCCGCCGAAAGGATGCGACAGCGTGAAGCTCGGAAACTTCCGCTATATCGCCACGGCGAGCCCGGATTTTATATCCAGATATTTATCCACAGGTGTCACGGCGGCAAATCTGCTGCAAGCGCCTATGCTAGTTTTCAACATGAAGGATGACTTGCAATACACTTGGATTAAAGAGTATTTTCAAGTTATCCACAGGCCGAAATCACATCTCATTCCATCCACACAGGGCTTCGTCGACGCGGCCTTGCTTGGCATGGGCTGGGGATTAAATCCCGAAGCCCTGGTGCGCGATCACCTGCGGTCCGGCGCCCTGGTGCCGCTGATTCCGGATGCCGAATACGATATTCCGCTGTTTTGGCAGTCCAGCCGGCTGATGTCCCGTGCCCTGGCCCCGCTGGAACGGTCGATCCGGCGCGTGGCGCAGCAGGAGCTCATCCAAGATCAGTCAAACTAAACGCTTGATTCAAATTGGGATAATCAGACTTTCCACAAAGTTATCCACAGGCCTGATTGAAGGTTATCCACAGGCCAGCCACAGGAATCTATTTCCCCAGGTTTTTCCACCGGGCCTTTCCGGGCCTGTCACAGCCGCCCTCCTCCCTGGGGATGACGGTGGGGATTATCGCTGTTTTCCACCTTTACTCCCGGCAACGGCATCTTAGCCGCCCTTCACCTGCCAAAACCGCAAACAAGGCCGAAATATCGCAATAAGACAAACTTTAGAAATTATAATCCACTCTTTCGAGACAAATACATCAAAATGAGACAATGATTTCCACGACGAAATTCGACTTCTCGGCGCCCAAAACGCAAAACGGCGCCCCGGGGGGCGCCGAATTCGCTCTGAGAACCGCTTTTACAGCTGTTCCATCACCTCGTCGGAGGCTTCGAAATTGGTGGTGACCCGCTGAACGTCGTCGTCGTCTTCCAGCGCATCGACCAGCTTCATCAGCTTCTGCATGCCTTCCAGGTCCAGCTCGGTGGTGGTGGTGGGTTTCCACACCAGCTTGGTCGATTCCGACTCGCCCAGCTCGCCTTCCAGCGCGTTCGACACTTCGCTCAGGTCGGTATCGGCGCAATAGATGATATGGCCGTCTTCCGAGCTTTCCACGTCCTCGGCACCCGCTTCGATCGCCGCCATCATGACGGTGTCGGCATCGCCCACTTCCGCCGGGTAGGACACTTCGCCCTTGCGTTCGAACATGAAGCCGACCGAGCCGGTTTCGCCCAGGTTGCCGCCGTTCTTGGTGAAGGTGGACCGCACGTTCGATGCGGTGCGGTTGCGGTTGTCGGTCATCGCCTCGACGATCACCGCCACGCCGTTGGGGCCATAGCCCTCGTAGCGGATTTCTTCGTATTCGTCGCCCTCGCCCGCCTGCGATTTCTTGATCGCGCGGTCGATCACGTCCTTGGGCACCGAATTCGACTTGGCTTCCTTCACCGCAAGGCGCAGGCGCGGGTTCTTTTCGGGGTCCGGATCGCCCATCTTCGCGGCGACGGTGATTTCCTTCGACAGTTTAGAAAACAGCTTCGAGCGCAGGGCGTCCTGGCGCCCTTTGCGGTGCTGAATATTCGCCCATTTTGAATGGCCGGCCATGATGCCTCCGATCGATTTCGCTTGGTTTGCGATGTTCTATATTGCACCGGGGCGGTGGGCTGCAAGCCTCCGGCCCCGGAAATGAAGGGCTCAGAGCGGCCAAATCACCGGGATCAGCGCCGAAGCGAGGATTCCCATGCTCAGGTTCAGCGGGATGCCAACCCGCAGGAAGTCGGTGAACTTGTACCCGCCCGGCCCGTAGACCAGCATGTTGGTCTGATACCCGATCGGCGTGGCGAAGCTGCACGAGGCCGCCACCATCACCGCCACCACCAGCGGCCGCGCGTCGATCCCCATCGCACCGGCCAGCCCTATGGCGATCGGCGTCACCACCACCGCGACGGCGTTGTTCGACACCATCTCGGTCAGCACCGAGGTCAGCAGGTAGATCCCCCAGACGATCAGGAAGGGCGGCAGGCCCTGCAGCCACGGCGCCACCGCGTCCACAATCAGCGCCACCGCCCCGGTATGATCCAGCGCCGCGCCGATCGCCAGCATGGCAAAGATCAGCGCCAGCAAGCGGCCCTCGACGAAGGAAAAGGCTTCCTCGGAATCGATGCAGCGGGTGACCAGAACGATGCCCACGGCGATCACCGCCAGGTACAGGATCGGCGCCACGCCAAGCCCGGCCAGCACCACCACCGACAGCAGCGAAATCACCGCCAGCGGCGCGTGGCCGCGGCGGAAGGCGCGGACCGACGGGTGGCTGACATCGACCATGTCCATGTCGCGCGCCAGCTTCTGGATATCCTCGGGCGCGCCTTCCAGCAGCAGGGTATCGCCGACCCGCACCACCAATTCGTCCAGCTGCCGGCCGATATTCTGGTTCCGCCGGTGCACCGCCAGCGGGTAAACGCCGTAACGGCGGCGCAGGCGCATCGATCCCAGCGACCGGCCCACCATCTTGCAATCGGGGGTGATCAGCACCTCGACGGTGGAGGTTTCCACCGCGCCGACCTGGTCCAGCCGCTTCAGGCTCTTGTTACGCTGCAGGCTCAGCAATTCGGTCATCTGGGTGCGCAGAACCACCCGGTCGCCGACCTGCAGCCTGACATCCTTGAGATTGTGCCGCAGCGAGGTGTCGCCGCGGATCACGTCGATCAGCCGCACGCCTTCGCGCTTGAACAGCTGCACGTCGAGGACGTCGCGCCCGATCAGGTTGGATTCGGGCGGGATCACCGCCTCGGTGAAGAATTTCATCTTCGAGCGGTCCGACAGCATCGACGCCATCGAGGTCCGTTCCGGCAGCAAGCGGCGCCCGAAGATCAGCAGATAGATCATGCCCCAAGCCACCAGAACGACGGCCAGCGGGGTCACCTCGAAGATGGAGAACCCTTCCAGCCCCTTGGCCCGCGCCACCCCGTCGACCAGCAGGTTGGTCGAGGTCCCCACCAGCGTCAGGGTGCCGCCGATGATCGCGGCATAGCTGAGCGGAATCAGCAGCTTGGACGACGCCACCCCGATGGTGCGCGACAGTTGGACGAAGACCGGGATCATCACCACCACCACCGGGGTGTTGTTCATGATCGCCGAGGCCAGCACCACGACGGCCAGCATCATCGCCAGCGCCAGCTTCGGGCTCTTGCGGGCCTGCCGGTCGGCGGCGGCGGTAAAGGCGTCCAGCGCGCCGGTCCTGACCAGCGCCCCCATCACGATGAACATCGCCGCGATGGTCCAGGGCGCCGGGTTCGACAACACCCCAAGCGCCGCCTCATAGGGCAGCAGCCCCAGGGCCAGCAGCACCGCGACACCGGTAATGGCCACCACCTCTGTGGGCAGCACTTCCTTGACGAAAAGGACGAACATCCCCAGCACCACGCACAGGGTCAAAACGGCCTGCGCGGTCTGGGACAAATCAATCAGCAGCATTCACATCCGCTCGCATGGTGACAATCCGGCACAGTTTCGCGCAGCGGCGGGGGCGCAACAAGCGCTTTGTCGCCACGAGCGGCAAACTGGCGCTTTTTGCGTCACTTCAAAGCCATAGCGGGCGTCAGAGACCGGCCTGCTGCAGCCGGCCGCCCTGACGGATCATGCGGATATCGATGGCCTTGCCGGTGCGGTCGTCGGTTTCCACGAAGACGCCCGACAGGGTCGCCTCGCCCAGGGCGGGGGTGAAGCGCGTCTTCGACATGCCGGTGACGAAACGGCGCATCGGTTCGGCCTTTTCCATGCCGATGACGCTGTCGTAATCGCCGCACATGCCGGCATCGGACAGGTAACCGGTGCCGCCGGGCAGCACCTGCGCATCGGCGGTCGGCACGTGGGTATGGGTACCCACCACCAGGCTGGCGCGGCCGTCGCAGAAATGCCCCATGCCCACCTTTTCACTGGTCGCCTCGCAATGCATGTCGACGATCGCCGCCTGCACCGCGCCGCCCAGCACATGCTGGCGCAACGGCGCGTCGATGGCGGAAAACGGATCGTCGAAGGCGCGTTTCATGAACACGTTGCCCAGAACCTGCGCCACAAGGACCTTGCGGCCGCGATGATCGGTGAACACCCGGTAGCCGCGCCCCGGCGCGCCCTTGGCGAAATTGATCGGGCGGATGATGCGCGGCTCGGAATCGATGAATTGCAGCATGTCCTTCTGATCGAAGGCATGATCGCCCAGGGTGATGCAATCGGCCCCGGCATCCAGCAACACCTTGGCATGCCCCCCCGACAGCCCCATGCCGCCGGTGGAATTTTCGCCGTTCACCACGACGAAATCCAGCCGCCACTCGGCGCGCAGCCGCGCCAGGTTTTCGCTCACCGCGCGCCGGCCCGCGCGCCCTACAACATCGCCAAGAAATAGAAGTCTCATGCCCCGTGCCTAGGCCGCCGCGCGCCCGGACGCAAGTCACAGTGTGCTTACCCGGTTTCTTCTTGGTTCAAATACTCCCGCCGGAGGCGGTCCCGGGCCTTCCGATTGCGTCACGGTCGGGATTGGGGGCCAGCCCCCAAACCCCCGGGATATTTATGAACAGAAGAAGATCAGAGGGGCAGGATGCCCTGTTCGGTCACGATCATGTCAAGCGGCTGGTCGGTGGGTTCCAGCGGCAGCTCGTCCGCTTCCTGCGCGGCATAGGCGAAACCGACGGCCAGCACCGGGCCGTGTGCGCGCAGGAGCTCCAGCGTGCGGTCATAGAAACCGCCGCCATAGCCCAGGCGGCCGCCGCGGCGGTCGAAGGCGACCAGCGGCACGATGACGATTTCGGGGGTGAAATAATCCTCCACCGCCGGGACTTGCGCGCCGAACGGGCCTTCGGTCATCGCGCAGCCCGGTTCCCAGCGGGAAAACTTCAGCGGCAGGCCCGCGCCCTGGATCACCGGCACGCCGACCGGGCCATGGGCGGCGGCTTCCTCCATCGCGGGCAGCGGGCTGATTTCGCTGCGGATCGGCATGTAGCCGGCCAGCGGCACGCCGCGGTAGCCAGCGAGGACTTCCGACAGGAAGGACGAGCGCCCCCTCAGCCCCGCCTCATGCGCGGCCTTGCGGCGGGCCAGCGCCGCCTTGCGCGCAGCTGCTTTGCGTTCCGCCAGGCCCGTCACATCAGCACCGAGGCGGCCAGCCCGAGGAAGGCGAAGAAACCCACCACGTCGGTCACCGTGGTCACGAAGGGGCCCGAGGCCAGCGCCGGATCGATGCCCGCCCGGTCCAGCGCCATCGGGATCACGATACCGCCCAGGGCGGCCGCGACCTGGGTGCCCAGCATCGCCAGCGCGATCACCGCCGCCAGCATCGGCACGCCGAACCAGACCGCGACGACCAGCGCCATCAGGCCGCCGAAGATCACCCCGTTCAGCGCCCCCACCGACACTTCGCGCAACACCACCCGCGCCGCGTTCTGCGCGGTCAGGTCGCGGGTGGCCAGCGCCCGCACCGTCACCGTCATCGTCTGGGTGCCCGCATTGCCGCCCATCGAGGCGACGATCGGCATCAGCACCGCCAGCGCCACCATCTGGTTGATGGTTTCGGCGAAGAGATCGATCACCAGCGAGGCCAGGATCGCCGTCAGCAGGTTGACGAACAGCCACAGCGCCCGGCCCTTGGCGGCCTCGTAGATGGTGTCTGTGAGGCTCGCCTCTTCGCCCACACCGGCGAGGCGCAGGATGTCTTCTTCGTGTTCCTCATCCAGCACCGTCATCGCGTCGTCGATGGTGATGACGCCGACCAGCCGGTCGTCCTCATCCACCACCGGGGCGGAAATCAGGTGATACTGGTTGAACGCATAGGCGACGTCGGCCTCGTCCTGCAGCACCCGGAAGACCTGGAACACGTCCTCGACGATATCGGTCAGCTTCACGCTGCGGCGCGAACTCATCAGCTTGCCCAGGGTCACGTTGCCCTTGGGATGCATGCGCGGATCGACCAGAACCACGTGATAGAACTGTTCCGGCAATTCCTCGGCCGAGCGCAGGTAATCGATCGCCTCGCCCACGGTCCAGTGGTCCGGCGCCACCACCACTTCGCGCTGCATCAGGCGCCCGGCGGAGGTTTCGGGATAGGACAGCGCCTGTTCGACCGCGACCCGGTCGGCGTCTTCCAGCGCGTCGAGGATCGCTTCCTGCTGCGGCTCGTCGAGGTCTTCGACCAGGTCGACCACGTCGTCCGATTCCAGCTCGCGCACCGCCTCGGCCAGGACATCGGGGTGCAGCACGCCGATGATGTCCTCGCGCAGGCCCTCGTCGAGTTCCGACAGGATGTCGCCGTCGAATTCGCGGCCGTACAGCGTGACCATGCGGCGGCGGTCATAGGGGTTGAGCTGTTCCAGAAGGTCGGCGATGTCGGCCGCGTGCAGCGGCTCCATCAGTTCCAGCAGCTTGGCCTGGTCCTGGGCGTCCACCGCATATAGGATCGCGGCGATATCGCGGCGGCTCAGGGTGTAGTCGCTCTCTGACAGGCCCTCGGGATGGGTTTCGATGTGATCGATTTGGTCGCTCATGCCGCCCCCTTTCGCCCGTTTTTCTTCTCTTAGCGGAAGCTGCTTCAAGGAAACAATGGGGCATTGGTGATTTACCCTTCTTTTCGGTCAGAATAACGTGGCCGGGAAAGGATATCACCATGATGCAGGACAAATTGCTGATCGGGCAGACGCTGGGCTTCGCGGGCAACCCGTTCGAGGCGGGCGTGGACGCGGCGCGCCATGACAGCCGGGGCGGCGTGCTGATCCGGGGCGGCAAGATCGCCGAAACCGGTCCGGCCGAGGCGCTGCTTGCGGCGTACCCGCAAGCGCAGGTCACCGATTACGGCGAGGGGCTGATCATGGCCGGGTTCATCGACCCGCATGTGCATTATCCGCAGACCGGGATCATCGCCAGTTGGGGCAAGCGGCTGATCGACTGGCTCAACAGCTATACCTTCCCCGAGGAAATGCGTTTCGGCGATCCCGCCTATGCGGCGGAAGTGGCCGGGCGCTACCTGGACCTGACGCTGGCCCACGGCACGACCACGGTGGCAAGCTACTGCACCATCCATCCGGAAAGCGTCGATGCCTTCTTCACTGCCGCCCAGGCGCGCGGGCAAAGGGTGGTGGCGGGCAAGACCTGCATGGATCGCGACACCGCGCCCGAAGGGCTGCGCGACAGCGCGCAATCGGCTTATGACGACAGCAAGGCGCTGCTGGAAAAATGGCACGGGGTGGACCGGCTGAGCTACGCGATCACGCCGCGGTTTTCACCCACTTCGACGCCGGAACAGCTCTCCGCGCTTGGCGCGCTGTGGGCCGAAAACCCCGATTGCCTGATGCAGACGCACCTGTCGGAACAGACCGACGAAATCGCCTGGGTAAAGTCGCTTTACCCTGAGGCGCGCGATTACCTGGATACCTATGAGGCCTTCGGGCTGCTGGGCGCGGGCGGGCTGTACGGCCACGCGATCCACCTGGAAGAGCGCGAAAAGGGCCGCTTGAAAGAGGTCGACGCCTCGCTGATCCATTGCCCGACCTCGAACACCTTCATCGGATCGGGCCTATTCGACATGGCCGGCCTGATGGCGGCAGGGCACCGGATCGGGCTGGCCACCGATACCGGCGGCGGGTCGAGCTTTTCGATGCTGCGGACGATGGCGGCGGCTTACGAGATCGGCCAGCTGCGCCACAACCCGATCCACCCGGCGCAATTGCTGTGGCTGGCAACCGCCGGTTCGGCGCGCAGCCTGCGGATGGAGGACAAGATCGGCAACCTGGCCCCGGGGATGGAGGCCGACCTGGTGGTGCTGGATCTGCAATCCACCGCCGATATCGCGCAGCGCGCGGTGCGCGCGGATGACATCTGGGAAGCGGTGTTCCCCACCATCATGATGGGCGACGACCGGGCGGTGACGGCAACCTGGGTCGCCGGAAATCAGACGCAGGGACCGGCCAGCGTCATCACCCAGTAACCGTTGACCTTGCTGATGCCGAACCGGGTGTATTTCCGGTTCAGCATGTTCTTGCGATGCCCGGCGGACTCCATCCAGCCCGCGATGACCCGTTCCGGCGTGCGGTAGCCCTTGGCAAGGTTTTCCGCCGTCGAGGCGCGGCAATAACCCGCCGCGGTGATACGGTCGACATGGGTACGGCCCTCAGGGCTTTGATGGGCGAAATAATCGCGCCGGTCCATGTCGCGGGCATGCGACGCCGCCGCGCTGTTCAGCTTGGCATCCGGTGTCAGCGGCCCCAGCCCACGCTTGGTCCGTTCCGCGTTCAAAAGCGAGGTGATCGCGGACTGGACGGAGGTGCCGGCGGCCATCGCACTGCCCCCCTGCCCCATCGTCAATGCGGGCGCGCCGCTTGCCAAGACTGCGGCAAGCACCAACGCCGCGAATGATTTACCCCGAAACATACCGGTTCCTTCTCAAGCCATCAGCCTGGACACTAACCGGTGCTGGGCGGCAATCACACTATCCAATTGGATGGTAAGCAAATCCCCGCCGCGCACCACCTGGCGCGCCTCGACGAACAGGTCGCGCACCTTCACCGGCCCGGCCAGAAGCAACGCCGCCGGGTCCCAGCTGCCGGCGCTTTCGATGCCGGTGACGTCCCAGATCGCGATATCGGCTCGCTTGCCGGTTGCGATCCTTCCGCAATCGGGCCGGTTCAGCACGTCGGCGCCGCCGCGGGTGGCGATTTCCAGCGCCTCGCGGGCGCTCATCGCGTCGGCGCCTTTCGCCACGCGCTGCAACAGCATTGCCTGGCGCGCCTCGGCGGCCAGATTGCCGCTGTCGTTGCTGGCCGACCCGTCGACGCCCAGCCCCACCTTGACCCCGGCGTCGCGCATCGCCCGCACCGGCGCGATGCCGGACCCGAGGCGGCAATTGGAACAGGGGCAATGGGCCACGCCGGTACGGGAACGGGCGAAAAGATCGATCTCCTGCCCGTCGAGTTTGACGCAATGGGCATGCCAGACATCCGATCCGGTCCAGCCCAGATCCTCGGCATATTGCCCCGGGCGGCAGCCGAACTTTTCCAGGCTGTAGGCGATGTCTTCGTCATTTTCCGCCAGATGGGTATGCAGCATCACACCCTTGTCGCGCGCCAGCAGCGCCGCGTCGCGCATCAATTCGCGGCTGACCGAAAACGGCGAACAGGGGGCGACGCCGACCCGACACATCGACCCTTCGGATGCGTCGTGAAACCGGTCGATGACGCGGATGCAGTCGTTGAGGATATCCGCCTCGCGCTCCACCAGGCTGTCGGGCGGCAAGCCGCCATCGCTTTCGCCGATGCTCATCGACCCGCGGGTCGGGTGGAAGCGCAGCCCGATTTCCGCCGCCGCCTCGATCGTGTCGTCGAGCCGCGCGCCGTTGGGATAGAGATACAGGTGGTCGGAGCTGAGCGTGCAGCCCGACAACGCCAGTTCGGCCAGCCCGATCAGCGCCGAAATGCGCATTTCCTCGGGCCCGAAGCGGGACCAGATCGGGTAGAGCGTCTGCAACCAGCCGAACAGCAGCGCGTCCTGCCCGCCCGGCACCGCGCGGGTCAGCGTCTGGTAAAGGTGGTGATGGGTATTCACCAATCCCGGCGTCACCACGCAGCCGGTGGCCAGCACCACCTCGCCGCGCTCCGGCAGGTGGTGGCCAATCTCGGCGATGACACCGTTTTTCAGGTGAATATCAGCGCCGTGCAATTCGCGGCGGTCGTCATCCATGGTCAGGATGGTATCGGCGTTCTTGATGGTGAATTCGGTCATGTAAGCCCCACACACAATTTGGCCCCTTTCGGATGTGTGTGGAACATGCGCGACAGAAAGGGGCGAAGGACTCGCGCAGCGCCCCTAAATTGCCATACGGCGCGGATTAATCAAGCGGCACGCGGGACAGGATTTCCAGCGCCTCTTCGTGCTGCTGCTTGGAGGCCGCGGCGAGCACCCGACCACCCTGATGCGCCGGGCCGCCCTGCCAGTCGGTGACGATGCCGCCTGCGGCCTCGATCACCGCGATCGGGGCCTGGATGTCGTAATTCGAAAGCCCCGCCTCGATCACCAGATCGACCTGCCCGGCGGCGACAAGCGCGTAGGCATAGCAATCCATGCCGTAGCGGGTCAGCCGCGCCTGGCTGGCAACCTGCTGAAACCCCTTCATTTCCGCGGGCGTGCCAACCTCGGGGAAGGTGGTGAACAGGATCGATTCCGACAGCGGGCGATCCGGCCGCGCTACCAGATCCACGGGGCCGTGCGGCCCCGTCATCCGGGACAGACCGAAACCGCCCTCGAAGCGTTCGCCGGTATAGGGTTGGTCGATCAGCCCGTAGATCGGGCCGCTGTCGTCCGACACCGCGATCAGAACGCCCCATGTCGGCGTGCCGCTCATGAAGCCCCGGGTGCCGTCGATCGGATCGATCACCCAGGACAGCCCGCTGCTGCCCTGCGTGGTGCCAAATTCCTCGCCGACGATGGTGTCGTTGGGGCGGCGTTCGGCCAGGATCGCGCGCATCGCCTGTTCGGCGGCGCGGTCGGCCTCGGTCACCGGGTCGAACCCGGCCGCGTGTTTGTTATCCGCGCTCAGCCCGGGCGACCGGAAATAGGGAAGAATCACCTCACGCGCGGCATCGGCCAACGCGTGAGCGGTTTCGATCATGCTTTTCGCATCCAGAATGTCAGCCATGTGTTCCCCGCGCAAATTTGGCGCATGGGTAACTCAGGTCCCGGCGGCACTCAAGCCACGTCGGACAGGCAGCGCGCCAATTCGAACAGGTGTTTACGCTGCTGTTCCGGGATTGCGTAATAGCTGCGCACCAGGTCCAGGGCTTCCTTGTCGGCGATCAGGTCGGACGGGTATATCTTGGCAACCTCGCCCTCGCCCTCATCGTCTTCGAGACCGGCGAAGAAAAAGCCCACCTCGACATCCAAAGCATCGGCGATATCCCAAAGACGGGAGGCGCTGACCCTGTTGGTGCCCGTTTCGTATTTCTGAATCTGTTGAAATTTGATTCCAACTTTTTCCGCCAATTGCTGCTGGGTCATGCCGACCAGCCACCGGCGGTGCCGAATGCGTTTACCAACATGCACATCCACAGGGTGTGCCATAAAGCGACTCCTTCATACCGTTCCGATCACCAAACTTTTTCCGCCCCGTGCCGAACACAGACGCTTCCCAAAGGATTGTTGGGCTTATAATTAACTACGACTGTAGCGAAATTTGCCTTTCGATCAAGGAAAAACACACTCAAAGGGGGAAGTTTTCACCTGAAAACACAATCTTAGCGACACATTTTCCAAGTCCCCACAAATGCAGAAAAGCTTATTTGACTTGGTGTTTCGCCCTTCCCCACAAGGTCCGCAAACGGAGGAGACCGATGAAAGCCTACCACATCCCGGAGCCCGGCGCAGAGCCGCGCCTGTGCAGTTTGGCGGACCCGATACCCGTAAAAGGCGAAGCGCTGGTGCGAATCATGGCCTGTGGGCTGAACTTTGCCGACCTTCTTATGATCAAAGGAAAATACCAGGACACGCCGCAAGCTCCCTTCACGCTGGGGTTGGAAATGGCCGGGGTGGTCGAAGCCCTGGGACCGGACACCGACGGCCCCGCGCCGGGGACCCGGGTGGCGATCTATAGCGGCCAGGGCGGGCTGGCGGAGCGGGGCGCCTTCCCGGTCGAACGGATGGTGGAAATCCCCGACAGCATGAGCTTCGAAGACGCCGCCGCCTTCCAGATCGCCTATGGCACCAGCCACGTCGCGCTGGAACACCGGGCGCGGATGAAACCGGGCGAAACGCTTCTGGTGCTGGGCGCGGCGGGCGGTGTCGGGCTGACGGCGGTGGAAATCGGCAAGCTGATGGGCGCGAAGGTGATCGCCTGCGCCCGCGGCGCCAACAAGCTGGAAGCCGCGAAAGCCGCCGGGGCCGATCACCTGATCGACGCGACAACCCAGGACATCCGCCAAGAGGTCAAGGCGCTTGGCGGCGCCGACGTGGTCTATGACCCGGTGGGCGGCGAACAATGGCAGGCGGCCTTCCGCGCCTGCAAGCCCGAGGCCCGACTGATCCCGATCGGATTCGCCAGCGGCGAGGTGCCGCAAATCCCGGCCAACCACCTGCTGGTCAAGAACCTCACCGTGCTGGGGCTCTATTGGGGCGGCTACCTGAAATTCCGCCCCGACGTGCTGACCAGCAGCATGAAGACGCTGCTGCACTGGTACGCTGAGGGCAAGCTGAAACCCCATGTCAGCCATGCGCTGCCGCTCGAACAGGCGGCAGAGGGGCTGGACCTGCTGCGCTCGCGCAAATCCACCGGCAAGGTGGTGATCACGCCATAGGTCGGGGTCCGGGAAGGCGGGATTTCCTCGGAACCACCGAAGCGCGGCAATGAGCCCTTATTGACTTGTTTTTCCATTCGCAGCGAAGGGCTGCTTTAGATCGCAAAGAGAGGTGAATGGCTTTGGCTCATCTGAAGAGCTTCTGGCGCTGTGTATACATACTTTTCCTAGAAGGAATGCTGCGCAGAACCGAAAATGGAGAGAGACTCGGTGTTTTCTCTAAGCGCGCCTGGGGCTCGAACCTGATGTTTGCAGGGATCACAGGCTCCTTGATCGCGTTTTTCTGGTTTGCGCAAAGAACACATTTTGAGCTCAACGCAATCGCAACGACCTCCGAAGTCTTAAAGGTAAGCCGCCACTTAACTAGGAACAGGAAAACAGTTTACGAACTGACGCTTAGATGGATCGATCAGAATGAGCAGGTCCATGAAACTGTACCAAGAGTGAAGGCGAGCTACTATAACGTTCCCGTTGGGACTGAGCTGGACATCAAATACGATCCAAACGACCCAACGGATGTGCGCGTCGAAACACAAGAAGGGCCTTGGTATCTTCCGCGCCTGACATTGCTTGGAAGCTTCATGACCTTTCTCATGGGGTGGGCCATGAGAGGGCGCCCACAATCCTAATGGATTGTGCTGTTCTACGCCGACACAAACCCAGTCACGCCCTGATCGCTTCGACCTGGCGCAGCGGCTGATAGCCGGCCCGGATCATGTCGGCGAGCCGCTGCACCGGTTCGCTGAGCCGCCGCCCGGCGGTGTACATGTTGACCAAGTACATGCCGAGATCGGGCAGGTCGGTGCCGTCGATTTCGGCCAGCTGCGGCGGCGCGGTGCCTTCCAGCATGGTACAGACCGCCAGGTCGGCGCTGACCGTCGCTTCGATGGTGCGGTCGCTGGCGGTATCCACCACCGAGGTCCAGGGCACGCCCGCCTTGTCCAGCGTCGAAATCAGGTCGGCGCGGAAAGCGCACATGCGCCCCTGCGCGATGCGCAGCGGCCGCTGCTTCCAAACTTGCGCGCCGGGCGCCCCGACCCAGCGAAGCGGGATTTCGTTCAGCGTCTCGCCGCCCTCTTCCAGCTTGCCCTCGGTGGTCAGGATCACGTCCAGTTCGCCCCTGGCGAATTGTTCCTTCAGCTTGTTGGTATGGCTGGCGCTCAGCTGCACCTGCATCCGCGGCATTTCGGCGGCAAAACGCTGCAGCACCCGCGGGATCACCGGATAGACGATGTCATGCGGCACGCCGAGATGGATTTCGCCGGCATATTCCTTGTGGGTCAGCCGCGCGAAGGCCTCGTCGTTCAGCTCGACCATCTTGCGGGCATAGGACAGCAGCTGTTCCCCCGACGCGGTCAGCCGGACGCTGCGCCCCGAGCGGTCGAGCAGCGACAAGCCCAGCAATTCCTCGAGCCGCTTGAGCTGCATCGATACCGCCGATTGGGTCAGGTTCAGGAACCCGGCGGCGCGGGTCACCCCGCCCAGTTCGGCAACGGCGACGAAGGATCTCAGCGTGGTGACGTCCAGATTCCGCATCCATCAATTTCCTTGATACATCGACCAACAAACATTCGTTTTCAAAATGAAACACATTTCCCCATATACATCAACAGAAATGATGAAACGAAGAGAATGAATCACGATTGAGAAAGGGTAGCACATGTCCACGATGATCAATTCCTCGGCCGCCTGCCCCGCCGCCCGGCCCGCCAAACCGTCGCTTTTCGCCCGCCTGATCAAGGCCCGGGACCTGTCGCGTCAGCGCGCCGCCCTGCGTGCCCTCGATGACCGGGCGCTGGACGATCTGGGACTGACCCGCAGCCAGGCCGAAGCCGAAGCGCGCCGCCCGGTCTGGGACGCGCCGGCGAACTGGCTCAAATAAGCGCGAAAAAGCGTGAAAAGCGTGTCCGTAAAATCTTGAAAAAGCCGTCCGTCGTACCGATATTTGCCGCAAGCCCCTTGAAATGGGGCAAAACGTTTTACCAATCGGAGGCTTTGATGGCTGATTTCAACACGATCCGGACCGCAGCGGGTGCCCGCGCGACCCAGATTGATGAGGGTCTGCGCACCCATATGAACAAGGTGTATGGCACGATGTCGATCGGCCTGCTGCTGACCTTTGCAGTGGCATGGGCGGTCGGCACCTCGCCCGACCTGCTGAGCATCCTGCGCGACCCGATGACGCTGAAGCCCAATATCCTGGGTTACATCGTCATGTTCGCCCCGCTGATCATGGTGTTTGCCTTCGGCGCGGCGATCAACCGCCTGTCGGCGGCGGGCGCCCAGACCTTCTTCTACGTCTTCGCGGCGGTCATGGGCCTGTCGCTGAGCTGGATCTTCGTGGCCTTCACCGGCTTCTCGATCGCCCAGGTCTTCCTGGTCACCTCGATTTCCTTCGCCGGCCTGTCGCTGTGGGGCTACACCACCAAGAAGGACATTTCCGGCTGGGGGTCGTTCCTGATCATGGGCCTGATCGGCATCATCGTGGCGTCGATCATCAACATCTTCCTGGGTTCGCCCGCGATCATGTTCGCGATCTCGATCATCGGCGTGCTGATCTTTGCCGGTCTGACCGCCTATGACACCCAGAACATCAAGACCACCTACCTGGCCCACGCCCATCACGGCGACAGCGAATGGCTGGGCAAGGCGGCGATCATGGGCGCGCTGAACCTGTATCTGGACTTCATCAACCTGTTCATGATGCTGCTGCAGCTGCTGGGCAACCGCGAATAAGCGGCCCCATAGGAACACGACAAAGGCCGGTCGAAAGACCGGCCTTTTCTTTTTAGGCCAAGCCTTTCGGCGGAAAGCGGCCCGGCGCGAAGAAAGGGATTCCCTTTCGCCCGCCCCTGCGGCAAAGTCGCGGCAAAGAACAGGGGATCATCGATGCAAACCAGCCACTTCGCCATCGCCGCCGTGTTCGGCGCCACCGCCGCGACGGCCCAACCCGACGCCTGGCACCTGCTGAACCAGATCGGGATCGAGGAAATCGTCACCGAGACCACCTATGAGGTGCGCAAGACCTACCCGGCGGAGATCGAGAACGGCGTTCAGGGATTTGAAATCACCGGCTATGCCGCGCCGATGATCCCGGGCGAGGCGGTGCGCGAGCTGATCCTGGTGTCCGACATGGGCCTGTGCCCGTTCTGCGGCAGCGCCGATCACGGCGCCAGCCTGCAGGTCAGCCTGGCCTCGCCCATCGCGATGGGGGACGAGGCGCAACGCATCACCCTGCGCGGCACGCTGAACCGGGTGGACGACCCGGAAACCTGGCAGGCGGTGATCCTGCAGGATGCAGAGATCGTCACGCGCTGAGCAACCCACCGCATGGATATAAAAAAAGGCCGGTCCCGCGACCGGCCTTTTCTTTTGCCTATTCGAAGATCACCGGGCTTTGCGGGCTGCGGTCGACCTCCAGCGTGAAGACGTCCGGCCTTGCATAGTGACCGCAGGCATCGAATTTGCGGCGCGAGGCCCGCGCCTCGGCCACGTCGATATCGTGCAGCAGCAGCCCCTTTTCCTTGTGCATCGGTCCCGCCTCAGGCCCGCCGAAGGGGCGATAGATCACCGCGTCGCCGGGGTTGACCCATTCGTCTTCGTTCGGGAACAATTCGTCCCGGCTGGGCACATCCGCCGGGATATCCTTGGCTTCCAGCGCCGTGGCGCAACCGATCACCCAGCAGCCGCCCTCGCGCGCGATATGCTGCATCGTGGCCAGCCAGGTCGCGCCGTTGTCCCAGGTCGGTGCCACGTAGATGTCGAGGTTCTGGGCATAGAGCGCGTAACGCGCCAGCGGCATGTAGCTTTCCCAGCAGATCAGCGTACCGATCCGCCCCACAGCCGTATCCACCACGTTCAACCCCGACCCGTCGCCGAAGCCCCAGACCATGCGTTCGGGGTTGGTCGGCATCAGCTTGCGGTGATTGTTGGCGATCCGCCCGTCGGCGTCGATCACGGCGCAGCTGTTGAACAGGGTGCTGCCGCTGATCACGCCGTCGAGTTCCTGATACCCCAGCACCACCACGACGCCGTGATCGCGCGCGGCGTCCTGGATCGGCCGCAGCCCGCCGCGGCCCAGATCGACGGAATTCGCCTGCAATTTCGAAAACAACACATCGGTCTTGCCCATGCCCGCCCCCGGCGCCAGCCGCCAGACGAAGGTCGGGTAGCCGGGCAGCCAGGCTTCGGGAAAGACGACGAGCCCCGCGCCTTCCCCGGCCGATTGCGCGATCAGGTCGACCGCCCTTTCCAGGGATTTTTCAAGGTTCAGATAGACGGGCGGTTGCTGAATGACGGAAACCTTCATGGCGGTCCTCCTCGTGGCATCCCCATTCAAGGATAACACAGGCCGGTCATTTCCCGAAATCGCCGCCCCGAGGCCGATCCGCCCCGCCCCGTCAGCTCGTCAGATCGCCACGTCGAACAGGAACCCGACCAGATAGGTCACCGTCATCGCGAGACTGCCCCAGAACAGCACCCGGGCAATGCCGCGCCCCATCGGCGCGCCGCCCAGCCGCGCACCGGTACCGCCCAGCAGCACCAGCGCCAGCAGGGTCACCACGGCGATGACCGGCACGCCATTGCCATCCACCGCGACCAATGCCCCGATCAGCGGCAACACCGCGCCAATCGAAAACGCCAACGCCGAGGCCCCCGCCGCTTCCAGCGGGTTGGCGCTGGCCAGGTCGGTCAGCCCCAGTTCCTCGCGCGCATGGGCGTCCAGCGCGTCGTGTTCGGTCATCTCGCGGGCCACCTGCAACGCCAGCTCCGGCGACACGCCGCGCGATTGCAGCCCTTCGGCCAGTTCGTGCAATTCGTATTCCGGATCGTCTTCCAGCGCCTGGCGTTCACGCGCCAGATCGGCGGCCTCGGTATCGGACTGGGCCGAGACCGACACATATTCCCCCGCCGCCATCGACAGCGCCCCGGCAGTCAGCCCCGCCAGCCCGGTCAGCAACACGGCCGGCCGGTCCATCCCGGCGGCCAGCACCCCCACCAGCAGGCTGGCGGTGGACACGATACCGTCATTGGCGCCCAGAATCGCGGCCCGCAGCCATCCGCTGCGGTTGATGAAATGGCCCTCTTTCGGCATGGCGCACCTCTTTATGACGCTGAAAAGAAAACGCCGCGCGACCCGGGGGTGCGCGGCGTTCCTATCATCCGGATCGGCAGATCTTACTTGATCTTGCCTTCCTTGTATTCGACGTGCTTGCGCACAACCGGGTCGTACTTACGCACAACCATTTTTTCGGTCATGGTGCGGGCATTTTTCTTGGTCACATAGAAGTGGCCCGTGCCAGCGGTCGAGTTCAGACGGATTTTGATCGTCGTCGGCTTCGCCATTGTTATATCTCCAGTCTCGTTCGAAACGGGTCAGTCGGGCCGTCCCGTGGAATCCTTGAAGCCCGCCTTTTAAGGGTTCCTCGGCCCAAGTCAACAGCAATTCGACCATCCCGTGACGGCGGAGCTGTTTTCGCGGCCGCGGCCCACCCCCAACCCCCGGATTCGCCGCTCAGAGCGGGGCCTTGCCCAGCGATTCGTGGATTTCCGCCACCTTTTCGTCGGACAGTTGCAGCGCCGTCGCCAGCTGCCGCAGATAGGTCTTTTCCGCCTCGGTATCGACCGAAATCGGCATCAATGCGGCGCTGTAGATCTGCGACTTGGCGGCGTGCCCGGCGTCTTCCACCAGCGCGGTCACATCGACCGGCGCGTCCAGAGCCGCCTCGACGAAGGCGATTTCTTCCTCCGAGGCGTCCGACAGGTGATCGAGGATGACCTTGCGTTCCTCCTCGTCGATCTCGCCATCGGCCTTGGCCGACTGGATCATGGTGCGGATCATCAGGCGGGCGTTTTCCTCGCTCACCGTGCCTAAGGGCGTGCCGGCGGTCAGCTGGCTGTAAAGCTCGCTCATGCTGCCCGCGCCGGTGGCGGCGGCCGAGGTCATCATCGCGATCATGTGTTCCAGCCCGGCCTCGGTCGCCTCGGTGGTGTCGGCGGCCTGATTGCCCATCTTCGACATCATGTCGGTGACCGCCTTCTTGCCGCCCGGCAGGCCCATCTTTTCGGCCATGTCGCCCAGCGTCCCGGCGATGCCTTCTTCGTCGCCGGCCTTGCGCATGGCGTCCTTGACGCCCTTCATGCCGCCCATCTTGCGATATTTGTCGACCCCGCGCGCGGCGGCGAAGCCGATGGTCAGCGCGGCAAGCGTTTGAACGAAACTCATCCCTGAATCCCCTATGTTGGCAATGCCCCCATACTGGGCGGGAATCACCGTTTCACCAAGGACGGATTTGCCCGGGTCGGGCCGAACGTGGCGGTGAAATCTATGCGCGGAGGGCCTGTAAGCCGGATTCTGTCATAGGCGGCGTGAACCGCCCGAGATGACCATTCCTCTGAACGGACCGTTACCGGCCCGCCTATAGCTGCCAACCCGGGCCTCTGGGTCAAGGCAGACCCTGCGGTGATATCCGGCGAACCGGATCATTCCCGCGCGAGGCCCCTATTCGGCATTGCTCCGGGTGGGGCTTGCCGTGCCGGTCCTGTTACCAGTCCCGCGGTGGGCTCTTACCCCACCGTTTCACCCTTACCCCTGCGGACAGGGGCGGTTTGTTCTCTGTGGCGCTTTCCCTGGGGTTACCCCCGCCGGGCGTTACCCGGCACCCTTGCCTTGTGGAGTCCGGACTTTCCTCCCGGGCCTTGCGGCCCAAGCGGCCATCCGGCCCTCCGCGCCCCGCTGATCTAGGTACTCGGCGCGCCCGGGTCAACGGGAAAGCGCGCCGCCAGCGCGGCCATCAGCGCCCGGTCGGTGTCGTCCAGCGCGCCGGTGGCGCGCGGCCGGAACCGGTCGCGGAAGGCGTTCAACACCGCCGCCTCGCCGAAATCGCCGACCGCATAGCCGAACCGCGCCGCGTCGGCGGCGAAATCCCCCGGCGCGCCCGGGTCGGGCCAGACCGACAACCCCTGCCATGCCAGCCGCCGCCAGTCGAAGCGGGGGCCGGGATCGCATTTGCGCTCGGGCGCCATGTCGGAATGGGCAATGACCCGTTCGGGCGGGATTTGCCAGCGGGCCATGATCCCGGGCAGCAAGGCCTCGAGCACCGCCATCTGCGGTTCGGAAAACGGGTGGGTGCCCAGATTGGACAGCTCGATCCCGATGGAGCGCGAATTGACATCCCTGACGCCGCCCCAGGCCCCTGCCCCGGCATGCCAGGCGCGCATCTCTTCGTCGACCATCTGCCAAAGCTGCCCCTGCTCACCGATCAGGTAATGCGCCGACACCTCCGTGCACGGATCGCACAGCCGCTCCAGCGCCGCCTCGGCGCTGACCATCGCAGTGTAATGCAGCACGATCATGTCGGGCCGGGCCCCGTCGCGGCGCGGCCCGAAATTCGGGGTAGGATGCGGGATCGGCGTGATGGCCTCAGCCACCGTTCACCTTGCGGAACGGCGCCGGGTCCCAGGCGCAGGCGAAACCGTCGCCATCCGGGTCGATGCCCAGACGATCCTTTTCCGGTCCGCCCTTGGCAAGGAAATCGGCCTGTGCCTGATCGGGCGAGGCATAGCGGGCGCAATTGCGCTGTTCGCGGGATTCGCTGGCGATCAGGCGCTTATAGACATGCTGCCCCACCACGTTCGTGGTGTTGAGCGCATAGCTCACGATATTGGGGCCTTCGCGGCCGGTGCGCGAGGGCAAGGCGGTGGGCTGCACCACCTCGTATTGCGCCCGGTTCTGTTCGATCAGCTGGGCGTCGTTTTCGATCGAGCGCAGGGCCGACACGTCCGCGAAATCGTTTTCGTTGGAAATGCCCGAGGGCGCCAGCGCCACCTGCGGCACCGGTGCCGCGGCATCGGTACCCGCCGCATTCAGCGCCGCCGCGGTTTCGGCAGCCAGACGTTCGGCTTCGGTTTCCGGCAGGGTGGAGGCCACGGTGCTCAGCGGCCCCTGATCAACGGTGGATTGCTCCGACGACACCGCCAGCGGATCGGCCAGCGGCTGCCCGGCCAGCTGCGCGTCGCGCAGGGCCTGGGCCTTCTGATAGTCGTCGTAGTTCCTGAACCCGACGCCCGCCGCGCTGTCGGGGACCGTGGGGTCGCAGGCCGCCAGCGCCAGAATGGCCAGGGATGGGATCACGTACCGCATATCGAACACCTGCTCGTGGTTGATTACCGCAGACTTACCACCATTCGCCGGGCTTCGCCACAAAGCCCGCCGCTTTCTCAAGCGCATAGGCGGTATTCAGCAGATCGCCCTCTTCCCAGGGACGGCCGATCAGCTGCAGCCCCAGCGGCAGGCCCTGTGCATCCACACCGGTCGGAACGCTGATCCCCGGCAGACCCGCCAGGTTCACCGTCACGGTGAAGACGTCGTTGAGGTACATCTTGACCGGATCTTCGTCGTTCATCTCGCCCAGGCCGAAGGCCGCCGACGGTGTCGCCGGGGTCAGGATCGCGTCGATCCCGGCGGCGAAGGCATCGTCGAAGTCCTTCTTGATCAGCGCACGCACCCGGCGGGCGCGGTTGTAATAGGCGTCGTAGAACCCGGCGGATAGCACATAGGTGCCGACCATCACACGGCGCTGCACCTCGTGGCCGAAGCCCTCGGCGCGGGTTTTTTCATACATCTCGGTGATGCCGTCGCCCGCTTCCAGCGTGGCGCGGTGGCCGTAGCGCACACCGTCATAGCGCGCCAGGTTCGACGACGCCTCGGCAGGCGCGATCACGTAATAGGCGGGCAGCGCGTATTTGGTATGCGGCAGCGAGATATCGACGATCTCGGCGCCGGCGTCCTTCAGCATCGCGCGGCCATCGGCCCAGAGCTGATCGATCTCGGCCGGCATGCCGTCCATGTGGTATTCCTTGGGGATACCGATCTTCTTGCCCTTGATGTCGCCGGTCAGCATCGCCTCGAAATTCGGCACCGGGATGTCGGCAGAGGTCGAATCCTTCGCATCGTGGCCGCACATGGTTTCCAGCATGATCGCCGCATCGCGCACCGTCTTGGTCATCGGACCGGCCTGGTCGAGCGAGGAGGCGAAGGCCACCACGCCCCAACGCGAACAGCGGCCGTAGGTCGGCTTGATACCGACGATGCCGGTGAAGGCGGCCGGTTGACGGATCGACCCGCCGGTATCGGTGCCGGTCGCGGCCAGGCACAGATCGGCCGCAACGGCCGAAGCCGAGCCGCCCGAGGACCCGCCCGGGGTCAGCTGCGCTTCGTCATTGCCGCGGCGCCACGGGTTGACCGCGTTGCCATAGCAGGAGGTTTCGTTGGACGAGCCCATGGCGAATTCGTCCATGTTCAGCTTGCCCAGCATGACCGAACCCGCGTCGAACAGGTTCGAGGTCACGGTGGATTCGTATTCCGGCTTGAACCCTTCCAGGATGCGGCTGGCGGCCTGGCTCGGCACGCCCTTGGTGCAAAACAGGTCCTTGATCCCCACCGGCAGACCGCACATCGAGGGCGCGTCGCCCGCGGCCAGGCGCGCGTCGGCCGCCTTGGCCTGTTCCAGCGCGATCTCCGGCGTCTTGTGGACGAAGGCGTTCAGCGCATCGGCCTTGTCGATGGCCGCAAGGCAGGCTTCGGTCAGCTCGACAGAGGTGACATCCTTGGCGCGCAGCTTGTCGCGGGCCTCGGCCAGGGTGAGTTTGTTCAGGTCAGTCATTATTCCACCACCTTCGGGACCGCGAAAAAGCCTTCGCGCGCATCGGGCGCGTTGCTGAGGATCTTGTCCTGCATGTTGCCGTCGGTCACGATATCCTCGCGCCGCTTCAGCCGCATCGGCGTGACCGAGGTCATCGGCTCCACCCCTTCCACATCCACTTCGTTGAGCTGCTCGATGAAGCCCAGGATGGTGTTGAATTCATTGGCCAGCGCCGGCAGCGCTTCGTCCTCGACCTTGATCCGGGCGAGCTTCGCCACTTTGGCGGCGGTTTTGGTGTCGATCGACATCTGCAGATCTCCGTTATCCAGTTGCAACAGCGTTTAGCGCCGTGGCGATCCATCCGCAAGCATGTGACGGCGATAGACCTCGATCATCCAGCCCAGCATCGTGGCATTGAGCAGATGCCAGACGAAATGCGTGCCCAGCGGCCAGAGCGTGCAAAGCGGCTCGTCAAGGCTGCGGAAGGTGATCGAGACGGCCAGCAGCGCCGCCCCGATACCCAGCCCCCGCGCCGTGGCGGGCGCGCGGCGGCGCAACAGCACCGCGTGAATCGCGATCAGCAGCGGCACCGGCGCATAGGCCGCCGACGATCCCAGCCCCGGCAGCAGCCGGAACAGCGGCACCGTCAGGGCGGCGTAGGGAAAGAACAACAATGTCGCGCCAAAGGCCCGCCCCGGCGGCAAGCGCCAGAAATCGCGATGCGCGGCATAGATATAGATCAGCACGAAAACCAGGATCGGCACGGTATCGGCCACCCCGGCCCAGGCCCGCGCATGGGTGTGAAACAGCCACGACCCCACCCCGATCACGGCCAGAACGACAACCAGCGCCCGGCCCAGCGGCAGCCCCCGCACCCGCGGCCACATCACCGCCGCCGCGATCACGAAGGCCAGGTTGGTCAAAGCGTTGACCGGCTCGGCCCAATACTCCGGCCCGCCCCGTTCGCAATAGGCATCCACCGCCCGGCCCCACTCCATGCCCGCTCCTTCTTCTTGGCCCAAATACTCACATCCCGCCCCCCCGCGCACGAAAACGCTGCTGGCGGATCGCGGCCCTCGTGCTAGGCTTCGCGTAAAGACAGATAGGAGGGAAGACATGAAAATCATCTGGCTGGGCCATTCCGGCTTCCGCATCGAAATCGGCAATCAGGTGCTGCTGGTCGATCCCTGGCTGACCGGCAACCCGATGTTCCCCGCAGAAAGCCGCGCCGCAGCGACCCAGGGGGCAACCGCCATCCTGGTCAGTCACGGCCACGGCGATCATTCCGCCGACGCGCTGGCGATCTCGAAGGAGCTCGGCATTCCGATCCTCGGCATCTACGACCTGATGAGCTTCTGGGAAGCCACCGAGGGCGCCAAGGTGATCGGCTTCAACAAGGGCGGCACGGTTTCCGTGGGCGATGTCGCCGTCACCATGGTGAATGCGGTGCATTCCTCGTCGATCCCGGGCGGCAAGGACGGGCCGATCTATGCCGGCACCGAGTCGGGCTACATGATCGCGGGCGAAGGCCACACGATCTATTTCACCGGCGATACCGACGTGATGGCGGACATGCAGGTGTTCAACGACCTGCACGCGCCCGATATCGGTCTGCTGTGTTCCGGCGGGCATTTCACCATGGACATGAAGCGCGCCGCCTACGCGGCGAAGACCTTCTTTGACTTCAAGACGGTGATCCCCTGCCATTACCGCACCTTCCCGCTGCTGGAACAATCGGCCGAGGCGCTGGCCGAGGCATTGCCCGGCGTCGACGTGATCGAGCCGCAGGTGCTGGAAGCGATCACCTTCTAAGGCTCAGCCCCGGCCTGGACCGGGGCTGACGCGAACATAAAGCGGGGATGGGGGCGCTGCCCCCGCCGCCGCAAGCGGCGACTCCCCCGAGGTATTTGAACCAAGATGAAGGGGTTATCAGCGCCGCTCGGCGAAAAACGCCTTCAGCAGCTCCTCGGAGGGCTTGGCGTCGATATGGTCATAGACCTCGGGCACGTGGTGGCATTGCCTGTGGCTGAAGATGCGCGCGCCATGCGCCACGCCGCCGCTTTTCGGGTCCGCCGCGCCATAGTAAAGCCGCGCGATCCGCGCCGCCGAGATCGCCGTGGCGCACATCGGACAGGGTTCCAGCGTCACGTAAAGGTCATGCCCGGGCAGGCGTTCGCTGCCCAAAGCGGCGCAGGCCGCGCGGATCGCCAGGATTTCGGCATGCGCGGTGGGGTCGTTCAGCTCGCGCGTGCGATTGCCCGCCCGCGCCGCCACCGTCCCGTCGGGGGCCACGATCACCGCGCCCACCGGCACCTCGCCGCGTTCGCCTGCCGCGCGCGCCTCCTCCAGCGCGATATCCATGTAGCTGCGAAAAACCATGCCCTTCCTTGCCCTGCGATCAGCGCTTTCGCAATGGCGAAATTTGCGCTAAGCCTCGGCCCTCAAAACCCAAAAGGTCCGCCCATGTCCGATACCCCCGCAGGAGAACGCATCGCCAAGGTCATCGCCCGCGCAGGGCTGGCCAGCCGCCGCGAGGCCGAGAAGCTGATCGAGGCCGGGCGGGTGAGCGTCAACGGCAAGAAGATCGACAGCCCGGCGCTGAACGTCACCGCGCGTGACAAGGTGGTGGTGGACGGCAAGACGCTGGAGGCGCCGGAACCGCCGCGCATCTGGCTTTACCACAAACCCACCGGGCTGGTGACCACGCACAAGGACGAACAGGGCCGCCCGACGATCTATGACGACCTGCCCGAGGACATGCCGCGGGTGATGAGCGTCGGCCGGCTCGATCTGAATTCCGAGGGCCTGTTGCTCTTGACCAATGACGGCGCGGTGAAGCGGCAGCTGGAACTGCCCTCGACCGGCTGGCTGCGCAAATACCGGGTGCGGGTGAAGGGCGCGGTGAAGGACGAGATGCTGGAACCGCTGCGCCAGGGCATCAGCATCGAGGGCGAGAAATTCCAGCCGATGATCGTCAGCTTCGACAGGCAGCAAGGCGCCAACGCCTGGCTGACCGTGGGGCTGCGCGAGGGCAAGAACCGCGAGATCAGGCGCGCGATGGAGGCGGTCGGGCTGACCGTGAACCGGCTGATCCGGGTGTCTTATGGCCCGTTCCAACTGGGCCAGCTGAAATCGGGCGAGGTCGAGGAGCTGCGCCGCAAGGTGATACGCGATCAACTGGGGCTGGACGGCGAGGAAGCTCCGCGCGGCCGCGGCCCGCAGGTCCGACGCAAGCCGGACGACAAGCGCGGACCGGAAGGCAAGCGCAAGCGCCCGCCGACGGACAAGCGCGGAGCGGAGGGCACACGCGGGCTGGCAGGCAAGCGTGGACCGGCCCCGGAAAGCAAGCGGGGCCCGGCAAGCAAGCGCGGCCCCGGTGACAAGCGCGGCCCGTCGGACCGGCCGAAACCGCCGCGCGGCGGCAAGCCGGGCGGACCGGCGCGCAAAAGCTGACGGCACCGGTAACAGCGCGGACAGGGCGGAAGCCGGGCCAGCGCCAGTCCGCGGGGTGGCGCCACTCACCTCTGACCATGGCAGTTTATCCTGCCACACCTGTGCTCCCTATCGACAGCCGGGCAAGCCTCTCAAAAGCGCCAGCCCGTCGGGGCGGACTGGCGCTGGCCCGGCGGCCTTCGGCCTTGTTCCGGGCCTTTCCCCCTCCCCTGCCCCCGCGTCAGCCCGCACCGGCGCAATTGCCGCGATCTTCCCCCTAGCCATTCCGCCCCGGCCCGCTTACGGTCTCAAAGAGTTATTCTTCACGCGAGGCCCCGATGTCTGGCACCGGATTGCAAAAACTGGCCTTTTTCCTGCTTGTCATACTGACCCTCTATGTGGTCCTCGCAGGAGGCGCGTGATGGCACAACGCTATGGCGGCAAATTCAGCCCCGAGGGCAAACCGGTCAAAGGCGCCTATCGCGGCGCCAAGCGCACCCGCGCGGGCGGCCGGGTCAACCTGCTGTTCATCATCCCGCTGCCCTTGATCTGGAAGGCCTTCACCTCCGACCCGGTGGGCATGGCGCAATATCTGGTGGCGCTCGGCGCGCTGATCCTCGCCGCCTGGCTGACCCGCGAAGGGCTGCTGGCGCAGGAAGCCTATGAGGCGCGCAAGATCGCCCGCCGCCCCGCCCTGCCGCGCAAGATCGCCGGATCGGTGCTGACCGGGCTGGGGCTGGGGATTGCCGGCTTTGCAGGTTTCGGCGTGACCGAGGCGGCGATCTTCGCGGTGCTGGGCGCGGTTCTGCACTCGATGGCCTTCGGGTTCGACCCGCTGACCGACAAGGGGATGGAAGGCGTCGACACCTTCCAGACCGACCGGGTGGCCCGCGCGGTGGAAGAGGCCGAAACCTACATGAGTGCGATGACCGAGGCGATGAAACGCGCCGGCGACCGGCAGATGATGGCGCGGCTGGAAGCCTTCCAGGCGACCGCCCGCGACCTGTTCCGCACCGTCGAGGAAGACCCGCGCGACCTGACGGCGGCGCGCAAGTACCTGTCGGTCTACCTGATGGGGGCGCGCGACGCGACGGTGAAATACGCCGATATCTACGGCCGGTCGCACGACGAGAAGGCCAAGGCCGATTACGCGGCGCTGCTGGACGATCTTGAGCAGAACTTCGCCGCCCGCACACAAAAGATGTTGCTGGACGACCGCAGCGATCTGAATATCGAGATCGAAGTGCTGCGCGACCGGCTGAAACGGGAAGGCATTAAGGCGGGCTGACCGCTGCAAGCCATTGTATTCAAGGGGATCATCATGTCGCAAACCATTCAGCAAAAAGCCGCCGCCGACCTGGCGATGGTCGAAGAAGTCACCGCCGTGGCGCTGCCCGAACCGGGCAAGGCCGACGATATCGTGCCGTTGGAGCAAGCCGACGCGCCGCTGAGCGCGGAAATCCGGTCGCGGATGGGCGAGCTGGACATGGGCGATACCAATTCCATCGTGTCGTTTGGGTCGGCCGCGCAGGCCGAACTGCAGGAAATCAGCCAGGCGATGCTGACGGATGTGCGTAACAAGGATGTGGGGCCTGCGGGCGACAGCTTGCGCGAAATCGTCACCACGATCCGCGGCTTTTCGGTCAGCGAACTGGACGTGCGGCGCAAGCGCAGCTTCTTCGAGAAACTGCTGGGCCGGGCCGCGCCCTTCGCCAAGTTCACCGCGCGCTATGAAACCGTGCAGGGCCAGATCGACCGCATCACCGACAACCTTCTCAAGCACGAACACACGCTGCTGAAGGATATCAAGTCGCTCGACATGCTCTATGAGAAAACGCTGAATTTCTATGACGAGCTGGCGCTTTACATCGCGGCGGGCGCGGCCAAGCTGACCGATCTGGATGGCAACGATATCCCCGCCAAGGAAGCGGCGGTCAAGGCCGCGCCCGAGGACGATCAGGTGATGGCGGCGCAGGAATTGCGCGACCTACGCGCGGCGCGCGACGATCTTGAACGCCGGGTGCACGACCTGAAACTGACCCGCCAGGTGACGATGCAATCGCTGCCCTCGATCCGGCTGGTGCAGGAAAACGACAAGTCGCTGGTCACCAAGATCAATTCGACCATGGTCAACACCGTGCCGCTTTGGGAAACCCAGCTGGCCCAGGCGCTGACCATCCAGCGCAGCGCCGAAGCGGCGGCGGCGGTGCGCGAAGCCAGCGACCTGACCAACGAGCTTCTGACCGCCAACGCGGAAAACCTGCGCCAGTCGAACAAGGCGATCCGCGAGGAAATGGAACGCGGCGTGTTCGATATCGAGGCGGTGAAACAGGCCAACGCCAACCTTGTCGCCACCATCGAGGAAAGCCTCGCCATCGCCGACGAGGGCAAGGCGCGGCGCAAGGCCGCCGAGGAAGAGCTGAAGAAGATGGAAGCCGAGCTGCGCGATACACTGGCTTCGGCCAAGGCGCGCAAGACCGGGCTGGGCGATGCCGCCGGCACCGCGGTGCCGGAAAGCTGAGGGGTATTTGAATTTGCGACGCCATATCGGGGTGGTCCTGGCCGGGGCCTTGGGGATGCTGGCCGCCTGTGCGCCACTGGGGCAGCAGGATCAGATCCGGCCGCAGCCGAAACCCGCCGCGATCGTCCCCCCCGCCCCGGTCAGGATTTCCGACGGCAGCCGGGCGCTGAGCACCTATTTCAATCGGGTGCAGTCCGACCTGCTGAGCCAGGGCTTGCTGCGCACCGATGGCGGCGGGCCGGACACGCCCTTCACCGCCAGCGATCTGGCGCGCAATTTCGAAATGATCGCCTTTTACGACGAATACGAACGCGGCGCCGGGCTGCGCAATGCGCGCAGCGGGCCGGGGCGTCTGCGTCGCTGGGGCGTGCCGGTGCGCTTCGGGGTGGAATTCGGCGCCACGGTGCCCGAGGATCAGCGCCGCATCGACCGCGCCAACGTCCGCGCCTATTCGCGGCGGCTGGCCCGGGTGACCGGCCATTCGATCACGGTGTCCGACAGCAATCCCAATTTCCACGTGCTGTTCATGGGCGAAGACGACCGGCCCCAGATGCTGCGCCGGGTGCGGCAGATCGTGCCCAATATCAATCCCGCCTCGCTGAACATCCTGCGCGACATTCCCCGGTCGATCCACTGCCTGGTGATCGCCTTTTCGGCCACCGGCAACGACAGCGATTACCGCGAAGCGATCGCGCTGGTGCGCGCCGAACACCCCGATCTGCTGCGCAAATCCTGCATTCACGAAGAACTGGCGCAGGGGCTGGGCCTGGCCAATGACAGCCCCCACGCGCGGCCGTCGATCTTCAACGACGACGACGAATTCGCGCTGCTGACAAGGCATGACGAATTGCTGCTGAAGATGCTTTACGACCGCCGCCTGCAGGCCGGCATGTCGCTGCAGCAGGCGGACCCGATCGTCCGGCAGATCGCCGAGGAACTGGCCGGCGGCCCCAGCTGACACAAACGGGCCCGGCGGGCCCCGACGGATATTGACGGGCGGCGGGTGCCGCCCAACCGATGAAGGAGTTTTACATGGGTATTTTCGATTTCCTGACCGGGGAATTCATCGATGTCATTCACTGGGTCGACGACACCCGCGACACGATGGTGTGGCGGTTCGAACGCGAAGGGCATGAAATCAAATACGGCGCCAAGCTGACCGTGCGCGAAGGCCAGGCCGCCGTGTTCGTGCACGAAGGCCAGCTGGCCGATGTCTTCACCCCGGGCCTGTACATGCTGGAAACCAACAACATGCCGGTGCTGACGACGCTGCAGCACTGGGATCACGGGTTCAAATCGCCGTTCAAGTCCGAGATCTACTTCGTCAACACCACCCGGTTCAACGACCTGAAATGGGGCACCAAGAACCCGATCATCTGCCGCGACCCGGAATTCGGCCCGGTGCGCATCCGCGCCTATGGCACCTATTCGGTGCGGGTGACCGATCCGGCGCGCTTCCTGACCGAAATCGTCGGCACCGACGGCGAATTCACCATGGATGAAATCAGCTTCCAGATCCGCAACATCATCGTGCAGGAATTTTCCCGCGTGGTGGCGTCGTCAGGCATCCCAGTGCTGGACATGGCCGCCAACACCGCCGATCTGGGCAAGCTGATCGCGGCGGAAATCAGCGGCACCCTGGCCGAATACGGGCTGGAAATGCCCGAGCTTTATATCGAAAACATCTCGCTGCCCCCGGCGGTCGAGGCGGCTTTGGACAAGCGCACCTCGATGGGGCTGGCGGGCGATCTGGGCAAGTTCACCCAGTATTCCGCGGCCGAGGCGATGACGGCGGCCGCGCAAACGCCGCAGTCGGGCATGGGCGCCGGGATCGGCATGGGGATGGGCATGGCGATGGCGCAGCAGATGGCGAACCAGGGCCCCTGGGGCGCGCGGCCGCAGGCGCATGTCCCGCCGCCGCCGCCGGTCGAACATGTCTGGCACGTGGCCGAGAACGGCGAAACCAAGGGGCCGTTTTCCAAGGCGTCGCTGGGCCGGATGGCCACGGCGGGCGACATCACCCGCGACACCTATGTCTGGACCGCAGGTCAGGATGGTTGGAAGAAGGCGGGCGACGTGATGGAGCTGGCGCAGCTGTTCACCGTGATGCCGCCGCCGCCGCCGGGCGTCTGAACCCCGGCCAATCAGTTACCGCACAATAAAAAAGCGGCGCCCCCCGGGCGCCGCTTTTTTGTAACCACGCTAGAAGTAGCGATCAGGCGATCTCGACGCCGAAGTAGCACAGGGCGCGCGACAGTTCAGACGCGGATTCTGCGAAGTAACCGGTGGCCAGCTCGTCGATGGCTTCGTCGAACAGACCGGCATTGATCAGGGTGGCGACGGCGCCGGCGGCGTCGTGGAATTCGGCGTGCAGCATGTCGACTTCACGCATTTTCGGGGTGATGCGGCCGCGCTGGACCAGCGATTTCAGCAGCTGTGCCAGCGGGGTCTCGCTGCGGTCGCGCACCTGCTGAACGTCGATGGCGCGGTTTTCGTCGTAGGCGGCTGCGCGCAGCTGCAGGGCCAGAGCGTAATGGGCGACGTGGGCCGATTTCAGGATCTCGCGGATGTCCAGGGTTACAGTCTGTTGAGCCATTTCGATATCCTTTCGCGGTCGCCGGTTACATTCTGTTGCGTGGTCTTGATTACACTTACGTCTCTAACCCCAATCATTTTAGGAAGAAACTATCCATAAGTTCTGTTTTGCCACTATTAAGTATGTATCCGACTGCAAACTATCGAAATTCCTTCCCCCTACGAACGCGCGCCGGGAGACTCCGACGAATAGGTCGCCATAGCAAACGGCGTACCAATCCTGCCGCGCCGCGTCGGAACGCCGCGTCAACGGGCGGTAGAGCCCCCGCGAAAGCAGGCGAAACGCACTGCAAAGCCCCCAGGAAAAACAAAAAGCCCGGCCAAAGGGCCGGGCTTGGGCAAGCTTGAAAGCTGCTGTGGTCCTGTGAGCGCTGCCGGCACCCTGCAATGGTCCCTTCATTGCCAGGGGGGGGCACGCGAAGGCCGGCAGGATTTACGACACCGCCAGTTTCCAGCGCGCCACGGCCTTGGTCAGCTTCGCCGATAGGGCGTTATATTGGCGGCCGCTCAGATCCGAAATAGCGGCATCGAATTCACAGTTCGAAATCCGCCTGGCGATCTTGCCGGCACAGGCGTGGAACTCTCTGTGCAACCGGTCCACTTCGCGCGCTTCGGGCGTCACGCGAAGAAACCCGGGCAACGATTGCATCCAATGGCCGAACTTGCAGCAATCGCAGCTTTCGATTTCTTCCACGGGCAGACCGGTATCCCGATATACCGCCGCTTCCCGCAACCCGTATTTCCAATCGATATGCGCAAAGAGAGCGTCGTCCAGTTCGCCGCGCAATGTGATGGCCGTCATAGTCTGCATTTTCGTCCCTTTCCCTTTCCAGCACCCCGGGATGGGCTGCTGCGCCTCTTGACCCACCAAAACGGTATGCGACCCATACTTTTTAATGTGCTTTAGCGAAAAAGAGAGCCGTTTGAGAGCCGCAAAAGCCCTGCCAAGCAAGACGTTTGGACTGTTTTCAGCCGCAAAGTCGCATGAAAAGCAAAAAGCCCGGCCAGACGGCCGGGCTTTGGAAAGCGTGATATGCGATGGGATCAGGTCAGCGACATCCGCCAGCGGGTCACTGCGCGGGCCAGGCTGTCGGTGCTGTTCTTGTAGACCTGCCCGTTCAGCGCGGCGAGCGCCCCTTCGGTCTGACCGCTGGCGATCTGGGCTGCCACGCCGCCGGCAATCAAATGGAAATTGGCATGCAGTTCGTGGACGGCCTGCGCCTCGGGCGAATTGCGGGTCTCGGCCGGCAGCCCCTGCAGCCATTTGCCGAACTTGCAGCAATCCTCGCGCTTGATCATGTCCACCGGCAGATCGGTTTCACCGGCGATCGCCGCCTCCCGCAGGCGGAGCTTCCACGCGGCATGGCGGCCAAGGGCATCGTTCAATTCGTCGCGCATATCTTGAGTATTCATACTGTTGGGGTCCTATTTAAACTATTTTCACCAGAGGCATGAAAGATGCCTCCAAACCGCCCAACGTCCAGAAATCATTCGCCTTTAACGATCGGTTAAATATTTAAATGATGCATTTTCGGCATCTGTTTTTAGCCCTGTGCCTTGCCCGCGGCTCTTGCCGCCCCTGCCGCGCGGATCACGCGGCCGCCATGTGCCAGCGCGACACCGCCCGTTCCAGTTCGACCGACAGGCGGTTATACTCTTCACCGTTCAGGGCGGCGTGAGCCTGCGGAAATTCGCCCCGGACAATCATTTCGGCGATCGCCCCGGCGCAGGCGTGGAATTCCTCGTGCAGGCGGTTCACCTCGCGGGCGTCGCGGGAAATGCGCAGGATGGGCGGCAAGGCGTTCATCCATGCGCCGAACCTGCAGCAGCTATGGGATTTGATATGCGCAACCGGCAGATCGGTTTCGCGGCGCCTGGCCGAATCGTACAGAAATTGTTTCCAGTCAGCATGCGCCCGCAGCGCTTGAATCAGTTCTTCCCGCAGAGCGATGGCCGTTCCTGTTTCCACCTGCTTCTCCTTTTACGTTTCACACCACGCGACCGGTTGCCTCCGATCCCGAACCCTTTAAAGATCAGCGCCCAAGGCTCTATTCGTGATTTTTGTAAAAGAGAGAAATTTGGGCTGTACTAACGTCCTAGGGGGGCCTCTCCCTTGATCTGCCTCAAAATGCCAGGAAAGAAGCAATGACCCGGACCGAACACCGTTTTCCCTGCGAACAATGCGGCGCGGATTACCGCTTCGACCCGGAAGCCGGGCAGCTGGTCTGCGATCACTGCGGCCACCGGGCCGCGCTGGCCGAGGGCAACCCGTGGGAAGGCGGCATCCGCGAGCTGGATTTCAAACAGGCGCTGGACCATCTGCTGCCCGAGCAGGAGATCGAGGAAACAAGGGTCAGCAAATGCCCCAATTGCGGCGCCGAGGTGGAACTGGACGAGGCCACCCATGCCGCCGAATGCCCGTTCTGCGCCACGCCGGTGGTCACCGATACCGGCGCGCATCGCCATATCAAGCCGCGCGGCGTGCTGCCCTTCGCGCTGACGGAAACCCAGGCACGCAAATCGATGACCGACTGGCTGGGCAAGCTGTGGTTCGCTCCGAACGGGTTGCAGGAATACGCCCGCAAGGGCCGCAAGATGCAGGGCATCTATGTCCCCTACTGGACCTTCGATGCCGACACCAAGAGCCGCTACAGCGGCGAACGCGGCATCGTCTACTACGAAACCCGCACGGTGATGCGCGACGGCAAGCAGGTGCAGCAACAGGTGCAGAAGGTGCGCTGGTATCCTGCCTCCGGCAAGGTGGCGCGGTTCTTCGACGATGTGCTGGTGCTGGCGTCGCGATCTTTGCCGAAATCCTACACCGACGCTTTGGAGCCCTGGGACCTGGCGGCGCTGGAACCCTACCGGCCGGAATACCTCGCCGGGTTCCGGGCCGAGGGATACACGGTGGAACTTGACGAAGGCTATGACGAGGCGCGGCGCAAGATGGACCGGGTGATCGAACGCGACGTGCGCTTCGACATCGGCGGCGACCGGCAGCGTATCCACGATATCCAGACCCAGATCAGCGATGTTACCTTCAAGCATATCCTGCTGCCCGTCTGGCTGGCCGCCTATAAATACCGGGGCAAGACCTATCGTTTCGTGGTCAACGGGCGCACCGGGCAGGTGCGCGGCGAACGGCCCTGGTCGGTGTGGAAGATCGCCATCGCGGTCATCCTTGGCCTGATCGTGGCGGGTGGCATCGGGTATCTGATCGCGCTGAACGAGGGACAGCTTTGACCGACATGACCGATTACGACACGCTTTCGCGCCTGCTTCACGACCGCCACAGTTGCCGCGGCTTCCTGCCCGATCCGGTGCCGCGCGATCAGATCGAACAAATCCTGCGCGCCGCGCAGCGGGTGCCGAGCTGGTGCAACGCTCAGCCCTGGCAGGTGATCGTGACCAGCGGGGCCGAGACCGAGCGGTTCCGCGAAGTGCTCTATGCCGACGCGACAGCCAAAACGCCGGAGCCCGATCTGGAATGGCCGCGCCAGTATGTCGGCGCCTACAAGGACCGCCGCCGCACCTGCGGCTTGCAGCTTTACGATGCGGTGGGGGTGGAACGCGGCGACCGCGCGGCCTCGGGCCAGCAGATGCTGGAGAATTACAAGTTCTTCGGCGCGCCGCATGTGGCCGTCATCACCAGCGACCGCGATCTGGGGCCTTACGGGGCGATGGATTGCGGCGGTTTCGTCGCCGCCTTCACCCTGGCGGCGCAGGCTTTGGGCATCGCCACCATCCCGCAGGCGGCGGTGGCGGCCTTCGCCCCCACCCTGCGCGATCATTTCGCCATCCCCGAGGACCGGCTGATCCTCTGCGTCATATCCTTCGGATACGAGGACGAAGACCACCCCGCCAACAATTTCCGCACCGAACGGGCGGACCTGGACGAGGTGGCGGATTGGCGCGGCTGATGCCGCGCCACCCGATCAGGCCTTGTTGATCTTGACCTTGACGCCTTGCTTGGCCTCGGGGCCTGCCTTGGGCACGATCACCAGCAAGACGCCGTCCTTCAGATGCGCCTCGATCTTGTTGCCATCGGCATCCTCGGGCAGCCGGAAGGACCGGCTGAACGCGCCGTATTGGCGTTCGGAAAAGAACCAGGTCTCGCCCTTCTCTTCGCGTTCCGAGCTTTTTTCGCCCTTCACGGTGACGACGCCGTCATGCACCGAGATGTCGATATCCTTTTCCTCGACCCCTGGCAGTTCCAGCGAAATCTTGTAGCTGTCATCGGTCGAAGACGCCTCGGACGCTGGGGCCAGCCAATCGGCCACCTTCTGTCCGAAATTGCGGAAGGGTTCATAAAATTGCGGCCAGGTCCCGGATGCTCCGGCGGTATGGGTTTTCTCTACCATCGGTATTACTCCTCTGAATCGATGCGCCCAGTTTTCCCAACCTGCCGGCGCTGCGCTTTGACCCGTGTCAAATCCGCTTGCAGCCCAGCCCGGATTCGCCGACCAATGGGGCGATCAAATGAGGGCGGAAAAATGCGCGCATTGCTGCAACGGGTAAGCCACGCGTCGGTGACGGTGGACGGCGAAGTGATCGGGAAGACCGGGCCCGGGCTGCTGATCCTGATCTGCGCCATGCAGGGCGACAGCGAGGCGCAGGCCGATCAGCTGGCCTCGAAGATTTCCAAGCTGCGGATTTTCAAGGACGAGGCGGACAAGATGAACCGCTCGGTTCTGGATATCGGCGGCTCGGCACTTGTGGTGTCGCAATTCACCCTCGCCGCCGATACCTCGCGCGGCAACCGCCCCGGCTTTTCCACCGCCGCCGCGCCCGACGAGGGCCGGGCGCTCTATGAATATTTCGCGGCGAAACTGGCCGAAACCGGCGTGCCGGTGGAAACCGGCGAATTCGGCGCCGACATGCAGGTCGAGCTGCTCAACGACGGGCCGGTGACGATCTGGATGGACGTCTGAAACAGACCCATCGCGCGCCAGACGCCCAGACCGGCACATCCCCTGATCGGTCATTTCCCCGAAGCGGCAATCTGAGATTGACCCCGCGCCCGGTTTTCTGGCATTCAAAATCCATGTCCGGTTCCGGGGGTCGCCCCCCGGAGGAAAGAGGGAATGCAGTGCGGCGCGATTTCAGCGCTCATTCTGCAGCTGCCCCCGCAACTGTAAGCGGCGAGCAAGGCTGACATGCCACTGGAGAAATCCGGGAAGGCCAGCCAGATTGCGACGACCCGCGAGCCAGGAGACCTGCCGGACAGGCGCCTTCGGAAAAGGCGCTTCACCGGACGCCGGGGTGCGCGTCTGAGCTTGCGCGCGCCGGTTTTTCCGATCGCGCATCAGGCCGTTCGCCCCGTTTTCCAGACAAAAATTGCGCCGGGTGTGGCGCATATGGACAAGGACGACGAGCCTTATGAAAAAGACCCTGCTTGCCGCCGTGGCGGCCGCCGCGTTTCCCGCGATGGCCTCGGCGCATTTCCTGTTGGAATACACGACCGACACGATGATCGAAGCCCCCGGCGATGTGCCGGTGAAGCTGATCTTCTGGCACCCGTTCGAAAACGGCCACGTGATGGACCTGGAGATGCCGGAAGAATTCTTCGTGATCCACCGGGGCGAAAAGACCGACCTCAAACCCACGCTGGAACCGGTCCGCTTCACCGGCGGCGAAAACGAAGGCGCGGCCTTCAAGGGATCGGTACCGGTCAAGCGGTCGGGCGATTACGTGCTGGTGACGGTACCCGCCCCCTATTTCGAAGCCTCCGAGGATATCTATATCCAGCAGATCACCAAGAGCTTCCTCAACCGCAACGAATTGCCGACCGACTGGATGGAACCGGTGGGCCTGCCGACCGAAATCGTGCCGCTGAACAAGCCCTATAACGTGCTGGCGGGATCGACCTTCACCGGCCGCGTGGTGGCCAATGGCGCCCCGGTCGCCGGGGCCGAGATCGAAATCGAATACATGGCCGCCGAACCCGACATGGACACCGCCGCGTCGAGCACCCCGGTCACCGCACCGCCGCCGGGCGGCGCCGTGGTGGCGGTGTCGGATGACAACGGCTATTTCACCTTCGGCATTCCCAAGGCCGGCTACTGGGGCTTTGCCGCCCTGGGATCGGGCCCGGTGACCGAACATGAGGGCAAGGACCTGAGCCAGGACGCGGTGATCTGGATCCGCGCCTGGGACCTGGAGTAACCCCCATGCATATCGTGGACGGCGCGCTTTCCAATCCGGTTGTCATCGGCGGCGCGGTTGCCGCGGCTGGCGGCATCGCCATGGGCCTGCGCGCCCTGCCGCTGGAACGCATTCCCGCGGCAGGGGTGCTTTCGGCGGCCTTCTTCGTCGCCTCGCTGGTGCATGTGCCGATCGGGCCGTCCTCGGTGCATCTGATCCTCAACGGTCTGGCCGGGCTTGTGCTCGGCTGGGCCGCCTTTCCGGCATTGTTTGTCGGGCTGCTGCTGCAGGCGGTGTTCTTCGGCTTCGGCGGGCTGACGGTGATCGGGGTGAACACGCTCAACATCGCCCTGCCCGCCGTGCTGGCCTGGGTGCTGTTCGGGCGGCTGGCCGCGTCGGGCAGCCCGCTGAGCGGCGCGATCTGGGCCGGGATCGGCGGGGCGTTTTCGATCGCCGCGACGACCGCCATGGTGGCGCTGGCGCTGACCCTGTCGGGCGATGAATTCATCGCCGCGGCCAAGCTGGTCTTCTTCGCCCATATCCCGGTCATGGCCATCGAAGGGTTGTTGACCGGCTTTGCCGTGCTGCTGGCCCGGCGGGTCAAACCCGAACTCTTCACTCATCTGCAAGGAACCCGCGCATGAAACGGCTTGCCTTCATCGTGATGCTTTGCGCCGCCCCCGTTCCGGCTCTGGCGCATAAGGTCATCGCTTCGGTCTTCCCCTCCGGCAGCGCCATCGAGGGCGAAATCGGATTTTCCAACGGCGATATGGCCGTGGATCAGGAAATCATCGTGACCGGCCCCGACGGGGCCGAGCTGGGCCGGGCCCGGACCGATGGCGACGGCTTCTTCGTCTACACCCCTACCGTGCCGGTGGCGCATACGTTCCGCGCCAATCTGGGCGCCGGCCATGTCGCCGAGGCGACCATGCCCGCCGAAGAGGTCGCCGCGATCCTCGGCAAATCCGCGCCCGTCCCCGCCACCGCCCCGGCGGCTGAGCAGCAAGCCCCGGCCAGCGCGGCCCCGCTTTCCGCCGAAACCCGCGCCATGATCGCCGAAGCGGTGCGCGACGAAATCCGCCCGCTGCGCCGCGAAATCGCCGCCTATCGCGAACATAACAGCCTGCAGACCATCCTTGGCGGCATCGGTTATATCCTCGGGCTGTTCGGGCTGGGCTTCTACCTCGCGGCGCGCCGCAAGCTCGCGGGCTGATCCTTGGGCCACGCGCTGTCGCATGGGGAAAAGACCCTGTCGGAAACCGGGGCGGACCGGGGCACCGGGCCGCTGACCGCGATCGACCCGCGGCTGCGGATCGTCGCGGCCTGCCTGTTCGGGGTGACCGTGGTGGCGCTGTCGTCGCTGCCGGCGCTGATCCTGGCGCTTGCCCTGTCGCTGGGCCTGCTGCAGCTGTCGCGCCTGCCGGTGCGGCAAACCCTGCGGCGCATGGCGATGATGGACGGGTTCATCTTCTTCATGCTGGCGCTGCTGCCCTTCACCGTGCCCGGCGACGCGATCTTCACCCTCTGGGGAATGACCGCGAGCTGGCAGGGGCTTCTGAACGCCATCGAGATCGGGCTGACCGCCAATGCGGTGATCCTGGCACTGATGACGCTGGTCGGCACGCTGGAACCGGTGACCCTGGGCCATGCGCTACACCGGCTGCGCTGCCCCGAAACCTTGGTGCACCTGCTGCTGTTCACCATCCGCTATATCGAGGTGCTGCGCGAAGAATACCTGCGGCTGCGCGCCGCGATGAAAGTGCGCGGCTTTCGCCCCGGCACCAACTGGCACACCTATCGCAGCTTCGGTTACCTGGTCGGCATGATGCTGGTGCGGGCCATCGAACGGTCCGAACGCATTCTCGACGCGATGAAATGCCGGGGCTTTTCGGGCCGGATCGTGCTGTTGCAGGATTTCGCGCTGGCACGGCGGGATTATGTTTTCGCGGCCCTGTTCGCCGGGCTGACCCTTGCCCTGATCATGGTGGACCTCACATGACCCTGATCGCGCTGAGCGATATCCATTTCGCCTATCCCGGCCAGGTGCCGATCCTGCAGGGCGCTTCGCTGCGGCTCGATCCCGGGCAGCGGCTGTCGCTGATCGGGCCGAACGGATCGGGGAAATCGACGCTGCTGCGGATGATCCTGGGGCTGCAACGCCCCGATCGCGGCACCATCACCGTGTTCGGGACCGAGCGCCGGGACGAGGCCGATTTCCACCCGGTGCGCCGCCGCGTCGGGCTGGTTTTCCAGGATGCCGACGATCAGCTGTTTTGCCCCACCGTGGCCGAGGACGTGGCCTTCGGCCCGCTCAATCTCGGCAAGAGCCGCCACGAAGCGCTGGAGATCGTCGACCGGGTACTGGGCGATCTCGACCTGATGCATCTGCGCGACCGGATCACCCACAAGCTGTCGGGCGGGGAAAAGCGGCTGGTCACGCTGGCGACGGTGCTGGCGATGCAGCCCGAGGTGCTGCTTCTGGACGAGCCTACCAATGCGCTCGACACCAAGAACGAGGCGCGGCTGCTGGAGATCCTGAACGCCCTGCCCCAGGCGATCCTGCTGGTCAGCCACGCGCCGGAGTTCAGGGTGAAACTGGCGCCGGAAACGGTGCGGCTTGAAGACGGGCGGCTGTTGCGGGACTGACGGCAAGGGCGCGGGGGGCAACGGATCGCCGCCGGCCCCGCAGCCAATCGTTTCAGCGACAGCTTGTCGAAGACCGACCCCATGCGCGGGCTGAACAGCCGGTCATAGGTGCGCAGCACGTCACCGGAAAACCGGCCTTTGCGGGGGGGGGGCCTCAAGGGAGCGCCTTTGACCATGGCTATCATCCCTTACGGCCACTCCGCAGGGGATGACCGGAATGGCGCCGCTTGGCGCCGCCAAACGGGGCCGTTTCCTTCCAGGGATACCGGGAATGCAATGCGGCGCGCCGGTCCCCAATGGGTCATCTCCTCCTGCTCCTCCACGTCACCCTCATCCAATGGCGGCGCAGGCGGGTCTTGAAGCCCTGCCGAAACAAGAAGATGCGCAGTCCGCGCCAGGGACAGCCTGGCCGAACGCGCGCACCCGTCCAACTTCTGCATCCGCAAGGCATAAAGAACCGCTGCGGCCATGAGATATCCGGTCCCGTGGTCGAGCACCTGAATCGGCAACTGAACGGGCGTGTCGGCGCCTGTTCTTTCCATGCCCTCCTGGGCGAGCCCCGTGTTGACCTGCACAACGCTGTCGAAACCGCGCCGGCCACGCCACGGACCTGTCCAGCCATATGCGCTCAGGGATACGTCGATGATATCCGGATTGATCTCGCGGCGGCGGTCATTGCCATAGCCCAGCCGTTCAAGCGCCCCCGGCCGATAGCCGTGAACCAAAACATGAGCTTCGGATAAAAGGGTTTCGAATTGCTTGCGATCGCCGTCCCGGCGCAGATCAAGGCCTGCGCAGGCTTTGCCAAGCGTCACCTCCGGTTCAAGCCCGTCCTCTTGCCAATGGGGAGGGTCGATCCGCAGCACGCTGGCTCCGAACCCAGCAAGGAACCGCGTAGCAACCGGCCCGGCCAGAACGCGCGTCAGGTCGAGCACCCGCAGCCCTTCCAACGTCTTGTCGAAGTTGGGGAGCCGCGGAGCGCGACCGGGATGCACCTGCCAATGGATCAACGGTTCGGAGGCAACCGCGCGGCCCTGGGGATGCGCGGCCCAATCCTCAATCCCGATCATCGCGGCTGCGACACCACCGGCATCGACGACGGCTTTCTCAAGCTCGAAACGATCCCAATGTGCCACCGCCTGGGCCACGGCCTCCCGGTCGGCAACCGTTTTCAGCACGCGCAGGGTGCTGTCCAGGTGCTCGGGCACGTTCGTGTGCAGCCGGATCCAGCCGTCGCGCGCCCGATAGTTGCCGGCGACGGGATCCCATGAATCCGGCAACGTCCAGCCTTCGGCCTTCAGCGTCATGCCGCACCACAGCTCGGCTCGCCTGCGATTGACCGAAACCTGTTCGGCACCGACCAAGAGTGCCAGCTGTTGCGCGGCCGCCGACATCGCCGCATGCGCCAGGCCCGAAACATGCGCAACAGAACTCAGACAGAAGTCGCCCTCGAATTCAATTTTTGGACGAATCTCTTTACCGCCTCCAAGCGCTTCAAAAATCCTTTCCTCAAACCAAGCCTGGCAATCTGCAGCCATTGAATCACCCTTTGCATTCGCCTTTTTTATGATTAACTCCCCATTTTATAAGAGCTTCAAGCATAACGATAAATATCAATCTTTAATCGAAAAATATTGTTTGACTCACGCGATGGCAATTTACGATCAAATTCAACAATGAGCTCATCCATCCCAAAAAGACGACAACACAATCTATTATAGAATTCACAACACTTCCAAGAAGCCTTGAATGGATACGCAAATGACTGCCGATACAGGCCAGGTCTGGCGTGGCGAGGACATGATTTTGCGACAAGATTGGGTCCTGGATCTGGCTTCCGGCGCGATGCGAATCGAGGACAGCTACCCATGGATACGGGAAACTCCGCAACGCGCGGGGGTGGCTGTTTTGCGCAACCTTCCGATTGCAGACCCGAGCGAAGCCGCGGCCTCTCACCTTCTGGCCGAATTCGGCCTGTCCTTCGGCTGTCCCGTCTCCCAAAGCGATAAATTCGACTTTCTCGGCCATGTCACCGATCGCGGCAGCAACATTCGAAACCACGCGGCACGCGGGTACGAAAGTTCGGCGGAATTGCCCTTCCACAACGACCGGTGCGATCTTCTGGCCTTGCTCTGCATCCGCCAGGCGCCAATCGGGGGGGAAACCGACATGCTGGAAGTCGATCATCTCGGATTGTGTCGGCTTTGCCCGTACGCTTGGCCTGAAGGTGCGCTTCACCGTCGAAGACGCCAGCCGCACCGATCAGGACCGCCTTTGTGCCGCATATGACGCCGCAGTCGACGCCGGTGCCAACCGTTTGTGTTACGCAGACAGCGTACCCACGCAACTGTCCGACATTGAGGGATATCCGCTGATCGAGGATAAAATTCATCGCTATTGGGCGCGATACGCGCGTTCGATCAATCTCGAAATTGACCTCGCAAGATCAATCCTTTTCGATGACAGTGGCGTGATCGTCGAAGCATCCGCCAATGCGCAGGGCGTTGCTCTTGTACGCGCCTCTTTGGCTGTGTCAGCTTTGCGCAAGGGTAGGCTGATCAAGCTTTTCGATGCAAATCTACCTGGCAACATCGGCTACCATATCGTCACCCCGGAATCCCGCCGTTCGGACAGGGAAATCCAGCGGGTGAGCAAGTGGCTGCGGCGGGAGGCTTCGAAAACCGCATAGTTGCTGTATCTAGATCCGGATCGCCGCCAATGGTGCGAACCCGGGTGACACGAGGTGTAAGATCGAGATGGAGCCCCGAGCCTCGAACCCCAAATATATCGGCGCTCACACGGCAACATGGGCCGTGGGAGAGATAAGACGAAAAAAGGGAGAGCCGTAGCCCTCCCTCATGATCGAAATTTTCCTAGAAACACTCTGGAAACTGATAGCGCCCCCGCCCAAGAACCGTCTTTTGTCGTAAAGTCGGTGTATAGGGGGCGGACAACAGCGCCAGTCAGAGAAACCAAATGAATGCGCAAAATCAATGGCATTTGATTCGCGGCAAAGAATCCATATTAAATTTCAAAGACTTGCCGAAGAGGTTCCGTCGCGAGCAACCATAAACTTACGCAGAAACCAAAAACATGCGCAGCTCCAATACGTTAGCATTCGGGGCGCCCTGGACACCTGAGGCCTAAGCACGAAAAAACCCGCGCCGAAGCGCGGGTTTCTGACCAACTAGAATGTATTGTCGGCTTAGGAACCGATCTTGCTGCGGAAGAGCGTTTGGTTACGGAAAACTCGCTCGTACGCCTCATGTGTGAAGGGCGTTGCCAGCTCGTTCATCTTGGTTTTATTCACCCAAGCAGCCACGAAATCCTCAGGCGTCAGAAAGCCTCCCATCCGGCCGACGGCATGCGCAACTGCGTCCACGACGATGTCGATCACGATCCCCCAGCGAAAGCCTCCAGCCGTCGCAAGGCGATGCAGGAAATCCCCCGTCTGCAAACCAGGGTCGACTTCGAGCCCGGCACTCATTGCGTAGCTTCCTACAATCTCATGCAGGACAGTGTAGTCAGGTGCGAGCTGCCCCGGGGCACTACACAAATCGATCTCTGCGAAGGTGACCCTGCTGAGGAGGCGATCCAACTGTGGTTCTCTTTGGACATAGCTGTCCAGTTCGGGCACTCCGGAGAGGATCAGCATTAGCGGCCACTCGTGCGACTTCATGAGCGTCTTGAAAGCATCCAAGATCGCCAGGACTTCCTTGTCCGACTTGTCGCGCATGATGTGTTGCGCCTCGTCGTAGTGGATTCCGACGATCCCTTTCAGCTTGGCCTGCCTCACAACCAAGTCCCAGATCTCAAACTGGGTTTTTCGGGTCGTGTCCGAAAGCGGGTACCCAATCGCGTGGAGCGTTTTCTTACCCAGATCCTTCCAACTCCCCTTGGATGCGAGCAAGCACTCGGCGAAATCAGCGGGAACGCCGGAGGGCAGCGGCACCTCACATTCCTTGAACCGCTTTAACATGCCTTCGATTTCCGTACTCTTGCCGGAACCCGAAAGACCGGTGACAAGCATGCTCCGAGCCTCAAACCGCCGACCGGACTGCAGGCACCCAAGATGGCGACTAAAGACCAGCGCGAACGAAGTCTGCAACTCTTCTGCCCGCGCGAGCGGGTACTGCTGGCGTCCCAAGTCCTTGTTGAGATCGACGACCGACTGGTTAACGAAAGGATTGCTCATAGTTTGCTGTCCGTGATTGGTGGGAATTTCATGCTCTTGATGTCGACGGCGTCATCCGTCGGTTTCTGAGGTCGCCTACGGGGTGATGTCGTCGTTTCAACAGCCTGGTGGCTCCTGTTCGGTGGGACCGTAGAATTCGATGACTGCGTGCCTAGCGAACCGTCGATTTCCGGGGGCGTGACCGGCGCGGATTCAACAGGCACTCCGCGGCTCATAATAGAGCCGGGCGCGACCGTGGCGCCGGTATAGCTCGCTGGCCGCGTTTCGACCTGCAAAAGCTTTTCGGCACGCCGCTGCAGCTGAGCGAGCGTCTCATAGTTCGACGGGTCGCGGGAATCCTTGAAGAAGCCGGACTCCCGTGCCCTGCGGGCTCGGGCTTCTTCAAGGTGGGCACGATGCAGCTCTCGCAACGTCGGGTTGTCCTTCGTAGCCCGTTCCATGATCTCGATCGCTTCCTGAAGCGTCTGGTCCTTGAAGACCGTCATTCTCAGCTCCGCTTCAATGACTTCGTCATGACCTTCGGCCGTGATGAGAACCGTTCGGAGGTCGTCAGGGTCTAGATGGACGTTGACGCGTTTTGACTTCCCTCCTGCGAACCTCTGCAAAGCGGGAGAACTGAACGGAATGTTGTAGGCCTTGACGCCCTCGGACGTCGTACTGGCCTGGACCTTGGCGCCCAGCGCAAGAAACCTCTCGCGCAGCGACGGCGCTTCGATTGGGCCATAGCGCCTGATCGCTTCCTCGCGTTTCTGACGAGGCGTCGCGCCGAACATTCCGGTCCCGAGGTGTTCTTGGAATGGGTACTCGTCGATGAAGTACCGGCTAATCATCCCATAAAGAGCGTCATGACTGAGCTCAGCGGACGGTTTCGGATCATAGCCGGGAAGCTCTCCTGGAAAGCTCCCGGTGTAGCCGGGAAGGAAATTCAGGACCTGCCCCTGCATTGTCCCGAACAGGCGCTCGACATGAGGTTTGTCAGTCGCGTGATAGGCGCGACCAGTCATGACGGTCATGTCCATACCAAGCTGTGCGGCGTAGACACGTCCATTGCGCGTCGCGGTACCGTTGTCGGCCAGGGAAAGCCCCAATCGAATTGGCGGCGGCGGTTCATGCTTGCAGTCGTAGCGAACCTTTTCCTTTGTCTTGTCCCTAGTAGCCATACGCAGCAGTGCTAGGCTGTGATCCGCATCGGCTGTTTCCGAAATGACCCAGCCCAGTACCTCGCGCGTTGCGACATCGAGGATTGCGTGCATCCAGCATCGACGCACCTCGTTGTCCTCCAATTCCTCGCTGGCTGTTTCGGGATCGATGGCCCTGGCGCGCATGACACCACCACCATCAGTAAAGATCGAGAGGTAGACTTGGTCCCACTCAAACTTCTCTCCGAAACGGAGCGCACGCACGTCGGTGGAGCCTGCCCCTTTCGTGTTGGTCGTGTGCCGTCTTCCGTTGCGACCAAGGGCTACGGTCACTCCAGAGATAGCTTTTGCGTAAGCGCGAATGGTTGTGATTGACGGGAACCCAACTCCCTGGGCTTTTTCAGTTGGAGTCCGGTCAAACACGCCAATGGCCATGTTGACGAGCGGTGCGAGTGAGGGCTTTCGTTTGTCCATCCACGTGTTGAGAACGTAGTCGATGAACCGCTTCTGCCAGGGCAGCAGCCTCGGCTCCCGGCGTCCCTTCAGGTGATCGCGGTCTGCCAGAACGACCGCGTTCTGCTCAAAACGGTGGTAGGTTTCGTGATACCTGGCGAGGGTCCGGCCCTGCGGGACCGTGAAGCCAACCGCCAACTTGCCACCGCGGCGTGTCCTGAGAAAATTATGGCCCGGCGCAATCTCATCAGCCCTGACCAAGAGCGCGCGGCGCTGAGCGCCACAGTTGCTCATGTTCCTCTGTGTGAGCTTCACCCCTTCTGCACGCAGCTCGTCCATGGCCAGGACCAAAGCTAGACGCGCCCGAATAATCCGCTGCGTTTCCTCGGACAATTGCTCCATACACTCGAACCCGCCGGTGTAATCAAGCAGCGCCTTGCGCTTCTCTGCGTCCTTCGGTTGAATGACCTCGCAATCACGTGCGCGGATCGCGGCCTCGACACGCTCGAGAGACAGCGTGAAGCATTCACCGCTTTCCTGGCACTCGACGGCATAGCCGCTCTCCTCGCGCACTGTCACAAGCAAAGCGCGGCCATCCAGATGCAGGATGGATCCCTTGGGGATATTGAAGAGCGGCTGAAGGGTCATGAGTTCAGCATGACCCGGGACGGGTAGTCGATGACCCCGTGCATGTCGGTCCAGAGCACATTCCGACCGATGAGCCGCACCGCGGCCTGATACGCACGCCACTCCACCAGATCGCAATTCGCGATGAGGTCACTCAGATACCAGTAGTTGGTCGACCGCGCCGCGGTTTCCACTATGCGGTCTGCCTCGTCGTCGTCGACTTGGAGCAACTCCCAGATTCGGCGCAGGTTGTCACGGTAGGCGCGCGTGTAGTCGTCAACATTCACGACAACCGCTTCATCCGCGAATTCCTTCGGAATGCAGGAGAAGATGTCATCAATTTCATCCAGGGTCTCGGGCTTGGCGAGGCTCGCTCCGTTGCGGGCGAAAACCGCCCGACGGTATCCATCGTGGAAGGTCAGGCGCAGATCGAAATAGTGCCGCCGTTCCTTGCGGGACTTGCGACAATAGTAGGTGATGGGTGCGAGCTGCACTTCCAAGCCGAAGAGTTCCGGGCTCCGAAGAGCATCAAGGGCGATCGCGTACTCCCCCTCCCCGTCGAAGTGATAGACTTGCGGCACACCATTCGTCATCGGGGTCGCGATGACCATGGAAACGCGCTTGGCGGTATCGCTGCGGGTCATCGGGTTGCGTGCGCCAGCGAAAGGCCGAACGCCATGGATGGGATCCACGACCAGAGCAGGCAATTTCTTCTTGGTTTCCGGTTCCTCCGGCTCCCAATCTTCGTATTTCGACATACCGTCTCCGTTCCCGGAAACAGACCGCTTCCGGGGTATTCACTTCTCATTCCGGAGCACAGACCGCGCTTGCCTGGGCCGTTTTCGGCCTCTAACGTGGCAAGTGATAACCGGGCGATCTTTGCCCCAACTTTCAGACGCGCATCCTCGTGGTGCGCGTTTTCTTTTACGCTCTCAGCAGGTTTCGATCCGTCCGCTTTCGAGTAACGACAAGGTCAGCGAATCCGATGAAAATCCGAAGAGAAAAATCACCCGAGCCTTGGATACCATTCTCAAAAATGAGTCAAGCCATTGTAATTATGCGAAAAAATGACGAAATTTTCTTTTCAAAGAAGCCCTGAAAAGCTCCCCAGCTCCGAACCCACCGACAGAACAGGAATGTGCCGACGGGGTGACTCCGGAAATTCCGATCAGGTTGTTCAACAGGAACAAAATGGAAAAACTTCAGTTAGCGGGCTTTCCGCCCCCCGCATGACATCATGAGCCAGTAGTCTACTTGAAGAAAGCCGTCAGGATTATGCAAAGCCTGTTTCGCACATTGCCGTGAAAGGCAGCAGGTCAGACCGCCAAAATGGATCAAAGCCACTGTCGGCCCTTTGCTGCCTCTCACACCCGAGCTGCTCACTGCGGTGCGGCTTCACCGAAGCGGCCCTTTATGCGCTATGCAGCATCGGCACGGCAGTCAAAGACCGGTCAGCGGACTGGAGCTGACCTTGGCTACAGCGCTTCCAACGACCGTGGCCAGCCCGAAGCAGACCTAGTCAATCAGCGAAGAAGGACGGAAGCAGTGAGGCCCCACGGCACGAACCCAGGGTCGTTAATTAATATTGAGAATATCATGTCACTTAACCACCGCAACATTAACTCAACTTTTACTTGAATTGCGCAGCATTCCCATATCAGAGACATAGGTGTGCAATGAAAATTTCGTTGGAAACCACCCCGTTTTTAGAGCATGAAGTTGCGCTAGTATTGGGCCTCTCCATTGATGACGTAAGACGCTATCTTGACGATGGAGTTTGTAAACGCTCGGTGGAGCTCGTGACGGGTTTTGCCAACGTAGTTTGCTTTCCCAATTTTTATGACGTGGTCTGTCTAGGCGTTACACATTGCCTCATGCCTTCTAATCGGCTGGCGCAGCATCGAAGTGTGATCGGAGACGAAGTCGCCAATGCGCTGTTTTATTTCCTGGGCGACCAGGAAGTCCCCGACCCGCTTGGAACAGCATCTTGCCGCCAGTTCCGCAAATCTATGCTCGATTGGGAAGAAGCAGGCTTTCTAGAAGGCTATCCCCAACTGAATGAACATGAGCGAACGGTAGTGCTTAATAACGTGCTAAGGACATGCCTTCGCACGAGGAAACGCATTCTGCAGAACTATTTGACCAATTCGCAAGGCAATGATGTTTGCCGGCACAATGATTTCAGAGCTTCAGACCGCAATCGACAGGGCCATGGAAGTGAGGTCCTGCGTCCCGACACTCACCGGGCAACGGGTAGCGCAATTAAGACCAGGATCTCGCCCCCGAGCTTAGGGAGTTTTCCCTATGAGCGACCAACTTTGCATTGGTCCAAATCGTTTGCGAGTTCGCTCCAAACCCAGGCTGCAAGATAACAGAGGATACCTGAATATCGCTTTCTATCGTAGTATCGTACAGGTTCGGTCCGGTCCGATCACCGTCGATCAACTCTGCAGCCCGCGATCTACCCTAAGATCTTTGCTTTCAGGATTGGCGTCTCCCTCCCAGCACTGAGAGTTCGCGGCCATTGACCATATAGGATGATGTTAAAATTGTCCGTAATTTGGCCTTGGCAGCTTGCCGACAGTAAGGACGCCTTAACAGCAAATGGTTAGAACGAGCAGGCCCCTCAAACACCTGCGCGGCAGTACTGCTGGCGGAAGTCTCCACCGGCTAAAAAACGTCAACGTTGCTCGAGAACTTCATCAGATCATTTGAAGAAGAAAAACTCGACGCGGTGTGAACAGCTTCGATTACTCAGCAAGGAGTAGACCGTGTTTCAGTTGCTTGTGCTATTCGGCATCGGTCTTATTGGAGCTTTGGTTCTCGACCTGTTTTCCGACAACGAGGCTAACGATACGGTTGAGCGTGACGATCCCAATTTCGACACCGGGGACACGCCGAGCAACCCCGACCTTACACACCTTGAAGATGGAATTTTTATGGGCACTGAGGGCGATGACGATCTTTCAACAGCACCGGATGACCCGCAGTCGATGCTTACCACTTCGGTATCGCTTGACGATCAAGTGAATGATGAATCGGAAACCGTATCGGGACTTGAGGGGGATGACGAGATCGAAATCGGCAACAACGATCATGCTTCTGGCGGTCCGGGGTCGGATATGTTCGTCGTAAATTACAGCTTCGATAGCGGACTGGGCGCAGCGGTCATTGAAGACTTCGAACCGGATCATGAAACGATCGTGCTGCAAATCGGAGGCGCACCAAGCAATGCCTTACCCGACCATGAAACCTTCAATCTGACCGATGACATCGAAGTGGAAGAGAGCGAAGAAACGGGAACAACCATCCTGGTTGAGGGAGAAGCTGCTTGCGAGCTGCCTGAAGTGACCGGTTTGACCGTGGTCTGGACAGATAACGAGGTCTCCCCCAACCACATCATCGATTCCAATCGGACTTTCTTCAATCTCGACGGGAGCATGTTTACTGGCTCCCGTGACGATATCGATGTCGTTGTCTATCGCTTCTACAACTATTCGTCCTAGAACTCCGGCCTTAACCATTACCTACCAAACTAAAAATAATTCTAATTATTTCAAATAATTAGATTTAGACTTTCTTCAATTGAACCATGGCACGCTGAGACCTGGCAGTACGGCAGGTTCCCATGGTTGTTATTAACGCTTACTCCGTATCTTCGACGTCCTATACGCAGGATGTTTTTGGCGGCAACATTCTGGCCACCCGGGATACGCTTGGCGAGGGCAGTAGCTTTGAAAGCGTCGCAGAGCAGCTGAACATTACGAGTTTCCGCTATCCTGGCGGCTCGATCTCCGAGCATTATTTCGACATCACCAATCCGAATGCGACGTCTGCACCACATACCAATGGCGTGGATACTGTAAACCTGCTGGGCCTAGGCGAATTCTTTGGATTTCTAGAAGAAAACGGCTATCGCGCATCGCTAGTCATTCCGACGCGGACGTATCTATCTGAAGCAACGGATGCTCAGGGAAACCGATTTGCTGCCGTGGACGAGGAAGCGCTACGCGGGTTCATAAATGACGTTCTCGACGGCGTATATGGCCTAGTCTCTATAGATGCGTTCGAAATAGGAAATGAATATTGGAACAGCGGCGGAATGACCTCGCTTGAATATGGTCGAGTCGCCACTGAAATGTGCGCCATTATTCACGACGCGCTCGCAAATCATCCCAGCTATGAAGCTCTCTTCTCGACGCCCAGGGTGTTGGTGCAGATGGGGGCGGATTATGGCTATGCCGATCTCGAGACGCACTATGCTGATGTCGGAGACGGAGCAGCGCAACTGGCGGCCTTCAACGCCGACTATGGGTTTAGCTTCGGAGATGAGTACATCTACGGCTCAGGAAAGGTGAAGTGGTCACTTCTCGCCAACGAAATCATCATAAGGGAGTTCGAGAACAGCGCGTTGCTGGACAACGTCGATGGTGTTGTCGCCCATCTCTATTCGCGTGGCCCCGAATTACCAAGCAGCCGATATTTTTCTGTGAGAACCATCGACAATTCATGGGGAAATTACATTGATGATCTGTTTGTTCACATCACGGAGTGGAACCAGTCAGCCTCTACCAGGGCCCTGGACCACGAAGAAGATTTCGGGCTTCTTCAAGCACATGAGATGTTGAATATCTTGGAAGTGTTCGCCGACTATGAGGTCGGGTGCGCCCGTGTCTGGCCGCTTCAGCAAAACACAGCAAATGACCTGAGTGGAGATGTCGGCCAATCAGAACTGACGGTGCCGGGCCATATGTTTGCACTCATGTCGGAGCATTTACTCGGCACGCGTCCTATTCAGCTGATCCCAAACACAGGTCAGTCGGAAGACGAGGTCTCTGTGGATGGAGCTGACATCCATGCATTCTATGCTGTAGATCGATTGGTGATGTTTGTCGCCTCCACGAGTGAGAGCGGCACAGATCTGACGATGGACCTCGGGCAACTGATCACTGATGAGATAGAAGTGAGCGTAACCATCCTCGGGGTGGTGGATGGGCAAAATCCAACCGACACTTCATCGACCGCCGAATTGATCAGTGTTGATTCCGACCTCCTCTACCAAGATCAACGTCTCTTTTTGAACCTAGATTCCTATGAAATAGCTCTGATTGAGATTCGCGGCCCTAGCTACACCACCGAATTCAACAGCCTGGTGGCAGAAAATAATATCGTTGAGGATCGCACCCTGGAAGGTTCTGGCGGGAACGACAGCCTATATGGTGGGGATGGCCATGACACTCTGCTCGGAGGCGATGGCGATGATTTCATATTTGGCGGAGAAACTGACGCAGACGTTGCAGATGTAGCTTATGGCGGCCGCGGCGATGACAGCATTGACGGTGGTTATGGCAATGACGAACTGAGGGGTGATGATGGAGCCGACACCATTGTCGGCGGGTACGGTGCAGATACTATCATCGGAGGTGCTGGAGATGATGTACTGACCGGTCAGGCCTGGTCGGACTTGCTCGTAGGCGGCGACGGCAACGACTTTCTGAATGGCGGCTTCGGTTATGACCGTTTGCAAGGCGGCGAAGGCGCAGACTATTTTTTCCATTTAGGCGTGCGAGGACACGGCTCGGATTGGGTTCAGGATTACGACACAGCCGAAGGCGACGTGTTGGCCTATGGAGGCAATGCCTCCCTTGACCAGTTCCAGGTCAACTTCACCGAAACTGCCAATTCCGGTATCGCAGGAGTACAAGAGGCCTTCGTGATCTATCGGCCAACCGGACAAATTCTTTGGGCGCTCGTCGATGGAGCCGTGCTCGACGAGATCGATATTTTGATTAATGACGAAATCCACAATCTTTTGTAGTCGTTTGCCCGAGACTTTGCCAAGGTGTTTTGGATCTTCGCCCCTTTTCTGGTTCAACATTCTTATTGCCTGTCGAGTTTGGTTCAGTTGGGCTTTTCAAAGCCCACTTGCTGCGCAGTACTGCCATTTGTGAATTGTGCGGCATCCGTTAGTCCGGGCTCTTTCCAGACCTTCTCTGCAATGCCATTTTCGTGTGTTAGGCTGTGAAGCCAACATTGGGTTGGCGCTGTGGCGGGGCGCGGTGGATCGGAGGATCCATCATGCAAACACCAAACTTACCTGCCATTCGCGCACGCCGCCCTGCCTGGAACAAGGGCCGCATCGTCGGGCAGAAGCGTCCCCTGCTACCGAAACATGTCTGGGCGATCCGCGTCCGGCTTGAGATCGCTGAGAACCATCGTGACCTGGCGCTGTTCAACCTGGCCATCGATAGCAAACTCCGGGGCTGCGATCTGGTCCAACTGAAGGTGGCGGATGTTTTCGCTGCCGGACAGGTCAAGGAACGCACTTCGATCATTCAGAGCAAGACGCAGAAACCTGTTCGTTTCGAGATTACCGAGGGCACCCGGAAGTCGCTGCTCCGCTGGATGGACGAGCCGCTAATGGTCGGCTCGGAATATCTCTGGCCTGGCCGCTTCCACGAACGGCTCCATATTTCAACTCGCCAATACGCCCGGCTAGTCCGGGAGTGGGTGAAATCGATCGGTTTGGAACCAAGCGCCTATGGCGCCCATTCCATGCGACGGACAAAGGTGGCACAGATTTATCGCAAGACCGGAAACTTGCGAGCGGTTCAACTCCTGCTCGGTCATACCAAGATGGACAGCACCGTTAGGTATCTTGGTGTCGAATTAGAAGATGCGTTGGCGATCGCAGAGGCTGTCGAAATCTGAAGGCTGGGGCCGTCTTCAGGGACGGCCCATTGCCGACATTCACGGCGCCTCCGGATGCGGCGGCGCAGCTTCCCCGAACCTGCCGTTCGCCGCAAATGCATCACGCTGAAGCGCGCCGAGGTCCGCAGTGCTGGACAAATCAGTCGTTCGCTTTCGTACGACTGGTCAGAAACGGTCATTTTCGCCGGCGACAGAAACGTATG
>NZ_WWEN01000007.1 GCF_009857745.1 Thalassovita mangrovi
CCCGCCGCCCCCGGCCAGCCGACCCGCAGCTACCTGTCCGAGGTCCGGTCCCGCTCGCAGGCCGCCGCCGCCCCGCCCCCCGCGCCACGCCGCCCGCAGGCACAGGCGCAAACCCAGGCACAGCCTCAGGCAACCGCCCCCGCCCGCCCGAAACGCACCGCCGCCCCGGCCGAAGGCCTCCCCGTCGAAGGAATGGTGTCCTCGGCCAACGAGGTCAGCGTCGATCAGGAAATCGACGCCATCCGCAAGGAAGGCCTGACCGGGCAGCAATTGCGCATGGCCCGGCGCGTGGCACAGAAACGCGGCCTGGCCCCGACATCTGATTTCGACGCCATCCGGCTGCTGCGCGCCAACGGGATCGACCCGTTCAAGCGCTCGACCATGCTGGAACTGGTGGTGCCGCAGGAAGACCCGGCCGAACAACAGGCCAAGCCCCCGGCAAAGACCAAGACCCAGCTGCCGCAAACCGTGCCGCCGAAAGGCCAGACCCTGCCCTCGACCGAGGTCAGCCCGGCCGAACGCCGCAGCTCGGAAATCATGGAAATCCAGAAGGACATCGCCCGGCGGCGGCGGCGCAAGCTGACGCTGCTGCTGACCCGGCTGGCATTCTTCATCTTCCTGCCGACGCTGCTGGTCGGCTGGTATTATTACTTCGTCGCCACGCCGCTTTACGCCACCAAGTCGGAATTCCTGATCCTCGAAGCGGATGCGACCGGCGGCTCGGCCCTGGGCGGGCTGTTGTCGGGCACCCAATTCGCCACCAACCAGGATGCGATCGCGGTGCAAAGCTACCTGATGTCGCGCGATGCGATGAAGCGGCTGGACCAGGATCTGGGCTTCAAGGCGCATTTCAGCGAAGACCATATCGACCCGATCAAGCGGCTGCCCGCCGATGCCTCGGACGAAGCCGCCTACAAGATCTACAAGCGCAACGTGAAGATCGGCTATGACCCGACCGAAGGCGTGATCCGCATGGAAGTGATCGCCCCCGACCCGCAGGTCAGCGCCGCCTTTTCCGAACACCTGATTTCCTATGCCGAGGAACGGGTCGACGAACTGTCCCGGCGCAAGCGCGAAGACCAGATGCGCGAAGCCCGCGCCAGCCTGGATACCGCCAAGGCCGAACGTCGCCAGGCGCAGGAACAGCTGGTCCTGCTGCAGGAAGGCACCCTGCTGGACCCCGAAGGCGAAATGGCCAGCATCAGGGCGCTGATCAACAACGTGGAAATGCAGCTGCAGGACAAGGAACTGCAATTGCAGACCCAGCTGAACAACGCCCGTCCCAACCGGTCGAAGGTCGAGGCGCTGGAAACCGAAACCCGGCTGCTGCGGGCCGAACTGGACAAGCAGCGCGCGCGGCTGAACGAGGCCTCGGTCGGCGACACTTCGCTGGCGGCCAAGGCGGCACAGATCCAGATGGCGCAGGCCGACCTGGCCACCGCCGACATGTTCCTGCAATCGGCGCTGCAGAACGAAAAGCAGACCGCGCTGGAGGCCAACCGACAGGTGCGCTACCTGACCACCTCGGTGCGGCCGGTGGCGCCGGACGACGCCACCTATCCGCGCGCGTTCGAAAACACGATCCTGGCCTTCCTGGTTCTGTCGGGGGTCTATCTGATGGTGTCGCTCACCGCCTCGATCCTGCGCGAACAGGTTTCGTCCTGATCCGGCCCTGATCCTGCGGACCGCCTGCCCAATCGGCGGGCGGTCCGCCACCAACTGCCGCAAAAATCACCACCCCTTTGTTGTATTCCCGCCATATGCTGGGCATACAAGTTGGGTAAAATTGTAATTCCGAAGCGAGCCTTGAAGTGACCAAACCCATTCCCGACGTCACCCCCAATACCTGGGAATTCCTCCGCGACCCGATGATCAAGCCGACCGGGTTCCGCGAATATGATGCGCGGTGGAAATATCCCGACGAAATCAACCTGCCGGGAATGACCGCTCTGGGGCTCGGGATCGGCACCCAGATACGCAAGCACGGGCTCGACCCGGTGATCGCCGTGGGCAACGATTACCGCGACTATTCGCTGGCGATCAAACAGGCGCTGGTGATCGGGCTGATGCAGGCCGGCATCCGGGTCAAGGATATCGGCCCCTGCATCACGCCGATGGCCTATTTCAGCCAGTTCCACCTCGACGCGCCCGCCGTGGCGATGGTCACCGCGTCGCACAACCCGAACGGCTGGACCGGCGTCAAGATGGGGTTCCAGCGGCCGCTGACCCACGGGCCGGATGAAATGGCCGAACTGCGCGACATCGTGCTGGAAGGCCGCGGGGAAGCGGCGCCGGGCGGATCGTACGAAACCGTCGACGGCGTGTTCGATGCCTATATGGACGACCTGGTGGGCGATTTCAAAATGACCCGCAAGCTCAAGGTCGTCTGCGCCACCGGCAACGGCACCGCCTCGGCCTTCGCGCCGAAACTGTTCGAACGGCTCGGGGTCGAGGTGGTCGAAAGCCACAACCGGCTCGATTACACCTTCCCCAATTACAACCCCAACCCCGAAGCGATGGAAATGCTGCACGACATGTCGGACAGCGTGAAAGCCAGCGGCGCCGATTTCGCGCTCGGCTTCGACGGCGACGGCGACCGCTGCGGCGTGGTGGACGACGAGGGCGAGGAAATCTTCGCCGACAAGGTCGGCGTGATCATGGCCCGCGACCTGGCCAAGCTCTACCCCGGATCGACCTTCGTGGCGGACGTGAAATCGACCGGGCTTTTCGCCTCCGATCCCGAGCTGAAGAAATACGACATCAAGGCCGATTACTGGAAAACCGGCCACAGCCACATGAAACGCCGGGTCCATGCCCTGGGTGCGCTGGCGGGGTTTGAAAAATCCGGCCACTATTTCCTCGCTGGGGATATCGGGCGCGGCTATGACGACGGCATGCGGGTGGCGGTGGAAATCTGCAAGCTGATGGACCGCAACCCGGACATGAAAATGTCCGACCTGCGCAAGGCGCTGCCGAAAACCTGGTCGACGCCGACCATGTCGCCCCATTGCGCCGATACCGAAAAATACGCGGTACTGGACCGGCTGGTGGCGAAACTCGTCGCCAAGGCCGAGGCGGGCGACTCCATCGCCGGCAAGCCGATCAAGGAAGTCGTCACCGTGAACGGCGCGCGCGTCATCCTGGAAAACGGCTCCTGGGGGCTGGTGCGCGCCTCGTCCAACACCCCCAACCTGGTGGTGGTCTGCGAATCCAGCGAAAGCGAAGACGAGATGCGTGCCATCTTCGCCGATATCGACGCGGTGATCCGCACCGAACCGCTGGTCGGCGATTACGATCAGAAAATCTGATCCCCCGGGCGGCAGGCCAAACCCTGCCGCTTCTTCTGTTCAAAAATATCCCGGGGGTGAATGCGCGCCACGCGCGCAGAGGGGGCAGCGCCCCCTCCCCCCTACCCGGTCGCGAACCGCGCCGGATCAAGCATCGCGATAACCTCCGGCGCGACCTCCGGGCTGAGCCCCACAATCAGCGCCGCCGTCAACCGCGACAGCGCCGGTGCGGTCTGCACGCCATAGCCGCCCTGCCCGGCAAGCCAGAAAAATCCCTCCGCCTGCGGATCGAACCCGGCCAGCGGGGTGCGGTCGGGCGCGAAGCTGCGCAGCCCGGCCCAGCTGTGTTCGACCCGGGTCACCGGCATGGTCACCGCCTGTTCGAACCGGTGCAGCCCCTCGGCCAGCACCATGTCGTCGGGCCAGGCGTCATGCGGCTCGACCGGGTCCTCGTCGGCCGGGCTGACCATCAGCTTGCCCGCCTCGGGCTTGGCGTACCAGCGTTCCGTGATGCTACCGAACAGCGGCCAGCGGCGCAGGTCATGACCTCCCGGCGCAGGCAGGATCGCCGCCGAGCGGCGCATCGGCTGTATCGCGATGGGCAACGCCCCGGCCATCTGCCCGATCTGCCCGGCCCAGGCCCCGGCGGCGTTCACCACGATGGGTGCTGCATACTCCGCCCCGCCCGCGCTGACCTGCCAGACCCCGCCCAAGCGCAGCAGCGCCGTGACCGGCGCGCCGGTGACGATCCGGCCGCCGCGCGTGCTCAGCAGCCGCTGATAGCCCGACAGCATGCGGTCGACGTCGATATCCTGCGCGTCCCATTCGATGGCGGCCGATGCGATCCGTTCCGGGCGCAGGATCGGCACCAGCTCGACCGCCTGTTCCGGCGTCAGCATGTCCATCCCCACCGCGTCGGCGACATAGGCGTCGAGCGTATCCACCTCGTCCTCCTCCGCCAGCATCAGCTCGCCGCGCGGCGATAGCAGCGAGCTGTCCGCCACCCCGTCGGGGTTTTCCAGGACGGGCGCCGAGGCCGCGTTCAGCGCCCTCAGCGTCGCGTTGCCGTAATTGCGGATGAAGATCGCCGCCGAGCGTCCGGTCGAATGATAGCCGGTGCGCGGTTCCGCCTCGAGCAGCAGAACCGACATGTGTTCGGCCAACATCGCGGCGGCGCTGACCCCGGCGATACCGCCGCCGATGACGATCACATCCGCATGGGTCATGCCGCCAACCCGCGCCCTTTCAGCAGCGCCTCGACCCCCGGCATCCGGCCGCGGAACGCCTTGTAGAGGTCCTCGGCCTCCTGCGAGCCGCCGGTGGACAGGATGTTGGCCTCCAGCGCCTTGGCCTTTGCCGGATCGAACGGATCGCCCGCCTCCTCGAAGGCCTCGAACGCGTCGGCATCCATCACCTCGGACCACATGTAGCTGTAATAGCCCGAACTGTAGCCGTCGCCGGAAAACACATGGGCGAATTGCGGCGTGGCGTGGCGCATGGCGATCTGTTTCGGCATGCCCAGCCGGTCCAGAACCTCGGCCTGCATCGCCATCGGATCGGCGGGCGCCGCGCCCTTGTGGAATTCCAGGTCCACCAGTGCCGAGGCCACATATTCCACCGTCTGGAAGCCCTGATCGAAATTCGCTGCCCCCAGAACCTTGTCCAGCATCGCCTTGGGCATCGGTTCACCGGTTTCGGCATGGGTGGCGAATTCTTCCAGCACCGCGGGGACTTCCAGCCAGTGCTCGTAAAGCTGGCTCGGCAGTTCGACGAAATCGCGCGCCACCGAGGTGCCCGAGATGCTTTCGTACGTCACGTTGGACAGCATCTGGTGCAGCGCGTGGCCGAATTCGTGGAACAGCGTGCGCGCGTCGTCATAGGACAGAAGCGCCGGGTCGGCCTTGGCGAAGTTGCAGACGTTAATGACGACCGGCGCCTGGTCCTTCGGAAACTTCGCCTGCGCCCGCATCGCCGAACACCACGCGCCCGACCGTTTCGATCCGCGCGCGAAATAATCGCCGATGAAGACCGCCACGTGCTTGCCGTTCCGGGTCACTTCCCAGGCGCGGCAATCGGGGTGGTACAGCGCCGCGTCGAGCGGTTTGAATTCCAGCCCGAACAGCCGGTTGGCGCAGGCAAAGGAGGCCTCGATCATCCGGTCGAGCTGCAGGTAGGGTTTCAGCGCCGCCTCGTCCAGATCGTGTTCCGCCTTGCGGCGCTTGGCGGCGTAGTAATGCCAGTCCCAGGCTTCCAGATCACCGTTGACGCCGTCCTCGTGCATCATCGCTTCCAGCACCTTGGCGTCTTCCTCGGCCCGCGCCTTGGCCGGGGCCCAGACCGCCAGCAAAAGCTCCTCCACCTTTTCAGGTGTCTTCGCCATTTCGGTTTCCAGCTTGTAGGCGGCGAAATTGTCGTAACCCAGAAGGTGCGCGCGTTCTTCGCGCAGCTTCAGGATTTCGGCGGCGATGTCGCGGTTGTCGTGATCGCCGCCATTGGCCCCGCGCGCCACGAAGGCCTTGTAGGCTTTTTCGCGCAAATTCCGGCGCGGCGAGAATTGCAGGAACGGCGTGATGATCGACCGCGAGGTGGTGACGATAGGACCGTCGATGCCCTTTTCCTCGCCCGCCGCGCGCATTGCGCCCACGACAAAATCGGGCAGGCCTTCTAGGTCGTCCTCGCCCACTTGCATGAACCATTCGCGTTCATCTGCCAGCAGGTTCTGGGTGAACTGGGTGCCCAAGGTGGCCAGCCGCCCCTTGATTTCGGCCATCCGCTTGTCGGCGTCGCCTTCCAGCGCGGCACCGGAACGGACGAAGCCGCGATGGGTCAGCATCAAGACCCGTTGCTGTTCCTCGCTCAGCCCCAGGTCGTCCTTGCGTGCCCACAGATCGGCGACCCGCTGAAACAGCGGTTTGTTCGATGAAATCGCCGCAAAATGCGCCGCCAGTTTCGGGGAAAAGTCCCGCTGCAGCTTTTCGCGCTCGGGATTGCTGTCGGCGCCCGCCACGGTGAAGAAGACCGACAGCACCTTGTCCATCGCCTCGCCCGCCGCTTCCAGCGCCTCGATGGTGTTGGCGAAGCTCGGCGCCTCCGCTTTGCCCGCGATGGCGTCGATTTCGGCGTTGTGCCGGGCCAGAGCGGTTTCGAAGGCGGGGGCGAAATCTTCGTCGCGGATGCGGTCGAAGGGGGCGATTTCAAACGGCGTGTTCCACTGGGACAGAAGCGGGTTGGTCATGAACGGGTCTCCTTTGCAAGGCAAGGTAGGCCCGTTGTTTTGGGACTTCCAGCCCCCTAATGCGCCCCGCAGACCGGGCAGTCGGCGCGTTTCTTCAGCGTGATCTTGCGGCTCTCGCCCCAAAGCGCGTCATAGATCATCATTTCGCCCCTGAGCGCCGCGCCCGCACCGGTGATCAGCTTGATCGCCTCCACCGCCATCATCGCGCCGATCACGCCGGGCAACGGCCCGATCACGCCCGCCTCGGCGCAGGAAGGCGCGAGTCCGGGCGCAGGGGCTTCGGGGAAGATGCATTGATAGCAGGGGCCCGAGGTGGCCGGGTCGAAGGCGCTCAGCTGGCCTTCCCATTGCGACAAGGCGCCGGAAATCAGCGGCTTGCCCAGTTTCACCGCCGCCGCATTGGCGAGGTAACGGGTGGTGAAATTGTCGGTGCCGTCGAGGATCAGATCGTAATCGGCGAACAGGTCTTCGGCCATGTCGGCCTCGAGCCGCCGCTTGTAGGGGCGCACGATGACGAAGGGGTTCTGCGCCTCCATCGCGGCCTTGGCGGAAAACACCTTGGCCATGCCGATATCGGCGTCGCGGTGGATCACCTGCCGCTGCAGGTTGGAATTGTCGACCTCGTCATCGTCGATCACGCCGATGGTGCCGACCCCCGCCGCCGCCAGATACAGCAGCGCGGGCGATCCCAGCCCGCCGGCCCCGATCACCAGCACCTTAGCATTCTTCAGCTTCTTCTGCCCTGCCCCGCCGATTTCGCGCAGCACGATGTGGCGGGCATAGCGGTTCAGTTCGGATTCGTTGAACGTGCCCGCGGGCTTTGCCGGTTCGGGTTCCGGCTGCGCCCGGTTGCGCGCCCAGACCAGCCCCTGGCGATAGACCAGCACCAGCGCGGCAAACCCGCCAAGCAGAAGCCAAGGCGCGGCCGATCCGCCGGTGGACTGGCGCAGCCCGTGACCGTCGGGCAGCACCAGATGCAGCACAACAACCGCCAGCCACAACAGCCCGATCATGGTCAAGCGCAGCTTGTAAGGGGTTTTCAACGCCACCCCAACGCCCCAAAGCGCCGCTGCCAATACGAAGATCAACAGCATCAGCTGCGCCCGGTCGATCCGAAGCCGCCATCGCCGCGGGCGGTGGCGCTCAGCCCGTCGACCACGGCGAATTGCGCCTGTACCACCGGCGCCACGATCATCTGCGCGATGCGGTCGCCATGGGCGACGTGGAAGGGCTGGTTGCTGGCGTTGTGCAGGATCACCCCCACCGGCCCGCGATAATCGCTGTCGATGGTGCCGGGGCTGTTGGGGATGGTGATCCCGTGTTTCAGCGCCAGGCCGGAACGGGGGCGGATCTGCACCTCGTACCCGTTGGGGATCTCGAAGCGCAGCCCGGTCTGGATCAGCGCCCGGAATCCCGGCGCGAGGGTCATGCCCTCTTCGCGGAAATCGGGGGCGAAGTTGGCGCGGATATCGGCGCCCGCCGCGCCGGGGGTTTCATAGCTGGGCAAGGGAATGGCGCGGTCCGCGCCCTGATCCCAGATCACCGCGATCTGCACCATGTCAGGCTTCCTCCACCTTGTCTGCGATCCGTTTGGCCAGCCGCTTGGCGACCTCGGCCTTGTCCAGTCTCGGCCATTCCTCGACCCCGTCTTCGCGGATCAGGATGACGGCGTTTTCCGCCCCGCCCATGATGCCGGTTTCGGGGCGCACGTCGTTGGCCACGATCCAGTCGCATTGCTTGCGGGCGCGTTTCGCCGTGGCATTGGCGATGACATCGTCGGTTTCGGCGGCGAAGCCCACCACAAGGTCGGGACGGCCGGTTTTCATCTGGCTGATCGTGGCCAGGATGTCGGGGTTTTCGGCGAATTCCAGCACCGGCAGCTTGCCGTCCTGTTTCTTGATCTTGGATGCCGAGGATGACGCCACGCGCCAATCCGCCACCGCCGCGGCGAAGACCGCCACGTGGACGGGCAGCGCATCCTGCACCGCCTGCAGCATCTGCTGCGCGGTTTCCACCGGCACCACGGTGACGCCCGTGGGCGGCGGCACGTCGGCCGGGCCGGTGATGAAGATCACATCGGCCCCCAAGGCCGCCAGCGCCGATGCGATGGCGGTGCCCTGCGCCCCCGAAGAGCGGTTGGCGATGTAGCGCACCGGGTCGATCGGTTCGTGCGTCGGCCCCGAGGTCACCAGCACCCGCTTGCCCCTGAGCGGCCCGCCGGTCAGGGCAGCTGTGACCGCCTCGACGATCTGCATCGGTTCGACCATCCGCCCCGGCCCGTATTCGCCGCAGGCCATGTCGCCCTGATCCGGGCCCAGAACGGTGATGCCGTCCTGTTGCAGGGCCGCCAGGTTGCGCTGCGTCGCGGGGTGTTCCCACATCCGCACATTCATCGCCGGCGCGATCATCACCGGCGTGTCGGTCGCCATCAGCAGGGTCGAGGCCATGTCGTCGGCATGCCCACCCGCCATCTTGGCCATCAGATCGGCGGTGGCGGGCACCACCAGCACCAGATCGGCCGCGCGCGACAGCTGGATATGGCCCATCTCGGCCTCGTCGGTCAGGTCGAACAGGTCGGTATAGGCCTTTTCGCCCGCCAGCGACGACACGGTCAGCGGCGTGACGAATTCCTGCGCCGCACGGGTCAGGACAGGCGTCACCGCCGCGCCGCGTTCGCGCAGGCGGCGGATCAGTTCCGGCACCTTGAAGGCCGCGATTCCGCCGCCGACGATCAACAAAATGCGCTTGCCGTTCATCCTGCAATCCCCCCGTTCCAAGTTGCCCGGGACAGTAGGCCGCTCAAGGGGCGGAGACAAGGGCGGCCTAGCGAAACGCCTCGCACGGATCGGGGCGATACACCCCCGGCGCGTCGATCACCGCGTCGAACGCGCCTTCGGGGTCGTTGCCGTCCTCGGACTGGCCGATGGACACCATGTTCAGGTCGGGGTTTTGCGCCTTCAGATAGGCGGGCACCGCCCAATCGGCCCGTGCATGGCCGTTGCCGGTGATCACCACCACCGGCCCGCCGGTTTCGTCCAGCGCGCGCAGCGTGGTGCGGGCCAGGGTGGCGTCGCGCAGCCGTTGCAGCGCCACCATTTTCGGCAGCAGGTCGTCGGGCAGAGCATCGCAATGCGCCGCCTTCTGCAGCGCCAGCCGCGCTTTGTGCTGATCGCCGGGCAGCGGTTGATCCAGCCCGTAATCCGACGCGTCATCGCCGAAGCTTGCCTCGATCCCGGTCTCGAACGCCGCCCGCGCTGCGTCGCGCGGCACGCCTGCGCCATAGATCGCGGCCTGCGGCGCGGATTGCATGACCTGGTAATACATCGCGAAATCGGGCCAGCCGCTGTTTTCCCAGTCCAGCGCGGCGGCCAGCGCCGCCGCATCGGCACGCAAATCCTCGGTGATCAGCCCCGCCTGATCGGGGCTCAGCATCTCGAACACCAACGCCTTGGGCGCGGCTGCTTCGGTCAGCCGTGCCTGGGTGTCGTGATGGGCGGGATTGTCATGCACCTCGCCAAGGACAACCACGTCGCGATCCCGCACCAGATCGGCGGCAGGATCGGCAAGGACCGCCCCCGGCAAGGTGGCCAGGATCAGCGCAAACAGAAACGGTTTTTTCATACCAGGAAGTCTTGCACTTCGCGGCTTTCCTGTTCCAGCCGTTTCTTCATCTTCGCCAGCGCCGCCGCTTCCAGCTGCCGCACCCTTTCCTTGCTCAGGCCCAGTTCCTCGCCAAGCGATTCCAGCGTCCGCGCCGGTTCCTTCAGCTTGCGTTCGCGGATGATGAACTGTTCGCGTTCGTTCAGGCTGCCGATCGCGTCGAGCAGCCACTGCCGCAGGGTCTGCATATCGTGCTGGTCCTCGACGATTTCCGCCGCATCGGCACCGTCGTCTTCCAGCGTGTCGATCCATTCGCGCCCCTCATCCTCGGCGCTTTGCGTCGCGTTGAGCGAGAAATCGGACCCGGACAAGCGGCCTTCCATCATTTCGACATCGCGCAGGGGCACGCCGACTTCCATCGAAATGGCCTGGCGCAGCTGATAGCTGTCCAGCTCCTCGCCCCGCGATTGGGCTTCGCGTTCCAGCCGCGCCTGAACCCGGCGCATGTTGAAGAACAGCGTTTTCTGCGACGAGGTCGATCCGGTGCGCACCATCGACCAGTTGCGCATCACGTAATCCTGGATCGAGGCCTTGATCCACCACACCGCATAGGTCGAAAAGCGCACGCCGCGATCGGGATCGAACTTATCGGCGGCCTTCATCAGGCCAAGCCCCGCTTCCTGGATCAGGTCGTTCATCGGCGCGCCGTAGCGCCTGAACTTGGCCGCCATGGAAATCGCCAGCCGCATATAGGCGTTGATCAGGCGGTGCAGCGCCTGTTCATCCCGGTGATCGCGCCAGGCATAGGCAAGTTCACGTTCGGTTTCCGCATCCAGAAGCTCGGCCTTCATGGCCTGGCGGGACAGGGAGACGTCATTTGGTGCATCGAGTGGCATTCCAATTCCCCCACAAATCAATCCGGCGCAACGGGCGCCGCGTCTTGTTTCATTACAAGCCGGAATGCTACGCACAGCAATATGCGCCAATTCACAATAAGGTGTGCAAAAAATGCGACATAAATTGACCCTGGTGATAGGCGGGGCCGGGTCCGGGAAATCGTCCTGGGCGGAAAGTCACGTGATTCAAACCGGTTACGACAGGGTCTATATCGCAACGGCGCAGCCCTGGGATGACGAAATGCAGGCCAAGATCACCGCCCACCAACAGCAGCGCGGTAACAATTGGCACACCGTCGACGCGCCGATGGATGTCGCCACGCCGCTGGGCGCCGCCCGCCCCGACCAGATCGTGCTGCTCGATTGCGCCACGATGTGGCTGTCCAATCACCTGCTGGCGGAATCGGATCTGGCGCAGGAAGAGGAGCGTTTTCTCGTTGCGCTGAGCGCCTGCAAGGCCCCCGTGGTGGTGGTCACCAACGAGGTCGGCATGTCCGTGGTGCCCGAAAACGCCCTCGCCCGGGTGTTCCGCGACGCGCAGGGCCGGGTAAACCGGCGGATCGCCGAAAAGGCCGATCTGGTCGTCGCGGTGATGGCCGGCCTGCCGCTGGCGCTGAAGGGGCAATTGCCATGACCCGGCTGTTCTGGGTCCGCCACGGCCCCACCCATGCGAAATCCATGGTCGGCTGGTCCGACCTGCCCGCCGATCTCAGCGATACCGCGCAGCTGGCCCGGCTCGACGCCGCGTTGCCGCCGGACGCCCTGGTGGTGTCCTCGGACCTGAGCCGCGCCGCTGCCACCGCCGATGCGATCGCCGGGAGCCGGACGCGGCTGCCGCATGATCCCGACCTGCGGGAAATCCATTTCGGCGATTGGGAACTGAAACGCTTCGACGAGGTCGAAGATCAGGACCATATCCGCGCCTATTGGGACAATCCCGGCGACATCCGCCCGCCCGGCGGCGAAAGCTGGAACGACGTCACCGCCCGGGTCGACCGTGCCGTTGCGCGGCTAATCGCCGACAATCCCGGCCGCGATATCGTGGCGGTCGCCCATTTCGGGGTGATCCTGACCCAGTTGCAACAAGCGCTGAAGATCGGCGCTTATGAGGCGTTTTCACACCGGATCGAAAACCTGTCGCTGACCGAATTGCACTGGGACGGGGCGGGCTGGACGGCCCGGACGATCAATCAAAATCTGTGATGCGTTGACGCACAAATATTTGATTTCGTGATGTAATTTTAGGGTTATCCTGGGACAAACCTCATCCATCGGAGATTACCGGATGTCCTATCAAATCTATATCGGCGATCAAAGCTTTTCCAGCTGGTCGCTGCGCGGCTGGCTGATGCTGGAAAAATTCGGCCTGCCCTATGAAACCCGCTTCGTCGGGCTGTACAGCGGCACGTTCCAGCAGGACCTCGCCGGGCTGGCCCCGGCGCGTCTGGTGCCGGTGCTGAAAACGCCCGAGGGCACGGTGATCGGCGAAACCCAGGCCATCGCGGAGGAACTGAACAGCCGCCACCCCGAGCTGCAGATGTGGCCCGAAGCGCCCGAGGCCCGCGCCTTCGCCCGCTGGATCAGCGCCGAAATGCATGCCGGTTTCACCACCCTGCGCGCCGAATGCCCGATGCAGCTTCTGCATCAATACGAAGGCTTTACCGTCTCCGACGCGCTGCGCGCCGACCTGGACCGGCTCGAATTGCTGTGGACCAAGGCGCGCGAAGAATTCGGCGCCGAGGGCCCGTGGCTGTTCGGGCGCTATTCGCTGGCCGATTGCTTCTTCGCCCCGGTCGCGGCGCGGATCGCCGGGTATGACCTGCCGGTCGGCGATCTGGCCCGCGACTACGTCGCAACCACGCTGGCCGATCCCGCGTTTCAAAGCTGGCGCGCGGCGGGGCTGCAGAAATCCTACGACCCGGAACCCTATGCGATGGACCTGCCGAAGCGGCCCTGGCCCGTCTGAACAGGGTAAATCTGCGTTAACCAATCCTAAAGCGCTGCTCCGCTACGGTTGATTTTTCCGGTCCAAGGCGGGGGATTGCATGGTTGCGCGGGCCTATACGGTGGCGTTCGAAGGGGTTTCGGCCCGCCCGGTCGAGGTGCAATGCGCCGTCACGCCGGGCCTGCCCGCCTTTGCCATCGTCGGCCTGCCCGACAAGGCGGTGTCGGAAGCCCGCGACCGGGTGCGCAGCGCGCTCGGATCGCTGGCCATCGCGCTGCCGTCGAAGCGGATCACCATCAACCTGTCGCCCGCCGACCTGCCCAAGGAGGGCAGCCATTTCGACCTGCCCATCGCGCTCGCCCTTCTGGCGGCGTTGGAAATCATCCCCGCTGATGCCGCCGAAACCACCACCGCCCTGGGCGAGCTGTCGCTGGACGGCGCGCTGATCCCGGTGATCGGCGCCCTGCCCGCCGCCATGTCCGCCGCCGAGGAGGACCGGATATTGCTCTGCCCCAAGGCGTCGGGCGCCGAGGCGGCCTGGGTCGGCGCCTGCCAGGTGATCGCCGCCCCCGGCCTGGCCGACGTGGTGCGCCATTACACCGGCCAGTCGCCGCTGCCCCCGGCGCAGCCGGGCGAGGTGGTTCAGGATCAGACCGGCCGCTGCCTGCGCGACGTGAAGGGGCAGGAACGGGCCAAGCGGGCGCTGGAAATCGCCGCCGCCGGGCGGCATCACCTGCTGATGACCGGCCCGCCCGGATCGGGCAAATCCATGCTCGCCGCGCGCATCCCCGGCATATTGCCGCCGCTGACCGCGACCGAGGCGCTGGAAACCTCGATGGTGCATTCGCTGGCCGGGCTTTTGGACGAAGGCGGAATCTCGCGGGTCCGCCCGTTCCGCGAACCGCATCACACGGCGTCGATGGCGGCCATCGTCGGCGGCGGGCGCGGCGCGAAGCCGGGGGAAATATCGCTGGCGCATAACGGCGTGCTGTTCATGGACGAATTTCCCGAATTCCCCCGCACCGTGCTGGAAACCCTGCGTCAACCGATCGAAACCGGCCAGGTCATGGTGTCGCGCGCCAACGCGCATGTGCAATATCCCTGCCGCTTCATGCTGGTCGCCGCCGCAAACCCGTGCAAATGCGGCCACCTGACCGACCCCGGCCGCGCCTGCAACCGCGCCCCCAATTGCGGCGAGGATTACATGGGACGGATCAGCGGGCCGCTCTTGGATCGGTTCGACCTGCGGATCGAGGTGCCCCCGGTCGCCTATACCGATCTCGACCTGCCGCCCTCGGGCGATACGTCGGCGCAGGTGGCCGATCGCGTCGCCGCCGCCCGGCAAGTGCAGGCCGAAAGGTTCGCAGGCATCGAGGGCATGACCCTCAATGCCGAGGCCGAGGGCGAGGTGCTGGAACGCATCGCCACCCCGGACGCGGCGGGCAAGGAACTTCTGGGCCAGGTCGCCGAACGGTTCGGATTGTCCGCGCGCGGCTATCACCGGGTGCTGCGGGTGGCCCGCACCATCGCCGATCTGGACGGGGCAGACACCATTCAAAGGCACCACATGGCCGAAGCGATCAGTTATCGGCTGGCTGGTCTTCCAGATGCCTGAGAAACCGGGCCGTTTCACGGATGGCCTGGCGCGCCTCGGGGAACCAGCCATCGAAAATTTGCCAGACATGCGGTGCGTCCGGCCAAGTCTGCAACTCGACCGCGCCCCCTGCAAGACTCAGTTTTTCGGCCATTCGCACCGAGTCATCGCGTAAAATCTCGCTATCGGAGACCTGCAACAGCACCGGCGGCGTCCCGGGGAATTCGGCATAAAGCGGCGAAATACGTGGATCGTCCGGCGGCAAATCGCCTAGCACGAAACTGGTCAGATCATGGACCCTGTCGCCCGGGAAAAAGTGATCCCGCTGACTGTTTTCAAGCACAGACGCGCCTGAAAAACACTTGTCGCAGAAGGGTGACCAGGCAAAACAGGCCGCCGGGCGCCGCCCGGTCTGGCACAGCCGGGCCAGCAACGACAACGCCAACCCACCGCCTGCGCTGTCACCGCCAATCACGATATCACCGGGGCGGTAGCCAAGCGCGATCAGATGATCGAAGGCGGCTTCGGAATCGTACAACGCGGCAGGAAGACGGTGCTCCGGGGCCAGCCTGTAACTCGGCAGCAGCGCCCGCATCCCAGTCATCCGGCACAGCCGGGCCACAAGACGTTTATGCGTTTCCGGCGACCCCGCCAGATAGCCGCCGCCATGCAGGTACAGCAGAACCCGGTCGGAGGTAGCCGGCCCCGATGAAACCCAAAGCGCAGGCTGATCTCGTTCCGAACGATAGGCGCTCTCGCGGTACTGCGCATGCGGCACTTCCCGGAACCATAACCGCGCCGCACGGTTGAATTGCCGTCGTATTTTAACCGGGTCCTGTGCACGCCGCATCGCGCGTCGCGCCAAGGGCCGCATTGCGCCCCCCATCAGGGTCAGCTTCAGGCTCACCCGCGCTTGGCCTCGATCGCTTCCCAGATCTTCTGCGCCGTGTTGGTGCCGTCGAACCGTTCCAGTTCCTGGATGCCGGTGGGCGAGGTCACGTTGATTTCGGTCAGCCAGTCGCCAATCACGTCGATGCCGACGAAAACCTGCCCCTTTTCGCGCAGAAGCGGCCCGATCCGGGCGCAGATTTCCAGGTCGCGGTCGGTCAGGCCGATCTTTTCCGGCCGCCCGCCCACATGCATGTTCGAGCGCGTTTCGCCCAGCTGCGGCACCCGGTTGATTGCGCCCACCGGTTCGCCATCGACCAGGATCACCCGCTTGTCGCCCTTGGACACGGCGGGCAGGAATTTTTGCACGATCAGCGGTTCGCGGCTGAAGCCGGTGAACAGCTCGTAAAGCGATGACAGGTTGCTGTCGCCCTCGGTCAGCCGGAACACCCCGGCGCCGCCATTGCCGTAAAGCGGCTTGAGGATGATGTCGCCGTGTTTTTCCTTGAACGCCTTGATGGTGTAGAGGTCACGCGCGATGGTGGTCGGCGGGGTCAGGTCGGGGAAATCCAGCACCAGCAGTTTCTCGGGGTAATTGCGCACCCAGAACGGATCGTTGACCACCAAGGTGCCCGGATGCACCCGCTGCAGCAGATGGGTGGTGGTGATGTAGAACATGTCGAACGGCGGGTCCTGGCGCAGCCACACCACGTCGAATTCCGAAAGGTCGACCTCCTGTTCTTCGCCCAGCGCGTAATGATCCCCCTCGACCCGGCGCACCGTCAAAGGCCAGCCGCGCGCAACCACCCGGCCTTCCTGATAGGACAGGCAATCGGGCGTGTAATAAAACAGCTCGTGGCCGCGCGCCTGCGCTTCCTCGGCAATGCGGAACGTGCTGTCGGCATTGATGTCGATCGGCCCGATCGGGTCCATCTGAAAGGCGATTTTCATGCTCTTCCCTCGCTCAGTGGTCGCCACTTACATGGCGCAACCATCGGCAAGAGGCAAATCAGAAATGCCCGAAAGCGTTTTCCAGGACCTCGATCGCGCCCGATCCATCGACCAGGGCGACATCGAAGCGCAGATCGGTCATCAGCGACAGGCCGCGATGGGCCAGGTACTCCTCGGCCGCCGCGTAAATCCGGTGCATCTGCGCCGGGGACAGCCGTTCGGCGGCCCGGGCGAAGGACCGGCTTTTCTTCACCTCGACAAAGACGAATCCGTCGCCATCGGAAAAGATCAGATCCACCTCGCCGCTGCGCCCGCGCCAGCGCGAATGCGCCAGAGCATAGCCGCGCGACAGGTAATCATCGGCCACCCGATCTTCGGCCGCCCGGCCGGAAAGATACGCCACCTGCCCGCGCAGCGCCTTTTCCGCAACCGGCGAAAAATGGTCCGATCTGAATTGTGCCGTCATCTGAAACCCTTTCCGGTCAGCCGCGATCCAGCTTCAGGGCCATTTGATAGATCTTGCGCCGCGGCAATCCTGTTTCGGCCGCCAGCCGGTCCGACGCATCGCGCACGCTGAGGTCCTGCAGCAACGTTTGCAGCATTGCTTCTATGTCGGATTCGCCAATATTCGGTAAACGCCGACGGTCCACCAGCACCACGATTTCGCCTTTCAGGGTCCTCTCGCTGCAGGTTTCGGCCAATTCGCCCAGCGTGCCGCGCAGCACCTCCTCGAATTTCTTGGTCAGTTCGCGGCACACCGCCGCCTCGCGATCGGGGCCCAGAACCTCGGCCGCATCGGCCAGCATCGCGGCGATCCGTTTCGGCGATTCGTAGAAGGCCAGCGTGCCGGGCACCTCCTTGAGTTCCTCCAGCGCGCTGCGCCGCTGGCCCTTCGCATTGGGCAGGAACCCAGCGAAGAAGAACCGGTCGGTGGGCAGCCCGGCCAGGGTCAGCGCGGTGATCACCGCCGAGGCGCCCGGCGCGCTGGTCACCGGGTGGTCGGCCTCGCGCGCAGCGCGGGCCAGGTCGAACCCGGGATCGGCGACCATCGGCGTTCCGGCCTCCGAGGCATAGGCCATCGACTTGCCCTCCGCCAGCAGCGCCAGAAGCCGCGGACGCATCTGCGCGCCGTTATGGTCGTGATAGGACAGCACCGGCCGGTCGCCCAGAGGGATTCCGTGGATTTCCATCAGCTTGCGCAGGCTGCGGGTGTCCTCGGCCACCAGCACATCGGCCGAGGCCAGGATATCGAGCGCGCGCAGCGTGATATCGCGGGCGGTGCCGATCGGCGTCGCCAGCAGATAGAGCCCCGGCGCGAGTTTTTTCTGTTGCAGATTCACCACTGGACCCGGTCCTCGCTGTGTTTATTATTCCCCGCAAAGACCCAAGGCGGTGTTACCGCCGGTCACCAAGGAGTTATTTCATTTATGTTCGCCGTTTTCAAATCCGCCCGCAAGGCCATCGCCAAGCTTGCCGTTTTCGTGTCGGTCGCGGCGCTGGCCGCCTGTCAGCCAGTTCCGTTCGACGGCGGCCCCTCGATCAACACGTCGGGCCCGGTGCCGGTGGCCCTGCTGGTGCCCAGCGGCAGCCAGAACACCGGTGACGACCTGCTGGCGCAGAGCCTGGAAAACGCCGCGCGGCTGGCGATTTCGGACCTTGAGGGGATCAATATCGACCTGCGCGTCTATGCCACCGCGGGCGATCCGGCGCAGGCCCGGGACATGGCGGTCAAGGCGGTGAATGACGGCGCCAAGATCATCCTTGGCCCGGTCTACGGCGAATCCGCCAACGCGGCGGCGGTCGCGGTCGCCTCGCGCGGGGTCAACGTGCTGTCGTTCTCCAACAACACCACCATCGCGGGCGGCAACCTGTTCATCCTCGGCCCGACCTTCCAGAACACCGCCGATCGTCTGGTGTCCTTTGCCGCGATGCAGGGCAAGGGCCGCATCGTCGTCGCCCATGACAACGGCGTCGCCGGTCAGCTGGGCCGCCACGCGGTGGAAAACGCCGCGCTGAGCAGCGGCGCCACCCTGGTCAACGCGGTGCCCTATGAGCGATCGCAAAAGGGCGTGATCGACGCGATCCCGGCGATCCGCGACGCGGTGCGCGAGGGCGCGGATTCGGTATTCCTGACCGCGCTGACCGAAGGCGCGCTGCCGCTGCTGACCCAGCTTTTGGACGAATCCGGCGTCGATCCGGAAACCACGCAATATATCGGCCTGACCCGTTGGGACATCCCGCCGCAGACGCTGGAACTGCCGGGCGTCCAGGGCGGCTGGTTCGCGCTGCCCGATCCGACCATGACGCAGCGGTTCTCCAGCCGCTACACCGCCGCCTTCGGCGCGGCGCCGCATGCGATCGGCGGGCTGTCCTATGACGGGATCGCCGCCATCGGCGCGCTGGTCCAGGCCGGGCAAAGCGATGCGCTGACCGCCGGGGCCCTGACCCAAACAGCCGGGTTCCAGGGCGTCAGCGGCATCTTCCGCCTGCTGGCCGACGGCACCAATGAACGCGGCCTTGCCGTGGCCCAGATCCAGAACAAGCAGGTGGTGGTGATCGACCCGGCACCGCGCAGCTTTGCCGGAGCCGGTTTCTAAACGAACAGAAGAGCGTAAATGCCCAACTTTCCCACTGCGCCGGACAGCCTGATCTGTCCGGCCGATTCCATCTTCGATATCCAATCCGTCCGCCAGCGCATCGAGGCGGCCGCGGCCGCCGACGGCGATGAGGCCACGCTGCGCGCCGCCGTGGTGCCAGTGCTGATGGAGGCGCGCAAGGCCGGCATGGCAAAGATCGCCGAGGCCTTCGCCGCCGATCCCTTCGCCGCCCGCCCCACCACCCGCGCCTATACCTGGCTGACCGATTGCATCGTCATCACCGCGCTGGAGGTGGCGACCCGGTACATGCACCCGCATCCCGAAGGCGGCGAAGAAGACCGGCTGAGCCTGGTCGCGGTCGGCGGCTACGGGCGCGGCGAAATGGCGCCCTATTCGGATGTCGACCTTCTGTTCCTGACCCCCACCAAGATCACCTCCTGGGCCGAGAAGGTGATCGAAAGCATGCTCTATCTGCTGTGGGACCTGCGGCTGAAGGTCGGCCATGCCTCGCGCACGGTGCGCGACTGCCTGAAGCTGGGGCGCGAGGATTTCACCATCCGCACCGCGCTTTTGGAACACCGGTTCCTGGCGGGCGACGAAAAATTGGCCAAGGAACTGGCCGAGCGGCTGTCCTCGGACCTGTTCCGCAACACCGCGCCGGAATTCATCGAGGCCAAGCTGGCCGAACGCGATCAGCGCCATGAACGCCAGGGCGGCCAGCGCTATGTGGTCGAACCCAACGTGAAGGAAGGCAAGGGCGGGCTGCGCGACCTGCAATCGCTGTTCTGGATCGCGAAATACCTGCACGGCGTGCAGAAGGTCGAGGACCTGGTGAAGCTCGATGTCTTCACCCAGGAGGAATTCGAAACCTTCATGTCCGCCGAGGATTTCCTCTGGGCGGTACGCTGCCATCTGCACCTGCTGACCAACCGCGCCTCGGACCAGCTGACCTTCGACCTGCAGGTCGAAGTCGCCGATCGCATGGGATACGAGGACAAGGGCGGACGCCGCGCGGTCGAACATTTCATGCAGGATTATTTCCGCCACGCCACCGAAACCGGCGACCTGACCCGCATCTTCCTGACCAAGCTGGAATCGATGCATGTCAAAAGCGAACCGCTGCTGGAACGGATTTTCCGCCGCACGCCGCGGGTCAAGGCGGGCTACAGGGTGGTCCACGGCCGTCTGGCGGTCGAGGACGAAGAGGCGTTCCTGGCCGACAAGCTGAACCTTCTGCGGGTGTTCGAGGAAGGGTTGCGTACCGGCATGCTGATCCATCCCGACGCGATGCGGCTGGTCAAGGCCAACCTGGACCTGATCGATGACGACATGCGCAATGACAAGGAAGCGCGGCGCATCTTCCTCGACCTGATGCTGAAACACGGCAACCCGGAACGCGGGCTGCGGCGGATGAACGAACTGGGCGTCCTGGCCGCATTCATCCCCGAGTTCGAACCGATCGTGGCGATGATGCAGTTCAACATGTACCACTCCTACACGGTGGACGAACACACGATCCAATGCATCCGCACCCTGTCGGAAATCGAACATGGCGACCTGGTGGAATCGCTGCCGCTGGCCAGCCGCATCCTGAAGGAAGGGGTGAACCGCAAGGTTCTCTACGTCGCGCTGCTGCTGCACGATATCGGCAAGGGCCGGGACGAGGACCATTCGGTGCTGGGCGCCCGGATCTCGCGCAAGGTCGCGCCCCGGCTGGGGCTGAACAAGGCGGAATGCGAAACGGTGGAATGGCTGGTGCGCTATCACCTGCTGATGTCGGACACGGCGCAGAAACGCGACATTTCCGACCCCCGCACCCTGCGCGATTTCGCCAAGGCGGTGGAGACACGCAAGCGGCTCGACCTGCTGACGGTGCTGACCGTCTGCGACATTCGCGGCGTCGGCCCCAACACCTGGAACAACTGGAAGGCCGTGCTGCTGCGCCAGCTGCACCGCGACACCACGGTGGCGCTGGAACACGGGCTTGAGGAACTCAACCGCAAGACCCGCGGCACCGAGGCGCGCAAGCTGTTGCGCGAGGCGCTGGATGGCTGGGACCCGGCGGCGCTGCGGGCCGAAACCGGGCGCCATTACCCGCCCTACTGGCAGGGGCTGGATACCAACACCCACGTCGTCTTCGCCAACCTGCTGCGCGACATCCCCGATACGGAGGTCCGCATCGACCTGCACCCGGACGAAGACCGCGACGCCACCCGCGCCTGTTTCGCGCTGGTCGACCATCCGGGCATCTTTTCGCGCCTCGCCGGTGCGCTGGCGCTGGTCGGCGCCAACGTTGTCGACGCGCGCACCTATACGTCGAAGGACGGCTACGCCACCGCGGTGTTCTGGATTCAGGATGCCGACGGGCACCCGTATGAGGAATCGCGCCTGCCGCGCCTGACCCAGATGATCCACAAGACGCTGTTGGGCGAAATCAAGACATCCGAGGCGATGCTTGCCCGCGACAAGATCAAGAAACGCGAACGCGCCTTCAAGGTGCCGACCTCGATCACCTTCGACAACGAGGGATCGGATATCTACACCATCATCGAGGTCGATACCCGCGACCGGCCCGGCCTGCTGTTCGACCTGACAAGGACCCTGGCGGCCAACAACGTCTATATCGCCAGCGCAGTGATCGCGACCTATGGCGAACAGGTGGTGGACAGTTTCTACGTCAAGGACATGTTCGGGCTGAAATTCCATTCCGAACCGCGCTGCAAGACGCTTGAGAAGAAACTGCGCGCCGCCATCGAAAAAGGCGCCGAAAGGGCCATATCGTGAAGCCGATCCGGCTCGTCGCCGGTTTCCTGACCGTGGGCATGTGGACCATGGCCAGCCGGGTTCTGGGGTTTGTCCGCGACGCGATGATCCTGAATTACCTCGGCACCGGCCCGGCTTACGAAGCCTATGTCGTGGCCTTCCGCCTGCCCAACATGTTCCGCCGCTTCTTTGCCGAAGGGGCGTTCAACATGGCCTTCATCCCGCAATATTCCAAGCGGCTTGCGGGCGAAGGCGAACAGGATGCCGATGTCTTCGCCAGCCAGGCCTTTGCCGGGCTGGCCTCAATCCTGATCCTGCTGACGCTGCTGGCACAGCTGACCATGCCCTGGCTGATCTTCGCGCTGGCCTCGGGCTTTGCCGGGCAGGACCAGTTCGGCCTGGCGGTGGCGTTCGGGCGAATCGCCTTCCCCTACATCCTGTTCATATCGCTGGCCGCGCTGCTGTCGGGGGTGCTGAACGCCCATGGCCGGTTTGCCGCCGCTGCCGCAGCACCCGTGCTGCTGAACATGCTGATGATCGGCGCGATGACGCTGGCGGTCGTGGCCGGGTGGGATATTTCCTGGGCGCTGGCCTGGACCATCCCGGTGGCCGGGGTGGCGCAGATGGTGCTGGTCTGGATCGCTGCCAAGCGGGCCGGGTTCATCCTGATCCCGATGCGGCCGCGCTGGTCGCCCGACATGCGCCGGCTGGTGCGGGTCGCGGTACCCGCCGCACTGGCGGGCGGCGTGGTGCAGGTCAACCTGCTGGTCGGTCAGCAGGTGGCAAGCTACTTCGACCGCGCGGTGGGCTGGCTCTATACCGCCGACCGGCTGTACCAGCTGCCGCTGGGCGTCGTGGGCATCGCCATCGGCATCGTGCTGCTGCCCGACCTGTCGCGGCGGCTGAAGGAAAACGACGAAGCCGGATCGCGCGACGCGCTGAGCCGCGCCGCCGAGATTTCGCTGGCTCTGACCATCCCCGCCGCCGTGGCGCTGATCGTGATCCCGCTGCCGCTGGTGTCGGTGCTGTTCGAACGCGGCAAGGCCACCGCCAATGACAGCGCCGCCATCGCCCAGGCGGTGGCGATCTACGGGCTGGGCCTGCCCGCCTTCGTGATGCAGAAATTCCTGCAGCCGCTCTATTTCGCGCGCGAAGACACCCGCACCCCGTTCTATTTCGCCGTGGTCGCCATGGTGATCAACGCGGGCGTGGCGGTCGGACTAGCCTTCGCCATCGGCTGGCTGGCCTCGGCCATCGCCACCACGGTGGCGGGCTGGGCGATGGTGGTGCTGCTGTCGATCGGCGCGCGCCGCTTTGGCGACGTGGCGCGGTTCGACACGCGGTTCCATGCCCGCATCCTGCGCATCATCACCGCCTCGCTGGCGATGGGTGCGGTGCTGTGGGCGGGGATGACGGTGCTCGATCCCTATCTCGGCATGGGCGGCGTCCGCTACGCCGCGCTGGCCGCCCTGGTCGCCCTCGGCATGGTCAGCTATTTCGCCATCGGCCACCTGATCGGCGCCTTCCGGCTGGGCGAATTCAAACGCGCCATGCGCCGGGGCGGCAGTGCGTGATCCTCAGCGGTGGCGCATCCGGTCACGCATGCGCCGCCAGCCACCCGGGCTGACAAAGACCGACATCGCAAAGCCCGTCACGAAGCCGCCGATATCGGCGATCCAGTCCGGCTGGCTGCCGAACAACAGCCCGAAGACCAACTGGATTCCCATCAGGAAGCCGATCAGCGAAAACGCCCGCGCCTGCTGTTCCCCCAGCTGCCCCAGCCGCAGCCACAACAGATAGGTGAAGGCCCCGATCAACCCGTAAGCGCCCGGAAACGCCCCGATCAGCGGCACCCGCGAGTCCACCAGCAGACCATAGGCCAGCGCCCCGATCACCGCCGACAGCACGAACACCGCCAGAACGGCAAACTGGCTGAACACCTCGCCCACCATCTTGCCAAGCGCCAGCACCATCACCCCGGCAAACACCGCCTGCATGAAACTGACATGGATGAAGGCATAGGACAGGAAGCGGATCACATGTTCGGCCGGCCAGCGCCCGTTCGAGCGCATCCAGTCGAAGATCTCGGCGGAAAACGCATAGCGCTGCACCGCTTCCAGCCGCCAGCCCACCGCATCGGCGCCGCCCAGGATGCCGCGCGCGCCCAGGCTGAACACCGCCTCGATCCCGACGATCATCAGGAACAGCGCCACCACAACGGGCGGCAGGGGGTTCACGGGGCTGATATTGTTGCTGCTCATCGGGCCTCTCCTTGACGGGGCATTTGGGCATGGGTAAGCCAGCCGCACTGATAAATCCAGACGGAGATCTCGCCATGTCGGATGCGGTCCAAACGCAATCCAACCCGAACGCCGGTTTCACCCCGCGCGTCTTCTCGGGCATCCAGCCCACAGGCAACCTGCACCTGGGCAACTATCTCGGCGCGCTCAAGCGCTTCGCCGACGCCCAGAACAAGGGAATCGAGTCGATCTATTGCATGGTCGACCTGCACGCCATCACCGTCTGGCAAGACCCCGCCGACCTGGCCCGCGCCACCCGCGAACTCTGCGCGGGCTTCATCGCCGCCGGCGTCGACCCGGAAAAATCGATCCTGTTCAACCAAAGCCAGGTGCCCGAACACACCCAGATGGCCTGGATCTTCAACTGCGTCGCCCGGATGGGCTGGATGCAGCGGATGACCCAGTTCAAGGACAAGGCGGGCAAGAACGCGCAGAACGCGTCGCTGGGCCTGTTCGCCTACCCGGCGCTGATGGCGGCCGACATCCTGGTCTATCACGCCACCCATGTGCCGGTGGGCGAGGATCAGAAACAGCACCTCGAACTGACCCGCGACATCGCGATCAAGTTCAACCATGATTACGGCGTCGATTTCTTCCCCATCACCGAACCGGTGATCGAGGGCGCGGCGACCCGCGTGATGTCGTTCCGCGACGGCACCAAGAAGATGTCGAAATCCGATCCGTCGGACATGAGCCGGATCAACCTGACCGACGATGCCGACGCCATCGCCAAGAAGATCCGCAAGGCCAAGACCGACCCCGAACCGCTGCCCGACAGCATCGAAGGGCTGGAAGACCGCCCCGAGGCGCGCAACCTGGTCAATATCTACGCCGCACTGGCCGATCTGACCCCGGAACAGGTGATCGCCGAACATGCCGGTCAGCAATTCGGCACGTTCAAGCCGTCGCTCGCCGATCTGGCGGTGGCCAAGCTGGCGCCGATCTCGACGGAAATGTCGCGGCTGATGCAGGACCAGGGCGAGATCGACAACATCCTGCGCCGCGGTTCCGACCGCGCCCGCAACATCGCCACGCCGATCCTGCAGAAAACCTACGACATCGCAGGCATGATCCGCTCGTGATCCTTCCCACCCCCGGGGCTTCTTCTGTTCGAAAATATCCTCGGGGGTGAATGCGTTGAAAATCCGCAGGGTTTTCAACGCAGAGGGGGCAGACAGCCCCCTTCCCCCACGGCCGGAAAAGGCTCAGATCAGCCGCACCCGGGTGCCGACCTTCACCATGCCGTACAGCTCGGCGATCATTTCGTTGTAAAGCCCGATACAGCCATCCGAGGACTTGCGCCCGATCTTGCGCGTGTCATGGGTGCCGTGGATGCGGTAATACTGCCAGCTGAGATACAGCGCATGGGTGCCCAGCGGGTTCTTCGGCCCGGCCGGGATCATCTTGGGCAGCGACGGGTCGCGTTCGCGCATCGACGGCGTCGGCGTCCAGGTCGGCCCGGCCACCTTGCGCACCACCTCGGTATAGCCCAGCCGGGTCAGGTCTTCGCTCAGCGGGACCGAGCTGGGATAGATCCGGTAGATCGATTCATCGGCGTTCCAGAAATGCACCGCCCGCGAATCCGTGTCGGCAACGATCACGCCGACGCCCAGATCGTCGAAATGATCGCGCCAGTCGACGCGCTTGAAGCTCGATACGTTGTGGCGCACCATTTCGACGGCCGGGTCGGCCGTTTCTATCGCTTCGGTGGCCCAGACCGGGCTGGCAAGACCGGCCAGTCCCGTCGCCAGAACCGACCGCCGTGTGATCGTCGTTTTCATGACTGTCCCCTGCTCGCTCGTTTCGGCGTCAGATAGGCTTAAAATTCACACATTCGCAAATCACAATGCGGTGTGACTGCGCGATCACCCTGCTGCCGTTTGTCGCGCGGTTGCGGTCCCGTCGTTCTACGGTATGGACCTTCCCGGACCTGCCCCCTAGGCTGCGCCACGAAGGAGAATACCATGGCACTGAGCAACTCGATCCGCACCTATTTCAAAGGCACCTGGCACCAGGGCGACTACCCGGTGATGAACGCCGCCGACCATGGCGCATGGCTGGGCAGCACCGTGTTCGACGGGGCGCGTTTCGTCGACGGGCTGACCCCCGATCTCGACGCCCATTGCGCCCGGGTGAACCGTTCCGCCGCGGCGCTGATGATCGAACCGACCGTCAGCACCGAGGACATGGTCGAGATGGTGCATGAAGGCCTGCGCGGCTTCGACAAGGGCGATGCCGTCTATATCCGCCCGATGTATTGGGCGATCCACGGCGACAGCACCGGCATCATGCCGGAAGCCGGAGAAACCGGGTTCGCCATTTCGCTCGAAGCGGTACCGATGGCGCCCGCCGACGCCGCCACCACGCTGACCCGCACCCGGTTCCGCCGTCCGGTGCTGGAAAACGCGGTCTGCAACGCCAAGGCCGGTTGCCTCTATCCCAACAACGCCCGGATGATCGCCGAGGCGAAATCGAAGGGCTTCGGCAACGCGCTGGTCGCCGACGCGATGGGCAATGTCGCCGAAAGCGCCACCGCCAACGTGTTCATGGTACGCGACGGCGAAGTGTTCACCCCGATCGCCAACGGCACCTTCCTGTCCGGCATCACCCGCGCGCGCCATATCAAGAACCTGCGCGCGGACGGGTATACCGTGCATGAAACCGTGCTGACCTTCGAGGATTTCGAAGCCGCGGACGAAGTGTTCCTGTCGGGCAACATGAACAAGGTGACCCCGGTTTCGGCCTTCGACGACAAACGCTACGACCTCGGCCCGGTGGCCAAGCGCGCGCGCGAACTCTACTGGGACTGGGCGCATTCGGCCGCCTGAGACCCGCGAACAACGCTCAAGCCGGGCCTTAGCCCGGCTTGAGCGGACGGCGCGCTAGAGCTCGTCCAGCAGCCCCCGCGCCGCCGCCTCGATCAGGTCCAGCACCCCGTCGAAATCGCGGGTGTAATAGGGATCGGGCACGTCGCTGACCCCCGCATCGGCATATTCCGCGAACAAGCGCACCGGCGTGTCGCTGCCCGCCGGGCGCAGCCGTTCGATATCGGCCAGGTTATCGCGGTCCATCGCCAGGATCAGGTCGAACCGGCCGAAATCAGCCGCCGAGAATTGCCGCGCCCGCAGGTCCGACAGGTCCACCTGCCGCGCGCTGGCGGCCTCCTGCATCGGGCCATAGGGCGGTTCACCCCGGTGCCAATCCGATGTCCCGGCGCTGTCGAGCGCCAGATCGGGCGCCAGCGCCCGCATCACCCCCTCGGCGGCGGGCGAGCGGCAGATGTTTCCAAGGCAGACGAACAAGATACGGCTGGTCATGGCATGCTCCTTCACGGCACAGTGTCTAGGGCAAGGAGGCGTGATGAAAAAGATCGTTATTCTCACCGGGGCGGGCATTTCCGCCGAAAGCGGGCTGGGCACCTTCCGCGACGAAGGCGGGCTGTGGGCGCAGCACCGGATCGAGGACGTGGCGACGCCCGAAGGCTTCGCGCGCGACCCGGGGCTGGTGCATGCCTTTTACAACGCGCGCCGGGCGCAGGCCGCCCGCGCGCACCCCAATGCCGCGCATGAGGCGCTGGCGCGGCTGGAAGCGGAGCACCCCGCCGAGGTGGTGATCGTGACGCAGAATGTCGACGGGCTGCACGAAGCGGCCGGGTCGAAGGCCGTGATCCACATGCACGGGCAATTGTCCGGCGCGCTGTGCGCCGCCTGCGAACACCGCTGGGACGCGCCCGAGGCGATGCAGCCCGGCGATCCCTGCCCGTCCTGCGGCACCCCGGCCACCCGGCCCGATATCGTCTGGTTCGGCGAAATGCCCTATCACATGAGCGCCATCTGGAACCACCTGCGCGAAGCCGATCTGTTCGCCGCCATCGGCACCTCGGGCGAAGTGTACCCAGCCGCCGCCTTCGTGCAGGACGCCGACCGCCACGGCGCCCATACGGTGGAACTGAACCTTGCCCCCTCCTCGGTAATCTCCGATTTCTCGGAATTCCATTTCGGCAAGGCGACCGAGGTGGTGCCGCAATGGGTCGAAAACCTGCTGCTGGGCTGAAACGAAAACAGCCGGGCCAAGGCCCGGCTGCTGGATTTTGCGAAACCGGTCCGCAGACCGGCAAGGCTCAGTTCGACGGCTGGCCCATTTTCATCTTGCTGTGATCCATGTTCATCATGCCATGAGCCGGCTTGCGCTCCAGGTCGACCGGCACTTCGACGGTGACGTCGCCGGCCTTCTCAAAAGTCAGGGTCACGTTGACCATTTCACCCTGCACCAGAGCGTGGTTCAGGCCCAGGAACATCACGTGCTTGCCGCCGCGCTGCATGGCGATCATGCCGTCCTTGGGCAGGTCGAAACCTTCCTCGACATGCACCATCTTCATCACGCCGTTGGCGTCTTCCATATGGGTGTGCAGTTCGACACGCTGGGCCACGTCCGAGCTGGCCGAGACCAGGTGGTCGTCCTGGCCGGTGTGGTTGTGGATCATCATGAAGGCGGCGCCCGAGTTCGACATCATCGAGGATGCGCGGGCATAGGGGTCTTCGACCATGATGCCTTCGGCGAAGGCGGGAAGGGCGAAAGCGGCGGCCGCGACGGCGGCGAATACGGTGGTTTTGAACGACATTTGTCGGTCCTCTTTTCTGACTGTGTGATTTGGATTGGTTTTTGGAGTGTCAGAAAAGAATCGGCGGTCCGCGGGCAATCCCCGGAACGGTGCCGCCAGCGGCGCCCGCGCGCCCGGTATCGATTCGCAAGGTGACCACCCGCCCCGAGGGACGCATGAAAAGGACCGGCGGTTCCTCGTGAAACGCGAAGATCGACAGGGCGAAATCGGGGCAGATATGCGGCGGGCCGACGGGCTGACCGTCCTTGTCCACCAGCACCGAAATGGGACCGGTGCCGGTACACAGAACGATTTCACCTTCGGCATTGGGCATGCCGCGCGCAACGGCCATCGACTGCCCCGTCAGGGTCAGCATCAGCGCCAGGACAATGGCGAGATATGAACGCAGCGCGAATTTCATGCGAAACCGTGTATAAATCCGCAGCGCTCAAAGGGGAAGCGACAAAAGGAAACAGCCCCGCCGGACACCGGCAGGGCTGCACAAATTCCTGAAATCAGGGGAAGATCAGGCCGAAGCTTGCGCCTTGGCGATGTCTTTCTTGATCTTCAGAGCGTTGGCCGACAGTTCGACGTCCTTGGCTTTCGCCAGGAACGCGTCCAGCCCGCCACGGTGATCCACCGAACGCAGAGCGGCGGCCGAGATCCGCAGCTTGAAGCCACGGCCCAGGGTTTCCGACTGCAGGGTGACGTCGTTCAGGTTGGGCAGGAAGCGACGCTTGGTTCTGTTTTTGGCGTGGCTGACATTGTTGCCAGACATCGGGCCTTTTCCGGTCAGTTCGCAGACACGCGACATGGGTTTATCCTCGTCTCATCAGCGGGGCGCATCTGACCCCTACAACATAAACGGACGCCACGCATGGCGGCGTCCTGAATTCCGTTCGGGGTCATTAGGCGGAATCGGCAGGCACGTCAAGGCCCAAGGCCGGTTCTTTGCCCGTCTCTTCGTCATCGCCCAGGAAACCACCCGACTGGCGGTCCCACAACCCGGCATAGACGCCGCCCCGCGCCAGCAGGTCGGCATGGCTGCCATCCTCGATCACCCGGCCCTTGTCCATTACCACGATCCGGTCCATCTGCGCGATGGTCGACAGCCGGTGCGCGATGGCGATCACCGTCTTGCCCTGCATCAGCCCGAACAATGTCTGCTGGATCGCCGCCTCGACCTCGCTGTCGAGCGCGCTGGTGGCTTCGTCCAGCACCAGGATCGGCGCGTCCTTCAGGATCACCCGGGCGATGGTGATGCGCTGGCGCTGGCCGCCAGACAGCTTCACCCCGCGTTCGCCGACATGAGCGTTATAGCCGGTGCGCCCCTTGGGATCGGCCAGCGTCTGGATGAACTCATGCGCCTCGGCCTGCTTGGCGGCCTCGATCATCTGGTCCTCGGTCGCATCCGAGCGGCCATAGAGGATATTGCCCCGAATCGACCGGTGCAGCAGAGAATTGTCCTGGCTGACCATGCCGATTTCCCGGCGTAGCGACACCTGGGTGACGTCACGGATATCCTGCCCGTCGATCAGGACCCGGCCGCTTTCGGGATCGTGAAACCGCAACAGCAGGTTGACCAGGCTCGACTTGCCCGCGCCGGACCGGCCCACCAGCCCCACCTTCTGCCCCGGCTCGACGGTCAGGCTGATATGATCCAGCCCGCCCTTGCCCTTGCCGTAATGGTGGCTGATGTCCTTGAACTCGATCCGTGCATCGGTGACCTGCAGCTTCGGCGCACCCGGCGCGTCGGTCACCTCATGCGGCACCGATACCGATTGCAGCCCTTCGCGGATGACGCCGGCATGTTCGAACAGCCGCACCGTCACCCACATGATCCAGCCCGACATGCCGTTGAGCCGGATCGTCAGGGCCGAGGCCGCCGCCACTTCGCCCACCGTCACCGTGCCGCGCGACCACAGCCAGATCGCCGGGGTCATCATGCCCAGGATCAGCACCCCGTTGACCACGTTGAGCCCGAAGCTCAGTTCCGTCATCAGCCGCAGGAAACGCTGGAAGCGCAGCCGCAGCCGCTTCATCGCCGACAGGACATAGCTTTCCTCGGTGCCCGCATCGGCGAACAGCTTCACCGTTTCGATATTGGTATAGGCATCGACCACCCGCGCGGTGACCATCGACCGCGCCCCGGACCATTTTTCAGACGCCACCGCAACACGCACCGCTATATAGCGGACATAAAGCACGTACAGCGCCACCCAAGCCAACAGCGGCAGCGCCAGCAGGGGATCGACGCTCGACAGGATCAGCGCGGCGCTGATCACATAGGTCAGCGCGTACCAGATGCCTTCGAACACCATATAGGTGGCGTCTTCCACCGCCGCGCCCAGCTGCATCACCCGGTTGGTCAGCCGCCCGGCGAAATCGTTCTGGAAAAACGACGCCGACTGGCCCAGCAGATGCTTGTGCGCCCGCCAGCGCACCTGTTCTTGCATATTGCCCGCCAGCATCTGTTCCAAAAACAGGTGCTGCAGCATGATGAACAGCGGCCGCAGCGTGACGATGAAGATCCCCGCCAGCAGCAATTCGCGGCCGTGATTGGCGAACAGCGTGTCAGACGTGTTCGCCGACAGCAGGTCGATGATCCGGCCGGAATAGAAGATCAGCCCGGTTTCGATCAGCGCCACGACGATGCCGGACAGCGCCATCACCGCCATCCATTTGCGGAACGGCCCGTATTGGGTTTTCAGGTAGGCCCAAAGCGTTTTCGGCGGCGTCGTTTCGTCAAACGGCGCAAAGGGGTCGATGAGGTTTTCGAAGAATCGGAACATGACGGTCACCAAAGGTGCAAATTTCTGGAAAATTCTGGGCTGAGACGCGGGTCGGTTTATCGGCAACCGGCCACACGGGATCGGTTACCTTACGAAAAGGTGAGTGAAATCCCGTGATACATCTTAAGCCCTCCGTCAGTGGATGAAGCCGTGTTAACGCAGAAGATCGCGTTTGTCACGCAGGAGTTCCATGAAGTTCTCGTAACAATTGTGCCGCCGCCTTGGTCGGGGTCGCCCGCCCCTCGGCGACATCCGCGCCGATCCGCGCCAGCGCGTCGCGCGCGGTGCCGGTCTGCAATTGCGCCAGCAGCGCCTGCTTGACCTCTTCCTCGAACCAGAACTGCGCCTGCGCCGCACGGCGGCTGTCGAAATGCCCGTTCTCGCGGCGCCAGTCGTTCAGAGCCATCATTTCGCCCCAGGCCTTTTCCAGCCCGTCCTGCTGCAACGCCGACACCGTCATCGCCTTGGGGAAATCCTGCGGATCATAGGCCCGCTTGCGTAGTAGCCGGAGCGCACCGGCGTAATCGGCGCAGGTGCGGATCGCCACTGGCTTCAGATCGCCATCGGCCTTGTTGACCAGGATGATGTCGGCGATTTCCATGATGCCGCGCTTGACGCCTTGCAATTCGTCGCCTCCCGCCGGCGCCAGCAGCAGCACGAACAGGTCCGACATTTCCGCCACCACGGTTTCGGATTGCCCCACCCCCACGGTTTCGATCAGGATCACGTCGAACCCGGCCGCTTCGCACAAAGCCACCGCTTCGCGCGACCGTCGCGCCACGCCGCCCAGATGCGACCCGCTGGGCGAGGGCCGGATGAAGGCGTTGGGATCGCGGCTCAGCAGTTCCATCCGCGTCTTGTCGCCCAGGATCGACCCGCCGGATCGCGCCGAGCTGGGATCGACCGCCAGCACCGCCACCTTCAGCCCCTTGGCCGTCAGCATCTTGCCGAAGCTTTCGATGAAGGTCGATTTGCCCACGCCGGGCGTGCCCGACAACCCGATGCGGATCGCCTTGGCATCGGTTTTGCGGCTCAGCGTCTCGATCAGCTCGGCGGCCTGTTCGCGGTGATCGGCGCGGCTGCTTTCCACTAGGGTGATGGCGCGGGCCAGGGCGCGGCGGTCGCCGGTCACGATCTTGTCACTGAGCTTTGCGATATCCATGAAGACCCCCATTGATCCGGGGCATTCTTGCCCTGCCTAAGCCCCCCTTGTCCAGACGCAGCCTGCGAACGAACCGGGATGCCGGTCCCGCCCGCTCCGTTTCCCCGCAGGCCCGGCTAGGCCATCGCGGAAAGCATCGCTGCGCGCGCCACTCCCTTTACCCCGCTTGCCGCTTGGCGGATAAGCGGGACATGACCACCCTGCCGATCCATTCCGCCCTGCCCGACCTGCTGAGCGCGCTGCGTACACATTCGCGCGCGGTGCTGCAGGCGCCGCCCGGCGCGGGGAAAACCACGGTGGTGCCGCTTGCGATGCTTGACGCCGGGCTGACGCAGGGCCGCATATTGATGCTGGAACCGCGCCGCTTGGCCGCCCGCGCCGCCGCCGAACGGATGGCGCAGACGCTGGACGAAGCGGCAGGGCAGACCGTCGGCTACCGCGTGCGGGGCGAGGCGAAGGTCTCCAAATCCACCAAGATCGAGGTCGTCACCGAAGGCATCCTGACCCGGATGATCCAGTCCGACCCGGAACTGTCCGGCATCGGCGCGGTGATCTTCGACGAATTCCACGAACGCTCGCTGAACGCGGACCTGGGCCTCGCGCTGTGCCTGGAAATCGCCGAGGCGCTGCGCGACGACCTGATCCTTGTGGCGATGTCGGCGACGCTCGACGCCGAACCGGTGGCACGGCTCATGGGCAACGTGCCCGTCATCACCTCCGAAGGCCGCGCCTATCCGGTCGACATCCGCTGGCTCGACCGCCCGCTGCCGCCGAAAACCCGGCTGGAACCGGCCCTCGCCAGCCTTGTGGAACAGGCTGTCTCGGAAACGGACGGCGGCGTCTTGGTCTTCCTGCCCGGCGAAGGTGAAATCCGCCGCACCGAGGCGCTGCTGAAGGACCGCCTGCCGCCCGATTGCACCGTGCATCCGCTGTTCGGCGCGATGGAGTTTGCCAAACAGCGCGCCGCCATCGAACCGGCCAAGACCGGGCGCAAGGTGGTGCTGGCCACCTCGATCGCCGAAACCTCGCTGACCATTCAGGACGTGCGCGTGGTGGTCGATGCCGGCCGCGCACGCCGTGCGCGCTTCGATCCAGGATCGGGCATGGCGCGGCTGGTGACGGAAAAGGTGACGAAGGCCGAAGCCACCCAACGGACCGGCCGCGCCGGCCGGGTGGCCGAGGGGCGCTGTTACCGGCTCTGGACCAAGGGCGAAGAAGGCGGATTGCAACCCTTCGCCCCGGCCGAGATCGAGACCGCCGACCTGTCGGGCCTGGCGCTGGAACTGGCGTTGTGGGGGGCGCAGCCGAATGACCTGGCGCTGCTGACCCCGCCCAATCCCGGCGCCTATGCCGAGGCGCAGGCGTTGCTGCGGATGCTGGGCGCGCTCGACAAGGGCAACCTGATCACCGATCACGGCCGCGCTTTGGCCGCACTACCGCTGCATCCCCGGCTGGCGCATATGCTGGCCGTCGCCGGGCCTGATGCGGCGCTGTTGGCGGCGCTGCTGGCCGACCGCGATCCGCTGGCGCGGTCGGCCCCGGTGGACCTGTCGCTGCGCCTATCGGCCCTGCGCGACCTGCGCGGCTATGCCGACCGCCATCCGCACCAAGCCAATCGCGGCGCGGTGGAGCGGATCAAGGCCGAGGCCAAGCGGCTGGCGCGGCAGGCGAAGCCCGCCCGCACGGGCGGGATGAGCGACGCCGAAATGGCAGCACTTGCCTATCCCGACCGGGTCGGGCTGCGCCGCAAGGGCGATGCCGCGCGTTATGTGCTGTCGGGCGGCAAGGGGGCGGTGATGGACGATCACGATCCCATGGCCGCGACCCGGCTGATCGTGGTGACCGACACCGACGGCAACCCGCGTGAAGCCAAGGTCAGGCAAGCGATCCAGATCAACGAGGCGGAACTGCGCGGCCTGTTCGCCGATCAGATCGGATGGGTCGATAATTGCGACTGGTCGAAACGCGACCGAAGGGTGATCGCGCGCCGGCAGGAACGCTTCGGCGCACTGGTGCTGGACGACCGGATCTGGAAGGACGCGCCGCCCGAGGCCATCGCGCGCGCCATGCTGGACGGGGTGCGCGACCTGGGGCTGGTGCCCTCGCCCGCCGCGAAACGCTTCATCGCCCGCGTCATGCTGGTGCGCGACGACCAGAACGGCCTGCCCGACATGTCCGACGCCGCGCTGATGGAAAGCTTGGAGGACTGGCTGCTGCCGCATCTGGGCGGGGTGAAGACCGCCGAGGACTGGAAGAAGTTCGATATCCTCAATCCCCTGCGGGCGATGCTGGACTGGGACCAGATGCAGGCGCTCGACCGGGCGGCACCGGCGCATTTCACCACCCCCTTGGGGCGGCAGATCCCGATCGATTATTCCGGCGAGACCCCGGAAATCAGCCTGCGCCTGCAGGAAATGTTCGGCCAGACGACCCACCCGAGGGTCGGGCGCACGCCGCTGCGCGTGACCCTGCTGTCGCCCGCCGGGCGGCCGGTGCAGACCACCACGGATATTCCCGGCTTCTGGGCCTCGTCCTACGCCGATGTGCGCAAGGACATGCGCGGGCGCTACCCCAAACACCCCTGGCCCGAGGACCCGACCCAGGCCGACCCGACCCTGCGCGCCAAACCGCGCCGCTGAGCGCACGGCGGCGCGCTGCATTCTTTTTGCGATTGCGTCAAAAAACCGTTATACAAGGCCGCTAGAACAGGCATCACGGATCGGCGCGATCCATTTGAGCAGTATTTTTTAGATGAGTAAACGCATCAACAAGGTCTGGCCCAGCTTGGCCAGCCGCCTGGCCCTGCGCCCGCCTGCCGAGCAGGTGGCGGCCCTTTGCGTGCGCGACATCGATGGCGAGAAGCAGGTGCTGCTGGTCACCTCTCGCGGGACCGGCCGCTGGATCATCCCCAAGGGCTGGCCGATGCGCAAGAAAACCAATGCCGAGGCCGCGCTGCAGGAAGCCTGGGAAGAGGCCGGGGTCAAAGCCGGCAAAGTGTCGAAAGACCCGATCGGGACCTATCACTACGACAAGCTACACGATGACGGCCATATCACCCAGGTCGAGGCCGAGGTGTATCTGGTCGAGGTCGGCAAGCTTGCCGATGACTTCCCCGAAGCCCATGAGCGGACCCGCGAATGGGTCACCCCGGCCGAGGCCGCCAGGCGGGTCTGGGAACGGGATCTGAAAAGGCTGCTGCAGTCTTTGTAACGGTTTTGCGTCGGTTTTGTGACAATTTTCCTTGATTGACGGCCGTCCCGCGACTAGGGCCTCCCCCGACAGTCGCTGGAGAAGACGATGACCGACCCGAATACTGGCAAACAATGGAAAACGCTCGACAAGGATCTGGGGCGGATTTCGCAACTGGAATACGCGGCGCAATACGTGTCGCGCCCGCTGGTCGCGCCGGGGATCGCGCTGGCCTTCATCGTCCTGGCGGGGTTGCTCGCGGCGATGTTCTTCGGCGCGGGCGCGGGCACCCTGACGGTGGTGGCCGCCGCGATCTTCGGCGCCTACATGGCGCTGAATATCGGCGCCAATGACGTCGCCAACAACATGGGCCCGGCGGTCGGCGCAAACGCCCTGACCATGGGCGGCGCGATCGTCATCGCGGCGCTGTGCGAAAGCGCCGGTGCGCTGCTGGCGGGGGGCGACGTGGTGTCGACCATCGCCAAGGGCATCATCGATCCCGCCGGCATGTCAGAACCCCACATCTTCGTGCTGGCGATGATGGCCGCCTTGGTGTCCTCGGCGCTGTGGGTCAACCTGGCGACCTGGGTCGGCGCCCCGGTTTCGACCACCCATTCGGTGGTCGGCGGCGTCATGGGCGCAGGGATCGCGGCGGCGGGGCTGAGTTCGGTCAACTGGATGACCATGGGCAAGATCGCCGCCAGCTGGGTGATTTCGCCGGTCCTGGGCGGCCTGATCGCGGCGCTGTTCCTGGCCTTCATCAAATCCCGCATCATCTATCAGGACGACAAGATCGCCGCCGCCCGCCGCTGGGTCCCGGTGCTGATCGGCATCATGGCGGCGGCCTTTGCCGCCTACCTGGCGCTGAAGGGTCTGAAACACGTCATCAAGATCGACCTGACCACCTCGGTCCTCATCGGTCTGGTGGTTGGCGTGGTGCTGTACCTGGTGTCGAAACCGCTGATCCGCCGCCAGTCGGAAGGGCTGGAAAACCGCAACAAGTCGCTGAAGGTGCTGTTCGGCCTGCCGCTGGTTCTGTCGGCGGCGCTGCTGTCCTTCGCCCATGGCGCCAATGACGTCGCCAACGCGGTCGGCCCGCTGGCCGCGATCGTCCATGTCACCCAGGTCGGCGATATCGCCTCCAAGGTCGCCATTCCCACTTGGGTCATGATCATCGGCGCCTTCGGGATTTCCTTCGGCCTGTTCCTGTTCGGCCCCAAGCTGATCCGCATGGTCGGCAGCCAGATCACCAAGCTGAACCCGATGCGCGCCTATTGCGTGTCGCTGGCCGCCGCGATCACCGTGATCGTGGCCAGCTGGCTGGGCCTGCCGGTCAGTTCCACCCATATCGCCGTCGGCGGCGTGTTCGGCGTCGGCTTCTTCCGCGAATGGCACACCGAGCGGCGCTACCGGGAAAACAACGCCAAGGCGCGCTCGGGCAAGATTCTGGCGCCCGAGGAACGCCGCCGCCGCAAGCTGGTGCGCAGATCGCATTTCATGACCATCGTCGCCGCCTGGGTCATCACCGTGCCCGCCGCCGCGCTGATGTCGGGGCTGATCTATTTCCTGCTGCAATCGGTCACCAGCTGACCCGGGCAGGACATCGCAAGACAAAGAAAAACCCCGCAGGAAACTGCGGGGTTTTCGTTTGTCCGAAAGGACCGGCGCTCAGCGGCGGCGGTCGCGGCGCGACGACATCGGCTGGAACGCCACGCCGACATGCGCTTCGCAATAGGGTTTGCCCGGCTGCACCGGCAGGCCGCAGAACCAGAAATCGTCGGTCGCGGGATCGCCCACCGGCCATTTGCAGGTGCGCTCGGTCAGTTCCAGCAGGGTCAGCTTCTTCGCCTTCTTCTCGACCTCGTTCACCTTGGCCAAGGCCTCGGGGCTGATTTCATTGGCCGAGGGCTGCGGCGGCAGCGGCTGACCGGCGGGAATGATCGCCTTGCGCGCGGGCGTCGGCGCCGGGCGCGCGGCAGCGGCCGGGGCGGCGGCGGGTTCGACCGCGGGCTTGGCGGGTTTCGCCTTGGCTTCGGCCTTGGGCTTGGCGGCGGGTTTCGCCTTGGCCTCGGTCTTGGCCGCATCCGGCGCCGCAGCGCCGCTGGACCGGTTCGACAGGCCCAGACGATGCACCTTGCCGATCACCGCGTTGCGGGTCACCCCGCCCAGCTCCTTGGCGATCTGGCTGGCCGATTGCCCTTCGCCCCACATTTTCTTCAACAGTTCGACGCGTTCGTCGGTCCAGGACATGCCGGTTTCCTTAGCTAAAAAGCGGCCCCCCAAACGCGGACCGCCCTCAAAATTCGAGATCAGCCCCTATTCTAATCATCAACGCCTGAGTTACAAGGCATCGAATCAGATCTGACACGGCACCGCCGGGGGGAATTCGGGCATGGAAATGGGCACACGGCGTTTCGGGCGCGTCAACTGGCTGGGTCTCTACACGCTGTCGGGCCGCGAAATTCAGCGCTTCCTGGCGGTCTGGACCCAGACGTTGCTGGCGCCGCTGATGACGGCGGCTCTGTTCCTGATGATCTTCTCGATCGCCATCGGCAAGGCCCGGGGCGAGGTGATGGGCGTGCCCTTCGCCACCTTCATCGCGCCGGGCATCCTGACCATGACGGTGATCCAGAACGCCTTCGCCAACACCTCGTCGTCGCTGGTGATTTCCAAGGTGCAGGGCAATATCGTCGACACGCTGATGCCGCCGCTGTCGCCGCTGGAACTGGTGCTCGGCTACCTGTCGGGGGGCGTGGCGCGCGGCGTGCTGGTGGCCATCGCGATCAGCATCGGGTTGGTCCTGTTCCTCGGCATCGTGCCGCAGCACCCGGCCTGGGCACTGACCTTCGTGGTGCTGGGATCGGCGCTGATGGGGGCCATCGGCATGGCGGCGGGCATCTATGCCAACAAGTTCGATCAGATGGCGGCGATCACCAATTTCATCGTCACGCCCTTGGCCTTCCTGTCGGGCACCTTCTATTCGGTCAGCGCCCTGCCGCCGGTGATCCGCGAACTGACCCATTTCAACCCGGTCTTCTACCTGATCGACGGGGTGCGTTTCGGCGTGCTGGGCGTGTCGGACAGCTCGCCCTGGCTGGCGCTGTCGGTGTCCATCTGCACCACCCTGGCGGTCAGCGCCCTGGCCTGGAACATGTTCCGCACCGGATACCGGCTGAAGAACTGATCTCCGCGCCCGACGCCCCCTAGTGGCGTTTTCGACACAACCATACCCGCCCCGCGCGTTTTTCACTTTCCTCGCGCGGCGCAAGCGGCTATTGCCACAAACATGTTCAAACGTGCCCATATCGCCGAGATTCGACGCCGACGCAGCCGCGCCTGACGTCCCGCACGCTTTTGAACCGCCGCAATCGCGGCGACCCACCCCAAAATTGTTGACACCCGGTCCCCGTGATGCAACCTCGGGGCCTCCTATGGAACAAGGATGATACCATGATCCCGTCTGTCCTGCCGACCTATTCCCGCGCGCCGCTTTCCTTCGTGAAGGGCGAAGGCTCCTGGCTGATCGAGGCGGATGGCCGACGTTTTCTCGACCTCGGCGCCGGGATCGCGGTGAACGCCCTGGGGCACGCCCATCCCGCGCTGGTGCAGGCGCTGACCGAACAGGCGGGCAAGCTGTGGCACGTGTCGAACCTCTACAACATCCCGCAGCAGCAGGCCCTGGCCGACAAGCTGGTCGACGCCACCTTCGCCGACACCGTCTTCTTCACCAATTCGGGCACCGAGGCCTGCGAATTGGCGGTCAAGATGGCGCGCAAATACTGGTACGACAAAGGCCAGCCGGACAAGACCGACATCATCACCTTCGAGGGCTCGTTCCACGGCCGTTCCTCGGCCGGGATCGCCGCCGCCGGATCGGAAAAGATGATCAAGGGCTTCGGCCCGATCCTGCCCGGCTTCGTCCACCTGCCCTGGAACGACCGCGACGCGCTCGAGGCCGCGATCACCGACACGGTGGGCGCGATCCTGATCGAACCGGTGCAGGGCGAAGGCGGCATCCGCCCGCTGCCCGATGCCGACCTGAAGGCGATCCGCGCACTCTGCGACGCCAACGACATCCTGCTGATCCTCGACGAGGTGCAATGCGGCATGGGCCGGACCGGCAAGCTGTTCGCCCATGAATGGGCCGGCATCACGCCGGACATCATGATGGTCGCCAAGGGCATCGGCGGCGGCTTCCCGCTCGGCGCCGTGCTGGCCACCGAGGACGCCGCCAGCGGCATGACCGCGGGCACCCACGGGTCGACCTATGGCGGCAACCCGCTGGCCTGCGCCGTGGGGGCCGCGGTGATGGATATCGTCTCCGACGCCGATTTCCTCGATTCCGTGCGCGCCCGCGCCGGGTTGTTCCGGCAGAAGCTCGAAGGGCTGGTCGCCGCGCATCCGTCCGTCTTCGAATGCGTGCGCGGATCTGGGCTGATGCTGGGGCTGAAATGCAAGGTCACCAACATGGACGTGGTCAATGCCGGTTACGACAACCTGGTGATCACCGTTCCGGCCGCCGATAACGTGATCCGCCTGCTGCCGCCGCTCAACCTTAGCGACGAAGAAATCGACGAGGCGCTCGCCCGTCTCGACAAGGCGGCGCAAAGCTTGGCCTGATCTTCTTCTGTTCAAAAATATCCCGGGGGAGTCGTTGAAAATCTCCGATTTTCAACGGCGGGGGCAGCGCCCCCTCCCCCACTCCGACGAAAGACAAAACGATGACCCATTTTCTCGATATCAACACCACCAGCCCCGAAGACCTGCGGTCGATGATCGACAGCGCCAAGGCGATGAAAACCGCCCGCAACGGCCGCCCGAAAGGCGCCCCCGACGATGAACAGCCGCTCGATGGCCGGATGGTCGCCTTGATCTTCGAAAAACCCTCGACCCGGACCCGGGTCAGCTTCGACGTGGGCGTGCGCCAGATGGGCGGCCAGACCATGGTGCTGTCGGGCGCCGACATGCAGCTGGGGCACGGTGAAACCATCGCCGATACCGCGCGGGTGCTGTCGCGCTATGTCGACCTGATCATGATCCGCACCTTCGAGGAACAGACCCTGCAGGAAATGGCCGAATACGCCTCCGTGCCGGTGATCAACGGTCTGACCGACCGCACCCATCCGTGCCAGATCATGGCCGATATCCAGACCTTCGAGGAACATCGCGGGCCGATCGCGGGCAAGAAGGTGGTGTGGTGCGGCGACGGCAACAACGTCTTCGCCTCCTTCGCCCATGCCGCAGGCCAGTTCGGCTTCGACCTGACCTTCTCGGGCCCGCCGCCGCTCGATCCCGAAATGGTGTTCGTCGAGGAAGCCCGCGCCAAGGGATCGAAGGTCGATATCGTGCGCGATCCCGTCGCCGCCGTAAAAGGCGCCGATCTGGTGGTGACCGATACCTGGGTCAGCATGCACGATCCGCAATCGGCCCGCGAACGTCGCCACAACCAGCTGCGGCCCTATCAGGTCAACGAAGAGCTGATGAGCCACGCCAAGCCCGACGCCTTGTTCATGCACTGCCTGCCCGCGCATCGCGACGACGAAGCGACCAGCGCGGTGATGGACGGGCCACATTCGGTGATCTTCGACGAGGCGGAAAACCGGCTGCACGCGCAAAAGGCCGTCATGCGCTGGTGCCTCGGGGTCTGAGGGACGAAACGCGAAGCCGGGCCAGCGCCAGTCCGCGGGATGGCGCTGCGCACCGCTTGAGCATGGCAGTTTATGCCTGCCACAACCGCTTGCCCCATCGGCGTCAGAGCCAACCTCACCAAAGCGCCAGCCCGTCCGGGCGGACTGGCGCTGGCCCGGCGGCCTTCGGCCTCGTTCCGGGCCGGGCCTAGTCATCGGCAAGCATTCTCAAGTGCAATAGAGGGCAGCGCAAGCGCCGCTGTTTCGGGCTGGGAGCCACAACTCCAGCGCAGCCTCACCGGCGGAAAGCCGCCTTGCCCGACACGCGCCCCTGTCCTGCCATCCCGCCGCGCTGTACCCTCCCGTCTGACCGCAGGAGAATCCGCCATGACGATCTATTCGCGCCGCGCCGCTTTGTTGCTTCTTTCCGCCACCGCGCTGACCGCCTGCGGCGGCCATCCGCGCGAAACCCGCTCGACGCAGAACTCCGCCCCGCGGCTCTATCCTAATGAGACCCCCGAATTGCGCGGCCTGATCAATAAATACGCCGATCATTACGAGGTGCCGCGTAGCCTGGTGCACAAGGTGGTCCAGCGCGAAAGCATGTATCGCCCCGGCGCCCGCAACGGCCCCTATTACGGGCTGATGCAGATCCTGCCGCAGACCGCGCGCGGCATGGGGTTCCGCGGCACCCCCAGCGACCTGCTGGACGCCGAAACCAACCTGAAATACGCGGTCAAATACCTGCGCGGCGCCTGGATGGTGTCGGATGGCAGCGAAGACCGGGCGGTCATGTGGTACGCCAAGGGATATTATTACGAGGCCAAGCGGCGCGGCTTGCTGTATGAGACCGGGCTGCGCAGCTGATCACTTGTTCAGCAGGTTGAAGATCCCCTTCACCGCCTCGTCCTCGAGCTTCTTCTTTACCGCGTCCTCAAGGCTTTCGCCCTCCTGGGTCTCGACGCCCAGCTTTTCCTTCAGCTTGGTTTCGGCCTTGTCCTTCAGCGCCTTCTTTTCGTCCTGCAGGTTCAGGTCGATCGCCTTTTCCAGATCGGGCCAGATTTTCGGCCCCGACCACGGCCCCCTGATCCGCACCGGGATGACCACTCCGCCTTCGCTGTCGGCGCTGGCCGCCTTGGGGGTGAACAGGTAATCGATATCCTGCGCGCCCAGACCCACGCGGCCCTCGCCCGTGGCCGAAATCACCGGCAGTTTCAGCACCAGGTCCTTGTTGTAAAGGTTGCCCTTGTCCATCGTGAAACTGGCCGAAAGCTGATCGAACACGGTGGTGCCGCCGGTGGCCAGCCCCTTGCGCATCAGACTGTCCAGATCGATCCCCTTGATCGTGCCCCGCCCCATCGCGATGCCACCCTTGCCCGACAGCGAATTCATGATCGCATGAACCGAGCTGCCGGCACCGAGGAAGTTGACATTGGCATCGGCCTGACCGGTAAAACGGTCGATCCCGGCCAGGTCGTCCAGCAATTGCTGCATCTCCACGCCGCTGGCCTTCAGGTTGCCGCCGACGCTCAGCCCCTTGCGGTTATTGACCGCCAGCGTCCCCGACAGCGCGCCGGAATAGCCCGCCATCCGGTTCAGCGCCAGTTCGGCCCGCGACCGGTCCACGGTGATGCCCAGCCCGGTTTCACCGAAGCTGAGGCCCGCGACGCGCAGCCCCGCCAGCCCAAGCGTGGCCTGCCCGTTGAACGCGCCCAGCGCGCTGGCGTCGATCGGCGCTTTCGACCAGCCCGACGCGCCGCCCGATCCCCCCGACCCGCCAAGACCGGACAGGTCCAGAACCCCGGCCGACAGTTTCGCCGTCACGTTGGGCACGGCAGCGGCCAGATCGACATCCACCTCGCCCGCAAACCCGTTCTGGTCCAGCGTCAGGGCCAGGTCGCGCAGGCTCAGCCGTTGTTCAGCGGTCAGCGTCAAATCGGCCTGCGCCTTCGCCCGCCGGCCCAGCCCCTGCGGCAACTCCACCCCGGCAACGCCCAGCGAGGCCAGGAAGGCCCCGGTATCGGACAGATCCGCCGCCACCCGGCCCTGCGCCTGCGCCGGCAACCCGGCGCGCCCGTCGAAATCGACCGTGCCGCCCTTGGCGCTCGCCTTGAGCGTGACCCCGGTCACCTCGCCCTCGATCAGCGCCGCCAGGTCGGCAATCGTCCCGCTCACCGACAGCGCCCCCGCCCCTTCGGGCCGGGCCGAGGCCTCAAGGCTCGCCGCGCCGTGGTATTCCGGCCAGCGCAGGTCGAGCGCGATATCATTCACCCGGGTTTCCTGCCCCGTGCCGTGATCGACATAGCGCAGCACGCCGCCGGAAATCAGCGCCCGGTCGAGCGACAGCGCCAGCGCGTTGCTGCTGCCCGAGGGCTGGCCCGAAGGCGCCACGCCCTCGACCCCCAGCTGCCAGTTCACCCGCCCGTCGGCGGCTTTTTCCAGTAGGATTTCGGGATTGACCGCTTCCAGCCCGATGATCTTCACTTCGCCGCCGATCAGCGCCATCGGATCGACGCCCACCTTCAGGCTGTCCGCCTTGATCAGCGGGCCTGCCTTGGACCAATCGGCATTGGCGATCTCAAGCGCCCCGGTGGAAATCCCCAAGACGGGGTAGAAGCTGGCCTTGCTGTCGCCCTTCAGCACCACCTCGCGCCCGGTCTGCGCCCGGATCTGATCCGCCGCCACCTGCGCGATCCTATCGCCGGGCAGGAAAATCACCCCGATCAGCGCCACGCCGATCAGGACAAAGACGAAACCGATCAAACGGAAAACCCAACGCATCGCAGCCCCCTTGCGAAAATGTTTCGTGAATCAGGTTAGAACAGCGCGCAGGCGGCAACAACGGGAATGCTGCGACTGCGCGACCGGTTGCCGCAAATCCCTTTGCATGGGCCCCATCGACCCCCTATATGCGCGTCATGACCAGCAATCCGCCAGAACTCCGCCCCGACCTCGCCCCGCGCGCCCGCATCAGCGACACGCCCCGCCACGGCCAGCCGACCATCGGCATGGTGTCGCTGGGCTGTCCCAAGGCATTGGTCGACAGCGAACGCATCCTGACCAGGCTGCGCGCCGAAGGCTATGGCATCAGCGCCGATTACGCCGGTGCCGACGCGGTGATCGTGAACACCTGCGGGTTCCTGGATTCCGCCAAGGCCGAAAGCCTGGAAGCGATCGGCGAGGCGCTGAACGAAAACGGCAAGGTGATCGTCACCGGCTGTCTGGGCGCGGAGCCGGAATACATCACCGGCGTGCATCCCAAGGTTCTGGCCGTCACCGGCCCGCATCAATACGAACAAGTGCTCGACGCGGTGCATGGCGCGGTGCCGCCCGATCCCGACCCGTTCGTCGATCTGCTGCCCGCCAGCGGCGTCAAGCTGACCCCGCGCCATTACAGCTATCTGAAGATTTCCGAGGGCTGCAATCACAAGTGCAAATTCTGCATCATCCCCGACATGCGCGGCAAGCTGGCCAGCCGCCCGGCCTTCGCGGTGGTGCGCGAGGCGGAAAAGCTGGTGGAAAGCGGCGTCAAGGAACTGCTGGTGATTTCGCAGGACACCTCGGCCTATGGGTTGGACCGGCAGCACGGGTCGGAACGCGGGCACCGGTCGCATATCGTCGATCTGGCGCGTGACCTGGGATCGCTTGGCGCCTGGGTGCGGCTGCATTACGTCTATCCCTACCCGTTCGTGCGCGAGTTGATCCCGCTGATGGCGGACGGGCTGGTGCTGCCTTATCTCGACATCCCGTTCCAGCACGCCCACCCGGCGACGCTGAAACGGATGGCGCGCCCGGCGGCGGCGGAACGCACGCTGGACCGGATCGCCGAATGGCGTTCGATCTGTCCCGAGATCACCCTGCGGTCCACCTTCATCGTGGGTTACCCGGGTGAGACGGAAGAGGAATTCCAGACCCTGCTGGACTGGATGGACGAGGCGCAGCTCGATCGCGTCGGCTGCTTCCAATACGAAAACGTCGAGGGGGCGCGGTCGAACGCGCTTGAGGATCACGTGCCCGACGAGGTCAAGCAGGAGCGTTGGGAACGCTTCATGGCCAAGGCGCAGGAGATTTCCGAGGCCAAGCTGGAAGCCAAGGTGGGCCAGGTGATGGACGTGATCATCGACGAGATCGACGCGGAGGGCGCCACCTGCCGCACCAAGGCCGACGCGCCGGAAATCGACGGCAACCTGTTCATCGACGAAGGGTTCGAGAACCTGTCGGTCGGCGATATCGTGACGGTCGAGGTGGACGAGGCCGGGGAATACGATTTGTGGGGCCGGTTGAAGGGTTGATTTTCACACCCTGAGAAACCTGGACTTCAAGCCTCACGCCAAAATCAGATCACCCGCCCGGCTGCAGGCCGAGCAGCACCCGACCGCCCCCATGGGCGGGGGCTGCCCTTCGTTTTGATATTCCAGCTATCACCCTGATAGCTCAGCCCCTCACCAGATCAGCACCGCCAGCCATGCCACCCCGGCGGCGGTCGCCGCCACGGCGACGCCTGCCGATCCGGCATCCTTGGCGCGCCGCGCCAGGTCGCGTTCCTCGGTCGAAATGTCATCCACCGCGTTTTCGATCGCGGTGTTGAACAGCTCCGCCGCCATAACCAGAATGCCAAGCGCCAGGATCAGCGCCCGTTCCGCCCCGGTCAGCGGCAGGATGAAGGCCAGCGCGGCCGAGACCAGATTGGCCCAGACCCAGCTGCGGAACGAATATTCGTTGCGCCAGGTGTCGCGGCAACCGGCCCAGCTCCAGATGATCCTGAGCCGCAAGCGTTTGAAGAAATACAGCATTCACCCCTCCGGCCTGCGATGATGGACCGGCGGCGCGGATCGATCAAGCGCTATCCGCGGATCGCCCCCGGCGTTGCTGCCTGAGACCGTTCAGCCGGGTGGCATTGACGCACCTGTCCGGGATCGCCTCGGCACCGGCGCCGTTTTCGGCCAGCCAGCCCTCGCATTGCGACACGAAGGGGCATTGGCGGCAGCGGGTCACCATTTCGGAATATTCCTGCGGCGTCAGCCGGCCTTCGCTCATCGCGTCGGTCAGGCTCAGCCCGATGCTGCGCGCCACCGAGCGCGTCAGCCAGAAATGCAGAACTGGATCGCCAAGCGGCGTCACTATACCCATGTCAGCCTCCTTTGGCCGCGGATTGCCTGATCTCCAGATAGGCACCGCAATTGGGGCACCCGGCGGGCGCGTCACCGGCGCTTTCGGTCCTGGCCAGCCAGCGTTCGCAGCCCTCGGTCCAATCGCAGCCGCGGCAGGCCTCGATAATCTCGGCCCATTGGTCCTGGCTCAGATCACCCGCATCATAGGCGCCCACCAGATCGGTCCCGGTGGTCTTGGCCATGCGTTGGGCCAGCCAGTAATGTTGCGTGCGATCGCCGAGCCGTTTCATTGTATCAAACCTCCCTTTGACGCTTAAAACACTAGTCAGAATCGGCGGGAGCGTCCTTGATACGGATCAATACATGGGCAGCGCCGAGGCAGGCGGCGCCGGTCACAGCGCGTCGAGATAGGCCTTCACGCAGGTCTGCACATGGCGAAACCGGTCGCCGCCCAGATGCTTGCCGCCATACCAGCGGGTGACCACGACGATATGATCGGTGACGCCGTCGCGTTCCAGCATCCGCAGGATCACGTTGCCGGCGCCGCTTTCGCCATCATCGCCCTTGCGCTGCGTGCCGTCCGATTGCAACACCGCCCAGCTGTTATGGGTGGCCTTGGCGTATTTCTTATGCCGCTTGAGCTCTTTCAGGAAGGCGGCGATATCGTCGGGGCCTTTGACCGGCCCGCCCGACACGGCATAGCGCGACCCGCGGTCGCTGACGACGTTTTCCAACTGCAGCATGTTACTGAAAATCCGCCACGAACTCGGAGGCGAGGTAATTCTTCGCCGTGCGTCTGACCGCCTCGACCCGGGCGGAATTCGGCGGATGGGTGCCCAGCATCTTGTCGCCAGGATTGGGAAGGCGGTTGAAAAACCGCGCCCCGATCATCGGATTATATCCCGCCCGCAGCGTGATGATCGTGCCCAGCTCATCCGCCTCGAGCTCGAATTCCTTGGAATATTGCAACGCGCCCAGGGTCGCGCCGAGTTCGCGCGCCTCGCGGATCTCCTTCGTGCTGGCGCCATTGGCCGAGGCCAATTCGGCCAATACCGCCGCCCCCTGGCGGGCATTGATTTCCTGCATCGCCAGATGCCCGGCGATGTGATGCGCCGCTTCGTGGCACATGACGAAGGCCAGTTCGTCGGAATTGCGCACCATGTTGATCAGGCCGAAGTTGAACATCAGAATGGGACGGCCGCCGCGGGTCAGGAACTGATGCGCATTGGCCTCGCCGCCATCCTTGTTGTCGACCACGATCTTGAAGTCGCAATTGATGCCGGGCGCCAGTTCGCGGCATTGCGCCTCGGCCACCGGTTCGACCGCCTGCGCCACCTCGACGAACATCCGCGCCGCCTGCGCCGACGGTTTCACCGGCGCCTTTTCCGCCGCGGCCTCCGGTGCCGGCCGTTCCGCCCCTGCCGGGACCTCCATGCAGCCCGCAAGCCCGAAGGCAACGGCAAGGATGAGGAATAGACGCATCGGGTTTCCTTCTGTCTGCCCGACCGTTTTAGCATGCCGCGGACGGTTGACCAGCCCGGCGCGGCCAGATCGCGCTTGCCTGGGCCACGCGATCGCGTATCCTTTGCCCATGTTTACCATCGAACACGATTTCGACGCCACGGTCGTCACCCTGATCGACGAGGGCAATACGCCCCTGCAGGAGGACGTCACCATCAACGCCTTTGAGGATTGCGTGACGCTCGAACAATATGACGCCCGGCTCGACACGGTGCAGAAGATCACCTTCTCGCTGTCGCAGCTGGAAGAACTGGCCGCGGCGCTGGACCTGCCGGAAGGGGTGTACAAGCTGCGCCCGACCGACAAGGAATAATTCCTTCCGGCAAGCACCGGCCCCGGCCTATTCGACCCGGAACACCTTGTCGCGCGACGTCTGCCCGCGCACCAGAACCAGCCGCGACTTGGCGATCCCCATCGCCTTGGCCAGCAGCTTCTGAACCGCTGCCGTGGCCTTGCCGTCCTCGGGGACGGTGGTGACATAGACGCGAATCTGCCCCTCTTCGGTCACGATCTTGTTGCGCGACGCTTTCGGCGTCACCCGCACCGCGATTTCGCTGCCCTCCACCGCCAGGTGGCTGAGATCGTCCTTCGCCATTGCGTCTTTCCTTCCGTTCCGGGGCGACCATAGCGGGTTTGGACGGCATGGACATCCCCGTTCTCGGCCCCGATAGTGACCGCAACGAACAAACAGGGGATGACGATGCGCACTGGCTTTTATTGGGATGAACGCTGTTTCTGGCATGCCGGCGGCGATTACGCTGTGACCTTTCCGCTGGGCGGGCATGTGCAGCCGCTGGCGGCCGGCGGGCTGGCCGAAAATCCCGAAACCAAGCGGCGGCTGAAAAACCTGATGGACGTGACCGGCCTGTCGAATGATCTTTCGATGCGCCACGCCCCCGCCGCCGAGTGGGAAGACCTGGCGCGGGTGCATCCCGAAAGCTTCCTGCGCGAATTCAAAGAGGTGTCCGATCAGGGCGGCGGCGAGCTGGGCTTGCGCACCCCGTTCCTGCGCGGCGGGTTCGAAACCGCCGCGCTGTCGGCGGGGCTGGCCAAGGCGGCGCTGTTCGACGTGTTGCGCGGCGATCTGGACCGGGCCTATGCGCTGTCGCGCCCGCCGGGGCATCACTGCCTGCCGGACTGGCCGAACGGGTTCTGCCTGCTGAACAATATCGGTATCGCGATCGAGGCGGCCAAGGCCGCCGGGCTGGCGCAGCGTTTTGCGGTGGTCGACTGGGACGTGCATCACGGCAACGGCACCGAGGCGGTGTTCCTCGACCGTGACGACGTGCTGACGATTTCCATCCACCAGGAACACAATTACCCGCTCGATACCGGCGATATCGATCAGCGCGGCACCGGCAAGGGCGAAGGGTTCAACATGAACATCCCGCTGCCGCCGGGCGTCGGCCATGTCGGTTACCTGGAAACGATGGAACGGATCGTGCTGCCCGCGCTGGCGCGCTTCAAACCCGACGTGATCATCGTCGCCTGCGGTTTCGACGCCAGCATCTACGACGAACTGGGGCGGATGCTGTGCACCCCCGAAACCTACCGCGACATGACCCGGCAGGTGATGCAGGCCGCCGACGATCTGTGCGGCGGCAAGCTGGTGATGGTGCACGAGGGCGGCTATTCCGAGGTCTATGTCCCGTTCTGCGGCCACGCCACGCTGGAACAGCTGTCGGGCAGCGCCATCCGCGCGGTTGACCCGATGGCCGAAACCGTCAAGACGCGGCAACCCAACGCGCGTTTCGATGCGTTCATCAGCGGGTTGATCGGCGACATGGCGGCGGAATTCGGGCTGTAAGTCCCCGGGCCGGGAACCAGATGTGATCCGGCCCGCTAATCCCGTGCGTCGGCGACGGTCCTGCCCTGCTGCGGATCGTAGAGCCCGCCGCCCAGATGATCATGGCCCCAGGCCATGATCTGCAGCAGCACCGGTTCCAGGCTGCGGCCTTCCTCGGTCAGGTGGTATTGGTAACGCACCGGCCGGTCCTGATAGGCCTCGCGCCGCACCAGCCCCCAATCCATCAGCCGTTTCAGCCGCTGCGACAGCAGGTTGGCGGGCATGCGTTCGGCGCTGCCCTGCAGCTGCTGGAACGTATGCTTGCCGTGCCACATCAGGTCGCGCACCACCAGCAAGGTCCATTTGTCGCCCAGCAGTTCCAGCGTGCGGGCGATCGAGCAGGCGGATCGAAAATCGTGTTGCGGCTGTGACATGAGGGCTCCGTCGCGGGCGGTTTGCACCAATCTATACGAGTGACTTTAAAAATGGAAGCTTGACCGGAATAGTGACTTTAAATATGCAAGTCACTATCCGCCACCCACCCGAAAGGCCCCGCCATGACCGCCATCGGCAACACCCCCCTGATCAAGCTGCGCCACCTGACCGGCCCGGATTGCGCCGATGTCTATGTCAAATGGGAAGGCGCCAATCCCACCGGCAGCATGAAGGACCGGATGGCGCTGTCGATGATCGAAGCCGCCGAGAGGCGCGGCGATCTGAAACCGGGCGGCCGGGTGGTGGAATATACCGGCGGCAGCACCGGTTCGTCGCTGGCGATGGTCTGCGCGATGCGCGGCTACCCGGCGCATTTCGTGTCGTCGAACGGGTTTTCCGAGGAAAAGTTGCAAACCATGCGCGCCTATGGCGCCGAGGTGGAAATTATCCATGCCGAGGGCGGCGTGCTGACCGCCGGGGTGATCGACCGGATGATCGCGCGAGCAAAGGAACTGGCGGGCGATCCCGGCACCTTCTGGCCCGATCAGGTCAACAACATGGACAACAAGCGCGGCTATCATGGCATGGGCTGCGAAATCCTGACCCAGATCGACGGGCCGGTCGACGAATTCGTCATGGCGGTGGGCGGCGGCGGCTGCATTTCGGGCAATGCCGAGATGCTGAAGGCGCATGATCCGACCACAAGGGTGATCGGTGTCGAACCCTATCACGTGCGCAATATCTCGGGCGGCGATACCGGCGGCACGCACAAGCTGGAAGGCATCGGGCTGTCCTTCGTGCCGACCATCCTGCGGCGCGATCTGATCGACGATGTGATCGCGGTGAAGGACGAAGATGCCTTTGCCGCCGCCCGCGCGCTGGCCCGGCAGGAAGGCATCCTGGGCGGCGTCACATCGGGCGCCAATGTCTGGGCGGCGCTAGAGCGCGCGCGGCAGCTGGGACCGGGCAAGCGGATCGTCACGGTGATCGTCGACAGCGGGCTGCGCTATCTCAGCGGCGGCCTTCACCGATAAAGCCCACAGCGCCAAATTGTTTCCCCGCATGGCTTGACCCATCCTCGCGCAGCGCCGACATAAGGCACGGACCCCAAACGCGAAGCGAAGCCATGCCAGACCACAATCCCGAAGTTCTCGAATTCCTGCTGACCCGCCGGTCTCGCCCGGCCAAGACGCTGACCGCGCCGGTGCCGACGCGCGAGGAACTGACGCCGATCCTGACCGCTGCCGCGCGCACGCCCGATCACGGCAAGCTGGAACCCTGGCGCTTCATCGTGCTGGAAAAACCCGCGCTGACCCGGCTGGCGGGCATCGCGCAGACCCGGGGCGAGGCCCTGGGCCTGGAAGAGGACCGGATCGCCAAAGGCGTGAACCAGTTCGCCAACGGCAACCTGGCCGTGGCGGTGATCGAAATCATCAAGCCCAACGATAAGGTCCCGGCGCTGGAACTGACCTATTCCGCCGGGGCCGCCTGCCTGGCGATGCTGAACGCGGCGCTGGTCACCGGCTGGGGCGCCAACTGGCTGTCGGGCTGGCCCAGCCACGACCGCGGCTTCATGATCGAGGCGCTGAGCCTGTCGGAAGACGAACGCATCGCCGGCTTCATCCATATCGGCACCGAAACCTCCGTGCCGCCCGAACGCCCCCGCCCCGATCTGGAGAAGATCACCCAATGGCTATCGGAATAATCTTTTCGTCCTTCTTCGCCGCGCTCGGCCAGATCGGCGACCGCCGGTTCCGCAAGGTGCTGATGCTGGGCGTGGGTCTGACCTTCGCGCTGCTGGTGGCGGTCTTCGCCGCCCTGCTGTGGATCCTGCAGGTCATGGTCGGCGACACGGCGGTGATCCCGCTGATCGGCGAAGTGACCTGGCTCGACGATCTGCTGAGCTGGTCGAGCTTTTTGGTGATGATGGTGCTGTCGGTGTTCCTGATGGTGCCTGTGGCCTCGGCGATCACCTCGATGTTCCTCGACGAAGTCGCGCAGGCGGTCGAGGACCGGCATTACCCGCAGCTGCCCGAACCGCATCATGTCGGTTTCTTCGAGGCGGTGAAGGATACCGTCAATTTCCTCGGCGTGATCGTGGCCGCCAACATCCTGGCGCTGCTGCTTTACGCGGTGCTGCCGGTGGGGATCATGATCATCTTCTGGGGGCTGAACGGCTATCTTCTGGGGATGGAATATTTCACCCTCGCCGCGATCCGCCGGGTCGGGCGGGCCGAGGCGGTGAAGCTGCGCAAGCGCCACCGGGGCACGATCTGGGCCGCGGGGGCGCTGATGGCAGTGCCGCTGTCAGTGCCGCTGGTGAACCTGCTGATCCCGATCCTGGGCGCCGCGACCTTCACCCATATCTATCACAAGCTCACAGCTCGGGCGTAGACATCCGGTGGAACCAGTCGATATCGCGCACGGTGATCAGCCCGCTGAGGATGATCCCCGCGATGACGCACCACAGCACGATGGCGATGGCCGTGGTGATCAGCGCCTTTTTCTTCAGGTTATGTTCATGCGGCGCGCCGGCCTGGGTGCCGGGCACGATTTCGCCCACGTCGCCCTGAGTTTTCAGGCGAATGGGCAGCACGATGAAAAAGGTCATGAACCAGATCACCGCGAACAGGACGATTGCAGAAGTCGGACCCATCAGACCTGCTCCAGCTCGACCAGGCAGCCGTTGAAATCCTTCGGGTGCAGGAACAGCACCGGCTTGCCATGGGCGCCGATCTTGGGTTCGCCGGTGCCCAGAACGCGGGCGCCGGTTTCCTTCAGGTGATCGCGCGCGGCGATGATGTCGTCGACCTCGTAGCAGACGTGGTGGATGCCGCCCGACGGGTTCTTTTCCAGGAACCCCTTGATCGGGCTGTCGTCGCCCAGCGGGTAGAGAAGTTCGATCTTGGTGTTGGGCAGTTCGATGAACACCACGGTGACGCCGTGATCGGGTTCGTCCTGCGGTTCCCCGACCTTGGCGCCAAGCGCGGTGCGGTATTGTTCCGACGCCGCTTCCAGGTCCGGAACGGCGATGGCGACATGGTTCAGGCGGCCAATCATTTCGGGGTCTCCTCTCGGTCAATGCTTGCAGCCCTTATGCGGGCTGCCGCGCCACGACGCAAGCGTCAGGCGGCCGCAGAGGGACCCGCCCGTTAACGCAGCCTTAGCCGACGCAGCGTCATTCTGATCCGCCTTTCCGCATGGAGGACAGCAGAATGGACGACCGCGATTTTTTCCAATCGGCCAGCTTTCCCAACCCGGCGCGGCCCTTGCTGGGCCTGACGCTTCTGGCGGTCGAGGACAGCCGCTACGCCAGCGACGCCTTGCGGCTGATGGCGCTGCGCAGCGGCGCGCGTCTGCGCCAGGTGGGCACCCTGGCCGAGGCGGATCGGCATCTGGGCCTCTACCGCCCCTCGGTCATCATCGTCGATCTGGGCCTGCCCGACGGCGACGGCACCCGGCTGATCGCGCGGCTGCACCGGGCCAGCCCGCGCATCGGCATCATCCTGGGCACCAGCGGGGATGAGGATGCGGGCGATGCGGTGATCAAGGCCGGGGCCGACGGGTTCCTGCCGAAACCGGTGGCGAGCCTGGCGAATTTCCAGGAACTGATCCTGTCGCAGCTGCCCGAGGCCTGCCGCCCGATGGGCCCGCGCATCGTCAACGATGACGTGATCCGCCCCGGCGCTCAAAGCTATCGCGAAGACCTGATCCATGTGGCCGAACTGCTGAACGGCGCACCCGAGGGCAAGGTGCTGGATTACATCGCCCAGTTCCTCACCGGCATCGCCCGCAGCGCCGGTGATCTGGCGCTGCAATCGGCGGGCGAGGCGCTGACCATCGCGCGGATGCAGCACCGCGCCTGCCGCGGCCCGGCGGCAAGGATCGCGGCGCTGGTGCAGGACCGGCTGAACGCCGCGCCGGGATCAGAGCGCCGGGTCTGACGCGACCCGGACCAGCGCGGTCAGGTCGCTCAGGCTTTCCACCTGCCGCCCGCCCGCGTCGAAATTGCCCGGCGACAGCCAGACGCGGAACGCCTCGGCCAGCGCGGGCCAGTCCTTGTCGGTGGCGGCGAACCAGGCGGTGTCGCGGTTGCGGCCCTTGACGATCATGTGCTGGCGGAACACGCCCTCGTAACTCAGCCCCAACCGCTGTGCGGCGCGGCGCGATCCCATGTTGTTGGCATCGCATTTCCATTCGAACCGGCGATAGCCGTTTTCGAACGCCCATTGCATCATCAGGAAAAACGCCTCGGTCGCGGCGCGGGTTTTCTGCAGCGACGGCGACAGGTTGATATGGCCCAGCTCGATCACCCCCATCGCCGGAACAATCCGCAAGAAGCTGGCGACGCCGCCGAACGCCCCCGCCTCGACATCCTTGATGGCATAGAACAGCGGATCGTCGCCCGCCTCCATCTCGCGCACCCAGCGGTGATAGGCCGCCGCGGAATGGAACGGGCCGTAGCCCATGTAATCCCACACCGCGTCATGGCCCTCGAAGGCGCCGAACAAAAGCGCCGCGTGGCGTTCCGCCGACAGCCGTTCCAGCCGGGCATAGCGCCCTTCCAGCACCGCCCCCGACGGCGCCGGGCAGGGTTTCCAATCCGGGACCGGGTCGCCCAGTCTGCGCTGTTCGGTCATGTCGCGTTCCTCTTTCCAATCGGGCCGACGCTAACGCGGGACCCGGGCGAAAGAAAAGGGGGAATGGCGGACCGGGCCTTATCGCAGCAGCTTAGGATCGGTACCGAGGTCGAGCCCCGGGAACACCGCCTGTTTCACCACCGCCCGGTCCAGCCCGAACAGACCGCGCATCGCCCAGCCAGCATAGGCGCGCACGTCGCCGGTCGGCATCAGGTCGCGGCGCTCATACAGATCGGCCTCGGACAACCCCGGCCAGGCGCCGTAGACCCGCCCGCCACGCACCGCGCCGCCCGCCATCAGCATCGCGCCGCCGGTGCCGTGATCGGTGCCCTTGGTGCCGTTTTCCTTTGCCGTCCGGCCGAATTCGGTCATCGCCAGAACGGCGGTCTTCTTCCAATGCGGTCCCAGTTCCGCCTTCAGCGTCAGGATCGCGGTCGAGAGCTGCTGCAGCGCCCGCGACAGGGCGCGTTCCTGCCCGTCATGGGTATCCCAGCCGCCGATGGAAAAGGACGCGATACGGGTATCGGCCCGCAGCCGCTTGGCAGTGAATTCCGCGATCAGCTCGATCCCCTTCGCCTGTCCCTTCGGCGCGGCAGCCATCCCGGCCATGCCCTGCATGTCGCCCGCCATCATCTCCGAAGCCATCATCGCCTGCTGTTCCATCGCCTGCATCGACCCCGACAGCATCTGCGCCTCGGCGAAGGCATCGCGGAAAAGCGGGTCGTCATGCATCACCAATTCGGCCAGCCGCGCGCCCTGCGGGCTGAGCTTCAGCGCCACGTCGGGCGACCAGTTCGCCACCGGTGCCGCGCCCGACAGCAGCAGCATGTTGTCATGCCCGATCGCATAGGCGGTTTCGGCCGACATCCCCGGCTGGGTCTGCAACAGCCGGTTCAGCCAGCCGTCGCGCCCCGCGGCGGGGCCCAGATTGGCGGTGCCCGCCTCCAGCAGGTCCTGCCCGTCGAAATGGCTGCGCTTGTCGCGATAGGGGGTGGATACCGCATGGGCAAAGCCCAGGTCATTCGCCTGCCACAGCGGGTAAAGCGGCGCCAGCGCCGGGTGCAGGGCGAAGAACCCGTCCAGGTCCAGCGCGCCATTTTGCGGGCCTGCCGACAGGGTGCGCCGCCACCCGGCCAGCGCCGGATCGCCATAGGGCTGCACCACGTCCAGCCCGTCCATCGCGCCGCGCAGGATGATCACCACCAGCCGGTTATCCCAGGGCGCCGAGGCCAGGCTGACCGGGGTCAGCAGAGGGCTGGCCGCCGCTGAGCAGCCCAGAATGGCCGTGCGGGTCAGGAAGGCGCGGCGGGAAAGCGTGCTGTCACTCATCTGTCGGCCCTCATTTGCGCTGGAAAGCGGGGGAGGCCAGGATCAGGGCGATCCCCTCGCGCTTGTTCTCGGACGCCTTGGCGGCGAAGCGGACGGGTTCGGGCGCGTCGCGGCCCAGGGCGTCGGTGACGAAGACGCGCGGATCGGGCAGCGGATCGCACATCCGGGCCGGCGCCGACAGCGCCCACTCCATCCGCGCGGTCAATCCCTGCGGCGTCATCCAGGCCGCGTCGTCCTCGGCCCAGCCATCGGGACCCAGCGGGTCCTGCCAGGGCTGGCCCATCAGCCGCAGCGGCTGCAGGAACAGCCGCTGCACCAGCTTTTCATGCTCGCGCCCGTCCTCGATCCCGGTGAAGAGTTGCGGATCGACCGCCAAGGCCCGCATCGCCGAGGCGACGAATTCGTCGGGCAGCTTGATGTTCGACAGCTCCGGCACCCAGGCCGCCGGGTGGGACAGCAGCGCCTCGTAAACCTGCGCCAGGTCGCCGCCGGTATCGCGATAGCGCTCGGTCAGAACCCGCACCAGATCGGGATCGGGCGTGTCGGAGGTGAAATGCACCGCCAGCTTACGCGCGATATGCCCCGCCGTGGCCGGATGCGCCGCCAGGTCTTCCAGCACCGCGCGGATATCGCCCAGCCCGGGCTGCCCGCCGCCATAGCGTTTGCCCAGCACTGTTTCGGCCCCCGGTTCGGCGAAATCCTTGCGGAACTTGGTACCCTGATTGGCGTCAAAGGTCAGCCCGGTCAGCAATTCCGCCAGCTGCCGCACATCCTCTTGCGAATAGGCTGCGCCGACGCCCAGCGTGTGCAGTTCCAGCAATTCCCGCGCGAGGTTTTCGTTCAGCCCGGCTTTGGCACCGCGCTTTTCCGCCTTGGGGCTGCCCGGCCCCATGGAATTTTCCTGATCAAGGTAATGCAGCATCAACGGGCTGGTGGTCACGGCATAAAGCAGATCGGCGAACCGCCCCGACAGGTGCGGCCGGATCGCGGCTTCGATATAGGGCGAGGTGCCGCGTTTCAGCAGCCCCGCCTTGCCCTGCGCGGTGAAGTGATCGGCCCAGAACGCGGCCAGCCGTTCGCGGAACCCGTCCCCGGTCCAGGCCCGGCGGATCAGCGACAGGGCCAGCCAGCGGCGGTGTTCCTCACGCGCGGCCTTCTTGACCAGTTGAATGTCCTTCTTCAGCGCCTTGGCCGCATCGGTGCCCCGCACCTGCCGCATGTCCTTGCGCAGGGTGATGGCTTCCAGCATCCGGGCGCGAAAGACCGGGAAGGGTTCGATCGGGAAACGTGCGGCGACCTCATCCGGCCCCTGCAGCCGCGCCAGCATGTCGGCGACGGAGACCGGCGCCGCAACGCGGGGCGACAGGCCGTAGCCGAAGCGTTTTTCCGCCAAGATGGGATCGAAACTCACCGGGCAATCCTTTTAACAACGTTGAATACGAACGTAGAGCACTGCCCCGAGTTTGGAAGCCTAACTTTTAGGCCAAGCCTTCCATCAGCAGCGTGCTGCCGGACACATGACCATAAGATGGTCTTCAGCAGATTTTTTCTTGAATTAACTCTTGCGAAAGAGATATGTTCTTAAAATGTTCCAGATGACAGCAAGTGCAAATCAAGACAATATGTTGGACATGACCCAGCCTGCCTCACAAGATTTACTCAAATTCCTCAATGGTGACAAATTCGGCTGCGTGATGGCGGACCCACCGTGGCGCTTCACCAATCGAACTGGGAAAGTCGCTCCTGAGCATAAGCGGCTTGCAAGATATCCGACCATGACCCTCGAAGACATCTGCGCGCTTCCGGTGGCTGAGCACCTGGAAGACACGGCACATTGCTACCTGTGGGTGCCCAATGCGCTGTTGCCAGAAGGGCTGCAGGTTCTTTCGGCTTGGGGCTTCGAATACAAGTCGAACATCATCTGGCACAAGATCCGCAAGGATGGCGGATCAGATGGTCGTGGCGTTGGGTTCTATTTCCGCAATGTGACCGAAATCCTTCTGTTCGGCACACGCGGAAAGAGTGCACGGACGCTGGCGCCAGGCCGCCGGCAGGTCAACATGATGCAGACCCGGAAGCGAGAACATTCGAGAAAGCCGGACGAACAGTACGAACTGATTGAAAGCTGTTCTTGGGGACCGTTCCTAGAACTCTTTGGCCGAGGCGTCCGAGATGGGTGGACCGTCTGGGGCAATCAAGCCGATGCTGATTATAAGCCCGGCTGGAAAACATACAGCTACAATTCATCTGTCGCAGCGGAGTAAAACGATTGGCACGCAGCATTGCGGATGCTGTCTTTGATAGACAAGAAGACGCCGAAGCCCCTTTCGACCAAGACATTCTCTCTAGATATTCCATTAAAAGCTACCGCAGCGCGACCGCCGTTCTGCAACAGCGCGCCCCAGAAGAACTGCAGGCGATCATTTCCGTTTTGAAGGATTTCCACATCACCGAAACGGAGATTCGATCACCCGGCGGCAATCGCATGTCCGCGACTGAAAGATTTGGCCGCCTAGCCGCCCAGGCCGGTTTTTACGAAGAGGTGCGGATTGAAGCCGACCTCCTGGTCAAACTGAAGGCTGGCAAAGGGGAAAACGCGCCTGAGATCGACAGGATCCTTCGCGAAGACTACATACATAACCACTTGGTCGATTTCTGGCTCGGGCGAGTTGCCTTTGACTATGAGTGGAACAGCAAAGATCAAACCTATGACCGCGATCTCTACGCCTTCAGAAGCTTCTTTGAAGCAGGGGTGATCGACGTTGGCGTGATCGTAACCCGCGAACTGTCGAACGAGTACTTCCACAGCTTGGGATTTTGTCTCGACAAAGATGGCAACGAAACTGACAAAACAGTCGCAGCCAAATTCGGGGCAAGCACAACCGGCACACACAAATTGATCAGCAGGATCGGAGCAGGCCGCAGTGGCGGCTGCCCCGTTCTTGCCATAGGAATCTTACCCGGGAATATTCTTCCCGAATAATCCGATCACTCCTGCGGGATCACCCGCAGGCCCAGTTCCATCAGCTGGTCCGAGGTCGGATCGCTGGGCGCGTTCATCATCAGGTCCTCGGCGCGCTGGTTCATCGGGAACATCACCACTTCGCGGATGTTCGCCTCATCGGCCAGCAGCATCACGATGCGGTCGACACCGGCGGCGCAACCACCGTGCGGCGGGGCGCCGTATTGGAACGCGTTGACCATGCCGCCGAAGCGCTTCATCACCTCGTCCTTACCGTAACCAGCCAGTTCGAACGCCTTGAACATGATTTCCGGCTTGTGGTTCCGGATCGCGCCCGACACCAGCTCGTAACCATTACAAGCCAGGTCGTACTGATAGCCCTTCACGTGCAGCGGATCGCCCAGCAGCGCGTCCAGACCGCCCTGCGGCATCGAGAACGGGTTGTGGTCGAAATCCAGCCCGCCGTTTTCTTCGTCCAGCTGGAAGATCGGGAAATCGACAATCCATGCGAAGGCGAAACGATCCTTGTCGAGCAGGCCCAGTTCCTCGCCGATCACATTGCGGGCGCGGCCCGCGACGGCTTCGAACGCTTTGGGCTTGCCGCCCAGGAAGAAGGCCGCGTCGCCGACGCCCAGGCCCAGCTGCTGGCGGATCGCCTCGGTGCGTTCCGGGCCGATGTTTTTCGCCAGCGGACCGGCGGCTTCCATGCCCTCGCCCTGATCGCGCCAGAAGATGTAGCCCATCCCCGGCAGACCTTCCTGCTGAGCGAACTTGTTCATCCGGTCGCAGAACTTGCGGCTGCCGCCAGTAGGCGCCGGGATGGCGCGGATTTCGGTGCCTTCCTGTTCCAGCAGCTTGGCGAAGATCGCAAAGCCCGAACCCGCGAAATGTTCGCTGACGACCTGCATCTTGATCGGGTTGCGCAGGTCGGGCTTGTCGGTGCCGTACCACAGCGCGGCGTCGGCATGGGAAATCTGCGGCCAGTCGGTATCGACCTTGCGGCCGCCGCCGAATTCCTCGAACACGCCCTGCAGCACCGGCTGGATCGTGTCGAACACGTCCTGCTGGGTGACAAACGACATTTCCATGTCGAGCTGATAGAAATCGGTGGGCGAACGGTCGGCGCGCGGATCTTCGTCGCGGAAGCACGGCGCGATCTGGAAATACTTATCGAAGCCCGCGACCATCATCAGCTGCTTGAACTGCTGCGGCGCCTGCGGCAGCGCGTAGAACTTGCCCGGGTGCAGACGCGACGGCACCAGGAAGTCGCGCGCGCCTTCGGGCGACGACGCGGTGATGATCGGGGTCTGGTATTCGCGGAACCCCTGATCCCACATCCGCTTGCGCATCGACATCACGACGTCCGAGCGCAGCTTCATGTTGTCCTGCATCGCTTCGCGGCGCAGGTCGAGGAAGCGGTATTTCAGGCGGGTTTCTTCCGGGTATTCCTGATCGCCGAACACCATCAGCGGCAATTCACCGGCCGCGCCCAGCACTTCCAGGTCGCGGACATAGACTTCGATCTCGCCGGTGGGCAGCTTGGGGTTGATCAGGCTTTCGTCACGCGCCTTCACCACGCCGTCGATGCGGATACACCATTCGGAGCGGACCTTCTCCATCTCGGCGAAAACCGGGCTGTCGGGATCGCACAGAACCTGGGTCACGCCGTAATGGTCGCGCAAATCGATGAACAACACGCCGCCGTGGTCACGGACCCGATGGACCCAGCCCGACAGGCGGACGGTTTCGCCCACGTTGGTTTTTTTCAGTTCGGCGCAGGTATGGCTGCGGAAAGCGTGCATGGTTCGACCTTTCAATCAGGCATCGTCGGCGCTTTTGGCGCACGGAATTCGTCCGCGCCGATACACTCGTTTGAGCCGCGGATGTCAAGCGATGCGTCGGTTTTACAGCGCTGACGCGGCCTTTCCGCGCGGTGTTTTCGGCGTTAAATGCCCTGCCTGGCGCCCCTTCGCCCCGCGACAGAGCGCCGATGAGCCCCAAAGCCCCTTGCGCCTTGCCCGCCGTTGTCTATAACCCGCAACAATTTGCGCGGGGTGAGTCTCACCCCTGTCCGCTGCTGCCCGCAAAACAAAAAAAGAGGTCCGCCATGCCCAAAAGAACCGATATCTCCTCGATCATGATCATCGGGGCGGGGCCCATCGTCATCGGCCAGGCCTGCGAATTCGACTATTCCGGCGCCCAGGCCTGCAAGGCCCTGCGCGAAGAAGGTTACCGGGTGATCCTGGTGAACTCGAACCCGGCGACGATCATGACCGACCCCGGATTGGCCGACGCCACCTATATCGAACCGATCACGCCGGAAGTGGTCGCCAAGATCATCGAAAAGGAACGCCCCGACGCGCTGCTGCCCACCATGGGCGGGCAGACCGGCCTGAACACTTCGTTGGCGCTGGCCGACATGGGCGTGCTGGACAAGTTCGGCGTGGAACTGATCGGCGCCAACCGCGACGCCATCGAAATGGCCGAGGACCGCAAGCTGTTCCGCGAAGCGATGGACCGGATCGGGCTGGAAAACCCCAAGGCGACCATCATCACCGCGCCGAAGAAAGAAAGCGGCGCTGCCGATCTGGAAGCGGGCGTGCAGCTGGCGCTGGACGAGCTGGAAGACATCGGCCTGCCCGCGATCATCCGCCCCGCCTTTACCCTGGGCGGCACCGGCGGCGGTGTGGCCTATAACCGCGAAGATTACATCCATTACTGCCGCACCGGCATGGATGCTTCGCCGGTGAACCAGATCCTGGTGGACGAAAGCCTGCTGGGCTGGAAGGAATACGAGATGGAAGTCGTGCGCGACCGCGCCGACAACGCCATCATCGTCTGTTCCATCGAAAACGTCGATCCGATGGGCGTGCATACCGGCGATTCCATCACCGTGGCCCCGGCGCTGACCCTGACCGACAAGGAATACCAGATGATGCGCAACGGCTCGATCGCCGTGCTGCGCGAAATCGGGGTGGAGACCGGCGGGTCGAACGTGCAATGGGCGATCAACCCCGCAGACGGCCGCATGGTTGTGATCGAAATGAACCCGCGGGTGTCGCGGTCGTCCGCTCTGGCGTCGAAAGCGACCGGTTTCCCGATCGCGAAAATCGCCGCCAAGCTGGCGATCGGCTACACGCTCGATGAACTGGACAATGACATCACCAAGGTGACCCCGGCCAGCTTCGAGCCGACCATCGACTATGTCGTCACCAAGATCCCGAAATTCGCGTTCGAAAAATTCCCCGGTTCCGAACCCACCCTGACCACCGCGATGAAATCGGTGGGCGAGGCGATGTCGATCGGCCGCACCATCCATGAATCGCTGCAAAAGGCACTGGCCTCGATGGAATCGGGCCTGACCGGGTTCAACGAGGTGGACATCGAAGGCGCCCCCGACAAGGCCGCCGTGATCAAGGCGATCAGCCGCCAGACCCCGGACCGGATGCGCACCATCGCCCAGGCGATGCGCCACGGGCTGAGCGACGACGAAATTCACGCCGTCACCATGTTCGACCCCTGGTTCCTGGCCCGCATCCGCGAAATCGTGGAAGCCGAAGAAGAGGTCCGCAAGAACGGCCTGCCGGTCACCGAAGACGGGTTGCGCAAGCTCAAGATGCTGGGCTTCACCGATGCCCGCCTGGGCGAACTGACCGGCCGGACCGAAGCCAATATCCGCCGCGCCCGCCAGAACCTCGGCGTCACCGCCGTGTTCAAGCGGATCGATACCTGTGCCGCCGAGTTCGAAGCGCAGACGCCCTACATGTATTCGACCTATGAAACCCCGGCGATGGGCGATGTCGAATGCGAAGCGCGCCCCTCGGATCGCAAGAAGGTGGTGATCCTGGGTGGCGGTCCGAACCGGATCGGCCAAGGGATCGAATTCGACTACTGCTGCTGTCACGCCTGTTTCGCGCTGACCGACGCGGGCTATGAAACCATCATGATCAACTGCAACCCGGAAACCGTGTCGACCGACTACGACACTTCGGACCGGCTGTATTTCGAACCGCTGACCTTCGAGCACGTGATGGAAATCCTGCGGGTCGAGCTGCAGAACGGCACCCTGCACGGCGTCATCGTGCAGTTCGGCGGCCAGACGCCGCTGAAGCTGGCCAATGCGCTGTACGAGGAAGGCATCCCGATCCTCGGCACCTCGCCCGACGCGATCGACCTGGCCGAAGACCGCGAACGGTTCCAGCAGCTGGTCAACAAGCTGGAACTGAAACAGCCGAACAATGGCATCGCGTCCTCGGACGCCGAAGCGCTGAAGATCGCCGAAGACATCGGTTTCCCGCTGGTGATCCGCCCCTCCTACGTGCTGGGCGGCCGGGCGATGGAAATCGTCCGCGATATGGCACAGCTGGAACGCTACATCGCCGAGGCCGTGGTGGTTTCGGGCGACAGCCCGGTTCTGCTCGACAGCTACCTCAGCGGCGCCATCGAATGCGACGTCGATGCGTTGTCGGACGGCAAGACCGTGCACGTGACCGGCATCATGCAGCATATCGAGGAAGCCGGCGTGCACTCGGGTGACAGCGCCTGTTCGCTGCCGCCCTATTCGCTGCCGCAGGACATCATCGACGAAATCAAGCGTCAGACCGAAGCATTGGCCCTGTCGCTGGGCGTTATCGGCCTGATGAACGTGCAGTTCGCGGTCAAGGACGGCGAGATTTACCTGATCGAGGTGAACCCGCGCGCTTCGCGTACCGTGCCGTTTGTCGCCAAGGCCACCGACAGCGCCATCGCGTCCATCGCGGCGCGGCTGATGGCGGGCGAACCGATGGAAAACTTCCCGTTCCGCGGCGAATACCCCAAGGACGCCAAGCCCGGCACCCTGCCGATGGCCGACCCGATGACCCTGGCCGATCCCAACATGCCGTGGTTCAGCGTGAAGGAAGCGGTGCTGCCCTTCGCCCGCTTCCCCGGCGTCGACACCATCCTCGGCCCGGAAATGCGCTCCACCGGCGAAGTGATGGGCTGGGACGTGTCCTTCGCTCTGGCCTTCCTCAAGGCGCAGCTGGGCGCGGGCACCGACCTGCCCCGGGGCGGTAAGGTCTTCATCTCGATCAAGGATGCCGACAAGACCGCGCTGATGGTGGAAGCGGCAAGCACGCTGAGCGATCAGGGCTTCACCATCGTCGCCACCCGCGGCACCGCCGCGTGGCTGTCGGAAAACGGCATCGAATGCGACATCGTGAACAAGGTTTACGAAGGCCGCCCGAACATCGCCGATATGCTGAAGGATGGGGAAATTTCGCTGGTGCTGAACACCACCGAAGGCGCGCAGGCGGTCGAGGACAGCCGCGAAATCCGCTCGGTCGCGCTCTATGACAAGATCCCCTATTTCACCACCGCCGCCGGTGCCCAGGCCGCCGCACAGGCGATCAAGGCTCGCGCCGAAGGCGATTTCGGGGTGATGAGCCTGCAAGGCTGATAGCTTACCGGGCCTGCCCGTCCACGCGGCGGGCAGGCCCAAAGACCTATTTCCGATTCGAATGTCCTACCTCGGCAGGCCCCGCAGCCCCGCCTTGCGCGGCTGCCCCCGCGTAAACCTGTATTAAATTACAGGGGTACACAGATAACCTATATATTTTGACAGGGCGCTTTACGCCGGAGCCCGCAATTTACCCAAGACAGAATCTGCCGCCGTATCCTATTCTTTTGAGGTAGGGCAGGTAGGACAATAACCATCCCCAAGTCCATTCCGCGATCACAGCGCGGCAGCCTGGCCGGTCCGTGTTTTTAAGAGTTTCATTCTGTAAGTCATTTCCAAAAGTCAGGGGCTCTCCTTCGCGGGAGCCCCTTATTTATTTGGAATTTTGCTGCGATTGATCGCCCCGCCGGGGCAGCGTCAGATGCCTGACCCCCAGCCCGTCCATCTGCACCACGATATGAGCGGTATCGGCGGTTTCGCGCATCCCCTGCAATTCCGGCACCAATCCCGCGCTCATCGCAAGGGCGGCGATTTCGGCGCGGTTGCTGCAGCCGGTCTTGGCCATCAGGCTGTGCATCCGCTGGCGCAACGCCGATACTGAAATGCCCAGGTCGGCCGCGATCTGCTTGTCCTGCAACCCGCGACCGATCAGTTCCAGCAATTCGCGCTGCTTGTCGCTGATCTGGTTGCGGTCGAAATATTCCGACACGAAATGCGCCATGTAACGCTGGTGCGCCAGCAGCGCGGCCACGTTCAGCGCCCAGCCATGCGCCTTCACGATCGCCAGCATGTCGCGCCGCGAATGGTCGCCGGAAAAATTGATGATCCCCGATTGCGGCGGTGCGTTCACCCGCAAGGGCACCGAAAACCCCGCCCGCATGCCCCGCCGCGCCGCTTCGCTCAGAACCTCGACCCGGCGCTGCGGCAGGTGCAGGTAATCGTCGATGAATTCATATCCGATCAGGATCGGGGTCAGGTGCTTTGACGCATGGGTCCGGAAATAGGACCATTCGGCATTCTCGGGGTCCTGGTTTTCCCGGTTCAGCCAGCGCGCGTCATAAGAGGTCCGCACGAACAGCCGCTGCTGGCCTTCCGAAGAGGTGCTGACGGTGATGAAATCGATGAAGGGCAGGTCCAGCTGGCGGCCCAGCTGCACCAGCCGGTCCCAGACCTCGACGGAATGGCTGGTGTTTTCGATATCGCGCAGGAAATCGTGCAGCAGCGGCGGCGTGAACATTTCCGCCGCCAGCAGTTCCCGCTTCTGCTCTGAATCCCCCGCCTGTCCCAACGCTCCGCTTTCTTCTTGCGCCCGCGATGCCCAGCCGATCAGGGCGGGGAAACATCGCCGTCTTCGATATGTGAAAGACATATACCTATTTTTCGCCAAAATTGCACTGATCCATCGCAAATGGGCTGACGAAACGTGCCCTTATTGCCCTGCCCGGCCTGGAAGCACGGCGACGGTTTTTCCGCCTCTTGCCTTCCCCGCACGGGCAGCGATAGATGCGGGCATGGCCAAGCTCTACTTTCACTATTCGACCATGAATGCCGGCAAATCGACCGTGCTTTTGCAGGCATCCTACAACTACCGCGAACGCGGCATGGACACCTATGTGATGACCGCCGGGTTCGACGACCGGGCCGGAACCGGCACGGTGGCGTCCAGGATCGGGATCAGCAGCGATGCCGACACTTTCACCTCGGGCGAAGACCTGTTCGCCAAGGTGGAAAAGCGACTGCTGGACGGGCCGGTCGCCTGCATCTTCATCGACGAATCGCAGTTCCTCGAAAAGGATCAGGTCTGGCAACTGGCCCGGGTGGTGGACGATCTGAACGTGCCGGTGATGTGCTACGGGCTGCGGGTGGATTTCCGCGGCGAGTTGTTCCCCGGCTCGGCCGCGCTGCTGGCGCTGGCCGATGAAATGCGCGAGGTGCGCACCATCTGCCATTGCGGCAAGAAGGCCACGATGGTGGTGCGGATGGGGCCGGACGGCACCGCGCTGAAGGAAGGCGCGCAGGTGCAGATCGGCGGCAATGAGACCTATGTGTCGCTGTGCCGCCGCCACTGGCGCGACGCGGTCGGCCACCAGTAAGGACTGACCGCCAAGGCCGGGTGCGACGCCCGCCCGAGCGCGCGCTCGGGCGCAGCCTGCCTCAGGCCCTCTCGACGATCACCGAACCGACCGAGTAACCGGCGCCGAAGGAACAGATCAGCCCGATATCGCCCTTCTGCATGTCCTCGGAATGTTTCGAGAAGGCGATGATCGACCCGGCCGAAGACGTGTTGGCGTAATCCTGCAGGATATTGGGCTGTTCGCCCGCTTCGGGATCGCGGCCCAGCACCTTGCGGCCGATGAAATCGTTCATCGCCTTGTTGGCCTGGTGCAGCCACATGCGCCTCAGATCGCCCGCCACCACGCCGGTATCCGCCATGTGCTGCTGGATATGGGCCGACACCATCGGCACCACTTCCTTGAACACCTTGCGGCCGTTCTGCATGAACTGCATGTCGCGGCGGTCCTTCATCCCGTCGGGGCGGTTGCGGCGCAGGAAACCGTTATTGTTGCGGATATTGTTGGAAAACTGCGTCGCGCAGCGGGTCGACCGGACGATCCAGTGATCGCCCTTGGCGTCCTCTTCGCGTTCCAGCACCGTTGCCGTGGCCACGTCGCCGAAGATGAAATGGCAATCGCGGTCGCGCCATTCCAGGTGGCCGGAGGTGATTTCGGGATTGACCACGATGGCGCGGCGCACCGATCCGGCGCGGATCATGTCGGCGGCGGCCTGAATGCCGAAGGTGGCCGAGGAGCAGGCGACGTTCATGTCGAAGGCAAAGCCACCCGCGCCCAGTTCCTTCTGGATCTCGATCGCCACCGCCGGATAGGCCCGTTCCATGTTCGACGCGGCGCAGATCACCAGGTCGATGTCTTCGCCACCGATGCCCGCCTGATCCAGGGCGGTCTTGCAGGCCTTCAACGCGATTTCGGTCATGATGCCGGGTTCGTCGTCGCTGCGCTGGCGGAAATGCGGATACATCCGGGTCGGGTCCAGGATGCCGTCCTTTTCCATCACGTAGCGCTGTTCGATGCCAGACGCCTTGAAGATGAATTCGGACGAGGAATATTCTTTCGCCTCGACCTCGCCCGCGGCGATGGCCTCGGCATTCTCGGCGTTATAGAGATCGACATAGGCGTTGAACGCCTTGACCAGTTCGTCGTTGGTGATGGTTTCCGGCGGGGTGAACACCCCGGTCCCGGTAATCGCAGGCGTATACATCCGACCCCCCAATAAAAGTGGGGGCCAGAACACCTCAGACAGGGGACAGCGTCAACCCTTGCCCCAAGGGAAGGCGGGCCGCTCAAAGCGCGTTCGGCGGCCTTTCCCCGGCGAAGAACGCCTGCAGGTTGTCCAGCGCCATCATCCCCATACCGGTGCGCACTTCCAGCGCCGCCGTGCCCAGATGCGGCAGCAGCGTGACATTGTCCAATTGCCGCAGCGCCTCGGGCACCTCGGGTTCGAATTCGTAGACATCGAGCCCCGCGCCGCCGATCCGGTTTTCCCGCAGCGCGTCGATCAGCGCGCTTTCATCCACCACGTTGCCGCGGGAAATGTTGATCAGATGGGCGTGGGCCTGCATGCCGGACAGGAAATCGGACCCGACCAGATACATGGTTTCCGGCCCGCCGGGCACCGCGAGGACGATGAAATCGGATTGCCGCGCCAGCTCTTCCAGGCTCACCTGCCGGGCGGGGAAATCCATCGCCTTTTCTGACCGGTTGGCATAGAGCACCTCCATCCCGAAACCGAAATGACAGCGCCGCGCGATGGCCTGACCGATCCGGCCCATGCCGATGATGCCCACCGTCTTGCCGGTGACATGCAGCCCCAGCATCTGGGTCGGGTGCCAGCCCTGCCACTGCCCCGAACGCACCAGCCTTTCACCTTCCCCGGCGCGCCGGGCGCTCATCAGGATCAGCGTCATGGCGATATCGGCAGTGGCGTCGGTCACCGCGCCGGGCGTGTTGGTCACCGTCACGCCGTGATTGCGCGCGGCCTCGATATCGATGTGATCGACACCGACCCCGAAATTGGCCAGCACCCGGCAGCGCGGGCGGCCGAATTCGGCAAAGATTTCGTTCGAAAACCTATCCCCCAGCGACGGCATAATCCCGTCATAAAGCGCCAGGGCCGAGCGCATCTCGGCCGCGCTCATCGGCAGGTTGCTGGCGCGGTGTTCGACGTCGAACAGGGTTTCGGCCCGTTCCACCACGTCGGCGGGCATCGGGCGGGCGATCAGCACACGGGGGGTCTTGCGGCTCAATGCATCCTCCCGCCCAGGGGGACGTCCTGATCGGGCGACAGCAGCACGATGTCGCCATTGGCGTCGGGCAGGCCCAGCACCAGGACCTCGGACATGAACTTGCCGATCTGGCGCGGCGGGAAATTGACCACCGCCATCACCTGCTTGCCGGTCAGGCTTTCGGGCGTGTAATGCGCCGTCACCTGGGCCGAGGTCTTCTTCTCGCCGATCTCACCTCCGAAATCGATCCACATCTTGATCGCGGGCTTGCGCGCCTCGGGATAGGGTTCGGCGCGGGTCACGCGGCCGACCCGGACATCGACCTTCATGAAGTCGTCGAAGTCGATCTCAGCCATTGGCGAGCTCCTTCGACCGGTCGGTGGCCGCCTTCACCGCGCGTTGCAGCAGCGCCGGGAATCCGGTTTCCGCGTCCATCAGCACTTCAAGCGCGGCCTGGGTGGTACCGTTGGGGCTGGTCACGTTGATGCGCAGCTGCGCCGGGTCCTCCTCGGCCTGTTCGGCCAGCGCCCCGGCGCCCGCAACGGTGGCCTTGGCGAGCTGCATCGCCAGATCGGCGGGCAGGCCCTGCGCCTCACCGGCGGCGGCCAGCGTTTCGATCAGGTGGAACACATAAGCCGGGCCCGACCCGGACACGCCGGTGACGGCATCCATCTGGTCTTCGCGTTCCAGCCGCACCACCTGGCCGACCGCGGAAAGCAGCCCCTCGGCCATGTCGAGCGCGGCACCGGACACATGCGTATTGCCGATGATCGCGGTGATGCCCCGGCCCACGGCGGCGGGCGTGTTGGGCATCGCCCGCACGATCGGGGTCTGATCGCCCAGCACCTCTTCGAACTTCGCAATCGGGGTGCCCGCGGCGACCGACACGAACACCGTTTCGCCATTGCCCATCGCCGTCAGCACCGGCAAGGCATCGCCCATCATCTGCGGCTTGACCGCGACCAGCACAACGGCGGGGGCTTCGGGCAGATCGGCGTTGATCCGCACGCCGGTCGATTGCAGCCAGTCGGACGGGTTCGGGTCGATCACCCAGACCGATGTGGCCGGCAATCCCTGCTTCAGCCACCCGGCCAGCATCGCCGACCCCATCTTGCCGCAGCCCAGCAGCACCAGCCCCTTGCCGGCGACGTGATCCATATCCATGACATACCCCCTTGCCCGTTCATTCCGGTTTGGGGGGAAGGTTTACGCGCGGCCGTAGGCCTCTGCAATGGCGACCTGCATCGCGTCCTCTGTGTCGCGCCCGCCCCAGACCACCAGCTGCAGCGCCGGGTAGTAGCGTTCGGCGCTCAGCACCGCGGCGTTGATCATGGTGTCGATCTGATCGGCGCAGGCTTCCTGCCCGCCCGCCAGCACCAGGCCATAGCGGTAAACCATCAGGTTCTGCTGCGCCCAGAAGGTGAAGGACCCGGCCCAGCACTGATCGTTGATCGCGTTCAGCGCCTCGTAGATCGCCGGGATACGTTCCCGCGGCGGTTCCATTTCGAAGGTGCAGATCAGCCGCAGGGTTTCGTCATAGGCCGACCAGGCCAGGGTCAGGGTATAGGTGCGCCACTGGCCTTCGACCGCCATGGCGATCTGATCTTCGCCGATCCGGTCGAAATCCCACTGATGATGCTCGGCGATGTATTCGACGAGGTCGATGGGGTGAAGATCTTCTTGCATGAACTGCTCAGACAATGCCATGACGCCACCTCTTTTCTGACTGGCTCCGGGGCGTGGCAGCGCCCCCAAGCGCTTGTTGCCTGCTCTAAGGGTCGGGGACTTTGCGCCCGTCCTTACTAGATATGGTGGGCTTCAAAAGGTTAGCTGTAAAGCTAAATTTTGGGGATAACCGCAATAAGTTGTGGATGCTTTGCGTCTGTCTGCCGAATATTGAGGCACAACCCCATCGCGCGGAATACCCGCCTTCCACCCCCTGGATACGGCGAATTCCCCGTCCTCTCAGGGCCATCCGCGAATCTCTCGCCAACGGCTTTACCGGCCCCGCCTTGACATGACGCAAGGTCAACCAAACGCGCCCGAGGTAAGGAAAACCATGCGTGCTGAGGGCCGGTAGCGGCCGGGAGGGGCCGCGATTTCTCACCACCCAAGAACGCGCACGCAGCTATTGGGAGAGGAAATATGGAAAAGAAATTTATGCAATGGATCGCGCTGCTTTCGGTCGGCGTCGGCATGGCGGGTGCGGCAAGCGCCGCTGACATGTCGCTCGGCGAATTCGAATACAACAACAGTTGCGCGCAATGCCACGGCCCGGACGCCAAGGGGCAAGGACCGGTCACCGCCTTCCTGCGCAACCTGCCGCCGGATCTGACGATGCTGCAGAAAAACAATGACGGCGTATTTCCCTTCGCCAATGTCTATGCGGTGATCGACGGCAGCGCCCAGGTCGATGTGCATGGCCGCGACATGCCACTGTGGGGCAATCGCTACCGGCAACGGGTCGAAAACGACCCCGAGGGCGATTTTTCGCCCGATGACACCGAGGTCTATGTGCGTACCCGGATTCTGGCGCTGATCGACTATCTCGCCACCATGCAGGCCAAGTGAGCCGCCGATCATAGCCCCAAAAAGCAAGAAGGCGCGCGACCCATCGGCCCGCGCGCCCTCGCAATACCTGTGTCGCTGGCGGCTTACTTCGCCGCCGCTTCCAGCGCCTCGATCCGCGATTTCAGCGCTTCGTTTTCTTCCCGCGCCTTCTGCGCCATGGCGCGGACGGCTTCGAATTCTTCGCGGGTGACGAAATCGCGATCGGCCAGCCAGCGGTCGACCAGGCTTTTCATCGCGTTTTCCGCTTCGTCCTTGGCGCCCTGGGCCACGCCCATCGCGTTGGTCATCAGCTGCGACATGTCGTCGAAAAATTTGTTTCGCGTCTGCATCTGGCTCTCCAATCTTCACTTGTCCCCTATATGGAACGGAAAGCGGTCGGCCACAAGGTTGACTTCCCCTTTCCGCCAGAGGCACACAGACGCACATGCAGGCCATGATCCCCTTCCCCAATATCTCGCCCGAGATTTTCACCATCACGTTGTTCGGCGTCGAATTTGCGCTGCGCTGGTACGCGCTGGCCTATATCGCGGGCATCCTGATCGGCTGGCGGCTGATCGTGGCCGCCGTCAAACGGCCCAGGCTCTGGCCCGGCGACACCTCGCCGATGACGCCGCAGCAGGTCGAGGAATTGCTGAGCTGGATCATCGTCGGGGTGATCCTCGGCGGGCGGCTGGGCTATGTGATGTTCTACAAGCCGGTCTATTACCTGCGCCACCCGCAGGAAATCCTGATGGTCTGGCAGGGCGGCATGTCGTTTCACGGCGGTTTCCTCGGCGTCGTGATCGTGGCGCTGATCTTTGCCGCGCGGTTCAAGGTGCCGCGCCTGTCGCTGGGCGATTCACTGGCGCTGGCGGTGCCGACGGGGCTGATGCTGGGCCGGATCGCCAATTTCATCAATGCGGAACTCTGGGGCCGCCCGACCGACCTTCCCTGGGGCGTGGCCTTCCCCGGCGCCTCGGCGCAGACCTGTGAAGGCGTCATCGGCATCTGCGCACGCCATCCCTCGCAACTGTACGAGGCAGCGCTGGAAGGGCTGGTGCTGGGCACGCTGCTGCTCTGGCTGGCCTTCCGCCGCGGCGGGCTGAAGGTGCCGGGGCAGATCATGGGCCTGTTCATCGCGGGCTATGGTGTGGCCCGTTTCATCGTCGAATTCTTCCGCCAGGCCGACGATCAGTTCATCACGGTGGACAACCCGATGGGGTACGTCCTGCAACTGGGTCCGGCCGGGGTCACCATGGGGCAATTGCTGTCGCTGCCGATGCTGTTCCTCGGGTTGCTCATCGTGGCATACGCCCGCAGGCGCGCCGGATGAGCGATATGCGCGACCATCTGCTGGCGCGGATCGCCACCAGCGGCCCGATGAGCGTTGCCGATTACATGGCCGATTGCCTGCTGCATCCGACGCTTGGCTATTACACCACCCGCGACCCGCTGGGCGCGGCGGGCGATTTCACCACCGCGCCGGAAATCAGCCAGATGTTCGGCGAACTGGTGGGGCTGTCGCTGGCGCAGGCCTGGATCGATCAGGGCCAACCGGCGCCCTTCGTGCTGGCCGAGGCCGGGCCGGGGCGCGGCACGCTGATGGCCGACATCCTGCGCGCCACCCATTCGGTGGCGGGGTTTCACGACGCGATGCAATTGCACCTGATCGAAGCCTCGCCGGTGCTGCGCGACAAGCAGCGCGAAACCATCGGCCGTGAAGTGACCTGGCTCGACAGCATCGCCGACCTGCCCGAACTGCCGCTGTTCTTCGTCGCCAACGAATTCTTCGACGCGCTGCCGATCCGGCAATTCGTCCGCGACGGCGCCGGATGGCGCGAAAAGCGGGTGGTGGCAGAGGATGGCCAACTGGGCTTCGCCCTTGGCGGCGCGGCGCCGGTCGAGGCGTTGCGCTACCGGCTGGACGACACCAAGGACGGCGACCTGGTGGAAATCTGCCCCGCCGCCCCGGGACTGGCCGCCGAAATCGGGCGGCGGATCGAAACCCACGGCGGCGCGGCGCTGATCTTCGACTATGGCGACTGGCGTTCGCAGGGCGACACGCTGCAGGCGGTCAAGGCGCATGACAGCATCGATCCGCTGGCCGCCCCCGGCCAATCCGACCTGACCGCCCATGTGGATTTCGAAGCGCTGGCGCTGGCCACCCCGTCGGCCCACAGCAAACTAACCGCGCAGGGCGTGTTCCTGGAACGGCTGGGCATCACCGCGCGGGCGCAGGCTCTGGCATCGCGCCTGCAAGGAGCGGCGCTGGAAAACCTGATCGCCGCACATCGGCGCTTGACGCACCCACAGGAAATGGGGACGGTCTTCAAGGTAATCGGCCTCTATCCGAAATCGAAAACGCCCCCGCCGGGACTGGACGCATGACCCTGGAAATCCTGACCTCAGACCTTCTGACCGACGTCAAACACGGCTTCTTCACCCGCAAGGGCGGCGCGTCCTCGGGCGTGTTCGCCGGGCTGAATTGCGGTCAGGGATCGTCGGACCAGGCCGAAATCGTCGAAATCAACCGGACCCGCGTGGCGAGCGCGATGGGCGTGCCGCTGACCCATCTGGTCACCGTGCATCAGACCCATTCGGCCACCGTCGTCACCGCCGACGCCCCGATCACCGACCGGCCCGAAGCCGACGCCATCGTCACCGCCACGCCCGGCCTGGCCCTGTCGGTGCTGACCGCCGATTGCCAGCCGGTGCTGTTCGCCGACCGCAAGGCCGGCGTCATCGGCGCCGCCCATGCCGGGTGGCGCGGCGCGATCGACGGCATCCTGGAGGCCACGCTCGACGCGATGGAAGCGCTTGGCGCGAAGCGTGCCGATATCGTCGCCGCGATCGGCCCGACGATCAGCCAGCGCGCCTATGAGGTCGGCCCGGAATTCCTCGACGATTTCATCGCCGACGATCCGTCGAATACGCGCTTCTTCTCCAATGGGAACGGCGACCGCTACCTGTTCGACCTGCCCGGGTTCGGACTGCACCGGCTGCGCCGCGCAGGCGTGGGCGAAGCCGAATGGATTCGCCACTGCACCTATTCCGATCCGGCCCGGTTCTATTCCTTCCGCCGCGCCACCCATGAGGGCGAAGCGGATTACGGGCGGCTGATTTCCTCGATTCTGCTGTAAGCCACCCTGCCCCGCCGCAACACCAGCGGGGCCGAACCAGCCGCAAGCCTGCCCTATTCCGGGACAGCCCAGACAGACGCGCGCCCGCACATTCCAACAATTTCAATAGCTTGCAAAATTCCGTCAACAATAACTCCAAAAAGGGCGGATTTCACCGAATTGCCGCAATTGCCGCATGCACCGCCCAATCATGGCCGCATTGGACCGCCATATTCGGATCAAACGACACGTTCAGGCACAACGAGTAGGAATTGATTATGAAGCCGCAAAAACGCTGGATGAAATCGGTCATCGCAACGTCCAAGACCGAAATGCCCGCCCTGCCCTGGGCCCGCAAGAAAAGCGTCAAAGCCGAAGCGCAGCGTCGCAGCGCCTGAACCGATACGATCTTGGCCCGCTCACGCCGAGTAGCTTTTTAACCAGTTGGAACGTGAGTGCCAGTTAAGGGACCGCTGCCCCCCGTAGCGGTCCCTTCTGTTTTTATCCCCCCCGCGCCGCTGCCCGAATCGAAATGTGGCACCCGCGTCCCCCACTTGGAAACAAAGCCCCTGCCGCACCCTGGATTGCCGCGCCGAACGCATCCAATGTCGTCCCTTTTTTGACAACCGTCGGGGCCTAGGGTCATTATCCTGACGTCAACAGTTGGAATGGAAACAGTCCCTCTGTCGTCGTCGGTGGGGGCCGGCGCGGATGCGACGCAGCGAAAGTGCGTGAGTAGTGAACAGAATTTTGCCCCCGTCCCGTCATTGGGCTTCGGCCCCGTATGCTCGTGACCGCGATCAGGCGGCCGTCGCGGATCAATTCACCTCGAACACCCCGGTCAAGACCACGCTGATGCGGCGCTATGAGGTGCTGTATCTGGACCATGACAATGCTCCGGCTTCCCATTCGGCCATCGCCCCGGCCAGCGAGCTGTTCGAATCCGCCTTTTCGGCTTTCGCCCGCGGCACCCTGATCCAGACCGACCAGGGCCCCTGCGCCATCGAGGACCTGCAGCCCGGGATGCGGATCGACACCGAAGAATTCGGCCCGCTGCCGATGCTGTGGCGCGGCATGATGAACATCATCCCGAACACGCCGACCGACCACCCCGAACGGGCGCAGTTGACCCGGGTGATGGCCGGCACTTTCGGCATGTCCCGCCCCACCTCGGACCTGGTGCTGGGCCCGGCGGCGCGGATGCCGCGCCGGGGCAATGCCGAGGGCCTGGTCCCGGTCAGCCGCTTCGCCGATGGCGACAGCGTGATCCAGACCTCGCCGCCTTCGCCGGTGCAGGTGTTCCACCTGTGCCTGCCGCTGCAGGCGACGATCCGGGCCAACGGGCTGCCGATTGCGACCTATCACCCCCGCCCCGGCATGACCGAAATCATGGGGCCGCAGATGCAGCGGCTGTTCCTGTCGCTGTTCCCGCATCTCGACACGATGAGCGATTTCGGCCCCGCCCTGCTCCACGATGCAGAGCGGCAGAAAGCCGGCATTCTGGAACAGGTCGCGATCTGATCGCGCAAAGGATGGGAAAGAACGGACCGGTCAGGCCGACCGGTTCAGCCGTTCCTCAAGCACGTCGAAGGGCACGCCGGGTTCATCCTTGGCGCTGCGGATGACCAGGCTGGTCTTGACCGAGGCCACGTTGGGCGCGGTCAGCAATTCACCGGTCAGGAAGCTCTGGAAGGTGCTCAGGTCCGGCGCCACGCATTTCAGGATGAAATCGACCTCGCCGTTGAGCATGTTGCATTCGCGGACCAAGGGCCAGCCGCGGCACAGGCCCTCGAAGGCGCTGAGGTCGGATTCGGCCTGGCTCTGCAGCCCGACCATGGCATAGACCTGCACCTCGAACCCCAGCTCGCGGGCGTCGACCTCGGCGTGATAGCCCCTGATATAGCCCGATTCCTCAAGCGTCCGGACCCGGCGCAAGCAGGGCGGCGCGGAAATGCCCACCCGCTTGGCGAGCTCGACATTGGTCATCCGGCCATCGGCCTGAAGTTCCGCCAGAATTTTCCGATCGATGGGATCAAGCCGCGTCGTTGGCATTCGAATTCTCCTTTGGTCGAAGTCTTATACCCGGCCCGTTCGGCGCGCAACTTTATTTCGCGGTCGCGCAATATCGTTGCCAATTCTTCATGTTTTTGCACATTTTTTGATTTCCGCATCTAAACCTTTTCCCGGCGCGCGGCGGCGTCTATATGCGTTAAAGCTTCTGGAATTTCGCAAAAAGGGTCCTGTCATGGCCGATACACGTCACACCAAGGTTCTGATCATCGGGTCCGGCCCGGCCGGCTATACCGCGGGCATCTATGCGTCGCGCGCGATGCTGTCGCCGATCCTGGTGCAGGGCATCGAACCGGGCGGTCAGCTGACCACCACCACCGAGGTCGAAAACTATCCCGGCTTCACCGAGGTGCAGGGCCCCGACCTGATGGTGAAGATGCAGGAACACGCCACCGCCATGGGCTGTGACATCGTCGGCGACATCATCACCGAACTGGACACCTCCAAGCGCCCGTTCACCGCCAAGGGTGACAGCGGCACCATCTACACCGCCGACGCGGTGATCCTGGCTACCGGCGCGCGCGCCAAGTGGCTGGGCCTGGACAGCGAAGAAGCCTTCAAGGGCTTCGGCGTCTCGGCCTGCGCCACCTGTGACGGGTTCTTTTATCGCGGCCAGGAAATCGTGGTGATCGGCGGCGGCAACACCGCCGTTGAAGAAGCGCTGTTCCTGACCAACTTCGCCTCCAAGGTGACCCTGATCCACCGCCGTGATGAACTGCGCGCCGAAAAGATCCTGGTCGACCGGCTGCTGAAGAACGAAAAGATCGAACCGCTGTGGTTCCACACGCTTGACGAAGTGGTGGGCGAGGACAATCCCAAGGGCGTCACCGCCGTGCGCGCCAAGAACGTCAACACTGGCGAAATCACCGAGATTCCCTGCAAGGGCGTCTTCGTCGCCATCGGCCACGCCCCGGCCAGCGAACTGGTCAAGGACACGCTGGAACTGCACAATGGCGGTTACGTGAAGGTCAAACCGGGCAGCACCGAAACCTCGGTCCCGGGCATCTTCGCCGCGGGCGACCTGACCGACCACAAATACCGCCAGGCCGTGACCAGCGCCGGGATGGGCTGCATGGCGGCGCTGGACGCCGAACGCTGGCTGGCCGAACAGGAATAATCGAAACTGCACGCAGATTTCCCCCGCTGGTTCTGCCCAGAGGGGGAAATCCTACGCAGGCTGGCTTGAACCTGTTCCTCGGGGACGCCCGGTTGGCGAACCTCGTTCGCACCTCTGCCGCATCTGCCCAAACCGGTCTTCCCTGTCGCCGCAATGCTGCAAAAACGTTCTTATATTGGGCTCAGCCCCCTCCCCCCTTGCATTTCATGGGCGTCAAAGCCTAGATGCCCGCGAAATCCGCAACCGTCCTGCACGAGCAGATAGTTAAAAGGCATTAAGTCGATGTTGCCCAATCTGGCCCCCATTCCCGAACTTTACGTTTCCTATGACAGCGCCCAGAAACTGAAAGTCGAAGCCGCCGACCTGACCAGCTGGGACCTGACCCCGCGCCAGATCTGCGACCTCGAACTGCTGATGAACGGCGGCTTCAACCCGCTCAAGGGCTTCCTGAGCGAAGAAGACTACAACGGCGTCGTCGAAAACATGCGCATGGCCGACGGGTCCCTGTGGCCGATGCCGATCACGCTGGACGTGAACGAAGACTTCGCCGCTGGCCTGGAAATCGGTCAGGACATCGCGCTGCGCGACCAGGAAGGCGTGATCCTGGGCACCATGACCGTCACCGACCGCTGGGAACCGAACAAATCGCGCGAGGCCGAAAAGGTCTTCGGCGCCGATGACATCGCGCATCCGGCCGTCAACTACCTGCACCACACCGCGGGCAAGATTTACCTGGGCGGCCCGGTCACCGGCATCCAGCAGCCGGTCCATTACGATTTCAAGGCCCGCCGCGACACGCCGAACGAACTGCGCGCCTATTTCCGCAAAATGGGCTGGCGCAAGATCGTGGCGTTCCAGACCCGCAACCCGCTGCACCGCGCGCACCAGGAACTGACCTTCCGCGCCGCCCGCGAAGCGCAGGCCAACCTGCTGATCCACCCGGTGGTCGGCATGACCAAGCCGGGCGATGTCGATCACTTCACCCGCGTGCGCTGCTACGAGGCGGTGCTGGACAAGTACCCGGCCGCCACCACCGCGATGAGCCTGCTGAACCTCGCCATGCGGATGGCCGGCCCGCGCGAAGCGGTGTGGCACGGGCTGATCCGCGCCAACCACGGCTGCACCCACATGATCGTCGGCCGCGACCACGCAGGCCCGGGCAAGAACTCGGCCGGTGAAGATTTCTACGGCGCCTATGACGCGCAGGACCTGTTCCGCGAACACGAGGAAGAAATCGGCATCGAAATGGTCGACTTCAAACACATGGTCTATGTGCAGGAACGCGCCCAGTACGAACCCAACGACGAGATCGAAGACAAGGATGACGTCACCATCCTAAACATCTCGGGCACCGAACTGCGCCGCCGCCTGGCCGAAGGGCTGGAAATCCCGGAATGGTTCTCCTTCCCCGAAGTGGTGGCCGAACTGCGCAAGACCAAGCCGCCGCGCAGCCAGCAGGGCTTCACCGTCTTCTTCACCGGCTTCTCGGGCTCGGGCAAATCGACCATCGCCAACGCGCTGATGGTCAAGCTGATGGAAATGGGCGGCCGTCCGGTCACCCTGCTCGATGGCGATATCGTGCGCAAAAACCTCAGCTCGGAACTGGGTTTCTCGAAGGAACACCGCGATCTGAACATCCGCCGCATCGGCTACGTGGCCAGCGAAATCACCAAGAACGGCGGTATCGCCATCTGCGCCCCGATCGCGCCCTACGCCACCACCCGCCGCGCGGTGCGCGAAGACATCGAACAGTTCGGCGCCTTCGTCGAAGTGCATGTCGCCACCTCGCTCGAGGAATGCGAACGCCGGGACCGCAAGGGGCTCTACAAGCTGGCGCGCGAAGGCAAGATCAAGGAATTCACCGGCATCTCCGATCCCTATGACGTGCCGGTGAACCCCGAGCTGAGCGTCGAAACCGAAAATGTCGATGTCGATAACTGCGCCCACCAGGTTCTGCTGAAGCTGGAATCGATGGGGCTGATTTCCGGCAACTGGGGCTGATAACGCCCCATACGAATGACGAAAGGCGCGCCAGGTGGCGCGCCTTTTTCTTTGTCCTATCGGCTGGCCCTCGGGCTTACTTCACCCGCATCCGCGCCAGCAGGTTGTCCTTCAGCACGAACTGATGCAGCAGCGCCGCCGCCACGTGCCCGATGACCAGGATCATGCCGATATTGAACAGCACCTCATGCGCCTCGGCCGCAACCTTCACCCCGCCGAACCAGGCCGCGAGCCCGGCCGCCGGGATCGCCAGCAGCCCGACATAAAGCCCGATATGGATGCCCTTGGCCGCCATGTCCTGCAGCGGCTTGCCGGTCTCGACCGCGGGCGGCGCGCCCTTCACGATCCGAACCACCACCCGCAGCGCCATCAGCGCCAGGATGGCGATGCCGACCAGCACATGCGCCCGCGCCGCCGCGGTGGGTTCGGTCTCGCCCGTGCGCATCAGCGTGCGCCACACCTCGCCCATCGCGTCGGCGCTGAAATAGCTGACCACCAACAGGGCCGCGATGCCCCAATGCAACGCGATCTGCAGCTTGCTGTATTTTTCCGGCTGCGCCATTTGAATTCTCCGTCTGTTGACCATGACCGGGGCTTAACACCCCGATTTCACAAAATCATGATACGCGGCCAAAGCGAAGATCCGTCGGCGCAAAGCCCGGTCACATCCGGTGCCCTTGCGTCAACGCCCGGGCGCGGGGCTCAGTGCACCGTCACCGGCGCAAGATCGTTCTGCCGCGCCAGTAGGAAGGCCAGCTTGCGGTCGCCCACCAGCGCCAGCTGCTCGCCGTCCTCGCTGCACACCGCGTAAAGCGTTTCGGCCCGCGAACCGACCTGGTCGCGCACGTCCTGCGGCAGGTCGGCGACCTTCACCGGGCGCACGTAAACGATCTGATTTTCGTCGCCTTGTCCGAAATCGTATTTCACATCCATCGCGTTACCCTTTCCTGATCTTGATCGTCTGCACCACCGCTTCGGGCTGGTGCCGCGTCAGGTCGACATGCAGCAGGCCGTTTTCCATCACCGCCTCGCCAACCTCGACCCCGTCGGCCATCACGAAGGACCGCTGGAACTGCCGCGCGGCGATACCGCGATGCAGGAAAACGCGCCCCTCGGAATCATCGCGCTGGCGGCCCCGGATGACCAGTTGCTGGTCCTCGACGGTGATCGACAGGTCGTCTTCGGCGAAACCCGCCACGGCCAGCGTAATGCGATAGGAATTCTGCGACGTCTGTTCGATATTGAAAGGCGGGTAACCTTCGTTGCCGGATTTCGCGTTGCGTTCCAGCAACCGTTCCAGCTGATCGAACCCCAGCAGATAGGGGTGCGACCCCAGGGTAAGCTTTGTCATCGACACGTCCTTATGATCAAGCGACAGTCCAAGTCATCAGGGCCCCGTTGCGGCGACCCGCCCCTGAAATATGGGCATCCCGCGATAGCTGTGCAAGACCTTTGCGAAACTGCGGCTTTTCAGTATCTTAACGGAACCCAGAATCGACGGAATCAAGGCCATGAACGCTTCTTCAGACATTTCGATGAAAACGGACGAAGTCCTGCGCGTCGAGTTGGAAGTGTTCCGCCGCGAACACCGCGATCTCGACGAAGCGATCACCGCCCTGGTGGATCGCGGCACCGCCGATCAGCTGACGCTGCAGCGGCTGAAGAAGAAGAAGCTGCAGCTCAAGGATATGATCGCGCGGATCGAAGACCGGCTGACACCGGATATCATTGCGTAAGACGCAGCCTTGGCTATAGTGCGCGCTCCACTGGCAGGGCGCTGAAGGGGCGATATATGGCACAGGTCAAAGTGGGCATCATCATGGGCAGCCAGTCGGACTGGCCGACCATGAAGGAAGCCGCCGATATTCTCGACGAATTGAACATCCCTTACGAGGCCAAGATCGTGTCGGCCCACCGCACGCCGGACCGGCTGTGGACCTATGGCAAGACCGCCGTCGAACGTGGCCTGCAGGTGATCATCGCAGGCGCCGGCGGCGCCGCCCACCTGCCCGGCATGATGGCGTCCAAAACCCGGGTGCCGGTGATCGGCGTTCCGGTGCAGACCAAGGCGCTTTCCGGCGTCGACAGCCTCTATTCCATCCTGCAGATGCCGCGCGGTTTCCCCGTCGCCACCATGGCGATCGGCGGTGCGGGCGCCAAGAACGCGGGCCTGATGGCCGCCGCGATCCTGGCAAATACCGATGCCACAATCGCACAGCGCCTCGACGACTGGCGCGACGCCCTGTCCGCCTCCATTCCCGATGAGCCCTCCGATGACTGACGTTTTGCAAACCGGCGCCGTGATTGGCATCCTGGGCGGCGGCCAGCTGGGCCGGATGCTCTCCGTCGCGGCCTCCCGCCTCGGGCTGAAGACCCATATTTTCGAGCCCGGCGCCAACCCGCCCGCGGCCGACGTGGCCCATATGGTGACCACCGCGTCTTACGAGGACGAAGCGGCGCTGACCGCCTTCGCCGAAACCGTGGACGTGATCACCTACGAATTCGAAAACATCCCCACCTCGGCGCTCGACATCCTCGAAAAGCTGCGCCCGATCCGGCCCAACCGCCGGACGCTGGCGGTATCGCAGGACCGGCTGGTCGAAAAGGCCTTCCTCAGCGAACATGGCCTGAGAACCGCCCCCTTCGCCGCCGTGGACGATGAAGTGGACCTGGCCGAGGCAATCGCCGAAATCGGCACCCCCGCGATCCTGAAAACCCGCCGCTTCGGGTATGACGGCAAGGGCCAGGCCCGGATCATGACGCCCGAAGACGCCGAACAGGCGCTCGCCGACATGGCCGGCGCGCCCGCGATCCTCGAAGGCTTCATCGATTTCAGCCACGAAGTGTCGGTGATCGGCACCCGCGGCGCCGACGGCGAAATCGCCTGTTTCGATCCCGGCGAAAACGTCCATCGCGACGGCATCCTGCGCACCACCACCGTGCCCGCCAACCTGACCAGCGCACAGCGCACCGACGCGGTGCTGCTGACCGCCAAGATCCTCAACACGCTGCATTACATCGGCACGATGGGGGTGGAACTGTTCGTCACGCCCGAGGGCCTGATCGTCAACGAAATCGCGCCCCGGGTTCACAATTCCGGCCACTGGACGCAGAATGGCTGCACCGTCGACCAGTTCGAACAGCATATCCGCGCCGTGGCGGGCTGGCCGCTGGGCGACGCCAAGCGTCACGCCGACGTGCAGATGGAAAACCTGATCGGCGACGACATGGACCGCGTTCCGCATATCGCCAAGGAAACCAACGCCGCGCTGCACCTCTACGGCAAGGCCGAGGTCAAGCCCGGCCGCAAGATGGGCCACGTGAACCGGATCAAGACCTGATCAAGCAAGGCTGGGGCTCATAACAGCGCCCCGGCCTTCATCTTGGCCCAAATACCTCCCGCGGAGCGTCCCGCACCCGCCGCTCCCGCTCAGCCCAGAAACCGCTCGGCCACCTCGCCGCTCAGGTGCGTCACCCGCCCCCCGGCCACGGTCGCGCCGATCCGCCCCTCGCCATCCAGCACCACCAAATCGGCCCGCTTGCCGGGTTCCAGCACGCCGCGGTCGCCCAGCCCCAGCAGCCGCGCCGGGCCCGCCGACACCAGCCCCCAGGCCCGTTCCAGCCCGATTTCCTGCGCCAGGATCAAAGCCGCCTGGCGCGGTGCCGGGTAGTGGTAATCCGACGCCAGGGCATCGCACAGCCCGCCCCGGATCAGATCGCCTGCGCTGGCATTGCCCGAATGCGACCCGCCGCGCACCACGTTGGGCGCACCCAGCACGACCGGGTCCGCCACCGCGCGCGCGGCGGCTGCCGCCACTTGTGTTTCGGGGAATTCCGACACCGTCACCCCGCGCGCGTGCCACGCCCGGCGCAGACCGGCGGTGTTATCGTCATGGCTGCCCAGCAATACGCCCGCCGCGCCCAGCCGCGCCGCCAGCCCAGCCACCGCCGGGGCGACCCCCGCCATGTGCAGATGCATCGACCGCATCAGCGCCAGATGCGCCTCGGGGCTGCGGCCGCCCTTCAGCGCCTGCCCGGTCAGCCGCGGCGGCCGCTTGCCCTTGATCAGCGCGTCATGCGGCAGGTGATCGTTGAACACCACGTAGGGTACACCGAATTCCGCCACCGCCGCTTCGAACGCGGCGTAATCGTCCAGCATGAACAGCTCGAAGCGCAGCTGCGCGCGCAGATCGGTGCCGGTGCCCCGATACTCGCGCAGCGCCCGCAGGAAGCGCAGCGCGAAATCGCGCCCGCGCATGCCGCCTTCCCAGCTCCAGAACTGCGCCAAGTAGGCGGTGGTGATGCCGTTCGCCGCCAGCTCCGCCTCGGCCGAAATCAGACCGGCACCCAGGTCCTTCATCGCGCCCCGGCGCGGCGCCAGGTGGCGTTCAAACCCGTCGCCATGAGGATCGACGATGCCGGGCAGCACCCGGAACCCAGACAGGTCCACCCGCCGCCCCGGCCCACCCGCGCACAGCACCCCACCCGACAGGCCCAGATCCGCGCGCTGCAATCCGCCGGGCAGCAGAACCTCCGCCCCGCTCAATGTCAGCTCCAGCACTGGCTATTCCCCCTCGGGCAGTTTCCTCAGCGCGTCCGTCCAGGTCAGCCCCCGGTCGAACGCCCCTTTTTCGATAAATTCCAGCGCCTGCGCAATCACCATCGGGTCGTTCATCATGAAGGTATGGGTCACCGGCAGCACGATATGATCGGCCATCCCAGCCACCCGGGTCGAGGCGACCGACACCTTGCCGTCATCATCGCCTTCGATCAGCGCCGAAAACACCGGGTTGAGCGACCGGTTGCCCGCGATCACCCCCAGCTCGAAATCCACCTCGGGCAAATGCGCCGGCAACCCCTGCTCGCCGGTGCCCAGTTGCTGCCCCGCCGGCCCGTTGAACCAGCCGAAGGCCTTCAGCTCGCCAAACACATCGACCACCTCGGACCCGCCATTGGGCGGCGACAGCATCACCACCCGGCCAATATCTTCGGTGCCATGCCCGACCAGCCAGTAGCGCAGCAATATGCCGCCCATCGAATGGGTCACGAAATGGATCGGCCGGCCCTCGCATTGTGCGGCGGCGCGCGGCAGGACCTCCTGCGCGAGGTTGGAAATCGTTTCCTCGGTCGAGGGATACCCGGGCCGGACCACCTCGTACCCCTTGTGGCGCAGCACCTGTTCCATCAGCAGGAAGGAACTTTCGGTCCGCGCCAGCCCGTGCAGCAGCACGACACAGCCCGCCCCGGCCTGCGCGGGGGCCAGCGCCGGGATCAGCATCGCCAAAATCAGACTCAGAATACGCATGCCCCCGACATAGGCGCTTCGCGCCCCGTCGGGAAGCCTCGGCCGCGAAATCGCCCGCGCCGCCTGCCCGTCCTGCCCGTCCTGCCCGCTAGGCCAGCCCGTTCAGCACGAAGGGCGTCAGCTGCTGCGCGACCAGCCGGTGATAGGCGGAACTGGGGCTGACCGTGGCGGCGCGCGCCTGGGCAGCACCGAACACCATGTCCCGGACGCCCTGCTGCGACACCCATTGGTCCGATCCGATCCGCAGCAGCTCCACCCCGTCGCTTTGCAGCCGCGCCAGCATGTCCCGGTCCAGCAGCCGGGTCATCGCCTGGCCTTCCTCCATCCACAACAGCAGCACCGGGCGCCCATAAAGCCGCAGCGCCAGCTGCATCCTTTCGGCCCATGTGGCCTGCAATTCCGCCCGCACCTGGCGGAATTTATGCCGCGATACATGCTGCAGCCGGTTCAACAGGTGCCCGACAAAGCTGAATTCGGTGAAATCCACCGACGGATACAGCCGCCGGAGCGGCGCGTTGGCCTTGATGAACCGGTCGTTGCGGCGCGGATGCACCGTGTAGAACCGGTTCGACAGGTATTGCGGCCCCATCAGCTGCAGCACCACCATCCGGGCGCCGCGCGCCAGCGAAATCACCGTCGCGTCCTGCAGGAAACTGTCCAGCCCGGCATTGGCGCTGCCCAGGTTCAGGCAGGGCATGCCGGTCATGTCCTCGACCAGCGCCGGATAGGGCCGGGCGACGAACCGGCCGAAGGTTTCGCTGCCGCCGATGAAACAGACGTAATCGCGTGGCACCGGCCGCATCGGCCCGCGGAATTGCAGTTTCGACCGTCCGTATCGGCACGGCAGGTAATCCAGGGCCTCGGCCCCTTGCTTTGCGTATGTCATAGCGCCCACCAATTTCATAACCCGGCCACAGCCTGACCCCGAGTCGTTGAAAAAGGGCTAAACTTAAAATTCGCGGGATTTGAATGTGTCACCGCCGGTCTTGCAGCCGCGGCTCACACATGCCTATCTGGGGACAAGAACGGATGAGGGACAAGATCATGGAAATTCGCAAAATCGGCGTGATCGGGGCCGGTCAGATGGGCAACGGGATCGCGCATGTGATGGCGCTGGCCGGGTATGACGTGCTGCTCAACGACATCAACCGCGAAGCGCTGGACGCCGCCGTCGCGCTGATTTCGCGCAACCTCGACCGCCAGGTCAGCCGCGACAAGATCAGCCAGGCCGACAAGGATGCCGCGATGGCGCGGATCGACACCACGCTGACCCTGACCGACCTGGGCCAGACCGACCTGGTGATCGAAGCGGCCACCGAACGCGAAACCGTCAAACAGGCGATCTTCGACGAACTGGGTCCGCATCTGCAGCCGCACACGATCCTGACCTCGAACACCTCGTCGATCTCGATCACCCGCCTGGCCAGCCGCACCGACCGGCCGGAACGCTTCATGGGCTTCCATTTCATGAACCCGGTGCCGCTGATGCAGCTGGTCGAACTGATCCGCGGCATTGCCACGGATGAACCCACCTACAAGGCTTGCCTCGGCGTGGTCGAACGGCTGGGCAAGACCGCCGCCAGCGCCGAAGATTTCCCCGCCTTCATCGTCAACCGCATCCTGGTGCCGATGATCAACGAAGCGGTCTACACACTCTACGAAGGGGTCGGCAACGTGAAGTCGATCGACGAATCGATGAAGCTCGGCGCCAACCACCCGATGGGGCCGCTGGAACTGGCCGATTTCATCGGGCTCGACACCTGCCTGGCGATCATGAACGTGCTGCATGACGGGCTGGCCGACACCAAGTACCGGCCCTGTCCGCTGCTGGTGAAATATGTCGAAGCCGGATGGCTGGGCCGCAAGTCGGGCCGCGGCTTCTACGACTATCGCGGCGAGGTCCCGGTGCCGACGCGCTAAGGCCGCACCTGACCATTCGGCCCCTCAGGACCAAGGATTCTCGAAAATCCTTGGTCACGCGATTTGTCAAATCGCGTCAAAGCGCCTTCCAAGGCGCTTTACCCCGTCCCTAAAAGAATAGCTCAGTCGATCAGGCCAAGCGTGTGTTCGCGCAGCCAGGCGATATAGCCGCGCGGGTCCGAGGCCAGCCGTTCCATCTGATCATCGCTCAGCGGATGGCCGATGACCGGTTTGTGCGGCTGGTTGCAGCTGTGCACGATTTCATGCAGCAAAAGCCCCTGCCGCAGCGTCGCCGAGACCTGGTTGGCCATGTGGTACCAGCGCGAATTCTCGCCGGTGAACCGGATCGGCACCACCGTCGCACCCGAGCGGCGGATCATCTGCGCGGTGAACACGTTCCAGTCGGCCTCGACCACCGGGCCGAGCATCGATTTGGACGACGCCACCACGCCCGAGGGGAACACGCTGACCACGCCGCCCTGTTTCAGATGCGCCATCGCTGAGGCGCGCATTTCCACGCTCTTGCGCTGCGCGTCTTCCTCGTACGGGAACGGCACCGGGATCAGGTAGGACGACGCGACCTCGTCCAGCCCGGTCAGCAATTCGCGGGTCAGGATACGGTAATCGTTGCGCCGCCGGCCGATCAGTTCGGCCAGGATCATCCCGTCGACCAACCCGTGCGGGTGGTTGGCCACCACCACCACCGGCCCCTCGGTCGGGATGCGTTCGATCTGTTCCATCGGCGTCTGCAGGTCGATGCCCATCACGTCCAGGCAGGCGCCCCAGAACGCCTGCCCCTCGGGGGTACCGCGGCGTTCGAAGTCGCGGATCATCCGCAGGATGGAAATCTTGCCGGTCAGCCATTCGATTGCCCGGATCGTCTGCGACTTGGCGAAACTGTCGAAACTGTTGGCATAGGTCAGGCTGCGCCGGTCATAGGTGGTGAAACTCACCCCCTGCTGCGGTTGCCCGGTCTGATCCTTGCCTGCGCTGTCCACCACGTGTCCCGTACCGTCCATATCACGCGTCCCCGCGCTTACATGTCTTCGCCGAACCGGTCCGCTACCAGCGCTTCGATCGCATCGGCAAGCGCCTCGGCATCCGGTCCGGACGTCTGGACTTCAATAGTGGTTCCTTTGGAGGCTGCCAACATCAAAAGCCCCATGATGCTGTCGCCCGAGGCCGACATGCCGTCACGGCAGATCTCGGCCGTGGCATCGAATCCCTCGACCACTTCCACCAGCTTGGCGGAGGCGCGGGCATGCAGCCCCTTTTCGTTGATGATCTCGAATTTGCGCAATGTTGTTTCGGGCATGTTTTATAGGACTTTGGTTACAATCTGACTGTCAATATATTTGCGCCCCGCTTCCATCGCAGCACGGACCGCGTCGGCGACGCCAAGATGGCGGGATTTCGCCAGCTTGATCAGCATCGGGAGGTTGGCGCCATAGAGAATGCGGCGGTTGTCGTGCTGGCAAGCCAGCAGCGACAGGTTGGACGGCGAGCCGCCGAACATGTCGGTCACCACCACCACGCCCTTGCCCTGATCGACCGCGTCGGCGGCTTCGCAGATTTCACGCTGCTTCTGCGCCCGGTCGTGATCCACATCGATGGAAATGGCGCGAATGCCGGATTGGGGACCGACGACATGTTCGATCGCGGCCAGGTATTCCTGCGCCAATCCCCCATGCGCGACGATGACGATACCGATCAAGCTTGCCTTCCTTCGCCTGCATTCGCTGTCTGCTGCGACGCCCCGGCGACGGCGCTAGCCTGCCTCCGCTCGAGTTCGCGATGCCTAGTTGACACTTGCCAGCCGTCCTCCGCAAGGGCCTGGGACATCTTTTCTGCGATTGCCACCGACCGGTGTTGCCCGCCGGTACAGCCGAAACCGATGGCGAAATGCGCCTTGCCTTCCTCCATATAGGCCGGCAGCAGCATCCGGGCCAGGTCCAGCACCTTGTCGAAGAAGGGGACGAAACGAGGATCGCCGGCGATATGGGCAACCACATCGGCGCTGCGCCCGTCCAGCGCCCGCAGCGATTGTTCCCAATAGGGATTTTTCAGGAACCGGCAGTCCAGCACCATGTCCATGCCGCGCGGCAGCCCGCGCTTGTAGGAAAAGGAATTCACCGACACCGCCAGCCGCGCGCCGCTTTCGGGGGTGATCAGCCGCTCGACCTCGGCGCGCAAATCATGCGGGGTCAGGTCGGAACTGTCGATCAGGATATCGGCCCGCGCCCGGATCGGCACCAGCAGATCCAACTCGCGCTGCACCCCCTCTTCAGGGCCTTCCGCCGGGGCCAGCGGGTGGCGGCGGCGGGTTTCGGAAAACCGCCGCAGCAACACGTCCGAGCGGCAGTCGAGATACAAGAGCTCGGTCTCCATCCCCGGCGCGTCGCGCAGGCTGTCGAGGGTTTCGATCAGCGCGTTGACGGAAAAGTCGCGGTTGCGCACATCCAGCCCCAGCACCAGGTCGCGGCCCAGCGGCGGGTCTTCCAGCAGCCGCGGCAGCAGCCGCAGCGGCAGGTTGTCGATCGCCTCGAACCCCAGATCCTCCATCGTGCGGATCGCGGTGGTGCGCCCGGCGCCGGAAGGACCGGTGACAAGGACGATGCGCTGTCGCCCCACGCTGTTGGTTTCGGCTTCGCTCATGGCTCAGTCCCGCCTGCCCGCCTTCAGATAGTGCAGAATCGCAGCCGGGAAATGCTGCGCCTGCACATTGTGCAGCAACGGGCGCGAAACTCCCAGAACCGTCACGGTTTTTTTATCCGGCAGACGCAGCGTTTCTTCTTGGTCCAGATCGACCCACAGCGCGGCGCGGGCCGGGCCTGTGGCCTGCGCGTCCAGGATACCGACAAAGCGCGCCTCGATCCGGCCGCGGATGGTGTCCGGCGCGTCGGCCCAGATCGTGTCGCCGTCTTTCCAAAGACAAGTCCGGTCATCCGCCACCAACCCCGCGCCCAATGCCATCAACTGCAGCGCCAGCCCGGATTTGCCTGCGCCTGCGCGGCCGGTGATCACCACCGCGCGCCCGTCAAGCGCGACGGTGCTGGCATGGGTAATCAGGCAATCGCTGTCCGCCGGGCGGTCCACGTCACACCGGCAGGCCCACGACGAACCGCGCGCCCAGCGGTTCCGAGGTCGCGTCGGCATCGGTCGGGCGGATGTTTTCGGCCCAGATCACGCCGCCATGCGCCTCGACGATCTGTTTCGAAATCGCCAGGCCAAGGCCGGAATTGTTGCCGAACTGGTGTTCGGGGCGTTCCGAATAGAACCGCTTGAACACCTTGGTCAGCGCTTCTTCGGGGATGCCGGGGCCGGTGTCTTCGACCACCACCAGCACGCGGTTTTCGCGCTGCCGTGCCCAGACGCGGATCGCGTCGCCCTCTTCGCAGAAACTGATCGCGTTGGTGATCAGGTTGACGAAAACCTGCGCCAGCCGCGCCTCCAGCCCCATGATCTCGATCGGGGTCTCGGGCAGGTCGGTGATGAAATCGACGCCCTGTTCGCCCGCCTGCTGGCCCAGGTATTCGCTGAGGTTGCGCAGCATCTTCAGCAGGTCGAAGGATTCCTGTTCTTCCTTCACCAGTTCGCTGTCCAGCCGCGAGGCGTTGGAAATGTCGCTGACCAGGCGGTCCAGCCGGCGCACGTCGTGATCGATCACGTCCAGCAGTTTTTCGCGCTGATCGTCGCGCTTGGCGACCCGCAGGGTGCCCACGGCCGAGCGCAGGCTGGCCAGCGGGTTCTTGATCTCATGCGCCACGTCGGCGGCGAATTGTTCGTTGCTGTCGATCCGGTCGTACAGCGCCGACACCATGCCGCGCAACGCGCCGGACAGGCGGCCGATCTCGTCGGGCCGCGCGGTCAGGTCGGGGATGCGGATACGGCCGCCGGTCTTCTGCCGCTTGTCGCGCGCGCCACCCAGTTCGGCGGCGGCGGCCAGGTCGGCCAGCGGGTTGGCGATGGTCGAGGCCAGCACCAGGCTCAGCCCGATCGACACCAGGATCGCGATCAGGAACATCTGCAGCACCCGTTCGCGCTGCGCCCGCACCAGAAGATCGACCTCGCCCGCCAGGCTGCTCAGCGCGACGACGCCGACGATGCGGCCGCCCTGTTCGATCGGGGTGGCGGCGGTGAAAATCTTGGCGCCGCCGGTCGCGGTGCCCATGTCGATGCGCGCCTCGCCGGTCAGCGCCTCGGCCGCCAGTTGCCGCGCCTGATCCTCGACGCTGGGCAGCACCGCCGCGGTGTCGTTCAGGGAAAACAGCCCCGACATCTTGTCCCAAAGCCAGGACAGCGCGTCGATGATCAGCGTCGGCCCCGGTTCGGGCATGTCGGCGGTCGGCGCGCCGCCCTGCCCTTCGACGCTGGACACCAAGGCGATGTCGCGGTCGAAGACGAAGGCTTCGACACCGTCGCGCAGGTCCAGCGCTTCCAGCGTACGGGCGGCATCGACCGCGCCGCCAGTGGCCGAAATATCCGTCACGGCTTCGTCGGGCAGCTGCGCCTCGATCACGTCGGCGATCAGTTCCGCCTGCGCCACCAGCGAATTGGCCCGTTCCACCGCGAAGGAATCGCGCGAGGAATTCAGCAGCAACACCCCGGCAACCAGGATGTTCAGCGCGATCAGGTTGAAGGTGATGATCTTGCGGGTCAGCGGCGACCGGTTCAGCGACAGCCAACCGCGCCGTTCACGACGAACGCGCAGTTCCTTGTCCACGGTGCTGGCCGGGGCGACGAAATCGTCGCCCAGCACCACGTCGCCACTTTGTCGTGTCGCCGTATCCCGCAAGTTGATCCCTTCAGCCAGCGCCATTCTCAGTCTTCGTTATACCGGTAACCGATGCCGTACAGCGTTTCGATCGCCGCGAATTCCGGGTCGGCGGTGCGCATCTTCTTGCGCAGCCGTTTGATGTGGCTGTCGATAGTTCGGTCGTCGACATAGACCTGATCGTCATAGGCCACATCCATCAGCTGATCGCGCGACTTCACGAAGCCGGGGCGCTGTGCCAGCGCCTGCAGCAGCAGGAATTCGGTCACGGTCAGCGACACGTCGTTGCCCTTCCAGCTAACCGAGTGGCGCAGCGGGTCCATCCGCAGGTCGCCGCGTTCGATCACCTTTGTTTCCTCGGTCTCGACCACCTCGATGCCCGACACCGCGTCCTGGCGGCGCAGCAGCGCGCGGATGCGTTCGACCAGCAGGCGCTGCGAAAACGGTTTCTTGACGTAATCGTCGGCGCCCATGCGCAGGCCCAGAACCTCGTCGATCTCATCGTCCTTGGAGGTCAGGAAGATCACCGGCATCTGGGTTTTCTGGCGCAGCCGCTGCAACAGGTCCATCCCGTCCATCCGCGGCATCTTGATATCCAGAACGGCCATGTCCGGCAGCTTGCGATTGAACGCATCCAGCGCGGATTGACCGTCATTATAAGTCTCGACCTCGAACCCTTCTGCCTCAAGAGTCATGGCCACCGATGTCAGGATATTCCTGTCATCGTCCACAAGGGCGATTTTCGACATGGGAGAATTCCTTTTACTGCTCTTATTGCCTAATTTTTTCCTCATTATGCCCAAAATCTCCCTTGGCAATCAATCGGAAACTGCGAATCAGCCCCGCCACAGAACCGATTTCACGGCAATTTTCTCAACCAATGGCTAATTTGCCTCACATCCGGCGGGACGGCGGCGCGGCGACCGGGGGATTTCCGCCTTGATTGCGCTAACTTCGATTTGGTTGCGCTAACTGCGCTAAACCGTCCTGTTACTTCATGGAAACGTCATGTTAAGAGGCCGGTTATCGGGTACTGCATCCGGTCGGGAACGGGAGAGGAGTCTCGCCCCCGCATGGACAATCGCCGCGACATGCGCGGCTACAGGAGCTTGGCAATATGACATTTGGACGGGTAAACCCGGAATTCCAGCTGGAAGATCAGGGGATCACTGGGCTGGGCAATGTCTTTTACAATCTTATGGAGCCCGCGCTGATCGAAGCCGCGCTCAAAAACGGCGAAGGCACGCTGGGCAACGGCGGCGCCTTCCTGGTCACCACCGGGAAATTCACCGGCCGGTCGCCCAAGGACAAGCATGTCGTCAAGACCGACAGCGTCGTCGATAAGATCTGGTGGGAAAACAATGCCGCGATGTCGCCGGAAGGGTTCGACAACCTCTATGCCGATATGCTGGAGCACATGAAGGGCCGCGACTTCTACGTTCAGGACCTCGTCGGCGGCGCCGATCCCGATCATGCGATCAACGTCCGCATGGTGACCGAGCTGGCCTGGCACGGCCTGTTCATCCGCCACCTGCTGCGCCGTCCCGAGCGCGAAGCGCTGGACAGCTTCCTGGCCGATTTCACCGTCATCAACTGCCCCAGCTTCAAGGCCGACCCGGAACGCCATGACTGCCGCAGCGACACCGTGATCGCGATGAACTTCGACAAGAAGCTGATCCTGATCGGCAACACCGAATATGCCGGCGAGAACAAGAAATCGGTGTTCACCCTGCTGAACTACCTGCTGCCGGAACAGGGCGTCATGCCGATGCACTGCTCGGCCAACCACGCCATCGACAACCCGGTCGACACCGCGATCTTCTTCGGCCTGTCGGGCACCGGCAAGACCACCCTGTCGGCCGACCCGTCGCGCACCCTGATCGGCGATGACGAACACGGCTGGTCGGATCGCGGCACCTTCAACTTCGAAGGCGGCTGCTATGCCAAGACCATCGGCCTGAACCCCGAGGCGGAACCGGAAATCTACGCCACCACCACGAAGTTCGGCACCGTGATCGAAAACATGGTCTTCGACCCGGAAACCTTCGAACTCGACTTCGAAGATTCCAGCCTGACCGAAAACATGCGCTGCGCCTATCCGCTGGAATACATCTCGAATTCCTCGGACACCGCGCTTGGCGGTCACCCGAAGAACGTGATCCTGCTGACCTGCGACGCTTACGGCGTGCTGCCGCCGATCGCGCGACTGACCCCGGCGCAGGCGATGTATCACTTCCTGTCGGGCTTCACCTCGAAGACCCCGGGCACCGAACGTGGCGTCGTTGAACCCGAACCCACCTTCTCGACCTGCTTCGGCGCACCGTTCATGCCGCGTCGTCCGGAAACCTACGGCAACCTGCTGCGCGACAAGATCGGCAAGCACGGCGCGACCTGCTGGCTGGTCAACACCGGCTGGACCGGCGGCGCCTTCGGCACCGGTTCGCGGATGCCGATCAAGGCAACCCGCGCGCTGCTGACCGCCGCGCTGGAAGGCTCGCTGAACGAAGCCGAGTTCCGCAAGGACGAAAACTTCGGCTTCGACGTGCCGGTTTCGGTTCCGGGCGTCGACGAAAAGCTGCTGGACCCGCGCCAGACATGGGCGGATGCAGCCGCCTATGACGCGCAGGCCGCCAAGCTGGTGCAGATGTTCGCCGACAACTTCGAACAGTATGTGCCTTACATCGACGAAGACGTGAAAGCCGCCGCGATCGGCTGATCGCGCGGACGTCATCGCAGACACTGCAACGCCCCGGCCCCTAGGCCGGGGCGTTTTTCGTTCCACCCCTTTCCTGCGCGCAACGAGGCAGGCGTTGACAACCCCTGCGCGATGCGGCTAAACGGCGGCCAAGGTGTCGGGCACCTGCCGCCTGCGGACGAAAGTCACGGTGAAGCCCGAAGCAACGATCACCTCACCCTCGAAAGCATTTCGGCGGTGGGCAATGCAGGCCCCCATCGAACTTGAAATGCCTCTTGAGAGGAGTGAGCGATGTCGTCCGGACCCGCCGCTGATAACCGTTTTCTGACCGTCCCGATGGGACGGTTGTTCGTGATCAATGCCCTGCCCATGACCCTTGTGATGTCGATGAGCGGGCTGTTGAACGTCGTCGATGCCGCCTTTCTGGGGCAATTCGTCGGCGCCGGGGCGCTGGCCGCGGTCAGCCTCAGCTTCCCCGTGGTGATGATCACCATCGCCCTGTCCACCCTTGTCAGCGGCGGCATGTCCAGCCTGCTGGCCCGCCACCTGGGCGCCGGCGACAGGCACGCCGCCGAAAGCATCTTCACCCGCGCCCATGGGCTGTCCCTGCTGATTTCCCTGCTGCTGATCGCGACCTTCCTGAGCGCGGGCCGCTGGGGGCTGACCCACCTGCTGGGCGCGCAAGGCGACATCGCCGCGATGGCGCATATCTACCTGTCGATCCTGGTCTTGGGGGCGCCGGTGCAGTTTCTGCTTGGAATCCATGCCGACGCGCTGCGCAACGAAGGCCGCGCCGGTTTCATGGCGCTGCTGTCGGTGGGCGTCACCCTGGCCAATGTGATCCTCGACTACGTGCTGATCGTGATGTTCGATTTCGGCGTGGCGGGATCGGCCTGGGGCACCGTGCTGGCGCAGGGGCTGGGGCTGATCCTGCTGATCGGGATGCGTCTGCGCGACCGGAGCCTGATGCCGCTGTCGGTGCTGACCCGCCACCGCTGGCGCGGCGACTGGAAAACTGTGCTGGCACTGGGCGCGCCGCTCAGCCTCAGCTTCATCGGCCTGGCGCTGGTGTCGGCCACCGTGATCGCGGTGCTGAACCTGACGGCTGCAGCGGGCAGCGCCGACACCGTCGCGGCCTACGGGATAGTGACGCGGATCATGGGCTTCGTGTTCCTGCCGCAGATGGCCATCGCGCTCGCCACCCAGAGCATCGTCGGCAACAATGTCGGCGCCGGGCTTTACGCGCGGTCCGACGCGGCGCTGCGGCTGTCGCTTGTGGTGACGTTCCTCTATTGCCTCGCGGTCGAGGCGGCCCTGCTTGCCACCAGTTCGCGGATCGGGTTCGGTTTCGTGGCGGATCATGCGGTCGTCGCCCAGGTCGCGGTGATCCTGTGGCCCTTGCTTCTGTTCTACCTGTTCGCCGGCCCCATCCTCGTCCTGGCGCTTTATTTCCAGGCCGTGGGGCAACCCGCCCGCACCGCGCTGCTGACGCTGATCAAACCCTTCCTGCTCAGCCCGCTGCTGATCCTTGCCTGCGTCAGCCTCGCCGGGCCGGGCGCGATCTGGTTCGCCTTTCCGCTGGCCGATGGGATCGTGCTGACCTTTGCAACCGCTCTGGTCGCGCGTAGCCTGTCAAAAGGCCCCGGGCAACCGGGGTTCGGATTGACCATGACGGCGGAACGGACATGACCCTCCAGAGCGTGGAAGAAGCCAAGGCGCAAGCAAAGGCCCTGCGCCGGGAGCTGGCGGAACAGGGCACCCCGATCCGCCAGTCCGAGGCGCTGGAACGGATCGCCCGGCAGCACGGCGCGCGCGACTGGAACACGCTGCATGCACGGCTGTCGGCCCCGGCGCTTCGCGGCCTGCGCCCGAACATGCCGGTTCGCGGCCGCTACCTGGGGCAGGATTTCACTGGGCGGATCGTATCCGTGACGAAGGCGGGACAATACCGCCGGGTGAAAATCAGGCTCGACCATCCGGTCGACACGGTCAAATTCGATAGTTTCTCAAATTGGCGACGCACCGTTCAGGGGCTCATCGCCGAGGACGGGCGGTCGCCCGAAAAAACCTCGGACGGCGTGCCGCAACTGATCGTGGAAAGGCTGCCCCTGCGCGGCGCATAGGCCCGGGATCATCCCTGCCGCCGCCAGAGGAACAAAAGACAAATTGCGAGGCCGGGGCGGCAGCAAAAGCCCCAGCCTCTGCAGGGCTCATTCCGCCGCAATCGCAACGTTCATCTGCCGGGTGGGCACATGCATGATGTGACGCATATCTTCCTGCGCCATCCACACCATGTTGCAATCCAGCGGCTCGTTGCGGCCGTCGATCTTCCAGCTCAGGCAATAGGGATCGCAATGCATATAGCCTTCGCGTTCCGCCAGCCCGCGCCGCGCGACGGGGCGCAGCATGAAGCCGAACAGGAAATCCGGCTGCCAGTGCAACATCGCGGTCAGGAAGGAAAACCGCGCCAGCAAATCGATCAATCCGCGCCCGCGATAGGCCGAATCATCCTTAAGCCACATTTCACCGTGATACACGGCGCGGCCGGTGATCTTGGCCGCCCCGGGCCCCGGACGGAACCACGATCCGTCGTGATCGATACCCATCCCGCCAGGCGGAAAATCCCCGAAACGGGAAGTCAGATACCGCGCCAGGGTTTGATCATAGAGATCAAGAAGACGCATTGCCTGGGTGTGAACCAGGGCGCCCTTGCCATTGCGTCCGACGATCCAAATACCTCGGGCGGCTGGCAAAAATTGCTTTCTCGGGTCGAAGGGCGGGCCCAGCGGCTGTTCCGGCCGGCCCTCTTTGACGATCTGCGCATATGTTTCGAAATCGTCGCCGACCTCGATATGCAGATGCTGCGATTTCAGCTCGTTCGCGGTTTCGGACAGATACCGCGCAGCGTCGAATACATCTTGTATGCTCATTTTCAACTCCTGTGCTGCACACAACAACAGGATGCCCAACACAGGCGAAAATGTCTTTTTATTGTTCCCGCGGTGCGGGAGGGGCCTCCATCAGCTCCGATTCAGGCATGGTTTCGATGGTCGCCTGCGGCAGCCCCTTGATCTGCAAATCGTAGCTGCGCACCACCAGCGACGCCATGGCGAAACTGTCATCGGGATAGCGGCAGCCCAGCAGCAGCCGCTTGAAACTGATCGGTTCTGGCTTGGCTTCTTCACCGCGCCCCATCAGCGTGTGCACATGGTCATAACGGATCCCGCGGTTGGCCCGGACCTCCTCGAACGGTTGCGACAGCTTTTCGGCATGGGGCGATCCGCCGGGCAGCGACGGCACCGCGCGCCCGATCGAACTGTTTTCCCACCGCTTGCCGTACCATGTCGCATAGGAGGATTCGCTGCCCACGGCGGTGCAGATCCAGTCCTCGGCGGATTTGCGGAACACCATCAGGTGGTCGCGGACCGGATCGAAGGCTTCGTGGGTGATCACCCCCTCCGCCTCGGCCCAGCATTTCACCCCCTGCTTGAGCAAATCATTCTGCCCCAGCCAGATTTCGCTGATCGGGTGTTGCTGCAGGAAGAACCGCCAGCCGTCCGAATCTTCCTTGGCGATATGGTACAGCCCGCCGATATGGCCGGTTTCATTGTTCAGCCACGCGCTGCCCCGCGCCAGGATATCCTGCGCCTCGCGCAGGCTGCGGCGGCCCGCATCGGTCAGCTGGTAATGACGGTCGACGATGACGAAAAGCTGCGCGCCCTTGAGCTCTTCAAGGATGTTGATATGGCGCCGGACCGTTTGCCGGGTGGAGTCGAGAATTTCGACCGTTCGAGACAGATTCAACGTCTCCGCCAGGGTGGTGAAAGAGCGCAGCAACTCGAACAATAACGGATGATTCTTCAACTCCAACACTTAACCCCTTATGGTGGCGCGAACCATTAACCACACTCGGAATGGTCACTTTTTACATTACTGTCACAATGAAAAAGCTGTTTAGTCCTTGTTTTTGCGTCACTTCACGGCAGCTTTCCAACTAACCCGTCACCCTCATACTGATGGATGATTCATGTTCCCGTCAAGGAAATTCATAATCAGTTGATTGAATACTACCTAGCTGTTTTCTTCTTCTGGTAGTCTTAAAGATGGAAACTTGATATGTCACACCCAGTAGATGTTCACGTAGGCAAGAAACTGAAGAACCTCCGCGTCTTGCGCGGGCTGACGCAAACCGACGTCGCCAAGGGATTGAATATTTCGTTCCAGCAGGTTCAGAAATACGAACTCGGCCGCAACCGCATTTCGGCCAGCAAGCTGTTCGAGATCGCAAATATCCTGAACGTTCCGCCGGCCTATTTCTTCGAAGGGCTGGACCAGAACGCCGATGCCTCCACCCCGGTCATCGACGAAGAAACCGCGCGCATCGCCTCGATCTTCAGCAAGATCAAGGATGAACGCCTGAAGGCGCAGATCCGCTCCTTCGTCGACGCGGTCGCCGGTTACGTGCCCGCCGAAGACGCGGCCACGCACTGAGCCTCAGAAAAAGATCGCGCGGCGCACAAGGTTGAGCGCCGCGACGAACAGCACGATCAGGGTCATCCGGCGGAACGTCGCCTGATCGATCCGGTCATGCACCCGCAATCCGACCCAGGTCCCGATCAGGGCCGGGATCAGCAGGGCGGCGGAAAACACCGCCGTTTCGGCGCGCACCACGCCCGACCCGATATGCGCCCCCAACAGCGCCACCGCGCCGAGGCCGTAAATCACGCCCTGGATGCGCAACTGTTCGGTCTTGGGCGTGTCCAGCGCGGTCAGGTACAGCACCGTGGGCGGGCCCCAGACGCCGGACATGCCGCCGACCAGCCCGGCAAAGCCGCCGATCGCCGCCTCGATCGCGCCGCGCCCGTTCTCGGGCAGGCGCAGCCGCATGCCGAACAGCTGGATCAGCACGAACACCGACACCGGCACGCCGATCAGCAGCAGCATCACCTGCGGGGAAATGAACCGCACCAGCTGCGCGCTGGCCAGGATCGTCACCAGCCCGACCAGCAGGAACACCCGGAACCGCTTGACCGATTCCCAGGCCGCCGCGCGCCCCTGCCGCAGCGCCTGCCAGCCGTTGGTCGCCACCGTCGGCAGCATCAGCCCGGCCAGCGCCAGCTGCGGGTCGATGAAACTGCTGAGCCCGGAAATCAGGATCATCGGCATGGCGAAGCCTACCATCCCCTTGATGAACCCGGCCAGCAGGGCGACAAGGCAGGCAAAGGCGAAAACCTGCGGCGACATGAGCGTGAAAAGCGTATCCATGGCGCCTGTTAGATCACAGCCCGGAAAAGCTGCAACAGGAAAACGCGCGCGCCGTTCAGCGAACTTTGTGCAAATCCGCACAGCCCCTGGCAAATTCGCACCGGAAACCCGGGTTCAGACGCAAATCCCCGCCGTCGCGCGAATTTTCTCCACGCAACTTTCGCAACACTAAAGAATTCATTCGGTATTTTTATTGCGCTGCACCTGCAAAGGGAATATGTCACACTGCAGCAATTGAGGATATGATTCAGGGCTCCGACGGGGCCCGCGACGGACAGGACCTGACGATGACCGATACTGTAATTCTCCCCGATCTTCTGGCGCTGACCGGCGCGGCCGTGGCCCCGGTGAATGCGCTGGTGGACAGCGCCACCGCCAATCTGCGCGACAGCGTTTCAGTCGATGGCCGGGTGTCCGGCGACGCGCTGGAGGCCAACCAGGCCGCCGCGCACGCCCTGTCCTGGCTGGCCACCTATGGCCAGTCGCTGACCCAGATGCAGGCCTGGGCCGAACGGCTAACCGCCGAGAGCAAGTTCGGCGAGATGGAACAGCTGATCCACCAGATCGCCTTTGGCGAATACCTGGCCCAGATCAAGGGCGGCATCCCGATGAGCCAGGGCGAAATCGCCCGCCTGGCCGATCTCGGCACCGACGCCTCCTCGCTCGAGATCGAAGCGATCTCGACGCTCGTCGCCCAGGGCAACAGCCAGGGTGCGCGCAACCGCCTGGTCGCGCTGATGCGCGACAACGCGGGCCACGCCACCTTCGGCGCCTCGGGGCTGGACGAGGAACTGGAAATGATCCGCGAACAGTTCCGCCGCTATGCCGACGAACGGGTCGCCCCCAATGCCCATGAATGGCACCTGAAGGACGACTTCATCCCGATGGAAATCATCGAGGAACTGGCCGAAATGGGCGTGTTCGGCCTGACCATCCCGGAAAACCTCGGCGGGCTGGGGCTCGGCAAGGCGTCGATGGTGGTGGTGTCCGAAGAACTGTCGCGCGGCTATATCGGCGTGGGCTCGCTTGGCACCCGGTCGGAAATCGCCGCCGAACTGATCCTCGCCGGCGGCACCGATGAACAGAAGGAACAGTGGCTGCCGAAACTGGCCAGCGGTGAAATCCTGCCCACCGCCGTGTTCACCGAACCCAACACCGGGTCGGATCTCGGTTCCCTGCGCACCCGCGCGGTGAAGAACGCCGAGGGCGATTACGAAGTCACCGGCAACAAGACCTGGATCACCCACGCCGCGCGCACCCATGTGATGACCCTGCTGGCGCGCACCGATCCCGACAGCACCGATCACCGCGGCCTGTCGATGTTCCTGGCCGAAAAGACCCCGGGCGACGACGCCAACCCGTTCCCGACCGAGGGCATGACCGGCGGCGAGATCGAGGTGCTGGGCTATCGCGGCATGAAGGAATACGAGCTGGGCTTCGACAAGTTCAAGGTCAAGGGCGCCAACCTGCTGGGCGGGGTCGAGGGCCAGGGCTTCAAGCAGCTGATGAAGACCTTCGAGGCCGCCCGCATCCAGACCGCCGCCCGCGCCATCGGCGTGGCGCAGAACGCGCTTGAGGTGGGCATGCAATATGCCGAGGACCGCAAGCAGTTCGGCAAATCGCTGATCAACTTCCCGCGCGTCGCCAACAAGCTGGCGATGATGGCGGTGGAAATCATGGTGGCGCGCCAGCTGACCTATTTCTCGGCCTGGGAAAAGGACCACGACCAGCGTTGCGACCTGGAGGCGGGCATGGCGAAACTGCTGGGCGCCCGCGTCGCCTGGGCGGCGGCGGATAACGCGCTGCAGATCCACGGCGGCAACGGTTTCGCGCTGGAATACCAGATCAGCCGCATCCTGTGCGATGCGCGGATCCTGAACATCTTCGAAGGCGCGGCCGAGATCCAGGCCCAGGTGATCGCCCGCCGCCTGTTGGGCTGATCGGGCTTTACAAACGGACTCTTCCCCAACTGGTGCGGCCCTTACGGGCCGCGCTTTTTTATTGCGCCGGGCCTGCGGCCCGGCGATGCCTCCGGCGGAGGTATTTTTGCCAAGATGAAACGGCCGGGGATTATTCCGGCTGGCAGATTTCGCCTGCGCCGATCGCCTTCAGGGTGCGGACCAGCAGCGCCGCGATGATCACCAGCAGCACCGCCAGCAGGACCACACCAAAGGCCTTGTGCACCCCGCTATGGGTATGGGCGGCATAGTTGAAGCTGGCGATGGTCACGGCGGCGAAAGGGAAGCTCAGCGCCCAGTGGCTCAGCGCGAAGGGCAGCTTGACGATGCGCGGCAGCTGCACCACCACGATCAGCGTGAACAGGTAAGCCGCGTTGAGCAGGATGCGGGAGAAACTGTCGACCTCGCCCACCAGGCGGACCCAGGAAATGAAGGACACGGCCGGCGGCGCGATCAGGATCACCAGCGTCGGCTGCAGCCGCCCCGGCAGCGGATCGTGGAAGATCAGCCGGTTCATCACCAGCGTCATCAGCACCAGCCAGAAGATCAGCCCGACGGACATGAAATACCAGCTCAGCTCGGTATAGCCCAAGGGCACGCCCGCGATCGGCACCAGCACGTTGCCCACCGCCGGGATGAACCAGGCCGGGCTCAGGTGGCCGGTCTGAAACGCCCGCGCACCGATCCAGCCCGCGACCACCGCGATGGTCAGCCCGCCCTGCGCCAGCATGCCGGCAATCCAGAACGCCTCGGCCAGCGCTTCGCTGCGCGGCATCGACGCAGTGCCCAGCAGCAGCAGCGAAATCGAAATCGCCGGGAAGAAGGCCAGCCGCACCGGGTGTTTCCATTCCGCGACGACCGCCTGCGGATATTGCATCGCCTTGGCGATATAGCCCATCGCCGCCAGAAGCGCGATGAACAGCGCCGCGTAATAGGCCACGGTGGAGGCGGTGGAGCCGAAGCTGAAGGCCAGTTCCGCCGCATGCAGCGCCAAGGCCAGCCCGGTCATGCCCATGACGATGGCGAAAAAGGTCACCGGATAATGTTCCAGCCGGTTGCCGGATTGTTCGTGAAGGGCCTCTGACATGGCCTGTCTCCTTCCCGTTTGCGCGCGGAGTGATTGATCCGCCAGCCATGGCACCGGCGGCCCGGGAAAGCATTGACCTAAATCAAAAGATCTCTTTTCCTGACATCTTTAATCGGACTTTTATCCGGCGTCTGTGCCGCTCACTCTCCGGCGATCCGGGCGGCCATCAGCGCACCGATATAGGCAGTGCGGTCCAGGTAGCGGGCAATCTGCGCCTGCGCCCCGTGACCGGCGAAACGCGGCGCCAGGCAGCGCAGCAGCAGCCATTCCGACAGCGCCATGAAATCGGCGGCCTGTTCGGCAGGGGCATCGGAGTCGGCCAGCGCGTCCCGGGCGCGGGTCCAGTGCGACAGGTCCCCGGGCGCGGCGTTTTCCGCAGCGAAGGCTTGGAACCGGTCGGCCGCCACGGCGGCGGGCCCGCGCAGCATCCGCGTGGCCAGGGTCAGTGCGTGGATGCCGTTGGCGCCCTCGTAGATGCGGCAGATGCGGGCATCGCGCCAGACCTGTTCGATGCGGTATTCCTGCAGGTAGCCGTAACCGCCCAGGCACTGGATGCCCAGATCGGCGGCGCGGCTGGCCGCTTCGGTGCAGAAATGCTTGGCGATCGGGGTGAGGAAATCGACCAGCGCCGGGTCGTCTCCTTTTTCCAGCTCCACCACCGCCAGGTGGCAGATCGCCCGGCCCAGCAGCGACAGCGCGCGCATCTCGTCCAGCATGTTGCGCACATCCGGGTGCACATCCAGCGTCACAGGCGCACCGTCCGGCCCGCGCCCCTGCTGACGCTCGGCGCAATAGGCGGCGGCGATGTCATGGGCGCGGGTAGCGTGGGCCACACCCTGCAGCGCCACGTCGATGCGGGCGTGGTTCATCATGGTGAACATCGCCTTCAACCCGGCGCCTTCCGCGCCGATCAGCTCGGCCCGGGCGCCGTCGAAGGCCATCTGACAGGTCGGGGAGGCATGCAGCCCCATCTTTTCCTCGATCCGCGTGACGGTGATCGCATTGCGGCTGCCATCGGGCAGGTCGGACAGGCAGGCGAACAGCGACAGGCCCTTCACGCCGCTGTCCGCATCGCCGGTGCGCGCCAGCACGAGGTGGAAGATGCCTTCGCTCAGGTCCTGATCGCCGCCCGAGATGAAAATCTTCTCGCCGCTGATCGCCCAGCCGTCGCCGTCGCGCACCGCGCGGGTGCGCACGCGGCTCAGGTCCGACCCGGCGCCCGGTTCGGTCAGGCACATGGTCGACAGCCAGTCGCCCGAGGCCAGTTTCGGGATATAGGCGGTCTTCTGATCCTCGCTGCCGTATTCCAGCAAAACCCGCACCGCGCCGGGCACCAGCCCGGTCACCATCTGCAGCGAATGGTTGGCACCGCTGAATACCTCGGAGGTGCAGGCCAAGGCGATGCCGCCCATCCCCTGCCCGCCATATTCCTCGGGCACGGTCAGCGACGGCCAGCCCTGTTCGGCATAGCTCTGGTACAGCTCCCCGAACCCGTCCGGCATCGCCACCCGGCAGCCCTGCAACCGGCATCCCTGCCGGTCGCCCGCTTCGTCCAAGGGCGCGATTTCGCTTTCGGCGAAGCTGGCGAAATGCTGGGTGATTTCTCGGATCAGATCGCCGTCCCAATCGGGCAGCGCATCGGCGCGCCCCACCTTTTCGAGCGTGAACAGGATGTCGTCGACAGGGGCTGCAAAGGGTTTCATCGCAAGGCTCCTTCAGGCAAAGCGGGGCTGAGCCGCCCCGGGCAGGGGCGGCGAAGTATCGTTCAAAGAAACCGGAAAAACCGGCTTACATCAGGCCCAACAGCCTTGCGGCGTTGTTCTTGATGATGTCGGGGCGCAGCTCGTCCTTGATGTTGATCTTTTCGAAATCGGACAGCCAACGTTCCGGCGTGATCATCGGCCAGTCCGACCCGAACAGCACCTTCTTGCGCAGGATCGAATTGCAATACCGCACCAGGATTTCGGGGAAATACTTGGGCGACCAGCCGGAAAGGTCGATATAGACATTGGGCTTGTGCTGGGCCACCGACAGCGCCTCCTCCTGCCAGGGGAAACTGGGATGCGCCATGATGATCTTCAGGTCGGGGAAATCCACCGCCACGTCGTCAAGATACATCGGGTTGGAATATTTCAGCCGCATCCCGTTGCCGCCCGGCATCCCCGATCCGACCCCGGTCTGGCCGGTGTGGAACAGCGCAATCGCGCCTTCTTCTTCCAGCACGTTGTAGAAATCATACGCCATCCGGTCATTGGGATAGAAGCCCTGGAAGGTCGGGTGGAACTTGAACCCCTTGATGCCGAAGTCGCGGATCAGCCGGCGCGCTTCGCGCACCGCCATCTTGCCCTTCCACGGATCGATCGACGCGAACGGGATCAGCACGTCGTCGTTTTCCGCCGCCAGTTCCGCCACTTCTTCGTTCTTGTAGCGGCGGTAGCCGGTTTCGCGTTCCGCATCGACCGGGAAGATCACCGCCGCGATATTCTGTTCGCGGTAATGCGCCGCCGTCTGCGGGATGGTCGGCGGGTGCTGCCACGGCGCACCGAAATAATTCGCCATGGTGCTTTGCAATTCGTCATAGCCGTCATCGGCATGGCAGCCGCAGGGTTCCTCGGCATGGGTGTGGATGTCGATGGCGCGGACCTTGGAAATATCGACCATTGTGCTGTCCTTTCAATCGGTTGCGCCTTTGGCATCTTCGGGACGCCTCCGGCGGGAGTATTTTTGCCAAGAAGAAACGGAGCCGGATCAGACCCGGATCACTTCCTCGTCTTCGTCGTCGTAAAGCTTTTCCACCAGCGCGGCGCGCCGGGTCAGCAGCTTGCGGGTGTTCAGGTTGCCCTTGGCGGTGATTTCGTGATCCTTGAGCGAGGGCGCCTCGGCGCAGATCAGCGCCTTACCGATCCGGGTCGAGGACCCGGTGGCGGTTTCGGCCAGCTTCGCCAGGCGCTCCCGCACCTGCTCGACCAGCGCGGCATCGGTGACGATCTCGCCCTCGGCGCCATGCGCGGGCCGCACCGGGAACAGCAGCACGCCCAGCTCGGCGCGGTCGTGGCCGGTGATCGCCAGATCGCCGATCAGCCCGTCCAGGGCCGTCATCAGCGCCGTGCGCAGGCTGGCCACCCGCACCCAGGTGCCCGAGGTGAGCTTGAAATCCTCCGAGATGCGGCCGTCGAAGCTCAAGCCCCGCCCCGGATTGCCCGGTTCGGCGAATTTCACCGCGTCGCCGGTGATCAGGAAACCCTCGGAATCGAAGCTCTCGGCGGTCTTTTCCGGGTCCTCGAAATAGCCCGGCATCACGTTCGGCCCCTTGCAACGCAGCTCGAACCGGCCGTCTTCGTCCGGGATCAGCTTGATCACCGTGCCCGGCACCGGCACGCCGATGATGCCCGACCGGTTGACCCGCTCATGCACCAGCAGAACCGCAGGCGCGGTTTCGGTCATGCCCCAGCTCGACACCATCAACGGCACCTTGCCGGTGACCTCCATCGCCATTTCGCCCAAAGCGTCCCAGATTTCCTGCGGCAGCGAAGCGCCTGCGTAGAAGGTGAAATCGAGATCGGTGAAGAACGCCTTGCGCAGCTCGGCATCGGCGCGCAGCGCCTCGACCTGGCGGGCGAAGCCCACCGGCACGTTGAAGGCCAGCGTGCCGGTATGCATCTTCATGTTCTCAAGCGAACGCGGGAACAAGGCATCGGTCGGCTTGCCGTCGTCGATGTAAAGCGCGCCGCCATTGGCCAGCATCATGTTGAAATTGTGCGAGCCCCCGAACACATGGTTCCACGGCAGCCAGTCGAGGATCTTCGGCGGCTTGGCGCGCAGCACCGGGAAGGCATCGGCGATCTGGGTCTGGTTCACGCACATCATGCGGTGGGTGGTGATCACCCCCTTGGGGTGCGAGGTCGACCCGGAGGTGAACAGGATCTTGCCCACCGTATCGGGGGTGACCAATGCATGGGCCGCATCGACATCCGCAGCCCCCCCTTGCAGCGCCTCGTCCATCGCGATCACGTCGCGCGGCGCGCCCTCGGGGTTGGAGGTCAGAACGTCGAACCCCGCCAGTTCCGGCATGTTCAGCGCCTGCGCATAGCGCCCGGCATCATCGACGAACAACAGCCCTGGGCGGACCTTGTCGGCAACATAAAGCAGCCGCTCATGCGCGCCGGGGATCAGCGAATACTGTTCCGCCACCGGCACCACCGCCATGCCGACATATTGCGCCGCCAGCGCCAGCAGGCCATGGTCGACCGAATTGCCCGACATCACCAGAACCGGGCCTTTCTTGTCATAGCCCTTGTCCAGCAGCCACGCCCCCAGCCGGCGCACCATGTCCAGCGCCTCCGCGTAGGTGACCTCGCGCCAGCCATCGCCCTGGCGTTCGGCGATGAACACCGCTTGGGGCGTCTTGTCGGCCCATTCGTGCAGCCAGTCGCCGGTGGTCGCGGCCACCGGCCCCAACGCATGGGACGATGTCAGGATCAGCGTGCCGTCGGCACGCGTTTCGCAAATCACCTCCTGCGGGACGGTGATGGAATGTTCAGCCATGGTCTCCCCCCTTAGCTGCGCGGTGCGATCTTCCCCATCAGCGCCATCAGCGTGGCGCGTTCCTCCTGGTCGAGGTTTCGCAACATGTCGTCTTCATGCGCCGCCAGCGCCTTCAGCGCGGCGTCGCGGGTCTTCATCCCCTCCAGCGTCGCACGCAACGCATAGGACCGCCGGTCGGTCGGCACCCGGTGGCGGCCGATCAGCCCGGCCTGTTCCAGCGCGTCGATGATCAGCACCGTGTTGGACCGTTCCATGTTCAGCGCCGCCGCGATCTGCGACTGGGTAACGTCGGGGTGATCGCAGATCACCGCCAGCGCCGAAAAGGTGGTGATGCGCAGCCCGTAACCGTCCAGCACCCGCGACGCATCGGCCTGCAGCATGTTGGTGGCCCGCTTCATCGAATACCCGACGAGCCCGCGCAGCGCCGTGTCCAGGTTGCCGTTCTCCGCCACCGCCTGCGCCGCTGCTTTCGTTGCCTTCGCCATCTCGGTCACCGGAAGGTCGGGTTGCGCTTTTCAAGGAAGGCCTTCAGACCCTCCTGCGCATCCGGGCTGGTCTGGGTCAGCGCCGCACACAGGCTTTCGGTGAACAGCCCGTCCTGCTTCGACATGTCCTCGATCCGGGCCAGCGCGTGGATCATCACGTAGTTGGACAGCGGCGCGTTATCGGCGATCTGCGCGGCCAGCTTCCTGGCCAGCGGCAGCGCTTCGCCCTCGCCCACCGAATGGTGGCACAGGCCCAGCATGTAACCGTCTTCGGCGCCATATTTGCGCCCCGTCAGCATCATTTCGGTCATCCGGTCGGCGCCCAGGATGCGGCCCACCCGCACCGAGGCCCCGCCGCCGACATAGATGCCGCGGCGGCCTTCGGGCAGCTGGAAGATGGTCGAGGGTTCGGCGATCCGCACATGGGTCGAGGTCGCCAGTTCCAGCCCGCCGCCGATCACCGCGCCGAACATCGCCGACACCACCGGCAGCCCGCCGAACTGGATCTTGTCCATCACCGCGTGCCAGCCGCGCGAATGGCGCATGGTGCCCTCGGCGTCGCGCGACACGTGTTCCGACAGGTCGAGCCCGGAACAGTAATGCCCGTCGGTGCCGGTCAGGATCACCACCTTCACGCCCTCGGGCGGGTTGGAAAAGAACCCGTCCAGCGCCGCCAGCAACGTGTCGTTCATCGCGTTGCGCTTGCCGGGACGGTTCATGGTGACCGTCGCCACCGGGCCGTCGACCTCGACCTTGATGATATCGGAATCGCTCATCTCTCACTCCCACTTGTTAGCTATGTTATATAACTATTATGTTCTGAACAGTCCAGCCCCATATCTTCCCGGCTCCCAGGCAAAAGAAAACCCGGCACGAGGCCGGGTTTTCAAAACGTTCCGTCACTTTTCGCGGCGTCAGTGCAGCAGACGCAGCAGGAACAGCGTGATCCCCGGGAAGGCGATCAGCAGGATCACCCGGATCACGTCGGAGGCGACGAAATACATCACCGCCTTGTAGGTTTCGACCATCGGGGTCAGCCGGTCCATCGAGTTGATGACGAACAGGTTCATCCCCACCGGCGGCGTGATCAGCCCGACCTCGACCACGATCAGAACGATGATGCCGAACCAGATCGCGGTTTCTTCCATCGTCAGCCCGAAATCCAGGCTCGCGATGATCGGGAAGAAGATCGGGATCGTCAGCAGGATCATCGACAGGCTGTCCATCACGCAGCCGAAGATCAGGTAAAGCGACAGGATGATCGCCAGGATGATCCACGGGCTGTAGCCCAGGCCGACCACGTAATTCGACAGCTCCTGCGGCACCTGGCTCAGCGCCAGGAAGCCGTTGTAGAACCCGGCGCCCAGTACGATGAAGAAGATCATCGCGGTGGAGCGCGCGGTCGCCATGAAGCTTTCGATCAGCGTCACCTTGTTCAGCCCGCCATTGGCCAGCGCGATCAGCCCGGTGCCCGCAGCACCGACGGCCGCGCCTTCGGTCGGGGTGAAGATGCCCAGGTAGATGCCGCCGACGACGGCGGTGAACACCAGCAGCACCGGCCAGACATCGGCCAGCGCCTTGAACCGCTGCGCCATCGGGATCGGTTCGCGCACGCCCGCTGCATCGGGATGCAGCCGGACATAGATCGAGATGGTGATCATGTAGCCCACCGCGGCCAGGATGCCCGGCACAAAGGCGGCAAGGAACAGCTTGGCGATGTTCTGTTCGGTCAGGATCGCGTAGATCACCAGGATCACCGAGGGCGGGATCAGGATGCCCAGTGTGCCGCCGGCGGCCAGCGTCGCGGTGGAAAATCCGCCCGAATAGCCGTAGCGGCGCAGTTCCGGCAGCGCCACCTGGCTCATCGTGGCGGCGGTGGCCAGCGACGACCCGCAGATCGCGCCGAACCCGGCGCAGGCGCCGACGGCCGCCATGGCGACACCGCCGCGACGGTGGCCAAGGAAGCTTTCGGCGGCCTTGAACAGCGCCTGGCTCATGCCGCCCAGGGTGGCGAAATGGCCCATCAGCAGGAACATCGGCACGATCGACAGCGAATAGCTGGAAAAGGTCGAATAGGTTTCGGTCTTCAGCTTGGCCAGCGCGATATTGGGATTGCCGGTCAGGAAATACAGCCCGCCCAGGCCCACCAGGAACATCGCAAGCCCGATCGGGATGCGCAGGAAGATCAGAACCAGAAGAAGCGGGAAGGACGTCAGTCCGATTTCAAGATTGCTCAATGGTCTGCCCCCGAACCGGCGTGGATGATTGTCGTGTTACGGAAAAATTCTGCGATCCGGACCACGGCCATATAGACCGACACCACCGCGGATACGACGCTGGCGATGAAGCTGACCCCATAGGCCCACCAGATCGGGAATTGCAGCAGGAAGGTGGTCTCGTTGTACTTCATCTTCGACAGCATGCCGTCGTACAGCCGCCAGGCGATCAGGATCAGCGCCATGGCGAACAGGATTTCCGCCACCATCGAGATGAAACGGTTCACCCTCAGCGGCAGCGACGAGGTGAAGATATCGACCGATGCGTGACCCGCGGTGATCTGGCAGAACGGGATGAAGGCGAAGATCGCAAAGGCGATCCCGGCTTCGACCAGTTCGAAATCGCCGGTGATCGGACCGACCCCGGTGTCCAGCAGCGTCTTGGTCAGCCCGCCCAGCACCGCGTTGGCGACATCGCTGTGCAGGAACGTGTTGACCGCCCGACCGAGAACCGACAGGCAGGTCAGGATGATCAGGAAGGTCAACACCGCGCCCCCCAGCATCGCCATGCCCCGCGCAAGGTTGTTCATGAACCGTTGCATTGTTTTCCTCTTTCCCCCCGAGGGGATTTGATGATGGCCGCCGCGACGGGGTCGCGGCGGCCGCTTCTCAGACTAACGCGGGTGCCGTTAGTTGCTGTACTTGGCGATCAGCGACTTGGCCTGATCCAGCAGGGCCTGACCGTCGAAGCCCTTGCCGTTCATTTCCTCGACCCAGTCGGTTTCCTGGCTGGCCGCTGCGGCCTTCCATTCGGCAACCTGATCGTCGCTCAGCTCGATGATGTTGTTGCCGCGTTCCTTGGCGAACTCATAGGACGAGGTGTCTGCCCCTTCCATGATCTTGCCCGCCCAGGCCGACACGTCGGCGCCGGAGTTGTTGTCGATCACGGCCTTCAGGTCGTCGGGCAGCGAATCGTACTTGTCCTTGTTCATGCCGAAGATGAACGCGGTGGTGTACAGCGACGCGCCCGGGAAGGTGGTGTGGTTGGTGACCAGTTCCGGCACTTTCAGCATCCCGGTGACTTCCCACGGGATCACGGTGGCGTCGATCACGCCCTTCGACAGCGCCTCGGGCACCGCCGGAACCGGCATGCCGACCGGGGTCGCGCCCAGTTCCGAGAACATCTTGTTGGTCACCCGGGTCGGGGCGCGCAGCTTGACGCCGTTCAGGTCGGCGACGCTGACGATCGGGTCCTTCGAATGGATCAGGCCCGGGCCATGGACCCACAGCGCGATCGGCTTGAAGGTCTTGTAGTCGGTGTCGAACATGTTCGCTTCGGCATATTCCCAATAGGCGCGGCTGGTGGCCTCGGCATTGGTCATCATGAAGGGCAGTTCGAACACTTCCGCCTGCGGGAAGCGGCCCGGGGTGTAACCGGCAACGGTCCAGACCACATCGGCGATGCCGTCTTCCAGCTGGCCGATCAGTTCCGGCGGCTTGCCACCCAGCGACATCGACCCGAAATGTTCGACTTCGATGCGGCCGTTCGATTCTTCCTCGATCTTCTTGGCCCAGACTTCCAGCACGTCGCGCGGCACGTTGGCCTGTTCCGGCAGGAACTGGTGCATGGTCAGGGTGACCTCGGCGGCGAAGGCCGTTGCCGTGGTGCCCGCGACGATGGCCGCAGCGGCAACCGTCCGCAATGCGGTTTTCATGAGTTTCATAGTAGGTAACCTCCCTTGGTTTGGTTATTGCCCGACCGGACCTCTCCGAACGGGAAATCTAAAAATCTTCTTGGATAGACCCCGGCCCCCCAGCCCGGTCTCCTCCTCCCCCTGTGCCGGCCGGCCTTACGGCTCGAAATCCGGCTGCTTCGCCGGATGCGCCTTGGCAAAGGCGTCCAGCGCGGCGCAATTGTCATGGATGGCGTTCACCCGCTCCAACCCGCTGATATCGACGTTGAAACGTTGCGCGGAAAACACCTGCGGCACAAGACAGATGTCCGCCAGCCCCGGCTCGTCGCCGAAGCAGAAGGCGCTGTCGCCGCCGCGCTTTTGCAAGATGTCCTCGCAGGCCCGCAGCCCCTCGCCAAGCCAGCGCGACAACCAGGCGCTGACCGCCTCTTCGTCCAGCCCCAGCTCGCCGCGCAGATATTGCAGCACCCGCAGGTTCTGCAGCGGATGGATTTCGCAGGCGATGACCTGGGCAAAGGCCCGCACCTCGGCGCGCAGGTCCTTGTCGGCGGGCAGCAGCGGCGTGCCGGGATAGGTCTCATTCAGCCATTCGATGATCGCCAGCGACTGGGTCAGTTCCTGGCCCTCGTCGGTGATCAGCGCCGGCACCAGCCGCTGCGGATTGATCGCGGCGAAGCCCGGCTCCTTCTGGGCGCCGGATTTCAGATGCACGCTTTCGAAATCGTAATCGATCCCCTTCAGATTGAAGGCGATACGACACCGATAGGCCGAGGACGACCTGAAATAGCCCAGGAATTTCATGATTAGACGACCGGTCCGTTCAACGCGGCGCGCGACGGCCGTGGATCTCGATGCGACATCGGCAGCCCTCCCCAAGGCCGATTGCGATAGTTCAAGAAGTATGTATTCATATCGTTATCCGATATGTCAATTTGATTTCTCGCGCCTGCGATTGATTTTAGGCATAGACGGTGCTGCGCAAGACTGGAATACCAGCACAAACCGCAGCAAGAATGGGGGGAGGAAAATGGAATTTCACGTGATGGTCGGGCATCTTTTCCGGCGCACGCATCAGGTGGCATCGGCGGTATTTTTCGAAGAAATGGGCAGGCAAGAGCTTGATATTACACCATTTCAATATGCCGCCCTGTCCGCGATACAGCTCAACCCGGGGGTCGATCAGGCCTCGGTCGCGGCCTGGACCGGCTGCGACCGCGCCACCGTGGGAGGGGTGGTCGACCGATTGGTTGCAAAGGGGTACGTGTCACGCGCGGTATCCGAGAAAGACCGCCGCGCCCGGGTGCTGAACCTCACCGATTCGGGGCACGACGTGCTGGCCCAGGCGCACAAGGCGACCCAGCGCACCCAGACGCGCCTGACCGAAAGCTTGGAAGACGGGGAAACCGAAACCCTGACCCGGCTGTTGCTGAAAGTGCTCGAAACCGACCCGCGCTAAAAGCGGCCCCCAACGAAAAAGGGCTGGCCAAACGGCCAGCCCTTTCCCTGTTCATCCCAGCGCCAAGGGGATCAGTTCAGCGCCTTGTCGGTGATCGCGTGGGTCCAGGCGCCTTCCGGCTCCTTGGTGATCACCGGGTCCGAACCGCCCGACAGCAGCGATTGCACCGTGCGCTGGTAATCGTCCACGTCCAGCGCGCCGTTCGAACCGGCGGTCAGCTTGGCGACCTCGGTCATCATGCGGACCTGGTGTTCCTCGGTCTGCGCACCCGACGCGTCGTTGTCCAGAACGATCAGCGCGGCTTCTTTCGGGTTCTCCTCGGCCCATTTCCAGCCCTTCATCGACGCGCGCACGAAACGCACCATCTTGTCGACGAAAGCCGGGTCGTTCAGGTTGTCTTCCATCACGTACATGCCGTCTTCCAGCGTCGCGACGCCCTGGTCTTCATACTTGAACACGACCAGCTCTTCCGGCTTCAGACCGGCGTCGATGACCTGCCAGTATTCGTTGTAGGTCATGGTCGACACGCAGGCCGCCTGGCCCTGCAGCAGAGGATCGACGTTGAAGCCCTGCTTCAGCACCGTCACGCCATCCGGGCCGCCCTCGGTGGAATAGCCCAGCTTGCTCATCCAGCTCAGGAACGGGTATTCGTTGCCGAAGAACCAGACGCCCAGCGTCTTGCCCTTGAAATCGGCCGGGGTTTCGATCCCGGCATCCTTGCGGCAGGTCAGCATCATGCCCGAGCTCTTGTAGGGCTGCGCGATGTTCACCAGCGGCAGACCCTTTTCGCGCGACGCCAGCGCCGACGGCATCCAGTCCAGAACCACGTCGGCACCGCCGCCCGCGATAACCTGAGCAGGCGCGATGTCGGGGCCGCCCGGCTTGATGGTCACGTTCAGGTCCTCATCCGAATAGAACCCCTTGTCCAGCGCCACGTAGTAACCGGCGAACTGCGCCTGGGTCACCCATTTCAGCTGCAGGGTCACGTCGTCCGCGGCCTGGGCCATCCCGGCCCACAGACCGAGCGCGGCAACGCCCAAAGTCTTCATCATCGTTTTCATTTCATACTCTCCGTTGTTGAACTGAATCTTTTATCGCTCAGCCTCGTTGCGACGGGTGCCAGAACGTCACTGCCTTTTCCAGCAATGCGACCCCGCCATAAAATGCCGACCCGACGATCGCGGCAACCACGATTTCGGCCCAGACAAGATCCAGCGCCAGTTGCCCGACACTGGTGGAAATCCGGAAACCCATCCCCTTGATCGGGCTTCCGAAAAATTCCGCCACGATGGCGCCGATCAGCGCCAGGGTGGTGGTGATTTTCAAACCGTTGAAGATGAACGGCATCGCCGCGGGCAGCCGCAGCTTCAGCAGCGTCTTGCCATACCCGGCGGCATAGGTGCGCATCAGGTCGCGCTGCATCTTGTCGGTGGCCTGCAGCCCTTCGACCGCGTTGACCAGCATCGGGAAGAACACCATCACCACCACGATGGCGGCCTTCGACTGCCAATCAAAACCGAACCACATGACCAGGATCGGCGCCATGCCGACGATCGGCAGGGCGGCCACGAAATTGCCCACCGGCAGCAGCCCCTTTTGCAGGAACGGGTACCGGTCGATCACGATGGCGGTCAGGAAGGCGCCGCCGCAGCCCAGGATATACCCCGACAGGGCGCCCTTCAGCACCGTCTGCACGAAATCCTGCCACAGGATGCCGGTCGAGGCCGCGAAGCGCACGGCGATGGCCGTGGGCGCCGGCAACAGCACCGGGTTGATATTGAACCCGCGCACAGCGCATTCCCACAAGACCACCACGGTGACGCCGAAGATCACCGGCACCAGAAGCGACGTGGCGCGCGATTTCGGCAGCCGCGCCAGCCAGACATTGGCGCGCCAGCCCACAAGCCAGGCGATAAACCCGAAGACAATCCAGCCCATCACGCCATCCCCATCCGCTTGAGAACAATCTTCTGGATCAGCCCGATCAGCGCCACCAGCACTGCGGCCAGCGCCGCCGCCATGATCAGCGCGCTCCAGATCTGGATGGTCTGACCGTAATAGCTGCCCGCCAGCAGGCGCGCGCCAAGCCCCGCAACCGCGCCGGTCGGCAGCTCACCCACGATGGCCCCCACCAGCGACGCCGCCATCGCCACCTTCAGCGAGGTGAACAGGTAGGGCATCGAGGACGGCAGCCGCAGCCGCCAGAATTCCTGGCCCTTGGTGGCGCTCCAGGTCTTCATCTGGTCCAGCTGCATCATGCCGGGGCTGCGCAGCCCCTTCACCATGCCGACCACGACCGGGAAGAAGGACAGGTACATCGAAATCATCGCCTTGGGCAGCAGCCCGGAAATGCCCACCGCGTTCAGCACCACGATGATCATCGGCGCGATGGCCAGGATCGGGATGGTCTGCGACGCGATCACCCAGGGCATCACGCTCATGTCCATCACCCGGTTATAGACGATGCCGATCGCCAGCAGGATGCCGAAACCCGCCCCCAGCAGGAAACCGAGGCCGGTGGCGCTCAGCGTGATCCAGCTGTGATAGATCAGCGACCGCTTGGAAAAGGCGCGGCCATTGAGGATCATCTCGCCGGTGGTGTTCCAGATTTCCACCGCCACTTGATGCGGCGCCGGCAGCTTCGGCTTGGTCTGCGACCAGGTATTGGCGACCAGCTCGCTGAAGCTCGGATCGGTCCCGGCCCGCGTCGCCTGGTCCTTGGCCCAGGCCATGTTCAAACCGACCGACGCGCCGTACCAGATCACGAAGATCGCGGCGACCACGGTCAGGATCGGAAACAGCGATTTCCTCATGCGCCGCCCCCCGCGTTCGTCTTGGTCAAAAGTCTCATGGCTCCGCGCTCTGCCGCGATACCGGAACCGTCCGCGCGCGCCCTGTCCACAGCCGATCCGGCCGCATTCGCCACAGAGTTTAGACCTTCAGGGGATATGCACCGTTTCGGGGCACAAAATGCGCATGTTGCGGCAAACTTAATCATCGTAAGCGTGCCCCGCGCGCAGCCCTTCGCGGACGCGATGGGCGATTTCCAGGAATTCCGGCGTGTCGCGGATATCCAGCGGCCGTTCCTTCGGCAGGGTGCTTTCGATCACGTCGCTGATCCGGCCCGGACGCGGGCTCATCACCACGATCTTGGTCGACAGATACACCGCCTCGGGGATCGAATGTGTAACGAAACCAATGGTTTTGTTGGTCCGGTCCCACAGGTGCAGCAGCTGTTCGTTCAGGTGGTCGCGCACGATTTCGTCCAGCGCGCCAAAGGGTTCGTCCATCAGCAGGATGTCTGCATCGAACGCCAGCGCCCGCGCGATCGACGCGCGCTGCTGCATGCCGCCCGACAGCTGCCAGGGAAATTTCTTTTCAAAACCAGACAGTTCCACCAGATCCAGCACCCGCTGAACCCGTTCGTCCTGATCCGCCTTGCCATAGCCCATGATTTCCAGCGGCAGCCGGATATTGCCGCCGATGGTGCGCCACGGATACAGCCCCGCATGTTGGAAAACGTAACCGTAAGCCCTTGATTTGCGGGCCTCTTCCGGGCTCACCCCGTTGACGGTGATGCTGCCGCCGGTGGGATGTTCCAGATCGGCCATGCAGCGCAGGAAGGTCGTCTTGCCGCAGCCCGAAGGCCCGATGAAACTGACGAAATCGCCCTTCTGGATATCAAGAGTGACATCCTTGAGCGCATGAACGGGGCCATCATTGGTCTGGAAGGTCAGCGACAGGTCTTTGGCGCTGATCACGGTATCGGTCATAAGTCCCTGTGTCTCCGTATCGGTAGCATGTAGCTGCCGGGTCTTATTATGTTTTGGCGGCGCCCCGGGCAATGGCCGGGACGCCGCGTTCTGTCAGTGTATCAGATTCCCGCAGGGATATTCATCGGATCGCGCTGCACCATTTTCGGGCTGGTCAGCTCTTTCCATTTCGACAGCGCCACCGAGGCCGAGTTGAACGCCGGGCGCGGCACGAAACGGCCACGGCCGGGCTGCGGCTGGCTGTTCTGACCCCAGGCCCAGATCACTTCGCCGCGGCTCAGCGTGTAGCGCGCCTGCGCCTTCACGTCGAAGCCTTCGAACACGTTGTAATCCAACACGGAATGGTGGTTGCTGGCGCTGATCGTCTTGCTGATCTTCGGGTCCCAGACCACGATATCGGCATCCGCGCCTTCCACGATCGCCCCCTTCTTGGGGTAGATGTTGAGGATCTTCGCCACGTTGGTCGAGGTCGCGGCGACGAATTCGTTCGGCGTCAGCCGCCCGGTTTCCACGCCCTGGGTCCACAGCACCGCCAGGCGTTCTTCCAGCCCGTTCGACCCGTTCGGGATCATGCAGAAATTGTCGATGCCCATGCGTTTCTGTTCGGTGGTGAACGCCGCGTGGTCGGTGGCGACCACCTGCAGGCTGCCCGATTGCAGACCGGCCCAAAGGCTGTCCTGATGGTCCTTCGAGCGGAACGGCGGCGACATCACCCGGCGCGCGGCGTGGTCCCAGTCCTTGTTGAAATACTCGCTTTCGTCCAGCGTCAGGAACTGCACCAGCGGCTCGCCGTAAACCCGCATGCCCTTTTGGCGCGCTCGCCGGATCGCCTCATGCGACTGTTCACAGCTGACATGCACGATATAGAGCGGCACACCGGCGGTATCGGCGATGGTGATCGCCCGGTTCGCCGCTTCGCCCTCGAACTCCGGCGGGCGGCTATACGCGTGGCCCTCCGGCCCGGTGATCCCCTTCTCCAGCATCTGCTGCTGCATATCGGCCACCAGGTTGCCGTTCTCGGCATGCACCATCGGCAGCGCGCCCAGCTCCTTGCAGCGCTTGAACGAGGCGAACATCTCGTCGTCCTCGATCATCAGCGCGCCCTTGTAGGCCATGAAATGCTTGAAGGAATTGACGCCCATGTCGACGGCATCCTTCATCTCGTCGAAGATGTTCTCGTTCCAGCCGGTGATCGCCATGTGATACCCGACGTCCGAACAGATCTGCGGCGCCGATTTGCGGTGCCATTCGTTGATCGCGTTCTTGATCGACCCGTCTTCGCCCGGCAGGCAGAAATCGATCAGCATGGTGGTACCGCCGACCGCCGCCGCCCAGGTTCCGGATTCAAAGGTTTCCGCCGCGGTGGTGCCCATGAAGGGCATTTCCAGGTGGGTATGCGGGTCGATCCCGCCGGGGATCACGTAAGCGCCTTCGGCATCGATATATTCGTCGCCCTTCAGGTCCTCGCCGATCTGCTTGATCACTTCGCCTTCGATCAGAACATCGGCCTTCCAGGTCCGGTCGGCGGTGCAGACGGTGCCGCCCTTGATCACTTTGGTCGTCATATCACAATCTCCCTGAAAATCCCGGCTTCTTCTGTTCACAAATATCCCGGGGGTCCGGGGGCAGAGCCCCCGGCGCTTTCCAATTTCCCAAGCTTACTCGACGATCTCCGCCGTCTCCAACACGGCATGCAGCAGGACATCCGTACCGGCCGCCGCCCATTCCTTGGAAATCTCTTCCGCCTCGTTATGGCTCAGCCCGTCGACGCAGGGGCACATGATCATCGCGGTCGGCGCCACGTCGTTGATCCAGCAGGCGTCATGCCCGGCGCCGGACACGATATCCATGTGGCTGTAGCCCAGCCGTTCCGCCGCATCGCGCACAGCATTGACCAGCTTTTCGTCGAAGGCGGGCGGATCGAACTGGCCCGAGATCTTCCACTCCAGCGACACGCCGATTTCCTCGCAAAGCTTCGGCGCCTTTTCTTCGAATTCCGCCATCATCGCGTCGATCACATCCTGCAGGTGCGACCGGAAGTCGACGGTGAACACGACCTTGCCGGGGATGATGTTGCGGCTGTTGGGATAGACGTCGATATGACCGATGGCGCCCACCGCGTTGGGCTGATGCGTCATCGCGATCTCGTGCACCAGCTCGGTGATCCGCGCCAGGCCACGGCCCGCGTTCTTGCGCATCGGCATCGGCGTCGACCCGGTGTGGCTTTCCTTACCGGTCACCGTGCATTCGATCCAGCGCAGCCCCTGGCCGTGGGTCACCACGCCGATATCCTTGCCCTCGGCTTCCAGGATCGGGCCCTGTTCGATATGCAGCTCGAACATCGCGTGCATCTTGCGCGCGCCGACCTCTTCGTCGCCGACCCAGCCGATCCGCTTCAGCTCGTCGCCGAATTTCTTGCCCTCGGCATCGACCCGGTCATAGGCCCAGTCCAGTGCATGCTTGCCGGCGAACACGCCCGAAGCCAGCATCGCCGGCGCGAACCGGGTGCCTTCCTCGTTGGTCCAGTTGGTCAGCACGATCGGGTGTTTCGTCTTCACCCCCAGGTCCTGCAGGGTGCGCATCACTTCAAGACCGCCAAGCACCCCCAGAACGCCATCGTATTTGCCGCCGGTCGGCTGGGTATCCAGGTGCGATCCCATATAGACCGGCAGGGCCTCGGGGTCGGTGCCGGGGCGGGAGGCGAACATGTTGCCCATCTTGTCCACACCCATGGTGCAGCCCGCCGCTTCGCACCATTTCTGGAACAGCGCGCGGCCTTCGGCATCCTCATCGGTCAGGGTCTGGCGGTTGTTGCCGCCCGCGATACCCGGCCCGATCTTGGCCATGTCCATCAGGCTGTCCCACAAGCGGTCGCCGTTGATTTTAAGATTGTCGCCATGCACGGCCATCGGATATCTCCCAGTCTGTGCAGCCTCTGCGGGCCTTTGTTCTCTTGCCTCATACGGTTCCTGACCGTATGGTCAAATTCACGACACCACAACCTGACCAACCGGTCAAGAAATATTATCGGACAGATTTCGCCATGGCCGCTCAGCCGCGCTCGAACAGCAAAAAAGAACGCCGCCAGGAAAGCGAAAAGCTTATTTTATCAGCAGCGGAAAAAGTCTTTTCCGAGGCGGGGTTTGGCGGTGCGACGATGCAACTAATCGCCGACATGGCCGGGCTGCCCAAGGCCAACCTGCATTACTATTTCCCGACCAAGGAAGCGCTGTACCGGCAGGTGGTTGAAAACATTTTCCAATTCTGGCTGCAGGCCGCCGACGTGTTCGACCAGGCCGACGGTCCGGCCGAGGGAATCGGCGCCTATATCGACGCCAAGATGGAAATCAGCCGCCGCCACCCGGCCGGGTCCAAGGTCTGGGCGACCGAGGTGATGCACCGCGCCCCGGTGATCCAGGATTACCTGGAAACCACGCTGATGGAATGGACCGAGGGCCGCGCGGCGATCATCAACCGCTGGATCGCGGAAGGCCGGATGGACCCGGTCGATCCCGACCACCTGCTCTATATGCTGTGGGCAACCACCCAGCATTACGCCGATTTCGGCCACCAGATCGAAACCCTGAACGGCGGCAAACCTCTGGACGACGCGCAATGGGAGGCGGCCAAGGCCAGCGTCAAGCGCATCATCCTGAAAGGCATCGGCGTCGTCGAATGACGCGGTTTCTGGACCATTCGACAAGCCTGAGATAGGGTAGCCGCCCAGCCCGACCGGAGCGAAGAATGGACGACGTGACGAAACCCGAGAAAAAGCCAAGCCGCATCCAGCTGCGCAACCGCAAACGCATCCTGGAAGCGGCGCTGGACGTGTTTTCGCAGCACGGCTATCGCGGCGCGACGCTGGATCAGATCGCCGAAGCCTCGGGCCTGTCGAAACCCAATATCCTGTATTATTTCGACGGCAAGGAAGCGATCCACGTGACGCTTCTGAACGCGCTGATGGAAAACTGGCTCGACCCGCTGGCCAAGATGGACCCCGACGGCGACCCGCTGGAGGAAATCCTCGGCTATATCCATCGTAAGGTTCAGATGAGCCGCGAATTCCCCCGTGAAAGCAGGTTGTTCGCCAATGAAATCCTGCAAGGCGCCCCTAGGATGCGGCCGCATCTGGAAACCGGCCTGAAGGTGCTGTTCGACGACAAGACCACGCTGATTCAGCGCTGGATGGACGAGGGCAAGCTGGCCAAGTCCGATCCGCGCCACCTGGTGTTCTCGATCTGGGCCACCACCCAGCATTACGCCGATTTCGAAGTGCAGGTGTCGATCCTGACCGAAGGCGAAGCCGACCCGATCGAAGGGGCCGAGGCGTTTCTAGACAGCATGTATCGGAAGCTGCTGACGCCCTGATCCACCAGGGATGCTTCGCCTGCGGCGAAGCGGATTGGGGGCCAGCCCCCAAGCCCCCGGAGTATTTCGACCAAGAAGAAACAAAGCGCCTGGAGGCTTCTTCTTGGTGCAAATACTCCCGCCGGAGGCGGCACGAAGGAAAATGCCCGAAGGCATTTTCCTGAGATATGAAGCGCGCCCGGAACGGGCGCACACTCTTATTCGGCGGCGCAGGTATTGCCCGGGTTATTCGGGTGTTCCAGCCAGTTGCCATACTCTTCCGGAACCACCTTACCGGTGCGCTGATCCAGCTGGCCGGGTGCCACGCGTTCCATGGTGATGCAGCCCTCGATCGGGCAGACATTGACGCAGAGGTTGCAGGCCACGCATTCTTCGTCCTTGACCGAAAACACCCGGTCTTCGGACATGTCGATGGCCTGGTGGCTGGTGTCTTCGCAGGCGGCATAGCAGCGGCCGCACTTGATGCAGGCGTCTTCGTCGATCTTGGCCTTGGTCACGTAGTTCAGGTTCAGATACTGCCAGTCGGTGACATTGGGCACCGCGCGGCCGACCAGTTCCGAGGTCGAGGTGAAGCCCTTGCGATCCATGTAGTCGGACAGGCCCGAAATCATTTCCTGAACCACCTTGAACCCGTAGGTCATCGCCGCGGTGCAGACCTGCACGTTGCCGGCGCCAAGCGCCATGAATTCGGCCGCGTCGCGCCAGGTGGTCACGCCGCCGATGCCCGACATCGGCAGGTTGGCGGTTTCGGGGTTGCGGGCAATCTCGGCCACCATGTTGAGCGCGATCGGCTTCACCGCCGGGCCGCAATAGCCGCCATGGGTGCCCTTGCCGTCGATCGTCGGTTCCGGCGCGAAATCGTCCAGGTCGACGGAGGTGATCGAGTTGATCGTGTTGATCAGGCTGACCGCGTCGGCACCGCCGCGCAGCGCGGCTTCGGCCGGTTTGCGCACATCGGTGATGTTCGGGGTCAGCTTCACGATGCAGGGCATGCGCGAATGCTTCTTCACCCAGCGGGTCACCATTTCGATGTATTCGGGCACCTGGCCCACCGCCGCACCCATGCCGCGTTCGGCCATGCCGTGCGGACAGCCGAAGTTCAGCTCGACCCCGTCGGCGCCGGTGTCTTCGATCCGCTTGAGGATGTCGGACCAGCTGTCTTCGTCACAGGGCACCATCAGCGAAATGATCAGCGCACGGTCGGGGTAATCGCGTTTCACCGACTTGATTTCGCGCAGGTTCACTTCCAGCGAACGGTCGGTGATCAGTTCGATATTGTTGAGCCCCAGCAGGCGGCGGTCGGCGCCCCAGATCGCGCCGTAGCGTGGGCCGTTGACGTTGACCACCGGCGGCCCTTCGGAACCGAGCGTCTTCCACACGACACCGCCCCAGCCGGCCTCGAAGGCGCGGCGGACGTTGTATTCCTTGTCGGTCGGCGGCGCCGAGGCGAGCCAGAACGGGTTGGGGGATTTGATCCCGATGAAATCGCTTGCGAGATTGGCCATCTGCTTATCTCCCTCTGCTTACGCCATCAGCGTGGCGTGAATGTCTTCGGCGGCGTCGCGGCCTTCGGCCACGGCCGTCACGGTCAGGTCTTCGCCACCCGCGGCACAGTCGCCGCCGGCCCAGACCCCTTCGATGCTGGTACGCCCGGCGCCGGTGACGGCGATCTTGCCGCGCTCCAGGTCCGGCAACTCGCTGCCGCCCAGCGTCTGACCGATCGCCTTGAACACCTGATCGGCGGCCAGGCGGAAGGTCTGACCGGTGGGGCTCAGATCGTCGTCGGTATATTCGAATTCGATCTCGCGCACCGCGCCGTTGCCGATCACTTCCTTGGGCGAGGCATTGGTGATGATCCGCACACCCTTGGAGGCGGCCAGATCCTGTTCGAACACGCTCGCGTTCATCCGGTCGCGGCCACGGCGGTAGACCAGCGAAACGTTCAGCGCGCCTAGCAGCTTCGCTTGCACGGCGGCGTCCACAGCGGTCATGCCGCCACCGATCACCACCACGTCGCGGCCGATTTCGACCGATGCCACATCCGAGGCCTGGCGCAGGTCGGAAATGAAATCCACCGCGTCCAGCACACCGTCCTTGCCTTCGCCTTCGACATTCAGAGCGTTGACGCCGGGCAGGCCGATGGCGAGGAACACCGCGTCATGATCGGCCTTCAGCTTGTCCAGCGACAGCCCGTTGCCGAGCGACTGGCCGTTCTCGACGGTGATGCCGCCGATCTGCAGCAGCCAGTCCACTTCCTTGGCGGCGAAACCACCGACGGATTTGTAGGACGCGATACCGTATTCGTTCAGGCCGCCCGCCTTGGGCCGCGCGTCATAGACGATCACGTCATGGCCCTTCATCGCCAGCCGGTGGGCGCAGGACAGGCCCGCGGGTCCGGCGCCGACGACGGCGATTTTCTTGCCCGTCTCTGCGGCGCGTTTGAACGGGTGCACGCCCGCCGCCATCAGCGTGTCGGTGGCATAGCGCTGCAGGTTGCCGATGGTGACCGGCTTGCCTTCGGCGGTTTCGCGCACGCAGACCTGTTCGCACAGGGTTTCGGTCGGGCAGACCCGGGCGCACATGCCGCCCAGGATGTTCTGCGACAGGATCGTCTTGGCCGCCGCTTCGGGCGTGCCGGTGGCGATCTGACGGATGAACAGGGGAATGTCGATATCGGTCGGACAGGCCGTGGCGCAGGGCGCGTCATGGCAGAAATAGCAGCGGTCCGCCGCCACCAGCGCTTCGTGATCGTCGAGCGGCGGATGCAGGTCCGAGAAATTATCCGACAACTGATCCGCCGGCAAACGTCCTGCAACGATGCCTGGCGTCAGTGCGTTTGAAGTCATTGTTACCTCCACTGAGCTTGGTATTTTTCTTTTCAGTATGTCCCCAAGATATTTTTTATCAACTGGTAAAATTTAAAAAGCGCGATTGGCGGTGGGCTTTCCGCGTCACTGCCCTAAAAAGAGGCAAAACGGCTTGAAACTCCGGGCGGGCGCTGATCCATTGACGCGCGGGATCAGGAGGGGTCAGGAGGAGGAGCCATGGGCCTGCGTTTCTTTTCGAGCAAGGATCGGCCCGTGCATCTGGGCCCCTACCCGCTGGAGCGGTTGAAGCGGCATGGTGCGCTGCCCGATCTGGGCACCGTACCCGCATGGGCTCCGGTGTCCTTCCGCCGCCCGGATGCGCCCGACAGCATCGTCAACGCGATGGGCGAATATCAGGCGATGCTGGACGCGATCCGCGACGGCATGGTGAACAAGACCCGCGCGACCATCCCGGCCGACCCGCTGGAACGATCCAACCACCTGAAAGCTTTCGGCTATTTTTCCGATGCCAGCATGGTCGGCATCTGCCGCCTGCCCGATGCGGCGCGGCTGATTGATCCCGTGCGCAATCCCGATATCGACCGCTTGGCCGATGAATTGCGCACAAGGCAGACCAAGACGCTGGCCTCGGGCATCGACGTGATCATGGCCGAACTGAAAGAGGCGATGGAGGCCCCGCCTTCGGGAATCGACGGTCATAAATACGCGCTGGTTTTCCTTTACGAATACCCCCGCGATCCCGACGCTTACGAGCCCGGAACCGAATGGATCGCCGACGCGCAGGCGCAACGCGCCTGCCTGCGCGCCAATGAAACCGCCGCCGTTTTGGCGAATTACATCCGGCTGCTGGGATGGCAGGCCAAGGCGCATTCCGGGGCGTCTTCGGATGTCGATCTGAACCGGTTGGCGGTGGCGGCGGGGCTGGCGACGGTCGAAGGGGGCGCCTTGGTCGCGCCCTGGATCGGCCCCCGATTCGGCGTCGCAGCGGTGACCTGCGATCTTGGCCTGATCGCCGACAAGCCGCTGGCCCCGATGGCGGATCAGCCGTGGTTCAGCACCAAGGGCCCAGCCTGGTGGCTGGGCAAGGGATTTGCCAAATCGGCGCTGAACCGCGATCCCTTCGCCAAGCGCCGCTTTGCCGACGGGCCGCAACCCTTCGAGCGGCTGAAACGGGTTGAGGACCCGACCACCTTCATCGACGAACCCAACGTCGCCCGGGTGCCCAAGCGCGCCGACATGTTCGCCCGCGCCCAGTTCGGCGATATGGGCAAGCACGTGCAGGACGGTGCCAAGGGCGGGCACTACGCCCGCAAATCCGCCCCCAGCTTCGCGCAGCGCCGGGCGCTTGGCGCTTTCGTGGTGATCCAGAACGGCGATCCCAACCCGCACGGGCTGCGCCCCTCCGACCCGCAGATCAACGCCTCCAATATCAAGGCGACCAGCTATTTCCTCGGAGTCGATGCGGTCGGGCTCAGCCGTTGCCCCGATTGGGCATGGTACAGCCACGACGCCGCAGGCGACCCGATCGACCCGCCGCATGATCAGGCGATCAGCATGATCATCGACCAAGGCTACGAGACGATGGAAGGCGCCAGCGGCGATGATTGGATTTCCGTCGCCCAGTCGATGCGCGCCTACCTGCGCTTTTCGCTTCTGGGCGGGGTGATCGCAAAACATATCCGCAATCTTGGATATAATGCCAAGGCCCATACGGTGATGGATGGTGAGGTGCTGCAACCGCCGCTTCTGCTGCTGTCCGGCCTGGGAGAGGTCAGCCGCATCGGCGAAGTGATCCTGAACCCCTACCTCGGCCCGCGGCTGAAATCCGGGGTGGTGACCACCGACATGCCGATGGCGCATGACAAGCCGATCGATTTCGGGCTGCAGGCGTTTTGCGCATCCTGCAACAAATGCGCCCGCGAATGCCCGTCGGGCGCAATCACCGCCGGGCCGAAGCTGATGTTCAACGGCTACGAAATCTGGAAATCCGACAGCCAGAAATGCGCCACCTACCGGATCACCACCGAAGGCGGCGCGATGTGCGGCCGCTGCATGAAGACCTGCCCGTGGAACCTCGAAGGGCTGTTCGCCGAAGCACCGTTCCGCTGGGCGGCGTCGAATATCCCGGCGCTGGCGCGGCCCTTGGCGAAGCTTGACGATGCGGTGGGCAATGGCGGGCTGAACGACACCAAGAAATGGTGGTGGGATATCGAACTGCAGGACGATGGCGGTTACCACCCGACGCAACACCCGCTGAACCGGCGCGATTTGCAGACCGAAATCGACCTGAAATACGAAGATCAGACGCTGGCCGTCTATCCCGCGCCGCTGGCGCCGCCGCCCTGGCCCTACCCGTTCCCGATGGACCGCGAGGCGGGGATCGCCGCCTATGAGGCGATGGTCACGGCAGACGAATACCGCGACCGGCTGGCCAAGGGCGATCTGTCCGTCGTCCACCGCTACACCACACCCAGCGATCCACCGGTGATCCGCGTCGCGGTCAGCAAGGCGGAAAAGATGACCGCCGACGTGACCAAATACGAATTCTCGACCCTCGACGGGTCACCCCTGCCCGACTGGTCGGCGGGCGCGCATCTGGACGTGCTGGTCGCGCCGGAATTCCTGCGGCAATATTCGATGTCGGGCGATCCGGCGGATCACACGAAATACCAGATAGGTGTGTTGCGCGAAGACGAAGGGCGCGGCGGGTCGCTGCTGATGCACCGGATTTTCAACGAGGGGCGCAAGGTCTTCATCTCCAAGCCGATCAACCATTTCCCGCTGGCCGAGGAGGCGACGAAAACCTTCCTGATGGGCGGCGGCATCGGCGTGACGCCGATGATCGCCTTTGCCCACCGCCTGCACGAGTTGGGCCGCGATTTCGCGCTGCATTATTCCTGTTCCACCCGCGCAGGCGCCGGGTATCTGGACGATCTGGCGGGGATGCCCTGGGCCGGCAAGGTGCATTACCATTTCAGCGATGAAGACAGCCGCGCCGATCTCGACGCGGTGCTGGCGGGGTATCAAGACGGCTGGCACGTCTATACCTGCGGGCCGGATCGTTACATGTCAGGGGTGATCGACGCCGCCACGCGGCAGGGTTTCCCCGAAGAAGCCCGGCACCTGGAATATTTCAGCGTCCCGGAACAGCCGGACTATGAAAACCACCCCTTCACCCTGCGGCTGAAGGACGGGCGGGAATTGCGGGTGCCCGAGGACAAATCGGCCTCGGACGTGTTGCTGGAAAACGGCATCCACGTCGATGTGAAATGTTCCGACGGCATCTGCGGCGTGTGCAAATGCGGGCTGGTCAGCGGCGCGGTCGAACACCGCGATTTCGTGCTGTCCAACAAGCAGCGGGAAAACACCATCATCCTGTGCCAGTCGCGCGCGGCCGACCCCGATGGCGTCATCGAAATAGACCTCTAGCCTCAGAATCGGGCAGTATCGTCACCGTCATGAGACATTCGTCGCACAAAATCTTTCTGCAGTTGCGAAATAAACGACGCAGGCGTAGGGATTGAACCATGACCGCAAAGAAACGCCTTTCGAAATCCGACTGGTTGCAAGCCGGTTTCGCCGCCCTGGTCCAGGACGGCCCGGTCGCGTTGAAGGCCGAACCATTGGCCCGGCGGCTGAACACCACCAAGGGGTCGTTCTACTGGCATTTCGCCGATGTGCCCGCCTATCACGGCGCGCTTTTGGACGTGTGGGAGGCCGAGGCGCTGTCGCCGATCGCCCGCATTCTGGACGAAGAACCCAATTCCGGCGCCAAGCTGCGCCGCTTGGGCCAGGAAATTACCGATTACGCCAGCGACGTCACCGCGCAGGAAAATCCAGAACGCGCCATCCGCGCCTGGGCCCAGGGCGATGAATCCGTGGCGGGCCGGGTGGAAAAGGTCGACGGGCTGCGGCTGAACCTGCTGGCCGAACTGCTGCGCGACAACGGCATCACCAACCCCGACTGGGCGCGGGTGATCCTCGGCTCGACCATCGGGATCAAGAGCCTGCCCGCGAATGCCAGCGACGCGGACGGGCCGATGGGATCACTTGTCGATCTGGTTCTCGCCCTGCGCTGAGCGCCGCACCAGCACGTCGATGAACCTTTGCCGCGCTTGCGGAAGCGGCTTGCCATGCGCCCCCTCCTGCAGCGATTTGCGCAGGAAGAACCCGGTCACCTCAAGCCCCTGCAGGATATTGGACAGCGGGAATTCGGTTCCACCCAGCAGGCATTCCGGCAGCGGCAACAACCGGTCGGCCCATTCCCCCGCCCCCGCGCGCGACACCGCCCGGCCGGTCCGGGGCGAGATATAGCTCAGGTCATTCGCCGCCCCGACGACGGCGCAGGACGACAGGTCGAGCCCGTAACCCAGCTCCTCCAACAGCGCCAGTTCCCAGCGAAGATAGGCCAGCGGCCAGAGATCGGTTTCGTCCAGCACATCCAGCAGCGCCTCGGTGCGCTGATAAAGCGGCAGATGCACCTCGCGTTCGGGCAGCGCATACAGCAGCATCGCGCAGACCGCGTTCAGCCCCGCCAGCGCCTGCCGATCCGACATCACCATCGCCGCGCGGCTGCGCAGCGGTTCGACGGTGTAGCTGCCGATATGATCGGCCAGCCGCGCCTTCCATGTCACGTCGAGCTGCGCGCCGGGCTGCAGCACGGGGGCGATTTTCCGGCTGGTCGCACCGCGCATCACGCCGGCATGACGGCCGTGTTCGGGGGTTAACAGCTCCAAGATGGCCGCGTTTTCCCCGTGCCGTTTCACCGCCAGCAATATGCCCTGATCGCGCCATTCCATGGCGGGACTGTGGGGCAGCCGTCAGGGTAAGTGCAAGATCAATTGCGGATCGCGGGACCTGATCGGGATTGCGAAACAGAGGGCAGCGCCCGACCGCGGGTGGGCGCACAAACGCCCTGATATGGCACTTTATCCATCCGGGCACGTCCTTGGCTTCAGTCTCTCGAAGACCTTGAGAAAGCGCCCGCCCGGGGGGCGGTCGGGCGCTGCCCGGCGGCGCGGGGCGCCGCTGTTCGGGCTGGGTTTATTGCCCGGATGGACCGCTAATCCGCCAGCCCCGGCTCATCCAGCAGGTGCCGCCCCTGCCGGTCCTCGACCTCGACCACCCACAGGTCGGGATCGAAGCCGCGCTGCTTGGCGATGGCGGCGTCGACATCGCGCTCCTCGCCCGCGACCAGTTCCATCCACTTGCGTGCGCCGGTCATCAGGTCGAAGGAGCGCTGATAGGCCACCGCCCGCCCGTCCAGCGTGTTGAGCTTGATCAGAACCGCGCCGGCGGTGTCGTCGCCGTGCGAGACGACGAAGGCCGGGATGTCGTACAGGCGCAGCCGGGTCAGATAGGCATCGACCCAGATCCGGGCGGTCAGGCGCATGGCCTCAGTTCCCGTCCTTGAAATCCAGCCCCATTTCGGAATAGCGCGCGGCCTCGTCCAGCCAGCCGGTGCGTACCTTCACCTGCAAAAACAGATGCACCTTGCGGCCGAGGAATTCTTCCATCTCTTCGCGCGCGGCGGTGCTGATAGCCTTGATGGTTTCGCCGCGATGGCCCAGCACGATGCCCTTGTGCCCGTCGCGGGCGACATAGATCACCTGGTCGATCCGGGCCGAGCCGTCCTTGCGTTCTTCCCAGTTCTCGGTTTCCACGGTCAACTGGTAGGGCAATTCCTGGTGCAGCCGCAAGGTCAGCTTTTCGCGGGTAATTTCGGCGGCGATCATCCGCATCGGCAGATCGGCGATCTGGTCTTCGGGGTAAAGCCACGGACCTTCGGGCAATTCGCCCGCCAGCCATTCGCGCAGATCGTCGATACCATAGCCCTTTTCGGCCGAGATCATGAAGGTCTTGGCGAAGGGATAACGCTCGTTCAGGTCCTTGGACAGCGCCAACAGCGCCTCGGCCTTGACCCGGTCGATCTTGTTGATCGCCAAAGCCACCGTGCGGCCCTTGCCGATATCTTCCAGCCCTTCGAGGATACGCTGCACCCCGTCGGTGACGCCGCGATGCGCCTCGACCATCAGAACGATCACGTCGGCGTCCGCCGCGCCGCCCCAGGCGGCGGCGACCATCGCCCGGTCCAGCCGCCGGCGCGGCTTGAACAGGCCCGGCGTGTCGACGAAGACGATCTGGGCATCGCCCTCGATCGCGACGCCGCGGATGCGGGCGCGGGTGGTCTGCACCTTGTGGGTGACGATCGACACTTTCGCCCCGACCATGCGGTTGGTCAGGGTGGATTTGCCCGCGTTGGGCTCTCCGATCAGGGCAACGAATCCGGCGCGTGTGGTCATCTGGGTCTCCAAAACCGATGAGAGCTTTTACAAGGCCCTAGCGGCAACTTCCATGCGAAAAACCCCAATCCTAACGCAAGACGGACATGCATCTCCTCAGAAATGGGCTCACCACGTTTAACTTAATCAGCGCGTAAACGCTATGCAGCACCGCGACGGACCATTCCGAAACGCGCAGGCGCCGTGCTTCGCGGCGATCATATTCGACCTGGTAGCGATCTTCCTCGGCGACGCATCTGTTGACCATCTGCATCGCATGTTCATTGGCCTTGAACATCGCTTCCTGGGCTTCCAGCCGGCAACCGGATGCGCGACCTAGCCCTCGGGATAAACTTCCTGCAGGCTCTTGGCCGTCATATGCGCCAGGTTCGGTCTGAACTTGTTCAGAAAGCGGATGATCGCCAGCTCGCCATCGGTCAGGCCGCGATTGATCGTTTTCGCCTGGTCGAAGGCCTCGAATTCGCCTTCCTGCAATCCCAGCCACGCCATGGCGACCTCGAAAACTTTGTCCTTGCAGGTCGAATAGTTCTTGATCGTCAATGCAATCTTGCGGCTCTGCCGCAGCGGCTTGATCGCCTTCACGACAAATCGTGGCCGGCTGTATTGCGACAAGAAACTGTCGAAGCTGTCAGAATGCCCGCGATAGCGCACGCCCTGCATATAGACGGACTGGGCATGTTCCATCGGGTTCCGGATGAAAAGCAGCACCTCGATCCGGTCGAACCCATGGGCCGCGGCCATACGTTCCCAGGCTTTGGTCGTCTCTTCCGGGTTTCTCACCAGCTGATTGAAAAAACCCTCATAGCTGACCAGGACATCCATATCGTCCGGCGCCATGGTCAGGAGTTCCTCGATACCCATCGTCTGGGCGTTCCCGGAGGTCACCCCGAATTCGCGCGCACGGCGCAGCACGGCTGGATCGCCCGGATACGCGATCCCGTGCCGCTCCAGTACCCCGGACTGAATGGCAAAGGACGATTGCAGGAAACTCGATCCCGTCTTGTCGTGCCCGATATGTATCCAGAGTCTTCTCAATGCAGCCTCAAAAAGTCATTTCAAATCAAGTTCAAGGAACCATTCGCGCCCGCGCCGCATTCCCGCGCCTTGTCGGGTCGGATCAGGATTGACGCATCCGCCCCCTGTCGTCCTTGACGATCCAGTCTTGCCGCGCCGCCACGGTCGAGGCAACAGATCCAGTCACGTCAACCGGTCAAGCAGCGCCTTCGCCGCCGCCTGCTCGGCCTGGCGCTTCGATCCGGCGGTGGCGTCTTCGCTTTCGCCGTTTTCCAGCTCGACCCGGATGGTGAAGACCGGCGCGTGATCGGGCCCCGACCGCGCGGTTTCCACGTATTTCGGCGGCCTCTCACCGCGCGCCTGGGCCCATTCCTGCAACGACGTCTTGGCGTCGCGCGCATCGGCCTTCACGTCGTCGATCCGATTGCCCCACAGCCGCAGCACTATCGTGCGCGCCGCCTCGAACCCGGCATCCAGATAGACGGCGGCGATCACCGCCTCCATCGCGTCGCCCAGCAGCGCCTGCTTGCGCCGCCCGCCCGACATCATTTCCGACCGGCCCAGCTTCAGCACCGCGCCCAGATCGATATCCTTGGCCACGTCGGCGCAGGCTTCCTTGCGCACCAGGGCGTTGAAGCGCGGCGCCAGCTGGCCTTCGGTCGCGGATTTGTCGCGCCCCAGCAGGGCCTCGGACATCACCAGCCCCAGCACCCGGTCGCCCAGGAATTCCAGCCGCTGGTTATCTTCCCGCGTGGGCGAGGACATCGAGGAATGGGTCACCGCGCGCAGCAGCAGCTCGGGCTCGGCGAAGCGATGCCCGATGCGGCCTTCGAAGGCCTTCAGATCGGCAGACAGCTTCACTCGATCCCCTTCAGGTAACGGTCCGACCGCCAGGTCCAGAAGGCCAGCATCGAGCGGCCCGCGGACGAGAACATGATGCGGTCGGCGCGGCCGATGATGTTTTCATAGGGCACGAAACCGACACCGCCGGCCTGCTGCGGCACGCGGCTGTCGGTGGAATTGTCGCGGTTGTCGCCCATGAAGAAATAATGCCCCTGGGGCACGGTATAGATCGGCGTGTTGTCCGAGCTCTGGTTGCCGATATTCAGCACCGCGTGTTCCACCCCGTTCGGCAGGGTTTCGATCTGGCGCGACTTCATGCAGTCGCCGCCGGTGCCCACCGGCCCGTTTTCGCAACGCGGGCGCAGCCCCTGCGGCCCTTGCGGAGCGGCCGGTTCGACGAAGATGCCGTCGTCTTTCACCTTCACCGCCTCGCCATTGATATGCAGCACCCCGTTTTTCATCTGCACGGTGTCGCCGGGCAGGCCGATCAGGCGCTTGATGTAATCGGTGCCGTTGACCGGGTGGCGGAACACGATCACGTCGCCGCGTTCGGGTTCGCTGCCCATGACCCGGGTGTTGTCGCCGTCCAGGAAGCCGCACAGGGTCTTGGCATCGATGCCCAGGGGACGGATCGTCGGGCAGGAGGCGTAGGAATAGCCATAGGCCATCTTATTGACGAACAGGAAATCGCCGATCAGCAGCGTGTCCTTCATCGACCCGGACGGGATCCAGAACGGTTGGAAAAAGACCGTGCGGAACACCCCCGCGATCAGCAGGGCATAGACCACCGTCTTGATGGTTTCGACGACGGCGTTTCCTTTATTGGCGTCAGCGGCCATTGGGGCTTTCTCCTGAATGCGAGGTTGCAGAGGTAGATGAGCGGATGGGGCTTGACTGTCAACCCAAAGGCCGGGCCTCGATCACCACGAAGGCCTGCGCCCAAGGATGATCATCGGTCAAAGTTACGTGAATGATCGCCTCGTGCCCGGGCGGTGTCATCGCGTCGAGCCGTTCGCGCGCCCAGCCGGTGACCTCCATCACCGGCTGGCCGGTATCGATGTTGCTGACCGCCATGTCCTTCCAGGCGATCCCCATACGAAGGCCGGTGCCAAGCGCCTTGGAACAGGCTTCCTTGGCGGCCCAGCGTTTGGCATAGGTGCCGGCCACGTCCTTGCGGCGTTCGGCCTTGCGCTGTTCGGTGGCGGTGAAGACGCGGTCGCGGAAGCGGTCGCCGAAACGGTCCAGCGTTCCGGCGATCCGTTCGATATTTGCCAGATCGGAGCCTATTCCCAGGATCATGTTCGTCCGCCGGGCCGCTTAGCGCGACTTGCCCTTCTTCTTCGCGGCATTAAGCGCCGACCGCGCCCCCAGGCCCAGGAAATAGCGGGTCACGAGGAGGGCCAGCAGCGCCTGCAGCAGCACCGCCCCCATCAGGATGCCACCGCCCGCGCGCATCGCCATCAGCGCCCGCATCTGCGGCACGACAAAGCTCAGCGCCACGGTCGCGACCATCGCGATGGCCAGCACCACAAGCGCCGCACTGCGCGAGAACCGCCACATCTCGGGGCTTTCGGGCAGGCGCTTTTCCTTCATCGCGTACCGGTGGCCTTCGATCATCGCCGCCGTCATCGGCGGGATGATCGCCATGCCGCCGTTGAAGATGTCGATCCCGAACAGGGCCTGCACCGCGAGCGAAAGCAGCCCCAGCCCGACGGCGACCCCCACGAAGATCAGCGCGTAACGGCGAATGTTCATGCGTCCACCTCTGCCCGCGCCTCGTCCATCAGGCGGCGCATTTCCTGGATCGCCGGGCCAAGGCCGCGGAAGATCGCTTCGCCGATGATGAAGTGACCGATATTGAGCTCCATCACCTCGGGGAAGGCGGCGATGGGCTTCACCGTTTCATATGTCAGCCCGTGACCGGCATGGACCTCCAGCCCAAGCGAATGGGCATAGGCGGCCATTTCGCGCAGCGCCACCAACTCGGCATCGCGGTCGTCGAAACGGCCCTCGGCATGGGCGTCGCAATAGGCGCCGGTATGCAGTTCGATCACCTGCGCGCCGATCTTGGCGGCGGCGTCGATCTGTTTCTTGTCGGCGGCGATGAAGATCGATACCCGGCAGCCCGCTTCGCGCAAGGGCGCGATGAAATGGGCCAGCCGGTTTTCTTCGCGCGCCACTTCCAGCCCGCCCTCGGTGGTGCGTTCCTCGCGCTTTTCGGGCACCAGGCAGACCGCGTGCGGCTTGTGGCGCAGCGCGATGGCCTGCATTTCCGGCGTCGCCGCCATTTCGAAATTCAGCGGCACCGACAGGACTTCCATCAGACCGTCGATATCGGCGTCCGAAATGTGGCGGCGGTCTTCGCGCAGATGCGCGGTGATGCCGTCGGCGCCGAATTCCTCGGCTATCTTGGCGGCGCGCAACGGATCGGGATAGGCCCCGCCGCGCGCATTGCGCACCGTGGCCACGTGATCGATATTCACCCCAAGACGCAGTTTTCCCAAAGGCTGCATGGCCTTCTCCTCGTGTTTCGAATGACCGTCCCCGTCAGCGGCCAACCTAGTCGCCTTTTGACGGATCGTCAGCCTTCAGATGCGCTTTTTTCTTCAGCGCGGCCAATTTCGCTTTCAGCACCCCCTTGCGGCGGTGTTGATAGGCCCGGATCAGCGGCACCGAGACGTAGTAACAGACCAGCCCGGCGATGATCCCGGGAATGATGCCGCCGACCATGTAGGGAAAGAACACTTCGTCGTAAAACAGCTCCAGCCGGTGCCAATCCATGTCGGCCTCGGTGAAAACGGCGAAGAAATTATGCTGCAGATCGGCCCCGGCATCGAGGAACTTGCCCGCCAGCGACCGTTCCACATCGTCGTGCTGCAGGTGTCGACCGAGCAGGAAATACCCCGTCTTCATCGAAATCACGCCGATCGGCAGATAGGTCAGCGGGTTGCCGAAAAACGTGCCCAGCAGCGCCGCCAGGATATTGCCGCGCAGGATGAAGGCCAGGGTCCCGGCGATCACGAAATGCATGCCGAAAAACGGCGTGAAGGTGGTGAAAACCCCGGCAAAGATGCCGCGGGCGATCTTTTCGGGGGAATCGGGCAGCCGCCGCAGCCGGTGCTTCACATATTGCGCCGCCCGGCCCCAGCCACCGCGGGGCCAGAAGAATTCGAACACGATCCTCCAGATCGGTCGACGGTCGCGGCGTTTGAAGACCAAGGCTTGCGCCCTCCTGCTATCCCGCTTGCGTGGTTGAACGCGACGGGTCCCGGTACCTGCGGACCTCCGCGACATCGCTTTCGGCTTCCAGCGCCGACATCACCGAATGCAGATGCTCGGCATCGCGCAGTTCGACCTCGACCAGCAAGCGGAAGAAATCGGGCTTGCGGTCCAGGAAACTCAGGTCCGAGATATTGGCCTTCTGTTCACCGATCAACGTGCAAACCCGCCCCAGCACCCCGGCATCGTTGCCGATTGTCAGTTCCAGCGTGGTGGAATGGATCGCCGGGTGCTTGCCCGCATGCCAATGCAGGTCCATCCAGCGGCTCGGCTGATCCTCGTAGGCTTCCAGAGCTTCGCAGTCGATGGCGTGGACGATCACGCCCTTGCCGCGATGGCTGATGCCGACGATGCGTTCGCCCGGCAGCGGCTGGCAGCACTTGGCGATGGTGAAATGCTGATCATGCGACAGGCCCACCACCGCGCCGCGCAACTCGATATCGTCCGATTCCGCTTCGCTGAGTTCGGGATAGACCGCGTGCAGCACCTCGCGGGTGGTCAGCTCGGCGCTGCCCAGCCGCGACAGCAGCATGTCGGTATCTTCCAGCCGCAGATTGCGGGCGGCGGTTTCCAGCGCCTTGTCGGTCGCCTTCTTGCCCACGTGATCAAACGCCGAGCGCGCCAGTTCGCGGCCCAGCTTGATGAAGCGTTCGCGGTCCACCTCGCGCAGCGCCCGGCGGATCGCGGTGCGCGCCTTGCCGGTGATCGCGATATCCAGCCAGGTAGCCTGCGGCGTCTGGCCCTCGGCGGTGATGATTTCCACCGACTGGCCGTTCTTGACCCGCGTCCACAGCGGCACCCGCATTCCGTCGACCTTGGCGCCGACGCAGGCATTGCCGATGCGGGTGTGGATCGCATAGGCGAAATCGATCGGCGTCGCGCCCTTGGGCAGCTTCACCACCTCGCCCTTCGGGGTGAAGCAGAACACCTTGTCCGAATACATTTCCAGCTTCACGGCTTCCATGAATTCGGCGTGGTCTTCCTCGGCGTCGAACTGTTCGGTCAGCGAGGCGATCCATTTCGCCGGATCTACGGCGAAGGGGTTCTTGGCCCGCACCCCGTCGCGATAGGACCAATGCGCCGCCACCCCGGTTTCGGCCACGTCATGCATCTGCCGGGTGCGGATCTGCACCTCGACCCGCTTGCCGTCGCGGCCCGACACGGTGGTGTGGATCGACCGGTAGCCGTTCGATTTCGGCTGGCTGATGTAATCCTTGAACCGGCCCGGCACCGCGCGCCAGCGCTGGTGGATCACGCCCAGGGCGCGGTAGCAGTCATCTTCGCTGTTGGTGATGACGCGGAAACCGTAGATATCCGACAGGCGCGAGAACCCGACATCCTTTTCCGACATCTTGCGCCAGATCGAATAGGGTTTCTTGGCCCGGCCGAACACCTGCGCCTCGACGCCCGCCTCTTCGAATTCCTGGCGCATGTCACCGGTGATGCGGTGGATCACATCGCCGGTTTCCTTCTGCAGCATCACGAAACGGCGCATGATCGAGGCGCGCGCTTCGGGGTTGAGCACCTTGAAGGCGAGGTCCTCGAGTTCCTCGCGCATCGACTGCATCCCCATGCGCCCCGCCAGCGGCGCGAAGATTTCCATCGTTTCGCGCGCCTTCTGCGCCTGCTTGTCCGGGCGCATCGCCTTGATCGTGCGCATGTTGTGCAGACGGTCGGCCAACTTCACCAGGATCACCCGCAGGTCCTTGGACATGGCCATGAATAGCTTGCGGAAGTTTTCCGCCTGCTTGGTCTCGGAACTCGACAGTTGCAGGTTGGTCAGCTTGGTGACGCCGTCGACCAGATCGGCCACCTCCTTGCCGAACATCTGTTCGACCTCGGCATAGGACGCCTTGGTATCCTCGATCGTGTCGTGCAGAAGCGCGGTCACGATGGTGGCGTCGTCCAGACGCTGTTCGGTCAGGATCGCGGCAACGGCAACGGGATGGGAAAAATAGGGCTCGCCGGAATGGCGGAACTGCCCTTCATGCATGGCGAGGCCGAATTCATAGGCCTCGCGCAGCAACTTTTCATTGGTCTTCGGGTTATAATTGCGGACAAGGGCGATCAGGTCGTCAACCGCGATCATTTTGTCCTTAACCCCTTACTTGGAACAGGCTCAGCTCTGTCCCTGCGCTTCCATCAGCTGACGCAGCAGCATTTCTTCGGACATGTCGTCCTCGGCCGGCTTGTCGGCGGCTTCGCCCCCGCCCATCAGCAGCGCCATGGAATCTTCTTCCGGCTCGTCCACTTCGATCTGGGTCTGGTTGCTTTCGATCAGGCGCTCGCGCAGCTCGTCGGCCGACTGGGTTTCCTCGGCGATTTCGCGCAGGGCCACGACCGGGTTCTTGTCGTTGTCACGGTCCACGGTCAGCGACGAACCGGAAGCGATCTCGCGCGCACGGTGGGCGGCGAGCATCACAAGCTCGAAACGGTTCGGTACCTTGTCTACGCAGTCTTCTACGGTAACGCGGGCCATGGGACACTCCAATCATTGGACGGGCGGTAGAAAGCGTGTATTTACGGCGGAAGCGCCCGGATGACAAGCCGAAATCACAGAGGAATCACCTCTGCGCGGGCCTCTTCTGGCAATTCATCGCACATTTCCGTGACGGTTTTGCCAAGAAGCGGATGTTTCCACCCCGGCGCCACCTCTGCCAGCGGCACCAGGACGAAGGCGCGGTCCTGCAACCGCGGGTGAGGGAGAATCAGTTGATCCGGCGCGGTCTGCATCTGCTGTTCCGCCGGCAGATCGATCCAGTGCCGGACGGTGTCCCGATCCGGGCAGATATGGTTGTCGACTGCAATTATATCGAGATCCAGCGTCCTGCCGCCCCACCGAGACAATCTGACACGACTGAATTCCGCCTCAACCTTATGGAGAAATTGAAGAATTTCGTCCGGCGCCAAATCAGTACGGCAGCGTATGGCCGCATTCACGTAATCCGGCCCGGCACCTTCGGGGAAGCAAGGTGTTTTAAAAAAACGACTTTCCGCGACCACGTCGATCCCGCCCGCAGCCAGCATCCCGATCGCCTTGCGCAGCGTGTCGGCGGGCAAATCGTCGCCGTGCGAAAGATTCGCCCCTAGCGCAATAAGTGTATCTTGGCCACCATCCATATCCCGACCTATCCTTTTGATAACCCCAGTCAGCTTGCACGACCTGGGGATACGACTTATTTTTGTTACCCAAGCGAGGCGACGAATTTTTTTATCTATTCACTCACGGACTAGTCGCCAAGCTGATAATCGGAAGGAAATTTGATGTTCTACAAAGACGAACGGCTGGCGCTGTTCATCGATGGATCCAATCTTTATGCGGCTGCCAAGGCGCTTGGGTTCGATATCGATTACAAGCTTCTGCGGCAGGAATTCATGCGCCGCGGAAAATTGTTGCGCGCCTTCTACTACACCGCCCTGCTGGAGAATGACGAATATTCTCCGATCCGGCCGCTGGTCGACTGGCTGCACTATAACGGTTTCACCATGGTGACCAAGCCGGCCAAGGAATACACCGACAGCCAGGGCCGCCGGAAGGTCAAGGGGAACATGGATATCGAACTGACCGTCGATGCCATGGAACTGGCCCCGCGGGTCGATCATATCGTGCTGTTTTCCGGCGACGGCGATTTCCGTCCGCTGGTGGAAAGCCTGCAGCGCCAGGGCGTGCGTGTTTCGGTGGTTTCGACCATCCGCAGCCAGCCGCCGATGATCGCCGACGAACTGCGCCGCCAGGCCGATAACTTCATCGAACTGGACGAGCTGAAGGAAGTGATCGGGCGCCCGCCGCGCGAACACCCGGCGGAACGCGAAGCCGCGTATAGCGACAACTAACAAACCGGGGCCACGCGCCCCGGTTTTCGTTTCCGGCCCCCCAACCTCAGTTCTGGCTCAGTTCTGCGCGGCCTGCATATTCCGCTGGTTGTGGTTTTCCGCCACCGGCCCGGGCCAAGTGCTTTTGATATAGGCCAGGACATTCAGGATGTCCTGGTCGTCCAGCACACCGCCGAACCCCTGCATCCGGCTGCGATAGCCATTCCCGACCAGGACCTCGGTGCCGTATTTGGTGATCATGAACAGCTGTTCGTCCGGGTGGTGCCAGGTGTGGCCGCTGGGATCGTGCGGCGGCGCGGGCAGATAGCCGTCTTCATCCCGCTGCCGCCAGTTCGGCTGGCCCTCCAGCTTGCCGCCATGACAGGCAGCGCAATAGGCGGCATAAACCTCGCTGCCGGCGGCCACCGCCACCGGATCGGTATAGGGCAACAGCCCCGTCGCCTGCGCCTCTTCCTGCGACATGAACCAACCGACCAGCCCCAGAACCCCGGCACCGACCGCGACAAGACCGAATTTATATCTCACTGCATCCTCCCTGCGCTTTGGGCGATCAATCGCGGCTTCCTGCGCTGGAAGGTCAAGAGCGGCCTTTACGCAAGGGGCTTTCCGACTTACCTGTTCCGCAACAGGAGACGCAGACCATGACGAAACCGCCCCTTACCCTCTACCTGGCCGCGCCGCGCGGGTTCTGCGCAGGTGTCGACCGCGCCATCAAGATCGTCGAGATGGCGATCCAGAAATGGGGCGCGCCGGTCTATGTCCGCCACGAGATCGTGCATAACAAATTCGTCGTCGACAGCCTGAAGGATCAGGGCGCCGTCTTCGTCGAGGAACTCAGCGAATGCCCCGATGACCGGCCGGTGATCTTTTCCGCCCACGGGGTGCCGAAATCGGTGCCCGAAGCGGCACAGGCGCGGCACATGGTCTATGTCGACGCCACCTGCCCGCTGGTGTCGAAGGTGCATATCGAGGCCGAACGGCATTCCGAACAGGGGTTGCAGATCATCATGATCGGTCATGCCGGCCATCCCGAAACCATCGGCACGATGGGGCAACTGCCCGAGGGCGAGGTGCTGCTGGTCGAAACCGTCGCCGATGTGGCAGAGGTCGAGGTGCGCGATCCCGAAAAGCTGGCCTTCGTCACCCAGACCACCCTGTCGATCGACGACACCAAGGATATCGTCGCCGCGCTGCAGGCGCGTTTCCCCGCCATCCAGGGCCCGCACAAGGAAGACATCTGTTACGCCACCACCAACCGGCAGGAAGCGGTCAAGGCGATGGCGCCGAAGATCGACGCGCTGCTGGTCGTGGGCGCGCCCAATTCATCGAATTCCCGCCGCCTGGTCGAGGTCGGCGCGCGCAACGGCTGCAAATACGCCCAGCTGGTGCAGCGCGCCACCGATATCGACTGGCGCGCCCTGGAAGGGATCAAATCCATCGGCATCACCGCCGGGGCCTCGGCCCCCGAAGTTCTGGTCGACGAGGTGATCGCGGCGCTGTGCGACCGCTTCGACGTGACCGTGGCGGAGGTTGAGACGGCACAGGAAAACGTCGAGTTCAAGGTGCCCCGCGTACTGAGGGAACCCGCCTGAGGATGGACGAGGAAACCATCCGCATCTATGACGCAAGGGCGGAGGATTACGCCCAGGTGACGGCGGCGGACGCCCCGGGGCGGTTGCTGCGCGATTTCATCGACGCCGTTCCGGCAGGCGGCCGTGTGCTGGACCTGGGTTGCGGCCCGGGGATCGACGCGGGGCTGATGGCGCAAGCGGGCCTGCGGGTCGATGCCGTGGATGCCTCGGCCGAAATGGTGGGGCTTGCGGGCCAGCGGTCCGGCGTTTCCGCGCGGCAGGCCACCTTCGACGATCTGGATGCCGAAGCGGCCTATGACGGCATCTGGGCCAATTTCAGCCTTCTGCACGCCCCACGCGAAGACATGCCGCGCCACTTGGCGGCGATCCATAAGGCGCTGAAACCCGGCGGACAATTTCACATGGCAGTGAAAACCGGCAGCGGCGAAAAGCGCGACCCGATCGGGCGCTATTACACCTATTACAGCGAAGCCGAATTGTTGGCCCTGCTGCGCGATGCGGGCTTCACCCCTACAAAATGCACCCGGGGCCGCGATAAAGGGCTGGACGAAGTCATGGCCGATTGGCTATCCGTGGCCTCCCATGCCTGAACTCTTTGCTTATACCGACGGAGCCTGCTCCGGCAATCCCGGCCCCGGCGGCTGGGGCGTTCTGCTGCGCGCCATGGACGGCGATTCCATCCTGAAGGAACGCGAACTCAAGGGCGGCGCTGCAGAGACCACCAATAACCAGATGGAATTGATGGCAGCGATCATGGCGCTGGAAACGCTGGAGAAATCCAGCAGCCTCACCATCGTGACCGACAGCGCCTATGTGAAGAACGGCGTCACCGGATGGATTTTCGGCTGGAAGAGAAACGGCTGGAAGACCTCGAACAAGAAGCCGGTGAAGAATGTCGACCTGTGGCAGCGGCTGGATGCGGCGCAGGCGCGCCACCGGGTGACCTGGGAATGGGTCAAGGGCCACGCTGGCCACCCGGAAAACGAAAAGGCGGATGAGCTGGCCCGCGCGGGCATGGCGCCTTATAAACCCTAAGCATGACAAACCTGATCCTGCTGGATTATGCCTCGGTACTGGTCTTCGCCCTGACCGGCGCTCTGGCTGCGTCGCGCGCGCAGCTGGACCTGGTGGGATTCATGTTCATCGCCAACCTGACCGCGCTTGGCGGCGGCACCCTGCGCGACGTGTTGCTGGACCGGACCCCGCTTTGGGTCGCGCAGCCGGGTTTCGTGGCGGTGGCGTCGCTGGCCGCCGCTGTGGTCTTCTTCACCGCCCACCTGCTGGAAAGCCGCTATCGCGCGCTGCTGTGGTTCGACAGCCTTGCCCTGGCCGTCGCCGTGCCCGCCGGTGCAGGGGTGGCGATCAGCCTGGGCCATCCCTGGCCCGTCACTTTGATCATGGGCACGCTGACCGGCACCTTCGGCGGCATGATGCGCGATGTCGTCTGCAACGAGGTGCCGCTGGTGCTGAAGAAGGGCGAACTTTACGTCACCGCCGCCTTTGCCGGGTCCGCTGCCACGGTGCTGGCGGCCACCACCGCCGCCGATCCGCTGATCGTTGCCGCCGCCGGGGGATTGGTGACTTGGGCGTTGCGCGCAGGCTCGCTGGTCTTCGGCTGGAGCCTGCCGAGCTACAAGAGCCGCCCGCCGCGGGTATAACTCACTTCTTCTGGAAACTCTGCCAGGCCCAGATCAGCAGCATCGCACCCAGCACCGCGCCGACCAACCCGGCCGCCATCCCCATCATCGCCAGCAGCGCCCGCAGCACCAGCCCGCCGATCAGCGCCCCGGCGATACCGATACCGATGGTGGTGATGATATCGGTTTCCACCTTCATCAGCCGGGTCGCCAGGAACCCGGCGGCGGCGCCGATGATGATCAGCCAGACGATGGACATGGCAATCTCCTACTTGCGGTAATGGGTGGGCACGATGATCAGCGCCCCGATCGAAGACAGGATAGCATCAACGCCCGGCGCGCCAAAACGCAGCCCGAACATGATGCGGATGAAATAGAACAGGAAGGCCCCGCCGACGCAGATGATGATCGAGGGCAGGTAGCCGTTGCGGGTGAACCCGGTCTTTTCCGACACATACCCAACGATCCCGGCAATCACCACGGTTCCGATCAGCGTTGGAAACATCTGCCTTTTCTCCCGGGTTAGAGCCGCGTTCCCTTGCTCAGGGGCATCCCGCGCAGGAATATATCGGCATCCTGTGCCGCCTTGCCTGCCCGTTGCAAGCGCAAAAGCTGTACCGCGCCAGTGCCGCAGGCCACCGTCAGTTGATCGTCCAGCAGCTCGCCCGGCTCGCCCGAACCATCGGCCAGGCGCGAGGCGAGCAGCTTGATGCGCTGACCATCATGTTCGATGAAGGCACCCGGGAAGGGCGACAGGCCGCGGATCTTGCGGTCGACCTCCTCGGCGGGGGCGGTCCAGTCGATCGCCGCCTCGGCCTTGTCGATCTTGTGGGCATAGGTCACGCCCTGTTCAGGCTGAACCTCGGGCGTCAGCTCGTCCAGCCGCGCCAGCGCCTCGACGATCAGCTTGGCCCCCATCTCCGATAGACGGTCGTGCAGCCCGGCGGTGGTTTCCTCCGCCCCGATGGGCGTGGTCTCGCGGAGCAGCACCGGGCCGGTGTCGAGCCCCGCCTCCATCTGCATGATGCAGATGCCGGTTTCCGCGTCGCCCGCCATGATCGCGCGATGGATCGGCGCTGCCCCGCGCCAGCGCGGCAGCAGCGAGGCATGGATGTTCAGGCAGCCGTGTTTCGGGGCATCGAGAATGGCCTGCGGCAGGATCAGCCCATAGGCCACCACGACCGCCACATCGGCGTTGAGATCGGCGAAGGCCACCTGCTCCTCGGGCGATTTCAGCGACACCGGATGGCGCACCTCCAGCCCCAGTTCCAGCGCGCGGGCGTGGACCGGGGTGGGCCGGTCCTTCTTGCCCCGCCCTGCCGGACGCGGCGGCTGGCAATAGACCGCGGCCACGTCATGCCCGGCATCGACCAGCGCGTCGAGCACCGGCACGGAAAAATCCGGCGTTCCCATGAAAATCACACGCATGTCCCTGCCCCTTTCGATCAGCGCAGCTTGCGCGCCTTCTTGATCAGCATATCGCGTTTCACCCGGCTCAGATGGTCGAAATACATCTTGCCGTTCAGATGGTCGATCTGGTGCTGCACGCTGGTGGCCCAAAGCCCGACGAAATCGCGTTCCTCGACCTCGCCCGCCTCGTTCAGGAAGCGCACCGTCACCGCGCGCGGGCGGCTGATCGTGGCGTGGACGCCGGGCAGGTTGGGGCTGGCTTCGTCATGATCGCGCAGCTGCACGCTGGCGTGCAGGATTTCGGGGTTCGCCATGCGCACGGGTTTGCCGCGTTCCTCGCTGGCATCGACCACCGCCAGGCGCTGCATCACGCCGATCTGCACCGCGGCCAGGCCGACGCCGGGCATCGCCTCCATCGTGTCGATCATGTCGGTCCAGGTGGCGCGGATATCGTCGGTGATCTCGCTCACCGGCTCGGCGGGGGTCCGCAGCCGCTTGTCGGGCCAGGGCAGGCATTTGCGCGCGGTCATTTCAGCGTCTCCAGATAAGCCCCTTCGATCCGCGCGCGATCCTCATCCGACAGCCGGTCGAAGATCACCAGACCGTCAAGATGGTCGTATTCGTGCTGGGCGCATTTCGCCTCGAACCCGGTCAGTTCGCTTTCCTGCACCGCGCCGTCCAGCCCGGTCCAGCGCAGCGTGATCCGTTCGGGCCGCGTCACCTCGGCAGGGGCGTCAGGGATCGACAGGCAGCCTTCTTCGCCGCTCACCACCTCTTCTGACGACGCGACGATTTCGGGATTGATACAGATGACCGGCGTCATGTCGCCGTCTTTCCAGCCGCAATCCATCACGAAGACGCGTTTCATCACGCCGACCTGCGGCGCAGCCAGGCCACGCCCCGGCGCGTCATACATGGTTTCCAGCATGTCGGTGATCAGATCCGACACATCCTCGCCCGGGGCCACCGGGTCACAGGGCTGCGACAGGCGCGGGTCGGGCCATTTCAGGATCGGCAGAATGCTCACGCCCGGGCCCGTTCCCGTTTCAGCTTCTGCATCTTGCGGGTGATCATCTGACGCTTCAGCGGCTTGAGGTAATCGATGAACAGCTTGCCATCCAGGTGGTCGATTTCGTGCTGCACGCAGGTCGCCCAGAGACCGGCGAAGGTTTCGCGCTGTTCATTGCCGTTGCGGTCGATCCACTCGACCGTCACCTCGGCCGGGCGTTCCACCTCGGCATATTGTTCGGGGATCGACAGGCAGCCTTCCTCGTAGGTGCTCAGCTCGTCCGAGGATTCGATCACCTTCGGATTGAACATGATCAGCGGGCGCGGGGTTTCATCCTTTTCCTTGGCGCAATCCAGCACGATCAGCCGGTCCAGCACGCCGATCTGCGGCGCGGCCAGGCCGATGCCGGGCGCGTCATACATGGTTTCCAGCATATCGTCGGCCAGCACGCGCAACTCGTCCGACAGGTCGGGAACGGCGGCGCAGACCTTTTTCAGGCGCGGATCGGGATGGATCAGGATAGGACGTTTCATGACAGTGGATTTAGGGTATGGCCCCCGCCCCTGCAATGGGCCATTGTTTCGGCAACAGACGGCAGAAAAATGACCATACAGGAAAATGTCCCGGTATTGCGCCGACGGACAGCATAATATCCCTGATTTCACGATTGATTTAGATCGCTCTTCCATTTTCCATCCGCTTGTTGGAATTTTGGTCCAGAAAAGGCGTATTGCCGCTATCCCGGCGCGGACATCCCCGCGAGACATGCAAGGAGACCCAGAATGAGCTTCGACACGATCATCAACCGTTTTGGCACCCATTCGGCGAAATGGGACAAGATGGAAGATATCTATGGCGTTCCGGCCAAGGACGGCATCCCGATGTGGGTGGCCGACATGGATTTCCGCGCGCCCGATTGCGTGCAGGACGCCATCGCGAAGATGCATGAACACGGGATCTACGGCTATTACGGCGACGACAACAGCTATCTCGGTGCGATCTGCTGGTGGATGCGGACCCGCCACGGCTGGGAAGTCGACCCGCAGGCGATCTTCACCACCCACGGGTTGGTCAACGGCACCGCGATGTGCGTCGACACCTTCACCGAACCGGGCGACGGTATCGTGCTGATGACGCCGGTTTACCACGCCTTCGCCAAGGTGATCCGCGCCAACAACCGCCGCGTCGTCGAATGCGACCTGGCCGTCGAAAACGGCCGCTACGAGATGGATTTCGACGCCTGGGACCAGCAGCTGGACGGGTCGGAAAAGATGATGATCCTGTGTTCGCCGCACAATCCCGGCGGCCGGGTCTGGACGCGCGAAGAACTCGAAGGCGTCGCCGCCTTCGCCAAGCGCCACGACCTGATCCTGGTGTCGGATGAAATCCACCACGACCTCGTCTTCCCCGGCACCAAGCACATCCCGATGGCGCTGATCGACGGCATTTCCGACCGGCTGATCATGATGAGCGCCACCACCAAGACCTTCAACATCGCCGGCAGCCATTCGGGCAACGTGATCATCCACGACCCCGACCTGCGCGCCAAGTTCGCCGCCAGGATGGCAGCGCTCGGCATGTCGCCCAATTCCTTCGGGCTGCACATGGCCGAAGCCGCCTATTCCCCCGAAGGCGCGGCCTGGCTCGACGATCTGATCGCCTATATCGACGGCAACCGGCAGGTCTTCGATACCGGCATCAACGCGATCCCGGGCCTTTCCTCGATGCCGCTGCAAGCGACCTACCTGGCCTGGGTCGATTTTTCCGGCACCGGCATGACGCGGGAAGAATTCACCAAAAGGGTCGAACAGGACGCGAAGATCGCCGTCAACCACGGGCCGAGCTTCGGGTCGGGCGGCGACAGCTTCCTGCGCTTCAACCTCGCCACGCCGCGCAGCACCGTGGAACAGGCGGTGGAGCGGATGCAGGCGGCCTTCGCCGACCTGCAATAAGGATCACAAGGGCAAATCCGAGGGGAGCGGCAGGGCGATCCTGTCGCCCTTTTCGGGCGCGAAATCCTGCGGCGGGCGATCCTGGATCGCCGTCAGCCGCTTGAATTCATAGATCATCCGGCCGTCTTCTTCGCCCGAGGCGATGATCAGGCACTGATACAGGTGCTGACCGCGATCATAGAGGTCGACGAAGCCGCGCAGATGCGGCGCGTTTTCGGCATCGAGGGCAAAGCCGCCTTCCCAGAAGCTGATCACGCGGTAGGTCTTGCCATCCGCTTCGACCAGCATCCGGCCATTGCGCTTGCGGTCGCGCTGGCGCGCGGCTTCCAGTCCGGCCAGGACTTCCTTGGGCAGAAATGTCGGCATCTTACGCCTCCCTCGCTGATGCCCCCATCATGCGGGATTCGTGCCAAGGAGGGAACTCGGGGCCGAATGGGCGGGGATTCTTTCCCCGCCACTGTGTCATTTTCCAGACGCTTTCGGGCGCAGCACATGCGGCATGGCGGGATCGTACAGCGCCGAATCCTTGAAGTCGCGCACATCGCCAAGCACCGGCCCGACAAGAATCAGCGCCGTACGGGTGATCTTTTCCACCCGCACCTTGGCGTGGATATCGCTGAGCGTACCGCGGATGAATATCTGGTCCGGCCAGCCGACGCGATAGGCCACCACCACCGGGCAATCCGCGCCGTAATGGGGGCTCAGCTGCCGCTCGATCTCACGCAGGTTCCGTACGCCGAGGTGAATCGCCAGGGTCGCGCCGGTGCGGGCGAAATTTTCCAGCGTTTCGCCCGACGGCATGGCGGTGGATTTCATCGACACCCGGGTCAGCACGATCGACTGCGCCAGTTCCGGCACGGTCAGTTCCTGACCCAGGGCGGCGGCGGCGGCGGCGTAGGCGGGCACGCCGGGGATGATTTCATAGGGAATATCATCGGCCCGCAGCCGCCGGATCTGTTCGGCGATCGCGCCGTAAAGCGATGGATCGCCCGAATGCACCCGCGCCACGTCCTGCCCTTTCGCATGGGCCGCCTTGATCTCCGCATGGGTGTCGTCCAGCGTCATCGGCGCGGTGTCCATCACCCTCGCCCCTTCCGGCGCGCAGGCCACCACCTCGGGCGGCACCAGCGACCCGGCGTAAAGGCAGACCGGGCATTCGCCGATCACCCGCTCGGCCTTCTTGGTCAGCAGTTCGGGATCGCCCGGCCCCGCGCCGATGAAATAAACCGTCATGCCTGTGCTTCCCTTTTCCCTGCCCGATAAATCTTCACTGCGCGCCGCCCGCCGCCAGATCGCCGTCGATCTTGCGGGCATAGCCGCGCGGCGTGAACATGCGCGGGCCCTCGCCCAGCTGCGCCAGCCGCGAATTGCTCGACCCCACCAGAACCACGGTCAGCATGTCGACCTCGTCGACCTGCAACTGGTCCAGCCGCCGGTAGCGCACATGTTCCTCAGGCCGCCCCAGCGAGGAGGCCAGCATCACCGGCGTGTCCGCCGGGCGGTGCTGCAGCAGGATATCGCGCGCCTCGGCCAGCAGGGTGCGGCGCGTCTTGGACACCGGGTTATAGAAGGCGATGACGAAATCGCCCTCCGCCGCTGCCTTCAGCCGCCGCAGGATGTCGTCGCGCGGGGTCAGCAGGTCGCTGAGCGAAATGGTGCAGAAATCGTGACCCAAGGGCGCCCCCGCCCGCGCCGCCGCGCCCTGCAGCGCCGAAACGCCGGGGGAACAGATCACCTCGATCCGGTGCGCCGCGTCGCTGACCCCGTGCTCATCCGGCCCGCGATCCAGCAGTTCGAACACCAAGGCCCCCATCGCGTAGATCCCCGCATCGCCGGAACAGACCAGCGCCACGTTGTGCCCCTTGGCCGCGCGTTCCAAAGCGTAGCGGCAGCGTGCCTCTTCCCCGCCCAGCGGGAAATCCGACCGCGCCTTGCCAGCGGCCAGCGGCCCCAGCAGGTCGATATAAAGCCCGTAGCCCACCAGTTCCTCGGCCTCGGCAATGAGCTTCGACACTTCCGGCGTGCGCCAGGATGCCTGCCCAGGCCCGATACCCACCACGCTCAACCGCCCGCGCGCCCGGCCCGGCAGGTCGGTGATCGGCGCTTGCGTCCGCCCCAGGGCGCAGGTGCAATTGGCGGTCTTCTGCTTCTCGACCACCAATGCGCCGCCACAGGCCAGCGCCGCCCCTTCGCTGACACCGTGGCAGCCAACCTCGGCAAAGACCACATCGGACGGGTTCGGCACCTCCTGCGTCTCCAGCTCGGCGGCGGTGAACAGCCGCAGTGGCACGCCCAGCCGCCGCGCCACCTCGTTCATTGCAGGCTCATCCGCCTTCAGGTCGATCGAGGCGACACAGCCCACCGCCCCCGGCGCGATCCCGGCCTTGTCCAGAACCTCGCCGACCAGCGCCCACATCTCCTCCGGATCGGCATTGCGGGCACAGCCCAGCCCCAGCACATGGCGCTGCGGGTGATAGACCAGCCGTTCTTCGCCCGCGTCCTCGGGCGCCTCGCTGACCACCAGTTCCACCGCGCCGCCAGTCTCCTCGATCCCGAAAATATTCTCGCCCACGACAGACACGCCTGCCCCCGACAGCAAGGCCGCCATCGCCGCCTTGGCATCCTGTGGGTTGGCCAGCCGATAGCCCAGCGGCGGTTCGTCCAGCGCCACGCCCATCGCCACATCGCCTGCCGTGGTCACCGCCGCAACGGCCCCCAATGCCCCGGCAATCTCCTTCGCCAGCCGGTTCGCCCCGCGATGCCCGCCCAGAAGCGGCACCACCACCGATCCGTCATCGGAGACCGACAACACCGGCGGCTCGGCCCGCTTGTCGCCCAGCAAGGGAGCGACGGCCCGGATCAGTATGCCGGACGCGCAAACCCCCACCACCGGCACCCCGGCGGCGAACAGGTCGCGCACATGATCCAAGGCGTTGGGGAAAAACGCATCCGCTTCGACCACGCGCCCCTCGCGCCCGTGCATCTCCGCCCCCAAGGCCTGCGCCAGCTTGCGCGCGGTCGCTTCTCCCGACGCGCTCAGCGCCAGAACAACGGGTTTCACAGCCATGGATCGGCCCCCTTCGTCAGTAGGATCATCGAAAAATACGGCGCCTTTTCAGGCGCCTCGGAGAGCGGGCAGATGCGTTCCCCGGGCAGGCTGGCGCGTTCGACGTAAACCGCCCTGTCGCTCAGCCCCAAGCCGTCGATCACGCCGCGGATCTTCGCCAGGTGCCGCCCCACCTTCATCACGACAACGCTTTCCGCCCCCTCGATCCGGTCGCGCAGCTCGGCCTCGGGCAAGGGCCCCGGCAGCACCGTCAGCCGCTCGTTGCGCGCCGCCAAGGGCAGCCCGGCCCGCCCCGCGCAGGCGGTGATGCTGGTCACGCCCGGCACCACCTCGACCTCGAACCGGTCGGCCAGCCGGGCGTAGAGATACATGAAGGAACCGTAGAAAAACGGATCGCCCTCGCAGAGGCAGATCACGTCCTCGCCCGCCTCCAGCGCTTCGGCGATCCGCTTGGCACCCGCGTCATAGGCCGCCTGCGCCGGGCCGCGTTCCACCGTCATCGGCACGTCCATGACAATCTCGCGCGCCCCTTCCGGGATCGCGGCGGCGGCGATGGCACGGGCGAAACTGTCCGACCCGGCCAGCGCCGGATAGGCCACCACGCGGGCGGTTGAGATCAGCCGATGCGCCTTCAGCGTCATCAGCTCGGGGTCCCCCGGCCCCAGTCCCACACCGTACAGCTTACCGGCCATATCCAGCCCCCAGCTTCTTCTTGGTCCAAATACTCCCGCCGGAGGCGTCCTGCCCTCGCAACCCGCTCATCGCTTGATCAGGCTCCACTGCGTCACCGGCATCAGCGGCCGCCAGCCGGTCAGCCCGCCCACCGGTTCCGCCCGCTGCACCTGGATCTTCACCAGTTGCCCGCCATGTTCGCGATGCAGCGCCACCAGCACCGCCTCGCTTTCCAGCGTCACCGCGTTGGCCACCAGCCGCCCCAGCGGGCGCAGCGCCGCCCAGGCCGCCTCGAACACCTCGCGGCTCAGCCCGCCGCCGATGAACACCGCGTCGGGCGCGTCCAGCCCGAACAGCGCCTCGGGCACCCGCCCGTCGATCAGCTGCAGCTTCGGCGTGCCAAGTGCCAGCGCATTGGCCGCCGCCATCGCCCGGCGGTCGGCGCGCGGTTCGATCCCGATGGCGCGGGCGTAGCGCGCGCCGCGCATCCATTCCACCGCCACCGATCCGCAGCCGGTTCCGATATCCCACAGCAGCGCCCCGCGCATCGGCATCAGCTTGGCCAGCGTCGCCGCGCGCACCTCCTGCTTGGTCATGGTGCCGTCATGCTGGAACAGATCGTCGGCCAGCCCCGGCACCCGCGGCAACAGCGCGGCATCGGGCGCGGCGATGCAATCGACCGCCAGGGTGTTGAAATCCGGCACCGTATGGTCCCAGCTTTCCGCCACGCCATCAAACCGCGCCTCGTCCGGCCCGCCCATATTGGCGAGCACCGTCATTTTCGACCGACCGAAACCGCGCTCGGTCAGGAACGCCGCGATCTGGCCGGGCGTTTCAGCCCCGGTGGTCAGGATCAGCAGCCGCGCATCGGGCTGGATGAAGGCGATCATCTGCTCGACCGGGCGGCCATGCACGGTCAGCGTTTCGACATCCGCCAGGCTCCACCCCATCCGGGCGGCGGCCAGTTGGAACGCCGACAGTTGCGGGTGATAGGTGATCTCGGCCGGGTCGATCGACCGGCCGATCCGGGCGCCCACCGAAAACCACAGCGGATCGCCGGTCGCCAGCACCACCACGCGCCGCCCCTTCATGGATTTCAGCATCTCGATCAGCGCGTCGAAGGGCGAGGGCCAAGCGACCCGTTCGGCGCTGACCGCGCCCGACAGGTCGTGATGCCGGTCGCCGCCGACGATCACCTCTGCCGCCTCGACCACCGCGCGGGTGGCGGGCAGCAGCCCGTCCAGCCCGTCCTCGCCGATGCCGACGATATGCAACCAGGGTTCAGCCATGTTCAGTCTCCCTTTTCCTCGGGCAATCCTGCCGCCAGCGCATTCACCGCCGCCGAGGCGATCGCCGACCCGCCGCGCCGCCCGCGCAGGGCGACGAATTCGCAGCCGCGCGGGCGTTCGGCCAGTTCCGCCTTGCTTTCCGCCGCGCCGACGAAGCCCACCGGGAAGCCCAGGATCAGCGCCGGTTTCGGCGCGCCCTGGTCGATCAGTTCCAGCAGGTGAAACAGCGCCGTCGGCGCGTTGCCCACGGCCACCACGGCGCCCTCCAGCCGGTCGGCCCACAGCTCCACCGCCGCGGCAGAGCGGGTGTTGCCGATCCCCGCCGCGATCCCCGGCACGCGGGGATCGTTCAGCGTCACCACCACCTCGTTCTCGGCGGGCAAATAACGGCGGATGATCCCGGCGCCGACCATTTCGCAATCGCAGAGCACCGGCGCACCGCCCAGCAGCGCGTCGCGCCCGGCCTCGTAGGCGGCGGGCGAAAAGGCCAGGCGGTCGGCGACCTCCACCATTCCGCAGGCATGGATCAGCCGGATCGCAAGCGCCTGCATCCCCGGGCCGAACCGGTCCAGCCGCGCCTCGCTCCGCACCGTCGCGAAGGACTGTGCGTAGATCGCCGAGGGGTTCTTTTCATACGGGCGCATGGCGCTCTCTCTCCGTTGGGTTCCTTCCCCCGGACCGGGGGAAGGGCAGGATGGGGGTCGATGCGGAATGCGAAGCCCAAACAGGGCTTCACAGGGCGGTCAATGCCGATGCTTGCGCGCGCTTTCCGGGCCCAGCGGGTGATCCGCATGCGGGTAGACGGGATGCACGTGATCGTGGTCGTGGTGATGATGGTGATGGCCGTGGTCGTGACCATGGTCGTGCCCGTGATCATGGTGGTGCCCGTGATCATGGTGGTGGTGACGATCGTGGTCATGATGATGGTGATGATGCCCCATCTCCAACCGGCATTCCCCGGTGCAGAACGTGTCGCACAGCGTGCAATCACCCACGTTCGATCCCGGCGCGCTGGCGCCCTGGCCTTCGACATGGTGGTGATGGCTTTCCTGCACCGCGCCGACTTCATTCTCGAAACCCAGAACCTCGACCCGGTATTTGCACATCACGCAGGTGGGCGGTGGCACCTCGGCAAAGGCCGGATGCCCGGCGCGGTCCTCGGCGCTGATCTGCAGCGGCGCGCCGCCTTCGACGGACAGGACCTGGCTGCGATAGGCGCAGGTGCCGCAATTGGGCGGCGGCACATCGGAAAGCTGCTCGGTCACCCGCTCGGCGAAGGTTTCCAGCACCTTGGGGTGATCGTTCAGATAGCCCGCCTTGACGAACTGGATGTCCGGATGCCGCGCCGCCACCTGGTCGGTGAAGCCGTAAATCCGGTCGATCAGGATGCCAGTGAACAGGAAATAGGGGAACACGATGACCCGCTTGTAGCCCAGCTTCACCACGTGGTTCAGGCAGGGTTCGACCAGCGGGAAGGTGACGCCGGAATAACCGACCTCGCACCATCCGAACCCCATGCCTTCCTGCAACAGCCGGGCGATCTTGGACACGTTGGCATTGGCGTCGGGATCGGACGCGCCGCGGCCGATCACCACCAGGCAGGTGTCGTGCAGCGCCACCTCGCCCAGTTCGGCATTCGCCCTGTCGACCGCCTCGCGCACCCGCGCACCGGCGGCGGCGATCATCTTGGGGTCGACGCCCAGTTCGCGGCCATAGGACACCTCGATCCCGTGCTTGGCGGCATAGGTGTTCAGCACCGTCGGGATGTCGTTCTTCGAATGCATCGCGGCGAACAGCATCCCGGGCACCGCCACGATCCGGTCGCAGCCCTTATCGCGCAGCCGGTCCAGCCCGTCGCGGATCACCGGGTTGGCGAATTCCAGATAGCCGTATTCGGTTTCCCAGTCGGACGGCAAAAGCGCCGGCAGCTTTTCGGCCAGCACGCTGAATTCGTCCACGGCGGCTTGGCTGCGGGACCCGTGGCCGCAGATCATCACTCCGATTTTCGTCATGTCTTCAGGCTTCCTGAAGCTCTTCCTCGGCGGCCTCTTCGGCCTCCTCCGGTTCCGCCTCGGCGGCGCCCTTGCCCTTCAGCGCGGCCCACAGCCCGATCGCGACGGCCGCGCCGATGGCGATGCCCGCGACCCAGTGGTCATGCCCCGCCGCTTCGGCCAGGTGGCCCGGATGCGCGGCGGCCTGTCCAGCCCAGAACAGTCCCAAAATCGTGTAGAAAGCTTTCATGCCTCTCCCCTTTTTTCACCACATCGAAGAGAGAATGCCCGGATGAGCACCTGACGACGCTTGTCCTGATCCCCGGCTTGGGTCGATCGCACAAGTCCACCTCTCCGGCCCCCATGGGGCTTCGTCTGATCTCAGGTATAGAGGCCCGCGCCCCGCAAACGCAATCGCGGAAACGCCGCCGCCCCCATCGATTGCGACCTCCGCGCCCTGCCTTTGTGCATAAATGCAAATTTTATGCGCAGGAATCGGCGTTTTCGCACAGGCCGCAAAAGCCTAAATCGGTCCCTGAAAGCAAGGAGACGCATGATGGGCCTACTGATCGACGGCGAATGGCACGACACCTGGTACGACACCGGCAAGACGGGGGGCAAATTCGTCCGCTCCACCGCCGGTTTCCGCAACTGGATCACCCCCGACGGCAGCGCCGGGCCGACGGGCGACGCCGGGTTCAAGGCCGAATCGGGGCGATATCACCTCTATGTCTCCTACGCCTGCCCCTGGGCCCATCGCACGCTGATCTTCCGCGCGATCAAGGGGTTGGAGGATCACATCGGCATTTCCGTGGTGCATCCCGACATGCTCGGCGACGGCTGGAGCCTGAATTCCGATTTCCCCGGCGCCACCGGCGACCGGCTGTATGGCCTGCCCTTCATGCGCGACATCTATACCAAGGCCCAGCCCGGCGTGTCGGGCCGGGTAACGGTGCCGGTGCTGTGGGACAAGCAGCGCGAAACCATCGTGTCGAACGAAAGTTCCGAAATCATCCGCATGCTGAATTCCGCCTTCGACGACATCACCGGCAACCGCGACGATTACTGGCCCGAGGACCTGCGCGAGGCGATCGAACCGGTCAACGCGCGGATCTATGACAGCATCAACAACGGCGTCTACAAGGCTGGGTTCGCCACCACTCAGGCGGCCTATGACGAAGCGGTCGGACCGCTGTTCGACAGTCTCGACTGGCTGGAGGAGCGCCTGTCCAGCCGCCGCTACCTGATGGGTGACCGCGTGACCGAGGCCGATTGGCGGCTGTTCACCACGCTGATCCGGTTCGACCCGGTCTATCACCTGCATTTCAAGTGCAACCGCAAGCGGCTGATCGATTACCCCAACCTCTGGGCCTATACGCGCGAGCTGTATCAATGGCCCGGCGTGGCGGGGACCACCCATATCGATCATATCGTGCGGCACTATCATTACAGCCACGACACCATCAATCCGAACCGGATCATCCCGATCAACCCGGTGCTGGATTACCATGAGCCGCACCGGCGCGACGCGCTGAGCTACGCCGCCGCCTCCTGACGGATAGGGCCTGCTGCAAGGGAAACGCCGCTTTTCCCCTGCCGGCCCAAGGTCGCATCTTGTGCTTTCAATCCAAATCCGCTTTGTCTGCGCGCAAAAGGAACCGCGCCGATGACAAGCTGGATCACGATCTGCGACACCTGCAAACGTGAAGGGTGGGATGCCGAAACCGCATCCCGCACCGATGGCGAGGCCCTGGCCGAACAGGTCGAGGCCGCCGCCGCGGGCGTCGCCGGGATCAAGACCCGGCGCGTGTCCTGCCTGATGGGGTGCAGCCACGGCTGCAACGTCGCGATCCAGGGCGAGGGCAAGCTGGCCTATACGCTGGGCCGGTTCGATCCGGCCGAGGACGGCGCGGCGCAGGCCATCGTCGATTACGCCGCGCTGCATGCGCAAAGCGACAGCGGCCAGGTGCCGTTCCGGCAATGGCCGCAGGGGGTGAAGGGGCATTTCGTGACCCGCCACCCGCCGCTGCCGAAGGAAGACTGACATGGCCGGGCCGCAGCGCGATCACGGCGGGGGCATCGACGCGGCGGCGGCCCGTTTCGGCGGCGCACGCGAAGACTGGATCGACCTGTCCACCGGCATCAACCCGGTCCCCTATCCGGTCGGCAGCATCCCCGCGCAGGCCTGGAACGCCCTGCCCGACCACGCGGCACAGCAGGCGCTGACCGACGCGGCGCGCAGCTTCTGGCGGGTGCCCGACGGCGCCGCGATCCTGGCTGCGCCGGGGGCATCATCGCTGATCGCGCGCATCCCTGCCCTGCTGCCGCCCGGCACCGTCGATATTCCCGCGCCGACCTATAACGAACACGCCGCCGCCTTCGAGGCAGAGGGCTGGCAACTGTCCCATGAAGGCCCCGACGCCCGGGTCATCGTGCATCCCAACAACCCGACCGGTCACTGGTATGCCGACGAACCGGACGGATTCGACCTGAAGGTGATCGATGAAAGCTTCTGCGACGTCGCGCCGGACCGGTCGTGGATCGCGCAGGCCACCCGCCCGGGCACGGTGATCCTGAAAAGCTTCGGCAAGTTCTGGGGGCTGGCCGGGTTGCGGCTGGGTTTCGCCATCGGCGATCCCGCCCTGATCGACCGTCTGGCGCAGATGCTGGGCCCCTGGCCGGTGTCTGGCCCGGCGCTGACCATCGGCACCCGGGCGCTGACCGATCACGACTGGGCCATCGCAACCCGTACAAGGCTGAACGAAGACGCCGCCCGGCTCGACGCCTTGATGACCCGCGCAGGGGCGCGGCTTTCGGGGGGCACATCGCTGTTCCGGCTCTATGAGGTGGATGACGCCGCCCTGTGGCAGGACCGGCTGGCGCAGGCGCAGATCTGGACCCGCATCTTCCCCTATTCCGACACGCTGATCCGGCTCGGCCTGCCCGCCCCGGATCAGTGGCACCGGCTGGAGTCCGCACTGTGACCCTGGTGCTGGCGATGCTGCTCGATGCCGCTTTGGGCGAACCGAAATGGCTGTGGTCGCGGCTGCCGCACCCCGCCGTTTTGATGGGCCGCGCGGTCGGCTGGGCCGACGAACGGTTCAACAGCGGCGACCAACGCCGGGCAAACGGCATCCTGACCATGGCCGGGCTGGCCATCGGCGCGCTGCTGCTGGGCTGGGTCGTGTCGCTGTTCGGCCCGGCGGTTGAGATCGTCATCGCCGCCATCCTGTTTGCGCAACGTTCGCTGGTCGATCACGTCAAGGCGGTTGCCGACGCCCTGCGCCTGTCCGTGGGCGACGGGCGGATGAGCGTGGCGATGATCGTCGGGCGCGACACAAGCGACATGGACCGCCCCGCCGTCGCCCGTGCAGCCATCGAAAGCGCGGCGGAGAACTTTTCCGACGGCGTCATCGCGCCCATTTTCTGGTTCGCAATCCTCGGCCTGCCCGGGCTGCTGCTCTACAAGATCACCAACACCGCCGACAGCATGATCGGCTATCGCACCCCCCGGCACCAAAACTTCGGCTGGGCCGCCGCCCGCTTCGACGACCTGCTGAACCTGATCCCGGCCCGGCTGACCGCGCTGCTGATTGCAATCCCCCACGGCGTGCTGCGCGACTGGCCCGCCATCGTGCGCGACGCAAGGCGGCACCGGTCGCCCAATGCCGGCTGGCCCGAAGCGGCGATGGCCCGCGCCATCGGCGTGGCGCTGTCCGGACCGCGATCCTACGATGGTGAAATGCGCGACTTTCCCTTCGTCCATCCCGAGGGGCGCGATGATATCGGCCCCGACGATATCGACGCCGCAACCCGCGTGTTGTGGACCGGCTGGGGCATCGTGCTGGCGCTGGCGCTGGCCGCCGCGCTGTTGTGACGGTTGCAGCAGGGGGTGATCCTGCTAGGCTGCCCGCAATTCCTATCGGTTTCGAGGATTTCATGCGTTTTCACCTCCCCGCCCTTCTGCTCGCCTCCTTCCTGACCACCCCGGCCATCGCGCAGGTCCCCTGCGGCGGCAGCTTTTCCGGTTTCGTCGAAGGTCTGAAACAGGAAGCCATGGCCCAGGGCCATTCCCGCGCCACCGTCGACGGGTTCTTCGCCAGCGTCCGGCAGGATCAGAAAGTGCTGGCCGCCGACCGCCGACAGGGCGTTTTCACGCTGGATTTCACCACCTTTGCCCGGCGGCTGATCTCGAAAAACCGGATGGACCGGGGCCGCTCCAACGCGCAGAAATACGCCGCCACTTTCGACCGGATCGAACGCGAATTCGGCGTCTCGCCCGGGGTGCTTCTGGCCTTCTGGGCGTTCGAGACCGATTACGGCGCGGTGCAGGGCGATTTCAACACCGCCAACGCACTGGTGACCTTGTCGCATGACTGCCGCCGCCCGGAACTGTTCCGGCCGCAGGTTCTTGCCGCGATCACACTCTATGAACACGGCGATTTCGACCCGGCCCGCACCACCGGCGCCTGGGCCGGGGAAATCGGCATGGTGCAGATGCTGCCCAAGGACATCCTTGAAAACGGCGTCGACGGCGATGGCGACGGTCATGTGCTGCTGAAAAGCTCCGCCCCCGATGCTTTGATGTCGGGGGGCAAGATGCTGCAGCATCTTGGCTGGCGCGCGGGTGAACCCTGGCTGCAGGAAGTCCGGGTTCCGGCAACGATGGATTGGTCGCTGGCGGGGCTCGACACCGCGCTGCCGCTGTCGCAATGGCAGGCGATGGGGGTCGCGCCGCGGTCGGGCCAGTGGCTGGCGCCGGGGCTGCAGGGCAAGCTGATCCTGCCGCAGGGGCGCAAGGGCCCGGCCTTCATCGCCTATCCGAATTTCGACGTCTATTTCGAATGGAACCAAAGCTTCACCTATGTGCTGACCGCCGCCTATTTCGGCACCCGCCTGATGGGGGCGCCGGTATTCGACGCGGGCAATCCCGATCCGGCCCTCGGCACCGGGCAGATGAAGCAGCTGCAACAAAAGCTCGCCGCGCATGGGCATGACGTCGGCAAGATCGACGGCATCCTGGGCGCCGGCACCCGCGCCGCCGTGCGCGCCGAACAGCAACGGCTGGGCCTGCCCGCCGATGCCTGGCCCACCACTGAACTTCTGGGGAGATTGTGATGCAACTGAGTTCCGCCCAACTGGCCGCCGCGATGGATCACGTCCGCGCCGCCCCGCTTGACGATGCGCCCATCGACATGCTGTGCCGCCGCCCCGGATACGGGGAACGCGAATTCCTGCCCGCCCTAACCCTGACCGTCGCTGAAGGCATCCCCGGCGACCGCTGGACCACCGCGCCCTGGATGCGGCTGGCCGATGGCAGCCCCGATCCGCGCATCCAGGTGTCGATCCTGCCCAAGCGGGTGCTGGATGCGGTGTGGACTGACCGGGAAAATCAGGTGCATCCCGGCGATCCCATCGTGGCAGACCTGGAGTGTTCCTATGCCAACCTGCCGGTGGGCAGCCGGTTGCAGGCGGGCAGCGCGGTTCTGGAAGTGTCGGACGTGTTCAACGACGCCTGCATCAAATGGAAGGCGCGCTATGGCGCGGCGGCGAAGGATTGGATCACCGACCGCGAAAACGTGCATCTGCGGCTGCGCGGGCTGCTGTGCAAGGTGGTGCAGGACGGGGTGGTAACGCTGGAGGACCGGCTGAAGAAGCTCTGAAACACGGGACGGCGGGCGGGGCGATGTTGCCGTGAAGCGGCGACGAGCGGCGCATGCCTGTCACGCCACCATCTGTTCGGCCTTCTTCAGATCGACGCTGACCAGCTGGCTGACGCCCTGTTCCTGCATCGTCACGCCGAACAGCCGGTCCATCCGCGCCATCGTCACCGCGTGGTGGGTGATGATCAGGAAGCGGGTTTCGGTGCGGCGGCACATTTCGTCCAGCAGGTCGCAGAACCGGGTCACGTTGGCGTCGTCCAACGGCGCGTCGACTTCGTCGAGCACGCAGATCGGTGCCGGGTTGGCCAGGAACACGGCGAAAATCAGCGCCATCGCGGTCAGCGTCTGCTCGCCGCCCGAAAGAAGCGATAGGGTCGACAGTTTCTTGCCCGGCGGCTGGCACATGATTTCCAGCCCCGCGTCGAGCGGATCTTCGCTTTCCACCAGCACCAGGTTGGCCTCGCCGCCGCCGAACAGGTGCCGGAATAGCAGGGCGAAGTTGCTGTTGACCTGCTCGAAGGCGGTCAGCAGCCGTTCGCGGCCTTCCTTGTTCAGGCTGGCGATGCCAGACCGCAGCGCCTTGATCGCCTCTTCCAGGTCGGCCTTTTCGTCGACCAGGCTGCCGTGTTCCTCGCGCACTTCCTTGGCGTCTTCCTCGGCGCGCAGGTTGACCGCGCCAAGCGCGTCGCGCTGCCGCTTCAGCCGGTTCACATCGGCCTCGACCGCGTCGGCCTCGGGCATGGTGTCGGGATCGACGTCGAGCGATTCCAACAGCTTGTCGGGCATCGTCTGCTGATCTTCCTCGATCCGCTCCACCGCGTAGGCGACGGTTTCGCGCGCCGCATCGGCACGGGCTTCCGACCGGGCCCGCGCTTCGCGCGCCTCGCTGGCGGCGCGCTCGGCATCACGCTCGGCCTGTTCGGCGGCGCGCAGCTGGCTTTCGGCCTCGGCCAGCACGTCGCTGGCCTGCCGGCGGCGCTCCTCGGCCTCTTCGATCGCCTCGCCCAGTTCCTCGCGCTTGATGCGGATTTCCTCGGGCGCTTCGCTTGCCATGCGCAGCTCTTCCTCGGAATCGAACTTGCGCTCGGCCAGCTCGGCGCTGCGCTTCTCGGCGGTTTCCAGGCGGTGCTTCCAGCCGCTGATTTCCTTGGTCACCTCCTGGCTGCGGCGCAGGCGGGCCTCGCCTTCGCGGCGAATCTCGTCATGCGCGGACCGCTTGGTCATCATCGTCAGCCGCGCGGCTTCGACCGTCATCTTGACGTCCTCGACAGCCGCGCGGGCCTCGTCCAGGTCTTCCAGATCGGCCATGGCGCGTTCGGCTTCCAGCACGCGGGCGCGGGATTCGGTCGCCTCGTCCTCATGCCGCGTCACCGCCAGGCCCAGCGATTCCAGCTTGGATTCGGCCAGGTTGCGGTCGGCCTCGGCGCGCGACAGTTTGCGGCTGGCCTCGTTCACCAGACGGTCGGCATCGCGGCGCGCCTGACGCGCGGCCTGATCGGCGCGGGTCAGGTCGGCCAGACGCTGGGTCAGCGCCTCATGCGCCTGCCGCGCCGCATCCGCCCGGGTATTGGCGCGTTCGCTTTGCTGTTTCAGTTCTTCCAGACGGTTGAGCTGCTGCAGCCGCAACGCCGCCGCCGAGGGCGCGTCCTCGGCCCAGGCGCGGTAGCCGTCCCACCGCCACAGATCGCCCTCGACCGAGACCAGACGCTGACCGGGCTTCAGCAGCGGCTGCAACCGCGGCGCATCCTCGGAATCGATCAGCCCGATCTGCGCCATCCGGCGGGCCAGAACGTCGGGCACCGACACGTGGTTCGACAGCGCGGTGACCCCGGCGGGCAGCGCCTGCGTATCGTCGTAATCGGGCAGTTCGGTCCAGCCCGAAGGCCCGTCTTCGTCCACCTGCGGCGCGCGCAGGTCGTCGGCCAAGGCGGCGCCGAGCGCCTTTTCGAACCCCATTTCGACCTGCAGCCGGTCGAGGATCTGACCACCCTCGGCAGTGTCGCGTTCCAACAGCTTGGCCAGCGCCGTCACCTCGGCGCGCAAGGCGTTCAACTCGCCCTCGGCCTCGGAGCGTTCGGCGCGCACATCGGCTTCGCGTCCTTGCGTTTCGGCGCGGGCGGCTTCGGCGGCCATCAGGGTTTCCTCGGCGTTTTCCACCGTTTCCAGCGCCACCGCCTCTTCTTCCTGCGCTTCTTCGAACCGTTCCTCGGCCTCGGTCAGCGCCGATTGCGCCGAGGCCACCGCATCGCGGGCCTTGATCGCTTCGGCCTCGGAGCGTTCCAGCGTCTTGCGGTTGTCGTCCAGCAGGCGCTGCGCCGACTGGTGCCGGGCGGCCAGGCGCGCCACGTCCTCGGTCTGCTGCGACAGGTCGGCTTCGCGGTCCTGCAACACGCTGGCCGCTTCGCGCGCCGCGTCCGAGGCCGCTTCCAGCCGGTCGTCATGGCCTTCGCTGGCCTTCTTCAGTTCGCGCGCTTCCCATTCCAACCGTTCGATGGTTTCGCCCGCGTCGCGGTTCAGCCCCGCTTCGCGGTCGATATCCTTGGTTAGCTGCAGGATCCGGTTCTTCAGCGTCTCGATGGTCTGCAACGCCTGGGATTCCTGATCCTTCAGCGAATCCCGCTGCACTTCCAACCGCTGCAGGATGGCGGCGGCGATCGCTTCTTCCTCGCGCAGCGGCGGCAGCGCGTCGTCCCGGGTCTGCCGTTCCTTGGCCGCCTGACGGGCCGCCGCTTCGGCCTGCGCCGCGGCGGTGACGCGGGCGCGCAGTTCTTCCTCGGCCAGCAGGCGGGCCTCGTCGGCTTCGCGCCAGCGGCGGTACAGCAACATGCCCTCGGCCTTGCGCAGCTCCTCTCCGATGGCGCGGTAGCGCGCCGCCTGCCGTGCCTGCCGGTCCAGCTGCGCCAGCTGATTGGCCAGCTGATCGACCACGTCATCGACCCGCGCCAGGTTCTGTTCGGCGCCCTTCAGTTTCAGCTCGGCCTCATGGCGGCGCTGATAGAGACCGGAAATCCCCGCCGCTTCCTCCAGGATACGGCGGCGGTTCTTCGGCTTGGCGTTGATCAGTTCGGAAATCTGCCCCTGCCGCACCAGCGCCGGCGAATGCGCGCCGGTCGAGGCGTCGGCGAACAGCATCTGCACGTCGCGGGCGCGCACGTCCTTGGTGTTCACCTTATAGGCGCTGCCGACGTCGCGGGTGATGCGGCGGACGATTTCCAGCTGGTCGTCGTCGTTGAACCCGGCAGGGGCCAGGCGGTCGGAATTGTCGATGACCAGGCTGACCTCGGCGAAATTGCGCGCCGGGCGGGTCGAGGCGCCGGCGAAGATCACGTCCTCCATGCCGCCGCCGCGCATCGCCTTGGGGCGGTTTTCGCCCATCACCCAACGCAGCGCTTCCAGCAGGTTCGACTTGCCGCAGCCATTGGGACCGACCACGCCGGTCAGACCTTCCTTGATCAGAAGGTCCGTCGGATCGACGAAGCTTTTGAAGCCGGTGAGTCTGAGTCGGGTAAAGAGCAATGTCTGCCTATCCGCTGATTCCGAAGTGACCTCAATCCTGTGCCCCCGACGGGCGGCGAGTCAATCAAAACACCCTCTATCTGGCCCAAAGGCGGGAGTTATCCACAAAATATTGCGCATATCAGCCGATATAGGGACGGTGCTTTCGCCGTTTTCCGCCCCCGGAGCGCCCAAAACGAACTTGACCGGAGATCGGGAAACGGGCGAAATGGCCGCGTATGGTTCCCATTCACAGGTGCAAACCACCCGGGATGAAAAGGGAATGTGGAACGGGCGACCCAATCCGGGGCCCGCAGCCACAGCCGCCCCCGCGACTGTCAGCGGTGAGCGTTCGTCATAAAAACCACTGGGGCAAACCCGGGAAGGGGACGAACGTGAAGACCCGCCAGCCAGGAGACCTGCCATGCGTGACATAAACCCAAGCCGTCGGGGATGACGGAAGAGGAGACAGACCATGCATATTGAACCCGGAATCGTAGCCGGTGCGAAGCTTCTGTTGAGCTATGGCACCGCCGCCGCCGCTGGCACCTATGCCCTGAAACTGGGCTGGGAGGCGCTGAAGGAACGCGGGCTTGGATCGCTCGCCGCGCGCACCGGCCTTGCCACCGCGGCCGTTTTCACATTTTTCGAAGTCCTGCCGCATTACGCGGTCGGCGTGTCCGAGGTGCATTTGATCCTCGGTTCGACCCTGTTCCTGCTGTTCGGCGCGGCCCCGGCCGCTTTTGGCCTGGCGCTCGGGCTGCTGTTGCAGGGGCTGTTCTTCGCGCCCTTCGACCTGCCGCAATACGGCATGAACATGACCACGCTGCTGGTGCCGCTGTTCGCGCTGCAGATGCTGGCCAAGCGGATCATCGCCCCCGACACCGCCTATGTTGACCTGAAATATTCCCAGGCTCTGGCGCTTTCGACCGCCTATCAGGGCGGCGTGGTGGCCTGGGTCGGGTTCTGGGCCTTCTACGGCCAGGGCTTCGGCGCGGAAAACCTGGCCTCGGTCGGGACCTTCGGCGCGGCCTACATGCTGGTCGTGCTGATCGAACCGCTGGCCGACCTGGCCGTACTGGCTGGCGCCAAGTCGCTGCGCGGCCTGGCGGCCACCGGGCTGTTCACCCCGCGTCTGGTCAAGGCCGAAGCCTGATTTAACCCAGTTTAGGGTCACGACCCGATCCCATGGACGACCGGCCCCGCCGGTCGTCTTTTTCAGGTTTCAAGGAACGACAAAATGCCCGCAAAAATCCCTGCCACCGTGGTGACCGGTTTCCTCGGCGCCGGCAAGACCACCCTGATCCGCCACATGCTGGCCCATGCCGAGGGCAAGCGGATCGCCCTGATCATCAACGAATTCGGCGATCTTGGCGTCGATGGCGACATCCTGAAAGGCTGCGGCGACGAGACCTGCAGCGAAGACGATATCATGGAACTGTCCAACGGCTGCATCTGCTGCACCGTGGCCGAGGATTTCATCCCGACGCTGCAAAAGCTGCTGGACCGCGACCAGGCCCCCGATCACATCGTGATCGAAACCTCGGGCCTTGCCCTGCCGCAACCCTTGGTGCGCGCCTTCAACTGGCCGGAAATCAGCACAAGGGTGACCGTCGACGGCGTGGTCACCGTGGTCGACGGCAAGGCCGTGGTCGAAGGCCGCTTCGCCCATGACATCGCCGCGGTGGATGCGCAGCGGAAACTGGACGAAAACCTCGACCACGAAACGCCGCTGTCGGAACTGTTCCACGACCAGGTCAGCTGCGCCGACATGATCGTGGTGAACAAATCCGACCTGCTGAGCGAGGACGAGGCCGAGACGCTGACCAAGCGGCTGCGCGACGAAAGCCGCGACGGGGTGCAGGTGGTGAAATCCACCATGGGCGCCCTGCCGGTGGACGTGCTGCTGGGTCAGGGCGTGGGGGCCGAAAGTGACATGGACGACCGTCACGAAAATCACCATCATCACCATCATGATCATGACGATCATGACGAGGATCATGATCACGACCATCACCACCACGATCACGACGATTTCGAAAGCTTCGTGGTCACCCGCGCCGAAATCGCCGATCCCAAGGGATTTGCCGATCAGGTCGCCGCGATCATCCGCGACCACGACATCCTGCGGCTGAAGGGCTTTGCCGCCGTGCAGGGCAAACCGATGCGGCTGACGCTGCAGGCGGTGGGCCCACGCGTCGACACCTATTTCGATCAGCCCTTCGGCGCCAACCCGCGTGAAACCCGGCTGGTGGTGATCGGCCAATCGGGCCTCGACCGGGCCGCCATCGAAAAGGCGCTGCAGGCATGATCATCGTGGAACAGACCGACCCGCATGCGCCGCAGGCGACCGCGCTTCTGCAACAGTCCCACGCTCTGTTGCAGGAGCTGTTTCCCCCCGAGGACAATTTCTTCCTCTCGATCGACGATCTTTGCGCCCCGAACATCACCTTCTTCACCGCGCGCGAAGGCGGCGCGATGCTGGGCACCGGGGCGCTTGCCGTGAAGGATGGCTATGGCGAGGTCAAATCGATGTTCGTCACAGAAGCAGCCCGCGGCAAGGGGGTCGCCGCCGCCCTGATGCGCCAGATCGAGGACGAGGCGCGCGCCCGTAACCTGCCCTGGCTGAGGCTGGAAACCGGCGATGTTCTGCACACGGCGCACCGGCTGTACGAACGGCACGGCTTCAGCCGCTGCGGCCGGTTCGGCGATTACCCCGAGGCCGCCAGCAGCGTCTTCATGGAAAAGAAGCTGTGAGCTCAGCCCTTGTCGGTCTGTTCCGCCTTGCCCTCTGCTGCGGCCTTCTTCATCCGCTCCAGAAGCTTGGCCTTGTCGTTGCGGTCGGGACCGCCCGGGCGCTTGCTGTCGTCATGGCGCGGCTTGTTCTTGCCGTAGGTGGGTTTGACACCGCCCATCTTGCTGTAATCCATCGCTCGCCCCTTTCCATTGGCTGCGCGGCTATTGCCGCAACACGACACAGAATACAAGCAAAGGTCTTCTGATGCACCTTCTTGCCGCAACGCCCGGGTCGATCGACGACGGAAAGGAACCGGTCGATCTGGGCCAGACGCCCGCCGACCTGGTCTTCATCTCGGCCGCCGATACCGAACTGGCCGCGCTGTCTCAGGCACGCCGGGACATGGAAAACGCCCCGTCGCTGCGGCTGGCGAACCTGACCCATCTGCAACACCCGATGTCGGTCGACCTGCACCTGGACAATTGCGCCACGAAATCGCGCCTGGTGGTGGCGCGCATCCTGGGCGGCGCGGGATACTGGAAATACGGGTTCGAACAATATGCCGCCCGGCTGGCCGAGGTCGGCGTGCCCTTCATCGCCCTGCCCGGCGATGACAAGCCCGACGCCGATCTGCGCGCCCTGTCGACCGTCGCGGCGGAGGATTACGATGCCTTGTGGTCCTATCTGGTCGAAGGCGGGCCGGAAAACAGCGTCAACTTCCTCGCCTACTGCCAGTGGATGCTGGCGGGGCGCGTCGAGGGCCAAACGCCCGAGGCCGCCAAGCCGCTGCTGCGCGCGGGCGTCTACTGGCCCGGTGCGGGCGTGGCCGACTTGTCCGCGGCACAGGCGGCATGGGCTGACGGCGCGCCGGTGGTGCCGGTGATCTTCTACCGCGCGCTGGTGCAGGGGGCCGGCCTGAACCCGATCAACCGGCTGGTGAAATCGCTGCTTGGCCAGGGGCTGAACCCGCTGCCCGTCTTCGTCGCCTCGCTGAAGGATCCGGTGTCGGTCGCCACGCTGGAAACCCTGTTCACCACCGCGCCGCCTTGCGCGATCCTCAACGCCACCGCCTTCGCCGTGGGCAGCCCTCATGCGGGCGATCAGGCCGCCGCCAATCCGTTCACGATGCCCGCCGCAAATGACGCGCCGGTGCTCCAGATCGTGCTGGCCGGATCGACCGAGGAGGCCTGGGAGACGGGACTGAGCGGCCTGTCGGCCCGCGACATCACGATGAACGTGGCCCTGCCCGAGGTTGACGGAAGGGTGCTGGCCCGCGCGATCAGCTTCAAGGGCGAAGCCTATTTCGACGACGCCACCGAATGCCCGATTGCGACCTATCGCGCACAGGGCGACCGGATCGATTTCACCGCAAAGCTCGCCGCCAACTGGGCCCGGCTGCGCCATACGCCTGCGTCCGGCCGCAGGGTCGCGCTGGTGCTGGCGAACTACCCCAACAAGGACGGGCGGCTGGCCAATGGCGTCGGGCTCGATACGCCCGCCGCGACGTTGCATGTGCTGAACCTGCTGCGCGACAACGGTTACCGGGTCGAAAACGCCCCCGCAGACAGCGACGCGCTGATGCAGGCGATCATGGCGGGCCCGACCAACTGGCTGACCGACCGGGCCGAGCGGCGTGGCGGGGTCGAGATGAGCCTTGCCGATTACCAGATCGATTATGGCCAACTGCCGCAGGAATTGCGCGACGCGGTGGAAACACGCTGGGGCCCGCCCGAGGCCGATCCGTTCTTCACCCCGGGCGAGGTCGATTGCGGCCGCTTCAACCTGTCGATCCTGACCTACGGCAATGCCGTTGTCGGCATCCAGCCCGCGCGCGGTTACAACATCGACCCGACCGACACCTACCATTCCCCCGACCTGGTGCCGCCGCATAATTACCTGGCCTTCTATTTCTGGCTGCGCCACCAGTTCAGGGCCGACGCCATCGCCCATATGGGCAAGCACGGCAATCTGGAATGGCTGCCCGGCAAGGCGCTGGCGCTGGCGCAGACCTGCTGGCCCGAGGCGGTGTTCGGCCCCACCCCGCATATCTATCCCTTCATCGTCAACGATCCCGGCGAGGGCACCCAGGCCAAGCGCCGGGCGCAGGCGGTGATCGTCGATCACCTGACCCCGCCTTTGACCCGCGCCGAAACCTATGGCGACCTGAAGGACCTCGAAGCGCTGGTGGATGAATATTACGAAGCCGCCGGGGTCGACCCGCGCCGGATCGACCACCTGCGCCGGGAAATCCTGTCGCTCAGCGCCGCCACCGGTCTGGATCAGGATGTCGGCATGAAGGGCGAGGACGAGGAAACCGATCTGGCCCGCCTCGACTCCTACCTGTGCGAACTGAAGGAGGCGCAGATCAGGGACGGGCTGCATGTGTTCGGCCAATCGCCCGAGGGCCGGTTGCGGCGCGACCTCGCCATCGCGCTGGCGCGGGTGCCGCGCGGCGAAGGACGGGGCGAGGACGCCTCGCTGATCCGGGCGCTGGCGGATGATCTGGGGCTCGGCTTCGACCCGCTCGATTGCGATATGGCTGAAGCTTGGGACGGCCCCAAGCCGCAGGTCTTGCAAGAGCTCAGCAGCGATCCCTGGCGCAGCGCTGGCGACACGGTGGAGCGGCTGGAACTGCTGGCGATCCGTGCACTGGAAAGCGAAACGGCCCGGACAGGACCGGCGAGCGCCACCGTGTTGGATCATATCCGCGACCGTCTACTGCCCACCATCGACGCCTGCGGCTCCGATGAGGGGGCCGGTTTCCTGACCGCGCTCGATGGCCGCTTCCTCGTCCCCGGGCCGTCCGGCGCGCCGACGCGCGGGCGGCTCGACACCTTGCCGACGGGGCGTAATTTCTTCAGCGTCGACAGCCGCGCGGTGCCCACCCCCACCGCCTGGGCTCTGGGATGGAAATCGGCCAACCTGCTCATTGAAAAACACCTGCAAACCCACGGCGACTGGCCGCGCGCGATGCTGCTGACCGCCTGGGGCACCGCCAACATGCGCACCGGCGGCGATGACATCGCCCAAGCCCTGGCGCTGATGGGGGTGAAGCCGAAATGGGACAGCGCCAACCGCCGCGTCACCGGGTTCGACATCCTGCCCGCCGGGGTGCTGGGGCGGCCGCGCGTCGACGTCACCCTGCGCATTTCCGGCTTCTTCCGCGATGCCTTCCCACAGCTGATCGCGCTGGTGGACAGCGCCGCGCGGGCGGTGATGGCGCTGGATGAACCCGAAGATCAGAACCCCGCCGCCGCCAGGGCCCGGGCGGGCGAAGGACAGGCGCGCGTCTTCGGGTCGAAACCGGGGGCTTACGGCGCGGGGTTGCAGGCGCTGATCGATGAGAGGATCTGGAACGACAAATCCGACCTGGCCGAGGCCTATCTCGAATGGGGCGGCTATGCCTATGGCGCGGGGATCGAAGGCGCGCGCGACCGCGACGGGTTCGAACAACGGCTGAGCCAGGCCGAGGCCATCGTGCAGAACCAGGACAACCGCGAACACGACCTGCTGGACAGCGACGATTATTACCAGTTCGAAGGCGGCGCGGCGGCCGCGATCAGCACCCTGCAGGGGCAGGACCGGCCGATTTATCACAACGACCATTCCCGCCCCGAACGCCCCGTCATCCGCACGCTGGACGAAGAAATCGGCCGGGTGCTGCGATCCCGCGTGGTGAACCCGAAATGGATCGAGGGGGTGAAGCGGCACGGCTACAAGGGCGCGTTCGAAATCGCCGCAACGGTCGATTACCTGTTCGCCTTCGCCGCCACCACGGGTGCGGTGAAGAACCACCATTTCGATCTTGTCCATGCCGCGTTCCTGGAAGATGATGACACCTACGGTTTTATCGCAGACCACAATGCCCCCGCATTGCGTGAAATTGCCGAGCGGTTGCAGGAAGCGATCGACCGGGGGCTGTGGGTGCCGAAATCGAATTCGGCGCGGGCGGGGATCGAAAACATATTAAGGAACTGACGAAGATGAAGCGCATCCACCCGCCCTACGATTTCGACGCCATCTACGCGCTGCTGGTCAGAAGCTTCGCCTATATGGACGGCCGGATCGACCCGCCCAGTTCGCTGCACCGGATGAATGCCGCGACGCTGGAAGAGGAAGCCCGCGACAAGGAGCTTTGGGTGATCGAAGACGATGGCCGCCCCGTCGCCTGCATGATCCTGACGCCGAAACCCGACACGCTGTATCTGGGCAAGCTGGCGGTGGATGCGGATCAGCGCGGCCAAGGGCTGGCCCGGCAGATGATCGAACAGGCCGGGATACGAGCGCAGCAGCTGGGCCGGCCCAGCGTGACCCTGCAGGTACGGGTCGAGCTGATCGAAAACCAAGCCGCGTTCGGACGGATGGGTTTCGTCCAGACCGGCGCCTCGTCGCATGAAGGCTTCGACCGTCCGACCAACCTGACCTTCGTCAGGCTGGTCCGGCCCGACGCGGCCTGACGCTTGCCGTTCAAGGCCATGGCAAGACCTGCGGTGCAGCGCCCCCGCGCTTAAAAAACTGCCCTAAATCTGCTAGTGTTAGCCGCAGGACCGAGAAATCCGGCCTGCGACAACTCTGTCGTTGTATTCCGTATTTCGAATGTTACTTATATTCCAAGCTCAGAATATTTCTGGAGATTCGCCATGTCGACCCAAAGCAAACGCCCGGCGGACAATTATTCGCCCCTCTATTTCCTCGCCTCGCTCGGTGCGGGTGGTTTGGCCGTTACCTTTTTCATGTATCTGATGTTCTGGGTGCCTCATAAGGGCCGCCCGGTGCCGATCTTCGAAGACATCTCGGCCGCCTTCACCAGTGGCAGCACGCCGCTGAAAGCCTCGATCGTGATCGCCGTTCTGGGCATCGCCGTCTTCGCCTTCATGAACGTCAAATCGCTGATCTGGAACTTCTCGGCCCTGTCGGGATTCAAGAAGACCGACGCCTATAACGAGCTGCGCAATTCCAACGCCGAAACCACCCTGCTGGCGGCGCCGCTGGCCACCGCGATGACCATCAACGCGATGTTCGTCGTCGGCATGGTCTATGTGCCGGGCCTGTGGACCGTCGTCGAATACCTGTTCCCGATGGCCATCGTCGCCTTCCTGCTGGTCGGCATCTGGGCGCTGCGCACCATCGGCGATTTCCTCGGCCGGGTTCTGACCAAGGGCGGCGTGTTCGACGTGACCGCGCATAACTCCTTCGCGCAGCTGCTGCCCGCCTTCGCCCTGTCGATGGTCGGAGTCGGCCTCGCCGCGCCCGCCGCGATGAGCACCAACACCATCACCGTTGGCGTCGGGCTCATCCTGTCGACCTTCTTCGGCATCGCCGCGATCATCTATACCGTCGTCGCCGCGACCACCGCCTTCAACTCAATGCTGCATTACGGCACCGCGAAGGAAGCGGGCCCGACCCTGCTGGTGATCGTTCCCATCGTCACCATCCTGTCCATCCTGTTCATGCGTCAGGGCCACGGGCTGCATGTCAGCTTCGCAGCGCATAGCACCGCGGCCGACACCATGATGTTCCTGGCCCGGATGCTGACCGTCCAGGTGGTGTTCCTGCTGCTGGGCCTGCTGGTGCTGCGCCGTCAGGGCTATTTCAGCGACTTCGTGTTCGGGTCGAAAACCTCGCCCGGGTCCTATGCGCTGATCTGCCCCGGCGTCGCGCTGTCGGTGATGCTGCAGTTCTTCGTCAACAAGGGCCTGACCGAAGCCGGCCTGATCGATAAGTTCTCGGTCGCCTACTGGGTTGTGACCGCCGTCGCGATCGCCGCGCAATTCCTGATGATCGCCCTGGTGCTGCGGCTGAACCGCCAGCATTTCGGCAAAGCCGATGAATCCGTGGTTGTGCCTGCCGAATAATCCTCCCTTCCTTTCGGCAGACCAAGAAAGGGCGGCCAATTACAGGCCGCCCTTTCCTATTTCGGCCAAGGCAATTATCTGTTGTCGGGCCCATAGGACAGGAACACCCGGAAGATGAGCACCGACAGCGACCGTCACGCGATGAAAATGGCCAAGAAGAAGGCCGCCCGCGACAAGATCATGGCCACCAAGACCGACGAAAAGGGCCTGATCATCGTCCATACCGGCAAGGGCAAGGGCAAGAGCTCGGCCGCCTTCGGGATGATCTTCCGCTGCATCGCCCATGACATGAAATGCGCCGTGGTGCAGTTCATCAAGGGCGGCATGAGCACCGGCGAACGCGACCTGATACTGTCGAAGTTCAGCGACATCTGCGAATTCTACACGATGGGCGAAGGCTTTACCTGGGAAACCCAGGACCGCGACCGCGACGTGGAAATGGCGCAAGCGGCCTGGGAAAAGGCCAAGGAGCTGATCCGCGATCCGTCCAACAAGATGGTGCTGCTGGACGAAATCAATATCGCGCTGCGGTACGATTATATCGACATCAACGAGGTGGTGCGCTTCCTGAGCGAGGAAAAACCACCGATGACCCACGTGGTCCTGACCGGGCGCAACGCCAAGGACGAACTGATCGAAATCGCCGATCTGGTCACCGAGATGGAGCTGATCAAGCATCCGTTCCGGTCCGGGATCAAGGCGCAGATCGGCGTCGAATACTGACCCCCTGACGACAGGTCAATGCAGCACCGCCAAGCTTGCCTCGCAGGGGAAGCGGTCATATGATTTGACCAATTAACCTTTTGGATCCCGATGCCCTTTCAAAAAGTCCAACCCGAAAAGCTTTCCGACGCGGTGACCAAGCAGATCGAACTGCTGATCCTGCAGGGCATCTTGCGGCCCGGCGAACGGCTGCCTTCGGAACGCGAATTGTCCGAACGGCTTGGCGTGTCGCGCCCGTCGCTGCGCGAAGCGATTTCAGACCTGCAGGACCGCGGGCTGCTGACCTCGCGCGCGGGGTCGGGCATCTACGTCGCCGAGGTGCTGGGATCGGCGTTTTCGGACGCGTTGGTGAAACTCTTCGCCAGCCACGACGAAGCGGTGTTCGATTACATTTCCTTCCGCCGCGACATGGAAGGGCTGGCCGCCGAACGGGCGGCACGGCTGGGATCGGATACCGATCTGCGGGTGATCCAGACGATTTTCGACAAGATGGAAGCCGCCCATAAGAAGCGCAATCCCGAGGACGAGGCGCATCTCGACGCCGATTTTCACCTGTCGATCATCGAGGCCAGCCACAACGTCATCATGCTGCACATGATGCGCTCGATGTATCAGCTGCTGCGCGAAGGCGTGTTCTATAACCGCCAAGTCATGTTCAAGCAGCGCACCACGCGCGACACGCTGCTGGACCAGCACCGCGCCATCAACGACGCGCTGCAGGCCCGCGACCCCGAAGGCGCCCGCGCCGCGGTCGAGGCGCATCTGGATTACGTCCGTTCAAAGCTGTTCGACCAGAAGAGAAGCGAACGCAACGAAAAGATCGCGCTGCAGCGGTTCCAGCACGAACAGGCGCGTTAAGCCGACGAGGTCGACTTGCCGGCACGTTCTTCCAGCTCGGCGGCGAATTCGGCAAGCCGCACCTGGAAACGGGTCTGCATCTTGCCCCGGCCCAGTTTCATCGATTGCAGCAGCAGGCGCGACGGCAGGGTCGATGCCGACAGCTCGACCCGGATGGTGATCCGCGTGCGTTTGCGCGACAGGGCGACCAGTTCCACCTTCATCACCCCGTCGAGCCCCTTTTCACCACCGGTGAAGGTCATGCTGTTGGGCGCGTTGTATTCGGTCATGGTCAGACGGATGTTGCGCAGCTTGCCGCGCATCATGCCGGTGATGATCCAGGCCATGCCGCGGCCGACATCCTGCCGCCCGTCGACGCGCTGAACCTCGATCCCGCGGCGCAGTGCCGCGCGTTCGAAGAACCCGAAATCGGTCAGCAATTTGAATACCTGCTTGATCGGAGCGTCGATATCTTCCTTGCTCACAAATTCCATGTTTTCCCTGCCCAGTTTTTGCCGGTTTTCGCGTCCAGCGGTATTTTGTCTTAATCCACCCGATCTGCAAGCCAGTTCCGCAACAGAAATTGGGCAATTGCCCCCTGCCGGGCCGGTTTCAAGTCGGGATGCCCGCCGGAGAATGCCAGCATGATCTCTTCCCGCGTGAACCAGCGGGCGTGTTCGATTTCCTTGGGATCGATAGTGATCTCTTCGCTCAAAGCCAACCCCTTGCAGCCGATCATCAGCGAAGATGGAAACGGCCAGGGCTGGCTTGCCAGATAATTCACCTCGCCAACGCGGACGCCCGCCTCTTCCCAGACCTCGCGCCGCACCGCCGCTTCCACGGTTTCCCCTGGCTCCACGAAGCCCGCCAGCAGCGAATACATCCCCTCGGGCCAGCCATGCGACCGCCCCATCAGTACCGAATTGCCGCGGGTGATCAGCATGATCACCACCGGGTCGGTGCGCGGGAAGTGATGCGCGCCGCAGGCCGGGCAATCGCGTTGCCATCCGGCCATCGCCATCACGCTTTCCTGGCCGCATTGCGAACAGAACCGGTGGCTGCGATGCCAGCCGAACACCGCCCGCGCCGTCGCCGCCAATTCGGCGTCGCGCGGGCTGATCCGCGCCATCACCCCGCGCAGTTCCGCGAAAGCGTCGGCAGCTCCGAGACTGGGATGATGCTGTTCGCTGCGATCGAGGAAACTGTTCAGCGCCAGGTCGTCCAGCGCGTCCGGCGTCCAAGCCGAAATGTCATGGGCGAAGACCGGGCCATGATCTTCGCGGCCCAGGAAGATGGGGGCGACACGGGCTTCGCCCAGCACCGGATGATCCAGCGGCAGCCGGGTCAGCGCCGGGCGGCCCGCCTCGTCGCGCGTGATCAGCGGCTTGCCGCGCCACAGAACCACCGTCACCGCCTCGGGCGCCGCCATGGCCGCCGCGATCGCCTGTTCATCGCCGCGGATTTCCGCCGCGCGGTCCAGTGCCGAGCCCCCGAAAGTCACCGTTTCGGCGTGTTTCATTACCGCTTTCCCTTGTCGCGCTTCCGCCTTTTCGGCGGTTCAGTTGGCAGCCTCAGCCGATACCGTCTTATCGCGCTGCGCCCCCTTTTGGAAACATCTACATCCCCGAAAGGTGGCGTTATACCTTAGATTGACTTAATGTACTGATAAATTTATCATAAGATGTATACATTGCGCATATTCCGCATCGCTATTTCTCCGTACCGAGGTTCAAGGTGCACCAATACCGCCCATCCGGCAGCTTGCTGCTTCAGTCCGATGAAACGCAACTCAGGCTCCTGCAAACCACGGATGTGCATATGCATCTGCTGGCCTACGATTATTTCACCCAAAGCCCGAATCCGCAGACCGGCCTGTCGCGCACCGCGACCCTGATCAAGACCGCGCGGTCGGAAACCGCCAATGCGCTGCTGTTCGATACCGGCGATTTCCTGCAAGGAAATCTGCTGGGCGATCAGATCGCCTATCGCGACGACGGCGCGACCCGGCTGCACCCGGCCATCGCGGCGATGAACACGCTGCACTATGACGGCGCCACCCTGGGCAATCACGAATTCAGCTATGGGCTGGAATTCCTGCTCGACACCATCATCAGCGCCCGGTTTCCGCTGGTGCTGGCGAATGTCGCCCGCGAACTGGGGACATGGCCCAGCGACGACCGCACCATCCTGCATCCCTACCGCATCCTGGAACGGCAGCTGCGCGGCGCCTCCGGCGCCATCAGCACGATCCGGATCGGGCTGATCGGATTTTTGCCGCCGCAGACAGCAGTCTGGGACCGGCACTTCGTCGATGGCGAAGTGCATTTCCGCGACATCGTCGAAACCGCGCAGGATTACGTCCCCCGGATGAAGGCCGACGGCGCCGACCTGATCATCGCGCTGGCGCATTCGGGCATCGCCCTTGGCGACGAACGGCAGCAGCAGGAAAACGCGGTCATCCCGCTGTCGCGCATCGACGGGATCGACGTGATCCTGTGCGGCCACCAGCACCGGCTGTTCCCCGACAGCAGCTTCTTCGGCACGCCCGGGATCGACGTGACCAAGGGCACCATCAACGGCACCCCGGTGATGATGCCCGGGTTCTGGGGCAGCCACCTGGGCGTGATGGATCTGGTCCTGGCGCAGGACGCCGCCGGCAAATGGATCATGCGCCGCCACAAGACCGAACTGCGCCCGGTGGCGGGTTCCGCGCATCACAACGACCCGCGCAAGGCCGCCGCCGAGGCGCCGGAGGTCCTGAATGCGGTGCGCCACCATCACCAGGCGACGCTCGATCACATCCAAACCCCGGTGGGCGAGACGCGAAATCCGCTGCATTCCTTCTTCGCGCTGGTGGCCGACGACGCCTCGATCCAGCTGGTCGCCCGGGCCCAGGCAGATCACGTGGCGCGGGCGCTTGACGGCACCGCCCATGACGGTCTTCCGATCCTGTCGGCGGTGGCCCCGTTCAAGGCCGGCGGCCACGCCGGGCCGAACCACTACACCGATATTCCAGCCGGGCCCTTGACGCTGTGCAGCCTGGCCGATCTGTATCATTTCCCCAACGTGGTCTGCGCCGTGCGGCTGACCGGGCGGGACATCGTCGAATGGCTGGAACATTGCGCGTCGATGTTCCACCGCATCACCCCCGGGCTGCAGCGCCAGACCCTGAACGATCCACAATTCCCCAGCTACGATTTCGACCACATGGTCGGGCTGGAATATGAAATCGATCCGTCGCAACCCGCCCGCTATTCGCCCGAAGGGGTGCTGAACTGCGCCAACAGCCGCCGCATCAGCGCCGTCACATGGCAGGGCGCCCCCGTCGATCCGGATCAGGAATTCATCGTCGCCACCAACAGTTTCCGCGCCAGCGGCGGCGGCGGCATGGTGCAGGTCGCGCCCGAAGACATGGCGCTGAAACCCGACCTGCCGGTGCGCGACATCCTGGCCGATTACACCCGGCGCGAGGGCTGCATCGATATCGTCCCCGAACCGGTCTGGCGGTTCCGCCCGCTGGAAAACACCAGCGCCCGGTTCAAGACGTCGCCGCGCGCGATTGACCGGCTGCAGGACATCCCGCGCCGCAAGGTCAGCTATGAGCAGACCGACAATGACGGTTTCGCGCTGATCCGGCTGGAGTTCTGAGCGCGACCGAGCGCGCTTGCATTCCCGCCGCCGCAAACCTATATAGCCGGTCGAGAGGTTGGCGCGGGCAGGCGCCTCGCCAACCCGGTCAGATCCGGAAGGAAGCAGCCGTAACGAGCCCCGCTTGGGTCGTTGTCCAACCTCTCACCTTCCCCCACAGCTTCCGGGCAAAAACCGTCACTGGCGATATCCGCCCTTGTCCAGGCCCCGAAAACCGGCATTCTTGCGCGCCATGACAGTCAGCCCATGCAAACCGGAGCGCGCGTGACACAGACCTCGCTGAACGATCTGGGATGGTCCCCTTTCTTCGCCGATCAGCTCGACGCAGTCGGCGGCACGCCTGATCGCGTGATGCGGATCGCCGCCGTGCAGCGCAGCAAGGCCACCGGGCTGGGCCCGCGCGGCGCGGTGCGGCTGACCTATCCGCCGACGCTCAGCGCCGGGGATATCGCGGTGGGAGACTGGGTCGTGGTCGATCCCGAAACGGATGTGATCGAAACGATTCTCGACCGCAGCTCGAAACTCGCCCGCCGGGCGGCGGGGATCGAGGCCAAGACGCAACTGCTGGCGGCCAATATCGACACGCTGTTCATCACCACGTCCTGCAACGAGGATTTCAACCCGGCACGGATCGAACGCTATGTGGTGCTGGCGCTGGATGCCGGCGTGTCGCCGGTGCTGATCCTGACCAAGGCCGACAAGACCGAGGACGCGCAATCCTACCTGGCGCAAGCGCGCGAGATTTCCGGCAAGTTCGACGCGATCCTGCTGATCAACGCCAAGGACCCGGACCAGTCGGACCAGCTGCGGCGCTGGTGCGGAGCGGGCAAGACGGTTGCCTTCGTCGGCTCCTCCGGGGTCGGCAAATCGACCCTGATCAACGCGCTGACCGGATCGGATCAGGCCACCGCAGGCATCCGCGAAGACGATGCCAAGGGCCGCCACACCACCACCGCCCGGTCGCTGCATTTCGCCGAGGGCGGCGGCATGGTGATCGACATGCCGGGGATGCGCGAACTGGGGCTGCACGACGTCGCGGGCGGCATTGACGAATTGTTCGACGACATCACCGACCTCGCCACCCGCTGCAAGTTCCGCGACTGCGCCCATGTCAGCGAACCGGGCTGCGCGGTTCGGGCGGCGATCGAGGCCGGAGAGCTTTCCGAGGAACGGCTGGAACGCTGGCGCAAGCTGCGCGCCGAGGATCAGCTGAACACCGAAACCCTCGGCCAGACCCGCCGCCGCGCCCGCGAAATCACCCGCCAGCACAAGGCGCAACTGGCCGCCCAGCAGCGCTTCAAGGGCAAACCCCGCAAGAGCGGCAAATAGACCGGTTGCCCGCCCCGGCGCGGGGCGTCATTCTGCGCCAATCGCCGCCGCAAGAGGAGGACCGCGCCGATGCCCCGTTTCTTTACCATTTTCACCGTCCTGATCGCGTTTGTCGCCACCGCCGGGCAGGCCGAACCGATCATGCAGGTCACCACCATCGCGCCGGGCACCTATGCGCTGGTCGGCCCCACCGTGCAGCGGAACCCCGAAAACCTCGGCAACAATTCCACCCACGGGCTGATCGTCACCGACGAGGGCGCGGTGCTGATCGACGCGGGCGGCAGCTACAAGGGCGCGCAGGCGCTGGACGCGGTGATCAAGGGGATCACCGATCAGCCGGTGCGCTATGTGATCAATACCGGCGGCCAGGATCACCGCTGGATCGGCAACAGCTACTGGAAGGAACAGGGCGCGAGTATCGTCGCCTCGGCCGATGCGGTGGCCGATCAGCAGGACCGCGCCTCGATGCAGCAGACCATGCTGACCGCGCTGATCGGGGCCGAGGGGCTGGCGGGCACCACCCCCGCCTATGCCGATATCACCTTCGACGACAGCTATGACCTGACCCTGGGCGGCGTCACCCTGCAACTGACCCATCCCGGCCCGGCCCATACGCCGGGCGATACGTTCGTCTGGCACCCGGCGGCCGAAACCGTGTTCACCGGCGATATCGTCTTTGTCGGCCGTCTGCTGGGCGTGCTGGAATTTTCCAGCAGCGCCGGCTGGATCGAGGCCTTCGATGCGATGGCGGCGCTGAATCCGGCCCATGTGGTGCCCGGCCACGGCCCGGTCACCGACCTGGCCACCGCCACCCATGACACCCGCGATTACCTGGCCAACCTGCGCGAAAAGATCGGTGCGCATATCGAAGAGGGCGGCGATATCATCACCGCCGTCGATGTCGATCAATCCGCCTTTGCGGAGATGGACAATTTCGACACCCTGGCCAAGCGCAACGCGCAGGAAGTGTTCAGCCAGATGGAGTGGGAGTAACCGCCCAGTCCAGCTGCGCCTGGGTCTCCACCGCGCAACGCCGCGCCGCGCGCAGCCGCAACAGCGCCGGGCGCGGCGCCTCGCCCGCTTCGATCATCAGCCGCAGCGCCACCATGCCCGACCGGCCGCAGCCGCCCTTGCAATGCACCACCACCCGGCCGCCGCCACTCAGCGCCGCCCGCGCCGCGCGGCTGATCCCGGGCCAGAGATCCTCGAAAGCGCGGTCGGGCGTTCCGAAATCCACCACCGGCAGATGCGCCCAGCGGGCCCCCGATTCGATCAGGTCCGGGCCCAGCCGTTCCGCCCCTTCGGCGACCAGCTCGGCCTGCGACGCCAGCGTGATCACCAACGACGGGGCCCATTCGCGCAGAAGCTCCAGGTCGTCGGCATAACCGCCGCCCCGCCCCGGCATCGGGCAGAGCGCCAGAATCCCATCGCCGACCGTCAGCGCGTTCAGCACCAGATCTGACATCGCCCGGACCTTTCCAGCAAATTCCCCATCGAAACCCTGTCTGAAATAATCTGTCGTTCACTATCGGCACAGCTTAGCCCCGGTTGCCCCTCCTGCACATGAAAAATGCACCCTGCCCCCTGCAGCTTCTTCTTGGCCCAAATACTCCGGGGTGAATGCGCGCTTCACGCGCGCAGAGGGGCAGCGCCCCTCCCTTCCCGCACCTATCCGGTGGACGCAGCGCGCCGCAGGTCTTACCTTGGCCGGGTATTCGAATCCGAAGGCAGATCATGAGCGACACACCGACCCAGGGCTATCAGGTCCTGGCACGCAAATACCGTCCTGAAACCTTTGCCGACCTGGTCGGGCAGGAAGCGATGGTGCGCACGCTCCGCAACGCGTTCGAAGCCAACCGCATCGCCCAGGCCTTCATCATGACCGGCATCCGCGGCACCGGCAAAACCACCACCGCGCGGATCATCGCCAAGGGGATGAACTGCATCGGGCCGGACGGCAATGGCGGGCCGACGATCGAACCCTGCGGAGTCTGCGAACATTGCCGCGCGATCATGGAAGGCCGCCATGTCGACGTGATGGAAATGGACGCCGCGTCGCGCACCGGCGTGAACGACATCCGCGAAATCATCGAAAGCGTGCATTACCGGGCTGCGTCCGCCCGCTACAAGATCTACATCATCGACGAGGTTCACATGCTGTCGACCAGCGCGTTCAACGCGCTCTTGAAGACGCTGGAAGAACCGCCCGCCCATGTGAAATTCATCTTCGCCACCACCGAGATCCGCAAGGTGCCGGTGACGGTGCTGTCGCGCTGCCAGCGCTTCGACCTGCGCCGGATCGAACCCGAGGTGATGATCGGCATGCTGCGCCGGATCGCCACCGCCGAGGAGGCGAAGATCAGCGACGACGCGCTGGCGCTGATCACCCGGGCCGCCGAAGGATCGGCGCGCGACGCCACCTCTCTGCTGGACCAGGCGATCAGCCACGGCGCCGGCGAAACCTCCGCCGATCAGGTCCGCGCCATGCTGGGGCTGGCCGACCGGGGCCGGGTGCTGGACCTCTACGACCTGATCATGAAGGGCGACGCGGGCGGCGCGCTGGCCGAAATCGGGGGGCAATATGCCGACGGGGCCGACCCGATGGCAGTGCTGCGCGACCTAGCCGAGGTGACGCATTGGATTTCGGTGGTCAAGATCACCCCCGAAGCGGTGGACGACCCCACCGTCAGCCCCGATGAACGCGCCCGCGGTCAGGCCATGGCCGAGGCGCTGCCGATGCGGGTGATGACCCGGATGTGGCAGATGCTGCTGAAGGCGCTGGACGAAGTCGCCAGCGCCCCCAACGCGATGATGGCCGCCGAGATGGCGATCATCCGCCTGACCCATGTGGCCGACCTGCCCAGCCCCGAAGAACTGGTGCGCAAGCTGCAGGACATGCCGGTGCCCCCCGCCGGGCCGGGCGGCGGCATGCCGGTACAGGGCATGGGGACCGCCCCGGCGGGCGGCGGCGCAATGGCCTATTCCTCGACCCCGGCGGGCGGGATGCCACCGCAGGGCGGCCCGCGCATGGCGCTGGCGGTGGATGCCGACCAGGCGCTGGCGCGCTATCCCAGTTTTGAACACGTGGTCGAACTGATCCGCCACCACCGCGACATGCAACTGCTGGTAAATGTGGAAACCGGGTTGCGGCTGGCCGCCTATCAGCCCGGCCGGATCGAATTCGAACCCACAGCAAACGCCCCGCGCGACCTGGCACAACGGCTGGGAAGCGCCTTGCAGCGCTGGACCGGCAACCGCTGGGCGGTCACCGTGGTCAACGAAGGCGGCGGCGAAACCATCGACGAGAAGCGCAACGCCAAGGAAAACGCCCTGCGCGCCGAAGCCGAGGCCCACCCGATGGTGCAGGCGGTGCTGACGGCCTTCCCCAAGGCGAAGATCACCAAGATCCGCACCCAGGAAGAGCTCGCCGCCAAGGCGCAGGCCGACGCGCTGCAGGAGGTCGAGGACGAATGGGACCCGTTCGAAGAAGAATGACTCCCGATCCATTGCCGCACCCCGGCATCAAACGTATCTAGAACGCAACAGCGACACAGACAGGAGAACCCCCATGCTGAAAGGTCTCGGCGGTCTTGGCGACATGGCCAAGATGATGAAGAAAGCCCAGGAAATGCAGGGCAAGATGGCCGAAATGCAGGAACAGCTGGAAACCATGACCGTGACCGGCGAATCCGGCGCCGGGCTGGTCAAGGCCACCGCCACCGCCAAGGGCGTGCTGACCGGGCTGGACATCGATCCGTCGATCTTCAACCCCGACGAAAAGGAAGTGGTCGAGGACCTGATCCTCGCCGCGATCAAGGACGCCCAGCAGAAGGCCAGCGACACCGCGCAGGAAGAGATGTCGAAACTGACCGAAGGCATGGGCCTGCCCAAGGACATGAAACTGCCGTTCTGATCGGCTTTCTGCCCCTTTAAAAATTCCCTCCGGAGGCCCCCGCACGGATGCGGCCTCCGGCGCTTCCCCCCTATTCAAAGCCGCTCAACCGCACTAGATTGCGCTCATGAGCGAACACTCCTCCCAAGATATCGACGCGCTGATCGAAATGATGGCCAAGCTGCCCGGGCTTGGACCGCGTTCGGCCCGGCGCGCGGTGCTGCACATGATCCGCAAGCGGGCGCTGTTGCTGACGCCGCTGGCCGACCTGATGCAATCGGTCGCCGTCTCGGCGCGCGAATGCCTCAACTGCGGCAATATCGGCACCTCGGATATCTGCGGCATCTGCGCCAGCGAAAAGCGCGCCACCGGCATGCTGTGCGTGGTCGAAGACGTGGCCGACCTGTGGGCGATGGAACGCACGGGCGTGTTCAAGGGCCGCTATCACGTGCTGGGCGGCACCCTGTCGGCGCTCGATTCCGTCGGGCCGGAACAATTGCGCATCCCGAAACTGATCGACCGGGTGGATTCGGAAGGGATCAGCGAAGTGATCCTGGCGCTGAACGCCACCGTCGACGGTCAGACCACCGCCCATTACATCGCCGATCAGTTGGAGGGCCGGGTGCAGCTGAGCTCGCTGGCGCAGGGTGTTCCGATCGGCGGTGAGCTGGATTACCTCGACGAGGGCACGATCACCGCAGCGCTGAACGCACGCAAACAGATCTGAACGTCAGACCCGCCCGCATTCGACCGCGCGGGCCCAGTCTTCGCGCCCGTGGCCGCGCGCCAGCGACGCCATCCGCGTACTGTCATAGGGCACCAGCCGCAGATCGACCCGCCAGCCGTCCCGCGACCGTTCCAGCACCGCATAGGACGCATGGGCGCAGCCGGCCTCCATCTTGTGCGGCACCGGCAATTCGTCGCGATAGGCCGGGCAGCCGACGCTGCCGGGATTGACCAGCAAGCGCCCGCCGCTCATCTGCGTCACCCGCGGCAGGTGCGAATGGCCGCACAGGAACAGGGCATGCGGCAGGTCATCGGCAATCTCTTCGATCTCATCGGGGTCCTTCGGGGTCACCCGGCCATCCGTCCCCACCGTTTCCGCCCAGTAGCTGTTATCGTCATAGGGCGTGCCGTGGCAGGCCAGCAGGTCCTCGCCAAGCGACAGGAAGGGCGACAGACCTTCCAGCCACTGCATCGCCGCATCGGGCAGTTGGTCAAAAGCGGTGCGATCCGAATCGCCCATGTTCCCCGGGGCGTGAGACAACAGATACCTGTCGTGATTGCCCCGGATCGCGCGCATCGGGCGCCCCGCCAGAATTCGCGCCGTCCCCGCCGCATCCAGCGGGCCGCTGAAATAATCGCCAAGGCCAATGATTTCGGACAGGCCCAACAGGTCGATATCGGCCAGAACGGCGCTCAGCGCATCGGCATTGCCATGGATATCCGCGATGACGGCAAATCGTTCGATCATGCTACTAAAATATTGTCAGAATGAAATATTCTCTCAAAGAGAGCATGCGCCCTGACAAAACGCAACCACAGACTAGCCTTGTCCGGGCGAAAATCCGCCCGGACAAGGCCCCGTCTTCAGATCACCACCACATCCAGCGGCGGAAAGCCGTTGAAGCCGACCGAGGAGTAGCTCGACGTATAGGCGCCGCAGTTGCGGATGATGATCCGATCGCCCGACCGCAGCCCGACGGGCAGCTGTACCGGGCGCTTTTCATAAAGCACGTCGGCGCTGTCGCAGGACGGACCGGCCAGGATCGACGACACGGTTTCCTCGTGATCGCGGTCGGTCACGAACTGGTAGCGGATCGCTTCGTCCATGGTTTCGGCCAGGCCCGAGAACTTGCCGATATCCAGGTAGACCCAGCGATGCAGGTCATCGTCGGATTTCTTCGACACCAGCAGAACCTCGGCGGCGATCATCCCCGCCTCGGCCACCATGCCGCGGCCCGGTTCGGCCATCACGCGCTCGGCGCCTTCGAACCGTGCCTCGACCATGTCCATTACCTTCGCCGCATAGATCGACACCGGTTCGATCGCCTCGCCGTAGAAGGCCGGGAAACCGCCGCCGATATTGATCAGCGACAGCGGGAAACCGTTGGCCCGCGCCTGCGCCCAGACGGCGGCCACCTGGTCCAGCGTGTCGCGCCACATCCCGGCCTCGCGGGTCTGGCTGCCGACGTGGAAGGACAGGCCGACGGGCGCCAGCCCCAGTTCCACCGCCCGCGCCATCAGGGTTTCGGCCATTTCCGGCGCGCAGCCGAATTTGCGGCTCAGCGGCCAGTCGGCGCCGGTCGCGCCCACCAGCAGGCGGATGTAAACCTGCGCGCCCGGCGCGTTTTCGGCGATCTTTTCCAGCTCTTCCTCGGCATCGGCGGCGAACAGGGTGATCCCGGCCTGATGCGCAAAGGCGATGTCGGCGGGCCGTTTCACGGTGTTGCCGAAGGAAATGGTTTCAGGATGCGCGCCGAGGCTCAGGCACAGTTCGATCTCACCGCGCGATGCGGCGTCGAAATGCGATCCTTCGGACAGCAGGGCCTCCAGCACCTCGCGCGCCGGGTTTGCCTTGACCGCGTAATGGATGTCGGCCCGGCCCAGCCCGGATTTCAGCGCGCGGTATTGGTGCGAAACCGCGTCACGGTCGATGACCAGCGTCGGACGCTCGAAGGCCGCACCGCGGATGAAGGTTTCGATACGGGTTTCAGTGCGTACGGCATCGCCGCACGCGAAAGGTGCTACGTAGGCGTTCATGGTCATCTCCAATAGACCCGGCCATATATGGCCGCTCACTTCCAAGGGAGACGTTACCGTCGCTACGTAAACACTAACCCGGTTCGGGTTGGCCAGAGGCGCGTGCGTTGGCGTCTTGAGCGGGCATTTAGGGTCTTGCCTCGCACCGATCAAGAAAAATTTTCGGGCGGTGAAAAAATAATTTTCCGCCCGGTTTTGGCGGCGTTCATATGATCAAAATGGACTAAATTTCCAAGGTCGCACGCCCCTACCCCGACCACGCCAAACTACGGTATTCAAAGAAAAATCAGAGCGGGGAGACGCGCCGCCCCCGCGCCGCGATCCGGTTTCGATCAAATCAGCCCGCAACCGCCCAATCCGGTAAATCGCGGCCCAAGGCCACCTCCGCCCCCAGCCGGCCCAGTTCGTCGGAACATTTCGCCCCCTTGCCGCAGCCCGCCGTCGCCACCGAGATTCGCGCGCTCTGCCGCCGGATCAGCGCCAGGCCGTCCCGGCTGTAGCTCGTCACGCAGGGCGCCACCCGGGTCGACACGCAGCGCAGCCCGGGCATCCGCGCCCTTATGCTGTCCTCCAGGACAGCGCCGACCTCGGCGCTGCCGCCCGACCGGAACCAGGCGCGGATTTCGGCATCGCTCGGCAGCAGGTCATCCGCGGGATCGCCGCCGATCTTCAGGTAAACCTTGCCGTCGGGATAGCGGAGCGGCGGCAGCAGATAGGGGTCTTCGCCCGCCGGCCCCAGCCAGATCAGCGGCGGCATCCCGGCCAGCCGCGCCTGTTCCTCGGCATCCACCTCCAGAAGCAGCACGGTGCGGGCATAGACCCGCAGGTCCAAAGGCTCCGGCAGCACCATGTTGCTGAAGCCCCCGGCGGCGACCAACACCTGATCCGCCGCGATCTCGCCCTGCGAGGTCTGCAGGGTGACGCCCGACGCCGTTTCGTCCAGCCCGGTCACCACCGCCTCGACGATCCGCGCCCCTGCCTTTTGCGCCGCGATCCCCTGCGCCCGCGCCAGCGCGCGCGGGTTGATATGCCCGGCGCCCTTCGGTTCGAACAGCGCCAGCGTGTTTTCGGGGAAGGCGAAATAGGGGAAGCGTTCGGCCAATCCCACCCCGCGATAGGGCTCACAGCCGATCCCGTCACGCGCGGCCCCGGTTTCCACATCCGTGATCGGGCCGGTGCCCTCGGGGCCCGCCATGATCAGCCCGGTTTCATGAAACAGCCGCACGCCGCTTTCCGCCTCGATCTCATCGTAGCGGGCGATGCTTTCGCGGCTGACCCTGCTCCAGAACGGCGACGGGTCGAGCGAGCGGGTAATGCGCCCCTCGTCGTAATGGCTGGCGAACACGCCTTCATGGCTTTGCCAATCGGCCGGTTCCGAGGGCCCGATCAGGATCACGTCCTGCCCCTGTTTCGCCAGATGGCGCGCCGCTGCGCTTCCGATCAATCCGCGCCCGACAACTGCGATGGTCATAGCCGTCCCTTTCCCGTCTTACCCGGACGCGAGACTGCGCAGCCGGATGGGAAATGAAAACCCCTGCCGTTTCTTCTTGGCCAAAATACTCAAATTGCGGGCCCTTGCCGCCCCTGAAACGCAAAAAGCCCGGGCAGAACCGCCCGGGCTTTCCTATCTCACAACTGCAACAGCGCTCAGGGCTGTTCGTCTTCGTCGTCCTTGCTGCCGGGCAGGTTGAAGAAGCTGTCGGCGTCGATGATTTCTTCTTCCTTCTCGTCCTCGTCATCGCGCAGGCTGAAGGTTTCCAGCCCCTCGATGGCCGAGGGGATCTTCGGCCCGTCGTCTTCCATCGCCAGCGACTGTTCGGTGCTGACCAGCTTGCGGCGTTCGTCGTCGCTCATCACCCCGCCTTCGGCTTCGCGCTTGGCGACGGCCTTCTGCACGGCGGCGTCCAGCTCGGACTGCTTGCACAGGCCCAGGGCGACCGGGTCGACCGGCTGAATGTTGGCGATGTTCCAGTGGGTCCGTTCGCGGATCGCCTGGATCGTCGGTTTGGTGGTGCCGACCAGTTTCGAAATCTGGCCGTCGGACAGTTCCGGGTGGAACTTCACCAGCCACAGGATCGACGCCGGGCGGTCCTGACGCTTGGACAGCGGCGTGTAACGCGGGCCGCGGCGTTTTTCCTCGCCCACGGCGGCGGCGTTGAACTTCAACTTCAGCTTGTGAAGCGGGTTCTTTTCCGCCAGGTCGATTTCTTCCTGGGTCAGCTGGTTGTTGGCGATCGGGTCGAAGCCCTTGACGCCGGTGGCCACGTCGCCATCGGCGATGCCCTGGATTTCCAATTCGTGCATGCCGACGAAATCGGCGATCTGCTTGAAGCTAATGGTGGTGTTATCAATCAGCCAGACGGCGGTTGCCTTCGCCATGATCGGTTTGGCCATAGCATGTCTCCTTAACTCAAAACTTCCCCGTTGCCTGAAACAGGCTGTCCCTTGGTCCGGGACGGGCTACCTTGTAGGGGAACTTGCCGCCTATATAGTGCTTGCCGACCGATAAGGGAAGAGAGAATGCAAATCCGTCTCATCAGCCTCGTTTTCGCGCTGATCGCCGGCGCCGCCCTGGCGGACGGCGAACGGCCGGGCGATTTCGACTATTACGTCCTGTCGCTGAGCTGGTCGCCCAGCTGGTGCGCATTGGAAGGCGATGCGCGCGGATCGCCGCAATGCGACGAAGCGGAAGATTACGGCTGGGTGCTGCACGGGCTGTGGCCGCAATACCATCGCGGCTGGCCGTCCTATTGCCCGACCGTCGAACCGCACCCGACCCGGCGGATGAGCGATGAGATGACCGATATCATGGGCAGTTCCGGCCTGGCCTGGTATCAGTGGAAAAAGCACGGGGTCTGTTCCGGCCTGTCGGCCGCTGCCTATTACGACCTGGCGCGGCGCGCCTATGACAGCGTCACCCGCCCCGCGGTATTCCGCAAACTGGACCGCCCGGTGACCTTGCCGGCGAAAGTGGTGGAACAGGCGTTTCTGCAGGCCAATCCGGGGCTGGAGCCGGATATGCTGACCATCACCTGCAAAGGCGGGCGCATTCAGGAAGCCCGCCTTTGTCTGTCCAAGGATCTCGCCCCCGTCCCCTGCGGGCGCGATGTCATCCGCGACTGCAGCCTGGATGACGCGCTTCTTGATCCGATCCGCTAGGCGGTCAGACCTCCATCTCCTCGGCTTTCTTGCCGGCCTCGATGGCGTCCAGGAACCAGGCCGGGCGACGGCCCTTGCCGGTCCAGGTCTGCGAGGGATCGTCGGGATTGCAGTATTTCGCAACGCCGGAGGCTTTGACGGGTTTGCCCTTGGCACCGGTCAATTCGGACAGGGAAAAACCCATTTCCTTGGCTTTCGCTTCCAATTCCGCCAGCGCCGCCTTTTTCTTGCGTTCGTCATAAGTGGCAATTGCCTTCGCCACTTTCTTTTCCAGAGATTTCAGATCCGCGAGTGAATATTCGGTCAGCTCTTCGACGCTGACATTTACCAAATCTGTCATGGCTACTCCTATCAAATGATTGGAAACTTTATTCCTCTGCCAAAGATATTCCACAATAGGCAATATATAATAATTACTGGATTTTTTAGGGAATTTTATAGGCGCATAGACCAGAAATGGTATCGCAGAAACAGAATATCAATCTTCGGTAGCCAAAAATGAAAACGCCCCCGTAAAGGGGGCGCTTATTTAATCACGGACTCCGTTTCGGGTCAGGCGACTTTCAGAACGATTTTCCCGATATGTCCGCCATTTTCCATTCGCGCATGGGCCTCTGCCGCTTCGGACAGATCAAATTCGCTGTCCATTACCGGGCCTATTTTCCCCGCATCGAGAAGCGGCCAGACATGTTCCAGCAGGCTTTCGGCGATCTTCGCCTTGGCCAGATCGCTTTGCGGCCGCAGGGTCGACCCGGTGATGGTCAGCCGCCGGGTCATGACCTGGGCGAAATTCACCTCGGCCTTCGGCCCCTGCAGAAACGCGATCTGCACCAGACGCCCGTCATCGGCCAGCGCCCTCAGGTTGCGGGGAATATACAACCCGCCCACCATGTCGAGGATCAGGTCGGCGCCGCCTTCCTCGCGCATCACCTCGACGAAATCCTCGTCCTTGTAGACGATGGTGCGTTCCGCCCCCAGCCGGGCGCAGGCCGCCGCCTTTTCCTGGCTGCCGACGGTGACGAAGACGCGGGCGCCGAATTCGCGGGCCAGCTGGATCGCGGTGGTACCGATGCCGGACGACCCGCCATGGATCAGGAACCTCTCACCCGCCTTCAACCGCCCGCGCTGAAACACGTTGGACCAGACCGTGAAATAGGTTTCGCACAGGCAGGCCGCTTCCTTCATCGCCATGCCTTCGGGCACCGGCAGGCAATGCGCCGCCGGGGTCGCCACGTATTCGGCATAGCCACCGCCCGGCAGCAGCGCACAGACCTGATCGCCGACCTGCCAGCCGCTGACGCCTTCGCCCAGGGCGACGATTTCGCCCGAGGCTTCCAGCCCCGGCAGGTCGCTGGCGGTGGGCGGCGGCGCATAGGCCCCGGCGCGCTGAAGCGCGTCGGGCCGGTTGACCCCGGCATAGGCCACCTTGATCACCACCTGGCCCGGCTTGGCCTGCGGCATCGGCCGTTCGCAAAGCTTCAGAACCTCCGGCCCGCCCGCGTCGGTGATTTCCACCGCGCGCATTGTCTCAGACATATGCTTCTCCCTTACTGCTCGTGATGCCAGCGCCCCGGCATGTCCTTATGCGCCCCCGGCGCCTTGATCTGGTTCAGCACCGCCATCGGCCCGGCGAACAGCCCGCTCAGCAGCTTGTTGTCGCGCACGCTGGCCTTGGCCTTCTCGAACTGCATCACGTCGTCGATGCGCCGGTCGAGGAATTCCCAGGTCGCCTGGTGATCGGGCGATTCGTCGCCCAGCCAATAGAGCACCGTCGATCCGTAAACCGCGCCCAAAGTGGCGCGCTTGGTGTACCAGTTCACGTCGTCGGACGTGTCGCCCAGCGTTTCCCAGATCAACCCGGCGGTTTCCCAGATCAGCCGCATCCCGTCCGGCGCGTGCTGCGGCATCGAAAACAGCGTCAGCCCGCGGCGCACCGCCTCCTTGTCCTCGACCGCTTCCAGCCGGAACCGCACCGCCGCCGCGATCCGGTCGCGGAACCGCATGTCGTCCAGATCGGCTTGCTGCAGCCGCGCCACCATCTGCGCGTCGCCGCGCTTGTGAAACGCCACCGCCAGGTCCGCCGCACCGCGCGGGCACACCGCCCGCGCCACCGCCGGGTCGATCCCGGCATCCTGCGCCGCGGCTTGAAAGGTCTCCTCGGTCCAGCCGTCGAAGGCGACGTGGACGAGTGCGGCATCCAGCAGGCGGTCCTTCAGATCCGGTGCAGTCATGGGTTCTCCTTTCCCGGTGGCTTCGGTGTAGACAAATAGAGCAAGCCTTGCTATAGGACCACCTCCTGCAATTCCTTGCAACTCAACTTAGAAAGGTGGTGAAAACCACATGCAGGTTAGTGTTCGCGACAACAACGTCGATCAGGCGCTTCGTGCCCTGAAGAAAAAGCTGCAGCGTGAAGGCGTCTTCCGCGAAATGAAGCTCAAGCAACATTTCGAAAAGCCGTCCGTCAAGAAAGCGCGCGAGAAAGCTGAAGCGATCCGCCGTGCCCGCAAACTGGCACGCAAGAAAGCACAGCGTGAAGGTATGCTGTAAGGCGCCTCTCGTAAGCTCGGACATATAAGTTCAGACGACCCCCGCGGCCCTGCCCGGGGGTTTGTCATTTTCAGGGCTGTCTTGATCAAACGGCGCGCGCAGAGCGCGCCCATTATTCTTGGCGGCCTTGCAGGCCGCGCCGCCTCCGGCGGGAGTATTTTTCCCAAGAAGAAACCCATTAGGACGTTATTAACGTTAACGCGCGATGCTGGCCTTGCGGTACAGGCGGGAGCGCCGATGACCGCCCAAGGAGAAGCCGCCTTGCCCGTCAGGGTCCCTCGCTCCCGGTCGGGCAAGGCGCATCCCCGCTTCTTCTTGGCCCAAATACTCAAAATCCGACAATGCCACCGGCGCAGCGGCTGCCGTTCAGGTGCTCCAGCGCCGCGCGACCCGCGCGATGCGATGGCCGAACAGCCGCGCGCTTTCCAGATCGCCCGGCTGCACCATCTGCGTCTTGTCGCGTGAACTGGTGGCCGTCAGGCCCAGCCAGGTGCCGCTGTCGTTGATTCCCGGCTTTCCGTCATCGACCGGCGCGCCGATCTGATCCTGCCCGACCCAGATCATGCCGTGCTGCGCGGCGAAGACCGACAGCTGGATCAGCGTGGCAAGCTTGTCGCCGCCGGGGAAGATCGACACGGTAAAGGCAGCCGCGATCTTGTCGGTCCATTCCTGGTCGCCCCAGCGATCGCTGGTGTCGTCCATGAAGCGTTTGAATTCGGTTGCCGCGCTGCCCATGTAGGTCGGCGTGCCAAAGACGATCGCATCGGCGTCGTCCAGCTCCTGCCAATCCGCCGCTGCCATCTTTTCTACATCGATCAGGCTGGCCGTACACCCCGCCTTGCCGGCCGCTTCCGCAATCGTTTCGGCCAGCCGCAAGGTATGGCCGTTGCCGGTGAAATAAGGAATCGCGATCAGCGCCATGCGGTTATCCCCTCGCGTCTTCAAGGATCATGTCGCTGGCTTTCTCGGCGATCATGATGGTGGGTGAATTGGTGTTACCGCTGGTGATCGTCGGCATCACCGAACAATCGACCACGCGCAGCCCCGCAACGCCGCGCAGCCGCAGCCGGGGATCGAGCGGCGCGGTGTCCTCCGCCCCCATATGGACGGTGCCCGAGGGATGGAAAATGGTGGTGCCGATATCGCCCGCCGCATGGGCCAGGTCGGCATCGCTGGTCACGCTCAGCCCCGGTTTCATTTCCTCGGGCGCATAGCGGGCCATCGGGCCCTGTTCCATGATTCGCCGCGCCAGCCGGATCGAATTGACCGCCGTTTGCCGGTCGCCCTCGGTCGCGAGGTAGTTCGGCGCGATCTTCGGTTTCGCGGCCGGATCGGGCGAGGTGATGTCCACCCTGCCGCGGCTTTCGGGGCGCAGGTTGCAGACGCTGGCGGTCATCGCCGGGAAATCGTGCAAAGGCTGGCCGAAGGCTTCCAGCGTCAGCGGCTGGACGTGGAATTCCAGGTCGGGGGTCGCCAGATCGGGGCGCGATTTGGCGAAGGCGCCGAGCTGCGACGGCGCCATCGACATCGGGCCGGAGCGTTTCAGCGCATATTCCAGCCCGATCTTCGCCTTGCCCCACAGGCTGTTCGCCATCGTGTTGAGCGTCTTCGCCCCCTGCAGTTTCCAGGCGCAGCGCAGTTGCAGGTGGTCCTGCAGGTTGCCGCCCACCTGGGCGCTGTCGCGCCGCACCTCGATCCCGTGTTGCTGCAGCAGGTCACCCGGCCCAATGCCCGACAGCTGCAGGATCTGCGGCGATCCGATGGCGCCCGCCGACAGGATCACCTCGCCCTCCGCGCGGGCGGTCTTGACCTCGCCGCGCTGTTCGTATTCGACGCCGATGCAGCGGCCGTCCTCGATCAGCACCCGGCGGGTATGGGCGTGGGTTTCCACCTGCAGCGCCTGACCCTTGGTCGCGCGCAGAAAGGCCTTGGCCGTGTTCATCCGCCAGCCGCGTTTCTGGTTCACCCGGAAATAACCGACGCCTTCATTATTGCCGGTGTTGAAATCGGTGACCTTGGGCAGACCGGCCTCGGAAGCGGCCTCCATCCAGTCGTCCAGCACGTCCCAGTGCAGGCGCTGATTGTCGACCCGCCATTCGCCGCCTGCGCCATGCATGTCGCTAGGCCCGTCGACGTAATCCTCGGACTTCTTGAAATAGGGCAGCACGTCGTCCCAGCCCCAGCCCAAATTGCCCATCTGCCGCCAGCCGTCGTAATCGGCGGCCTGGCCGCGCAGGTACAGCATCCCGTTGATCGAGGAACAGCCGCCCAGAACCTTGCCGCGCGGATAGATCAGCGACCGCCCGTTCAGCCCTGATTCTTCGGCGGTCTTGAACATCCAGTCGGTGCGCGGGTTGCCGATGCAGTACAGGTATCCCATCGGGATATGCACCCAGTGATAGGCATCGGACCCGCCCGCTTCCAGCAGCAGCACCTTCTTGCCCGCATCCGCCAGCCGCTTGGCCAGCACGCAGCCGGCGCTGCCGGCCCCGACGATGATGTAATCCCACTGCATCCGAAATCCTCCCCGGGTCAGAAATACCTCAAAACAGGATTACTTTCAAATGTCTGACATTTGCAAGCTCAAATGTCAGACATTTACTCGACCGGCAACGCGGTGGTCTTGAAAACGGTGCGCAGGGCGAAGCTCGACTGCATCTGCGCCACGCCGGGCAGCCGGGTCAGGTGCTGGCGGTGGATGCGGGCGAAATCTTCTGTGCTTTCGGCCACGACTTTCAGGATGTAATCCGCCGTCCCAGCCATCAGGTGGCATTCCAGCACGTCCGGGATGCGCGCCACCGCCTTCTCGAAGGCTTCCAGAACCTCGTCGGCCTGCGCCTGCAGGGTGATTTCCACGAAAACCGTGGTCGACACGCCGATCTTGCGCGGGTCCAGCAGCGCCACGTAATCGCGGATATAGCCATCGGCCTCCAGCCGCTGCACCCGGCGGTGGCAGGCGGAGGGCGACAGGTTCACCCGTTCCGACAGTTCGGCATTCGAAATGCGCCCACGGCGCTGCAGCACGCTCAGAATACGACGATCCGTCTGATCCAGCGACATTTACACAAAATCCTTCGCAGAGTTTTCCATTTCTTCGCAGAATATTCACAAGATCGGGGAAAACACGACCTATTTTTCAATGCACTTGCATTGGAACTGCGACATCCTGACCCCAATCACAGGAGGAGATGCTGATGAAGCTCGGTTGCCCTAAGGAAATCAAGGCTCAGGAATTCCGTGTCGGGATAACCCCGCACGCGGCGCATGAGGCCATCGCCCACGGTCACCAGGTGATCGTCGAAACCGGGGCCGGGGTCGGATCGGGGTTCCCCGACAGCGCCTATACCGAAGTCGGCGCGGTAATCGTCGACACGGCCGAGGAAGTTTTCGCGACCGCCGACATGATCGTGAAGGTGAAGGAACCCCAGGCGGTCGAGCGCAAGATGCTGCGCGAGGACCAGTTGCTGTTCACCTATCTGCACCTTGCCCCCGATCCGGAGCAGACCCACGACCTGCTGGAGTCGGGCTGCACCGCGATTGCCTATGAAACCGTGACTGACAAGAATGGCGGGCTGCCGCTGCTGGCGCCGATGTCCGAAGTGGCGGGCAAGTTGGCGCCGCAAGTCGGCGCCTGGACGTTGCAGAAATCCAATGGCGGGCGCGGCGTGCTGCTGGGCGGCGTGCCCGGCGTGCGCCCGGCCAAGGTCGTGGTGATCGGCGGCGGTCATGTCGGTACCCACGCCGCGCGCGTGGCGGCAGGCATGGGCGCGGACGTGACCGTTCTGGACATGTCGCTGCCCCGGATGCGCTATCTCGACGATGCGTTCCGCGGTGAATTCAAGACCTCCTACGCCTCCAAGGGCAACACTGCCGAGCTGGTCGCGACGGCCGACATGGTGGTGGGCGCGGTGCTGATCCCCGGCGCGGCGGCGCCCAAGCTGGTGAGCCGCGAACAACTGTCGACGATGAAACCCGGCGCGGCCATCGTCGATGTGGCGATCGACCAGGGCGGGTGTTTCGAGACCTCGCGCCCGACCACCCATGACGATCCGATCTATGATGTCGACGGGATCATGCATTACTGCGTCGCCAACATGCCCGGCGCGGTGGCGCGCACCGCCACCATCGCGCTTGGCAACGCCACCATGCCGTTCATGTTGGCGCTGGCCGACAAGGGCTGGAAACAGGCCTGCGCCGACGATCCGCACCTGCTGGAAGGGCTGAACGTCCATGCGGGCAAGCTGACCTATTACGCGGTGGGCAAGGCATTGGGCATCGACGTGACCTCGCCACAGCTCCTGATCAAGTAAACGACATTCCCTTGCGCCTATGGTGCAAACACTTCGCCCGGCAGGTTCCCCTTTCTCTGCCGGGCGTTTTTTTTGCGCTATCGCGAAATCCCGGTCACGCCTTTTTCAGCGCGTCGCGAATCTCGATCAGGATATCCAGCTCGCTCGGGCCCGCCGGGGCCTCCTCGGCCGGGACTTCCTCTTCCTTGGCGATCACTGCATCCTTGGCCTTGTTCACCATGCGGATCAGCATGAAGACCACGAAGGCGATGATCAGGAAATTGATCACCGCCATCAGGAAACTGCCATAGGCGAAGACCGACGCCCCGGTTTCCCGCGCGGCTTCCAGGCTCGCGCCTGCGGGAACGTCCCCCGACAGTACGACGTAGTTGTTGGTGAAATCGATGCCGCCGGTGAACAGCCCGATGATCGGGTTGATCAGGTCGCCCACCACCGATTTCACGATTGCCGTGAAAGCAGCGCCGATGATGATGCCCACCGCCATGTCCATCACGTTGCCCCTGGCGATAAATTCCTTGAATTCCTTAATCATGATTTTCTGTCCCTCATGTAATCTGCCCGGCGCGAATGCCCCGCGCTACGCTTCGATTGAATAGCACTTGCTTTTACGCGCCAAGGTCTTTCTGTCCCGGGAAATTCGCGTATTTTCATCCCAACAGATGAAGCAGGAGCCGACATGACCTTCCCCGACGATTTCCCGATCAACACCCGCTGGCCCGCCAAGGACCCGTCGGTGCTGCAGCTTTATTCCTTTCCGACGCCGAACGGCATCAAGGTGTCGATCATGCTGGAGGAAATCGGCCTGCCCTATGAGGCGCACAAGGTGACCCTGTCGGACGCGGACGTGAAATCGCCGGAATTCCTGTCGCTCAACCCCAACAACAAGATCCCCGCGATCATCGATCCGGACGGGCCGGGCGGCAAACCCCTGCCGCTGTGGGAATCCGGGGCGATCCTGATCTACCTGGCGGAAAAGTCCGGCAAGCTGCTGCCCGAGGACCCGGCGGAGCGCTACAAGGTAATCCAGTGGCTGATGTTCCAGATGGGCGGCGTCGGGCCGATGTTCGGGCAGCTGGGTTTCTTCTACGCCTTCGGCGGCAGCAAGGTCGAAGACCCGATCCCGCGCGAGCGTTACATCAACGAGACCAAGCGCCTGCTGGCGGTGATCGAAAAGCAGTTGGAGGGGCAGGACTGGATCTGCGGCGACTATTCGATCGCCGATATCGCGCTTGGCGGCTGGCTGCGAGTTCTGGATCGCTATGGCGCACGGGATGTCGTGGAATGGGACAGCTTTCCCAACACGGTGGCCTATCTCGACCGCTTCCTCGCCCGCCCGGCGGTGCAGCGCGGGCTGAACATCCCGCCGCGCGACTGACACAACAGGAAAACCAAAAACTGACAGGGCCAGAAATGGCCCTGAACTCTCATCGTCAGTCATCGGCGGGAAATGGCAGGGGCAGCAGGGTTCGAACCCGCGACCTACGGTTTTGGAGACCGTCGCTCTACCAGCTGAGCTATACCCCTAAGGCCGTGCGACTAGGTATGACAGGCCGTGACCAAGATCAAGGCCCTTTTCACCTTATGAGGTGAAATCACCCTAACCCCGGAACCGGTCGACCGCGGCCTCCAGCCCGATCACATCCGCCGAGGCCAGCACCGGCAGGATCGCCCTGATCTGATCCAGTTCCAGGTCCCACCAGCGCAAGCGCATCAGCAGCTCCGTCACCGCGGGCGAAAACCGCTGCCGGACCGGGGTGGTCGGGTTGCCGCCCATCACCGTATAGGGGGCGACATCGCGGGTCACCACGGCCCCCGCCCCGATGATCGCCCCGTCGCCCACCGTGACGCCGGGCAGGATCATCGCGTTGTGACCAATCCAGACATCGTTGCCGATCACCGTATCGCGCCCGGCGCTGAATTCCTCGGCGTATAGGTCCATGCAGTCGTGATTGAACACCGCGAAGGGATAGGCGCTGAACCAGCGCTTCGGATGATCGGCCGAGGAGGTGATGAACCGCGTGCCATGGGCGAATTGGCCGAACTTGCCGATGATCAGCCGTTCCGGCGCGCCGGGATGCAGATAAGGGGCGATTCGGGCGGCGTAATCGGCGACCGGTTCGAAATCGTTGTAATAGGTGAAATCGCCGATCCGCATGTTCGGATGGTCGATGACCCGGTTCAGCCAGACGGTATTGGGATAGGCGGTTCCGTCCGGCAAGCGGATCGGGTGGCGCAACGAGGCGTCGAGAAAAGCAGGCATAACAGCGCTCCTGTCATCATGGGACATGATTGGTTGGACTGGATTTGCTGTTACTTGTTCACGACACCCTCCATCGGCTGGCGGCAAGGTAGCCCGGAACAGGTGCCGGGACAACCGACATCAGCCCCGGGGAATGCTATCGCCGCCCGCCGCCGATCCAGCGCAGGCGCCACAGGATCGCCATCTGCAGCAGGAAAAGCGCCCCCATCGCCAGGCACAGCCACAGGAAGGCCTTGCTGTCGCCCACCCCGGGCATGCCGCCGACATTCACCCCGAACAGCCCGGTCAGGAACCCCAGCGGCAGGAAAATCGCCGACATGACCGACAGCACGAACATGTTGCGGTTCAGCCGGTCCGACAGGTGGCTCGACAATTCCTCGCGCAGGACCGACGCCTGTTCGCGCAATTCCTCCATGTCTTCCACCACCCGGGTCATTTTCAGGTGCTCTTCCTCGATTTCGCGCCGGGTGGTCTGGTCGATGAAGCCCAGCTGCGCCTTGCTGATCGCCTCCAGCGCGGCGCGCTGCGGCACCACGAAGCGCCGCGCCGCGATCACCTGCAGCCGCAGATCGACCACTTCGCGCCCCAGATGGCCGGAGGTTTCGGACACCACCCGTTCCTCGAGGTCCTCGGTCTTCAGGTCCAGTTCCTTCTGGAAATCCGCGATGTGAGAGGTGATTTCCTCGACCAGCCGCACCATGAATTCGCCGGCGGTTTCGAACACCTCGCCGCCGCGCATCGCGGCGTCGATCCGTTCGATCACCCGGGTCGGTTTGCGCGAAATCGTCACGATCCGGTGGGCGTCGATCCACATCCGGACCGACACCATGTCTTCGGGGTTTTCGCCTTCGTTGATGTTGACCGACCGCAGGATCACCATCATCCCGTTGCCCAGCACCGTCACCCGTGGCCTTGTATCGACATCCAGCAGCGCCTCGATCGCCTGCGGGTCCAGATAATCCAGATGCTGCGCGATCCAGTCGCCGGTCCGGGGGTCGGTGCCGTCCAGATGCACCCAGGCCAGGGTTTCGTCCTCCAGCAGGCGCAGCAGGGTCTGTTCCTGCAGGTTGGCGCCCTTTTCCGACCCGTTCAGGGCATGGGCGAATTTCACGAATGTGGGCGGCATTCCTTGGCTCCTGCAGGGGTAAGGACAGGATACAAGCTGCGGGCGCGCGATCAACCGCGACGACGGCCTAGGGCGGGAAATGAAAACGGGGCCGCCCGGCAGGCGGCCCCGGAATCAGGCGCAAGCGCCCAGGTATCAAAGATCGATGCGGAACCGCGCGAACCCGTCCGGCCCGTCGCCCGCCGGGGCGATCTTCACGCCCTTGACCTTGTCGGCATAGGCGGCGGCTTTCGGCCCGGTATCGAACAGCACGCTGGTGCCCGGCATCGCGGCGAATTTCCAGTTGGCATCGGCCGAGGGGCTGATCGTGCCCTGTTCGACGATATAGCGCACGATCACGTCGCGGTTGGTGTCGGGCGCGGTCAGGATGATGGTCGACCCGTCGGCACCGGGGAAATCGCCGCCGCCACCTGCGCGGTAGTTGTTGGTGGCGATGACGAATTTTGCCGCCAGGTCCAGCGGCGCACCGTTGAAGGTCAGGTTGACGATCCGGTTGGCGTCGGGATTGATCAGCGCGCCCTTGGTGTCGTATTTCGACGGCTGGCTGAGGTCGATTTCGTATTCGACCCCGTCGATCACGTCGAAATTGTAGGACGGGAAGGACGGGTTCAGCAGCACCTGGTCCGCTTTGCCCGGCTCGATCTGATTGAAGATCCCGGCCGAGCGTTCCAGCCAATCCTTGACCTGCTGACCGGTGACCAGAACCGCCCGCGCGGTGTTGGGGTAGAGGTACAGGTCGGCCACGTTCTTGATCGCCACGTCGCCCACCGCCACGTCGGTGTAATAATCCGGGCCGCCACGGCCACCGGCCTTGAAGGGCGCCGCCGCCGACAGGATCGGCAGACCCTCGTATTCGGTGCCCTTCAGCATCTGTTCGACATACCATTCCTGCGCGATCGACACGATCTGCACCGACGGATCGTCGGCCACCAGCGCGAAGTAGCTGTAAAGCGGCGCGTCGGTCTTGCCCACGGCGCGGCGGACATAGGCCAGCGTTGCCTCGTGTTCCTGCGCCACCGAATCGAGCACCCGCTGATCGCTTTCCACCAGCGCGGTGATCGACCGGTCCTCGTTACGCTTGTAGATCGGGCGGGTTTCGACGGCATTGGTCACCACGCGCCATTCATCGCCGTCCTTTTCCAGCATCAGGTCGATCACGCCCAGATGCGACCCCCAATAGCCGCCCATGGTGGCGGGCTTGCCGTGGATCAGGCCCTTTTCGGCATCCACCGCCGCGTAACCGGCAAAGGTCGGCGAGGGGAAGACCAGATGCGAATGCCCGGTCATCAGCGCATCGATCCCGTCCACCGCCGCCAGCGGCACCGAGGCGTTTTCCATTCCCGGGGTGTATTCCGCCGATCCGATGCCCGAATGGCTCAGCGCGATGATGATGTCGGCGCCCTTTTCCTTCATCTCGGGGACATGGGCACGGGCGGCCTCGACGATGTCGCGGGCGTTCACATTGCCTTCCAGGTGGCGGCGATCCCAGTTCATGATCTGCGGCGGCACGAAGCCGATCAGCCCGACCTTGATCGTGTGGGTCTGCCCGGCGCCGTCGGTCACTTCGCGATCGAGGATCACATAGGGCGGCAGCAGCGTCTTGTCGCCGCGCGGATTGGCGGCCATTTCCTTGACCACATTGGCCGATACCACCGGGAAGTCCGCCTTGGCCAGCGCCTTCATCAGGAAATCCAGCCCGTAGTTGAACTCGTGGTTGCCCAGGGTCGAGGCGTCGAAGCCGACCGTGTTCATCGCCGCGATGATCGGGTGCAGGTCGCCCTCCTTCATGCCGCGCTCATAGGCGATGTAATCGCCCATCGGGTTGCCCTGCAGGAAGTCGCCGTTGTCCACCAGCATCGAATTGGTCGCCTCGGCGCGGATCGCGTTGATATGCGCCGTGGTGCGGGCCAGGCCGACCGTATCGACCGGACGGTCCGAGTAATAATCGTAGGGGAAGACGTGGACGTGCAGATCGGTGGTTTCCATGATCCGCAGATGCGCCTGATTGCCGGCCGCGCGGGCCGAAAACGGATGCAGGGCGATAAGACCGGCACCGGCAGCGGTGCCCAGGAAGTCGCGACGGTTGAATTTGGCAGTCATGGGAAAACCCTCGTTCTGGCAATTGAGACTCAAATCAAAACAGCGCCAGAATAACAGATCCATGACCAATCGGTAAAATTATGCGACCCTGACGCGTGGTCAGCCCGGGGCACAACGAAAAAGGGCCGCCCCTTGGGCGGCCCTTCTCTATTCAGATCAGCGAGTTGATCACTCGAGGATTTT
>NZ_WWEN01000008.1 GCF_009857745.1 Thalassovita mangrovi
GAGCAGCCCGGTAGCTCGTCAGGCTCATAACCTGAAGGTCGCAGGTTCAAATCCTGCCCCCGCAACCAAAACTGTCGAACAAGCCGCCTCAGGGCGGCTTTCGTCGTTTTTAGAGCCACTTTGGCGCCGATCCCGTCCACTGAATTGGCTTTCCCGAATAGTAAAAAAACGGAGAATAAAGCGACACGGGGTGATTAGTTTTGAGCAGGCCTTAAAACAACGGTTCTTACGGTAACTTCGTTGATCACATTTTCGGAATAGGCCAGCGGAACATAATCCCCTTTGGCCCAAAGTGGGGCAAGATCCTGCACATGCTGTGAGGCCTGCATTCCCGATTGCCCAGGCGCGTTGATCCATACGCTTTTGTCCCAATCGCCCACGTCGATCACCATCCGTACGGAGGCCCCGATCTTCACGCGGTAATCCGAAGCCTCGTGGTGAGCCAGCATGATCGACGTATTGCCGCCCCCCTTGGCCCACGGCCCAAGGTCAAACCCGGCCTTCACCGGGGTAAGTGCATGATCGAACCAGCCGTGATGAAGATCGCCCCAGTGCCAGTTTTCAGGTGCACCGAAACGGTCTGTCGCTTCCTGCAAGGCGGCGGCCAGCGTGTCGCGCATAAGCGCGTCTCGCGCGCCCTGTTTGTCGAGCTGAGCGCGGTGGCTCAGCGCCGGGTGCAAGCCTTCGAGAATCTCGGTCACGACGGGAATATTGCCCGGCGCCAGGAAGCGCCGCAAATCCGGATCGGGCGCGATCAAGGCCAGCAGGGCGGGGCGCAGGTGCGACGACAGCCAGAGTTCGTACAGCAGGGCAGGGGCCGATTCCGCATCTGAACGGCAATCCCACAGGCGCAGAAGGTCGGCCCCCGGCACATCCTCCGGAAGCAGGGCAATCAAACGCGGCGCAAAGGGCGAAAACGTATCGGTCTGAAGCGCGGTCGAACTGTCCAGATCGTGGTCGTCCCGGGCAGCCAGAGCGTCTGCGATCCGCGCGGCGCGCTGATCCTCGAACCATTCGTGGCCGATGGCGGGACCGGTCTGTGCCTCGGGAGGAAGGTTCATTTCATTGGCGGAATGGACGTAGCCCTGCGCCGGGTTGTCCAGATAGGGCAAGTCGCGCGAGGTCAGGTAGCCTTGCCATTCGAACCGCCCGTCCCCCGCGACCGGGACCAGCCCGCGCCAGCCGTCGCGGCGCGGTACGTAGCCCGCCGCTTGCCAGCCGAAATCGCCCGTCACATCGCCGTAAACCAGGTTGACCGAAGGCGCGCCCCATGTCCCAGCGTCTTGCCGGAACGCGGCAAAGCTGGTGGCGCGCATGGTTTTCAGGCTGGTCATGTAGGGGGCGGTGCCGGGGTTGGTGAACACGGTGCGCAGCGCCAGCGCGCGGTTGCTGTCGGCATCCTGCCAGACGACGGGGCCATGACGGGTGAAATGCAGGTCCAAGTCCTGATCGGGATGACCGCGCACGGCGAACCGTTCGGAAACGGTTTCCATTTCTTCCCAGCCGTCCTTGTAGCGGTAGCGCAGGGCGTCGGCGGGATCTGTGTCATAGACCATGACGTCTTCCTGATCCGCACAGAAAATTGTCAGGCTGAAGGCCGCGTGGCCGTTATGCCCCGCCATGATGCCGGGGCTGCTGGGTTCGCCCGCGCCGATCACGTTGAGCCCCGGTGCGGTCAGGTGTACCATGTAGCGCAGCGACGGCGCTGCGTGGGCGCGATGCGGGTCGCTGGCCATGATGGGCCGGCCCGACGCGGTGCGCTGGCCGGAAACGACCCAGTTGTTCGATCCCTCCATCGACGGGGCCTGCACCACGGTCTTGGCCTTATCGACGCGCGACCAGCATGCGGCATCTTCCAGCGTGACCGATAGACGCTCGGGCGAGAAAGTGACCGGCGCCGTTGCCAGTTCAAACACCGAAAGCGCATGGGCAGGCAGCCCTGCACCCGCGTTCACCGCCCACTCTGAGGCATCCACCGGTGGATTCAGCGGCGCGCGCAAAAGGTCGGTTTCCGGATCGGCCAGCGCCAGGACCTGCGCCCGGGCGAGTTCCGAACCCGCATTGCGCGTCAGGCAATGGGTGCGAATGCGCACCACGTCTTCGGGGTGCCAATGGGCCGGGGTGGTTCCGAGAACGGAAAATTCTTCTGGCATGGGCATGTTCCCCGCCAGAACCTGGTCCACAGCGGCATTGATCCCGTTGGCGAAGGCGGTACAGATCATTTCCGCGTCGTCGCCATAGGCGGCCCATTCCGGTTCCATGTCGCCGCGATACAGGAACAGCCGCGCGGCGCGGTCCTGCATCAGGTAGCCGGGGCCGAAATCGGCGGCCAGCAGGCCCAGTCCCCGTTTGCGCCACAGATCGATTTGCCACAGCCTGTCCCGGGCGGCGTTGAAACCCTGGGCAAAGAACAGATCGGGCAGGTTTTCCGCCTTGATGTGGGGCAGGCCCCAGCGGTCGATCTTCATGGTGACGGGGGCAGACAGGCCGGGCAGTTCATATTCAGTCATGATGAAACGTCTCGGGTCAGTAATGATTGATCGCACGGGCCGCTTCCAAGGCCAGGGGCGCCATGCGGGTGCTGAATTCTTCGGGGGTCCATTCAGACAAGGAGCCTGCCACGTGGATCGCCCCCAATGGCCGACCTTGCGGGTTGGTGATCGCGACGCCGATCGCGACCTCTCCGAGCAGGATCTGTTCGACGGCAAGGCTATAGCCGCGCGCGCGGGTCCGGCGCACTTCTTCGATAATTTCGCCGGGGTCAGTCAGAGTGCGCGGGGTGAAGGGGCTGCGGTCCGAATTTTCGATGATATCCATCGCTTCTTCATCGCTCAGCCGCGCCATGATCGCCCATCCCCCGGAAGAGCTGAAGGTGGGGACGCTGTGCCCCACCAGCGTGGCATAAAAGGATTCCCGCTTGCTTTGCATGCGGGCCGCGTAGACGACTCGCTGCCCGTCGAACAGCGACAAGTCCACCCGTTCCTGCACGTTGCGGCGCAGTTCGAGCAGCACCGGAGTTGCGCGCTGGATCAACGGGTTCAGCCGCAGGTAATCCAAAGTGTGATCCATGATGCGGATACCGGGCAGGAAACCGCGGTCTTCGGCATCGCGCTGGATATAGCCAAGGCTGCGCAGCGTGTGAACGATACGCTGCGCGCCGCTGCGGTCTACTCCGGCGCGCTCCGCAATGTCTGACAGAGATAACGGGCGGTCCGCATCGTGGAATGCAGCCAATACCTGCATCGCCCGTGCAATGGAGTTGATGAACAAAGGGTCGGCCCGTTGCTCACTGCTTAAAAAAGGGACGCCGGATTCAGCACGAAGAGTGTTTCGGAGCATTATTCTCGCAATCCTTGTTGACCCAGCGGAAAGCATTCGCCTACGCTTATAATACGATGCAAGTGTATTGCAATGCAATACATTGAAATCGGGAAAAGAAGCGTGGATGGGGTGATCTGGACTATGGCGAAACGTGTGGCTTTGGCCGGTTTCCTTCACGAAACGAATACTTTTGCGCCCAGTCCGGCGACTTTTGACAGCTTCGTTCAGGGTGGCGGTTACATGCCTTTGGCGCGCGGGCCGCTGATGATGGAATCGGCGCGCGGCATCAATCTGGGCATCGGTGGCGCGGTTGCATTCGGCGAGGATGCGGGTTGGGACATGGTTCCGGTCATGTGGTGCGGCGCGATCCCGTCGGCTGCGGTCGAGCGGGATGCCTATACCCGGATCACCGACGAAATCGTTGAAGGAATCCGCGCGGCCTTGCCCCTGGATGGCGTGTTCCTTGACCTGCACGGCGCTATGGTCGCCGAACATGTCGAAGATGGCGAAGGCGAATTGCTGGCCCGGGTGCGGCAGGTCGTCGGGCCGGACGTGTTTATTGCCGCAGCTTTGGACCTGCATGGAAATATCACCGACCAAATGGTTCAGGCCGCCGATGTGCTGGTCGGGTTCCGCACCTATCCGCATGTCGACATGGCCGAGACCGGATACCGCGCGGCGGAGCAGCTGGACCGGTTGATGTCGCGCGGCACCCCATTCGCCAAGGCGTTCCGCCGGCTGGATTTCCTGATCCCGATTGCATGGCAAAGCACCGTGACCGAACCGGCGCAGGGCATTTATGCCCGAGCGGCCGGCCGCGAAGGCGGCGACCTGTCCAGCCTTTCCTTCTTCTTCGGCTTTCCGGCGGCGGATTTCCCGGAATGCGGACCGACTGTGGTGTCCTATGGCGCGACCCAGGCGGCGGCGGATGCCGCGGCCGACGCCGTGTTGGAAGATGTTTGTGCGGCCGAGCCAGCATTCGCAGGTATCTCCTACGATCCCGACGCGGGGGTGGCCGAGGCCGTTCGACTGGCCGCCGCGGCCACCAGACCCATCGTGATCGCGGATACGCAGGACAATCCCGGGGCGGGGGGCGATTCCAATACGACCGGCATGTTGCGTGCGCTGGTGAAGGCCGGTGCGCAACGCGCCGCTTTGGGCCTGATGGTCGATCCCGCCGCGGCCGCTGCGGCGCATGCGGCTGGGCAAGGGGCCGAGATCGACATCGAATTGGGCGGGTTTTCAAATCTGCCCGGCGACAGCCCGTTCGCGGGACGGTTCGTGGTGGAAACGCTCGCGGACGGAAAATTTGTGGCGTCCGGTCCCTATTACGGTGGTGCTCCGATGGATCTCGGGCCGTCGGCGTGTTTGCGGATCGGCGATGTGCGGGTGGTTGTCACCACCAACAAGGCGCAGATGGCCGACCAGGAAATGTACCGTTTCGTCGGGATCGAACCCACCGAGCAGGACATTCTGGTCAACAAAAGCTCGGTCCATTTCCGTGCGGATTTCGATCCGATCGCGGAAACCATTCTGGTGTGTACGGCCCCCGGTCCGATGCCGCTCAGCCCTGCCAGCCTGCCGTGGACGCGGCTGGCGGCGGGCATGAAGCTGGAACCGATGGGCGTACGCTTTGACCCGCCACTGACAACACAGGAGGAAAGCTGACCCCGATCAGGCGTGACCATTTACCACCGAAGAACCTGCGAAAAACGCAGGCCTGCAGAACAACCAACAAAGATACAACAGAGAGAGAAGAATATGAGTTTTCATTCCTTCCGATCCCGGAGTACTTCAAGCATCCGCAGCCTGGTGGCTGGTGCGCTGCTGGCGACCACCGCAATGGCGACTGCCGGTGCCGCATGGGCTGAAACGACCATCACCGCAGTGATGCATTCGGGTCTGCGGGTTCTGGATCCGGTGATTACCACGGCCCACATCACGCGGAACCACGCCTACATGATCTATGATGTGCTGGTTGCCGTGGATGGCGATTTTAAACCGCAGCCGCAAATGGCGGATTGGACCGTTTCGGACGATGGTCTGACCTATACGTTTACCCTGCGCGACGGTTTGAAATTCCACGATGGTGCCCCGGTCACCATGGCAGATGCAGAAGCCTCGCTGAAGCGTTGGGCCAAGCGCGATGCGGGTGGCCAACTGATCATGGATGTCACCGAAAGCCTGACCGCGACCGATGACAAGACGCTGGTTTGGAAGCTGACCAAACCGTTCGGCCCGCTGTTGGATACCATCGGCAAGCAGTCCGCGCTGCCGCCCTTCATCATGCCGGCGCGGATTGCCGCAACCCCTTCGGATACGGCGATCACCGAACATATCGGTTCCGGCCCTTTCAAGTTCGTCGTGGATGAATTCCAGCCCGGCGTCAGCGTGACCTACGTGAAGAACGAGGATTACCTTCCCCGTTCCGAACCGGCCGACAACATGGCGGGTGGTAAGGTCGTCAACGTGGACAAGGTCGTCTGGACCACCATGCCCGATGTGCAGACGTCCATGAACGCGCTTCTGGCCGGTGAAATCGACTATATCGAGGCGCTGCAGGTCGACCTGCTGCCGCTGCTGGACGGTGACCCGGACGTTGTCTACGAAAAACGCGAACCGATGGGCTATCAGACCATTGGCCGGATGAACTTCAAGTATCCGCCGTTCAACGACATCAAGGTGCGTCAGGCCGCACAAATGGCCCTTTCGCAGGAGGCCGTTCTTGCCACGCTGGTCGGCAACCCCGACTACTACGAAGTCTGCGGCGCCATTTTCGGCTGCGGCACGCCGCTGGCCGATGCCACGGGTTCGGAAACGCTGACCTCGGGCGGCGATATCGAAGGTGCCAAGAAACTGCTGGCTGAAAGCAGCTATGACGGCACTCCGCTGGTTCTGATGGCACCGACCGACGTTGTCACGCTGGCCGCCCAGCCGGTCGTCGCCGCGCAGGCCCTGCGCAACGCCGGCTTCAACGTGGACATGCAGCCGATGGACTGGCAGACGCTGGTGACCCGCCGCGCCAGCCAGAACCCGCCCGCAGAAGGGGGCTGGAACCTGTTCTTCACCAACTGGCTGGTGCCCGAAATCAGCAGCCCGCTGGTGTCGCCGATGCTGAATGGCCGCGGCGACAAGGCATGGTTCGGCTGGCCGGATGATCCGGTTGTCGAAGAGCTGAAAGCGGCCTTCGTCGATGCCGGTTCGCTGGAAGAACAGCAGGCAATCGCCAAGAAAATCCAGGCCCATACGCTGGAGCAAGTCCTGTACATCCCGCTGGGCCAGTACATCAACCCGCAGGCGCGGCGCAGCAATATCGTGGATATGCTGCCCTCGCCCGTCCCGGTGTTCTGGAACATCAAGAAGGAAGGCTGATTTCAGCCTGACGTGCTCGGCGCTTGATCTCCCGGCGCCGGGCACGAATTGGTGGCATCGCTTTTTGCCGTCTGAATATCCCGAGACTTCCCCAACGAAAGGCTTCCTTGTCGATGCTGGGCTACATTATCCGACGCATTCTGGCGATCATTCCCGTCATGCTGATCGTCGCCATTTTCGTCTTCCTGCTGCTGCGGCTGACGCCCGGCGATCCCGCCGCGATCATCGCCGGCGATATGGCGACCCCCGAACAACTGGACCGTATCCGCGAGGCGATGGGATTGAACGATCCGCTGCTGACGCAGTTCATGACGTGGATCGGGCAGCTGTTGAAGGGTGACCTAGGCGTGTCCCTGATCTCTGGCACCGAGGTGACGGAAATGATCGGGCAACGCATCTTCCCTACGCTCAACATGGCGCTTCTGACCATCGTGATCGCCGTTCTGATCGCCGTGCCGATGGGGGTAATCGCCGCGTGGAGGCATCGTTCCTGGATCGATTACGCGGTGATGAGCTTTTCCGTCCTGGGGTTTTCGGTGCCGGTATTCGTCATCGGCTACCTGTTCATACTGGTCTTTTCCATCACGCTGGGCTGGCTGCCGGTGCAGGGCTATGCCTCTCCCAGCGAAAAGGGAATGCTGGCTTTCCTTGACCGGGCGATCCTGCCCGCACTGACGCTGGCCACGATCTACGTGGCCCTGATCGCGCGGATGACGCGGGCCTCGATGCTCGAGGTGCTGGGCGAGGATTATATCCGCACCGCCCGCGCCAAGGGCGTCCGCGAAAGCAAGGTGTTGTTCCGGCACGCATTGCGCAATGCATCGGTGCCGATCCTGACCGTGATCGGCACCGGCTTTGCCTTGCTCATTTCCGGCGTGGTTGTCACCGAGAGCGTGTTCAATATCCCCGGTATCGGGCGATTGACCGTCGATGCCATCCTGGCCCGTGATTACCCGGTCATCCAGGCGATGATCCTGATCACAAGCGGCACCTATGTCGTCGTGAACCTGCTGATCGACATTTCCTACACGATTTTCGACCCGAGGATACGCTACTGATGTCTGAGAATAATGTACCCCCGGCGGCGGCCACGCAATCGGTGCTGCGGTTGTTTTCCATCCCCGGTTTGGCAAAGCTGGGCGTGGGGCCGTTGATCGCCGGTGTAATCCTGTTGGCGATTGTCGTGGTGACCCTGCTCTCGCCCTGGCTGGCGCCGCATGACCCGCTGGAAATGCAGCCCATGCTGCGCCTGAAAGGGCCGATGCCGGATTACCCTCTGGGAACCGACCCTTATGGCCGCGACCTTTATTCGCGTGTGCTGATCGGGGGGCGGGTATCGCTTTTCATCGGCATCGGGGCTGCCATCGTATCGGTGCTGATCGGTCTGGTGATCGGTCTGATTGCCGGTTTCTTCCGCATGATGGACACGGTGATCATGCGCGTAATGGATAGTCTGATGGCGATCCCGTCGATCCTTCTGGCGATTGCGCTGGTCGCGCTCAACGGTCCCTCGATCACCTCGGTGATCATGGCGATCACCATCCCTGAAATCCCGCGGGTGGTGCGTCTGGTCCGTTCGGTCGTGCTGAGTGCGCGCGAAGAACCCTATGTCGAGGCCGCTATCGCACTGGGGTCTTCGATGCCGAAGATCCTGTTCCGGCACCTGATGCCCAACACCATGGCGCCGCTGATCGTGCAGGGCACCTATATCGTGGCGTCCGCAATCCTGACCGAGGCGATCCTGTCCTTCCTGGGTGCGGGCGTGTCCACCGAAATCCCGACCTGGGGGAACATCATGGCCGAGGGGCGGCAATATTTCCGGATCAAACCGGAACTGATCCTGTGGCCGGGCCTGATGCTGTCGCTGTGCATCCTGTCCATCAACCTTCTGGGCGACGCCGCGCGCGACATGCTGGACCCACGCCTTAAGAAACGGGGGGAATAATCCGATGCTCTTCAAATCACGCAATTTCGATGAGGCGAAAACAGTGCTCCGGATCGAGGATCTGGTTGTCAGCCTGCCCCCCGCCGCCAAGGTCAAACCGGTCCTGAACGGCATCAGCCTGAACATCCGGCAGGGGGAAACCGTCTGTCTGGTGGGCGAAAGCGGGTCGGGGAAATCGGTGACATCGCTGGCGGTGATGGGGCTTCTGCCCAAGAACGCGCTGATGGTCACCGGCGGCAGCATCACCCTGTCGGACACGGACCTTCTGGCGCAATCGGCCGGCGCGATGCAGGATATTCGCGCCCGCCGCGTCGCGATGATCTTCCAGGAACCGATGACGGCGCTGAATCCCGTGCTGCGGGTGGGCGACCAGATCGAGGAAGTTCTGGAAAGCCATACCAAGCTGCCGGCTGACGAACGCCGCCGACGGGTCATCGACATCATGGAACAGGTCCATCTGCCGGATGTGGAGCGGATTTATCGCAGCTATCCGCACCAATTGTCCGGCGGGCAGCGGCAGCGGATCATGATCGCCATGGCGCTGGTTCTGGAACCGGAACTGCTGATCGCCGACGAACCGACCACGGCTCTCGACGTCACCACGCAAAAGCAGATCCTGTCGCTGATCGCGGAACTGCAGGAAAAGCATGGCACCGCGGTTCTGTTCATCACCCACGACATGGGCGTCGTCGCGGAAATCGCGGATACGGTTTACGTGATGAATCACGGCGACATGGTGGAAAGCGCCCCGATCGAAACCCTGCTGAGCAATCCGCAAGAGGACTATTCCCGCAAACTGCTGGCGGCCGTGCCCAGCCTGACCCCGCGCGTCCCGCGCCCGGCCCCGGAAGGTGCCCCGGTGCTGAAGGTGAGAAGGCTGAACAAGATTTATGGCGGCGGGGGCTTGTTCGTGCGTCGCCCGGACACCCACGCCGCCAAGGAGGTCAGCTTTGACGTGGCGCGCGGGCGTACCTTGGGGATCGTCGGCGAAAGCGGCTCGGGCAAGTCCACCGTGGCGCGCTGCATCATGCGGCTGATCGAGCCGACCAATGGCACGATCCGCCTGCGGGACGCCAATATCGCGCATCTGAGCCGGAAGGAGCTGAAGCCGCACCGCAAGCATTTGCAGGTGGTGTTTCAGGATCCGTTCCGGTCGCTCAACCCGCGCTGGACCGTGGGGCGCAGCCTGATCGAGGGGCCGGTGAACTATGGCCAGTCGCCGAAGCAGGCGCTGAAACGCGCCGCCGAACTGATGGAAATCGTCGGCCTGCCGCGCGACAGTCTGGACCGCTACCCGCACCAGTTCTCGGGCGGGCAGCGTCAGCGGATCGCGATCGCCCGCGCCGTGGCTATGCAGCCCGATGTCTTGGTCGCGGACGAAGCGGTGTCGGCACTGGATGTGTCGGTGCAGGCGCAGGTTCTCGAGCTTTTGGATGACCTGCAGGAAAAGCTGGGCATCACCATCGTGTTCATCACCCATGATTTGCGCGTGGCCGCTCAAATCTGTGACGACGTTCTGGTGATGCAGCGTGGCGAGGTGGTGGAACACGGTCCCGCCGGCGAAGTCCTGGGCAACCCGCAACACGCCTATACCCGATCCCTGATCGAGGCCGCTCCGGGCCGAAGCTGGGATTTCGCGAATTTCAGGGCACTCGGTGCGGCCTGAGCGCCGACCATTGCCGACAGACACTTGGGAGACAGAGAATGAATATCCTACCCGTGATCGAGGCCAGCACCGACGAGCTGACCGATATTTTCAAGGACCTGCATACCTTTCCCGAGATCGGGATGGAGGAGGAACGCACCAGCGCCATCGTCGCTGAGAAGCTGAAGGCCTATGGCGTGGACGAAGTGCATACCGGCATCGGCAATACCGGCGTCGTCGGCATCGTCCACGGCAAGGGCAAGGGCGGCAAGCGCATCGGCCTGCGGGCCGATATGGACGCGCTGCCGATCGACGAGCAGACCAACCTGCCGTATTCCTCGAAAAATTCGGGGAAAATGCATGCCTGCGGCCATGACGGCCACACCACGATGCTGCTGGGCGCGGCCAAGCACCTTGCCGAGACCCGCAATTTCGACGGCACCGCGGTTCTGATCTTCCAGCCCGCCGAAGAAGGCTTGGGCGGTGCGCGCGGGATGCTGGCGGACGGGCTTTTCGACCGCTTCCCTTGCGACGAGGTCTACGGGATGCACAATTCGCCCAATGGCGAACCGGGCACCGTGGGCATCTGCAAGGGCGCGGCGATGGCGGGGGCGTCGTTCTTCGACATCACCGTGACCGGGCGCGGCAGCCATGCCGCGATGCCGCAGCAATCGCGTGATGCGCTGGTGATCGCCTCGTCCCTTGTCGGGCAGCTGCAGACCATCGTCAGCCGCAATGTCGCGCCGCTGGATTCCTGCGTGTTGTCGGTGACCCAGATCCATGCGGGCAGCGCCTATAACGTAGTGCCGGAAACCGCGCATCTGTGCGGCACGATCCGCTATTTCAAGGACGAGGTCTATGAGACCGCCGAACGCCGCGTGAAGGAACTCTGCGAAGGCATGGCGCATGCCTACGGGGTGGAAATCACCGCCGATCTGCGCAACGTCTTCGACGTGCTGATGAACGACGCGGACCTGTCGGACGCCTATATGGACGCCGCCCGCGATATCGTGGGCGACGAGATGATCAGCCGCAACGACGAGCCCGCCACCGGGTCCGAGGATTTCGCCGACATGCTGAAGGTCGTCCCCGGCGCCTATTGCCGGGTGGGCCATACCGGCACCGTGCCGTTGCACAATCCCGGTTTCGTGCTGGGGACCGAAATCCTGCCCGTCGGTGCCTCGATCATGGCACGGGTGGTGGAACGGCGGATGCCGCTGTCAGACAACGTGGCGGAGGCCGCCGGATGAACCCACTGGACCTGAAATTCGACACCGACGATATGCTGGAGCGCCTGCGCCCCTGGATCGAATGCGAAAGCCCCACCTATGACGCGGCGGCGGTCGACCGGATGATGGATATCGCCGCCTATGACCTGACCGTGGCCGGGGCCATCGTCGACCGCATCCCGGGCCGGATGGGCTTTGGCGGTTCGGTTCGGGCGCGTTTCCCGCATCCCGATTTCGGCAAACCGGGCATCCTGATTTCCGGCCACCTGGACACGGTGCATCCGATCGGAACGCTGGAAAAGCTTCCCTTCAAACGCGAAGGCGACATCTGCTACGGCCCCGGCATCATGGACATGAAGGGCGGCAATTTCGTCAGCCTCGAAGCCATCAAGGCGCTGGCCGCTGCAGGGATGCAATCGCCTCTGCCGGTCACGGTACTGTTTACCCCGGACGAAGAGGTGGGCACCCCTTCGACCCGTGACCTGATCGAGGCGGAGGCGGCGAAGAACAAATACGTGCTGGTCCCCGAACCTGCCCGGCCCGATGGCGGCGCGGTGATCGGGCGCTATGCGATCGCGCGTTTCAACCTGACCACGCGCGGCAAGCCTTCCCATGCCGGTTGGGCCCTATCCGAAGGCCGTTCGGCCATCGCGGCCATGTCCCGCAAGATCCTCGAGATCGAGGCGATGACATCCGATGACTGCACCTTCTCGGTCGGCGTCATCCATGCCGGCCAATGGGTGAACTGCGTGTCTTCGAGCTGCGAGGCGCAGGCGCTGACCATGGCCAAGACGCAGGAAGATCTGGACAAGGGTGTCGCCGCCATGATGGCCCTGCAGGGCGAAGAAAATGGCGTGATCTTCGAGGTGACGCGCGGGGTGACCCGCCCGGTCTGGGAACCCGATCAACCCGGCACCATGGCGATGTTCGACCTGGCCAAGGAGCTGTGTTCGGAACTCGGATTCGAACTGACCGGGGAAAGTTCCGGTGGCGGTTCGGACGGCAATTTCACCGGGTACATGGGGATTCCCACGCTGGATTCCATCGGTGTGCGCGGCAAGGGGTTGCATACGCTTGGCGAACATATCGAAGTGGCCAGCCTTGCGGAGCGCGCGAAGCTGATAGCCGGTCTTCTGATGCGGCTGGAATGATCAACGCGTGCCCTTAGGGTGAAAAGAAAGACGTGCTAAACGGGAACGGTTGCCGCTGGTGAATGAAACCTGATCGGCGATCCGTTCCCGGAACGCATGCCGCCCTGGCAAAGGAAAGCATGATTAAGAATATCGTCGTGACAGGCGGCAGCGGCAAAGCGGGGCGCAACGCTGATGGCCGAGGTGATCCCCGGTATCGAAATCCGTTCCATGCTTTGCGAACACGAAACCCTGCTGTCGATTGACTAGCCCCGCAATATGCAGGGCTTCGATCCGGAATTTTCCTGGCGCAAGGGCAGGTAACCAGCCTCAGGAGGCAACATGACAACTTCTGACTATAACGTCTTCGAAATCGAGAACTTCAGGCTTCAGCGCGGGATCACCCTGCCAAGCGCCAAGCTGGCCTACAAGACATATGGGCGCCTTGCGGAGGACAAGTCCAATGTCATCCTCTACCCGACATCCTACGGGGCGCAGCATTACGATACCGAGTGGCTGATCGGTCCGGGTAAGATTCTCGACCCGAGCGAGTGGTTCATCGTCGTCCCGAACATGTTCGGCAATGGCCTGTCATCGTCCCCTTCGAACCTCGACGCGCCCTTCGGCACGGACCGCTATCCGGTCTTCACGCATTGGGACAACGTCCACGCGCAGCGCCGCCTGCTGAACGAAGTCTTCGGGGTCGACCGTCTGGCTATGGCCTATGGCTGGTCGATGGGGGCGCAGCAGGCGCTGCATTGGGGTGCGATCTTTCCCGATAAGGTCGCCCGCATCTGTGCCGTCTGCGGGTCTGCACGCACGTCGATCCACAACCGGGTATTCCTCGAAGGTGTGCGCGTGACGCTGACTGGCGACCCGCACTGGCAAGGCGATCATTTCGCCGACCACCCCAAGCGCGGTTTGCGCGCGATGGGGCGTGTCTACGCGGGCTGGGCCATGTCGCAGGCCTTCTATCGTGAAAAGCTCTACGAACAGGTGGGGTATTCGTCGCTCGAAGACTTCCTCGTGCGGTCGTGGGAAGCGAACTTCCTGCGCCGCGATGCGCATGATCTTCTGGCAGGCCTCGACACGTGGATGGCGTCGGACATTTCCGACAATGAAATCTATCAGGGAGATCTGCCCCGAGCGCTGGGGGCGATTTCCGCCCGTTCCTTCATCATGCCATCGCGCACAGATCTTTATTTCACGCCGGAAGACAGCAGGCTGGAAGCGGAGATGATGCAGAACGCCGAATTCCGTCCGATTGAATCGATCTGGGGGCACAGGGCAGGCAATCCGGCGCTCAGCCCCGCTGACGCGGCATTTCTGCGCGAGGCGGTCTCCGATCTGCTCGGTCGATAGGTGGCTGAATGCCCGCGAGGGCTATGTATGCCGCATCAGTTGTTTTGACATAGCCTGGGGCCTGCAGGGATCAAATAGTGTCCAAATCCTGCCCCCACAACCAATAAACACAAACATAACAGTATGTTACAAGCCGCCTAAGGGCGGTTGTTTGCGTTGGTAAATCCGCACTGGAAGCAGCGTGGAAGCAATAGGTGCAAGTTGAAGTCGCGCCCTCGGCTCAGGCAATGATCCTCATGTCGGTTTCGCGAAATGGCTGCAGGGCGTCGGGTGGGGCGTTCTTGTCGGTGACAAGGGTATCGATCTTTGATGCTTCGCAGGACAGAACGCGGCTGGTTTCGCCCAGCTTGGTGTGATCGACCAGGATCACGGTCTCTCCCGCCTGTTCGACCATTGCCGAGGCGATTTCCGCCTCTTGCAGGTCGAAGGAAAAGGCGCCTTTTTCGGGGTGCAGCGCAACCGGCGCGATGAAGGCCATGTCGACGTTGAAGCGGCGAATTTCGGCAAGGGTCAATTCGCCCAGCGTGGCGGGCACGTCGGACACCACGCGGCCGCCCAGAAGCAGCAGCTCGATATCGGCGCCGGCGCCCTGAATCGTCGTTGCGATGTCGATCGAATTGGTGATCACCATGATGCCCGACAGCTTCGCCAGTTCCTGGGCGAAGATCGACGTGGTGGTCCCGGCATCGACCAGGATCGACTGGCCGGGGCGCAGCAGCGACGCGGCCTTTCGGGCGATGTCGCGCTTGGCCCGGATCTGTTCGCCCATCCGTTTCTGGAACGGTTCCTCGCCGCGGGGCTGGGGCAGGACCGCGCCGCCATGCACCCGGTCCACCCGGCCGTCGCGTTCCAGATCGACAAGATCGCGGCGCACGGTTTCGCGCGACACGCCCAGCAGTTCCGCCACGTCGTTGGCGCTGACCTGCCCGTTCGCTTCCAGCATGGACAGGATGCGCTGATGCCGTTCCTTGGACCACATGGCTTAGTCTGCCCTTCCCCTTGCGCTGCGCCGGCTCAGATAGGCGAGGACCGCCTTCATCCCCAGCAGGGCTATGCAGACCACAGCCATGACGCAAGTGGAAAAGGCCGCCGCCTGCGATGTCAGCCCGGCATCGTCCAGCCGCATGATGGTGACGGCGGCGACGCTCAGATGCGGCGTGGTCAGGAACACCACCGCCGACAGGGTCACCATCGAGCGCATGAACAGGAAGAAGAACACCGACACCAGCATCGGCGCGACGAAAGGCGCGATGATGTTGACCGCGATCCGGCCCATCCCCGCGCCAAGGCTGCCCGCCGCTTCCTCGAGCGCGGGGGGCAGTTGCCGGAACCCGGTCATCACGGTCAGGAAGGACTGGGTGTGATAGTGGTAGAAATTGACGATCGCGATCAGCGCCGCCGTGCCGTAGAGCAGGTAAAGCGGCGTCGCGGTGGAATTGAAGGTCAGGATATAGGCGAGGCCCAGAACCATGCCCGGCACCGCGGCGGGCATCGCCGCCAACAGCTGGATCGGCTGCATCAGCGCCTTCGGCAGCCGGCGCAGCCCGATCCCCAGCAGGAACACCGCCAGGGTGCCCCCCGCCGCCGCCATCAGTGAAATCACGATGGTGATCCAGAGCGACGAATACCCCCCCGCCAGTGTGATGTCGTAATGGCGCGGGGTCAGCGACAGGTTGTAGGGCCACAGCCGCACGAAGCTGGCATAGACCACGATGCCGATGACCGCGACGATCATCGCGCAGATGGCAAGGCAGAGCGCCGCCATCGGCAGATCGCGCAGCGCGGTGAATTGCGGCACGAAGGGCTGGGCGTTGGTGGCCTGCTGGCCCTGCTGGCGCTTCATCGCCTGCCGTTCGATGTAATAGGACAGCACGGTCGGAAGCAGCAGCATGATGCCGACAACCGCGCCCATGTTGAAATTGCGCAGCCCGATGACCTGGGAATAGATTTCGGTGGCGAGAACCGAATAATCGCCGCCGATCACCGCGGCGTTGCCGAAATCGGTGATGGTGATGGTGAAGGTGACGAAGGCGGCGTTCAGGATGCCGAACCGCGCCGCGGGCAGTGTCAGGTCGCGGAACTGCCGCGCGGGCGATGCGCCCATGACCTCGGCCGCCTCGTAGGTTCGGGCATCCAGCAGGACCAGCGCCGCGCCGATGATCATCACCGCCTGCGGCAGCGCGTAAAGCGTGTTGGCGATCAGCAGACCCCAGAACCCGTAGATGTCGATTTCCAGCCCGAAGAAGCGGTTCAGCAGCCCGTTGCGCCCCAGCAGGAAGATCAGCCCAAGCGCCTGCACCAGCGACGGCGCCAGCAGCGGCAGCACGATCACCGCGCGGATCAGCCATTTGCCGCGAAAGGCGCAGCGGTACAGCCCATGCGCGATGACGAAGCCCAGCACCACGCTCAGAACCGTGGTGGCGCCGCCCATGAGCAGCGAATGCCGCGTGGCGCGCCAGAACCCGGTAGAGCCCAGAACCTCGGCATAGTTGCCCAGCCCGTAAGACCCGTCCGCCGTGGTCAGCGACCGCAGGAACACGATCGCCATCGGGTAGAGGAAGAACAGCAACAGCCCGATCAGCGGCAGGCCGACGCAGACAAGCGTCAGCAGCTTGTCGCTGTCGATGCCCTGCCGGGTGGACGCGGCGCGCGCGGGCTGGGCGGCCCCGGTCATACCGCGCCCTCCGCCGTGTCATTGGCGACCCAGGTGCAGGCCTCGGGCGTGATCGTCAGCTGCACGGACTGGCCTTCGCGGCAATCGATGGCGCCGTGGGTTTCGACGACAAGCGGGCCGAAGGGGCTGTCCAGCTCGATCCGCCGCAGATTGCCGAGGAAGCCGATCGTGCGCACGGTGGCAGGGCCATCCTCGGCCGGGGTCAGGGCGATCTGTTCGGGGCGGATACAGGCGATATAGGCGTCGTCCGCGCCCTCGGGGCGGTGGGTCAGCAGGTCGGGCTGCACGTCCCGGATGGTCCCAGTGTCGATCAGGTTGCTGATGCCCATGAAATCCGCCACGAAGCGCGTGGCGGGCTTGTGATAAAGCTCTTCCGGGCTGCCTGCCTGCACCACGGTGCCGTGGTTCATGCAGATAATCTTGTCGGCCAGCGCCAGCGCCTCTTCCTGGTCGTGGGTCACCATCAGCGTGGGGATGCCAAGGCTTCTTTGCAGCTGGCGGATTTCGCTGCGCAGGTCGGCGCGGACCTTCGCATCCAGCGCCGAAAGCGGTTCATCGAGCAGAAGGACACGCGGGTCCACTGCGATGGCGCGGGCCAGCGCGATGCGCTGCTGCTGCCCGCCCGACAGTTGCCCGGGGAAATTGTCGGCCAGATGCGGCAGCTTGATGAGGTCCAGAAGTTCCCGAACACGTGCCGCGATATCCCCGGCCGGAACATTGCGGATCTTCAGCCCGTAACCGATGTTTTCGGCCACCGTCATGTTGGGGAACAGCGAATAGGACTGGAACACGATGCCGAAGCCGCGCTTGCGGGCGGGCAGGGCGGACAGCGGTTCGTTTTCCAGCAGGATTTCGCCCGCGTCGAGATCGGTCAGCCCCGCGATCAGCCGCAACAGCGTGGTCTTGCCACAGCCCGACGGCCCCAGAAGGCAGACGAATTCGCCCTGTTCGATCGAGATGGACACATCGTCCAGCGCGGTGAAGGTTCCGTAAGTCTTGGTTGCGTTGCGGACGGTCAGATACATGTGGCGGTGTCTCGGTTGGGCGCAGTATTCAAGGACCGCGGCGACCCGAAGGCCGCCGCGGGGGGAGGCGGCGATGGTGCCGAGGGGACCATCGCCGCACCGGGCCGGCAATCAACGGCCCAGCTTATCCTTCCAGGTTTGCTTGACGGCGATCTGGTTCTGGGCGGATTTGGCGAAATCGACCTTTGCCAGGACGGTGCTGATATCCGACGGCAGACCAGCCTTTTCGGACGCGGCCGAGGCTTTCACGCCCGGTACGGTGATCAGCGCCTTGTACTGGCCGTAAAGCGCGATCGCCTCGTCCGACATCGTCCAGTCGAGGAACTTCTTCGCGTCGTCCTTGTTGCCGCTGCTGGCCATCAGGCCGGAGGCTTCCAGTTCATAGCCGACGCCGCCTTCGGGGAAGACCATCGCCAGCGGGTAGCCTTCCTCGATCGAGGACATCGCGGTGAAGGCCAGCGAGATGCCCACCGTGTATTCGCCGACGCGCGCCGCCTTGCAGGGTTTCGACCCCGAGGAGGTATATTGCGCCATGTTGGGATCGACCGCTTCCAGCTGGGCCCAGCCGGCCTCTTCGCCCATGTTCTGCAGCACGGCGTTCACGTGCAGGTAGCCGGTGCCCGAGGAATTCGGATCGGGCATCAGCACCTCGCCCTTGAAGGCGGGGTCTTCCAGGTCCTTCCAGCTTTTCGGCATCGGCAGACCCTTCTGTTCCAGCCGCGCGGTGTTCACGCAGAACGCGCCCATGTACCCGATCGGCGCGAACCAGCGGTCATCGGGATCACGGAAGGAATCGGCCAGCACGTCGACGCCCTTGGCCTTGTAGGGTTCCAGCATGCCGAGGATGCGCGGGTCCATCATCGCGGTGACGGCCCAGCCCCAGATCACGTCGGCCTGCGGGTTGTCCGCTTCGGCCAGGATGCGGGCGCCCAGCTTGCCGGTGGACAGCCGCAAAACGTTGATGTCGAGATCGGGCATCGACGCTTCGGCAGCGGCGATGTATCCGGCGATTTCTTCCTCTTCCAGGGCGGTATAGACGGTGATCGATCCCGCCGAGGCCGCCGTCGCCGCGCCGAGCGCAAGAAGGGAAGTGGTTAATTTCGAAATCCAGCTTTTCAAAGTTCGTCTCCTTGTTGGCAGGTGCCCCGGCGCGCCGGTATTTGCGGTGCTGGGGCAGGGTGGGTTTGTTTTTTGACCCGTTTTGTTGCCTCCCCCGTACTGGCCGCAATTCCGCCCGGATGAGGATATTTGTGTAGTCTTGCATTTTTTTGCGTTTTGTCTACTGCTATTTCTCAAACGCGGTCCGCAGCGGCGTGACCAGTCATTCAATTGAGGAAAATCTATGCACAGTCTGAAGGAAACGCCGGAAGCCGAGGCCCTGGTCGCGTTCGCATGTGGTCTTGCCGACCTGGCCGCTCCGATGTCGCTGGACTATTTCCGCACGCCGCTGGACGTTGAAAGAAAGGCGGACCTGTCGCCGGTGACCCTCGCCGACAGGGCGGTCGAGGCGGCGATGCGCGAGAGAATTGGCGCAACCTATCCCGGCCACGGGATCTATGGCGAAGAGCACGGCAACGCCAATATCGACAGCGCCCATGTCTGGGTTCTCGACCCGATTGACGGCACCAAGAGCTTCGTCACGGGGATGCCGACCTTCGGCACTCTGATCGCCCATCTTGAAGACGGCGTTCCGACGCTCGGCATCATTTCCATTCCCGCCACCGCCGAACGCTGGGTGGGGCGCGCGGGGGCTGCGACGCAATTTGGCGGCGCGGCCTGCCGGGCCAGCGGTTGCACCCGGTTAAGCGATGCCAATGTCTACACCACCTCGCCCGACATCTTCGACGAACATGGGCTGCGGGTTTTCGAAAATGTCACCGCCGGGGCGGCGATGCGCCGCTTCGGCGGCGATTGCTACAGCTACGGTCTGCTTGCTTCCGGCCATGTGGACGCGGTGATCGAGATGAGCCTGCAACCCTACGACTTCCTGGCACTGGTTCCGGTCATCGAGGGCGCCGGCGGCGTCATCACCGATTGGGAAGGCCGGCCACTGGGCCTTGGCTCCGACGGGCGTGTCATCGCCGCGGCGACGGCGGAATTGCATGCCGAAATACTCGAGATCATCGCCCGGACGTGAGGCTTGGCGGCCGGTGGGCGCCGACACCGCCTGCACCGCCGCCCGCGACGATCACGTCATAGGCGCTGTCGGGTTTGCGGCTCATGACCGCCAACCCAGCAGCCGCCGTTCGATCAGACCGATGACGCCCGAGGTAATCACGCCGAGAAGCGACAGGATCACGACGCCGGCAAAGAGCCGTTCCAGATCGTAGAGCGACCCGGCTTCGAGGATGTAGGCACCGATCCCGTATTCCGCGCCCAGCATTTCGGCGGCGACCAGCAGGATGATCGCGATGGCCAGCGAAATGCGCATGCCCGACAGGATGCCCGGCATCGCGCCGGGCAGGACGATCTTGCGCACGATGGAAAACCAGGACAGGCCGAAGCTCTGGCCCATGCGGATAAGCGAACGGTCCACGTTGTCCACCGCCCCATAGGTTGCCACGACCGTCGGGGTGAAGGTGCCGAAGGCAATCAGCGCGTATTTCGACCCTTCGCCGATGCCGAACCAGATCACGAACAGCGGCAGAAGCGCGATTTTCGGGATCGGGAAGATCGCTGCCACAAGCGGCACGAGGCCGGAGCGGATATAGGAAAACAGCCCGATCAGGATACCGACGGAGATGCCCAGGCTGACCCCGATGATGGCGCCGATCGCGAGCCGCGACAGCGACGGCCCAAGGTGTTTGAACAGAAGCCCGCTGGTATAGAGTTCCTTAAAGGTTTCGAGCACGTCAGAAGGCTTGGGCAGGGTCAGGGATGAAATCCAGCCCGTCCGCGTGCCCCATTCGGCGATGAGGATCAGGAACACGAAAACCGCGGCGCCGACCCATCGGTGCGATTTCGGCGCGAAGCCGCCGCCTCGGAAGGCGACCGTCCGGCCCTTGCCGGCGGTTTCGGCGGGGGTGGAGATGGTGGTGTCAGACATTGATCAGCTCCGCATCGGCCGCACGCGCTTCGTCGCGCATCAATTCCCACAGGTGTTTTTGCTGTGCGTCCAGTTCCGGGTCGCCGAAATTCCTTTCCTGCAAGGGCTTGTCGATTTCCACGACTTCGCGGATTTGCCCCGGACGCCGCGACAACACGACGACCTTGTGTCCGAGCCGCACCGCCTCGGCGAGGTTGTGGGTCACGTAGACCGCGGTGAACGGTTGGCGTACCCAAAGATCCACCAGGTCGTCCATGAGAAGTTCGCGGGTCTGCGCGTCGAGTGCCGAAAGCGGTTCGTCCATCAGCATCACCGCCGGATTGACGGCAAGCGCGCGGGCGATGGCGACACGTTGCTTCATGCCGCCCGAAAGCTGCTTGGGCAGGGCATTGCCGAATTCGGAAAGCTTGGTCCGCGCCAGAACATCGTCGATGATGCCCTTGGCCCTGGCGCCGCGAATGCCGTGGTCTTCCAAGACGAGAGAGATGTTGCCCGCCACGCTGCGCCACGGCAGCAGGGCGAAATCCTGAAAGATATAAGTCAGCGGGTTCAGGCAGCCCTCGGGCGGTTCGCCAAGCTGGTACACACGCCCCTTGGACGGGCGTTCCAACCCGCCGATGAAGCGCAGCAGCGTGGATTTGCCGCATCCGGAAGGCCCGACGATACAGACGATCTGCCCGCTTTCGATGTGGAGCGAAATGTCCCGCATCACTTCGAAATCGTCATAGGAATGGCTGATGCCATCAAGACGGATGTCCATGAATCCCCCTGCTGCCGTAAGGGCGGGATGGGGGTGCCCCATCCCGCCAAGGTCTCGTTAACCGCCGATGGTTTCGACGTAGGAACTGTCGACCAGTTGCTCGATCTTGATGTCGGCATCCACCAGCCCTTCGGACTGGAACCAGCTCAGCTGATCCTGGACCGACGCCATGTTGAGCGCCGCGTTCTTGTTGAGCCGCATCGTGCCGTTGATGATCGACGGCGCCGCCTTTTCGAGCGGGCGGTCGTTGTAGACGTATTTGTGGATCAGACCGACCATCGCATCCTGATCGGCCGTCTTGTCGATCATCGCCGCCGCGTAATCGTCGACGCCTTTCGAATACCCTTGCAGGAAGCTTTCGGTCAGGCCGCGTTCGTCAGCGGCGTTTTTCGACGACGTGAAGACCGTGGTGACCTGATAGTCGGGGATGTAATCCGAGACATTGCCGATGATATGCACCGCGCCCGAACCCGCCAGCGGCTTGGCGATATGCGGCACGATGGACCAGCCGTCGACCTGACCGGATTTCATCGCCCCGATGATCGCGCCCACCTTCTGCAGCGGCGTGAAGTGCATCTCGATGCCCTCGGCCGCCGCCATCTTCGCCCCCATGTAGTGGAACGACGAACCCGCCTGGGTGATGGCGAATTTCTTGCCAGCCAGACCCTTGGGCGTTTTGACACCCGCCTGGAAGGCCGCGTCCGATGCCAGGAATTTCTGGCCGTCGATGCCGTCCTCTTCGGACAGGGCACCGCCGATCACCTTGATCGCGCCCTTCTGGGCAAGGCTGATCAGGCCGCCGGAAATCGCGGTCACGGCGAAGTCGACATCCCCCGACGCGATGGCCACGGCCATGGGTTGCGCGGCCTGGAAGAATTCGAATTCCACGTCTAGCCCGGCTTCGGCGAAATAGCCACGTTCAAAGGCAACGAAGCTGCCCGAATGCGAGGTGAAGCGCAGCGCCCCCACCTTGATTTTCCTGTTCGCGGCGATCGCGGGCGCTGCCAGCCCCGAGGCCGCCGCCGCGCCCATAAGGGCCAGTGTTTGGCGTCTGTTGAGTTTCATGTCTTCCTCCCTTGGTTTAATTCAGGTCAAGTCCGCCCGGATATCCTCCTCCAGCAGCTTGAGCGCTGCTTGTTCGTCGCGGGCGACAGTTGCGTTTTTAAGGTTCTCCCGGCGCGCGGCCCGTGCGGCGAAATCGATCCGTCCCTCGCGCAGTTGCGCCAGCCTGAAGCGGCGCGACTGGTCGTAAAAGCGGCCGGCCATCTCGATCAGCCGGGGCGATCCGCATGCGCTGATCAACGTGATCGCGAACATCCGGCAGGCCTCATCCCATTGCAGGGCCGTCACATCGTCCGGGTTGGTCTGAACGGCCGCCTCCGCATGGGCAAGCTGGTGCTGCGCGGCAATCACCGAGGCTTCCCACTCGACCCCGCCCTGCGTCAGAGACCACGCCAGACCCAGCTTTTCGATCTCCATCCGCATCGACAGGATGTCGCGCAGGTCCTCTTCGGTGGCCGAGGTCACGCGGAAGCCGCGCTGGTTCGTCGCCTCGACCATGCCTTCGGCGACCAGCGTCCGCAGGGTTTCCCGCATCGAATGGTTGGAACCGCCATAGCGCTGGCGCAATGCTTCGATCTTGAGCTTCTCATCGGGGCGCAGCACACCAAACGAGATGTCGCGTCGGAGGGCGGAGGCCAGCATTTCGACCACCGTATCGTCTTCGGCTTGTTTCCGAGGGAAGAGCATTTGATCCCTGATTTTTCAAAATGTTGGATATTTTTAATTTTCGTTGCATGATTTCGTCAACGACCAATTTCTTAAAACGGGACCTGCCCAGGCAAGTCACTGGGCTCAAGACACATCACCAGAACATGACGGTTGCGGCGAGAGCGCCGACAGAGAGGAAGGCTTCTGGGCTGCGGTCGTATCGTGTGGCAATCCGTCGCCAGCCCTTCGAAGATCCGGGCGAACCTGCCGATCTCACTCCAACGCCCCATTGATTGAAGAACGTCTCCGGCTGGCCGTATTCCTTCGGTGCATCACACCGGCGCAAGCCAATGCGATTGATGAAGACGATACCTTCAGCCGATGGCATCGCTGAACTGCCCCCTCCCGTTGTCTCGCAAAGCTCTTGGAGCCCGGAAATTGTGAGGTGCTACCCAACGTACCCTCGGCCTTTGTCAGAGCTTCCGCATTTTGATCAGGCCAGCAGATCGTATTCGATGCCTCCAACCCTCAGGCTGATGTGCTCTTGGGCTTCGCCATCGACCAGGGCCCACAGGACTTGGCCGGTCGGACGATAGATCACGAAAGCTTCCGCGACACCGGCCTCGCCCGCATTAGCGGTATCTGCAAAGTTTACTTGGAACTGATCCCGCGTCGCCGCGCCACCAAAGACCAAAACGTCACCTTCGGCGGCATCGTAATCCTGCACCCAGTCCAAGCCATGCCCTTCGACCCCATGGTGATAGAACCGATCCGCCCCGGCCCCACCGTTCACACGGTCATTGCCGAAACCGCCGTTGATGAAGTCGTTGCCGTCCCCGCCAAACAGCATGTCGCTCCATGCCTGTCCCGTCAGAACATCGTCACCATCACCGCCAATGAGAGTATCGGCGCCATAGCCGCCAATCAGGGTATCGTTTCCGGAATCCCCACGCAGCTCATCGTTGCCATAGCCGCCATCAGCCGAGTCGTTGCCATTCCCGCCATAGATCACATCGCGCAGGTCGTCCTCGCTATCGCCGCCGGACAGGCTGTCGTCTCCATCGTCTCCAATCAGGGTGTCCTGCCCATCACCGGCGCGCAGGGTGTCATTGCCGGTATAGCCACGCAGTATATCGTCGCCAGGGGTGCCGAACAGCTCGAGGTCAGCAGGCTCAACCTCTTCTGTGGCATCCGAGGTGATGCTTTCATCGGTCCCATAGGCGTCGGTGTAGCTAACGGTAACACTGATCACGGCCCCTACATCATCCCGGCCCAGGGTGTAGATCGATTCCATAGCTTCAGAGATTTCAGCCCCATCCCGCAGCCATTGGTAGCTAAACTCACCCAGACCATCTTCGTCGGACAAACCAGAGATGTCTGCCGTCAAGATTTGATCTTCACTGGCCGTGCCGGTGACAACGACGGAGCCCACAGGATCATCATTAACGTTGGCCACGGCACCGGTCGCACCACTGGTCACGCTTTCCATGGTCCCCTGGCCATCGATGTAGGACGCCCGAACCGTGATCGCGGCCCCGACGTCGGCCTGGGTCAGGGTATAGGTCGCACTGGTGGCACCGGAAATGTTCCCGCCATCGCGCTGCCACTGATAGCTGACAGTGCCGAGGCCATCCTCGTCGGCGAGCGTGTTGCTCGCGGTCAGCACCTGGTCCTCAGTCGCGATGCCGGAGATGCTGACCGATCCGGTGGGCGCATCGTTGACGTTGGTGACCGCTGCCGTCGCCGCGCTGGTCACGCTCTCCGCGGTGCCGCCGCCGTCGGTATAGCTGGTGGTGACGGTGATCGCGGCCCCGACGTCGGCCTGGGTCAGGGTATAGCTCGCACTGGTGGCGCCGGAAATGTTCACGCCATCGCGCTGCCATTGATAGCTGATGGTGCCGAGGCCATCCTCGTCGGCGAGCGTGTTGCTCGCGGTCAGCATCCCACCCTCGGTCACGCTGCCGGAGATGGTGACCACGCCAGTGGGCGCATCGTTGACGTTGGTGACCGCTGCCGTCGCCGCGCTGGTCACGCTCTCCGCGGTGCCCTGACCATCGATGTAGGACGCCCGAACCGTGATCGCGGCTCCGACATCGGCCTGGGTCAGGGTATAGGTTCCCCCCGTGGCACCGGAAATGTTCCCGCCATCGCGCTGCCATTGATAGCTGATGGTGCCGAGACCATCCTCATCGGCGAGCGTGTTGCTCGCGGTCAGCATCCCGCCCTCGGTCACGCTGCCGGAGATGCTGACCACGCCGGTGGGCGCATCGTTGACGTTGGTGACCGCTGCGGTTGCCGCGCTGGTCACGCTCTCCGCGGTGCCCTGACCATCGGTGTAGGACGCCCGAACCGTGATCGCGGCGCCGACGTCAGCCTGGGTCAGGGTATAGGTCGCACTGGTGGCGCCGGAAATGTTCCCGCCATCGCGCTGCCACTGATAGCTGACAGTGCCGAGGCCATCCTCGTCGGCGAGCGTGTTGCTCGCGGTCAGCACCTGGTCCTCAGTCGCGATGCCGGAGATGCTGACCGATCCGGTGGGCGCATCGTTGACGTTGGTGACCGCTGCCGTCGCCGCGCTGGTCACGCTCTCCGCGGTGCCGCCGCCGTCGGTATAGCTGGCGGTGACGGTGATCGCGGCCCCAACGTCGGCCTGGGTCAGGGTATAGGTCGCACTGGTGGCGCCGGAAATGTTCCCGCCATCGCGCTGCCACTGATAGCTGACAGTGCCGAGGCCATCCTCGTCGGCGAGCGTGTTGCTCGCGGTCAGTACCTGATCCTCTGTCGCGGTGCCGGAGATGGTGACCGATCCGGTGGGCGCGCGATTGACGATCGCAGCGGCGATTTCATCGGAATTCATCGTGCCGCCGCCAAGGAAGACGATCGTTTCGAGCCCGCCGCCGTCCAGCTGCGCGTCAACCGAAATCATTGCGTCGTCGGACAGAAGAATTTCGAGCGTGCCGCCATGGCGGTAAAAGGTCACGTCCTCGCGCGCGAGGTCTTCGAACCGCAACACATCGGTGCCGGCCGCGCCGATAGCTTCGACTATCCGGTCGCTGCCGTCGCCGAAACGATAGCGGTAGCTGTCCCCGCCGTCGCCGCCGGTAAGGGTGTCGTCACCGGCCGCGCCATCGACGGTATCGTCGCCCCCACCGCCCTCGATTGCATCGCTCACGGAGGAACCGATCAGATTCTGCGCGGCTGCACCGCCGACCAGTTCCAGCCCATGATCCGCCGGCCGCCAGTTCCGGAAGGTCAGGCCCGCCAGCGTGGCATCGCCAGTGGCGAGGAACCGCACGACATTCGCCAGACCGGACGTTTCGTAGGCATCGATCACGAGCGCATTGGCGACAAGGCCGGTCGAGGCAACCGAGGCAGCAAAACTCGCCACCTGGTCGTTGGCGGTGTTGAACCTGATCTCCTCTATGCCGGTGACCGTCGAGCTGGAGAAATCAAAGCTGCCGCCACCGTTGATCTGCAGGATATCGCCGGTCCCGTCGCCGCCATCATAGGTCTCGCCCGAAACGACGTGTCCCTGATCGCTCACGCGAAGCGTGTCGTTGTCGGCACCGCCACGTACCTCGTCAAGGCCCGCGCCACCCTCGAGCGTATCGCCGCCCGAACCACCGAGCAGCGTTTCATTTCCAGAGCCGCCGGTGATGGCGTCATTCCCGCGCATCCCGCTCAGCAACTCGGTTTCCGCGTTCCCGATGATCGAGTCGGCCCCATCACCGCCATAGACAATCGTGAAATTCGCAAGCGTAACGCCCACCCCGTCTATGATTCCGTTCCCGGCAGACAGGTCGATTGTCGAATCCGAGGTCACCGCAGCGGCGTTGAGTGTCCCTCTGTTGATGCCGGCGTCGAGTGCGGTGGAGTGGCTCGAGGCGCCGGCGTAATCCGAGAATTCATCGGTGAGAATGAAGCGGTTGTCGGCATCGTTGCCGGTGGAGCTGTCGCCCCAGACATTGACCTGGAGATCCGTGACCGTCCAGGTGTCATTGGTGTAATCATCGGTCAACGTAACCGTCCAGGTGCCGCTGGTGCTTTCTCCCCAGAATGCATTCGTCGACCATGTATAGGTCTCGTTGGTCAGGGTGGTGCTGCCGCCGTACCCGCTCTTGATCAAGTGGATCGAGGTTCCCGTCGGCGAGGTCAGAACGATGTCCATGTCGCCGATCCAGGTGTGGGAATATGTCAGCTGCACTTCGACCGTTTCGGCGAGGAAATCGTTCGGCGTGAAGTTGTAGCTGGCAGAGGTCCCCAACAGTTCGACCGTCGAATTGATCAGATCGACGGTATAGAGCGCGTCATTGGCGCTGGTCTGCGCGGTCCCGCCCCAGGTTTCCGCCAGCCGCACCGCGGCATGGGCATCGACCAGGCCGAAGCCGTAATCCCTGGAGAAATGGAGCCCGCCGCCGTTCCAGTTCTCGGCGCCGTTGAAGAACCAGGCATTTTCTTCCGCACCCGCCAAACCGGCCCCGACTGCGGAACCGACATGTCGGGCGGAGTAGGCCAGGATGTCCTGCACGTCGCGCCAGCCGAGGTTCGGGTTGGCTTCGAGTATCAGTGCGATCACCCCCGACACCATCGGCGCCGCTGCGGAGGTGCCGTTGAAGCCGAACGTGTAGTCGGGATTTGTGCCGCTGTTATAGCCCTCGGCGCCAAGCCGGTCGGTTGTTACCACTTCGCCTGGCGTCCCGAACGCAGAGACGAACAGGTTCGCGCCCTCGGTGGAATAAGAGGAGACGAACCCGTTCTGGTCGACCGCGGCGACCGATATCGTGTAGCGTGACGCGTTCCACGCCGAGCCATTGGCATCATGATCCAACCCGCGGCCATTGCCGGCAGATTTGACAAAGATCGTGCCGAGCCCGCCACGGCCGTTTTCCGCCCCGTACTCGAACGCGGACACCAGGCTGTCGGGCAGTGTCTGTGTCGGAACGTCTTTGTCGTAGTAATTGGAGCCGATCTGTGTGCCGAGCGACATGTTGACCACGTCGGCCGTACGGTCGATCCCTCCGGCCTGGGCCTCGCCGCTGGCATTCTGCACTGCCGCGCGCAACTGACCCAGGAATGCGTCGTAAAGTGCAGGAAGCGTCCCTGATGTCTGGACTCGGAAGCCGAAAATCGTCGCGCCATATGCCACGCCCACGGTCCCGGTGCCGTCGTTTTCTGAGGCGATGATGCCGGCCACGGCGGTCCCGTGGTTGTTGCCGTCCACGCCCCCGGCATCGGCGTCGTTATCGAAGAAATCCCAATCAAGCGCCGTGCTGTAATTGCCGTCCAGATCGTGATGGGATCCGACGACCGCATCATCGATCACCGCCACTGCGACGCCGGCGCCGGTATAGGTCTGTCCGGTGCCGTCCCAAACTTCGGTCACGTTCAGGTCAAGCAGCCCGGCGGTATTGTTCTGCAGGTGCCATTGTTGCGAGAACAGATCATCAGTCGGCAGTGCCATGCTGAGCGAGATGGCCTCGTCGCCATATTCGAAGGGCACCGTTTCGGTGCGGTCGCGTTCAGCAGGAGGAGTACTGATCCCCGAGAGCAGGGCCTCTAGCGACGTGCTGCCGAAAAGCTGGGCGAAAATGGTTCCTGTGCGCAGAGCCATTTCAGGCAAGCTGAATTGTGTTTCGGGCGTCGCGGCTTGTGCTGCCTCAGAGACCGCTGCGATCTGTCGCCCGCTCCCCGGTTTCTGGAAGCTCTGGAAGGTATGGGGCGTTTCGGGTGCGGCCTCTGCGGTATCGATCTCCGTCAACGGCGCTTCGCCGACCAGCTCATGTCCGGCGCCCGGGGCTCCAGTGCCAATATCCGGGTATGCAGCAGAGCCGTCAGAGGAAGCTTGGAATCCGAAATCCGGCGTGTGGTCCGAAATCCTTGTTCGCAAATCGATGAAACCTTCGCTGTCGAAGGTGTTCAGGTTCCAAATTGAGTTCAGGTCGAAAAAAGCTTTCATAACATCAAATCTCTTACTCTGGCACTCGACCTGCGTCAGAAGATCAAGACCTTAACGGAAGCAAAGAAAACGGAGAATTCGAACATTGGTTTCAATAAGAAACGTTGCCTGGATGGTAGTGTCTCCGAACCGTAGTCTGCAAGAATTATGTGGAAAAGTTGGACCTTGCATCCTTGGAAAGGGGATGCCAGCCTTTGGAAAAGGCCAAATGTAAACGCTTTGAGCACCTCTTTGGGAGAGGTTGGATGGATCGCCGCGATGATCGAGCATGGGGGAATAGACGGCGCTCAAGGCCCCGCTCCGCTGCAACTGGCAGCGTTTTGGTGCTTTCCATGTGCGCTGTGATGCTGACCGGAACATTGGTGCCCGGCGTGGAGTGCCCCACCTTGCGAACCGATGATGGCAAGACCATTGCCTTGTCTCACCTTCCCGGCGCGGCGTTCGCAATCGGCGATCGTGTCACCGTGACTGGTTCAGGGTATGGCGCCTCTATGTCCTGCCAACAGGAAGTGCTTCTGGTGACGAAAGTCGAAGCTGCGAAGTAAGCGCATTGGTGGGCTCGCGCCAGCGTGCGGTTTGGGCGCAGGACCCGTTAATCGGCTTGCGGCTGGCTTGGTCGCGTGATTCACGTGCCTCCCAAAAATTGGGGCATCATGAGCAATCCATTCTGGTTGAGCGATGCCCTGAAGGGCAAGGGGATCAGGCCCTGCATCCCGGGCCGACGAAGCGCGGCTGGTCGCGGACATGATTGAGCTGGCACGCCGGTTCGGCCGTTGCGGCCATCGTCGCTTCGCGGCTTTACTGAGTGATGCGGGCTGGGAAGTGAACGACAAGCGCGTCGAGCGCCTCCCCCGCAGCGCAGCCCGTCGAAGGAGACATTAGCCGCAACTGCGAACGCCTTGGGTCCGGATGACCGATGCGCCGAAAGGGGGGCCTTGTGTGCCGCAAGGCAGATGTGGCCTTGCGGCAAGTCGCAGCCGCCTGATCACTTGGCATGACAATCCGAATACAAGGTCAGGTGGCTGCGCCGGGGCGATCACGTGCCGGTATAGACAGGAGTACGCCTGTCGATCCATGCCGACAGGCCCTCGCCGATGTCACGGGTGGCAGCCATGCGGCCAAACTGTTCGCGTTCAATTGCAAGGCCCTCCGTGATGGAGGCGTTCAGACCGCGCGTCACGGCGGTGATGATCCGTGCGGCCGCCAAGGGCGAATGACGCAAAATACGCTCGGCCAACCCAAATGCGGCGGGCATGAGATCGTCGTGCGGAACGACCCGGTTGACCAGGCCAAGCTCGTAGGCACGATCCGGCCCGAACGGATCCCCCGTAAGCAGAAGCTCAAGCGCACGCTTGCGCCCGGCAAGCCGCGGCAGACGTTGGGTTCCTCCAAAGGTCGGCGGGATGCCGATATTGATCTCGGGCTTTGCGAACATGGCCTTGTCGGAGCTCACGGCAAGATGAACCGCCTCGGTGATTTCACAGCCGCCACCGAAGGCGATCCCGTTCACGGCAGCGATGATCGGTTTACCGAAGGCCTCCAGACGCCGCGTCATGCTCTGCCCCCGGCGCACGAACTGCTTGATCGCGATATCCGGACCCATCTTCACGCTTCCGGTAAATTCATGGATATCCCCGCCGGCCGAGAAAGCGCGATCCCCTGCGCCGGTCAGAATGACAGCGCGCACAGTGCTGTCGTCCTCGATCACGTCCAGAAGTTCGATCAGCCGATCATTCATCTGATAGTTCAGCGCGTTGAGCTTGTCGGGCCTGTTGAGCGTCAGGACGGCGATCGCGCCCTCGCGTTCCATCAATACAGTTTCAGTCATGATGCTACCTCCATCGATTGCATTGACAGAACTCTGCGAACCGGGGATGTCTAAGTAAACTCACTGGGTAGTATACATGGCACGACCATCTGCCGAGACCACGCGCGACAGGATTCTTACAGCGGCCAACAAGCTGTTTTACGGCGAAGGCATTCGCGCGGTGAGCGTCGATGCCATCGCGGAAAAGGCCGGGCTGACCAAGCGCTCGCTCTACTATCATTTCCGCAGCAAGGATGAGCTGATCGAGGCCTATCTTGTGTCCCGGGACCAGCCGAATCTCGCTGCATTCGAGGGATGGTTCGACGCCGCGGAAGGGTCGGTGGCCGACAAGACGTCAGCCATCTTTTTGAACGTCGCACGGAACGCCCGGCATCCCAAATGGAAGGGCTGCGGTTTCCTGCGAACCGTAGCGGAGCTTGCGAACATGCCGGGGCATCCGGCGGTGGCGGTGGGGGCCGCCCACAAGAAGAAGTTCGAGGCCTGGTTGGCGGGGCGGTTTTCCGCGGCCGGCATCGGCGGCTCCGATGTCCTGGCCCGGCAGGTGTCCGTGCTGATGGACGGGGCGTTCGCGGCCATGCTGACGCATCGCGATCCCGGCTATGCCGAGGCCGCCGCGACGGCTGCGCGAGAACTCGTTCATCACAGGCTCGGAACTGCTGACAGCAGTCATTCCTGATCTTCGCAACACCGGTCAGTCCGGAATCGGAACCGACCTGGGATGCAGCGCGGCATGGAGCATTGAGCCGACCTTCGCTGCGCCAACCATGGGTGACCGTGATGCGCAGTTAGCGACCTTTGCAAAATCACGGTATCGAGCGGCGCTGACCGGCAAGTTCCCCTACCAGTTCTATCGCCAGATCAACCGTCTTCGGGGAGAAGCCGGATCTCCGACAACAGGCTGCGAATGATGGACGTCGCCTTGGCCCTGATTGCTGGATCGTGCAAGGCAATAGACAGGTTCACGACGCCCGATTGAGGATCAGCGTCATGTCGTTTCGGCCTCGATAACGGTTTCGGTGATCACGCTTTGAATGGCGGCGATCATCATGTCCAGTGACATCGAGGCCAGGTCGGCGCGTTGGTGCAGTTCCAACCGCGCTTCATCGGCCAGCGATGTCAGCAGTTCGGCCACCTGTTCGGGCAGGTAGGGCAGGTGGACGAAGCCGCAGCGTGTCGTCGCGCCGGTCCGGGCGCAATGATCCAGCGCGGTGAACAACAGGGCGTTGCACAGAAATGCCCCCGCCGTGTCCGAGATCCGGGACGGAATGCCCTCGGCGCGCAGCGCATCGCGGATTTTCGGCAGCGGCAGGCCACTGCGATGGGCTGCCGGGGCATCGGGATCGATGACGCCACTCAGCAGGTTGCCGACCTGGTCGGCGATTTCGAAATCGAGCGTGTTGGCACCCATCCGTTCCAGCCGGATCACCGCTTCGCCCGGCCAGAGGCCGAGAGAGATCATGGCCACCGGCGCATACGTGTCGATCAGCGCGGGGACACGTTTGCGGACCTCGGCATAATCCACCGGCAGCACGACGCCGCGGACCTCGTGCCCGGCGATCGTCGTGCCGTCCAGCGCCTGTGCCACCTGCTGGGATGGATTGGCGCCGCGCCCGCCATAGCCTTCGTATCCGGTAATCAGAATCATCGCCAAACCAGTCTTCTGTTTCGTTTCGTATCGGGTTTTCCAAACCGCACCGGCGGTTCTGGAAATGTGCGACCTGCCGGCGCCTTGCGATCGATTGAACGCTCCATCATTTTCGCAGCAGCACCGCGCTTGGAGACCGCCCGAATTCCCGTTTGAAGGCCCGGCTGAAATGGGAAACATCCCTGAAACCGTAATCAAAGGCGATGTTTGTAATGGAAACGGGCTGTCCTTGGGCGATCACCTTGTAGGAGGCTTCCAGCCTTTGCTTCCACAGCCACCGCATCGGTGTCATTCCCTCGGAACTGAACAGGCGGTTCAACGATCTGGGCGACACGCCCTGCATTGCGCAGACCCGGTCGATGCTCAGATCGGTATCTTGGAGGTTGTCGAGCATATAGCGTTTGATCTTGTTCAGCTGTCCCTGCCTGTGCCCCTGGAACTGTGCGGCGTCGGGAAGGAAACACTGTTCGACGCTGCTGAACATCAGATCGAGCGCCGAGGATTCCAGCTTCGGTGAAAAATCGGCGGCATCCGCGTCTGCCGATGACTGCAGCTCCGACAGGATGGACCGGAAAAATCTGGCTGCATAGGACGCGCTCGGAAGGCGCCGGGCTGTGAAATCGGCCACCTGTTCAAGCCGCGAAACGGCTTGGTGTCTGGGGACCGCCACGATCAGGCTTCGGGCATTCCCCATGTAATTCACCGTGAAGGGGTTCGCCTGATCATACAGAACGATGTCCCCGGGTTTCGCCGTGGTATTCCGATCCGCCTGCAGGAAGCCTATTTCACCGCTCTGGATCAGTACCAGCATGATATGGTCGCGGGGATCGCGGCGGATATCCTGCGCGCTTCTGACCAGCGGCAAGTGTACGCCGCCTGTTCTGGCCGAGACATCGCCGAAATGAAGCGCCCCGAAGCTCCAGGACTTTACCTCTCCGTTAAAGTTCGGTTCGTTCGGGATGTCGCATTCGGTTGTCGAAAACTGCCGGCACGTCATGTCGTGCCAGTGTTCAAACCCCGCGCCGTAGTTCCCCCTGTTTATATAGCTCTGTTGTTGCATGGCTTCCCCTGAAACCCAAAGTCATCCCTCGCGACCAGAGTGATAGGTTTACGTTACGGCACAAGTTTTTTGACCAAAGCCGATAATGCCAGACCCCATCCCCCTTCTGGCAGTTTCAGCACATAAGCTGGCACGGACGATCAAGCGTATGTCCATTTGTGAATTCAATAATCCTTAAGAGTTCATGAAAAAGGAGCCGCTCCGCGAACCGATGAAACCCGCAGGTTTCCAGCCGTTCGCCGTTAAAAAAATGACAAACAGTCGCTCAACAAATAAGCACTCTGGGGGCATCTTCGAAGCGATCTGCGAAAAAGCGCAAAGCAAAATGCGCCTGCCTTCGATCGCTTTCGATACATCCCGGGGCAGCGTCTGCAGCCGCCCCCGGGGCAAGAGGCCCGGCCGGAAAGCCATGATACGACCTCATGTGCCGTGCCGTCATCCAAACATGACAAGACGTGCCAACCGGATCGGGACCTGCGGGTCCGGAGCGGCGCAGAGCAGCTAATTCACGACTTTCGACACCGTTCGAACCGGCCGGAACACGGCCATCAAAAGAAGTGATCCGAAGAGATCAACAACAAGTCCCGACCTACACGGGACATTCCAACAGAAAGGTAAATACCGATGACACTCTCACGTCGAAATTTTCTCCGGAATACCGCTGCCGGGGGCATGACGCTCGCGGCGCCTTCGCTGATCGGCACCATGGCCAAGGCCGCTGACGGCCCGATCAAGATCGGCAGCCTGCATGACCTCGCAGGACCGCTGGCCGCGACCGGCGAACCGATGGTCTATGCCATCCAGCTGGCGGTCGAGGAACTGAACGCCGCCGGTGGCCTGCTCGGCCGCGAACTTGAGTTGGTCAATTACGACACCCAGTCCAACATCCAGCTCTATTCGCAATATGCCCAGCAGCTGGCGGTCCGCGACAAGGTCGACGTGATCCACGGCGGCATCACCTCGGCGTCGCGCGAAGCGATCCGGCCGATCTTCGACCGGTTCCGCACGCTCTATTTCTACAACACCCTGTACGAAGGCGGCGTCTGCGACCGCAACACCTTCAACACCGGCACCACGCCCGCCCAGACGGTCGAGAAACTGGTGCCCTACGCGATGAACCTGTGGGGCAAGAAGGCCTATATCATCGCCGCCGACTACAACTACGGTCAGATCACCGCCAAGTGGATGAAGAAATACGTCCAGGACAATGGCGGCGAGGTGGTCGAGATCGACTTCTTCCCGCTGGATGTCACCAACTTCGGCCCGTCGATTTCGCGCATCCAGGCGGCCAAGCCCGACCTGCTGCTGTCGGCCATGGTGGGCGGCAACCACACCGCGTTCTATCGCCAATGGGCCGCCGCCGGTCTGAAGGGCGAGATTCCGATCGCCTCCACCACGTTCGGCCTGGTCAACGAACCGGCGACGCTGGAACCGGAGGAAAGCAACGGCGTCATCGGCAGCTACGGCTATTTCGAGGAACTGCAGACGCCCGCGAGCCTTGCCTTCGTCAAGGCGATCAAGGACCGGCACGGGGCGCAGACACCCTATATCAGCGAACTGGCCGCGGCGAGCTATGAGGGTGTGTACCTGTGGGCGGAAGGCGTCAAGCTGGCCGGCACGACCGAACGCATGGCGGTGATCGAGGCGCTTGAAACCGGTATCTCGGTCGATGGGCCCAGCGGCAAGGTGGTGATCGATCCCAAGACCCACCACGTGACCCGCAACGCCTTCCTCGCGGAAGTTGAGAACAAGTCCTGGAAAGTGCTGGAGACCTTCGAACAGCAGGCGCCGCTCGATACGGCGGCGGTCTGCGACCTCGAAGCGAACCCGAACGATACCACCCAGTACGAAATCAACATCTGAGGCTAGGCACATGGACATCGCGATCATCGTAGGTCTGGACGTCATCAGTGGTATCGCTTCACTCGTGCTGATCAGCGCCGGACTTGCGGTGATCTTCGGCATGATGAAGATCATCAACCTCGCGCATGGGGAATTCCTCATGCTCGGGGCCTATGCCACGGTGCTGTCCGTTTCGGCGGGGGTGAATATCTGGCTGGCCATGCTGGTCATCGCCCCCGTCTTCGTCGGGCTGGTCGGCGTCATCGTCGAACGTTGCCTGATCCAGTTCCTGTACGGCCGGCTGGTCGACACGATGCTGGCGACATGGGGTTTGAGCCTCGTGATCGTCGGCGGCACGACCATGCTGTTCGGCAACACCATCGTCGGGGTGGCGTCGCCGCTGGGCGGCTTCTCCGTCGGGGAATACCAATCGAGCCTCTACACGCCGTTCCTCGCGGTCATGGCAATCCTCGTCATGACGGGGGTGTGGGCGGTGATGCGTTACACCCGCGCTGGGCTGATCGCCCGTGCCGTGATGCAGAATCCGGACATGGCGGCGACGCTGGGGGTCAACCCGGCCAGGGTCTACATGGCCACCTTCGGCGCCGGGGCGGCCATTTCCGGGCTTGCCGGGGGGCTTCTGGCCCCGGTGGCGGGCGTCGTGCCGACAATGGGCGCGGCCTATATCGCCAAGGCCTTCATCACCGTCGTCGGTGGCGGCACCTCGATCCTGTGGGGGCTGATCACGGCCTCGGGGCTGTTCGGTTTCATCAATCAGATCGCCGCCTTCTTTACCACGCCGGTCTTCGGTGAGGTGATCCTGTTCATCGCGGCCGTGGTTCTGATCCGCATGCTGCCGACCGGGATTTCCGGCAAGTTTTTCAAAGGACGTCTCTGATGCAGAAACTCAATGAAATGCGCGTGGCGCTGATCTGTGCGGTCATCGCAGCGGCAGGTGTCATCGCGGCCCCTTACTATATCGACCTGTTCCAGATCATGCAGCTGACGGTCTTCGCCGCGATGGCGGTGCTGGCGCTGAGCCTCGGGTTCATCTGGGGCTATGGCGGCATCCTCAGCTTCGGGCAGACCTCGTTCTTCGGCCTCGGCGCCTATGCCTATGCCGTCGCCGCGATCAACTTCGGCGACAGCACCGGGGCGATTGTCATGGCGATCCTGATCCCGGTGATCTTCGCCGCGCTGCTGGGGTATTTCATGATCTACGGCGGCGTCAGCGACGTCTATCTCGGGGTCATCACCCTGACGGTGTCGCTGATCCTGTTCAACCTGGTCAATTCGACCGCCGGGGATTTCTACAAGATCGGCGATGCCCGCTTGGGCGGGTTCAACGGGATGCCGGCGATACCGACCTTCAACATGCCGGGCGATCCCGGTTACATCCTGAGCCCGGAACAGGCCTGGACGGTGACCGGGCTGGCGCTGATCGTCGTCTATATCGGCCTGCGCGTCCTGATCGCCAGCACCTTCGGCCGGATCATCATCGCGATCCGCGAAAACGAAACCCGCGCCGCGCTGCTGGGCTACGACCCGCGCTTCTACAAGCTGCTCACCTTCATGATCGGCGGCGCCATCGCCGGTTTCGCCGGGGCGCTTTACGTGAACTGGGGCGCCTTCGTCAGCCCGACCATCTTCGCGCTCGGCCTGTCGGCGCAGATCATCATCTGGGTCATCATCGGCGGGCGCGGCACCCTGATCGGGCCGGTCATCGGTTGCCTGCTGATGCAGTGGATGGTCACCGCCATCGGCGGGCAGCAGGCGCTGGATGCCAATTTCATCCTGGGTGCGATCCTGATCGTCTTCGTCCTGCTGGTGCCCAAGGGCATCGCGCCGACGGTCGTCGACCTCGTGAAATCCCGCCTGCCGAAAGCGAAATCCGACACAGCCAACAGCAACGCAAAGGTGAAGGCATGACGACACCCCCGCTTCTGGAAACCAGCAACCTGACCATCCGTTTCGGCGGGGTCACCGCGGTCAACTCGGTCGATTTCAGCCTGAAGGAAACCGAACTGCGCTGCCTGATCGGGCCGAACGGCGCCGGGAAATCCACCTTCTTCAAGCTCCTGACCGGGCAGCTTCGGCCCTCCGAAGGCCATGTGAAACTGCGCGGCGAGGATATTTCCGGGTCGCTGCCGCACGAAATCGCCCGGCGCGGCGTGGGGATCAAGACCCAGGTGCCCAACGTGTTCAACGCGATGACGGTGGAGGAAAACCTCTGGATCGCGGCGCGCCACAAGCACACGCCGGCCTTTGCATCCGACCTGGCCGAGGAAATCCTGACGCAGCTGCGCCTGACCGGCATCGCGAAACGGGAAGTCGGCCAGCTTGCCCACGGGCAGCGGCAATGGGTCGAAATCGGAACCGTCCTGGCCGGAGAGCCGGAGTTGATCCTGCTCGACGAACCGGCCGCCGGGATGACCCATGAAGAGGTCGAACGGACGGCGGAGCTGATCCTTGAAATCAACCGCAAGCGCGCGCTGATCGTGGTCGAACACGACATGCAGTTCATCAAGATGATCGCCAAGACGGTCACAGTGCTGCACCAGGGGTCGGTTCTGATCGAAGAAGACGTGGCCACGGTTCTGCAGGACCCGCGGGTCCGCGATGTCTATCTCGGAAAGGGGCTGGCAGCATGATCCTCGAAGTTGACAATCTCCAGTCCGGCTATGGCCGGATCCCGATCCTGATGGGCGTGACGATGGGCGTGGCCGAAGGCGAATTCCTTGGCATTCTGGGCCATAACGGCATGGGTAAGACGACCCTGATGAACACGCTGATGGGGCATCTGCCGACCACCGGCGGGTCCATCCGGTTCGATGGGCAGGACATCGCGCAACTGCCGCCGCACAAGCGGTCGCGCGCCGGGCTCGGGCTGGTGCCGCAGGGGCGGCAGATCTTCCCCGATCTCAGCGTGCATGAAAACCTGCGCATGGGCATGGCGGGCGGATCGTCCGAGGACCTCGACTTCCTCGATGAAATCCTGACGCTGTTCCCGCGCCTGCAGCGCCTGCTGGACCGTCGCGGCGGCGCGCTGTCGGGTGGTGAACAGCAGCTTCTCGCGCTGGCGCGCTGCCTGTGCGGCCGTCCCAAGATGATGCTGCTGGACGAACCGACCGAAGGCATCCAGCCCTCGATCCTCGAGGAAATCGTCGACACGCTCAAGGTTCTCAGAACCCGTGGCCTGTCGCTGGTCCTGGTGGAACAGAACCTCGATTTCATCGCCGCGCTGTCCGACCGCGTGCTGACCATCCAGAAGGGGGTGATCACCGGGCAGATGGCGCCGGAAGACCTGAAGAACCCCGAATTGGTTTCCGAATTCGTCGGCATGACGACGGCCTGACCGGGCGGCCCTTCTGGGCCGGCCAGAACGCCCGGTGCAACGGGCGTCACACCAAATCCAACAGTCCCAGAGGAGTAGATCCATGACCATCACAAGACCCAGTGCAGACCAGCTGATCGAAATCGGCAAAGGTCTGGGGATGACCCTGAGCCCCGCGGAAGCGGCAGAATACCTGGAGCTGATGCAGCCCAATCTCGACGCCTATGACGTCGTCGATACCGAACCCGACTTCATGCCCGAGGTCAAATATCCCCGCACCACCGGCTACACCCCGGACCTGGCGGACAATCCCTACGGGGCATGGGCCCGCAAGGTCACGGTTCAGGGCGCGGCCGAGGGCAAGCTCAAGGGCAAGACCGTCGCGCTGAAGGATAACGTGGCGCTGGCCGGTGTGCCGATGTCCAACGGCGCATCGACGCTGGCCGGTTTCATCCCGGCGGCCGATGCGACCATCGTGACCCGGATGCTGGATGAGGGGGCGACGATCGAGGGCAAGGCGGTCTGCGAATATTTCTGCCTGTCGGGCGGCAGCCACACCTCGCAGCCGAACATGGTCCACAATCCGCGCAAGGCCGGCTATTCGGCGGGCGGATCGTCCTCGGGCTCCGCGGCGCTGGTCGGCGGCGGCCTCGTCGACATGGCGATCGGTGGCGACCAGGGCGGTTCGATCCGCATTCCCTCGGCCTTCTGCGGCACCGCCGGGATGAAGCCGACCCACGGTCTGGTGCCCTATACCGGCGTCATGCCGATCGAAAGCACCATCGACCATACCGGTCCGATCACCGCGACCGTGGCCGATAACGCGCTGCTGCTCGAAGTGCTGGCCGGGGCGGACGGGCTCGACCCGCGCCAATATGCGCCGAAGGTCGACGCCTATACCGAGGCGCTGGACAAGGGCGTGAAGGGCATGAAGATCGCCGTGGTGGAGGAAGGCTTCGCCGCCGCCAACCTGATGCCCGGCGTGGCCGACGCGGTGAAGGAAGCCGCGGAAGCCTATCGCAGCCTCGGCGCCATCGTCGAAGAGGTGTCGATCCCCGATCACTTGCTGGCCGCCGCCGTTTGGGGCCCGGTCGCCATCGAGGGCCTGCAGTGGCAGATGATGCAGGGCAACGGCATGGGCATGAACTGGAAAGGCGCCTATGACGTGGGTCTTCTCGATTACCACGCTGGCTGGCGCGAAAAGGCCGACGATCTGTCCGAAAGTCTCAAGATCTGCATGCTGCTGGGGCAATATGCGATCGACCACTATAACGGCCGCTACTACGCCAAGGCGCAGAACCTCGCGCGCAAGGTCAAGGCAAGCTACGACGCGGCCTTCGCCACCTACGATCTGCTGCTGATGCCGACCCTGCCGATCACCGCATCGAAGCTGCCGGAACCCGGCGCGTCCATCACCGAAGTCATCACCCGCGCCTTCGAGATGATCGCCAACACCTCGCAATTCGACGTGACCGGCCATCCCTCGATGTCGATCCCGTGCGGCGAGGTGGACGGGCTTCCGGTCGGCCTGATGCTGACCGGCGCGGATTATTCGGAAAGCACGATCTATGCCGCCGCAGCGGCTTATGAGGCCACTGTGGGCACTGCGTCCCCGGCCAAGGCGAGCGCCGATCTGACGCCGGCACAGTAACCGGCAACACAGCAGGCCGGCCGCGTTCGGGCCGGCCTGCACATCCAACCGGGCAGGGGAAAGCTTCATGATCACGATTACGGCCGTCATCCGGGCCAAACCCGCTCAGGCGGACGCCCTTCAAGAGGCGCTTTGCGCCGTTGCGGACTATGTCGCGGCAAATGAACCGGGCACTGTCGGGTTTCATATCTCGCAAGACCTGTCGGACCCATCCGTTTTCACGACATTCGAACGGTTCACCTCCGAAGACGCGAAAGACAGGCATAATTCCTCGCCCGCCGTTGCCGCGTTTTTCGGAAAGGCCGACGCCCTGATCGACGGGCCGGTTATCCTGCATACCTGCAGAGAAGTCTCTGAGAAATAGTCGTTATTCTTGTGCGCTGATCCTCGTCATCTGTCATCAGACGGTTTGTGTGGGATGCGGTGTTCTCAACATATCGATGACTTTTGGGGCGCAAAACGGAGCCAATTGCGATGTCCTTTCGGCGCTGGAAGCCATAGGGGCGAATGGCAAAGCCCTCCGTGCGGAGGGCATGTTCGCGTCGATGCATTAGATGGGAAATTGGGCGTTCGGAGCGTAGTTCCGGATGATGTTCGGATGATGCCGCCCCCATCTCTTGACATCGGTTTGCAGATGGTGCCGGACGCTTCCAGCAATAAAGGCAGTGATGAAAAAGGCGGTTCAGAATGCCGCCATCGACTTGTGAGCGGCAGCCGTTACTGCTTTCATGGCGACAAACAAACAAGGAAGCATGATGCACTATCATACACCTGCGACATTCGAAGATGCCGTGAAAATCGCTGCGGCTTGCGGTGGCGTGACGCGTTTCCTGGCGGGCGGCACCGACGTCCTGGTTCAGATGCGCGCGGGCGCGGTGATCCCCGATGACCTGATCGATCTCAAACATATCCCGGGCGTGCGCGACATCACCCGCACGCCGGAGGGCGGCTGGCGCATCGGCATTGCCGTTGCGGGGGCCGAACTGGGCGCACATGACGCGCTGTGCCGCGACTGGCCGGGCGTGGTCGAAGGCATGGAACTGGTCGGATCGACCCAGGTGCAGGGGCGCGCGACCCTCGTGGGCAACCTGTGCAACGGATCGCCCGCGGCCGACAGCGTGCCGGGGCTGGTCGCGGCAGGTGCAACCGTGACGGTGACCGGCGTGAATGGCAGCCGCGAGGTTCCGGTGGCCGAAATTCCGGCCGGGCCGGGCCGCACGGTTCTGCAGCCGGGCGAAGTGATTTCCGCCATTTCCCTGCCGCCGCGCGGGGAAAACGGCGGCGATGCCTATCTGCGTTTCATCCCGCGCACGGAAATGGATATCGCCGTGGTGGGCTGCGCAGTGAACCTGCGCCTGGACGGCGACACGATCAGCGAAGCGCGCGTCGCGCTTGGCGCGGTCGCCCCCACGGTGATCACGGTGCAGGCGGCGGCGGATGCCATCATCGGCACCACGCTGGACGACGCCGCGCTCGAGGCGCTGGCCGATGCCGCCCGCGCGGCGGCCACCCCGATCAGCGACAAACGAGGTACGGCAGAGTTCCGCACCCATGTTTCAGGCGTGATGGCGCAACGAGTTGCGCGCCTCGCCTATACCCGCGCGAAAGGAGCCGGGAAATGAGCAAGATCCACGTCACCACCACCGTGAACGGCGACACGGTCGAATTCCTCGCCGATCCGCGCGAAACGCTGCTGGATTGCCTGCGCGACCGCCTTGGTCTGACCGGGTCGAAGGAAGGCTGCGGCACCGGCGATTGCGGCGCCTGTTCGGTCATGCTCGACGGGCGGCTGGTCAGTTCCTGCCTCGTGCTCGGGGTCGAAGCCGAGGGCAAGACCGTCGACACCATCGAAGGGATGGCCCGCGGCGACGACCTGCATCCGCTGCAGCGCAAGTTCATCGAACATGCGGCGCTGCAATGCGGGTTCTGCACCCCCGGCATCCTGGTCGCGGCCAAGGCGTTGCTGGACCAGAACCCGGATCCGAGCGAAAGCGAGGTGCGCTACTGGCTGGCGGGCAATCTGTGCCGCTGCACCGGCTATGACAAGATCGTAAACGCCGTGATGGACGCGGCGGCGGAAATGCGGGGGGCGGCCTGATGGCGAAGGACGAGTTCAACACCGAATTCAAACTGGTCGGCACCCGGCCCAACCGTCCCGACGGGCTCGACAAGGTCACCGGGCGGGCGCGCTATGGCGCGGATATGACGATGCCGGGGATGCTGTGGGGGGCGGTGGTCCGTTCGCCCCACGCCCATGCGCGGATCAAGAAGATCGATGCCTCCAAGGCGCTGGCGCTCGAAGGGGTCAAGGCGGTGGTCACCCGGGCAGATTTCCCGACCGGGCTGACCGGCGAGGACTGGAACCTGCAGGAAAACAGCATGGCGGGGGACGTGGCGCTCTATGACGGCCATGCGGTCGCCGCCGTCGCCGCGACTTCGGCGTTGCTGGCGCAGGACGCCGCCGCGCTGATCGAGGTCGAATACGAACTCCTGCCGCATGTCATCGACGTGGATGACGCGATCAAGCCTGATGCCCCGGCGATCCGCCCGGGATCGGCCGATCATTCGGTGCCCGAAGGCTTCCCGCCCAACGTAGTGCGCTATATCGATTACGGCCACGGCGATCTCGACGCCGGGTTCGCCGCCGCCGATCTGGTGATGGAAAAGACCTACCTCACCGAGGCCACCCACCAGGGCTATATCGAACCGCAGGCCTGCGTCGGCCAGCTGGGCGCCGACGGCAAGGGCGAGATGTGGGTCTGCACCCAGGGGCATTGGTTCATCCGCCAGATGTGTTCGGCCGTGCTGGGGCTTGAGGTCGCGCAGCTGCGCGTAACCGCGTCGGAAATCGGTGGCGGTTTCGGCGGCAAGACCATGGTGTTCATGGAACCGCTGTCGCTGGCGCTGAGCAAGAAGGCAGGGGGACGTCCGGTCAAGCTGGTGATGAACCGCGCCGAGGTTCTGCGCGCCACCGGGCCGACCGCCTCGGCCTCGATGGATGTGAAAATCGGCATGACCAAAGACGGGAAAATGACCGCGGGCAAGGCGGTGTTCCGGATGCAGGGCGGGGCCTTCCCCGGCGCGCCGGTGGATTCGGCGCTTGATTGCGCCTTCGCCAATTACGATATGCCCGCGGTTTATCACGAAGGCTTCGACGTGCTGGCCAACCGGCCGAAAGCCGCGGCCTACCGCGCGCCCGGGTCGCCGATGGCGGCCTTCGCGGTGGAAAGCCTGGTCGATGAAATGTGCCGCGAACTGGGGCTCGACCCGGTCGAGGTGAGGCTGAAGAACGCCGCCCGCGAGGGCACCAAGGCCAGCTACGGCCCGACCTACAACAAGATCGGCCTGGTCGAGACGCTGGAAGCGGTGAAGGCGCACCCGAACTATGCGGTGCCCTTGGGGCCGAACCAGGGGCGCGGCGTCGCTTCGGGGTTCTGGTTCAACTATAACGGCGACACCGCGGTTTCGATGGCGATCGCCGAAGACGGCACCGCGCAGGTGTCGGTCGGCACGCCGGATATCGGCGGCAGCCGTGCCTCCTTGGCGATGATGGTGGGTGAAACGCTGGGCGTTCCTTACGAACATGTCCGCGTGAACGTGGTCGAAACCGGCGCGCTTGGCATCAACGAACCCACCCACGGCAGCCGGGCGACCTTCGCCACCGGAAAGGCGGCGGTGATCGCCACCGAACAGGCCATCGCCGAAATGTGCCGACGCGCGGCGGTGGAATGGGATATCGATCCGGACGCGGTCGAATGGATCGATGGCGCGGCCCAGCCCGCCGGTCCCAATGCCGGGAAGTTCCCGCCGATGAAAATCGGCGAGATCGCCGGCAAGATGAGCACCACCGGCGGGCCGATCGCCGGCCATTACGAAGGCTTCCCCGACGGTGTCGGTGTCAGCTTCGGCACCCATGTCGTCGATGTCGAGGTCGATCCGGAAACCGGGCATACCAAGATCCTGCGCTACCTGGTGGCGCAGGACGCGGGCCGGGCGATCCATCCCGCCTATGTCGAAGGCCAGTTCCAGGGCGGTGCCGTCCAGGGCATCGGCTGGGCGCTGAACGAGGAATATGTCTATGGCGAGGACGGGCGGCTGCAAAACGCCACCTTCCTCGATTACCGGGTGCCTGTCGCGTCGGACCTGCCGAAGATCGACACGGTGATCGTCGAAGTGCCCAATCCCGGCCATCCTTACGGTGTGCGTGGTGTCGGTGAAACCGGCATCGCCCCGCCGCTTCCGGCCATCGCCAACGCGGTGGCGGCGGCGACGGGGCAGCGGTTGCGCCACCTGCCGATGACGCCGGTCAAGGTGCTGGCGGCGATCCAGGCGGGGCAGGATGGTTGAGATCAACCTCTGGTCCGGCCTGCGCCGGTTCACCGATGGCGAACTGGTGGTGGAGGTCGAGGCCGACACCATCGGCAAGGCCCTGGATGCCCTGATCGAGAAATATCCCGGGCTTGCCCCGGTGATCGAGGCGGGCATATCGGTGGCGGTGGACGGTGAAATCACCACCGCCGGCCGCAACATCCCGGTGCGGCCGGACAGTGAGGTCTATCTCATGCGGCGGCTGAAGGGCGGCTAGGGGCCGCCCCTAAGCCAGCCTTTTGCCTTAAGCGTGCGAAACGCCAGGTAGCACGCACAGCATTTCGAACAGCAGGTTAGCGGCAATCAGGGCGGTATTGCCGGTCGCGTCATAGGGCGGCGACACCTCAACCAGGTCGGCCCCCACCAGGTTCAGTCCGGCGCAACCGCGCACGATTTCCAGCGCCTGCCACGTGGTCAGCCCGCCCGGTTCCACTGTTCCGGTGCCCGGCGCAAAGGCGGGGTCGAGACTGTCGATGTCGTAGCTCAGGTAAACCGGCGCATCGCCGATGGTGTCGCGCACCTGTTCCATCAGCGGCACAAGCGACCGGTGCCAGCATTCTTCGGCCTGCACCACGGTCCAGCCCTTGTCGCGGCCCCAGTCGAAATCCTCGGGCGCGTAACCGGTGCCGCGCAGACCGATCTGGAACACCTTGTCGTTTTGCAGGCAGCCATCTTCCCACGCGCGGCGGAACGGGCAGCCATGGGCGACCTTTTCGCCGAACATCTCGTCGTTGATGTCGGCATGGGCGTCGATATGGATCAGCGCGACGGGACCGTGCTTTTCCTTGATCGCGCGCAGGATCGGCCAGGTCAGCGTGTGATCGCCGCCAAGCGTCAGCGGGATCGTCCCGTGGGACAGGATATCACGGTAATGATCGGTGATGATGTCGACGGATTTCTTCAGGTCGAACGTGTTGATCGGCACATCGCCGATATCCGCGACCTGCAAACTGTCGAAGGGCGCGGCGCGGGTGGCCATGTTATAGGGGCGCAGCATCCGGCTTTCGTCGCGGATCTGGCGCGGGCCTAGCCGGGTACCGGGCCGGTTCGAGGTGCCGATATCCATCGGGATGCCGACGAAACAGGCGTCCAGCCCTTCGGCGCTGTCCTGGCTGGGCAGCCGCATCATGGTGGCGGGGCCGCCGAAACGCGGCATGTCGTTGCCGCCAAGCGGTTGGTTGAAACGTGTCATGCGGCACCCCCTTTGCCGATCAGGCGGGCGAGGGGGCGGGTTTGCGCCGTGACATGGTCGAACAGGGTATCAAGTGTCATCTCGTCATCCTTCACGAATTCGATGAACATCTGGTTCAGGTTGTTGAAGATCAACTGGCCCAAAGGGGCCGGGTCAAGATCAGGCCGCACTTCGCCCCGGTCCTGCAGGGCGCGGATCATCTCGGTCACCTGTCCGGCCAGTTGCTGGTCCAGTTCGCTGTAGCGCTGGCCGTTCGGCGTGTCGGGGCTTTCGATCGACAGCGCCATGGCGGTGCGCCACATTTCCTTGGTCAGGTAGATCAGCGAATGGTCGTAATACTGATGAATCAGCGACAGGATCGCGTCATCGACGCCCCGGGGCGGGTTGGCGATGATTTCCGCGCCCGAGGCCAGAACCTCTTCGACCTCCATCGCCACCGTCGCGATCAGGATGTCGCCCTTGGTGCGGTAGTAGTTATAGACCGTTCCCACCGATACTTCGGCCATCTCGGCAAGGTCTTCGATCCGGACCGCGCGATACCCTTCTGCCCGAAATTTCGTCACCGCCGCTTCGAGAATGCGTCTTTCGCGGGCACGTTTCTGTTTGTTGCGCAATCCGGGCATCGGCATCCGCCATCCTGTTGGGGTTCGTATAAAATTATTGTTGACTACAAAAATGAATGAGTTCAACTTTTTTCTTCAAGAACCGCACTCAAAGCGGCCGACCTGTCCAACAACCGGGAGAATCCCTAATGAACCGCCTGCAGAAGATCCTTCATAGTACCACGATCCTGACCGCCGCGGCGGGTGCCGCTTCGGCGCAGGAAGAACTCAACGCGCTTGTCTGGTGCGACCATACCGACCCGGCGCTGATCGAACCGTTCGAAGCCGCCCATGGCGTCAAGGTAAACCTGCGCGAATACGAAGGCACCGGCGCGGCGCTGGCGCTGCTGGAACAATCGCGCCCCGGCGACTGGGACGTTCTGGTCATCGACGGCATCGACGTGTTCCGCGCGGTCGAGGCGGGCATCCTTGCCCCGCTGCCCACAGACCAGCTGCCGACCGGCGATTTCTTCCCCGAAGTGGTGATGGCCGACAATAACAGCGTCGATGGCGTGACCTACGCGGTGACCGAAAAATTCGGCTACAACACGATTTCCTACAATTCCAGCAAGGTCGATCCGGTCGACATGGAAAGCCTTTCCACCGCCTGGTCGGAAAAATACGACGGCCGCATTTCGATCTATGACTATTACCTGCCGGTGATGGGCATGGCGGCGATCGCCAAGGGCATCAAGACCGCCGAGATCGGGTCGGATGACCTCGCCGCGATCGGCAGCGAATTGTCCACCATGCGCTCGCACGCGGCCTCGGTCGCCGGTGTCGTCGCGGCGCAGACCGCGCTGGCCACCGGCGAGGTCGATATCGTGGTGGGCGGCGGCGAGTGGCTGACCGCGGTTCTGGCCGAAGAACAGCCCGAACTGACCTGGACCATCCCCAAGGAAGGCGCGGTTCGCTGGGCGCAATCCATCGGCGTGGTCGCCGGGACGGAAAAGCCCGACCTGGCGCTGGAGTTCGTCAAATACATCGCCAGCCCGGAAGGGCAGGCGCGTCTGGCCACCTCGTCCTGCTTCTGGGGGATGCCCGCCAACGCCAAGGCCGGTGAGGTTCTGAGCGACGATCAGAAAGCGATCCTTCGCTGGGACCAGCAGCCCGATTACCTGGCGCTGACGCAGCTTTACCCCGCGCCTGACGCCGATCTCGATATCGAGATGCAGGACCTGTGGCTGGAAACGCTGCAGCAATGACCCGGATGCGCGACCGCATAACGGGCTGGGGCTTCGTCGCCCCGGCCCTTTTGTGGACGATTGCCTTTTTCGTCGTGCCCTTCGTCGTGATGGGCGCGATGAGCCTTGCCACGATGAAGGGCAGGACCCTGATCTGGGGCTTTTCCTTTGAAAACTACGCCGAGCTGGCCGAGAAGGCCTATCTCTGGCGCGCCATCCTTGTGTCGCTGGAAATCACCCTGACCGTCACGGTGGTGTCGGTGCTGCTGGCCTATCCGCTGGCCTGGATCATCGCCTTCCGCGTGCCCGAACGCTGGCGGCGGCTGGCGCTGTTGCTGTCGATCCTGCCGTTCTGGACCTCTTACGTGGTGCGGTCCTACGCCTGGCTGTTGGTGCTGGCGCGCGAAGGCGTGGTGAACAAGGCGCTGATCGGGCTGGGGCTGATTTCCGAGCCGGTCACGCTGGCCAATACGCGCTTTGCCACCGTCACCGGCTTTGTCCATTTCTTCGTGATGCTGCTGACGCTGACGATCTATGCCAACCTGATCCAGCTGTCGCCCAATTACCGCCGCGCGGCGATGGATCTGGGCGCCAACGCGCTGCAGACCTTCCGCCACGTGATCCTGCCGCTGACCCTGCCGGGGATCGTGACCGGGGCGTTCCTGACCTTCGTGTTGTGCATCGGCGATTACGTGACGCCGCAGATCCTGGGCGGCAATACCGAACTGACGGTGCCGCAGGTGATCATGGTGCAGCTGGGCCGGAGGGCCGATTTCCCGCTCGCCTCGGCGTTGGCCATCGTGCTGATGGGGATCGTGACGCTGGCCTATCTGGCATCGGCCCGCTGGTTGAGGCTGGACCGGATATGATGCGCGCGCTGCCCTGGGCCTATCTTCTGGCCGCCTTTGTCTTCATCTACCTGCCGGTGGGCGCGCTGGTGCTGTTTTCGTTCCAGTCCGGCAGCTTGCCGGTGCCGCCCTTCAACGGCCCGTCGCTGCGCTGGTACGGCGAAATCCTGGGCGACGCCGACCTGATGGAGGCGCTTCGCAATTCGCTGTTCGTGGCCTTCGGGTCCTCCTCCGTGGCGGTGTCGCTGGGCTTTCTGGCCGCCTACGGATTGGCCCGCCATGTGCTGCCCGGGTCGGTTTTCGCCCGCGGGCTGCTGATCGCGCCGCTGACGGTCAGTTACCTGATCGTGGGGCTGGGTCTGCTGATCGTGCTGACCCGCAGCGGGCTGGGGCTGTCGCTGTGGACAGCGGGGATCGGCCACGTGGTGATCAACCTGCCGCTGGCCTTCGCGATCATCTACGCCTCGATGGGGGCGCAGCAGCAGAACGCCGAACGCGCCGCGCGCGATCTTGGCGCGAACGAGGCGCAGGTGATCGGGCTGATCACCGTGCCGATCCTGCTGCCGTCCATCGCCGCCGCCTTCTTCCTGTCGGTGACGCTGAGCTGGGACGAATTCATCATCTCCTTCCTGCTGACCCGGTTCGACGTGACCCTGCCGGTGGAAATCTGGTCGCTGCTGCGCTCGGGCCTGTCGCCGCGCCTGAACGCGATCGGCAGCCTTGTTTTCCTGATCTCGATCACCGTCGTTCTGTTCCTTGAAATCCTCGTCTTCCGGAGACGCAAATGACCGCGCCTGTCACCCTGTCCGACCTCAATCACTGGTTCGGCACCTACCACGCCTTGCGTGACGTTTCGCTGGAGATCGAGGCGGGCGAATACGTCACCCTGCTGGGGCCCTCGGGCTGCGGCAAGACCACGCTCCTGTCGGTGCTCGGCGGTTTTGTCGAACCGACCCAGGGCAAGGTGCTGATCGGCGGGCGCGATATGACCCGGGTGGCCCCGGCGAAACGTCCCACTACGACGATGTTCCAGGACTACGCGCTGTTCCCGCATATGAGCCTGCGCGACAATGTTGCCTTCGGGCTGCGCATGGCCGGGGCAGGGCGGAAGGAACGCCATGCCCGGGCCGAGGCGATGCTGGACCTGGTGGGGCTGCGCGCCGAGGCGGGCAAGCGTCCGCACGAACTGTCGGGCGGCCAGCGCCAGCGCGTCGCGCTGGCCCGGGCATTGGCGGTGGAACCCGATGTTCTGCTGCTTGATGAGCCGCTGGGCGCGCTGGACCTGAAGCTGCGCCGCGCCATGCAGGACGAATTGAAGGCGATCCAGCGGCAGGTCGGCACCACCTTCGTCCACGTCACCCACGATCAGGAAGAAGCGATGGCAATCGCCGACCGGATCGTGGTGATGAATGCGGGCCGGATCGAAGACCACGGCGCGCCCGCGCGGATCTACAACGAACCGGCGACCCTGTTCGCCGCCGATTTCATGGGCGAGATGAACCATATCCCCGGCCGCATCACCTCCCAAGGCATCGAAACCGCGTTCGGCCTGCTGCCGGTTGCCGCCGGGGGGAGTGGCGAAGCGACCGTCTGCCTGCGGCCCGAGGCGATGGAGACCGGGCAGGGGGGCGTGACGCTCGGCCCGGCGCGGGTCCGCGATGCGGCCTTTTTCGGCACCCATTGCCGGGCGCATCTGGTGCCAGACGCCGCGCCGGACATGGTGCTGATCGCGCATCTGCCCGCCGGGGCCTTGCCCACGGCGGGTGAAACCCTGACACTGTCGGCGAAGCCCGGGGATTTCTTGGTCTTCCCGAAGGAGGCCTGAGAATGGAGCGCGCCCGCCCCGAAGACTGGTACAGGGTTCAGCGGCTGGGCGACGATGTCACTCTGATCGACGAACCCTTCATTCAGCCGTTCTACCGCTGCAACATGTGGCATGTGCGTGGGCGCGACCGGGACATGCTGGTGGACAGCGGCATGGGCGTTGTGTCGCTGCGCCAATGGGTGCCGCTGGTGACCGAGCGCAAGTTGACGGCCGTCGCCAGCCATACCCATTTCGACCATATCGGTTGCCATCACGAATTCGACGACCGCGCGGTGCATTGCGCCGAGGCCGATATCCTGGCCGATCCGACCCGGGCGGCAACGCTGGCCGATCCTTACGTCACCGACGAGATTTTCGATAAACTGCCGCCGTCCCCCTATCTGTCTCAGGACTACTCGGTGAAGGCCGCCGGGGCGACCCGTCTGCTGGAGGATGGCGACGTGATCGACCTGGGCGACCGGCATTTCGAGGTGATCCACACGCCGGGCCATTCCCCGGGCGGCATCGCCCTGTGGGAGGCGGCGACGGGGATCCTGTTTTCCGGCGATATCGTTTACGACGGCGAGTTGATCGAAGACACCTATCACGCCGATGCCGCGGATTATTACCGCTCGATGGTGCGGCTTTACGATTTGCCGGTGCGCCTGGTCCATGGCGGCCATTTCCCGAGCTACGATGCCGAGCGCCACCGGAAGATCATCCGTTCCTGGCTGGATGCGCGGGAGGCGAGCTGAGATCGTGGCGCCCGCGTTATCCGGCTTGGATCAATCCCTGTCCCGCTCTTGACCCCGCAAGCAATTGTTGCCCGTACATGACAGGCTGACGCCCCCCAAGACACGCCGCGGGCGTTTTGGGTATAGAGCTTGGGGCTGCTCAAGCAGGGCCGGGCGGTTTTTTCACGCGCCCCTGCAAGCGGCATCGGGGCAAGTGCTGCGTCACCGGGCAGGTGTTCCCGGTTCCCTCGCGGCAACCGCGCGGATCATGATGTTACACAATTGACATAGAAATCTGTCACCGGTTTAATTTGACTGGTTGGTCAATATCATTCGTAAGTCTTTGCGGTGTTTTTGGATTTGAATTTTCACAAGCCTGAAACAACGCAGGTAAATCACTTGGAGGTAACTATGAAATCCGTATTCCAGAGGGCGGCAACGCTTCTCTCCACTGCCAGTGTCGCCGCAATCGGCTTTGCCGGCATCGCAAATGCAGACACGCTGCGCCTGCTGACCTGGGGCGGTTATGCGCCCGAAGACGTGGTCGCGATGTTCGAGAAGGAAACCGGCCACACCGTCGAAGTGACCCTGTCCAATAACGAGGAAATGATCGCCAAGCTGCGCGCCACCCGTGGCGGCGGTTTCGACCTTGCCCAGCCCAGCCAGGACCGCATCGCCGGCCCGCAGGCGGAATTCGGCATCTACAAGCCGATCGACCTGAGCAAGATCGACGCCGGTCAGTTCATCGGTTCGATGCTGGAAGCGACCAAGACGAACACCACCGTCGACGGCGAAGTCTACGGCGTGCCGCATGTCTGGGGCACCTCGGGTCTGGTCGTCGATACCGCCAAGGCCGCCGGTGTGAAGGATTACACCGACCTGTGTAACGCCGACGCCGCGGGCAAGGTGTCCTATCGCCTGAAGCGCCCGACCCTGATCGGGTTCGGCTATGCCATGGGTCTGGACCCGTTCGCCGCCTATGGTGACGAAGCCGCCTATAAGGACATCATCGACCAGGTCGAAGCCAAGCTGATCGACTGCAAACCCAACGTCAAAACCTACTGGGGCGGCGGTGACGAACTGATGGGCCTGCTGCGTTCGGGCGAAGTCGTTGCCTCGATGGCCTGGGATACCGGCGGCTGGAAGCTGAACGCCGACAACCCCGACATCACCTTCGTGGCACCGGCCTCCGGCGCCCTGGGCTGGATCGACACTTTCGTTCTGCCCGCCAAGGGCAAGTCGGATGCCGCCGCCTATGACTGGATCAACTTCGTGATGCGTCCGGAAATCGCCGCCAAGATCACTGACGCGGCGGGCAACTTCACCGCTTCGAAGGGCGCGGACGAATTCGTTTCGGCCGACCTGAAAGCCCGCTACCAGGCGAGCTTCCCGCCCGAAGCCGTGGACAACATCAAGTGGTATCCGCCGGTTCCCGCCGGTCTGGAAATGATCGAAGGCGCCGCGCTTGACCGCGTGAAAGCCGCCAACTGATCCGTCCGTTTCCACGTTAACCACCAACGATCACCCCCGGACCTCAGGTTCGGGGGTGAGCAATTTGATCGAGTTTTGCATGACGCTCCAAGATCTTGAAATTCAGAATCTGACCAAGACATTCGACGCCTTCACTGCGGTGGACAATGTGTCCTTCTCGGTTCCCGCCGGGTCCTTCTTTTCCATTTTGGGCCCGTCGGGCTGCGGCAAGACCACCATCATGCGGATGGTTGCGGGCTTCATCGACCCGACTTCGGGGGATATCCGGATCAAGGGCCGTTCGGTGCTGGACGTGCCGCCCAACAAGCGCCCGGTGAACATGGTGTTTCAGCATCTGGCGCTGTTCCCGATGATGAATATCGCCGACAACATCGGCTACGGGTTGCGCCGCAAGGGCATCGCGCAGGACGAAATCACCCGCAAGGTGGGCGAGGTCCTGGAACGGATCGGCCTGCCGGGGATCGGCCAGCGCAAGGTCAACGAATTGTCGGGCGGCCAGAAACAGCGTGTGGCGATCGCCCGCTGCATGGTTCTGGAACCCGACGTTCTGCTGCTGGACGAACCGCTGGGCGCGCTGGACCTGAAGCTGCGCGAGCATATGAAGATCGAGCTCAAGTCGCTGCAGGCCGAGTTCGACACCACCTTTGTCTATATCACCCACGACCAGTCCGAAGCGCTGGTCATGTCCGACCAGATCGCCGTTATGAACAACGGGCGGTTCGAACAGGTCGGCACCGGGCAGGACCTTTATTACCGCCCCGAAACCGCCTTCGTCGCGGGCTTCGTGGGCGACAGCAACCGCTGGCGGGGCAAGGTGACCCGCGCCGAAGGTGGACAGCTGCAGATCACCACCGAGGCCGGGCTGACGATGACCGGCAGCGACCAGGGTCGCGGCCTGTCTGTCGGCGCCGCCGCTGATATCTATGTCCGGCCCGAAGCGATCCGCGTCGGCCGGAGCGCCGACGAACTGTCGCAATTCGAAAACACCATGCGCGGCACCGTGTCGTCGATCCTGTTCAACGGGGCGGCCAGCCGGTTGATCGTCAGGGCCGAAAACGGCCAGGAGATCGAGGCGACCCTGCCGCAATCGGGCGAATTTTCCGGTATCAGCCGGGGCGACGCGCTGCATCTGGGATGGTCGGGCGAACAGGCCAACGCCTTCGCCGCGTCGGACGATTTCACGAAGGTGTTTGAGTGATGCGCGCTGGATCGAAACTCGGATTTATCCTGCTGTTCTCGCCGCTGATCCTGTGGCTGGGGCTGCTGATCATCATCCCGCATATCGACATGTTCCTGATCTCGATCCGCGAACGTGTCGGCGTGGGCAAATACGACACCAGCCTTGCCAACTACCTGACGTTTTTCCGCGAACCGCTTTACATGCTGACCTTCGCGCGCACCGCGCTGATGTCGGTTCTGGCCACCGCCCTGACCCTGGTGATCGGGTTCCCGGTCGCCTTCTACATCGCCAAGATCGCCAAGGGACGTCTGCAATCGGCGCTGTTCCTGCTGTGCCTGGTGCCGTTCTGGGTGTCGGAACTGGTGCGGACCTTCGGCTGGATGATCCTGCTGCGCGAAACCGGCGTGTTTTCCAGCCTGCTGCAATGGGCCGGTTTGGCCGATCAGCCGGTCGAGATGCTGTATAACGACGTCTCCATGATGGTGGGGCTGGTCTATACCTCGATGCTGTTCATGGTGGTGCCGCTGATCACCACGATGGAAAGCCTCGACGACAGCGTGATCGAGGCCGGGTACGACCTTGGCGGCAACGGCATTTCGGTGATGCGCGAAATCGTCATCCCGCACGCGATGCCGGGCATCGTGTCGGGATCGATCGTGGTGTTCATGCTGTCGCTGGGCAATTACCTGACCCCCACCATGCTGGGCGGCAAGGACAGCCTGTGGTTCACCGAGCTGATCTATTCGCAGTTCATCGTACGCTTCAACTGGGAACTGGGCGCGGCCTTCGGCTTCATGCTGCTGCTGCTGTCTTCGATCATTGTCTGGGGCACGCTGAAACTGTCCGGCCAGACGCTTGAAAAGACGATGGGGTAACAGATGATCCCGACAATCCGCCAACCCCGCCTTGTCCGCTATGGCTACCGCGCCTACGTGGCGCTGTTCTTCCTCTATCTGGCGCTGCCTCTCGTGGTGGTGTCGGTGTTCGCCTTCAACAACAGCCAGTTTCCATCGCTGCCGTGGGAAGGCGGCACGCTGGCCTGGTTCTTCGGCAGCGAACGCCCGATGATCGGCGTGTTCCATGAACGGCCCATCCTGCGGGCGCTTGGCAATTCGGCCTTCATCGCGTTCTTCGTGTCGCTGATGGCCGTGGCCCTGGGGGCGACCAACGCCTTCCTGTTCAACCGCTACGATTTCCGGATGAAAAGCTTCTTCTACATGCTGATGCTGCTGCCGCTGGTCATCCCGGGTATCGTGCTGGGCATTTCCATCCTCGTCTTCTCCTCGACCGCGGCCAACGGGATCGAGGAAACGATCGGCTGGGATATCGAAGCTTTGCGTCCCGGTCTGCCGCTGGTCATCCTGGGGCAGTTTTCCTTCGTGACCACGATCGTGACACTGGTGATTTCCGCGCGGTTGCACAAGTTCGACCGGTCCTTGGAAGAGGCCGCGCTGAACCTCGGGGCAAGCCACCTGACCGCGGTGCGCACGGTGACGCTGCCCTTCCTGCTGCCGGCGCTGATCGGCGGGTTCGTGGTGGCCTTCCTGATGAGCTTCGAGAACTTCAACACGACCCTGATGCTGGTCGGGTCGGACGCGCCGCTGACCATCGCGATGTTCGACCGGATGAAAGAGGGTTCGACCCCGCTGCTGAACGCGGTGTCGCTGTTGCTGATGATCGGATCGTCGGCCCTGGCGCTGATGATGATCGCGCTGCAACGCAAGGAGTGACTTCGTTCCCGCCCGCCGGAGGCCCCCCTCAGGCGGGCGCTGGAAGGCGCGGGCGTCACGAATTCGGTGGCGGCCTGGCCCCTTTGAGGCGGGCGAGGAAAGGATAACAGGATGGAAAACGGCAATTCTGGCGATCACGCCGTCGATCTGTTCGTCATTGGCGGCGGCATCAACGGCTGCGGCATCGCGCGGGATGCGGCAGGGCGGGGGCTTTCCGTCACGCTGGCCGAAATGGGCGATCTGGCGCAGGCCACGTCTTCGTCCTCGACCAAGCTGTTTCATGGCGGGCTGCGTTACCTGGAATATTTCGAATTCCGGCTGGTGCGCGAGGCGCTGACCGAACGCGAGGTGCTGCTGCGCGCGATGCCGCATATCAGCTGGCCGATGCGCTTCGTGCTGCCCTATCACCGCGACATGCGGTTCGAGGCGGATACGCCGACATCGCGGCTTCTTGGCGTCTTCATGCCCTGGATGAAGGGGCGCCGCCCGGCCTGGCTGATCCGGCTGGGGCTGTTCCTGTATGACCACCTGGGCGGGCGCAAGATTCTGCCCGGTACGCGGACGGTCGACCTGACGCGGGATCCGGCCGGGTCGGTGCTGAAGGACAAGTTCCACAAGGCCTATGAATATTCCGACTGCTGGGTGGAGGATTCCCGGCTTGTCGTGCTGAACGCCCGCGATGCCGAAGCACATGGCGCGCGCATCATGACGCGGAGCAGGGTCGTGTCGGCCGTGGTCGAAGACGGGCTGTGGACGGTGCAGGTCGAAGACGCCGACAGCGGCGAAACGCGCGCGATCCGGGCCAAGATGCTGGTCAACGCGGCGGGGCCCTGGGTGGGCAAGGTGATCCGCGACACCGTGCATCTGGACAACGGCGCGGGGGTCCGGCTGGTGCGCGGCAGCCATATCGTGACGCGCCGCCTGTTCGATCACGACAAATGCTATTTCTTCCAGGGCACCGATGGCCGGATCATCTTCGCCATTCCCTATGAAACCGATTTCACCCTGATCGGCACCACCGATGCGGATCACGACGATCCCGACCGGTCGCCGGTCTGTACCGAGGCAGAACAGGACTACCTGATTTCCTTCGCCTCCGAATATTTCAAGACGCCGTTGTCGCGCGACGACGTGGTCTGGACCTATTCCGGCGTGCGGCCGCTTTACGATGACGGGGCCAGTTCGGCCACGGCGGCGACGCGCGATTACGTGCTCAAGCTTGACGAAAGCACCGGCGCCCCGGTGCTGAACGTGTTTGGCGGCAAGATCACCACCTATCGCCGGCTGGCGGAATCCGCGCTGGAAAAGATCGGCCCGTTCTTCCCCGGTACCGGCGGGCGCTGGACCGGGGGCGCGGCGCTGCCTGGCGGGGATTTCCCGGTGGATGGGGTGGACCGCCTGATCGCGGAGCTGCGGGCGGCCTATCCCTTCCTTGACGCGTTCTGGGCGCGGCGGCTGGTCCGGGCCTATGGCACCGAGGCGGCCGAGGTGCTGGGCGACGCGGGCAGCGCGGCCGATCTTGGCCGCGACTTCGGCGCGACCCTGACCGAACGCGAAGTCCGTTGGCTGATGGATCGAGAATATGCGGTCCGGGCCGAAGACGTGGTCTGGCGCCGCTCCAAGCTTGGCCTGCGGATGAGCGCCGAGCAGATCGCGGCGCTGGACGACTGGATGCAGGACGCCCGGAGCAACGGACAGGCCGCGGGGGAATAGGACCGCGAGGCGCTGCTAGCGCAGAAATGCCCGGAAACGGCCGAGCGCGAACCAGAAAAGCGTCATGCCGATGACGGTGAGCGCCAGAAACTGCGGCCAGACCACATCGAACCCGGCCCCCCGGAAAAGGATGCCTTGCGAGAGCAGGATGTAATGGGTGTTGGGCACGAAAAGCATGATGTCCTGGACCAGTTGGGGCATGCTTTCGCGCGGGGTCATGCCCCCCGACAGCATCTGGATCGGCAGCAGAACGAGCATGAGAAGAAGCCCGAAGCGCGGCATCGACCCGGCGACCGTCGCAAGGAAAATGCCCATGGATGTCATCGCAAAGATCATCAGCGCCGACCCCGCCAGGAAGAGCGGCAGTGATCCGAGGATCGGCACGTCAAGAAACTGCTGGATCACCACGACGAGCGCGAAAGCCGAGCCGGCGAAGACCACCAGCCCCATCGACCAGATCTTGGACAGCATGATCTCGGTCGCGCTGACCGGCATGACCAGCAGATGTTCGACCGTGCCGTGTTCCTTTTCGCGGATGAGAGCGGCGCCGGTGAGGACGAGCGACAGGATGGTGATGGACTGGATCACGCTGTTGATCGCGCCGAACCAGCTGGGATCGAGCGACGGGTTATAGCGTGCGCGCATCGCCAGATCGACCTGTAGGCTGGGTGCAGAGCGGTAATGCGCCACGAATTCGGACACTTCGCTGGTGACGATCTGCTGAATATAGCCGCTGCCGGTAAAGGCCTGCGTGGTGCGTGTCGCATCGATATTGAACTGAATGGCGGGGACCCGCCCGGCCAGAACGTCACGTTCGAAATCCGGCGGAATGTCGAGAGCGAACGTATCCATCCCGGCATCCATGCGGGTATCCATCTCGTCTATCGAGATCACGTTCGGCGCTACGAAATAGGGCGGGTAGAAGGCCGAGGTGATGCGCGAGGAGAGATGCGACTGATCCTCGTCCACGATCGAGATCGCCGCATTGGCAAGCGCGTCGGGCACTGACGTGGCCGAGGTGTATATCAGGTGCGAGAACGAATAGACGATCAGGAAGACCATGATCGGATCGCGCACCAGTCCCCGCAGTTCCTTGATCCCCAGGCGAAAGATATTTCGGATGTTCATCCCGTTCACCTAGCCTGTTTCCTGAGAAGAAGAGTCGCGAGCCCGAGCACCACCGGGATGGCGAGCGCGATCATGGTCATTGCTTGCGAAAGATCCTCAAAACCGAGCCCCTTGGAGAAGGTGCCGCGGGCCACGGTGATGAACCATGAGGTCGGATAGATTTCACCCACGATCCTGCCAGCGCCCGACAGCGCGGAGACCGGATCGATCAGGCCGGAATATTGCACGCCCGGGATCATGGTCAGCATTGCCGTGGCGAAAAGTGCCGTGATCTGGCTGGAGATGAAGACCGAAATGAACAGCCCGATTGCCGTCGTCGCGATCACGTAAAGGATGGCCGAAAGCGTCAGCGCGGCAAAGCTTCCCGTGAAGGGAACGCCGAAGATCGTCAGGGCCATGAAGGTCATCAGAAGGAAATTCACAAACGCAAGCGCGACATAGGCCAGTTGTTTTCCAAGCAGGAATTCGAACCGGGTGGCCGGCGTGACATAGAGGTTGATGATCGACCCGAGTTCCTTTTCCCGCACCACGCTGAGCGCGGCGAGGATCGCCGGGATCATCAGCAGCAGCAGGGGGATGACCGCCGGGACGATGGCGATGATGCTCTGGAGATCGGGGTTGTAGCGAAAGCGGGTGACAAGTTCGAAATTGCCGGCGATCGCGGCATCGCCATAGGCTTCGCGCGCCTTGCGCTGAAGCCAGTCCGCGTGCATCCCCTGGACATAGCCGCTGACCGTATTGGCGGTCAGGGGATTGCCGCCGTCGATCCAGGCGCCGATTTCCACCGTTTCGCCCCGCGCCACCCGGCGCGCGAAACCGGGCGGGATTTCGAGGGCGAGGCCAAGTTCGCCCGCGCGCATTCGTGCATCCATTTCGGCATGGCTTTCGAGCGGCGGTTGCTCGATGAAATAGCGAGACCCGGCGATATCCTGAATATAGTCGCGGCTCATCGAGGTCTTGTCGCGGTCAAGTGCCGCGAAGGTGAGGTCCTCGACATCCATGCTGACGCCGTAACCGTTCACGAACATCAGCAGGACCGAACCGATGAGCGCCGTGAAGAGGCGGATCGGATCACGCCGCAGCTGCAGGGATTCGAGCCGAAAGAAACTGTATAACCGGCGCAGGCTGAAGGTGCTTTGCGCGCCGTCCGGGAACCGGCGGCGCCCCGGCTGCGGGGCAGGTTCGGGGGCGGGCGGGGGCGTTTCTTCCTCCGGCGTCCCGATCGCCTCCTCCAGGTACGCGATGAAGGCTTCTTCCAGGGTTTCGGCGTTTTTCGAGGCCTTGATCGCTTCGGCGGAATCGCTGACCAGGACGTCCCCGGCATGCATGAGCGAGATCCGGTCGCAAAGTTCGGCTTCGTTCATGAAATGGGTCGACACGAAAATCGTCACCCCGTCGCGGCGTGACAGTTCCCCCAGGAGCTTCCAGAACCCGTCGCGCGCCACCGGATCGACGCCCGAGGTCGGTTCATCGAGGATCAGAATCTCGGGCCCGTGGATCAGCGCGACCGCCAGCGAGAGGCGCTGGCGGATGCCCAGAGGCAGGGCCGAGGGCAGGCTGTCTATATCCGCGGCCAGGTCGAAGCGGGTGACCATGTCCTCGACGCGGCCTGGTATTTCTTCTTCGTCGATGCCGAAGAGGCGGGCGTGCAGGATGAGATTCTGCCGCACCGTCAGTTCGGTATAGAGCGAGAAGGACTGGCTCATGAAGCCCACGCGGCGCCGCGTGGCCATGTCGCGCGCATCGACCTCATGGCCGAAAAGCTGGGCCTTGCCATTGCTCGGTTCCAGCAGCCCGGTCAGCATCTTCATCGTGGTCGTCTTGCCGCAACCGTTGGACCCGAGGAAGCCGAAAATTTCGCCCTTGCGGATGCGGAAGCTGACGGAATCGACCGCGGTGAAATCGCCGAACAGCTTGGTCAGGTCTTCGGCTTCGATCGCGATCTTGTCATGTGCGCCTTGCAGCGGCGGGATCGAAACCTTCTCGTATCCGCGCCGGTCGTCCTCGGGCAGCAGCACGATGAACGCCTCGTCCAGCGTCCCGGTCCCGGTGCGTTGCAGCAATTCGGCGGGCGTTCCGGTATCAAGCACCCGCCCGTCATTCATCGCCACCAGCCAGTCGAAGCGCGCGGCTTCTTCCATGTAGGCGGTGGACACGATCACGCTCATCCCCGGCCGGTCCGCGCGGATCTTTTCGATCAGTTCCCAGAACTGGCGCCGCGACAGCGGGTCTACCCCGGTTGTCGGTTCGTCGAGGATCAGGAAATCCGGATCGTGGATCAGGGCGCAACACAGGCCGAGCTTCTGCTTCATCCCGCCCGACAGCTTGGCGACGGGCCGGTCGCGGAAGGGCGACATGCCGGTTGCGGCCAGCAGGGCGTCGATCCGTTTTTCGCGCTCGGCCAGGTCATGGCCGAAGAGCCGCCCGAAAAAGTCGAGATTTTCGAACACCGACAGGGTCGGGTAGAGGTTCTTGCCCAGCCCCTGCGGCATATAGGCGATGCGCGAACAGACCCGGCGGCGATGCGCGGCGTCACGCATGTCGCCGCCAAGCACATGCACCTCGCCCTCCTGGATCACACGCGATCCCGCCAAAAGAGCCAGGAGGCTCGACTTGCCGACCCCGTCCGGCCCGATCAGGCCGAGCATCTTGCCGGCGGGGAGGGCAAGCGATATGTCCCGCAGCGCCACGGTCTTGCCATAGCGCAGGCCGAGCGACGAGACCTCGGCAATGGTGTCGCGCCCTGTATCCGCCTGCTGTGTCATTTCACGATTTCGGAAAGAAAGGCCGGCCACTCAACCTCGGGATCGATGCGCAGATAGGCCATGCCGGGAAGGCCGGTTTTGACATATTCGATATAGGTTTGCAGAAGTGCGGGATCGACGCGCGCGCGCACTCGGAACATCAACTTTTCGCGCTCCTCGACCGTTTCCACGGTCTTGGGGGTGAATTGCGCCACGTCGGCCACATAGGAAACCGTCGCCGGAACGGCCATGTCCGGCAGGGTGTCCATCACGATCCGGACCTCCTGACCGACCTGGACCCGTCCGGCCTGCGGCGTGGGCAGGAAGAAGGTCATATAGACGTCGGCCAGATCCACCAGGTTGAGAATCCGCGATCCGGCGCCCACGACTTCGCCTTCCTGCGCGATGCGATACTGCACCCGCCCATCCCGCGGCGATCGCAACGTCGCATCGTCGATCGAGGACTGGATCGCCTCGATAGCGGCCTGTGCCGCCTCGACGGCGGCTTCGGCATCGACCACCTGCGCTTTGGCCGATCCGACGCCGGCGGTGGCCGCGGCCTGTGACGCCTCGGCCGAGGCGAGCCCCGCCTTCGCCTGCAGGTCGGTGGCAAGATCATCGTCGAGAACCTGCTGCGAAATGACATTGGTCTGTTTCAGCTGTTTCGACCTGGCAAGGCGGCTCGCGGCGGCATCGGCCGCAGCGCGAGCCTGATCGACCAATGCGGCGGCGGCACGTTCCTGCGCCTCGGCCTGCGCGACCAGCGCCTTCGCCGTCTCGATCCCGATCTGCGCGCGTTTCAGCTGCGCCTCGGCCTGGCGTTTCTGCGCCGTGAGCAGGGTGATATCCATCTGGACGAGAACATCGCCCGCCTTCACGAAATCGCCTTCCTGCGGCAGGATTTCGGAGATACGGCCGCCGGCGAGTGCGGAAATATCGATCTCGGTGGCTTCGATGCGCCCGTTGCCATAAGCGATCCCTTCGGCAACATCCGATGTCCCAATCCGGCCCCAGAGGAAATACCCCGCGGCGGCGATGGCAATCGCAAGGCCGATCAGGCCCCATTTCTTGTTGTTATCCCTCATAGTCCTGCCTTTTTCGGTGCGCTCTGATCAGATTGGCTTGAATGAAATGCGTTTTCCGCGAGATGTCCCAAGGTTTCCGGATACCTGCCTTGCTAGGTTTCCGTTGTCTCATTTCTAAGTCAACGGGTGAGAGTATGAACTTTTTCTCGTTTATCGCGATTGGGCATTCAATGTCGTTCCTGCATTCCGTTACAGCACCAGATCCCAAATACGAATTGGCGCGATCGGGGTGGTGCTGGCCGAAAAAAACCCTTTCCCGGAAGACGCCCCGGGGGCTTCGGAAACCTGCTTGGAAGGGAGGGATTTCGATCGGGTGTCGAGTGCGATATCTTGCATGCAGGATTGGGCTCATTTGCCTTCTCGATGAAGTATCTTGATGATGGAGATATAATTCCGTGAAAAACCTGTCAAGTTCCGGCGGGGCGACGGATGAAACGGATATCGCCACCGCGTTGCGCCGCTTTGCGAATTGGGCGGAACGGGCGTCTTCTTACGCGGCGAAGCGCCTGGATCTGCACGTGACCGACCTGAACCTGGTCGGGCTGCTGTTGGACCGTCCGCAGGGCATGAGCCCGCGCGAAATCATCGAACATCTCAGCCTGACATCCGGTGCCGCAACTGCGCTGATCGACCGGCTTGAAAAGGCCGGCTATGTGCGGCGCGTGCCCAATCCGAAGGACCGCCGGAGCGTCCTGATCCAGCTGATACCGGAGGCCGCCGAAGCCCCGATTGCCTTCTACAAGGCCCGGCAGGACTATTATCGCAATATCACCGCCAATTTTTCGCCCGAAGAGCTGTCGGTGGTGATCCGGTTCCTCAGCGAAGTCATCTGGATAGAACCAGAAGGCATCGTGAGCACGGACGAAAAGTGACTGCCCGGCGGATTCGGGAAACGCAGGGCGCTGAAGCAGGTCTCCACGCTGTTTGAGGCAGGTTTTGGAAAGGCTGTCCCATCAGACTGGCCTGCGCCAGCGGTCCATTTTTCGACCCGTCACGCCCGTTGCGCTGCCCGCTCGGCCCGCAGCGCCAGGGCCAGGTCGGGGCGGTCGGTGGTCAGATGGCCGATCCCCCGGGCCAGCCAGTCGCGCATCAGATCGGGGTCGTTGACGGTCCAGGCGCAGAGCCGGTCTTTCGGCCAGAGCCCCGTCACCTGATCGAACACCTCGGCGAAATAATCGTGCCGCAGCGCGACGATATCGGCGAGATCCGCCGCTTCGGCGAAGAACGCATCGACCCCGCCGCATTTGTCCACCCAAAGGGCGTCGGCGGAGACCAGCAGCGGGATGTCGGGGCTGTGGTCTCGGCAGGCTTTCAGGATGGAAATGTCGAACGAGGTCAGATGCGAGCGCCCGGCGACGCCATGCGCCCTGAGCCGCTCGGCCACCTGCGCATCGAGCCCGGGATAGGGGCGGCCTGCGCCGTCCACCTTGATTTCGACATGTAGCCCGAGATTCGCCGGGGCGAGTACCTCAAGCACCTCGTCGAGGGTCGGAATGGTGTCGCTGCTGTCCTTCAACCGCGTGGCCGCCCGCTCATCGGGCAACAGGGCCGCGACTTCGCCGGTGCCCTCGGTGGTGCGTTCCAGCGTCGGGTCGTGGATCACCACCAGTTCCCCGGCGCGGGTCAGGTGCACGTCGAATTCGATCGAGTCGCATCCGAGCCTGGCCGCTTCGCGAAAGCCGGTCAGGGAATTTTCGGGCCAGAGATTGCGGGCGCCGCGATGGCCTGTGATCGCTGTCATGGGGATTTCCTTCTCATACGGTCAGCGGATGGTCGGGTCGAGCTTGTCGCGCAGCCAGTCGCCGACCAGCGAGATCGACAAGGTGGTCAGCATGATCACCGCGGCGGGGGCCAGCATGATCCACGGCGCCGTGGTCAGGTATTCGCGCCCGAAACCGACCATGTTGCCAAGGCTGGTGTCGGGCGGCTGCACCCCCAGCCCGAGGAAGGACAGGCCGGATTCCATCAGGATGATTTCCGGGAAGGTCAGGGTCATCGACACGATCAGGGTCGAGGCGACATTGGGCAGGATATGCTTGAGATAGACCCGGCGCGGCGTCGCGCCCAGCTGCACCACGGCGGCGGCATAACCCTGCGCGCCCGCCGAAATCGCCAGGCCGCGGGCGATCCGGGCATAGCGTTCCCAGCCGTAAAACCCCATCAGCCCGACCAGCAGCATCATCGAGGACCCGAAAAAGGCCAGCACGGCCAGCGACATGATCAGGAACGGCAGGGCGGCCTGGAAATCCGCCAGCATGACGACGAAATGTTCCACAGCGCCGCGAAACTGCGCCGCCAGGAAGCCAAGCGTGGTGCCGAACACCGCGGAAATGATCGTGGCCCCGAATGCGATGACCAGGGAAACGCGGACCGACTGGATTAGCCGCGACAGCACATCGCGGCCCAATTCGTCGGTGCCCAGCCAGTGACCGGAGGTGCCCGGCGGCGACAGCCGGGCCATCAGGTCCATCCGGGTGATGTCATAGGGCCGCAGCACGTCGGCGAAGATCGCGATCAGCACCATCAGGGCGAGCCAGGCCATGCCGAAGAACACGGCACCAGGGATGGTCCTGAACCGTCTGAGCAGGGCCGCGGGACGCGAGGCTGCGGCTGTTTCGGGGGCGGTTGCAAGGGTCATGACAGGGTCCTCAATGCGCGGGCTGGCTGCGCAGGCGCGGGTCGAGCAGCCCGTAAAGCAGGTCGACGGTCAGGTTGGAAACGACCATCACGGCGGCAATCAGCAGCAGGATGCACTGCACCACCGCCAGGTCGCGGTTCGAGACGGAAACGATCAGCAGGCGTCCGATGCCGGGCCAGGAGAAGATCGTTTCAACCACCACGGCCCCGGCGATCAGCGATCCGACCATGAAGCCCACGATGGTGACGATTGGCACGGCGGCGTTGGGCAGGGCATGGCCGCGCACCACGTCGCGCCACTTGACGCCCTTGGCCGAGGCGGTGCGGATATAGGGCTGGCCCATCACCTCGATCATCGCCGAGCGCGAGAACCGGGCCAGCAGCCCGATGCCGCCGACCGAGATGGTGATCGCGGGCAGGATCGCGTGCTGCCATGTGCCGAAGCCGCCCGAGGGCAGGGCGTGCCAGTGGATCGAAAAGATCAGCACCAGCACCAGCCCCATGACGAAGGACGGCACCGTGAAGCCCAGGATCGCCAGGACGATCACGCCACGGTCGATGGTGCTGTCACGGTGAAGCGCCGCGTAGACCCCGGCGGGGATGCCGATGCCCAGCTTCAGCAGCAGCGCCGGGATGGTCAGCATCAGCGTCGCGGGCACCCGTTCCAGCACCAGGTCGAGCGCCGGCGCGCCGCCGCGCATCGACAGCCCGAAATCGCCGGTCAGAATGGCCCCGAGATAGGCGAGGTATTGCTGCCACAGCGGCTTGTCGAGGCCCCAGTCGGCGCGGAAATCGTCGATGATGTTCTGCGGCACATCGGGGCCCAGCAGCACCTGTGCCGGATCGCCCGACAGGCGCAAGACGAGGAAGGCGAAGGTCATTACGGCCAGCACCGTCATCACGGCGCGCAACAGGCGGAGGGAAACGAAACGGATCATGGGAAACCTCTCAGGCCACCTGGGTGGCGGTTGCGTCCGTGACCAGATGACAGGCGGCGGTGCGGCCTTCTCCGGTCGCGTGCAATTCCGGAATGACGCCGCGACAGATGTCGCTGGCCATGTGACAGCGGGGATGGAAGGCGCAGCCGGACGGGCGTTTCGCCGGGTTCGGCGGCTCGCCCTGCAGGATCACCCGCCCGTCGAGCCGCTTGCCCGGTTCGGGAACCGAGGACACCAGCGCCTGCGTGTAGGGGTGGCGGGGATTGGCGAAAAGTTCCTCCGAGGGGCCTTCTTCGACGATCCGGCCCAGATACATCACCGCGACCCGGTCGCACAGATTGCGGACCACTTTCAGGTCATGGCTGATGAACACCATGCCAAGGCCGGTCTGCTGCTGCAGCGTGCGCAACAGGTTCACCACCTGCGCCTGGATCGACACGTCCAGCGCCGAAACCGGTTCGTCGCAGACCAGCATGTCGGGATCGCTGGCCAGCGCCCGGGCGATGACCACCCGCTGACGCTGACCGCCGGACAATTCATGCGGGTAGCGATCGGCCTGATCGGGGCGCAGCCCGACGGCCTCCATCAGGTCCTGCACCCGCGCCGCGCGGGTGTCTTCGGTGCCGATCTTGTGGATGTCCAGCGGTTCGCGAATCTGCGTGGCGATGGTCAGGCGCCGGTCGAGAGCGGCCAGCGGATCCTGATGGACCATCTGCATCCGCGCCCGCAGGCCACGCCAGTCGGCGCTGCCGGTGGCGGGCATCGGTTGTCCGTCGAAGCACACGCTGCCGCCCTGGGCCGGATCGACGCCCAGCAGCATCCGCCCGAGGGTCGATTTGCCCGACCCGCTTTCGCCGACGATGCCCAGGGTTTCGCCCTGCGCCAGCCGCAGGCTGACGCCATCGACGGCGCGCACCGGTTGGGCCTTGCCGAACAGGCCGCTGCGGCCGCTGTAGATACGGACCAGATCGTCCGCTTCGAGAAGAAAGCTCATGATGTCACCTGTTCCGGGGCGGCCTTGTGCTGGCGGGCTTCCGGCAGGGGATAGGCGCAGGCCAGGGCCCGGCCGTCCTGCTGCGGCAGAAGGTCGGGCCGGTCGTTGTGGCAGAAGTCGCGGGCATGGCTGCAACGCGGGGCAAAGGCACAGCCGGCCGGCAGATTGCGCGGATCGGGCACGGTACCGGGAATGGGCGTCAGCGGCGCGCGCGGGCCGTCAAGCCGCGGGATCGCATCGAACAGCCCGCGGGTATAGGGGTGGCGCGGACAGGAAAACAGCTGCTCCACCGGGCCCTGTTCGACGATCCGCCCGGCATACATCACGCAGACCCGTTCGCAGACCTGCGCCACCGCGCCGAGGTCATGGCTGATGAAGACCGTGGCCATCTGCATTTCCGCGCGCAGCCGGGCGAGAAGATCGAGAATCTGCGCCTGGATCGTCGCGTCGAGCGCCGTTGTCGGCTCATCCGCGATCAACAGGTCCGGTTCCCCGGCAAGGGCCATCGCGATCATGATACGCTGGCATTGCCCGCCGGAGAATTCATGCGGGTACAGGTTGAACCGGTTTTTCGCGTCCGGGATGCCGACCAGGTCCATCAGGCGCAGGGCTTCCTTGCGGGCGGCATCGCCGCGCAGGTCCCGGTGCAGTTTCAGGGCCTCCATCATCTGGCGCCCGACCCGGATCACCGGGTTCAGCGCGCTGGACGGGTCCTGGAAGATCATCGCGATCCGCCCGCCGCGGATGTTTTCCAGACTGGGGCGGGGGGCGTCGACCAGTTCGGCCTGTCCCAGGGTGACCGATCCGGTGACCGTCGCCTTCGACGGCAACAGCCCGAGAGCGGCCAGCCAGGTGACCGATTTCCCGCAGCCGCTTTCGCCCACGAGGCCAAGCGCCTCGCCGGGGGCGACCTGCAGGTTGACCCCATGCAGCACTGGCACGCCGTCGAAGGCAACGCTCAGATCGCGGATTTCGACAAGATTGCCCATTGGTTATCCTCTCTGTTCCGATCCGCCGCTCCTGCTTCGGCCGAACCGCTGTCCTGCCGCGCGCGGCGACGAAAGCGAACCCCGGCAGGCTTGGCCTGCCGGGGTGACGCGTGATGCGCGGGTTTAGCCGTTATGCGGCCAGTTCGAGGCGCGGAAGTCCATCGCGAAGGCCGGTGCAGCCTTCCAGTTCAGATCGGAACGCATGCCGGTGAAGACCGCGTTCTGGTGCAGGACCTGGTAGGCCGGATCTTCGCGTTCGGCGATTTCCAGCATCCGGGCGATGGCTTTCTTGCGCTTGGCGCGGTCGGTCGAGGTTTCCATCACCACCGACAGTTCGTTGAGTTCGGCGTTGGACCAGTCCTTCTTCTGCTGGACCTCGCCGTTCGGGCCGAACTGGACGACCATCGGGGTGATCGGGTCGTTGATCGTGTTGGAAGCCGACCAGTCGCGCACACCCTTGATGCCGGCCGGATCGTGGATCTGGCCCCAGTTTTCCTTCATCTCGATTTCGACGTTCAGGCCGATCTGTTTCCACATCTCGACCATGATCTGACCGTTCGAGGTCTGGTTGGTGTAGTAGTTGTTGAGCAGGCGGAAGGGGATCGCATCGCCCTTGTAGCCGGCCTGTTTCAGCAGGTCGCGGGCCAGCTGCGGATTGTATTCCGGAACTGCCCAGCCTTCGATGAACATGTCCGAGCTGCGGAAGCTTTCGAATTGCAGACCGGCGGGGATGTTGGTCATCCCCCCCCACAGCGCCTGGACGATGGCCTGGCGGTCGATGGCGTGGGTCATGGCGCGGCGAACCAGCGGATCGGCGAGGATTTCGTTCTGCGTGTTGAAGACGGACAGGCGGTGGTTCCAGATGGTGGAATTCTGCACTTCGAACCCGTCGGTTTTCTGCACGTTGCCGATCTGATCCGGCGGCAGGTCGCAGGCGAAATCGTATTCGCCGGACAGCAGGCCGTTCACCCGGCTGGCCACTTCGGGCACTTCGACGAAGGTGATGCGCTCGAGCGGCGGGCGGCCGCCCCAGTAATCGTCAAAGGCCACCAGCGTCAGCGACACGTCGGGGCGATAGTCTTCGACCATGTAGGGGCCGGTGGTGATCGGCTTGGCGGCCCAGTCCGCATAGGTGGCGGCTTCGTCCCAGGCGCGGCGGTTCAGGATCTGGCTGCCGCCTGCGTAAAGCCGGCCTTCCAGGGTCACGTCCGGCGTCGCGTTGTGGAAACGCACGGTGTATTTGTCGACGATTTCGACACCGGCGAGCGACGGCCATTTGCGGCGGCCGATGCCGGGCACGTTGGCGGGGATGTCCTTGGCGGTTTCCGGCTTGAAATTCTCGGCGAAGATGGTCTTGCCGCCGGCCGGTTCGGTGTTGCCGAACACACGTTCTTGCGAGAAGGAGAAGGCCACGTCCTCGGCGGTCATTTCATCGCCGTTGTGGAATTTCACGCCCGGGCGCAGTTTCAGTTCCAGCGTCTTGTCGTCGATGCGGTGCCATTCGGTGGCCAGACCCGGAACCGGACCCTGATCGCCCATCCAGTCGCGCAGGATCAGGCCTTCCCACAGGTTCGGGTACAGCACGCGTTCGCCGACGTTGGACTGTTCGTTCCACGGGTCGAGCGTGTTGTTGTTGGTGATTTTCTGCACCGCGATGGTGATCGAAGGGCGCTGCGTCTGAGCGCGCAGATAGCCGGGCAGGATGAGGCTGCCGGCAGTGGCGCCCATCAGTCCAAGCGCGTGACGTCGGTTGAGGGTAATCATATCTCTGTCTCCTGAATAACCGGGCTTCGGAAGGGCCCGCATGGAATGACGCGGGATGGCGGCGCGGGACTGCCATCGGCAGGGCAGAGAAGAGCCGGCGTATGTGACAGTTGCGAGACGCTGAAGTTAAGGTTTCGAGAAATTTGGAGTAATACTCCATTTCAGCTCCATGCGATGGAGTATTGTAATCATCCTGTCATGAAAGCGCCGTAGTCAAAGGATGCCGAAGGGTCCGGCGGGCCCTTCTAACGCCATGATTTTCGTCGCTCTTTGCCGACGTTTCCTTACGAACGGAGCTTTCCATGACATCACTCCCAGTTCTCGGCGCGGCCATGCCGCTGAAGGCTCTGGAATCCCATCGTGACTGGATCATCGAGGACCAGCGCGATCTCGAATTGCAGGATTTCATCACCGCCGACGTGCTCAATGGCGACTGGATGCCGCTGGTCGAACAGGCGCGCGGATTGCTGGACGGCTATTCCGGGCGGCTTGGGATTCACGGGCCGTTCTGGGGGCTTTCGCTGGCCAACCCGGACCCCGAACTGCGGGCGCTGGTCACCCGGCGGATGGAACAGGGGCTGGCGGTCTGCGAAGCGCTTGGCGCGACCCAGATGGTCATCCACAGCCCGTATTCCACCTGGATGCATAACAACCTGGACAACCTCTCCCATGCCCGGCAGGAGGTCGTGGATCTGGTCCATGACACGCTCGACCCGGTGATCGCCCGTGCCGAAGCGGCCAATGTGACGATGGTGCTTGAGAATATCGAGGACAAGGACCCGGATGCCCGCTGCGATCTGGCCCGCAGCTTCGACAGCTCGGCGGTGAAGGTTTCGATCGACACCGGCCACGCGCATTATGCGCATGGGTCCACCGGGGCCCCGCCGGTCGATTACTATGTGCACCGGGCCGGCGATCTGTTGGAACATATCCACCTGCAGGACGCCGATGGCTTTGCCGACCGTCACTGGGCGATCGGCAAGGGCACCGTGAACTGGCCCGCCGTCTTTGCAGCGCTGGCGCAGCTGGACAGCAAGCCGCGCCTGATCATGGAGCTGCGCGACAAGGCGGGAATTCGCCCCTCCGCTGAGTATCTGCGCGGGCTGAGCCTCGCGGGCTGACACATGGGCGGCCGGGGCGATGACTGAGCTGATTTGCTTCGATTGCGATGGTGTTCTCGTCGATAGTGAACCCCTGGCCGCCCAAACCACTGCCGACTGTCTGTCCGAACATGGGATCGGGTTAACTCAGGCGGAAGCCCTGGCGCTTTTCACCGGCAAAAGCGCCGAGGCCGGGCGTCAGATCATTCGCGACACCTATGGGGTCGAACTGCCCCGGGCCTTTCATGCGCGATATGACCGGTTGCTGTTTCAGCGCTTTCAGGACCGGCTGCTGCCTGTGCCGGGCATGGCGGAAGCATTGGCGGCGCTGCGCCTGCCCAGTTGCGTCACTTCGAACAGCGGCCATGCGCGCCTGGACCTGTCGCTGCGCGTGACCGGGCTGGCCGCGCATTTCGGTCCGCGTGTGTTCAGCGCCGAGGATGTGGCCCGCGGCAAGCCAGCCCCGGATCTGTTTTTCCATGCCGCGCGCCGTCTGGGTGTTGATGTGCGGCACTGTCTTGTGATTGATGACAGCCCGTCGGGAATCGCCGGCGCGGTGGCGGCCGGCGCGCGGGCCATCGGGTTCACTGGCGGCGGCCATGCCGGACCCGACCACGCGGACCGGCTGAAGGAGGCCGGGGCGTTTTGCACGGTCCGTTCGGCGCAGGAGCTGATACCGCTCTGTACCTAGAAGGGTTGGCCGGGGAAGGGCGGGCTGGACCGTCGGGGGACGGCGCCGGTAGCATGAGACGGGGCCCGTTTGAGCGGCGGGCGGGGAGGAAGGATTACAATGTCCGACAACAACTATCCGACGCGCGATGTGCTGCGTTTGATCGAAGCCAGCCGCGATGATCTGCCCGATGCGCTGGCCCGGATCGCCGATTTCATCCTGCGCGAACCCGAGGCGGCCTTGCGCGCCTCGATGTCGGAACTGGCGGTTCTGTCGGGCAGCGGCGAGGCCAGCATCGTCCGGTTTTGCCGCAAGCTGGGATTCGAGGGGTTTTCGGCCTTCAAGATTTCCCTGGCCTCCGACATCGCCTATCGCAGCGGCGCGGAACCCCGGGAAACCGATCTTGGCACCCGGATCGCCGATGCGGTGCGGGCCACGGTGGACGGGACCACGGAAACGGAACTGCGCGAAGTGGCCCAGCGGCTGGTCGCCGCGCGCCATATCGATCTTTTCGGGGCCGGCGTGTCCGGCATGGTGGCGCAGATGTTTGCCTATCGGTTTTCCCGCGTCGGCCTTGTGGCCCGCGCCCATCGGGACGCCTTCGTCGCCGAGGAGGTTCTTGGCGGGCTCGATGACACCTCGGTCTACATGACGATTTCGGAAACCGGTCTGACCACCCTGACCGAACACATGCTGCTGGCGGCGGGTGAACGTGGCGCTTATCGCATCGCGATTTCGGGGCGGCGGATCGCCGATCTCAGCGGGCTATGCGAAAAGGTTCTGATCGCTACGCCCTTGTCGCCCTTGCCGGAACGCGGGGAAATCGCCCCTACCGTCGCCAAGGTGGTGCTGTGCGAATTGCTGACCGAACAGATCATGCGGCTTCGGCAGGGCTGAGCGGGGCCTGCATCCGATGCAGCCTGAAAACCAGGTCCTGTGAAACTCTGTGTGATCAGGCGCAAGGCGTGTAAATTCGATCCCTTGTCTGGCAAAAATCAGGCTGCATCCAGCGCAAGCCAGACGAGAGCGCCGGATGTCCGGTCGGTTTCGATCCCGACCTTTCCGCCCATCGCTTCGACATAGGCGCGGACCAGGGCCATCCCAATTCCGGCGCCCGATTGGATGCCGTTGGCAAATTCGAGACGCTCGAATGGATCGAACGCGGTGTCGGACATCCCCTTGGGGAAGCCCGGGCCGGTGTCGCAGATGCTGACTTTCACGCGATTGCCCGCTGCGGGTTCCGCCGCGAGGGCGATCTTGCCGCCCGCCGGGGTATACTTGATCGCGTTGTCCAGGAGCTGCTGAATGGCGGGAACGAGCAGGGCCGGATCGGCCTTGACCTGTGTTCCCTTAGGAATGCTCAGATCAAGCTGCAAATTCTTCGCCGATACCTGGTCCTCATATCGCCGCAAGGCCTTCGCGCATTGCTGGTCCAGGTCGACCACCGTCTGGTTCACGTTGATTTCCGACCCGGCGATCGAGGCGTAGCTCAGCATGTTTTCCACCATCTTCAGCAAATTGTCGCTCGCCCCCAGAATGGCATCCATCCGGTCCCTGACCTTGTCGCGGTCAAGCGGGCTGTCGGCCCCGGCATCTTCCCGGGTCAATTCGGAAAACCCGGTGATGGCGTTCAGCGGGGTCCGCATTTCGTGGCTCATGCTTCTGAGCAGGGCGGACTTGGCCTCGTTGGCCACCTCGGCGCGCTGCTGCGCCTGGCTCAGGCTGGCGGCATACCTTCTTGATATGACGACGAAATATGCGAATTCGAAAAGAACGACGCCGAACACGGTGACGGCGGTTCCGGGGGCAACGACATGTTTCGCCATGTCTTCCCCGACATCGAAGGGCGCCAGCAAGGCGTAGTCGGTCCACCATCCGATGAACCACAGCAGCACCGGCAACGCCACGAGCCCCCAAACAATGGGCCGCTTGCGGTTGGTCGAAAAGATCAGGAACGGCATGCCGGCCGCCGCGAGAAGGATGAAGGACATGTAGCCGGCGGGATGGACAACCAGCGAAGCGAGGAAAATCGCGGCATTCGCGGCAAGAAGCCAGGTGATCCGGGCCAGGGTGTGCCATTCATAGCGATGCAGCAGAATGCCGCCCAAGAAACCGATCGTGGCGATCCCGGCGGCGATTTCCAGCCTCGGCGCCCCCAAGCCCCACGCGATGATGAGCCACCCGACGGCAAACGGCGTCACGTAGCGAACGAGCGTCTTGGAATTGGCGATGCGCCGCTCGTGCCGGCTCAGATAAGTCATGGAAAATATTCGCTCATAATATCAATCATAACTCTGTACGCGAACCTGCGCCCTTGCAATGCAGAGCTGCGGCCCGATCCGATTGCTGAAATTTTCGCCGGGCATTTGAAGGAAAAAGGCGGCGGATACCGAAGGGCACCCGCCGCAGTCGTGGCAGGGGGCAAAATGGCCCGCCTGCTCCCAGGAATGGGGTGCGATCAGAAATCCCCGAAACCGCGCGCGTCATGGTCGCCCGACATGAACTTGGCGATCTGTTCCGACAGGCCCGCGTCGACCCCGCCGGCTTCGGTGGCATCCTTCAGCTGCTTCATCAGGGCCGCGACATTTTCATTCGCCCGCAGGCCCGATCCGCCGCCCTGCGCCGCCTGACGCAGTTTGAAACGCGCCATGATCCCCTTGATCACGTTGGTGGAGGCTTCCATCTGGTTTGCCGCCGCTGCCAGTTCTTCGGACTGGCCCGTCGTTTCGGCGCTGTTGTTGGTCAGCTCGCCAAGCGCGATGGAAATCTGGTTGATGCCGCGCGACTGCTCGTTCGAGCTTGCCGCGATGCTGCCGGTCTGCTGGTCGATCTTGTCGACATCCTGCGCGATGTTCTCAAAGGCGACCTGCGTTTCGTCGGCCAGCTTCGATCCTGCGCCGACGCGCTGCACCGCCCCTTCGATCAGGTCGGAGGTTTCCCGCGCCGCCTTGGCCGACCGGCCGGCCAGGTTCCTGACCTCCTGCGCGACCACGGCGAAGCCGCGCCCATGCGATCCCGCGCGCGCCGCCTCGACGGCGGCATTCAGTGCCAACAGGTTGGTCTGGAAGGCGATTTCGTCGATCACCTTGATGATCTTGCTGATGTCCTCCGAGGAGGTGCGGATATCGCTCATCGCGGAGACCATGTTGCGCATCTTGTCCTTGCCATCCGCGGCGATATGCGACGCGGTGCTGACAAGCTGCTGGGCTTCTTCCGTGGCTTCCGCGTTGGTCTGCACCATCGCGTTGGTTTCCTCGACCGAGGCCGAGATTTCCTCGATCGCCGCCGATTGGCTCTGGCTGTTTTCCGACAGCGACTGGGCCGAGCGGTTCAATTGGCTGATGGTCATGGTGATCTCGCCCACCTGGCCGTTGATCTCGGTCATCACCTCGTTGAGGTTGTCATAGGCCCGGCCGAAGCTTTCGACGATATCGCGATAGCTTCCCTCGAACTTGTCGGCCTGGATCGGCCGGTCGAGATCGCCCTCGATGATGGCGTTGGACATCGCCTCGATCTCGCCGATGACCTCGTTGAAGGACGCCTTGATGTCGTCGATGGCCTCGTTGACGAAGCCCCGCTCGCCCGCGAAGCGTTCCATCTCATAGGCCAGATCGCCCTTGGCGAAGGCCTTCATGCAGGCGATGATCTTGCGCTTCGTGTCGATATGGTCCTGCACCATTCTGTTGACGCCGTTGGCGACACCGGCATAGCGGCCTTCCAGTTCGGGCGTGTCGATCAGCGAACTGATATTGCCCTTGGCGTGCTCGTCGCTCATCCAGCCGACCTGTTCGATCAGCAGATCGATTTGCCGTTGGGACCGGTTGAAGGCGGTGACATCCTGCCATTCCACGTAGATGTTTTTGATCGCGCCGTCTTCGCCGAAGACCGGGGTCGCCTTGAACTTGAGAGCCTTGCCGCCGATTTCGAAACTGCCATCGTAGACGCTGGTCATCCGGGCGATGATGCCGCGCTGATGCGCCGGGTTCTTGTGGAAGAAGTCGATCGGCTTGCCCAGAACGTCATCGGCGCTGAATTGCGGCAGGTCCCTTTGGATATCGCTCTCAATGGCGGAAAACATCTCCAGAGCGGCCTTGTTCACATAGCGGATGACCAGGTCCGCATCCGCGACCATGATCGGGTTGGACAAGATGTTGATCGCGCCCGCTGCCCCTATGCCCTGCCAGTCCTCCTTGCCGGTGCCGGGGGGAAGGTCTTCTGCTTGCATGTCTGATTTACTGACCTGGACGTTCATTGCTGCGGCTCCCTTTTGGATTGTTTTTGTTGTCGGGGTCATTCGTTATTCGAGTTTCTTTCCTGCACAAATTTTGTGCCCTCACCAATTGAGGACGGCCGCCGGGCAAACGAATTTAGATAATGGAATGTTTGATTTTTGTACTGTCAGTAAAAATTTGGGCTGAAATTTTTACAAAACAAAAGCTTACTGTGAAATAAATAATATTAAAAAAGTTATAGCTTGGCGGACTTTTCAAACTGCGCGGGTCTCATGCTTTGTTTGTTCAACCTTGAAGACCATGCCCGGAGCCAGGCCATGACGCTACCGATGGATGCCGCCTGGACATCACTTGTAGCGCAGGGTTGTCGCCGCCGCGGCAGAATGGCGAAAGGTCCCCATTTTTCCAAAAAGCGCCTCTAAAATGTTTCTTTTGTGCGCCGTTCTACAGGGGGTACAGGATCAGTCCATCCGCTGGTCCCAATGAAAAAATCTTGCCCAGGAACAATATTAACCCTTTGTTCAAAGGACCTTAATATGGGCACAATATCTGAAGTTAATAACGTTTTTGCCTATGATGGCAGTATAGCGTCGCTCTATGCCGGCGGCCTTGTTTCCGCCTCGCTGCTCAATTTCGGCAGCGGCCCCCAAAGCGGCACGTTCGAAGACAATAACGGTCAGCTCAGCGCCGAGGACGGCGGCAGCGCGACCTTCACCTTCGACGGCGGCGCGGCGCAGACGATCGAATATCTCGGATCGGGATCGGTTTCGACGATCACCTTGCTGGGCATCCCCCTTGATGAACGCCCGGTCGCCATGTTTTCGATCGACGGTCAGATTTACATGTATGCCCCTGACGGGTTGCCTTTGCTGTCCGGGGTGTCAATCAGCTTCAACATCGACGCGAACGCCGCCTATGACCTTCCCGGCGCTCCGGACGGTATCGTGCACGGTTTGGATTCCGGGGAAACGATGGGGGTCGGCTACAGCGACGTCCAGGGCGACCAGATCACCGAGGGCGAAGATACCATTCTCGGCTTCGGTGGCGACGACAGCATCGACGGCGGCGGCGGTAATGACCGTATCGAGGGCGGCATCGGCGACGACCTGATCCAAGGCGGCAGCGGTGACGACACTCTGATCGGCGGAGCCGGCACCGATACCCTGATCGGCGACGACGGCGCCGACGTGTTCGTGGCCGACGGTACGGCCGATTTCATCCTCGATTTCGACGCGACCAAGGGGATCGGCGATGGCGATAGCAGCAATAACGACCTTGTCGACCTGTCCGATTTCTACAACGACATAACGCTTGCCGACTGGAACGAGGCCAATCCCGACCAGCAATACGACAATGCCCTGCAATGGCTGCGCGCGGATCAGGAGGATGACGGAATTCTGCAAAATGCCGGCGGGCTGCGGATCAAAGCGGGTGGCGATCCGGTCAGCGGCGATCTGCTGAACGCAGAAAATACGCTGGTCCTGTGCTTCGTGACCGGCACCCGGATCACGACGAACAAGGGACTGGTGGATGTCGAGGAGCTTCGGCCCGGCGACAAGGTGCTGACGATGGATCACGGCTACCAGCCGATCCGCTGGATCGGCAAGAGGAAGCTGTCGGCGCATGCGCTGCATCGGAACGAAAAATTCCGCCCGGTGCGCATTCCGGCGGGCAGTATCGGGGCGGGCTTGCCGGAAAGCGATCTCTACCTGACGCGGCAGCACCGGATTCTTGTCCGCTCCAAGGTCGCCGAGCGGATGTTCTGCCATCGCGAGGTTCTGGTCCCGGCAAGGAAGCTGAAGCTGATGGGGACGGCCGAGACCTATGCCGCGCCCTGCGGGTTGAAATACTGGCATATCCTGTTCGATCAGCATGAGATCATCTATGCCAATGGAATGCCGGCGGAATCCCTGCATACGGGACCTGAATCGCTGAAAGCGGTTCCGCCCGAAACGGTCGAGGAATTGCGATCGCTGTTTCCCAAGCTGTTCTCGGCTGACGGCCCGGCTGTGCTCTGTCGTCCCGATGTTCGTGGCAAACGCGGGCGTCATATGATCCGTCGGATCGAAAAGAACGAAAAACCCGTGCTGGAAGAGTTGTGAGGTTTGCCGTCGGCTGAAGGGATCGGCATTTCCACGCGATTGGACCGCTACGTGGAAACCTTCTGGCGGGTCTAGTTGAGCACCGGATCGAAGCCCATCAGATAGCTGAGGGGGGCGAAATCGTCGGTCAGCACGCGGGGGGCTTTGCGGGCGATGATGTCATCGACGAACGCCGTCCCCAGGGGTTGGAACCGCATAGGGTCCGGTGAACGCGTCGTGACCGCCGATACCGGGCTGTCGCTGGCGCCTGACAGCAGCACGAAGACACGGCGTTCGCCCGGTTCCGGCGGGCGCGCCTCGGTCCAGACCTCGACGCTGGAAAAGACGGTGAGCAGAGTCACCACCATCGCCGCCAGCGCCTCCAGCCGGTCGACGCTGTCGAGCAGGTTCATGGCGAACACGCCCTCAGGGGCCAGGCGGTCGGATACCAGTTGGAAAAATTCCTGCGTCACCAGGTGTTCGGGCACGGCGATATCGGTGAAGGCGTCGCCGACGATCACGTCGTAACGGGTGTTGCTGTCGCGCAGTGCAGTGCGGGCGTCCTGGTGCAGGATCGCTGTCTGGTCCGGGGTGAACCAGAAATTTCGCATCGCCGTTTCGGTGACCTCGGGGTCGATTTCGGCGACGGTGATGCCGGTGATGCCGCGATCCTGCCAGGCGCGCGGCACCGAATAGGACCCGCCGCCGATATGGAACGAGGTGAAATCGCGCCCGCCCATCCGCATCCGCGGCAGGGCGTCGAGCATCGCGGCGTGGTTGGTGAACATCACCCGCGGTTCGCGGCCGCCGCTGATCCCATGCGCCAGATGATCCACCACCATCAGATGCACCGGGTCGAGCGGGTCATCGGACAGGGAAACGGTGCGGATGCAGTAATAACTGCTTTCCCGGTCGCAGACGGGGGGCAGGGCGAAGGCCTGCGCGCCGACGGCCAGCAGGGCGATCACACCGATGCCGCCCGCCAGTGCCTCCACCCGCCGGGCCCGGCCCAGCCAGAAACACAGGAAGGCCGCCGCCACATAGACCCCGGCCACCACCAGCAGCGTCGCGATCGAGCCCAGCAGCGGCACGAAAACGAACCCGGCCAGCAAGGTGCCCGCGATCGCGCCCACTGCGCCGGTGGCGAACATCACCCCCAGGGCATGTTCGGATTTGTCCCGCCCGCGCATCGCGGCCACGGTCAGGATCGGGGCGGGCACCCCCGCGAACAGCGAGGGCAGGAAGAAGGCCAGCATGGTGATCGCGGTGATCGCGGCCAGCGGATGCGGGATCGCCTGCAGGACCGGCCCGGCCAGGCCGCGCAGCAGCAGGCTTGCCCCCGCGGTGGAGATCGCCGCGGCGATCATGGTCCAGCCCGCGTGGCGCAAGGCGCGCCCGGTGTCCAGGCTGCCGACCCGTCCGCCCCACCAATGCCCGACCGAAAACCCCGCCAGAACGACGGCGATGATCGCGGTCCAGGTATAAAGGCTCATCCCGACATAGGGGGCGATCATCCGTCCCGCGACGATTTCGACAACCAGGCTCGAGGCGGAAACACCTCCCTGAAGGAAAACCAGAATCCAAAGCGGTGTCGGGCGGGGCAAATCGGGTTTTGTCATGGTGACGCCATTTTGCCGGGAGTTCGAAAACGGTCAAGCGGGGACACGATTGCATCCGTGGTTGACGCTTTCCTCCGCGGGCCTAGTTTCACCCCGGGCGTCTTGCCCATTCGCTGAGCGCCGGGTCCGTCGCTGCGGGGTGTATCCCCTTACGTGGCTTTACAAAACGAGGCTGTGCCGTTAGGCGAACCCCATATATCCTTTGCCACTATGGCGCCCCAGACCGGAGCCTCCTTGATGCGCATTCTCAGCAAACCGTTGTTTTCTCTTGTCGCGGCGATCGTCCTGTTCGGGGTGCCGGCGACGCTTTCCGCCCAGCAGGCGCGGCCTGCGCCGACCGTCACCGTGGTGACGCTGGAACCCCAGGACGTGACGCTGACCGTGCGCCTGCCGGGGCGGGTGGCCGCGTCGCGCATCGCCGAGGTGCGCCCGCAGGTGAGCGGCATCATCACCAAGCAGCTGTTCGAGGAAGGCAAGTCGGTCAAGGCGGGCGATGCCCTTTATGAGATCGACCCGGCCAGTTACGAGGTCAGGATGGCCGCGGCCGAGGCGTCGCTGGCCCAGGCGAAAGCGTCCCTGGCTGCGGCCGAACGGGATGCGAAACGGCAAGAAGAGCTGCGCCAGCGCAATGTCAGCCCGCAGCAGGCGCTGGACGATGCCCTGGCTCAGAAAGACGTGGCATCGGCGGCGGTGAAGGTTGCCGAAGCCAACGTGCTGGCGGCCAAGATCGACCTTGAACGCACCACGATCACCGCGCCGATTTCCGGCGTGACGGGGCTGAGCGAGGTGTCCGAGGGCGCGCTGGTCACCTCGGGGCAGGCGACGCCGCTGACGGTGATCCGCAGGCTCGACCCGATCTATGTGGATGTGACCCAATCGGCCACCGAGGTCCTGCGCTGGCGCCGGGCGGGCGAGGAAATCGGCAGCGCCGGGCAGGTGGTCACGCTGCGGCTGGCCGACGGTACCGTGTTCGAACAAGCCGGGGCGCTGGCGGCGGCGGAACCCCATGTCGACGAACAGACCGGCACGATCCTGCTGCGGCTGCAATTCCCCAATCCCGACAGCTTCCTGCTGCCCGGGATGTATGTGCAGGTGGAAATGCCCGAAGGCCATATCCCCGGCGCGCTTCTGGTGCCGCAGGAAGGCGTCACCCGCGACCGGCGCGGACGCCCGACCGCGATGATCGTCAATGCCGAAGGCACGGTGGAATCGCGCGAACTGGAAATCCAGCGCGATCAGGGGGCGTTCTGGGTGGTGACCAGCGGATTGTCCGCCGGTGACCGGGTGATTGTCGAGGGGCTGCAGAAGGTCGCCCCCGGTGCCCCGGCGCAGGCCGAGGAACGCGCGGCCCGTCCCGCCGCGTCCAACTGACCGGCAGGCGGGAGCAGAACAGCATGGCACGTTTCTTCATTGACAGGCCCGTCTTCGCATGGGTGATTTCCATCCTGATCATGGGGGTGGGCGCGCTGTCCATGCTCAACCTTCCGGTGGCGCAATACCCCGAAATCGCGCCGCCCACGGTGCGGGTGAGCGCGACCTATCCCGGCGCGTCGGCCGAAACGGTGGCCAATACGGTCACCCAGCTGGTCGAACAGCAGATGACCGGCATCGACGGGATGCGATATATGTCGTCGAGTTCCTCGTCGGACGGGCAGGCGTCGATCTCCCTGACTTTCGAAAGCGGCACCGACGCGGATGTGGCGCAGGTGCAGGTCCAGAACAAGGTCGCCCAGGTCACCAACATGCTGCCCGAAGCGGTGCAGCGGCAAGGGGTCCGGGTGCAGAAATCCTCGTCCTCCTTCTTCATGGTGATCGCGTTGACCTCGGATGACGGGCGGTTGGAACAGACCGACCTGGCCGATTACATGTCCAGCACCCTGGTCGACGAATTCAGCCGGATCGAAGGGGTCGGCGGCGTTCAGGTCTTCGGCGATCAATACGCGATGCGCATCTGGCTCGACCCGTCGAAACTGGCGGCGTTCCAGCTGGCCCCCACGGATGTCGTTTCGGCGGTCGCGGCGCAGAACGCGCAAATCTCGGCGGGGTCCTTCGGGGCGCTGCCGGCGGTGCAGGGCCAGCAGCTGAACGCCACGATTACCGCCCAGTCGCTGCTGTCCACGCCCGAGGATTTTCGCAAGATCGTCGTGCGCTCGGCCACCGATGGCGGGCTGGTCCTGCTGCAGGACGTGGCGCGGGTCGAAGTGGGCGCGGAAAGCTATGGCCGGATCGCGCGCTTCAACGGCAAGCCCGCGGCGGGCATGGCGCTGCAGCTGGCGGGGAACGCCAACGCGCTCGATACGGCGGAAAAGGTGAAGCAACGGATCGAGGAATTCTCGGCCTTCTTCCCGCAGGGCGTGTCCTATCAGATTCCCTATGACACCACGCCGTTCATTTCGATTTCGATCCACGAGGTGCAGAAAACCCTGTTCGAGGCGATCGGACTGGTGTTCCTGGTGATGCTGCTGTTCCTGCAGAACTTCCGCGCCACGCTGATCCCGACGCTGGCGGTGCCGGTGGTGATCCTGGGCACCTTCGCGATCCTCGCGGCGGCGGGGTTCACCATCAACACGCTGACCATGCTGGCGATGGTGCTGGCCATCGGTCTGCTGGTGGACGACGCCATCGTGGTGGTGGAAAACGTCGAACGGATCATGGAGGAAGAGGGCCTGTCCCCGCGTGAGGCGACGCGCAAATCGATGGGCCAGATCACCGGCGCGCTGATCGGCATCGCCATGGTGCTGTCGGCGGTCTTCGTGCCGATGGCCTTCTTCGGCGGGTCGACCGGCGTGATCTACCGGCAGTTTTCGATCACCATCGTGTCGGCCATGGCGCTGTCGGTGCTGGTGGCGTTGACGCTGACCCCGGCGCTTTGCGCCACGCTGCTGAAACCGAACACCGGCCACGGGCGCGGCCTGGGCGGGCTGTTCAACCGCGGCTTCGGCGGGCTGACCAAGGGCTATGGCGCGACGGTCGGTTACATCATCCGCCGTCCGCTGCGCATTCTGGTGATCTATGCCGCCCTGGGCTGGGGCGTGGTGTGGCTGTTCCAGAACACGCCGACCGGGTTCCTGCCGGCCGAGGACCAGGGCACCCTGATCGCGCTGATCCAGGGGCCGACCGGGTCCACGGCGGAACGCACGCTGGAAACGGTGAAGAAGGTCGAAAACCATTTCCTGGAAACCGAGAAGGACAACGTCCAGGCGATGTTCGGGGTGGTCGGCTTTTCCTTCGCGGGGCGGGGGCAGAATGTCGGCCTTGCCTTCGTGCGACTGAAGGACTGGAGCGAACGCACCCGCCCGGACCAGTCGGTGCAGGCGGTCGCGGGGCGGGCCTATGGCGCCCTGGGGGCGATCCGCGACGCGCGGGTGTTCCCGATCGTGCCGCCGCCGGTGCCGCGGCTGGGCAACGTGTCGGGCTTCGATTTCTACCTGCAGGCCCAGGGCGGGCAGACGCATGAGCAGCTTCTGGCGGCGCGCAACCAGCTGCTGGGCATGGCGGCGCAAAGCCCGCTGATCGCCTCGGCCCGGCCTTCGGGGCTTGAGGATGCGGCGCAATTCGCCATCGACATCGACTGGCGCGCGGCGGGCGCGATGGGCGTTTCCCCGACCGAGGTGGGCAATCTGCTGTCCATCGTCTGGGCGGGGCGCTACGTGAACGATTTCAACGACAACGGCCGGATCAAGCGCGTCTACGTGCAGGGCGAGGCCGAGGCCCGCGCGGTGCCCTCGGACCTGTCGAAATGGCGGGTGCGCAATGCCTCCGGCGGGCTGGTGCCGTTTTCGAACTTCGCGACGACGCGCTGGCAGTTCGGGCCGCAGGGGCTGATCCGCTACAACGGCGTGCCCTCGATGCAGATCCAGGGCAGCCCCGCCGCCGGCGTGTCCTCGGGCGAGGCGATGGCCGAGATCGAACGCCTGGCGGCGCAGCTGCCGACCGGCTATTCGGTCGCCTGGACCGGGCTGTCGCTGGAAGAACGCCAATCGGGCGGGCAGGCGCCGATGCTCTATGCCATGTCGCTGGCGGCGATCTTCCTGTGCCTCGCGGCGCTCTATGAAAGCTGGGCGATCCCGTTCTCGGTGATCCTGGCGATGCCGATCGGCGTGTTGGGGACGCTGGGCGCGGCCTATTTCTGGGGCTTCGAAAACGGCGTCTTCTTCCAGGTCGGGCTGCTGACCGTGATCGGCCTGACCGGCAAGAACGCGATCCTGATCGTAGAATTCGCCCGCGACCGCTACCGCTCCGGCGACCCGCTGTTCGACGCGATCAAGACGGCGGCGCTGCAGCGTTTCCGGCCGATCATCATGACCTCGATGGCGTTTTCGCTGGGCGTGCTGCCGCTGGTGCTGTCCACCGGCGCCGGGTCCGGCGGGCGGCAATCGGTCGGCACCGGCGTTCTGGGTGGCACCATCACAGGCACCTTGCTGGGTATCCTGATCGTGCCGCTGTTCTTCGCCCTGATCATGAGGATCTTTTCGCGCCGCGAGAAGTCCGTCCAGGATTGAGCCGACCGGGGCCGGGTAACCGGCCCCGGCCTTGCGGCGCGGTTTTCATCCGGGCTGCGCGGTGGGGATATGCCAGATGTCCTCGGGTTGGATGTCGATGACGCGTTCGGCGCCTTCGAAGGCCGCCGCGCGCTCGGGCGACCAGTCGATCCGGGCTGTCCCGGTCAGCATGACGGCCTCGCCACTGTCGAAATCCGGGATGAACAGCCCGGCGCGGCCATTGATTTCGATATTGCCGAGCGTGTTGAAATACCCGTTGCCGGAATAATCCGGAAAGGAAAGCGACCCGTCCCAGTTCAGCCGCAACACCCCGGGCCTGCCGCCGCGATGGGACATATCCGCCCCGTCCTTGGCATAGGTGGCAATGAAGAACGTGTCGGCGGCGGATATGATCCGGCGCGCCACGGCATCGCCTATTGCGACTCGGTGGGCTTGTGCGGGCTGCTGCAGTGCTGCAGGCAGGCCGGTGTCGCGCACCCGGATATATTGCGGGCAATTGCCGTAGCTTTGTTCGACGGCGATGGACAGAACGCCATCGGGCGCGGCGGCGATGGCGCCGTTCATGCGGTTGCGCCGCCTTGTCGCGAAATCCAGCCCCAGAACCGCCGCCTTGGCGCCCGGCCGCAGGTCCAGGTCAAGCGGTTCGGCCAGAACCGGGCGGGTGACGGCCGACAGCATGGCGACCGTGGCATGTGCGCCGGTGGGCAACGGGCAGGCCGTCGCCCAAGGTCGCCCCTGCCGGTCCAGCAGGCCGACAAACAGCACCGGCAGGCTTTCGAAGAAGACCTGATGCTGCACGGGCATCGCCGCCCGGATCGCCCGGGCGGCGCGTTGGCGCCATATTTCGGGGACACCGGCGCGGGTCTGCACCGCGCGTTCACCGGCGTGAAAAACGTGATCGGGCCGGGTCATAGGGGCAGCCTTTCCTTCTCAGATGTCGCTGGGAATGGGCGAACGGGCCATGGCCACGAAACCCGCCAGCGCCTCGATCCGGTCCAGCCATGCGTGAATGGCCGGGTAGGCTTCGAGGCTGACGCCGCCCTCGGGCGCGTGGGCGATGTAGCTGTAGGCCGCGATATCGGCGATGGTGACCTCGGACCCGGCCAGGAAGGGGCGGGTTTGCAGCAGCGGGTCGATCACCGCGAACAGGCAATGCGCCTTGGCCCGGGCGGCGTCACGATCCACCGGCGCGCCGAACAGCGTTGCCAGCCGCGCGGTTGCCGGGCCGCTGGCGATCTGACCCGCCGCGACCGACAGCCAGCGTTGCACCTCGGCGGCGGCTTCGGGCGTCTCGGGCAGCCAGTCATGGCCGTCGGGGTATTTGCGCACCAGATAGGTGAGGATCGCGTTGGAATCCGACAGGGTGGTGCCGTTGTCGTCGATGGCGGGCACCTGGCCGAAGGGGCTGATCTTCAGGTATTCGGGCGCCTTGTGGGCGCCACCCGCCATGTCCATATCGACGGGTTCATAAGGCACGCCCAGCAGCGACATCATCAGCTGCACCCGGTGGCAATGGCCCGACTTGGGATTGCGGTAGAGCTTGACCGGCGCGGCACCGGCGGGGAAATGCGGGTTCACGGAGCTGTCCTTCATCGATCACAGCCCCAGATCGGACAGGCCCGGGTGATCGTCGGGGCGGCGGCCCAGCGGCCAGTGGAACTTGCGCTCGTCCTCGCGGATCGGGCGTTCGTTGATGCTGGCATGACGGTGCGCCATCAGCCCGTCCTCGGCGAATTCCCAGTTCTCGTTGCCATAGGCGCGGAACCACTGCCCGCTGTCGTCGCGGTATTCATAGGCATAGCGCACGGCGATGCGGTTGCCGGTGAAGGCCCACAGTTCCTTGATCAGCCGATACTCCATCTCGCGGGTCCATTTGCGGGTCAGGAAGGATTCGATCTCTGCCCGGCCGACCGGGAATTCGGCGCGGTTGCGCCAGCGGCTGTCGGTCGTATAGGCCAGCGCCACCTTGGCCGGGTCGCGGGAATTCCAGCCGTCTTCGGCCAGACGGATCTTTTCCTTGGCGCTGTCTTCGGTGAACGGGGGAAGCGGAGGGCGGCTCATCGGCGCATCCTTTCGGGTTGGGACAGGGGAAAGTGCGCGGCCGGGGGGACAGGGTCCGGCCGCGCTGCCAGGGTCAGGCCGCCAGTTCGGCGGCGTCGACCGCGGGGAAATCGATTTCGGTCTGGGCCAGTTCGTTGAGGTAGTTGGTCCAGATGTTCAGCGCGACATGCTGCACGATCTCGATGATCTGGCCGTCGTCATAGCCTGCATCGCGCACCGCGCGCAGGTCCTCGCCATCGACCCGGCCCCGCGCGTTGGTCACCTTGACGGCAAAACGCACGGCGGCATCTGCCTTGGCGTCGTTCGAACGCCCGGCGCGGTTGGCGTCGATTTCGGCATCGTCGAGCTTGGCCAGGTTCTTGCCCAGATAGGTATGGGCCGACAGGCAGTAGTTGCAGCCGTTGATCTGCGCCACGGCTAGTGCCACGCGTTCACGGGTGGCGGCGGGCAGGCGGCCCTTGCCAAGCGCGCCGAACAGGCCAAGGTAGCCCTCCAGCGCGGTCGGGCTGACACCGGCGAGGCGGAACAGGTTGGGGACCGAACCCAGCTGTTGTTCGACGGCTTGCAGCAGCGGCTGCGACGCCTCGGGCGCGGTGGCGATGCTGTCGGGATAGGTGATGCGGGACATGGGAAAGCTCCTCTGCTTGCTGTGTGAGAAGGAGTTAAGGCTTTCCAATATGCGGCAGTAGGTCGTATATTTGAGATGGAAGTTTCCAAAAATTGGAAAGCACATGACCGACCGGTTTGAAACCATGTCCATCTTCGTGCGCGTCGTGGAGGAAGGCAGCCTCAGTGCCGGGGCGCGCGCATTGGGGATGCCGATCGCCACCGTCAGCCGCCGGATTTCCGAGCTGGAGGACAAGCTGGGCGCGGAACTGCTGCTGCGTTCGCCCCGGGGGCTGACGCTGACCGATACCGGCCAGACCTATGTCGCCGCCTGCCGCAGGATTCTTGAGGAGGTGGCGGAGGCCGAACGCAACGCATCGGGCGAATTCACCGCGCCGCGCGGGGTGCTGACGATGACCGCGCCCATCGTCTTTGGCCGCTTGCACGTGCTGCCCGCGGTAACCGCCTTCCTGCGCGCCTTCCCGGATGTCGACGTGCGGCTGGAACTGACCGACCGCCCGGTGAACCTGCACGAAGAACATCTCGACCTGGCGGTGCGCATCGGGCCGCTGGCCGACAGCATGTTCATCGCCCGCAGGGTGGGCGAGGTGCGTCGCATCGTCTGCGCCAGCCCCGGCTACCTAGACCAACGGGGCAGGCCGGAAACGCCCGGCGACCTGGCGGGGCTGGACGGCATCAGCTTCCGCGGCCTGACATCGCCGCAGGACTGGCGGTTCGGATCGGGGCGGCAGGAAAGAACCGTGCCGGTGCATTCGCGGCTGGTCGTGAACACCGCCGAGGCGGCGATTGATGCCGCCGTCGATGGGCTGGGATTCACCCGCGTCCTGTCCTACCAAGCCGCCGCCGAGATCCGGACGGGGCGGCTGGAGGTCCTGCTGCAGGATTTCGAACCCGAGCCCTGGCCGGTGCACCTGATGTATGAGCCGCGCGCCCTGATCCCGCAGAAACTGCGCGCCTTCCTCGACTTTGCGGCGCCGAGGATCGCGGCGGGCATGGCGTCCTGACCGGGCGCTGGCGGCGCGGGCGAACGATGCAAAGTTGACCTTGCGGCACTGTAACGGCAATGCAAAGCACGCATACTCTATCCATTATTGGCATTAGCAAAGCCGCGGCCGAGCCAATAGAAAATTATGCTATCCAAATGGGAGACTATGCATGAAGATTATTACTCGCCTGGCCGCAGCCGGCGCCGTCGGCATGATGCTCGCCGGTGCAGCCTCGGCCCAGACCGTCAAGGTCGCCTATGACGCCGACCCGGTTTCGCTCGATCCGCATGAGCAACTTTCCGGCGGCACGCTGCAATTCTCGCACATGGCCTTCGATCCGCTGATCCGCTGGACCAAGGACCTGGGCTTCGAACCGCGCCTGGCGGAAAGCTGGGAACAGATCGACGACACCACCACCCGTTTCCACCTGCGCGAGAACGTCAAGTTCCACAGCGGTAACGGGCTGACCGCGAAGGACGTCGACTGGACCTTCGATCGCCTGAAGCAAAGCCCCGATTTCAAGGGCATCTTCGCGCCGTTCACCGATGTCGAAGTGGTCGACGATTACACCTTCGACCTGAAGACTTCGACGGCCTATCCGCTGGTGCTGCACAGCGCGACCTACATCTTCCCGATGGACAGCGCCTTCTACACCGGCACCACCGAAGACGGCAAAGACAAGGCCGAGCTGGTCAAGCACGGCGACAGCTTCGCGTCGCGCAACGTGTCGGGTACCGGCCCGTTCGTCGTCACCGAACGCGAACAGGGCGTGAAGATGGTCTTCAAGCGCTTCGCCGATTACTGGGACACCAAGAGCCCGGGCAACGTGCAGGAAATCATCCTGACCCCGATCAAGGAAGACCCGACCCGCGTCGCGGCCCTGCTGTCGGGTGACGTCGATTTCATCGCACCGGTGCCGCCGACCGACCTGGCGCGCATCGACGCTGACGACAGCACCGACCTGATCACCATGGCGGGCACCCGGGTCATCACCTTCCAGATGAACCAGGACCGCGTCGAAGCCTTCAAGGACGCCCGCGTGCGTCAGGCGATCGATTACGCCGTCAACAACGCCGGCATCGTCGACCGCATCATGCGTGGCTTCGGCACCGTCGCCGCTCAGGCCAGCCCGGCGGGCTACCTGGGTCACAACCCGGCCCTGGCACCGCGCTACGACCTGGAAAAAGCCAAGGCGCTGATGGCCGAAGCAGGCTATGCCGACGGGTTCTCGATCACCATGATGGCGCCGAACAACCGCTATGTGAATGACGACAAGATCGCCCAGGCGGTTGCCTCGATGCTGTCGAAGATCAACATCACCGTCGATCTGCAGACCATGCCCAAGGCACAGTACTGGCCCGCGTTCGACGAGCGCGCCGCCGACATGATGATGATCGGCTGGCACGCGGATACCGAGGATTCGGCGAACTTCCACCAGTTCCTGACCGCTTGCCCGAACTCCGAAAACGGCAACGGCCAGTACAACTCGGGCAACTACTGCAACCCGAAGGCCGACGCGCTGATGGATGCTTCGAACACCGAAGTCGACCCGGAAGCCCGCGCCAAGCTGCTGCAGGAGCTGGAAACCATCGTCTATGACGAAGCCGGTTTCATCCCGCTGCACTTCCAGAACCTGGCCTGGGGCGCCCGCAAAGGTGTCCACGCCGAGGCGATCGTGAACGCGATGAACTTCCCCTATCTGGGTGACCTCGTCGTCGAGTAAGCTGGAACGGTCCTTGCGGACCTGACAGATACTGCCAAGAACCTGGGACCGGGGGGTATTCCCCCCGGTTTCCATTACCGAAGGGTCACTTTTTAATGCGCTGACAGATCAGGGACGTGGCAGGATGGCCATGCCCAAGCGCATCAACAAGTGACAAGAATAACAAGGTAGATAAATGCTAGCCTATCTCGTGAAACGGGTGTTTCAGGCCATAGCGGTGATGTTCGCTATTTCGCTGATCAGCTTTGCGATCCAGGACAATCTGGGCGATCCTTTGCGCGAACTCGTCGGCCAATCGGTGTCCGAAGAGGTCCGTCAGCAGCTGCGGGACGAACTGGGGCTGAATGACAGTTTCCTGCAACAATACCTGCGCTTCGTCGGCAATGCGCTGCAGGGGGACCTGGGGACGTCGTACTTCTTCAAGGAACCGGCGCTGGACGTGATCCTGAAGAAACTGCCGGCGACGCTGGAACTGGTCTTCGCCGCGACGCTGATCATCATCGGGCTGTCGGTGCCGCTGGGCGTCTACACCGCGATCAAGCCCAACAACATCCTGTCGCGGACCATCATGGGCCTGTCGATCGTGGGGATTTCGATCCCGGTCTTCCTGACTGCGATCCTGATGATCTTCATCTTCGCGGTCGGACTGCGCTGGCTGCCGAGCTACGGGCGCGGTGAAATCGTGCCGGTCTGGGGCAGCTGGGAAACCAATTTCGCCACCGTCGACGGCTGGCTGCATATCCTGCTGCCCGCTGTCGCGCTGGCCTCGATCATGCTGCCGCTCTTCGTGCGGCTGATCCGCGCCGAGATGATGGAAGTGCTGCAAAGCGAATACGTCAAATACGCCCGTGCCAAGGGCATCAGCCCGCGCCGCATCTACTTCGTGCACGCGCTCAAGAACACGCTGCTGCCGGTGATCACCGTGGGCGGCGTGCAGATCGGCACCATGGTGGCCTACACGATCCTGACCGAAACCGTGTTCCAGTGGCCCGGCATGGGCTTCATGTTCCTTGAGGCGGTGAACCGCGTCGATACCCCGCTGATCGTGGCCTACCTGATCGTCGTCGGCTTCATCTTCGTGGTCACCAACACGATCGTCGACCTGATCTACGGGCTGGTGAACCCGACCGTGAACATTGCGAGGATGGGCGCATGACCGATATCAACGCAACCCGCGAACCCGGCCGCCTGGGCCGTGTCTGGAATTCGAACTTCGTCTACAGTTTCCGCAAGAACCCCGTCGCGGTGGTGTCGATGGCGATCTTCCTGCTGATCGCCGCCGCCGCGCTGCTGGCGCCCTGGCTGGCGCCGGTCGATCCCTACGACCCGAGCCTGTTCGACATCATGGATTCCGAACTGCCCCCGGTCTGGAGCGATTCCGGCGACAGCCGCTTCCTGTTCGGCACCGACGACCAGGGCCGCGACCTGTGGAGCGCGATCCTCTACGGCACCCGGCTGTCGCTGATCATCGGGCTTTGCGCGGTGGCGCTGCAGGCGCTGCTGGGCATCTCCATCGGGCTGATCGCCGGCTATGTCGGCGGGCGCACCGACAGTTTGCTGATGCGGCTGGCCGATATCCAGCTGTCGTTTTCGACCCTGATGGTCGCGATCATCTTCCTGGCCGTGACCCAGGCGATGTTCGGATCCGAGACATTCAACCAATACGCGGTCTTCATGCTGATCGCGGTGATCGGGGTGGCGGAATGGCCGCAATATGCCCGCACCGTGCGCGCCACGGTTCTGGCCGAGAAGAAGAAGGAATATGTCGACAGCGCCCGGGTGCTGGGCTTCGGCCCGCTGCGCATCATGGTGCGGCACATCCTGCCCAATTCGCTGTCGCCGATCTTCGTGATCTCGACCGTGCAGGTCGCCAACGCGATCATTTCCGAGGCCTCGCTGAGCTTCCTCGGCCTTGGCATGCCGCCGAGCCAGCCGTCGCTGGGATCGCTGATCTCGTCGGGGTTCGACTACATCTTTTCCGGCAGCTGGTGGATCACCGCCATTCCCGGTGTCGTGCTGGTCGTGCTGGTGCTGGTGATCAACCTGCTGGGCGACTGGATGCGCGACGTCCTGAACCCGAAACTTTACAAAGGGTAAGCCGATGTCCTTGCTTTCCGTACGTGACCTGACGGTCAAATTCGCCATGCGGGACCAGACGGTGACCGCGCTGAACCAGATCTCCTTCGACGTCGGCCGCGGCGAACGCATCGGCATCGTCGGTGAATCCGGCGCCGGCAAGTCGATCACCGGGTTTTCGCTGCTCAACCTGATTTCGAAACCGGGCTTCATCGCGGGCGGTGAAATCCTGTTCGACGGGCAGGACATCGCCAAGATGAAGGAAGCCGAACTGCGCAAGATCCGCGGCAACCGGATGGCGATGATCTTCCAGGACCCGATGGTGACGCTGAACCCGGTGCTGACCATCGGCCAGCAGATGGTCGAAACCCTGATGGCGCACCGCAAGCTGTCGCGCGCCGAGGCCGAACAGATCGCGGTGCTGAAACTGCGCGAGGTCTATATCCCGTCGCCCGAGGAACGGCTGCACCAGTACCCGCACGAACTGTCCGGCGGCATGCGGCAGCGGATCATCATCGCCATCGCGCTGCTGCTCGATCCGCAGCTGATCATCGCCGACGAACCCACCACGGCGCTGGACGTGACGATCCAGGCCGACATCATGGAACTGCTGCTGGAACTGTGCCAGTCGAACAAGGTCGGTCTGATCCTGATCACCCACGACCTGGGCGTGGTCAGCCAGATGACCGAACGCACCCTGGTGATGTATGCCGGGCGGATCATCGAAAACGGTCCCACCCGCGAAATCATCAACGACCCGCAGCACCCCTACACGCAGGGCCTGATCAACGCGTTGCCGCAGCAGACGCTGCCAGGGCACAAGCTGAAGCAGATCCCGGGCAACATGCCGGCGCTGACGGATATCCCACCGGGCTGCCCGTTCAGCCCGCGCTGCAGCTATGCCACCGACCGCTGCCGCAGCGAACGGCCCCGGATCAGCCGCTACGGCACCGTTGAGGTCGCCTGCCACGAAGTCGAACGGCTTCTCAAGGACGAGAAAAAGGAAATGACGGCATGAAGGACGCGATCACTCAGGATGCGCCGCTGCTGAAGCTGAAGGGGCTCGAAAAACGGTTCGAGCTGGACAAGGGCCTGCTGGAGCAGATCAAGTTCAAGAACGGTAAACTGACCCGCGAAGCGCGCGCCGTGCATGCGGTGAACGGCATCAACCTGACCGCCAACCGGGGCGAGGCGCTGTGCGTCGTCGGCGAATCCGGCTGCGGCAAATCCACTGTCGCCCGGCTGGTCGCCGGGTTGCTGACGCCTTCGGCCGGGGAAATCCATTACGACGGTTCCCGGATCGACACGCTGGGACGGCGCGAATTGCTGCCGCTGCGCAAGAAGATGCAGATGGTGTTCCAGAACCCCTATTCGTCGCTCAACCCGCGGATGACGATCCAGCAGGCGCTGGAAGAACCGGTCAGCCACCATTTCCCGAAATTGTCGCGCGCCGAGGTGCGCGACAAGGTGGCCGAAGTGATGCGCTCGGTCGGCGTCGATCCGAGCTGGGGTAAACGCTACCCGCACGAATTCTCGGGCGGCCAGCGGCAGCGGATCGCGATCGCCCGGGCGCTGACCGTCGATCCCGAATTCGTCATCGCGGACGAACCGATTTCGGCGCTCGACGTGTCGATCCAGGCGCAGATCCTCAACCTGATGCTGGAAGCCAAGGACGAACGCGGGTTGACCTATCTGTTCATCACCCATGACCTGTCGGTGGTGCAACATTTCGGCACCCGCGTCGCGGTGCTGTACCTGGGGACGTTGTGCGAATTGTCCGATACCGCAACGTTGTTCGAAAACCCCAAGCACCCCTATTCGCGGGCGCTGCTGTCGGCGGTGCCGCAGCTGAAGGACGACAAGCCCAATCACATCCGGCTGAAGGGCGAGATCCCGACGCCGATCGAGATGCCGCAGGGCTGCCCGTTCCAAAGCCGCTGCGCCTTCGCGACGAACCGCTGCCAGGCGGAAAAACCGCGCCCGCTGCAGCAGCCCGACGGGTCGCTGGTGGCCTGCCATGCCGTCGAGGAAGGCAGGATTGATGCGTGACGCCCGCCCCGCAGGGGTATAACGCGGTGCCCGTCCCCTTGCCGGGGGCGGGTTGCATTTTATCTTGCCCTGACACCTGACCCACGAAAGAGACGCTTTGGACATCATCTGGCTGAGAGACTTTGAAGCTTTGGTCGCGCAGAGAAATTTCTCGCGCGCGGCGGAAGAGCGCAATGTCAGCCAGCCTGCCTTTTCCCGCCGCATCCGCGCGCTGGAAGACGAGGTCGGGGTCAAGCTGATCAACCGCCAGACGCTGCCGCTGTCGCTGACGCCGGCGGGCGAGGTGTTCCTGGAACAGGCGCGGATCATGCTGCGGACCTACCAGGACACTCTGGAACGCTGCCAGACGATCGACGCGGCGTCGGGCGACGTGATCCGCTTCGCCACCTCGCAAGCGCTCTACATGACGCATTACAAGACCCATATCGCGCCGCTGGTGGAACAGCGGGGGCTGGATATCGATCTCAATTCGACGTCGTGGGGCGCGGATCAATTCGTGTCCGCCCTGCAGCAGAACTACTGCGACGTGATCCTGACCTATTGGCATCCGGCGATGGATTTCCTTGCTCCGCTCGAAGTGGCGGGCTGCGATTACATCACGCTGAGCCATGACGAATTCATCCCGGTGTCCAAGTGTGACGAAGGCGGCGCGCCGCTGTTTTCGTTGGAAAACCCCGGCAAGAAACCGATCCCGCTGCTGGCCTACGGCGCGGTTTCGGCCCTGCGTTTCGTGCTGGATCACACGCTGAACCAGAACATCAGCAAACCGAACCTGCTGGTGATGAACCGCAACGCGCTGGCGATCAGCGTCAAGGGGTTGATCGCCGAAGGCTTCGGCATGGGCTGGCTGCCGCGGTCGCTGTGCCAGAAGGAGCTGGACAGCGGTACGCTGTGCATCGCCGGGCCTGACAGTTATCGCAGCGCGCTGGAAATTCGCCTGTACCGGCTCGACACCAACACCAAAAAGACGCTGGGTGCGCTTTGGGACAAGCTCCAGGATTCCGTCGACGGGGCTGTTGCCAAATCCTAGTCTGAACCGCCTTCCGCCGGGCTGGCGCGGTTGGCGTCAAGGATCGTCGCGGCAAGCGCCGGGTCCTTCACCGCGCGGGCGAGGGTGATGGCGCCGATCAGCCGCGACAGGTGGCGGATCGCGGCACCCTGATCGACCTCGGCACTTTCCGACAGGATCGACAGGCTTTTATGCAGCCCCTCGTCGAAGGCCGCGCGCAGATCGTCGTCATGGCGCGGCGCTTCGCTGGCCAGCGTGGCATAGGTGCAGCCCTTGCCCCGATGCGCCATGTGGATGTCGGACAGGTACCACTCGGCCAGCGCCTGCAACGGATCGTCCCCGGCATCCTCCAGCACCTTTTCCCAGGCCTTGGCATTCTCGGCCAGGCCGAAGGCCGTAGCCTCGGCGATCAGCGCTTCCTTGCTGTCGAACTGCTTGTAGAAGGCGCCGTTGGTCAGGCCCGCGGCCTTCATCAGTGCCGCGATCCCGATGCCGTCATAGCCGTCTTCGCGGAACATCCTGCTGGCGGTGCGGACCACGCGGTCCCGATTCTTGGCGGCGTCTTCGCGACTCATGCGCATGGGCAAATCCTCCGATGTCCCTTTAAATTATAGTCATAATCCTAATGTTGACAACAAGGATTATGACCATAATCTTAACGGCGCATTCAGAGGAGGCTTTCATGAGCGCCACAACCACCGATCCGATCGTCATTTCGTCAGCGCGGCGCACGCCGCTGGGGGCCTTCATGGGGGCGTTCGCGACCACGCCCGCCCCGTCGCTGGGGGCGGCGGCCATCCGCGCGGCGCTGGCCGATGCGGCGATCCCGGTGGGCGAAGTGTCCGAGGTGCTGATGGGATGCGTGTTGCCCGCTGGAATCGGCCAGGCGCCGGCGCGGCAGGCGGCGCGGGGTGCCGGGCTGGTGGATGCGACCGGGGCGACCACTGTGAACAAGGTCTGCGGATCGGGGATGAAGGCGGTGATGCTGGGCCATGACCTGATCCGGGCGGGCAGCGCGCGGATCGTCGTGGCGGGCGGGATGGAATCCATGTCCGGCGCGCCCTTCCTGCTGCCCGGCATGCGCGGCGGTCGCAAGGCGGGCAGCGCCGAGGTGCTGGACCATATGATGCTGGACGGGCTGGAAGACGCCTATGACCGCGGCCGCCCGATGGGGATGTTCGGCGAAGCCGCCGCCGAACGCTACGGCTTCAGCCGCGAGGCGCAGGATATTTACGCGGTGGAAACCCTGGAGCGCGCCCGGGCTGCGGTCGAAGGCGGCGCGTTCGATGCCGAATGCACCCCGCTGACGGTGCGCGGGCGGCGCGGCGATATCGTGATTGACCGAGACGAACGGCCCGGACAGGTCGACCCCGCAAAGGTTCCCGGCCTGCGCAGCGCCTTTGGCGCGGGGGGCACGATCACGGCGGCCAGTTCCTCGGCCAATGCCGACGGGGCGGCGGCGCTGGTACTGGCTTCGGAATCGACCGCCACGGCGAAGGGGATGCCGGTGCTGGCGCGCATCCTGGGCCACGCCACCCATTCGCAGGACCCGGCCTGGTTCACCACCGCGCCGATCCCGGCGATCCGCAAGCTGCTGGAACAGGTCGGTTGGAGCGCCGGTGACGTCGACCTGTTCGAGATCAACGAAGCCTTTGCCGTGGTCGCGATGGCGGCGGCGCAGGATATCGGCATCCCGCGTGACAAGCTGAACGTGAACGGCGGCGCCTGCGCCCTGGGCCACCCGATCGGGGCGACGGGGGCGCGGATCATCGTCACGCTGCTGCACGCGCTGCGCGCGCGCGGTCTGCGCCGGGGCATTGCCTGTCTTTGTATCGGTGGCGGCGAAGCCACCGCGATTGCCGTGGAGGTGGCACAATGAACGCACATGAAACGATCCCGATGCCGGAACTGAACTTCGGCCTGGCCAACCCGGCCGAAGCCATGGCGATGACCGGGCGCGAACAGATGCAGGCCATCGTCGAGGGCCGCTTTCCCGCGCCGCCCATCGTCGACACCATGCTGCAGTGGATTCACGAAATCGGCGATGGCTGGATCACCTTCCTAGGCGATCCGCATCCGCGTTACCTGAACCCGATGGGGCTGGTGCATGGCGGCTGGACCATGACCTTGCTGGATTCCGCGCTTGGCTGCGCGGTGCAGACGATGCTGGCGGCGGGCGAAACCTTCGTGTCGCTGGGCACCGAGGTGAAGTTCATCCGTCCGGTCCGCGCCGATAGCGGTCAGGTCCGCTGCACCGCGCAGGTCGACAGCCGGGGCGGGCGCACCGCGACGGCGACGGGGCGGGTCACCGATGGCGCGGGCACGCTGCTGGCCACGGGGACGACGACCTGCTTCATCCGACCGGCGGGGGCGAAATGAAACTGATCGCGCTGATGTTCTGCCCCTTCGCTTTCACCACCGGGGCCTTCGTTTTCTCCGGCGTGCTGGAACCGATGGCGGCGGTGCTTGGCGTGTCGGTGGCGGCGGTGGCGACGCTGCAATCGGCCTTCGCCATCGCCTGCGCGCTGTGCGGTCCGCTGCTGGCGCAGGCCACCCGGCGCCTGCCGCCGAAAGCGCTGCTTCTCGCGGTGCTGGCGCTGCTGCTGGCGCTCAACGGGGTGTCGGCGATGGCGACGGATTACCAGGCGCTGTTCATCCTGCGCTTGCTGGTGGGCGGGGTCGGATCGCTGGCCTTCCCGCTGGCGACGGTGCTGGCGGTGGCGGGCGTCACCGCCGAGGACCGGCCCAAGGCGGTCTCGGCGGTCTATGCCGGCATCCCGATGTCGCTGATCGTCGGTATTCCGCTGGGATCGGTCGCCGGCAACGCCTTCGGCTGGCCGGCGAGCTTCGTTGCCACGGCTTTGATCTGCGCCGCGGCACTTATCCTTGTCTGGCGGTTCGTGCCAGCCGCGCCGCTGGCCGAACGCGCCACCGGGCAAAGCCGTTTCGGCCCGCCGGTCTTTGCCCATCTGGGCGTGACCTTCATCGCCGCCACGGCGCTTTTCGCGATGGTCGGGCTGATCGGGCCGATCATCCGCGCCACCACCGGGTTTTCCGGCACCGGCATCGCCGCGATCCAGTTCCTTGCGGGGCTGAGCAGCCTTGCCGGGGTGCGCCTTGGCGCGCGGCTGGTGGCGCAGCGGGCGCGCTTCGCGCTGCTGGTGCCCTTCGGGTTGCTGGCGGCCTCGCTGTCGCTGGTGCTGCTGCCGCTGTCTCTGTCGGCGGGGATCGTCAGCCTGTTCACCGTGGCGGGCATGGTGGCGAGCGTCTGTTTCGGCCCGGCGGCGCAATCGGCCACCGGCGCCCTGGTGCAGTCGCGGCTTGCAGACCTGGCGGGCCCGGCGGCGACGCTGGCCTTCGCGCTGAACGGATCGATGATCTATCTCGGGCAGGGGCTTGGCATCGTGCTGGGCGCTGCTGCCCTGACGCGCGCGGGGCTGAGCGCCGCGCCGCTGGCCGGGCTGGTGCTGACCCTGCCCGGTCTGTTCCTTGCCGTGCTGATCGCGCGGCGTTTTTCCGACCCCATCCCCTTCAAGGAGGCATGATAATGCCCACACTCGACCTGGAACCCGAGCTGAGCCGTTTCGAGGCGGCCGTCACCCATCACGAGGTGCAAAACGGCGACGTCGCCCTGCATTACGCCAGCATCGGTACCGGACCTCTTGTCGTCTTCCTGCACGGCTTTCCCGACCATTGGCTGACCTGGTGGCGGCAGATGGAGGCGCTGTCGAAGACCCATCGCTGCGTCGCGCTGGACCTGCGCGGCTATAACCTGAGCGGCCAGCCCGAGGATGTTGCCGCCTACGATCCCGATACGCTTGTTTCCGACGTGCGCACGGTGATCGACGATTGCGGCGCCGAGTCGGCAATCGTGATCGGCCATGACTGGGGCGGTTTCGTCGCCTGGCAGACCGCGATGCTGGCGCCCGAAAAGGTCTCGCGGCTGGGCATCGTCAACATGCCGCATCCCTGGGCCATCGCCCGCGAACTGGCGATCAACCCGGCGCAGGAGGCGGCGAGCGGCTATGTGCGGCTGTTCCAGACCCCGGGCACCGAGGCGGGGCTGGATTTCGGCCACCTGTCGGGCTGGATTCACGATGCGGCCTTTCGCAAGCGCCACGACAAGGCAATGGCGGCGTCGAAACCGGTGGCGATGCTGAATTATTACCGCGCCTGTTTCCCGGCCCCGCCTTACGAGGTTCGCTCGGAAGCGCCGCCGCCGGTGCAGGTGCCGACCCTGGCGATCCACGGGCTTGAGGACCCTTACGCGCTGCCCGCCGGGTTGAACGACCTCTGGGGTTGGGTCGCGTCCGACCTGACGATCAAGGCCTGGCCGGGCGTCGGGCATTTCGTGCAGCAGGACGTGCCGGAGCGTTTGACCGAAACGCTGCAGAACTGGCTGGCCGCATAGGGGCAGGGCGGCCGCGCCGGGGGGCTTGGGGGCTGCTGCCCGTCGCGGGCCCCCGATCCCCGGCGTCAGGCCCGGCACCGGCGCCGCCCCGCGAAACCGGGGCGGCGCTTTTGCATTCATTCGCCGGAATAGGGCGCGAAACGCGACCGGTCCGGATCGGGGCGCAGCGGTCTGCCGGTCATCGGGAAGGCGCGTTGCGGGCAGGCGGGGCGGTCGCAGATCTTGCAGCCGGCGCCGATCGGCGTGGCCTGGTCGGGATTGCGCAGGTCGATCCCGCGCGCATAGACCAGCCGCTCCGCATGGGTCAGGTCGCAGCCAAGCGCGACGGCAAAGCGTTTGACCGGCGCGCCGTATCCGCCGGCGCCATGGCTTACCGTGCGCGCCACCCAGAGATAGGACCGCCCGTCGGGCATCTGCGCCACCTGGGTCAGAACCTCGCCGGGGCGGGAAAACGCCTCGTAGACATTCCACAGCGGGCAGGACCCGCCGATGCGCGAGAAATGGAAATCGGTGGCCGATTGCCGTTTCGAGATGTTCCCCGCCCGGTCGACCCGGATGAAGAAGAACGGCACACCGCGCGCCTGCGGCCGCTGCAGGGTCGACAGCCGGTGGCAGGTGGTTTCGAACCCGACGCCGAAGCGCTGCGCCAGCAGTTCGATATCATAGCGCTCGGCCTCGGCGGCCTCGATGAAGGCGCCATAGGGCAGGATCAGCGCCCCGGCGAAGTAATTCGCCAGCCCGATGCGCAACAGGCCGCGCGCACCGTCGCTTTCCATCCCCGCCTCCTCGGTCAGCCGGTCGATTTCACTGCCATGTTCGAGAAAGGCGATCTGCGTCGCCATCTGAAACGCCCGCTGCCCGGGGCTGAGCCGCGCCGACAGGTGCAGGATGCCCGCGGCGGCGTCAAAGCGGCGCAGCACGGGGCTGTCGTCTTCCAGCGCGACCCGGATGCCGTGCCGCCCGGCCAGCCGGTCGGTCAGCCCCTCGGCCATCCGCCCGGGCCGCAGCCCCTTGCCGATGCTTTCGGCGGCTTCGTCCAGCGTCGGGATATAGTTGCGGTGTTCGTAGAAATAGTCGCGCACTGCCTCGAACGGGGCTGGGCCCGCGCCCAGTTCGCCGGTGATCCGGCCGTTCATCAGGTCCACCCGTTCGGCGGTTTCGCGCAGCCGTGCCTGCATGGAAATGATCGCGCGGGCGACATTGGGCATGTTGCCGGCGATCTCGCGCAGCTCGGCCAGCGACGCGCCCGCGCCCTGATCGGCCAGCGCCGCGCGCAGTTCGGGGATCAGCCGCGCTTCCTCGGCTTCGGAAAACAGCTGCACGTCCAGCCCGAAGACGGCGTTCAGCTTCAGCAGCACCGGCACGGTCAGCGGCCGCTGGTTGCGTTCCAGCTGATTGAGATAGCTGGGGCTGATTTCCAGCGCGCGCGCCAGAGACGCCTGGGTCATGCCGCGTTCCTCGCGCAGGCGGCGCAGCCGGACCCCCATGAAGGCCTTTTTCATTTCCCGATCCTTCGCAACATTCGCAATATTCGCGCGGTATCTTCGCAAAACTACGCTTTTTCAGTAGTTTAACCTGCATTACACCTTGTGAAAAGCTCCCCTTGCCAATCTTGCGAATGGCGGCAACCGGAGCATCACATGTCCCACCCTCCAAGCGATCCGGCCGTGCTGGTCGAAATGATATTTCCCGAACAGGCGAACCATTACGGCACGCTGTTCGGCGGCAATGCATTGTCGCTGATGGCCAAGGCGGCCTTCGTCGCCGCCACCCGCCGGGCGCGGGGTGCGGTGGTGATGGCGCGGTCCGACCGGGTGGATTTCGCCACGCCGGTCCGGGTTGGCGAACTGCTGGAGCTGCGGGCCGAGGTCATTCGCACCGGGCGTAGTTCGATGAGCGTCGCGGTCGCGGGCGAGGCGGAGGACATGGCCAGCGGCCAGCGCCGCGCGGTGCTGCAGGGGCGGTTCGAAATGGTGGCGGTGGATGCCGCCGGGCGGCCCCGCGCCATCGCGCAGAAATTTCAAAGGAAGGAAGACAGGCATGAAGATGCATGAAGTGCGGAGCTACAAATCCGCCGAACACCTCGCCCGCGAGGATCAGCTGGCGTGGAAGATCGCCGAAGTGGCCGCCGATCCGGTGGCGGTCGAGGCCGATGTGACCGAGATGATCATCAACCGGGTGATCGACAACGCTGCCGTCGCCGCGGCCTCGGTGGCGCGCCGTCCGGTGGCGTCGGCGCGGGCGCAGGCGCTGTGCCATGCTTACGCCCCCGGCGCGACGGTTTTCGGCATGCCCGCCGCGACCCGCGTCAGCCCCGAATGGGCGGCCTGGGCCAACGGCACGGCGGTGCGGGAACTGGATTTTCACGACACTTTCCTAGCAGCCGAATATTCCCATCCCGGCGACAACATCCCCCCGATCCTGGCGGTGGCGCAGCATTGCGGGCTGTCGGGCGCCGACCTGATCCGCGGGCTGGCGACGGGCTATGAAATCCAGGTCGATCTGGTCAAGGGCATCTGCCTGCACGAACACAAGATCGACCATATCGCCCATCTCGGACCGTCGGCGGCCGCCGGGATCGGCACCGCGCTGAACCTGCCGGTCGAAACGATCTATCAGGCGGTCCAACAGGCGCTGCACGTCACCACCACCACGCGGCAGAGCCGCAAGGGCGAGATTTCGTCGTGGAAAGCCTATGCCCCCGCCTTCGCCGGCAAGATGGCGATCGAGGCGGTCGACCGGGTGATGCGCGGCGAAGGCGCCCCCAGCCCGGCCTGGGAGGGCGAGGACGGGTTCATCGCCTGGCTGCTGTCGGGGCCCGAGGCGGTGTATCACGTGCCACTACCCGGTAAGGGCGAGGCCAAGCGCGCGATCCTCGACACCTATACCAAGGAACATTCGGCGGAATATCAAAGCCAGGCCCTGATCGACCTGGCCCGCCGCATGGGGCCGAAGATCGGCGATCTGTCCCGGGTGAAATCGATCCTGATCGAAACCTCGCATCACACCCACTACGTTATCGGCATCGGCGCGGGCGACCCGCAGAAGATGGATCCGAAGGCCAGCCGCGAAACGCTGGACCATTCGATCATGTATATCTTCGCCGTCGCGCTGGAAGACAGCGGCTGGCATCACGAAAATTCCTATGCCCCGGACCGGGCGCAGCGGCCCTCGACCGTGGCGCTATGGCACAAGATTTCGACCGCCGAGGACCCGGAATGGACCCGCCGCTACCACGCGCGCGATCCGAAGGAAAAGGCGTTCGGCGGGCGGGTGACGGTCACGCTCGACGACGGGTCGAAGATCGTCGACGAACTGGCGCTGGCCGATGCCCATCCCGACGGCGGGCGGCCGTTCACCCGGCCCAATTACGTCAAGAAGTTCCTTACCCTGTCCGAAGGCGTGATCGCGCCGGGCGAACAGCAGCGGTTCCTCGACCGGGCCGAAAACCTTGCCGATCTGAAACCGGGCGAGCTGGGGGAACTGAGTTTCGAAGTCGCCCCCGAACGGCTGGGCGATCCGCGCCCCAAGGGCATTTTCGACTGGAGCTGAGGAGGAGGAAAACCATGAGCGGTTCCGTGACAAAACCGAAGAAGTCGGTGGCGCTGTCGGGCGTCACCGCCGGCAATACCGCGCTGTGCTCGGTCGGGCAAAGCGGCAACGACCTGCATTATCGCGGCTATGACATTCTCGATCTGGCCGAAGCCTGCGATTACGAGGAAGTGGCGCATCTGCTGATCCACGGCAGCCTGCCCACGGCGGCCGAACTTGCGGCCTACAAGGTCAAGCTGCGCGGGTTGCGCGGCTTGCCCAAGACGGTGCGCGACACGCTCGAGGCGATCCCGGCGGCGGCGCATCCGATGGATGTTCTGCGCTCCGGCGTCTCGGCGCTTGGCTGCGCCTTGCCCGAGGCGGCCGATCACAACACGCCCGGCGCGCGCGACATCGCCGACCGGCTGATCGCGGCGCAGGGGTCGATGCTGCTTTACTGGTATCACTATGCCCAGAACGGCCGCCGCATCGAGGTGGAAACCGACGACGACAGCATCGCCGGGCATTTTCTGCACCTGTTGCACGGAACGCCGGCCGGCACGGCGCAGATCCGCGCGATGCATGTGACGCTGAACCTCTATGCCGAACATGAATTCAACGCCTCCACCTTCACCGCGCGGTCGATCGCGGGAACCGGATCGGATGTCTATTCCGCCATGAGTGGCGCCATCGGCGCGCTGCGCGGGCCGAAACATGGCGGCGCCAACGAGGTCGCCTTCGAGATCCAGAAACGCTATGCCACGCCGGACAAGGCCGAGGCCGACATCCGTGCCCGAATGGCGCGTAGGGAGGTGATCATCGGCTTCGGTCACCCCGTCTATACCGTATCCGATCCGCGCAACGTGGTGATCAAGCGCGTCGCCCGCCGCCTGTCCGAACAGGCCGGCGCAACGAAGATGTTCGCCATCGCCGAACGGATCGAAAAGGTGATGATGGATGCCAAGCGGATGTTCCCCAACCTCGATTGGTATTCGGCGGTGTCCTATCACCTGCTGGGGGTGCCGACGGCGATGTTCACGCCGATCTTCGTGATCGCGCGCAGCGCCGGATGGGGCGCGCATGTGATCGAACAGCGCCAGGACAACAAGATCATCCGCCCCTCGGCCAATTATGTCGGGCCGGAGGATCGCGCCTTCGTTCCCCTCGATCAGCGCGGGCTGTCCCTGTCTGCGGCGGCGGAGTGATGCGATGACCTATCTGATTGCGGACCACCTGCCCGATGACAGCGCCGGCCGGCGGTTTCGACAAGCGCTGAACGATCCCGGCATCCTGCAACTGCCCGGCGCCCATAACGGCCAGGCGGCGCTGCAGGCCAGGGCGGCGGGGTTCGAGGCGCTGTACCTGTCGGGCGCGGCGATGACCGCCTCGATGGGGCTGCCCGATCTGGGCATCATCACCATCGACGAGGTCTGTTTCTTCATCCGCCAGATCGCGCGGGCTTCGGGCCTGCCGCTGCTGGTCGATGGCGATACCGGCTATGGCGAGGCGCTCAACGTGATGCACATGGTGCGCGCCTTCGAGGAGGCGGGCGCGGGCGCGGTGCATCTGGAGGACCAGCTGCTGCCGAAGAAATGCGGCCACCTGAACGACAAGAAACTGGCCCCCGCGGCGGATATGGCGGCCAAGGTGGCGGCGGCGGCACGGGCGGCGCGCGATCTGGTCGTCATCGCCCGCACCGATGCGGCGGCGTCCGAAGGGATCGAAGGGGCCATCGCGCGCGCCAAGCTTTATGCCGAGGCGGGGGCGGAGGCGATTTTCCCCGAGGCGCTGACCTCGGTCGAGATGTTCCGCCAGATGCGCGCGGCCTTGCCGGGGGTGAAGCTGCTGGCGAACATGACCGAATTCGGCCGCACCCCCGCGCTCACCGCCGCCGAGTTCGAAGGGCTTGGCTATGACATGGTGATCTGGCCGGTGTCATCGCTGCGGGTGGCCAACAAGGCGCAGCAAAAGCTGTACGCGGCGCTGGCCCGGGACGGGGCGACCACCGCGATGATCCCGGAGATGCAGACCCGGCAGGAGCTGTACGACACGATCGGCCTCAACGCCTTCGAGGCGTTGGACCGGACCATCGCGGCCTCGGTCGCGCCGGAATGGGAAGGCTGAGCGTCAGGCGCTGCGCTGCGGGCTTTGATAGCGGTCGCGCAGCGCGGCGATATGATCCGACCCGATGCCGCAGCAGCCGCCGATCAGCGTGGCGCCCGCCCGCACCCAGCGATCGGTCCAGTCGGGATAGCGATCCGGGCTGAGATCGTCGCGCACCGCAGCCAGCACCTCGTTCGCCGCCCCGTCATCGCCGCGCGCGGTGAAGGCGTTGGCATAGACCCCGATGGGCAAATCGCGGCCAAGTTCGGCAAGCGTTTCGCGGGTTTCGATCACCGCGGCCTCCATCACCTCGGGCATGGAGCAGTTGAACAGGATCGCCTCGGCGCCCAGTTCCACCGCCAGTTTCACCGCGTCGCGCACCGGTTCATGAGAGCGCAGCATCGGCGGGCGGCCAGTGTCCTCGGGATCGTCGTCGCGCAGGCTGTAGGAAATCCACAGCGGTTTGCCGCTGCCCGCCACGGCGTTTGCGGTGACGCGGGCTTCTTGCAGGCTGCTCATGGTTTCGGCGAGCCAGAAATCGACATAAGGGTCCAAGCCTTCGACCAGGACGGCGAGGATTTTGGCGGCCCTTTCCGGATCGAACTGATCGGGAATATAGGACCCGCAGGCAGGCGGCAGGCAGCCCGCGACGCGCCCGCCGGGCCGGACGTCCGCCGTGGCATCGGCCGCTTCGCGGGCCAGGCGCCCGGCGAGGGCGGCCAGCTCCTTGCCCCGCGCGGCGAACCTTTCTTCTCCGATGTGGAACGGCACGACGGCATAGTTGTCGGTGGTGGCGATTTCAGCACCGGCGCGGAAAAACGCCTCATGCGCCTGGCGTACCGCATTGGGCGTGTCCATCAGCGCGCCGGCCGACCATTCGGGCTGGCGCAATTGCGCCCCGAAACGCAGCAATTCGCGGCTCAGCCCGCCATCGAGAAGAGTGATCCTGGTCATGTCGGCGATTCCATCAGAAATATCGATGCGTCCCGATAGCATCCGGGGCTTCGGGGCGCATGCTGTTATCGCCGAAAACGGGGATTACGCGGGGGGAAGCGCCCCGGCCGGGGGCGACCCCCGACTGGCTGCTGCACGAACGGGGCGCGGCGATGGCGAACCGGGTTTCCGGCGCGGCTTCGTCGGTCTGGCGCAGCCCTTCGATCCCTTGGCCCTATTTCGGGGCGGTGATCGCCGCGTAATCCTGCGGTTCGCGGTGCTGCGCGAAGTTGAACACGTTGGCGCGGATCTCGGCGCAGCGATCCAGGTCGACCTCGGCGGTGATCACCTCGTCGCCGGTGGTGGCGGCGCGGGCGAGGATTTCGCCGGTCGGGGCGACGATGACCGACCCGCCGATCAGTTCGCTGCCTTCCTCCATCCCCGCCTTGGCCACCGCCACGGCCCAGAGCCCGTTCTGGTAACAGCCGGCCTGCACCGACAGTTCATTGTGGAAATACTGCAAATGATCGTGTTCCGGCGCGGGCGGGTAATGGAACGGCGTGTTGTAGCCCAGCACGACCAATTCGGCCCCGCCCAGCCCCAGCACCCGCCAGGTTTCCGGCCAGCGCCGGTCGTTGCAGATGCACATGCCCAGCTTGCCACCGAAGGCGTCGAACACCGGGAAGCCCAGATCGCCCTTTTCGAAATAGCGCTTTTCCAGGTGCTGGAACGGCCGCCAGTCTTCGTTTTCGCGATGCCCGGGCAGGTGGATCTTGCGGTATTTTCCGACGATCTCGCCCTCGGGCGACACGATGATGGCGGTGTTGAAATGCCGCCCCTCGGGGGTCAGTTCGGCATAGCCGAGGTGGAACCCGATGCCCAGTTCGCGCGCCAGGTCGAACAGCGGCGCGACGGTGCCGTTGGGCATTTCGGTTTCGAACCAGGCGTCGATTTCGGCCTCGTCTTCCATGAACCAGCGCGGGAAGAAGGTGGTCAGCGCCAGTTCGGGAAACACCACCAGCGACGCGCCGCGGGCATGGGCCGCGCGCATCAGATCGCACATCCGCGCCACGGCGGAGGCGCGGGATTCGTCCTTGGCAATGGGGCCCAGCTGTGCGCCTGCGACGATGAATTTCCTGCTCATGTGGTTGCTCCTGCCAGATCGCAAACGAGGTCGAGAAGCACTTGCGCGCCCGCCATGATGTCGCCTTCGTCGCTGTGTTCGTTGATATTGTGGCTCAGCCCGTTTTCCGACGGGATGAAGATCATCGCGGTGGGGCAAAGCGGCGCGAACATCTGTGCGTCGTGCCCCGCGCCGGACGGCATCCGTTTCACGCTGAGCTGGCGCGCCTGCGCGGCCGCTTCGACCTTTCCCACCAGCGTGTCGTCGAAGACGACCGGGGCGAAACGCGCCAGCGGCCGGTGGGTCAGGCTGCATCCCGCCGCTTCCGCCGCCGCCTCTGCCTCGGCGATCAGCCGGGCGGTGGCGCGCTCCAGCACCTCGCCGTCGGTATTGCGCAGGTCCACCGTCAGCCGCGCCTGCTGCGGCACCACGTTGACCAGCCCCGGCGTCAGTTCGAACACGCCCACGGTGGCGACCTGCGGCGGGCCGTAATCGGCGGCGATGGCATCGGCGGCCAGCGCGATGCGCGCCGCCACCTGTCCCGCGTCACGGCGCAGCGCCATCGGCGTGGTGCCGGCATGGTTGCTTTGACCCGTCACGGTGAATTCGGTCCAGTGGATGCCTTGCACCCCGGTCACCGCGCCGACCTGCAACCCGTCCTGTTCCAGCACCGGGCCCTGTTCGATATGCAGTTCCAGATAGGCGGCGGGGATCACCGGCGCGTCGCTGCCGCGGTATCCGATCCGGTCCAGTTCTTCGCCCACCACGCCGTCGCCATCGGTGGCGCGCACCGCCAGCATTTCGTCCCGGTCCAGCGCGCCGCAATAGACGCCCGATCCCATCATGTCGGGGGCAAAGCGCGCGCCTTCCTCGTTGGTGAAGGCGCCGACGGCGACGGGCAGGTCGGTTTCGGCACCGGCGGCGTTCAGCGCCGCGATGACCTCAAGCCCAGACAATACGCCAAGCGCCCCGTCATAGAGCCCGCCGGTCGCCACCGTGTCGATATGCGATCCCATCATGATCGGCGCACCGTCGCGGCGGCCCTTGCGCAGGCCCCAGATGTTGCCGATGGCGTCGATGGAAACGGTCATTCCCAGGTCGCGCATCGTGGCGACCAGCCAGTCGCGCCCGGCCTTGTCGGTATCGCTCAGCGCCAGGCGGCAGACGCCGCCGCCTTCCAGCGCGCCGCGCTGACCGAGATCGGCCAGCATCCCCATCAGACGGTCGGAAGACACCTGCATCAGGCCGCCCCCCGCACTGCGTCGCCGGACAGGCCGACCAGTTCCTCGTACAGCGCGGCGTCGGTATCGCCCTCGGTGCCGAACAGCAGCACCCGGGCGTCGTGGCCCAGCCCCAGCACCGCGCGCAATTCGTCGTCATCGGCAATCGCTGTCAGCCCCGCCAGCCCCGCCACGGCGGATTCGCCCGCCACGATGGCCGGGTCGTTGCCCTCGGGCCGGGCCAGACGGCGCATCGCGGCGACGGCGGCGGCATCGGTCAGCGCGATCACCGCATCGGCGTGGTCCTTCAGGATTTCCCAGGCCAGCGCCGACACCTCGCCGCAGGCCAGACCGGCCATCAGCGTGTCGAGGTCACCCTCGACCGCCACCGGGCGGCCCGCCCGGATGGTTTCCAGGTAGCAGGCCGATTGATCCGGATCGCACAGCACGATCAGCGGCCGCCCGGCGCCCCAGCGGCGCACCGCCTGCGCGGTCACCGCCGCCGCCATGCCGCCGACGCCGGTTTGCAGGAAGATATGAGTGGGCGGGACGTCCAGCGTGTCGAAGGCTTCCGCCGCCATCACTTCGTACCCCTGCATCACGTCGCGGGGGACATCCATGTAACCTTCGTAGGAAGTGTCGGAAACGACGAACCAGCCTTCGGCGCTGGCGGTTTCCTGCGCCTCGCGCACACTGTCGTCGTAATTGCCCGCGCAGCGGCGCACCTCGGCGCCATAGGCGGCGATGGCGTCCTTTCGGGCCTCCGACACGGTGGCGTGGATGAAGATCACGCAGCCGCAGCCGAAATTCTGCGCGCCCCAGGCGACCGAGCGGCCGTGATTGCCGTCGGTGGCGCAGCAGACGGTGATTTGGGCGGCCTCGTCGGGGTAGGCGACGGAGGTCACTTCCTCCATGCTCACCTCACGCCCCAGCGTCTTCGACAGTTCCGCCTGCAGCAGCCGCGCCACCGCGTAGGCCCCGCCAAGCGCCTTGAAGCTGCCCAGCCCGAAACGGCCGCCTTCGTCCTTGTAGCACAGCTGAGCAATGCCCAGCCCCACGGCCAGTTCGGGCAGCCCAAGCAGCGGCGTCGGCGCGTAACCCGGCCAGCCGGAAATCGTCGCGCGCGCGGCGGTGAGCCCCGCATCGCTGAGGATCGCATCCTGGTCTGCGGTCCAGGGCTTGTCCTTGGCGGCCTGCGGGTTGAGGCAAAGGGTGAAGGCGTCGTCGCTGCCTGCGGCGCGGGTGTATTCGGTGGTCATGTTATCCTCGGAATTCTTGCCCCAAAGGGCGGGTGGAACCGGGCGCGGACGCCCGGTTCCTGTCTAGCATCAGAAGTTGGCGTTTTCCTCGGTGATCGAGGCCAGCATCGCGTCGAGCATCGCAGTGCCCTCGGCGCCGTATTTTTCCTCGATCAGCGCGCGCACGGCCGGTTGCGCGGCGGCAGCGAACTTGGCCTGTTCTTCCGCGGTGACGACGTTCACGTCCATCTTGGCCGCCAGCGCCGGCAGACCCTTGTCGGACGCTTCGATCACCCGGCTCATCGACCGGCCCGCATCGGTGGCGACGTCAGCCGCCCAGTTGACCAGGTACTGGTCCTCTTCGCTCAGCGACGCCATGAAATCGGCGTTCATGGTCCAGATATAGGGCGTGATCAGGTGGTTGGTGATCGACAGGTATTTCTGCACCTCATCGAACTTGGCGAAGGCGATGATCGGCACCGGGTTCATCTGGCCGTCGGCGACGCCGGTCTGCAGCGCGGTATAGACTTCCGCCCAGGGCAGCGGGGTCGGCTGACCGCCGAGCGAGGTGATCATCGCCTCATGCGTCGGCAGGGTCATGGTGCGGATGCGCTGACCTTCCATGTCCGCGACCGATTTGATCGGCGCCTTGCCCGAGGTGAAGGCGAAGAAGCCGCCCGAATCCAGCAGGCCCAGCACTTCCAGCCCGGTCGCGCCTTCCAGGTCGGCGACGAATTTCTTGCCGAAGGAGCTGTCTTCGTCGATCACCTTGGACGCCACGCCGATATTGGGGAAGGCGAAGGGGATGTCGAACACGCCGACCATCGGGTAATGCTGCGCCATGCCGCCCGAGGACGAGATCACGGATTCGACCAGGCCCGAACGGACCTGTTCGATCACTTCGTTATCCTTGCCGAGCTGGCCGTTGGGGAACAGCTGCACTTCGATCCGGCCGTTCGAGTTCGACTCGACCAGCGATTTGAACACCGCCGACATCGCGCCGGAATGGCTGGCGAACGGGTCTTCGGGGTTCAGGTGCGCCAGGCGGATGGTGATATCGGCGGCCTGGGCGCTTGCCGCCAGGCAGATACCGACCAGCGCGGCGGAGGCTGTTTTGAGGATCGACATTTGTTATTTCCTTTCCTGTTGGGAGGTTGCGCCGGGGTTCAGAGCCCCAGCAGTCTTGGTATGAAAAGCGTGAGATCGGACCAGAAGGCGATCACCGCGAGGATCGCCACTTCCGCGATGATGAAGGGCCACAGTTCGCGGGTGATCGCTTCGACCTTCTCGCCGGTGACCGAGGCCAGCACGAACAGGCAGGCCCCGACGGGTGGCGTCATCAGCGAGATATTGAGCGCCAGGATGATCATGATCCCGGCATGGACCGGTTCCATCCCGATCTGCGCCGTCAGCGGCGCCAGCACCGGGGCGAGGATGATCAGCGTCGCGTTGATATCCATCACCAGCCCGATCAGCAGCAGCAGCACGAGGATCAGCGCGATGATAATCTGCGGGTTGTCGGACACCGCCAGCAGGGTCGCGGCGATGGCCTGCGGGATGCGGTTGAAGGTCATCCACCAGCCGAGGATCGAGGCCGAGGCGATGATCAGGAAAATCACCCCGGTGATCCGGGTGGTGCGGACGCCGATCTCATAGAGGTCGCGCCAGGACAGCGCGCGATAGATCACGCCGCCGACGAAAAGCGCATAGGCCACCGCGATCGCCGCCGCCTCGGTGGGGGTTGCGAACCCGCCAAGGATCGAGCCGAGGATGAACACCGGCAGCAGCGCGGCAAGGAAACCTTCCTTCAGCGCCGCCCAGACAGCGCAGAGGCTGGGGCGGCCTTCGCCCTTGGGCAGGCCCTTGCGCTTGGCGGTCAGGGCGATCACGCCCATGCAGATCGCGCAGATCAGCAGCCCCGGCAGGATGCCAGCGGCGAACAGCCCCGCGATGGAAACCCCCATGATCGAACCGTAGATGATCGCCAGCGTCGAGGGCGGAATGGTCGGCCCGATGATCGACCCGGCGGCGGTGACGGCGGCGGCGTAGGACCGCTTGTAGCCCGCCTTTTCCATCGCCGGGACCATCGTGTTGCCAAAGGCCGCCGCGTCGGCGGTGGCCGACCCGGTGATGCCCGCGAACATGACGCTTGCCACCATGTTGGAATGCGCCATGCCGCCGCGCATCCAGCCGACCAGCGCGTCGGCCAGCCGGACCAAGCCTTGCGTGATGCCCGAGCGGTTCATGATCTCACCCGCAAGGATGAAGAACGGCATCGCAAGGAAGGGAAACAGGTCCAGCCCGGCAAACATCCGGTCCGGCGCCATCTGCAGGAATCGCGGCCCCATGTCGATGATGCCCACCATCCCCGCCACGCCGATGGCGAACCCCACCGGCATCCCGAAGGCCAGCAATCCGAAAAAGGCGACGGCGACCAGAAACGTACCCATCATTCATCCCCCGCCATGGTGGCGCCGGTGGCCGCAGGGGCCTTTTCGGCAAAGAAATCGTGCAGCCCGATCAGCGCCAGCTGGATGCAGGCCATCAGGGCGGCTAGCGGCACGCCCATGAACGGGTATCCCTTGGGAATGTCGTAGATCATCGTAAGCCGCGAAAATCCCTTCACCGCGAAGCCGATGCCGTAGAAGAACAGCGCCGCGAAGAAGGCGAAGGCGATCACGTCGAAGGCCACCGCCAGCCAGCGCCGCACCGGCGCGGGCAGGCGGCCGAAGATGAATTCGACCCCGATATGTTCGCGGTAGGCGATGCCCGAGGACACCGCCAGCAGCGACATCCAGATCATCAGGTAGCGCGCCAGTTCCTCGGTGAAGGTCAGCGGCAGCGGGATCACGTAACGCACCAGCACGCCCAGCCAGACGTCGAGCACCAGCACCAGCAGAAGCGCGACGCAGACACGCTCCACCAGCCAGTTGATGCGCAGGCTCCATACCCGTGCTATTTGCGCCTTGTTGGTCACGTCTTCGAATCCCTTCGCCCTGCGAGTCTTGACGGATACATGAAAAATGTTTTTCATCAGTGTGCAAAATAAGAAAATCAGTTTTCTTTCCGCTGGAGTCAAGAATTGATTAAAAATCGAGCAGAAACCGCCCCGCAAACCCTGGCGAAGCGCATTCACGAAGCGTTTTCTGGATTGCCCGAGGGGGAGCGCCGGATAGCCGAAACGGTCCTGCACGACCCGGCGGAGCTGGCGGTGGCGACGGCGTCGGAACTGGCGCAGCAGGCCGGGGTGTCCAACGCGACGGTCAGCCGGTTTTTCCGCCGCCTCGGCTACAGCAATTTCGAAGCGGCCCGGCAGGAGGCGCGGCGGATGCGGGCGACCGGATCGCCGCTTTATACCGGTCGCAAGGCGCAGCAGGCGGCCGATCCGATTTCGGATCTGGTGGCGCAGGAAGCGGCGCTGATCGAAGCCACCCTGTCGCGGCTCAACCCGCTGACCCTGCGCGACATCGGCGAGGCCATCGCAGGGGCCGCGCGCATCCGCACGCTGGGCTATCGCAACAGCCATTTCCTGTCGCAATACATCACCGCGCAGCTGGCCCAGATGCGCCCCGGCGTGTCGCCGCTGCTGCTGCCGGGGCAGACCCGCGCCGAAGGGATCGCGGCGCTGGAAGAGGGCGATCTGGCGATCATAGTTGGGCTCCGCCGCCGGCCGCGGGATTTCACCGAAACGGTCGAAGCCATCGCCGCGCGCGGGGTGAAGATCGTGCTTTTGGCCGATCAGACGGTGCGCGAAGCCCCCGCAATGGCGACCTGGACGCTCGATTGCGTGGTCGACACGCCGCAATTCGCGGATTCCTATGTCGGGGCGATGTCCGTGCTGCGCCTGATGACGATCGAGGCCAGCCGCGCCCTGGGCGACAAGGGGCAAAAACATCTCGAACGGGTCGAAGACCTGCGCGGCGAGATGGACGAGCTGGAATAGGCCGGGTGCCAGAACCGGCGCGTCATTCCGGCAATTTGTGTTTTATCCCCGGCGGAGTAGGATAAAGAGGTTGGCAACTTGTCGGGGCCTTATCCTATGACCACCTATTCGATGGTGCCGGTCACCACCAGCGTCGACGAAGACGCGGGGTCCATCACCTTCACCATCACCCGGTCGGACGTGCTGACGGCCGAAACCATCTATTTCTCGACCCTGGTGACCGAAGGCTACGCCAACGAGGGCGATTATGAGGGCATCGTCAATCAGGCGGTCACCTTCGACGCCTGGGACAGTTCTGCAACGGTGACCGTCACCCTGACCGACGACAGCATCGCCGAGGGCAGCGAACGCTTCGGCGCGATCATCCAGAGCGATCCGTCCGACCCGGTCACGATCTATCTCGACCGCTCCACCTTCACCATCGAGGATGACGATCCCGCCAGCCCGGAAACCGGCTATGCGATGGTGCCTGTCACCACCAGCGTGGCGGAGGGGGCGGGGACCATCACCTTCACCATCACCCGGTCGGGCGACCTGACGGCCGAAACCGTCTATTTCTCGACCCTGATCACCGAAGGATACGCCAACGAGGGTGATTATGAGGGTATCGTCAATCAGGAGGTCACCTTTGGCGCGGGCGAAAGTTCCGCGACGGTGACCGTCACCCTGACCGACGACAGTATCACTGAGGGCAGCGAACGCTTCGGCGCAATCATCCAGCGCAATATCTCGGACCCGGTCGCGACCTATCTGGCCCGCTCCACCTTCACCATCGAAGACGACGATCCCGACCCTTATGACGACGGCTGGGATATCGTGGTGCTCGAATCCCCCGGGATCATAGACGGTGCTACGCCGGGCCCCGATGCCGTCACGATCTTCCCGGCGGTTGTCGAAGCGGACCCTGCATTTCAGCAGGCCATCATCGACCTGGCGGAGAAATACGCTATCCCGGCGGCCTATCTGCTGGCGATCATGGATTTCGAAACGGCGGGGACCTTCAGCCCCTCGTTGCAAAACCCGATTTCGGGCGCGGTGGGGCTGTTGCAGTTCACCCAGATCGGCATTTCCGGCTGGGACGTGACGCTGGAACAGCTGGCCGCGATGTCGGCGGCGCAGCAGATGGAATGGGTCGAGATGTATTTCGACCGCTATATCGCGCCGGGATCGGCCCCTTCGGTTTCCGATCTCTACATGTCCGTCCTCTGGCCGGTGGCGGCGGATCAGCCGGACGATTACGTGCTGTTTTCCGAAGGGTCGCTTTACTACAGCCAGAACGCGGCGCTGGACCTGGATGGCGACGGCGAGGTCACCAAGCTTGAGGCCTCGGCCGCCGTCACGGCGCTGATCGCCGATTATCTGACGCTGGAAACACAGATATTACAAGGGGATGGCGCTGAGGACCGGCTTCTGGTGCGGGCCGTTGCGGGCCAGGCGAACGATGTCCGGATCGCTGCGGAGGATGGTGCGGTCGCGGTCTATTCGAACGACGGCGACACCCCGAACCTGATCGTCTCTAGTTATGGGGAACTGCATTTCCAGGGCGGGGAATTCGAGGACCGGATTACCGTCGAAGACCTGTCCGGCACGGATGTCGCGGACAATGCCCTGCACCTGTTCGGCGCAGGCGGCGACGATGTGCTGGAGGCGTCTTCCATGCCCCTGTCGATCCATGCGGCGGGAGGCGATGGGGACGATCTGATTTTCGCCGGTCTGTCGGATGACGCGATCGAAGGCGGGCTGGGGCGCGATACGCTGGTCGGCGGCGACGGCGACGACACGATCTTTGGCAGCGAGGCCGACAACGATTCTTCCGAGGACCTTCGCGACGTCGTCTATGCCGGGGCGGGCCGCGACGTGATCGACGGCGGTTATGGCAATGATGAACTGCGCGGCGATGCCGGTGACGACACCATCACCGGCGGATTCGGCGCCGACACGGTGATCGGCGGCACCGGCGACGATGTTCTGACCGGGCAGGCGCTGTCGGACCTGATCCTTGGCGGCGACGGGATGGATTTCATCAATGGCGGCTTCGGCCATGACCGGCTGATGGGCGGCGATGGGGCGGACCGGTTTTTCCACCTGGGCATCGAAGGGCACGGTTCGGACTGGATACAGGATTTCGATTCCGTTGAAGGCGATGTGCTGCAATTCGGCGGATCGGCGACGGCGGACCAGTTCCAAGTGAATTTCGCCAATACCGAGAATGCCGGGTCAGCCGACATTGACGAGGCCTTCGTGATCTACCGCCCGACCGGGCAGATCCTCTGGGCGCTGGTCGATGGTGGTGCGTTGGGCGGAATCAGCCTGTCCGTCGCGGATGATGTGTTCAATCTCTTGGCGTAATTTTGCGGAAAAAATTACCTGGGATTGAAAATTGATCTAGATCAAAATTTTCAGAAATTTCCCATTTTTCAGGCGCTCGGCCCCTGCGAATAGCAAAACTTTTTACCGCCATGTGTCGTAGGGGCAACAAGGTTAAGAAATATATAATTTTCGGAATGAAGGCCATCTAACCCCACCGGCTGTTCTGATAGTTTTCGGGTACCATCAGCAATGGGATTGTCCTGGCCGCGTACAATGATCCTGCGCCACATGGTTGAGCGCATAATTGACGTAGTTCAATTTGGACATCCGGCCGGCACCCCGTTGCAGCAACCAAAGGCAGAGCAGATTCTGCATCGTCTGCCATCGAATAAGGTTCCAAAGAAGGGGCGGCATTTCGTCGTGATTGGAAGATGAAAAAAATGTTGAGTTTGAAAAAGATAAGCGTCGCGCCGATCGCCATCATCGCCGGCCTTGCGACCTCGGCCTGGGCCGACACGCTCCCCGATGACGTTCTGGTCAGCACCTCGGGCGACGGTTCGATTTTCGCCGACCCGGAAGAAGGCGTCGAAGAGCCCGGCATCCGCGCCGTCACCTTCACCCGCACCCGGGATGGGGAAGATTTTGTCGATCCGTACGAAGTGATCATCACCGATTTCAGCGATCTGGGCAGCCGCGGCGAAGTCACCAACTGCATCATGACCAACCAGGAAGGCGTCTATTGCGATGCAGCGGGTGGTGCGGGCAAGCGGGTCAAGACCTGGCTGACCGGCCGCAACCCGTTCGACATCCGTCTGCGCACCGAGACTGATTCCATGTACCCGTCGGTGGATTACTTCACCTTCGGCAAGACCTCGAACTTCACCGGCGCGCGGATGACCGGCTTCACCATCGAACTGCTGGATTCCGACGGCAACCCGATGAGCGATACCGCCGCGGCCGAAGCTGTTTTGTACAACCTCGATGCGACCACGCTGGGCATCGGCGCGCGTCTGCCCGACGGTCTGTTCGGCGACGGCGGCAATGAAGGCGAAATCGGCTTCTTCTCGCCGGACCGCGGGTCTCTGACGCTTACCGCGGCAGATGACACCCTGACCTTCGGCGCCCTGACCAACGCGGATTACGTCGCGAATTTCGGCACCGGCTTCCTGGATAACTCCATGGTGCCCGACGGGCTGTTCTGGGACGACAACGACAATCCGCTCGACGAAGCGGCGCTGGTTGCCTGGAACAACCTTTCCGCCGGCGGCTGGACCTACGGCACGCTGGAAACCGCTGCCAATCTCGATGCGCGACTGCAGGAACTGGCCGATACGCTGGGCGTCGAAGTGGCCGATCTCGGTTATGTCGACGGCGGGCTGGTGCCGGCCGATATCGTCGCGCTGGCAGAGGCGAACGGCCTGTTCGCGGTCGATCCCATCGAGGATCTGCGCAACGCGAACCTGAACTACACCATCACCGTGGGCGATGTGGAAAGCGGCGAATTCATCCTGCGCATTTCCCCGACCTTCGCCCCGGTCGTGGAACAGACGGTCACCCCGTACCAGTTCGCCACTGCCGGGTATCTCGACAGCGCGGCCAACGTTCCCTACCTGGATCTTGGCTACGCGGCCGATTACCAGGCGGCGATCGCCGATATCCTGGCGCTCGACACCGCAGAAGCCAACGCGCTGCTGGAAACCACCGGTTTCAGCTTCCTGGCGGGCTTCAACGGCATCGGCCTGGAATTCGGCAAGGCCGTGGTGAACGGTATCGGCATGGCATCGTCCGAGCTGAGCAATGACGGCGCCACCCTGTCGACCAAGGGGATGCCGGACAGCTGGGAAGTCGGTGACGACACCCATGCCTTCGTGTCGCTGGGCGGTTCGAAAGCCACTTATGACGCGACGGCGAACGGCATCGGCTACGACGTCGAAAGCTGGAACGGCATCTTCGGCCTCGAAAAGCGCTTCAGCGGCACCAGCTCGCTCGGCGTGGTCGCGGGCTATTCGGACGGGACGGCGGACGCTGCCCTGTCGCGCGGTTCGATCGACGCGTCGGGGCTGTTCATCGCGGCTGTCGGCCGGACGACCTTCGGCAAGGGCGGCGCAGCGCAGGCGATGGTCGGCTATCAGGACCTGTCCTTCGACACCACCCGCAACGTGATGGGCGCGGTTGCCACCGGCAGCACCGACGGGTCGCAGGTCTTCGCGGCGCTGAAGGGCGAATACATGTTCTCGCAGGGCGGCTTCCGCTTCGGTCCGACCGGGTCGGTCGAATACTATGACCTGTCGGTCGATGGTTTCGATGAAACCGGTGCCGGCGCCTGGAACCTGTCGGTCGGCGACCAGGAGGGTCAGGTGACCATCGTTTCGGCGGGGCTGAGCGGCGAATACGCGCTGTCCACCGGCGAACGGGCGACCAAGCTGACCGGTGCCGTGGCCTATAACAACGCGTCGGGCGACGATCAGCTGGTGCAGACCGGTTTCATCGGCCTGCCCTCGGGCGCCACGCCGGTTGACGGCATGGACACCGACTGGGTGTCGCTGTCGCTGGGCGTCAGCTCCAAGATCGGCGCTTCGACCATGCTGAATGCCGGTTATGTCGGCGCCTTCGGCAGCGACTACGACAGCCACGCGCTGCAGCTGTCGCTGAGCATGCGGTTCTGAGACGCTTCAAAATAAGACGATCCCTGCGGCGCCCTTGTGGCGCCGCAGTTGTTTTTGCGGGACCGGTTTAAGCGTTGCCTTCCTCGGCACCCCGGGCGATCCGGGCCGCGCAGCCGGCGGCGCAGAAGGCCACCAGCCCCTCGGACGACGCCCGCGCCCCGGCCTGGCCCGACAGCGCCGCCACCCGCCACTGCGACGTCAGGAAGGCCAGCAGCGCAGCGATGGAATAGACGAAGGCCTCGGCCGCCACCGCCCGCCCGGCCGCCGGATGAAGCGCCGCGATTTCGTCGATGAAGCGCTGCGCGGTGGGGTCGAACAGATCGGCGGAAATATCCGCCCAGGCCGGATCGGCCGACACCGTCGCCACCAGCCGCGCATAGGCCAGCCATTGCGGATCGCTGCCCTCGGCCTTTTCCAGATAGGGCAGGAAGAAACAGCGCAGCACCGTCTCCAGCGTCAGCGGCCCCTCGGCCTGCGCGCGCTCCAGCGCAGCCAGGCGCAGGCCGGACAATTCCGCCGCCCGCCGTTCCACCACTTCGCGGAACAGCGCCTCCTTGCCGCCGCCGTGATGGTGCACCAGCCCCAGCGGAACCTCGGCCAGGGCGGCGATGTCGCGCACTTTCGCGCCTTCGAATCCGTCCCGCGCGAAAACCGCCTCCGCCGCGTCGAGAATCCGCGACCGGCTTTCGAGTGATCGCTTGGAAGGTGCCCTAAGTCGCTGTTTTTTCATTCGGTTTTCTATTCTCAGTTGAGGCTTGATTATTTTGAACAATGGTTCAATCTAAGACCGTCTTGGGAGGAGACATAACATGATAGATACGAGGGGCCAATTCGCCCTGATCGGCGCGGGCCCGATGGGCCTGGCCGCGGCGAAGGTATTGTGCGAGCAGGGCATCGATTTTCAGGGATTTGAGCTGCATTCCGATGTCGGCGGGCTGTGGGACATCGAGGGGCGCAAGTCCACGATGTACGAAACGGCGCATCTGATTTCATCCAAGCGGATGACCGAATTCACCGATTTCCCGATGCGCGACGAGGTGGCCGAATATCCCAGCCACCGCGAAATGGCGCGCTATTTCCGCGACTTCGCCGATCATTTCGACCTGCGCCGCCGCTACCGTTTCGGGGCCGAGGTCACCCGGGTCGAACCGCTGGGCGGCGACGGCGACGGATGGCGGGTGTGCTGGAAAGACGCCGGGGGCGAGCATGAAGCGATCTATGCCGGGGTCCTGATCGCCAACGGCACCTTGAGCGAGCCGAATTTCCCCAGCTTCCCCGGCCATTTCGACGGCGAGCTGATCCATTCCTCGTCCTATCGCAGCCCCGAACAGTTCAAGGGCAAGCGGGTGCTGGTGGTGGGCGCGGGCAATTCCGGCTGCGACATCGCGGTGGACGCGATCCATCACGGGCAAAGCTGCGACCTGTCGATGCGGCGCGGCTATTACTTCGTGCCGAAATACGTCTTCGGCAAACCCGCCGACACGATGGGCGGGGCGATCCGCCTGCCGATGTGGCTGAAGCGCCGGATCGACGGGGTGATCCTGAAATGGTTTGTCGGCGATCCGGCGAAATACGGGTTCCCCAAGCCCGATTACAAGCTCTACGAAAGCCACCCGGTGGTGAATTCGCTGGTGCTGTTCCACGCTGGGCATGGCGACCTGACGGTGCGCCCGGATATCGACCGGATGGACGGGCACACGGTGCATTTCAAGGACGGATCGCAGGCCGATTACGACATGATCCTCGCCGCGACGGGCTACAAGCTGCATTACCCGTTCATCGACCGCGAGCTGCTGAACTGGCAGGGCGACGCGCCGCATCTTTACCTCAACGCGATGCACCCCGCACGCGACGATATCTTCGTGCTGGGCATGTTGGAGGCCAGCGGCTTGGGCTGGCAGGGGCGCCATGAACAGGCCGACATGGTGGCGCGCTATATCCGCGGGCTGCGCGATGGCAGCGACGCGGCCAAGCGTCTGCGGGCGGAAAAGGCGGCCGGGTTCGACCGGGCGACCGGCGGCATGGCCTACCTCAAACTCGCGCGGATGGCCTATTACGTCGACAAGGCGACCTATCGCAAGACGGTCACCGGCTGGATCAAGGCCCTGGGCCGGAAGGCCGCGGCATGACCGGGATCGACGCGGTACGGCTGAATTTCAGCCCCGATGCGCTGACCCTGCTCAACGCGGTTCTCGCCATCGTCATGTTCTCGGTCGCCATCGACCTCACGCCGGGCGATTTTCGCCAGTTGGCGCGCAGGCCGAAATCGCTGATCGTGGGCTTTGCCTCGCAATTCCTGGTGCTGCCCGCGCTGACCTTCCTTCTGGTCAGCGTGATGCAGCCCGCCGCCTCGATCGCGCTTGGCCTGATCCTCGTCGCGGCCTGCCCGGGGGGCAACGTGTCGAACTTCTTCACCCATCGCGCCGGGGGCAATTCGGCGCTGTCGGTGTCGCTGACGGCGTTTTCCACCGCCGCCGCGATCCTGCTGACGCCGTTCAACATCGCCTTCTGGGGCAGCCTTTACGCCCCCAGCCGCGATCTGCTGCGGCAGACCACGATCGACCCGGTGTCGGTGGCGATCACGGTGGGGCTGATGCTGCTGCTGCCGCTGGTGGCGGGGATCGCACTGAACGTGGCGCGCCCCGATATCACGGCGCGGCTGCGCGGGCCGCTGAAATGGATATCGATGGGCATCTTCGTGGCCTTCGTGCTGATGTCGCTGGCGGCGAACTGGGGGTATTTCCTGCAATTCGTCGGGCTGATCGCGGCGATGGTGGTGATCCATAACGCGGTTGCCTTCGCGGGCGGTTACGCCACCGCGACGCTGGCGCGGTTGTCGCCCTATGACCGCCGCTCGGTCACCATCGAGACGGGAATCCAGAATTCCGGCCTCGGGCTGGTGCTGATCTTCGCCTATTTCGGCGGGCTTGGCGGCATGGCCATCGTCGCGGCCTTCTGGGGGATCTGGCACATCATCGCCGGGTTCGGCCTGTCGACCCTGATGGCAAGGACGGAGGCCCGCCGATGAGCCGCATCCTGATAACCGGCGCGGGCGGCATGATCGGCCGCGCGCTGACAAAGGAACTGGCGCAGGGCCCGCACGAGGTGATCGCGACCGATCTGGCCGCGCCTGATGACCTGCCCGAGGGGGTGCGCTTCGTGCCGCTCGACGTGACCGGCGCCGCGCCCGAACGGGTGATCGCGGCGGAACGGCCGGATGTGATCGTGCATCTGGCCTCCATCGTGACGCCGGGGCCGGGGATGGGGCGCGACCTGGCCTATCGCGTCGATGTCGAGGGCAGCCGCAAGGTGCTGGACGCCGCGCTGGCCCACGGCGTGCGGCGGCTGGTGGTGACCTCGTCCGGGGCGGCCTATGGCTATCACGCCGACAACCCGGTGCCCTTGCGCGAAACCGATGCGCTGCGCGGCAACCCGGAATTCGCCTATGCCGATCACAAGCGGCAGGTCGAGGAAATGCTGGCCGAGGCCCGCGACAGTAACCCGGAACTGGAACAGGTCGTGCTGCGCGTCGGCACGGTTCTGGGCGCGGGCACCGACAACCAGATCACCGCCTTGTTCCGCAAGCCCAAGCTGCTGGCGATCCGCGGCTCGGACAGCCCCTTCGTCTTCATCTGGACCCGCGATCTGGCCCGCATCCTGCTGCGCGCCGCGACCGACGGGCCGGCGGGCATCTATAACGTGGCGGGCGACGGCGCGATGGGGGTCGGCGATCTGGCGCGGCGGCTGGGCAAGCCGGTGCGGCGCATCCCTGCTGCGGCGATCAGGGCGGCGCTGGCACTGGCCCATCCGCTGCGATTGAGCCGTTACGGCCCCGAACAGGTGCGCTTCCTGCAATACCGGCCGGTGCTGGCCAATGACGCGCTGAAGCGCGATTTCGGCTACACGCCGGACCTGACCAGCGCCGAGGTGTTCGACCTGTGGTGCCGGGAGGCAGGGCTGTGAGTGCGCCGGTCGCCGTGATCTCGGGCGGGGCCGGGGGGCTGGGGCGGGCGTTTTCCGCCGCGCTGAGGGCCGAGGGCTGGAAGGTGGTGCTGCTCGACCGCGATATATCGGGGGTCGAGGACGCGCCGGATCAGCAGGCCATCACCTGCGACCTGACCGACCCGGCGCAGATGGATGACGCCTGCGCCCGGGTGATCGCGGAAAATCCCCGCATCGACCTGGTGATCTACAACGCCGGAGTGACCCAGATCGGCGCCTTCGAGGATCTGACCGACGCCGCCCACCGCAGGCTGTTCGAGATCAACTATTTCGCCGCCATTTCGATGGCGCGCCACTTCCTCGACCCGTTGCGGCAAAGCCGGGGGACGCATCTGGCGATTTCGTCTGTCGCGGGGTTTTCGCCGCTTTATCACCGCACCGCCTATGCCGCGTCGAAACATGCGCTGGAAGGTTTCTTTTCCTCGCTGCGCTCGGAAGAGGCGCGCCACGGTGTGCGGGTGCAGATCGCGGCACCGTCCTTCGTCGCCACCAATATCGGCCGGGCCGAGCGGCAGGAGGACGGCATCGCGCGCCCCGGTTCGGCCACGGACGGGGTGGATTACATGACGCCGGAGGAGGCCGCCAAGGTGATCCTGCGCGGCATGAAGCGCGGCGCGCCGATGATTCCGGCGGGCCGGGTTGCGCGGCTGTCATGGTGGATCAACCGGCTGTCGCCGCGGCTGTTCCAGCGGCTGATGGAGAGGAATATCTCGACGTCGGACGGGTAGCGGATCAGCCGATGCGGATCGGCTGCCGCTTGCGGCCCCAGTCGCCCGGCGGGCCGTCGATCACACCCGGGAAAGCGGTGCCGCAGCTGCGGCAATGGCCGTCATCGGTCAGGTTCCAGTCCGACAGCCGGTACCAGTCGCGGCCGATCACCTGTTCTCCGCAGCACGCGCAATAGCTCGATTGCCCGTCCTTGTGATGGGTGTTGCCGACATAGACGTGGTTGACCCCCGCCGCCTTGGCGATGTCGCGCGCCCGTAGCAGGGTTTCCTGCGGCGTGGCGGGCACGTCGGGCATCCGGTGATCGGGGTGGAAGGCGGAAAAATGGATCGGCACGTCCGGCCCCAGCCGGTCCATGATCCATTCCGACATCTCGGTCAGTTCCTGGTCGCTGTCGTTCCAACCCGGGATCAACAGCGTGGTCAGTTCCACCCAGCAATCGGTTTCGTTCACCACGTAGTCGATCGTATCCAGCACCGGCGCCAGCTGGGACGCGGTGAGCTTGTGATAGAAGTCCTCGGAAAATGCCTTCAGGTCGATATTGGCCGCGTCCATATGGGCGAAGAATTCCGCGCGCGGCTCGGGCGAGATGTAGCCGGCGGTCACCGCGACGCTGCGGATTCCCTTCTCATGGCAGGCCTGGGCGATATCGACGGCGTATTCGTGGAAAATCACCGGGTCGTTATAGGTGAACGCGACCGAGGCCGCGCCGGCATTTGCCGCCGCTTCGGCGATCATGTCCGGCGTGGCGTAATCGGTCAGGCTGTCGACCTGGCGGCTGGTCGAAATTTCGTGGTTCTGGCAGAACTTGCAGGCCAGGTTGCAGCCCGCCGTGCCGAAGCTCAGCACCGGTGTGCCCGGCAGGAAATGGTTCAGCGGCTTCTTCTCGATCGGGTCGATGCAGAACCCGGACGAGCGGTTATAGGTGTCGAGCACGATGCGCTGGCCCTCGGCCTTGCGCACGAAACACAGGCCCCGCTGGCCCGGTTTCAGGGCACACATGCGCGGGCATAATTCGCAGACGAGCCGCCCGTCTTCGGGGCGGGACGACCAGAAACGTGCTGTGTTCAAGCTGACCCCTCCAAAATTTGTGATCACAAACTATATAGGGATCAATCGCCCCGGTAACAGGGGCCTCGCGAAGGTAGGTCACAATGTCCGAACGCAGCTGCCGCTTCGCCGGCATGTTCTTTCCCGCAGAAAGCGGCGCGCTGTCCGCCGCCGTGGCGGAGCATCTGAAATCCGCAGAAACCGCAGCCCCCGCCGGGGCTGCCGAAGCGCGCGCCATCGTGTCGGCCCATGCCGGATACCCCTATTCGGGGCGTTTTGCCGGGGCGTCCTTCGGCGCGGTGGGCTGGGTGCCCGCCCGCGTTGTGGTGCTGTCGCCGTCGCACCGGCACCTGTTCCGGGGCATCGCCTTCCCCTCGCAGGCAGTCTTCGCGACCCCGATCGGCGCTTTGCGGATCGACCGCGACGCCTGCGCGGCGCTGGACGCCGCCGGGCTGGCGCATGAAGAAGACGCTGCGCATGACAATGAACACGGGATCGAAACCCAGCTACCCTTCATCCGCACGCTCTGGCCCGAGGCGCGGATCGTGCCGCTGGTCTGCGGCGACGTGCCCGCCGAGCAGGTCGCGGCGGCCATCGACGTGCTGGACGGGCCGGAAACGCTGTTCGTGCTGTCCTCGGACCTCAGCCATTTCCTGCCCCAGTTGGAGGCCAGCGAAAAGGATGCCGAAACCGCCGAGTTGCTGGAAACCGGCAATTGGCAGGACCTGACCCCGTATCACGCCTGCGGCGCCAAGGGCATACAGGGCTGGCTGTTGTCGCGGGCCGGGCAGGGGGCCAAGGCGTTGCGGCTGGACCTGGGCGACAGCGCCGATACCAGTGGCGACCGATCCCGCGTGGTGGGATACGGCGCCTGGGGCTTTTATCCGATCGACGCAGCGATGCTGAATGGCGATGCGCAGGCCGACCTGCTGGGGCTTGCCTATGACGCGATTGCCGGGCGGCTGGCGGGCTGCCCCGCTGCCGCCGCCGATCCGGGCCGCGCCGCCATTCCGTTGCAGACCCGGGCGGCCAGTTTCGTGACGCTGACCCAGAACGGCCAGTTGCGCGGCTGCATCGGGTCGGTCGCCGCGCGCCGGGCGCTGGCGCGGGACGTGGCCGAAAACGCCATCGGCGCGGCCTTCCGCGATCCGCGTTTCATGCCGGTGACGGCCGGGGAATTGCCGGAGCTGCGGATCAAGGTGGCGGTGCTGAGCAAGGCGCAGGACATGCAGGTCTACAGCGAGGAAGACGCGCTGACGCGGATCGAACCGGGGCTCGACGGGCTGATCCTGTCCTCGGCCGGGCGGCGGGGCTTGTTCCTGCCTGCGGTGTGGGAAAGCCTGCCCGATCCGCGCGATTTCCTGACCTCTCTGAAGCAGAAGGCAGGCCTGCCCCGGCAACACTGGGCCGAGGACCTGACGCTGCAGCGGTTCCGGGTGGAAAGCTTCGGCGACGGCGACCTGGCGGCCTGACGGCGCGGGCTGAAACCCGGCCCGGGCGGAATGCTCTTCCATTAGTATTGGTCCGTATAGTATAGGTTCGTACGAATCTACAGGATACGAGCCCATGAGAAACATCGCCGCCATGCTGCACGAAGCGACCCTGCTGATGCGACGGCGCTTTGAAAGCGCCGCGCGGCCGCAGAAGCTGACGCTGATGCAATGGCGGTTCCTCGGGACGCTGGCGCGCAAGGGCGCGATGCGGCAGGTCGCGCTTGGCGAGGCGATCAAGGCCTCGCCGATGACGGTCAGCGACGTGGCCGAACGGCTGGTCGCCGCGGGCCTGATCCGCCGCGACACCGATCCCGACGACAGCCGCGCGAAGATCGTGGCTCTCACGGAATCCGGTGAACGCAAGACCGAGATCATGCGCGACATCAGCGCGGCCGTTTTCGCGGACGCTTTCGACGGCGTTAGCGAAGCCGATCTCGAAGCGTTGCAGCGCGCGCTTCCCAGGATCATCGAAAATCTCGGCGGTACGCTGCCGGACAAGGTGGAATAAGCACATGAACGCAGACGCGAAAAAGCCCGGCGAACACACGGCCCCGTCGGATTCCGGCCAAAAGGCACGCAAGGGTCACGGGCGGCGGCGCCTTCTGATGGCGATGCTGCCGGCGGTGCTGCTGCTCAGCGGCGGCGGCTACTGGGTGACCGGCGGGCGCTATGTCGAAACCGACAACGCCTATATCCACCAACCGATGATTTCGATCTCGCCCGATGTCAGCGGCCGCATCACCGGCGTGTCGGTGGGTGAAAACCAGACCATCGAAAAGGGCGCGGCCCTGTTCGAAATCGATCCCACCCCCTACCGCATCGCGCTGGATCGGGCCGAGGCGACGCTGGCCGCCGCAAGGCTGTCGGTGGCGCAACTGCGCGCCGCCCATGCCACCGCCAAGGCGCAGCTCGAGGCGGCGCGCAATATCCTCGACGTGCAGCAGCGCGAGCTGGAGCGGCAGCAGGAACTGACCGCGCGCGGCGTCGGGTCGATGGCCAAGCTGGACCAAAGCAAGGTGACCATGCTGTCGGCCCGCAACGCGGTGGAAATCGCGCAGCGCCAGTTGGACGCGGCGGCGACCGCGCTGAACGGCGATCCCGAAATCGAAACCGATGCGATGCCTTCTGTCCGCGCCGCCATCGCGGCGCGCGACGCGGCCGCCCGGGACCTGGAAAAAACCACCGTCCGGGCGACCAGCTTCGGCACCGTGTCGCAGATCGAAAGCCTGAACGTGGGCCAGTTCCTCGCCGCCGGGTCCACCGCCACGACACTGGTCGACACCTCGCAAAGCTGGGTCGAGGCCAATTTCAAGGAAACCCAGCTTGACGGGCTCGCCGTCGGACAGCCGGTCGACATCGGCGTCGATGCCTATCCCGGCGTGACCCTGCATGGCAGGGTCGAAAGCTTCGGGTCGGCGACCGGGTCGCAGTTTTCGCTGATCCCGGCGCAGAACGCGACCGGCAACTGGGTCAAGGTGGTACAGCGGGTGCCGGTGCGCATCCGGATCGACGGCGCGCCGGAAAAACCGCTGCGCGACGGGATGAGCGTCTCTGTCGCGGTCGATACCGGCCATTCCCGGCTGGACGCGTTCCGGTGAGCACGCCCGCCCCGTCAAATCCCGGCCTTTCGAAACCCAACCTCATGGTGGCGGCGCCGGGGTGGCTGACCGCGTCGATCATGCTGGCGACGGTGATGCAGGTGCTCGACACCACCATCGCCAACGTGGCGCTGCCGCATATGGCGGCGAGCCTGGGCGCGACGCAGCAGGAAATCACCTGGGTGCTGACCTCCTATATCGTGGCATCGGCCATCGCCACGCCGCTGACCGGCTGGGCGGCAGAGGTGATCGGGCGGCGCCGGGTCTTCGCCGGGGCCATCGCCGGCTTCACCCTGACATCGCTTTTGTGCGGGATTGCCACCGGTCTGCCCGAGATGGTGATCTACCGCGTTTTCCAGGGCCTGTTCGGCGCGGTGCTGATCCCGTTGGCGCAGGCGGTTCTGCTCGACATCAACCCGCGCGAACGGATCGGCCAGGCGATGGCGATCTATGGCGCGGGCATCATGGTCGGCCCGATCATCGGGCCGACGCTGGGCGGCTACCTGACCGAGGTGTTCAACTGGCGCTACGTCTTCTTCATCAACTTGCCCGTCGGGCTGGCCGCGCTGGCCGGGGTGATGAGCTTCCTGCCGAAGGAAAGCACCAAGGCGCGCCGCTTCGATTTCACCGGTTTTGCGATGCTGGCGATCAGCATCGGCGCGCTGCAGCTGATGTTCGACCGGGGCGAGGCGGTTGGCTGGCTGGAATCGGCGGAAATCTGGCTTTACCTTGGGCTTGTCGTATCCGGGCTCTGGGCCTTCGCGATCCATTGCCTGATGGCGGATAACCCGTTCATCGACCTGCGCATGTTCCGCGACCGCAATTTCGTGATGGGGCTGGTGTTCATCTTCATCATCGGGCTGACGCTGTTTTCCGGCCTCGCCTTGCTGCCGCCGCTGCTGCAGAAGCTGATGGGATATCCGGTGATCGAAACCGGGCTGGTGATGGCGCCGCGCGGCGTCGGCACGATGCTGTCGATGCTGCTGGTCGGGCGGCTGGTGTCGCGCTTCGACCCGCGGGTTCTGGTCGCCATCGGGTTGGCGCTGACGGCTTGGTCGCTTTACGACATGTCCGGGTTCGAAACGCAGATGGACGCGCGGCTGATCGTCACCTCGGGGGTGATGCAGGGCTTCGGGCTTGGCTTCGTCTTCGTGCCGCTGTCGACGCTGACCTTCGCCACCATCGCCCCGCATTTTCGCGGCGACGCCACCGCGATGTACAGCCTGGTGCGCAATGTCGGGTCCGGGGTGGGGATTTCGCTGGTCACCGCCGTGCTGTCGCGGATGATGGTGGTCAATCACGAGGAACTGGCGGGGCAGCTGACCGCCACAGCGCCGCAGGTGCGCGATACGCTGCCCGGGTTGCTGCAGCAATCGCCGCTGATGGCAAGCATCGCCGACGGGTTGGTCGGGCAGCAGGCGGCGATGATCGCCTATATCGACAATTTCGTGCTGATGATGATCCTGACCTTGGCGGCCTTTCCGATCGTGTTCCTGCTGCGCAGGCCCGGGGCGGGCCGGTCGTAACCGGCCCTTGGGGTTCAGCTTGTCAGTTTTTGCAGCAGGCTGGCGATCAGCGCGGCGTCTTCGGGGTTGGACAGGGTCGGCGCGTGGCCGCAGTCGGGGAAGGCGCTGGAAGCCGGGCGCGGGCCGGCATCGGTCATGCGCGCCAGGATGTCGTCGGTCAGAAGGTCCGATTGCACCCCTTGCAGCACGTGGGTCGGCGCCGTGATCCGTTCATAGAACGCCCAGTTCGACAATTGCCCGGGCACCGCTTCCAGAGCGTCGATGATACGCGGATCGTAATGCAGCGTCAGCTTGCCGTCGTCGCGCCGTCGGGTCGAGGTTTCCGCCATCCGCGGCCAGAACCCGTCGGGCGCCGGGCCGAACGGGGCATAGACCGTGCGCAGCCAGTCCTCGGCCTCGGCCATGCGGGAAAATTCCGGCAATTCGCGGGCATAGGTGATGATGCGATCCAGCGCCTCATCGGGGATTTCCGGGCCGATATCGTTGATGATCAGGGCGCTGATCCGGTGGGCGTTTTCCCCAGCAGCCACATGCATCCCGATCAGCCCGCCCATCGACGTGCCGATCCAGGCCGCCTTGTCGATGCCGTAGTGATCCAGCATCGCACCCGCGATTCGGGCGTAATAGGCGGTGACGTATTGCTCATTGGGCGCATCGGCCCAGCTCGACAAACCGCGGCCGATCGTGTCGGGGCAGATCACGAAGTAATCTCCCGACAGCGCCAATGCGAGTTCGTCGAAATCCCGGCCCGTGCGGGCCAGCCCGTGCCACATGATCAGCGGCGGCAAGGACGGATCGCCCCATTCCATCACGTGGATGTCGTGCCCCATCAGGGGCAGGAAAACCGAACGCGGCATGTTCATTTCGCGTCTCCCTTGTTGATGATCGTTCCGGCGATCCCGGAGGGGAAGAAATAGACCAAGAGGATGAAGATGATCCCCAGCCACAGCAGCCAGCGTTCGGGGGCCAGCAGGTCGGGCAGCACCGGCACGGAGGCCACGGCGGTCGAGGCGGCCTCCATCAGGTCGCGCAGGTAGTATTGCGCCATCACCAGCGCCGTCGCCCCGATCACCGCGCCCCACATGGTGCCCATGCCGCCGATCACCACCATCAGCAGGATGTCGATCATGATGGTGAAGCTCAGCGCGGTATCCGGTCCGGTATATTTCAGCCACACCGCATAGACCGACCCGGCCAGCGACGCGGTGACGGCGGCGATGCAGAACACCGCGGTGCGGTAGGCCACGACCTTGTATCCGATGCCCTCGGCGCGCGCCTCGTTCTCGCGGATCGCCTTCAGAACGGTGCCAAGCGGCGATCCGGTGATCCGCAGCATCATCCAGAACATCAGCGCGGCGGTCACGAAGACGAAGTAATACGCCGCCAGCTTGCCGTTCAGCTTCACGCCCATCAGCCGCACCACCTTGCCGTCCTCGTCGACCATCAGCTTTGCAGCGGTCTTGAAGATTGCCGGGGTCTTGTAGGTGATCCCGTCCTCGCCGCCGGTCAGCCCCGACAATTGCTGCGCCAGCACCAGCACGACCGAGGCCGCCGCCAGCGTGATCATGGCAAAAAAGATCGCCTTCACCCGCAGGCTCAGCAGGCCGATCAGCACCGCGATCACCAGCGACACCGCCACGCCCGCCAGCGCGCCGAGGCCCAATGCGCCCCAGCCCGCGCCGATATGTTTCAGCGAAATCGCCGCACCATAGGCGCCGAAGCCGAAGAACATGGTATGGGCAAACGACACGATGCCGGTATAGCCGATCAGCAGGTCGTAGCTTGCCACCAGCGCGATGAAGACGGCGATGCGCGCGGCCACTTCCATCGAGCGCACGTCCTGGAACAGGAACGGCGCGAACAACAGTACCGCCCAGATCGCCAGCGACGCGGTTTTGACTGTCAAAGTCCCTTTCATCTCCGCCCCCTCATTTCACCGCCGGGGCCAGCCCGGAGGGCCGCCACAGCAGGATCAGCATCATCAGGATCATGGTCGACGCCAGCGCCAGTTTCGGCGCCAGGAAGCCCACGTAATTATCCGCCAGCCCGACCATGATCGCGCCCAGCAGAGTGCCCTGGATCGATCCCAGCCCGCCGATGATCACCACGATGAACACGACGACCATCAGTTCCGCCCCCAGCGAGGGGGTGATCAGCGTCTCGTAGCCTGCCCACATCGCGCCGCCCAGGGCGGCGAGCGCGGAGCCCACCATGAAGACGCCGATGAACAGCCGGTCGACCTTGAAGCCCAAGGCCTCGACCATTTCGCGGTTCTCGACGCCCGCGCGGATCAGCAGCCCGATCCGGGTGCGGTTCAGCAGCAGGTGCAGCCCGATATAGACCAGCGCGCCGAGGCCGAAGGCGAACAGGCGATAAAGGTCGACCGAGGCGTCGCCGATCAGCAGCGATCCTTCCAGGAAGGCCGGACGCGGCACGTTCAGCGGCGCGCCGCCCCAAGAGGCCAGAATGATCTGTTCGGCGACGATCAGCGCCCCCATGGTGATCAGGATCTGGCGCAGGTGGTCGCTGTAGACCGGCTTGACGATGACGCGCTCGAAGAACCAGCCGCCGGCAAGCCCGAAGGCAATCGCGGCGGCCAGCGCGCAGGTCAGCGCCAGCAGGTTCAGCATCACGCTGTCGGCGCCCAGCCAGCCGCCAAGCGCCGCCAGAACCGATGCAGCGACGAAGGCACCGAAGGAAATGAAGGCCGAATGGCCGAAGTTCAGCACGTCCATCAGCCCGAAGACGAGGCTGAGCCCCGAGGCCATCAGGAAAATCATCATCCCCATCGACAGCCCGGCGACCGTCAGGGTCAGCCAGCTGGACGGCGCGCCGATCAGGATGAAGGCGACAATCGCCATGGCGACGGGCAGCAGGAACACCCCGCCTGCGCGTGAAATAAGCTCGGACAGCCCGGTCATTCGGCTTCCTCCTCGAACATGGACAGGCTGAGCAACCGGTCCTGCAATGGCTTGTCGGCGACGAAATCGGCCATCGTGCCGCGATGCACCACGCGGCCGTCATCGATCACCGCCATGTCGCGGCCCAGCGAGCGCGCGAATTCGAAATTCTGCTCCACCAGCAGGATCGTGGTGTTTGCGGAAATTTCGCGGAACGCCTCGGCCATCGCGTTGACGATGGCCGGAGCCAGCCCCTTGGTCGGCTCGTCGATCAGGATCAGTTCGCGCGGTTCGATAATGGCGCGCGATACGGCCAGCATCTGTTTTTGCCCGCCCGACAGGGTGCCCGCCTGCTTGTCCCAGAACTTCTTCAGCGCCGGGAACAGGGTGTAGATGCGTTCCAGCCGGGTCTGGTCGAACTTGCCGTTGGCGGTGGCCAGGATCATGTTTTCGGCCACGGTCAGCCCGCCGAAGATGCCCATGTTTTCGGGCACGAAGGCGATGCCGCGCTTGGCGATGTCCGACGCGTGCAGCCCGGTGATGTCCTGATCGCGGAAGGTGACCGAACCGGGATTGGGTTTCCACAGGCCCATGATCGAGCGCAGCGTCGTCGTCTTGCCCGCACCGTTGCGGCCCAGCAGCACGAAAACGCCGCCCTCGGGCACGTCGAAACTTACGTCGTGCAGCACCGAATACTGTTCGATCTTGGTCTGCATGTTCTGAAGGCTGAGAAGGGTCATGCGCTGGCGTCCTCCGTCGCGGGGGCGGTGCCGAGATAGACATCGCGCACGATCTGGCTCGACATCACCTCGTCGGGGGCGCCGTCGGCGACCAGCCGGCCGTTGTGCAAAACGATGATCCGGTCGGCCAGGGCGCGCACCACGTCCATCTTGTGTTCGACCAGCAGCACGGTTTTCGACTTGTCGTGCTTGATCTCGGCGATCAGGTCCAACACGTCCGGCGCGTGATCGAGGCTCATCCCCGCGGTGGGTTCGTCGAACATGTAGATATCGGGTTCCATCGCCATCAGAAGCGCCACTTCCAGCTTGCGCTGATCGCCGTGGGGCAGGGCGGATGCGGGTTGATGCGCCACCGCTTGCAGCTTGGTGGCCTCAAGGTAACGTTCGGCGCGCGCGGTCAGTTCGGTGAACCGGCCCACGGGGCGGAAGAATCGCGCCCCTTCGCCTGCCTGCGCCTGCACGGCAAGGCGGATGTTTTCCAAAACGCTGAGCTGCGGAAAGAGGTTGGTGAGCTGGAACGCCCGGCCGATCCCGTGGCGCGCGCGTTTCGAGGCGGGGAAACGGGTCATGTCGATCCCGTCTTTCATCACCCGCCCAGCACTCGGCATCAGCTGCCCCGAGATCATGTTGAAGAAGGTTGTCTTGCCAGCCCCGTTCGGGCCGACGATCACCGTCAGTTCGCCCGGGTTGAAGGCGCAGGATACCGCATCGACGGCAACATGCCCGCCGAACCGGATCGTCAGATCCTCGGTGAGAAGCGATGGATGTGTCATGATAAGTCGTCCAAGGGGAACCCGGCCCGCCGCGGAGGACGGACCGGGGGAAGGGATGGAAAGCGGGCTCAGTTGTTGCGGCCGACCGGGATATCCATCTCGCTGGCTTCGATGATGCGGACGCGTTCGGGGATCGCCCAGTCCACGTTCGGATCGACCTTGATCTTGAAGTGGATCATCGATTGCAGCGCCTGGTGGTCTTCGGGGCGGAAGGTCATTTCACCCTTGGGCGTGTCCCAGGTCATGCCTTCCATCGCGTCGATCAGCCCCTCGGCATCGATGGTTTCGGCGGTTTCGATCGCCTTGACCACGGCCAGCGCTGCCGCCATGCCGCCTGCGGTGAAGAAATCCGGCGGCGTGTCGAAGCGTTCCATATGGGTCTTCACCAGCCATTCGTTCACCGGGTTGTCGTAACCTTCGTAGTAGTAATAGATCGCGCCTTCCATGCCCGGAACCCGCTTGTAGGTCGTCAGCGCGGGCAGGATGTTGCCGCCGGTCGAAATCTTGATGTCGAAGCGTTCCGGCTGCATCGCCAGGATCTTGCCCATCGGGTCGGACGCGCCGGCGACGTAGATATAGATGATCTTGCGGCCCGGCTTGTCCTTCAGCGCGTTGAACATGCGTTCGGTGGCAGCGGTGAAATCGGTGGCGTCGGTGGGCACGTATTCTTCGGTCACCACATGGGCGCCGCGGCTTTCCAGCGCCGATTTGAACGCGGCGATGCCGTCACGGCCAAAGGCGTAATCCTGCGCCAGCGTCGCGACATAAAGATCGTCGCCCGGGTTCAGCGCCAGCGCCTGCGCCTGCGCGTCCATCGAGGAATTGCGCGAGGTCTTGAACACGTAGCGGTTCGAATCCGGACCGGTCAGGCTGTCGGCCACCGCCGGTTCCACGATCAGGATGCGTTCGTATTCCTCGGCGATCGGCAGCATGCCGACGGTGACACCCGACGAGGTGCCGCCGACCGCGATCAGCGCGTCGTCGTCACCGTAAGCTTCGGCCAGCAGGGTGCGGGCGATGTCGGGCTTGAACTGGGTGTCCTTGTGGATGATCTCGAGCGGGTGGCCCTTGACCTCCATCGTGCCGCCGGTGGCGTATTCCAGCCCCAGCTCGAAACCGGTTTCGCTCTGGCCGGAATAGACCTCGAAGCTCGACCCGGACGTGCCGTGGATCAGCGCGATCTTGATCGGGTCCTTGTCGGCCGCCTGGGCCGGTACGGCCAGGGCAAGCGTCGCCCCCAGTGCGGACAGCACTTTGGTTAATTTGTACATCTGTGTTCCTCCCGTTGTCGTCCTGCCCCCCTCCTGGGGCGGGACTGAAAATGCATTGGGCAGGAGCATTCCAAACGGCCTGTTTGAAAGCAAGTTGGTGAAAACACGCAATGGGTTTTCACCTACATGGGGCAGGTGCGCGGGCGTGTACCCTAGTCCAGCGTGCGGCGGAACCGCAGCAGTGCCAGCAGCGCCAGCACCAGCGTGAACAGGCCAAGTGCCGCGAAGGGGGCGGCGACGGTCGCAGGTTCGGCCCCTTTCAGCATCACCGCACGGATCAGGCGCAGGAAATGGGTCAGCGGGAAAACCTCGCCCAGCAGCTGCGCCCATTGCGGCATGCCGCGATAGGGGAACATGAAGCCCGACAGCATCAGCGAGGGCAGGAAGAAAAAGAAGGTCAGCTGCATCGCCTGCATCTGGGTCCGCGCCAGCGTCGAAATCAGGTAGCCCAGGATCACCAGCGCCAGCACGAAGACGAAAATCCCCGCCAGCACCAGCGACAGCGATCCCACGAAGGGCACGTCGAACACCGCTTTTGCGGCGATCAGCACCACCGCCACCTGCACCGCGCCGACGGCGAGGAAGGGCACGATCTTGCCCAGCATGATTTCCAGCGGCGTGGCGGGCATCGACAGCAGGTTTTCCATCGTCCCCCGCTCGACCTCGCGGGTCAGCGCCATCGCGGTCATCATCACCATGGTCAGTTGCAGGATCACCCCCAACAGGCCCGGCACGATGTTGTACTGGGTGATGCCTTCGGGATTGTAGCGGCGGTGCACGATGATTTCGACCGGCGGCGACGCGGCGGCGATTCCCGCTTCGCGCTGCAAGGCCGAGCGGGCCACCGTCGACAGGGTCGATATCGCGCCTGAGGCGACCGACGGGTCGGTGGCGTCGGCTTCGATCAGCATGGTCGCGCCGTCGCCGCGTTCGACCCGGCGGCCGAAATCCGACGGCACGGTGACCACGAAGGACACGTCGCCCTTGGTGATCATTTCCTCGGCCTCGGCCGCCGTCGTACCCATCGCGGTGAAGCGGTAATAGCCGGTCAGTTCCAGCGCCGACACCATGGCGCGGGTGAACCTGTCCTGGGTCGGCGCGACCAGGGCGGCGGGCAATTCCTTGGGATCGGTGTTGATGGCGAAACCGAACAGCATCAACTGCACCAGCGGCACGCCCAGCATCATCGCGAAGGTCACCCGGTCGCGGCGCATCTGGATGGTTTCCTTGGCCAGCAGCGCGCGCAGGCGGATGAAGGAAAAGAACCGGTTCATTGCATGTTGTCCTCGGCGCTGCCCATCAGCTGGATGAACACATCCTCAAGGCTGGTTTCCGCCGGGCCCGCCGTGCAGCCGGTCTGCTCCGCCACCGCCGCGACCGAGGCTTTCAGCGCCGCTCCGTCGCGCCCCACCACGTGCAACGTGGCGCCGAACGGCGCGATTTGATCGACCCCCGGCGCGCCCTTCAGCGCGCGCGCCGCCGCCGCCACCTTGTCGCCGCTGATGATCATCGTGGTCAGGTTCGCATCGCGCAGGACCTCGGCCACGGTGCCCTTGGCGATCAACTGGCCGTAGGAGATATAGGCGATGCGGTGGCAGCGTTCGGCCTCGTCCATGTAATGGGTCGACACCAGCACGGTCAGCCCGTCCTGGGCGAGGTTGTGAATCTCGTCCCAGAATTCCCGCCGCGCCTTGGGATCGACCCCGGCGGTGGGTTCGTCCAGCAGCAGAAGATCGGGCTTGTGCATGATGCAGGCGGCCAGCGCCAGCCGCTGTTTCCAGCCCCCCGACAGCTTCCCGGCCAGTTGATCCTTGCGCGCGGTCAGGCCGAGGTCTTCGAGCGTGTCGCGCACCACCTGCCGTTTCGGTTTCATGCCATAAAGCCCGGCGACGAAATTCAGGTTCTCGGCGATTGTCAGGTCTTCGTAGAAGGAAAACCGCTGCGTCATGTAGCCCACCCGCCGCTTGATCGCGCGGCGGTGACGGCGGATGTCGTAGCCCAGCACGGTGCCGTCGCCGCCGTCGGGTTCCAGCAGCCCGCACATCATCCGGATCGTCGTGGTCTTGCCCGACCCGTTGGGGCCCAGGAAGCCCATGATTTCGCCCTTGCGCACCGACAGCGACACGTCATTGACGACGGTCTTGTCCCCGAACCGCTTGGTCAGCCCGGTCACGGTGATGGCGTTGTCGGTCATTGCCCGGCCCCGGGCAGGGCGACATCGACGATCTGGCCGGGGTTGAGGTCGCTGCCATTGGCTGGCCGCGCCTCGACCAGATAGACGAGCTTCTGGCGGTTCTGCACCGAATACAGCTCGGGCGGGGTGAATTCGGGTTCGTTGGAGATATAGCTGATCTTCGCCTGCAGCCCCGCGTCACAGCCGTCGCAGGCGACCGCCATCAGGTCGCCCACCGCGATCTGCGACAGCGACGCCTCGGGCACGTAGAAGCGCAGTTTCACCGCCCCGTCGGCCAGCACCGACAGGACCGGCGCCGACGGCCCGGCGATTTCGCCCTGCTGGCGGATCACATCGACCACGGTGACGGTTTCGGGCAGCGACAGGCTACGCTGTTCCAACCTCCAGGACACCTGATCGCGCGCCGCTTCGGCCGCCGCGACGGCGGCTTCGGCCTGGGCGATGGCCTGCGGCCGGGCGGGCAGGCGGGCGACGGCGAGTTCCGCCGACACCTGCGCGACGGCGGCCTGGGCCACCTGGGCGGCGGTGACGGCATCGTCGCGCTGCGCATCGGTGACGACGCCGCGTTCTGCCAGCTGGGTCATCCGTTCGCGGGACCGTTCTGCTTCCTCCGCCTGCACCTTGGCCGAGGCCAGCGTCGCCTCGATCACCTCGATTTCCTCGCGCCGCGCCCCTTCCAGCAGGTTGGCGAGCTGCGACCGCGCCTGCGCCAGGTTGGCGTCGGCCTGGGCCAGCGCGATTTCGGCGTCGCGCCGTTCCATTTCCACCATCACCTGGCCGGGGGGCACCCTGTCGCCGCGCACCACCGCGATGTCGCGGATCTGGGCGGTTTCCACCGGCGCGACGAGGGTGAATTCGCCCTCGACATAGCCCGAGGCATAGGGCGCTGGCGGTTCGCAGGCGGTGAACAGCAGCGAGGCGAAGGGAATGGCGCAAAGCAGGCTCATCTGCGGGCCCTTTCGATCATGGCGTTGAGGTTGCCGATAATCAGATCGGCGATCTGTGCGGCCTGGTCCGGGCCGGTCGCGGACCAGCCCATGCGCCGGGCCACGAAGGGTTCGGCGATGCGGAAATAGACGATCTGCCCGATCAGCGAAAAGATCGTCAGCTTGACCTCGTCGGCCTCGGCGGGCTGGCCGGTGGCGATCGACCACAGCTGGCAGAACCGCGCGTGGCGGGGCAGGAACAGGCGGGCGAAGATCAGTTCGGCCGCTTCGCCCGGATCTCCGAGTTCGCGCAGGATGAAGGTGACGGTGTCGCGGGCACCGTCGGAGCCCACGATAATGCCGGTGATCGCCCGGATCGCGGTTTCCATTTCCGCCACCGCCGCCTGCGGCGTGCCGGGCAGCGGGCGCGGCCCTTCGGCCTGCAGCGCGGCGTTCAGCCGCTCGGCCAGCGCTTCGGCGCAGGCGCGCCGCAGCCCGGCCTTGCCGCCGAAGTGATAGGCGATGGAGGCGACGTTGACCCCGGCCCGGTCCGCGATGGCGCGGGTCGAGGTGCCCTCATAGCCCTTGTGGCCGAATAGGTATTGCGCCGCCTCAAGCAGCGCGTCGCGGGTTCCGGCCTGAGTCTGTGTGTCGGTCATGGTGAAATGTTAATCAATCGTTTGATTAAGTGCAAGCCTCGCTATAACCCACTCAGTCCCGCCTGCGGGACAAACAAAAAACGGCGGGCCAGTGGCCCGCCGTTTCCGGTGTTCGGTGATCGCGACAGGATCAGTCGACGCCTTCGCATTCCAGCAGCATCGTACCGGCCCCGGTGTTCGAGATCGGGATGTGGTAGTTCTTGTGCAATGCCTTGACGTTGTCGCCAAGCGCGCCGCGCATCATCATCCACATCAGGAATTCGGTGCCCTGCGCGCCGGCTTTCTCGACCAGCTCCATCCGGGTGATCTTGGTCAGCTCTTCCGGATCGTCGATGATCTTTTCCATGCAGTAGGTGTCGAATTCCTTGTTGATGAACCCGGCCCGTTCGCCGTCGAGCTGGTGGCTCAACCCGCCGGTGCCCAGGATCACCACCTTGATGTCCTCGGGGTAGGATTCGATCGACGCGCGCAGCGCCTTGCCGAAGTCCAGCGCCCGTTTCAGGGTCGGGATCGGGTGCTGCACCGTGTTGGCGCTGACCGGGATCGCGCGGGGCATGTTCGGGTTGGAATGCGCACCGCGCCAGAACAGCTGCATCGGCACGGTGAAACCGTGGTCCACCGGCAGTTCCTGGCACGAGGTGATGTCGAATTCGCGCGCCACCATGCCTTCGATGATGTGCCAGCTCAGCTTCGCGTCGCCGGGGAAGGGCGGCAGCTGCGGGATGCCCCAGCCTTCGTCCTCGTTGACGTATTCATGCGCGGCGCCGATCGCGAAGGTCGGCATCTTGTCGAGGAAGAAGCCCAGGCCGTGGTCGTTGTAGATGTTGATCGCAACGTCCGGCTTGTGCTTGTCGAGCCATTCCCACACCGGCGGGTAGCCGTCGAAGAACGGTTTCCAATAGGGATCGTCGTACAGTTCGTTTGCAATCGCGTTGCCGACGGCGGGGATGTGGCTGGTGGTCAGGCCACCGATGATCTTCGCCATGATTTATTCTCCTTGCTTGCGGAGTTTTTCTTTGAATTCTTCGGTGGTCACGCCGGTCTGCTGGGCACCGATATCCTGCACGCTGAGCTTGTAGATGCCGGCCAGCTTGGCGAGGTAGTAGATGTTCCCGCCTGCGGCGATCATCGCCAGCACGTTCTTGTCGCGCACGGCTTGCTTCTGTTCGTCGTTCAGGCCGAAGCTTTCCATATAGGCTTCGGGATCGGCGACGAAGGCGTTGCGGGCGTCTGCCCGGTTGAAGGAAAAGCACATCTTGTTCAGTGCGTATCCCTTCATTGCCATTTCGCCATCGAAAATCGTGGTGCCTTCGATGTGAACGTGATGGTCGAGGTCCTCAAGTTCCATTGGGCGTCTCCTTTCAGGTGTTCGTTTCTTCGGGCCAGTAAAGGCGCATCGGGTTGTCGATCAGCAGCTTGCGCCGGGCTTCCTCGGTGGTGGCGATCTGCGGGATCACGTCCACCAGTTGGCCGTCGTCTGGCATGTGCGATTTCATGTTCGGGTGGGGCCAGTCGGTGCCCCACAGAACGCGGTCGGGGAAGGCATCGACCAGACGCTTGGCGAAGGGCACGACATCTTCATAGGGCGGGCCGGCGACGGTCAGGCGCTCGGGGCAGCTGACCTTGACCCAGATGTTTTCATTGTCCGCCATCAGGTCGACGAAACGGTCGAAATCGGGGTGATCGGCGCCTTTCGACACGTCGGGGCGGCCCATGTGATCGACCACGATGATGCCCGGCAGGCTGGTCAGGAACGGGGTCAGGTCTTCCAGGTCGGGGGCTTCGAAATAGACCACGATATGCCAGCCCAGCTTGGTGATCCGCTCGGCGATGCCGGTGAAGACTTCGCGCGGGGTGGCATCGACCAGACGCTTGACGAAGTTGAACCGCACGGCGCGCACGCCGGCCTTGTCCATCGCGTCGAGTTCTTCGTCGGTGACGTCGGGCGACACCACGGCCACGCCGCGCGCCAGGTTCCCGGCGGTTTCCAGCGCATCGACCAGCGCGGCGTTATCGGTGCCGTGGCACGACGCCTGCACGATCACGTTGCGGGAAAACCCCAGATGGTCGCGCAGCGCGAAGAGCTTTTCCTTCGGCGCGTCGCAGGGGGTGTATTTCCGCTTCGGCGAATAAGGAAATGTATCGGCGGGGCCGAACACGTGGCAATGCGCGTCCACCGCGCCTGCGGGCGGGGTGTAATCGGGCACCTTCGGATTGGGATGGAAGGGACGATAGTCTGCGTCCATGAGCGTAGTCCTCGTTTTTCGTCGTCGGGGTGTGTGCCCGGCTTGGCGTGAACATAGATATATGGGGCGCGGAACCCCAGTTCATTCCTTGCCGGTCGCAATTTGAAAATGTTATAGGATTTTGGAAAAGGGGGGAATGGCATGGACGCGACTTTGCCCAATGTTCGGCATCTTCTGGCGGTGCACGAAGTCGCGGCCTGCCACCGGATCAAGGACGCGGCCAGGCAGGTGCACCTGTCGCAGCCGGCGGTGACCCAGGCGGTGGCCAAGCTGGAACGCGACCTGTCCGAGCCGCTGTTCGACCGCCGCCCCGAAGGCATGTTCGCGACCGAAGCGGGTAAGTTGTTCCTGCACCGGGTCGACCGGGCGCTGGACCTGCTGAAGGAAGGCGAGCGGCAGGCGCGGCGCAAATCCCCCGATCCCGGGCGGCGCGATTTCCACCGGCTCACCACCGCGACCCAGCTGCGGGCGCTGACGGCGGTGGCGCAGACCGAAAACTTCAGCCATGCCGCCCGCCAGATCGGGGTGTCGCAACCCGCCGTGCACCGCGCCGCGAAGGATCTGGAGCGTCTGTCCGGCATCACCTTTTTCGAACCGGTCCGGCGCGGCGTGCAGCTGACCCCGGCGGCCGAGGCGTTTGCCTATTACGTCCGGCTGGCGGCGGCGGAGATGCGTCAGGGGCGGTACGAGATCAGCGCGCTGCAGGGGCAGGATTCGACCCGCATCGTGGTCGGGTCGCTGCCTCTGTCGCGGCCTTCTCTGTTGCCTGCGGCGATGGACCGGCTGCTGAGGGCGTCGGAGGGCCGGGTGCAGCTGCATTGCGTCGATGCGCCTTATGAATCGCTGCTGCGCGACCTGCGCTTTGGCGATCTGGATTTCCTGGTCGGTGCGCTGCGCAAGGACCTGCCCGCCGATGACGTGGTGCAGGAACCGTTGTTCGAGGACCGGCTTTACATCGTCGCGGGGCAGGGCCACCCGCTGACCCGGCACCCGAACCCGAGCCTTGAGGACACGCTGGCCTATCCCTGGATTGCCCCGCCCAAAGCGACGCCGAGCGGCAGCTACCTGTTCGAAATCCTGAAGATCCCGCAACTGCCCAACACGCCGGTGCGGGTGGTGGCCAGTTCGCTGGCGCTGCTGCGCGGGCTGATGATGCGGGGCGATTACCTGACCATCATGTCGCGCCGCCAGGTCGAGATCGAGGTTGAGACCGGCGCCATCGTCACCCTGCCCATCGACCTGAAGGACAGCGCCCGCGCCATCGGGCTGACCTATCGCGCCGGGTGGGAACCGACCCCGACCCAGACCCGCTTCATCGACCTGATCCGCGACGAGGGGCGCAACCTGCAATAGGCGGGTGCCTATAACAAAATTGAATATTGCTGGCTGCTGTTTCAAATTCCTCCCCGGCACGGCACTATGATAGCTGCAGGGATGACCGAAGCTGCGGCACAGGCCGCACCGATGACGGAGAATTGGCATGAGAATTTGCGTTGCAGGCGCCTATGGCGCCTTTGGCATTAAACACCTGGACGCGCTGGCCGCGATCGAGGACGTGACGGTGACCTCGGTGATGGGGCCGACCGCCGAGAAGATCGAAGCGCTGGCCAAGGAACGCGGCATCGGCCACTGGGCGACCACGCTGGAAGAATGCGTCGCGCGCGACGACGTCGACGCGGTGATCCTGGCGACGCCGACCCAGCTGCACGCCGAACAGGCGATCCTGACGATGCGCGCGGGCAAGCCGGTCTTCATCGAAATCCCGATGTCGGATACTCTGGAAGACGCGCGCCGCATCTGCGAAGTGCAGGAAGAAACCGGGCTGACCTGCATCGCCGGTCAGGTGCGCCGCTTCAATCCCAGCCACCAGTGGATCAAGAACAAGATCGACGCGGGCGAGCTGAAGATCCAGCAGATGGACGTGCAGACCTATTTCTTCCGCCGGTCCAACATGAACGCCAAGGGCGAACCGCGCAGCTGGACCGATCACCTGCTGTGGCACCACGCCTGCCACACCGTCGACCTGTTCCAGTACCAGACCGGCGAAGTCGCATCCGAAGTCTATGGCCTGCAGGGGCCGAAGCACCCCGAGCTGGGCATCGCGATGGACATGTCGATCGGGATGAAGACGGAATCGGGCGCGATCTGCACCCTGTCGCTGTCGTTCAACAACGACGGCCCGCTGGGCACGTTCTTCCGCTATATCTGCGACAACGGCACCTATATCGCGCGTTACGACGACCTGTATGACGGGTATGAGAACCAGATCGACCTGTCCGACGTGGCAGTGTCGAACAACGGGATCGAACTGATCGACCGCGAATTCATCGCCGCGATCAAGGAAGGCCGCAAACCCAACGGCGATTGCCACGACGTTCTGGCGGCGATGGAAACGCTGGACCGGATCGAAAAGAGCATGAGCTGAGCTGACGTTTCAGCAGCGATTGAGGGCCGGCGCTTTGCGCCGGCCTTTTCATTTGCGGCGGCTCAGATGTTCCGTCGCGCGGCGATCGCGCGCTCGATCGCCTCGGCCAGAACCTTGCGGCGTACCGGCTTCATCAGGCGGATTTCCGTTGGGTCCATGTCACCGCCCACCGCATCGGCATCGCGGGCATAGCCGGACAGGAAAATCACCGGCAGCGCCGTGTCGATCTGGCGGATTTCCCGTGCCAGGTCGGTGCCCTGCAAGTGGCCCGGCATGACGATATCGGTGATCAGCAGGTCGAAGGCGGGATCTTTCTGGAACAGCGCCAGCGCCGCGTCGCCGGTCTCGGCCGCCTCGACATTGTGGCCCAGCCGGTCCAGCGTCGCGGTCAGCACGGCGCGCACGCCTTCATCATCCTCGGCCAGCAGGATGCGCAGGGCGGCGGGGGGCGTGTCGCCGCGCAAACCGCTTTCCGCGCCGCTCAGCACCTTTTGCCCCTCATGGGGCTTGAAATAGAGCTTGAACGTGGTGCCCTGACCCGGTTGCGACGTGACCCGGATGGTGCCGCCCGATTGCTTGACGAAACCCTGGACCATCGACAGGCCCAGCCCCGACCCCTTGCCGGGATGCTTGGTCGAAAAGAAGGGTTCAAAGATGCGTTCCCTGATCGCCTCGGAAATCCCTTCGCCGCTGTCGGAGATGGTCAGCACCACATAGGTGCCGGGGTCGATCGCCTCGCCATGCTGTTGAATGGTCCGAGCATCGAGCTGCTGCTGTTCGGTGGTGATCTTCAGCGCGCCGCCCCTGGGCATGGCATCGCGGGCGTTCACGATCAGGTTCAGGATCGCCGAAGCGGTCGATCCGCGATCGACCCAGATCTTCGGCAGCACCGGCGCTAGGTCGACCTGAACGTCGATTGTTGCGGGCAATGTCCGCCCGGCCCAGGCCTCGGTTTCCTTGACCACCTCGTTCAGGTCGACGACCTCGGGGTTGAGCCGCGCGCGGCGGGCGAAGCTCAGCATGCTCTTGGTCAGCTCGGCGCCGCGGTCGGCAGCCTGGATCGCGGTGCCGATCAGGCTCAGGCGGTCGTCGTCTTCGATGCCTTCTTCCTCCAGATCGTCGCGCAGCAGTTCCAGGCTGCCGCGCACCACCGCCAGAAGGTTGTTGAAATCATGCGCCACGCCGCCGGTCATGTGGCCGATGCTTTCCTGCTTCTGCGCCTGGCGCACCATTTCGGCCTGCCGTTCGAAGTCTTCATCGCGCTGTTTCTGTTCGGTGATGTCGACGGCGAAACTGTCGCGCCGGATACTGCCGTCGGGCAGGGGGGTCATCCGCCCGCGGCCTTCAAGCCATTTCACTTCGCCCGTTGGGGTGGTGATCCGCCATTTAAAATGCCAGGGTCTTCTTGTTTCCAAGGCCCGTTGTATTTCCTCTTTGAACCCTGCCAGATCCTCTGGGAAAACCGTATTCCAGAGGACTTGCCCGTCGGCCAGGATCGTTTCCCTGTCGATCCCCCAGATATCCTTGCAGACATCGGAGATGTATTCGATCTGCTGGCTGCCGTCTTGGAACATCTTGAACGAAACATAGGCGCCGGGGGCGTTTTCCATCACGCCTTTCAGGCGGCGGGCGGTGATTTCCATTTCCCGGATCGTCGCCTGCCGCGACACCGCCAGGGCATTTGCCATCACCAGCGGGACAAGGATCAGCAGGCCGACGACGAACAGCAGCAGGCGGTCGTAAAACGGCGGACGTTCCGCCGCTTCCCAGCCTTCGGAGGGGCGGGCGAAGATCGTCCAGCTGCCGCCGGGGATCAGAACCTGTTCCGTGACCGGCCGGTCATTGACCAGATCGAGGGGCCCCAGCATCATTTCAACGGGGCCGAATTTGCCGTGATCGACCGCCACGGCCACTTCGATCCCGTTGCCGGGGTCGGTCATGCCGGATTTCGCCAGGAAGGCATCCATGTCGAAGACCAGCGACAACAGCCCCTTGAACAGCACCGTGTCGTCGCCCGGGGCATAGACCGGAACGCGGAAAATGAAGCCTCGCCCGCCCTGGACAAGATTGATCGGGCCGACCAGCACGATCTGCCCGGTATCGCGCGCCTTGACCACCGCGTCGAGCTGATCCGGCAAGGTCCGGAAATCGAGCCCGATCGCCTGTTCGTTGCCCTTGACCGGGTGCACCCTTGTGATGACCATGTCGGGGGCCCAGGCGATGTTTATAACCTCGGGCAGGTCGGTGAAGATTTCCGACACGACGCGGCTGAATTCGACCTGGGTCATGTCCGGATTGCGGCTCAGGATCGAAGCCACCCCGCGGCTCAGGTGAATGCCGCCATCGATCTGGCTTTGCAGCCGGGTCCGCAGGCTGTCGGTCTTGTCGGCGACTTCGGCCTTGATGTCGGCGGCGGCATTAACGCGGGATTGGTGATGGTAAATGAAGGCCAGAAGACCGACGGCGATGATGGCGACCAGGGACGGAAGATAACTCAGAAATCGGTTTTTTTGCATCATCTGCCTTTTAAAGCCGCATCACGAGGCAAGGCGGCATAATGGGTACTGGCGTATCAAGCTTAATAGGTTGCCGTTTGCATGCAAAGTTTCTCTTGTCTTCCGGGCCTCGGAAACGGTCAGATGCCCATTTCGCGGCACAATAGCAACGGGTATCCGCGGGGTCAGCTAAAATGCAGCAGCCCCTTGTGAGGCAGAACGCCGCCGCTGTTGGGGAAAACCTTGTCCTCGACGAAGTGGCGATCGAGGTCCAGATGGTCGATCAGCACCGCCTTGAACATGCTTTCATAGGCGTTTTGGGATCGCGAACGGGTTTCGTTGAGCAGGGTGGTCTGGGTTAGGCCGGGCCAATGGCCGACGATCCGCCCGCCGCGCACCGCGCCGCCCGCCATGATCGCCAAACCGCCGTCGCCGTGATCGGTGCCCTGGCTGTCGTTTTCCGCCGGGCTGCGGCCGAATTCGGACACGACGACCACGGCGGTGCGGCGCCAGACCCGCGGCCCCAGTTCGTCCTTCAGCGTGGTGATGCCCTGCGCCAGTTGCGCCAGCAGCGGCTCCAGCCGCCGGGCCTGATCGAAATGGGTGTCCCAGCCTTGCAGTTCCATCACCGCGATACGCGCCCCGTCGCTGCGCGACAGGTTCTGCGCGGCCACCTTGGCGGAGCCGATGAAATCCTCCGTCCCCGGCGACGCCTGCGGACCGGTCAGCAACCCGGACCCGGGGGCGCCGAGCTGCAGCGCGTCCATGAACAGCGGGTCGCTGCGGTACATCTGCCCGACCTGGAACAGGAAATCCCGGTCCAGGGCGGCCCGTTCGTCATCGCCCCAGCTCTGGATCGGGGCCTCGCCCTGCAGGATCAGCGGCACCGTGGGGCCCAGCGACAGACCCAGTTCGCGCTCGCCCGGGTTCAGGCCCAGGATGGCGCGGTTCAGCCATCCGTCCTCGGCGCCGAAGGGTTTGCCGCTGCCGTTTTCCAGCATGTTCTGCGCCTCGCTATGGCTCTGGTCGCGATAGCGGGCGGCGACGGCGGGCATGAACAGAAGCTCCCCGGCGCTGTATAGCGGCTTGAGCGCTTCCAGCGCCGGATGCAGGCCGAAATAGCCGTCCAGATCGACCACCTTGTCGGCCATCGACAGCGCCAGGGTGGGGCGCATTTTCTGGTATTCGCTGTCGGCATAGGGCGGCAGCGCGTGCAACCCGTCCAGCCCACCGCGCAGCAGGATCATCACCAGCCGGCTGTCGGTGCGGGGGGAGGCGGCGGCGGCCCGGCCGGCGGCCAGCGCCGTCATCATGCCCGCGCCGGTGGTTTTCAGAAACAAACGTCGGTCGAACATCGTTATCTCCGTTGGAATTCGGGGCTGGCGAGGATCATCGCGATGGCCCGGTCGCCCGAGGGCGCCTGGGTGATCCAGTCGCGGGTCGCCTGCTGCGCCACCGGGTTGATGCTGTTGCGCAGCACGGTTTCGGGATAGAGCGTCGAGGGCAGGCCCGAAGCGAAGCCGCGCAGCCATTCGATCCGCGCCATCAGCGCCTCGGGGGCGATCCAGTCGCCGCTGCGGTCGCCCCAGCCGGCGGGGCTGGGCGCGGTGAAGGGCAGTTGACCGAACAGGTGCAGCGGTTCCAGCACCTCCTGCGCGCCGGGGCGGGTCTGGCCGGTGGCGCGATAGGTGGCGAGCACCAGTTCGTAATGGGATTTCACCTTGGCGGTGGGGTTTTCCCAGGCTTCGTCCAGGTTGATCAGCGCGGCGGACACCGCGGCCAGGTCGCCGCCGCTGGCCTGGAATACCTTGGCGATCCGGGCGACCGCGCCCGCGGGCGGATCGTCATGCACGAAATGGCGCACCAGCTTGGTGGCGATCGTCTGCGCGGTCGCGGGATGGCGCGCCAGGGTGTCGAGCAGCGCCACCCCTTCGTGCAATCCGTTTTCGGCATAGGTCCGGCCCAGCACGTGTTTGGGGCCGGGTTCGTGGAAATCGTGGCGGAATTCGAAGCGGCCATGGATCGGGCCGTCCTCCTCGCCGGGCGTCAGCCCGCCATGGCTCCAGCCGCTGAGCGCCTTGGCCAGGCCGGTCACGTCCTGCTGGGTATAGCCGCCATCGGGACCCAGCGTGTGGCGCTCCAGGATCGTGCGGGCCAGGGTTTCGTGCAGCGGTGCCGTCTGGGTCTGGCCCCTTTTCCGGCTGGCGCGGGATTGCGGGCCCATCGACCCGGCATTGTCGAGATAGCCAATCATGCAGGGATGGCTGCTGACCGCCTTGAGCATGTCGGCAAATGTGCCGAACACATGCGGCCGGATCGCTTCGCGCTCATAGGCGGGGATCGCCGGTCCGACCAGGAGATCGCTGTTGGAGACGCTGAAATGGTTCGACCAGAACATCACCATCCGTTCGGCGAAGGGCGTGTCCGAGGCGATCATCACCTGGGTGCGGGCGGCCACTTCGGGGGTGAAATGGCGGTGAAAACCCGCGTCGGTGCTGGCCTGCAGCGCCTCCGGCCCGGCGCGCTTGGCGCGGTGAATCTCGGTCAGGATACTGTCGGAATCGCGAAACCGCGCCAAGGCCCGGGGCAGGGCCGGGCGCCGCTTGATCTGCGCCCCGAGCCAGCCGCGCGGATTGCCCGCCACCCGGGCGGCATCCCCCGGCGCGGCGCCCAGCCCGAAACGGTTCAGCGCGATGAAGCTGGCAATGTCCTTCATAGGCGGTTTTCCCACTGGTTCCGGCGCGAGAAGTGCGTTTTTTGCACAACGCCCCGCGCCAAAATTCCGATTTCCCCCGCGACATGCACAAACCGGGCCGTTTGGGTGGGTGACATTCAGATTTCCCTGATCTACCCCTAGGGGACCGAGAAGGAGCACATCTATGGACGGAACTTTCGCTGTTCTTTTCCTGCTGGCCGGGCTGGCGGATATGAAGATGGATTATTGCGACAATGGCTGCCTGGCGCAGAACCAGCTGCCCGCGCGGATCGCGGTATCGGGCGGCGATGTGCAGTTCCAGGACGACAGCATCGGCGAGGAACTTTATGTCCGCTACGACATGAAGACCGCCTATGGCCCGTTCCAGCCCGCCTTCGGCGCCTCGGTCACCGATGGCGGCGATGCCTGGGTCGGCTTCGGCGCGGTCTGGACCGGCCATTTCGCACAGCAGCGCGGCTATGTGCAGCTGCACCTGATGCCGGGGCTCTACGCCCAGGGCAGCGGCCCCGACCTGGGCTATCCGGTCGAATTCCGCTCCGGCGCCGAAATCGGGTACGAGACCCGCAACGGGCTGCGTATCGGGGTCAGCTACGACCACCGCTCCAACGCCGATATCAAGGCGGTGAACCCGGGGCTGGAAACCGTGCAGCTGCGGGTCAGCATCCCGCTGCGCTAGCGGCTTACGTGACCCGCTAGGCCAGCTTCCGCCTGCCCTCCAAGCCATGGTTGCCCGTGCAAGGGGGATCTGTGCTACGCTCGGACCGAGGTTGGTCCAGCAGGGGAATTTCACTTTGCCGTTGAAGTCACTCCGTCTCAGCATTGCCGTCAGTCTGGGCGTCGCCTTGGCAGGTTTGCAGACAGGGCAGGCGGATGCGCAGAGCACCGACATTCCCGCCTGGCTGCAAAAACACGTCGGCACCGGCGAAGGTAAGATCGCCCCGGTGGTGCTGGAACGGGCCCGCGCGCTGTACCAGCGTAAACGGGGGGAAGGCGCGGTCGCCAATCCCTGCTACCTCGCCATGGACGCGACCCGGCCCAGCACGTCGGATAACGGCAAGCCGGGGCGCCGGTTCTACGTCATCTGCGAGGCGCAGAAATCCTTCCGCGCGGTGTCGTCGGGCTATGGCAACGGGCGGAAGCTGAAACGGGCGGATTTCTCCAACGGCCGGACCTGCGCGAAAAACTTCAGCAACGCCGAAGGGTCGAAACTGACCGCGGGCGGGTCTTACGTGACCGCCGAAACGCGGACCTCGTTCAAGGGCTATTACCGCCAGTCGGGCAAGCGCGAACCGTTCCACCGCACCTTCCTGCTCTATGACGGCGAAGGCGAGGTGGATAATGCCCGGGAACGCGCCATCGGCGGCCATCCGGCGGTTTTCCTGCGGTGGCAATGCCGCTTCAAGAACCCGGGCAGCCCCCATGCCGACAGCGAAGGCTACGTGCCTTTCGGCAAGCTGGTGAACTACGCCGCCGGGCGCAGCAACGGCTGCACCACCTGGTCGGAAGGGGCCTCCGAGGACATCCTGGACCTGGTGCAGGGCAACCCGACGACGCTCTACATCTATCCTGAATCCGGCGACATCGACGCGGTGGCCAAGGCGGTGAAGACCGGGCGGTCGCTGCCGCGTGCCGGGCTCTATTGGAACGCGGCCTGCCTGAAAGAAATCCGCGCCCCCAAATTCTGGCCCAAGCGAACCCTGCAGCCGATCATCAACGAATGGCGGCAATCGCTGCCGAAACAGCCGCCGCTGGAATTGCCGATCTGCGATTGAGGGGGCTTAGGGGCGGGCGGCGTTTTTTAGGATGTCGGCTCTTTCTGCTGGTCTGGCAAGAGAACGGCCCGCAGGGAACGACAAGTTCGAGCCCGGAGCCGTCGTCAAGCCCACTCGCAAGGTGGTTCCCTGCACAACCACAAATCATGTGTTGCGCAAGCAAACACATCAAGCCAAGCTTCTTGCATGTTTTCTGGTGGACCGCTTCACATGAGCCTCATCACCAAAGCGAGCGCGCTCGCTTGTCTCATTCTGACGGTCTTGTCGACCCCACCATCGATGGCCGAGCCTTACGTCGCGAGCAAATGGGTTTCTGAAATTCGTGCCGCGCAACCGACCATCCTTGATGGCCCGTTGGGCAATGTGAAGGGTGGAAAGATCGCCCCTCACAAGATTCTCGAGATTCTGCCGGTGAAGGAAAACAACGAGTTTTGCAAGGATGCCGGGCCTATTTGGGCCGAGAGATATGATTGCAAATACACGTACAAGATCATCCTGCAGAGGCCGAAGAACGATATCGCCAACGGCAGCCGGGGGGAGCTTCCGGTGCTGCAGCCGTTAACCGGGGTGCCGTGGGAAGGGTATACATACAGGCTTGAATATTTAGTGGCGTTCAAAAGGCGTAACGAATTACGCACGGACCTGACGGTCAAGAAGGTGCCCTATCCCGGTGACAAATCCAAACTTATCCTGTTGATAAACGAAGGCCTCGATCCCGGACGATACACGATCAGCGTGGCTCTCTATCCAAATCGCGTCACACTTGATGACCTGTCGGTCAATTCGGACAGTCTGTTGAAACGATTCTTGCAGCTCTTCAACATGGGCTCTCCGATACCGGATGAGAAGGATGTCGTTGAGGAAATGTTGCTGGAATCACAGAAGATCGAGCTTTTCAAATTGGCATCGACCGCCAAACTCGTCGTTCCAGGCCGGATGCCGTCCATTGTGGGCCTGACGATTGAGGACGCCGACAAGGAACTCGAAGCAAGAGGTCTGCAACCCAAACCACGCCCGGGGGAACCGGAAAAGGCCAGCCAGATCGGTCGGGTGATCAAACAGGGAAAAGCAGAGGGGCGGTACCTGCCACCGGCCACGCCAGTCGATTACATCTACGGCCAGGTGATGTCTTCCGGGGACAGCCGCGGCGCAAGCGACATCGGTCCGGCGGATTGTTGTATCGGCGGGTTTGACGGAACATCTCAATGTTTAGAGAACATGAAAAAGAATAATCCCGAGCTGTATGAGAGATGCCAGGAACTGTTTTACCAGTGAGAGTTCGGGGTAAGGCAACATCGGCGGTGTATTGGCAAACTATTGCGCCAGCCCTGAGCAGAGCAGTGAACTCGCGCTCCCACCCATTCAGAACAGGCCACCGACGCCCCAACCCCAAAACGAAAAGCCCCGCCAATTGGCGGGGCTTTCCTTTTCTCGAAACCCGGTCCGATCAGTTCGGGATGGTGCCTTCGATGCCTTCGACATAGAAGTTCATGCCGGCCAGGGTGCCGTCGTCGGCGACCTCGCCTTCGGCCAGCCACGGGGTGCCGTCTTGCTTGTTCAGCGGGCCGGTGAAGGCGTGATATTCGCCGCTGCCGAGCGCGTCTTTCAGCGCCAGCGCCTCGGCCTTCACCTCGGCCGGGACCGCGTCGGAAATTTCACCGATGCCGACCATGCCTTTGCCGATGCCGTTCCAGGTGTTCACGGTTTCCCAGGTGCCGTCCATCACCGCCTGGGTGCGTTCGATGTAATAGGGCGCCCAGTTGTCGATGATCGAGCTGACGCGCGGCATCGGGGCGTATTCGGACATGTCCGAGGCCTGACCGAAGGTGATCACGTTGCCGGCGGCCTGTGCGGCGGCCTGCGGCGCGGTCGAGTCGGTGTGCTGCAGGATCACGTCGGCGCCCTGTTCGATCAGCGCCTTGGCGGCGTCGGCTTCTTTCGCCGGGTCGAACCAGGTGTAGGCCCAGACGATCTTGAACTGGACGTCGGGGTTCACCTTCTTGGCGTGGATATAGGCCGAGTTGATGCCGCGGATCACTTCAGGGATCGGGAAGGAGGCGATGTAGCCGATCACGTTCGACTTGGTCATGCGCCCGGCGATGGTGCCCTGAACGGCGCGGCCTTCATAGAAGCGGGCCGAATAGACCGACACGTTCGGCGCGGTCTTGTAGCCGGTGGCGTGTTCGAATTTCACGTTGGGGAATTTCTTCGCCACGTTGATGGTCTGGTCCATGTAACCGAACGAGGTGGTGAAGATCAGGTCGGCGCCTTCCAGCGCCATCTGGGTCATCACGCGCTCGGCGTCGGGGCCTTCGGGGACGCTTTCGACGAAGACGGTTTCGACCTTGTCGCCGAATTTCTCTTCAACAGCCAGGCGGCCGTTGTTGTGCTCGTAGGTCCAGCCGCCATCGCCCACCGGGCCGACATAGACGAAACCGACCTTGGTCTTGTCTTCGGCGATACCGGCGGTGGCCAGGCCCATCGCCATGGCTGCGGTTGCAAGCAGTGTTCTTCTTTTCATGTTGGACTCTCCTTTGACATATTGAGTTGGTTGTTTTGGGTGAAACGGGTTCGGGATCAGTTCTTGGAAATCGGCATCTGCTTTTTGCGTGCCCTTTCCTCGCTGGTTTCCATTTTTTCCAGGCTTTCCCCGATCTCCTCGATATCGCGCCCGACCAGGGCCGAGGTGATGACGCCGGCGGGCACCGCGAAGACCCCCATGCCCATGAACAGGATGAGCGAGGTGAAAATCTGGCCGCCCAGGGTGATCGGCACCGCGTCGCCATAGCCCACCGTGGTCAGGGTGATCATCGCCCACCACATGGAAGCGGGGACCGAGCTGAAGATGTCGGGCTGGGCTTCGTGTTCGAAGAAATAGATCCCGACCGAGCTGATATAGACCAGGAACAGCGCGATGACGTAAAACAGCGCCAGTTCGGCCCGCACGCTGTTGAAGGCGCGGGCAAGGCGGCGCAGGGCGCGGCTGTAGCGGATGATCTTGAGCGTCCGCACCATCTGCATCAGGCGCAGAAGCCGGATCGCGGCGCTGCCGCCGACGGTCATGAACAGGCTGGGCATCCAGGCCAGCAGGTCGATGATGCCCCAAAACGACAGGATATAGCGCAAGGGTTTTTCCGCCGCGAAGATCCGCAGCAGGTATTCGACCATGAAGATCGCCACGGCGGCGCGTTCGAACCACAGCAGGATCAGCCGCGCTTGATCCGGCAGGTCCGGCATGGTCGAGGCGGCGAAGGCAAGCGCGGTCAGCACGATCAGCGCATGCAGCGCCACCGCCACGCGGCGGCCGAAGACCTTGTCTTCGCCGTCGAGGATATCGCGTATCCGCCGCCGGGTGGCGCTGTCATGTGCCTTAAGACCCAGCATGGAATCCTTTCCCGAGCGACGCCGGGGCGCGCGAGCGGTCCGCCGACATGATCACCAGCACGATGATGGTGATCAGGTAGGGCGACATCGCCAGGTATTCCACCGGGATCGCGACGCCCGCCGCCTGCAGGTTCAGCTGCAAGACGCTGACCCCACCGAACAGGCAGGCGCCCAGCAGCACGCGCCAGGGTTTCCAGCTGGCGAATACCACCAGCGCCAAGGCGATCCAGCCGATCCCGGCGGTCATTCCTTCGGTCCATTGCGGCACCCGGATCAGGCTGATGTAGGCGCCGCCCAGACCGGCACAGGCGCCGCCGAACAGGATCGCCAGCACCCGGATGCGCACCACCTTGTAGCCAAGCGCATGCGCCGCGTCGTGGTTTTCGCCCACCGCCCGCAGGATCAGACCGGCGCGGCTGTATTTCAGCATTACCCAGACGCCCAGGGTCAGGAAGAAGGCCAGGTAGACGACGAAATCCTGGCTGAACAGGATCGGGCCCAGCACGGGAATATCCGACAGGACCGGAATGTCGCCCTTGGGGAAGGCGGGCGGCTTGACGCCCTGGTAATCCTGCCCGATCAGCGCCGACAGGCCGAGGCCGAACAGCGTCAGCGACAGGCCCGAGGCCACCTGGTTGGCCATCGCGAATTGCGTCAGCAGGGCGAAGAGAAGCGACAGAACCGCGCCGCCGCCAGCCGCAGCGATCAGCCCTACAACGGGCGACCCGGTATTGACCGCGATGGCGAAGCCGCAGATCGCGCCGGTGATCATCATCCCCTCGACACCGAGGTTGAGGACGCCGGCCTTTTCCACCACCAGCTCACCAATGGCGGCCAGCAGCAGCGGGGTTGCGGCCACGATGAGCGAGGCCAGAAGCAGGATCGGGTTGATCGAAGACAGGTCCATCACGCCACCTCTTTCTGGCCGAGCCGGATACGGAAATTGGTCAGCATGTCCACTGCCAGCAGGAAGAACAGCAGCATGCCCTGGAACAGCTGGATCGCCGCCGAGGGCAGGCCCAGCTTGGACTGGGCGATATCGCCGCCGATATAGGTCAACGCCATCAGCGCGCCCGCCAGCAGGATGCCGATCGGGTTCAGCCGGCCCAGGAAGGCCACGATGATCGCGGTGAAGCCGTAGCCCGCGTTGAAATCGATGCTGATCTGGCCCGAGGGGCCGGAAACTTCGAACAGCCCCGCCATCCCGGCCAGAGCGCCCGAGGTGCCCAGGCAGATCAGGATCAGCCGGTTCGGGTTCACGCCTGCGAAACGCGCGGCGCGCGGCGCTTCGCCGGTCAGCCGGATCTGGAAGCCCAGCATGTGCCGGTTCAGCAGCACATAGGCGAAGATCACCGCGATGAAGGCCGCGACCACGCCCCAATGCATGCCCGCATTCTGGTGAATCCAGCTGTTGGCGCTGGCATAGTCGTTCAGGTTGCGCGACCCGGGAAAGCCGAAGCCTTCGGGATTCTTCAGCAATCCCAGCGACATCGAGGCCAGCAATTGCTCGGCCACATAGACCAGCATCAGCGACACCAGGATTTCATTGGTGCCGAATTTGACCTTCAGCAGCGCCGGGATCATCGACCAGGCCCAGCCGCCCAAGGCGCCTGCGATCACCATCAGCGGGAAGATGTACCAGGCCTCCATCGGGTAGAAGGCCAGCCCGACACCGGCACCGGTGATGGCGCCGATGATATATTGCCCCTCGGCGCCGATATTCCATATCCCGGCGCGGAAGCCCAAGGAAAGCCCGATGGCGATCAGCACCAAGGGCGCACCTTTGACCAGCAGTTGCGGCCGGTAATAGAAGGCGAATTCGGAAAACAGCGGGTCCCAGAAGATCGTCTTGATCGCGACGATCGGGTCCTTGCCGAGAAACGCGAACAGCACGCCGCCCGCGATCATCGTCAGCGCCACCGCCAGAAGCGGGGTCAGGTAGGTCCAGAATTGCGACGGCTGGGGCCGTTTTTCAAGCTTCAGCACGCCGTTACCCTTTCGTCTTTCAATCGGTGCAAGAGGTCAAACATGCGCGACCTCCATCCCGTGCGATCCGCCCATCATCAACCCGATCTCGTCCACGCTCAGGTCCTTGGCGGGGCGGATGTCGGACAGCCGCCCTTCGTTCAGAGCGCCGAAATGGTCGGAGATTTCCATCAGCTCGTCGAGGTCCTGGCTGATCACGATCACTGCGGCACCGCCTGCGGCGAGGTCCAGCAGCGCCTGCCGGATCGACGCGGCGGCGGCGGCATCGACGCCCCAGGTCGGCTGGTTCACCACCAGTACCTCGGGGCGTTGCATCACCTCGCGGCCGATGACGAATTTCTGCAGGTTGCCGCCCGACAGCGACCGTGCGGCATTGCCCGGCCCCGGGGTGCGCACGTCGAAGCGCTCGATGATCGCCTCGGCAAAGCTTTTCGCCTTGCCCCATTTCAGGAAACCGCGACTTTCCAGCCCTTCGCGCACCGATCCGGTCAGCAGGGCGTTTTCGATCAGGCTCATGTCCGGGGCGGCGGCATGGCCCAGCCGTTCCTCGGGCGCGGTCAGCAATCCCAGCCGACGCCGCGCCACCGGGCCGAAGGCGCCGATCGCCTTGCCGTCCAGCTTGATCGCGCCGGGTGCGGTGGGGATTTCACCCGACAGCGCGCCCAGCAATTCGTCCTGGCCGTTGCCGGCGACGCCGCCCAGGCCTAGAACTTCGCCCGCGCGCACCGCGAGGCTGATATTCTTCAAAGAGGTGCCGAATTCCGACGGCGACGGCACCGACAGGTCGTTGATCTTCAGCAGAACCGGCCCGATTTCGCCGCCCGCGCGTTCGGGGACGTGCAGGCTCGACCCGACCATCATTTCGGCCATGTCGCGCGCGGTGGTGTCGCGCGGGGTGCATTTACCCACCACCTTGCCCAGCCGCAGGATGGTGGCGTTGTCGCAAAGCGCGCGGATTTCTTCCAGCTTGTGGCTGATATAGAGGATCGCGGTGCCTTCCGAGGACAGCTTGCGCAGGGTCTGGAACAGGATCTCGACCTCCTGCGGGGTCAGCACGCTGGTCGGTTCGTCCATGATCAGCAGCTTGGGGTCCTGCAGCAGGCAGCGGATGATTTCGACCCGCTGACGCTCGCCCGCCGACAGGTCGCCGACGATGCGCGCGGGGTCCAGCGGCAGCCCGTACATTTCCGACACTTCGCGAATACGGGTGGCCAGATCGCGCATCGAGGGCGGGTTTTCCATCCCGAGCGCGATGTTTTCGGCCACGTTCAGCGCCTCGAACAGCGAAAAATGCTGGAACACCATCGCGACACCGGCGGCGCGCGCGGCACTGGGCTGGACGGGCGCGTAGTCGGCGCCACGCAGCTGCATCGTGCCCTGATCGGGTTTGACCAGGCCATAGATCATCTTGACCAGCGTCGACTTGCCGGCGCCGTTTTCGCCCAGCAGCGCATGCACCTCGCCCTGGCCGATATCGAACGACACGCTGTCATTGGCGACAACGCCCGGATAGGCCTTGGTCAACCCGTTTATCGATAGAAGCGTCCCCGTCACGCCATTTTATCCCTTCGTTGGACGGTGTTCCCCGCCTTGGTTTCTAGTAGCCTGCCCGCCACGCCAACGGCAATGGCCTGCGGATGTTTACCCAGGGTCGGGTTGCCGATCGGGCAGGTTATTCTGCCTATCGATTGGGCAGAATGACCCAACTCGCCCAGCCGCTTGCGGAACCGCGCCCATTTCGTCGCCGACCCGATCAGCCCGGCGCTGGCAAAGCCCCGGGTCAGCGCGGCATGGCATAGCGCGAGGTCCAGCGCATGGGAATAGGTCAGGATCAGGTGATGCGCGCCCTGCGGCGCATGGTCCATCAGCAGTTCGGGCCGCGCCGCGGGCAGGGCGGTCACGCCGTCGGGCACATCTTCCGGGAAGCGGTCAGGGGCGGTGTCGATCCAGGTGAGTTCGAAACCCGGCAGCGGCGCGATCACCGAAACCAGCGCCCGGCCGACATGGCCCGCGCCCCAGATCCAGACCGGCAGGGCGGGCGCCTCTACCGGTTCCACCATCCAGCCCTGCAGCAGCTGCGGTTCCGGCGCGATGCCTTCGCCGCGCGCCCGCGCCAGCAGCCGCTTGACGCCCAGGGGCATGTCCGACCCGTCGGTGGGCCGTGCGATCACCGGCTGGCCTTTCAGCCCCGCCAGCCGCTCCGCGTCAAAGACCTCGCGCCAAAGCACCACGCGCCCGCCGCAGCACTGGCCCAGATCGGGGCCAAGCGCATGGCTGCTCAGCCGGTCGATGCCGGTCTGCAGGGCCTCGCGCGCGTCCTGCGCCGCCTGGAATTCCAACGCGCCGCCGCCGATCGTGCCCGATTGGCCGTCCGCCCAGACCAGCATCGCCGCCCCCACCTCGCGCGGCGAAGACCCGGCAAAACCGGCGATCACCACCCGGGCGACCCGGCCATGGGCACTCACCGCCCGCTCCAGCGCATCCAGATCAAACCCCATCGCGCAGCCTCTGCACCGCGGCCAGCAACCGTTCCGGCGTCGCGGGGGCATCGAGCGCGGGGTACTCCGACCCGCAGGCCGCCACCGCGTCGGAAAGCGCCAGGAAGGCCGAAATGCCCAGCATGAAGGGCGGCTCGCCCACCGCCTTGGACCGATAAATCGTGTCCTCGCGGTTCTTGCCGTCCCACAGGGCGACGTTGAACGCGCCCGGCTGATCGGAAAAGGCGGGGATCTTGTAGGTCGAAGGCGCATGGGTGCGCAGCCGCCCGGTGTCGTCCCAGACCAGTTCCTCGCAGGTGAGCCATCCGGCGCCCTGCACATAGCCGCCTTCGACCTGGCCCTTGTCCAGCGCCGGGTTCAGCGACGCGCCCGCGTCATGCAGGATGTCGGCGCGCAGGATGCGGTTTTCGCCCGTCAGCGTGTCCAGCGCCACCTCGGTCAGCGCCGCGCCATAGGCGAAATAGAAAAACGGCCGCCCTTCGCCCTTGATCCGGTCCCAGGCCAGTTTCGGCGTCTTGTAGAAACCGGTCGCCGACAGGCTGATCCGCCCCTCGTAGCAAAGCTGCGCCGCCTCGGCGAAGCTCATCCCGGCCGCGCCCACCTGCACGCGCCCGCCCTCGAAACGCACATCCTCCGGCGTCACCTGATGCCGCTCGGCCAGGAACTCCGCCATCCGGCCGCGGATCGTGTCGCAGGCGGCCTTGACCGCCATGCCGTTCAGATCCGACCCCGACGAGGCCGCGGTGGCCGAGGTGTTGGGCACCTTGGCGGTGTCGGTGGCGGTGATCTTCACCGCCTCCAGCCCGACGCCGAAGCGGCGCGCCGCCACCTGCGCCACCTTCTGGAACAATCCCTGTCCCATCTCGGTACCGCCGTGGTTCAGGTGGATCGACCCGTCCTGGTAGACATGCACCAAGGCGCCCGCCTGGTTGAGATGCGTTAGCGTAAAGGAAATCCCGAACTTGACCGGCGAAAAGGCCAGCCCCTTCTTGATCACCGGGTTGGCGGCATTCCATTCCGCCACCGCCTTCTTGCGCGCGGCGTAATCGGAGGAAGCCAGCAAAGCCTCGGTCATTTCCCAAAGCTCGAAATCCTCGACCTCCTGACCGTAGGGCGTACAATTGTCCTTCTTCTGTTCGGAAATATCCCGGGGGGTGTGGGGGGCAGCGCCCCCCGCCGGTGCGTCGTAATAATTCCGCCGCCGCACCTCGACCGGGTCGAGGTCCAGCACATGCGCCACGTGATCCATCACCCGCTCGATCCCCACCATGCCCTGCGGCCCGCCGAAGCCGCGATAGGCGGTGGCGCTTTGGGTGTTGGTCTTCAACCGGTGGCTTTCGATCCGGATATCGGGCAGCCAGTAGGCGTTGTCGGCATGCAGCATGGCGCGGTCGGCCACCGGCAGCGACAGGTCCTGCGCCCAGCCGCAGCGGGCGAGCTGCACGAATTCGATGCCCAGAACGCGGCCCGCATCATCAAAACCGGCGCGGTAGGTGATGCGGAAATCGTGCCGCTTGCCGGTGATCACCATGTCGTCGTCGCGGTCATAGCGCATCTTGCAGGGTTTGCCGGTCAGCCGCGCCGCCACCGCGCAGGATACCGCCAAAGCGTTGCCCTGGCTTTCCTTGCCGCCAAATCCGCCGCCCATGCGGCGGGTTTCCACCCGCACGCCATGCATCGGCACGCCCAGGGCCTCGGCCACCTTGTGCTGGATCTCGGTCGGGTGCTGGGTGGAGCTGTGCACCAGCATGTCGCCGCCTTCCTGCGGCAGCGCCAGGGCGGCCTGGCCTTCGAGGTAGAAATGTTCCTGCCCGCCCAGGTCCAGCATGCCCTCGATCTGATGCGGCGCGGCGGCGCGCGCCGCCGCGGCGTCGCCGCGGGCGTAGATGCGCGGGCCTTCCTCGAACCGGTTGTCGGCGGCAAGCGCCTCGTCGATGGTCAGGATCGGGGTGTCTTCCTCGTAAGCGATCTCGCCGCGCCTAGCGGCGCGTCTCGCCGCGCCGTGGCTGTCGGCGACCACCAGGAAAATCGGCTGGCCGATGTAATGCACATGGCCGTCGCTCAGCAGCGGTTCGTCATGCACCGAGGGCGATACGTCATTGGCAAAGGGCAGGTCATCGGCGGTCAGCACCGCGACGACGCCGGGGGCGGCGCGCACTGCGCCCAGATCCATCGACGTGATACGGCCCCGGGCGATCTGGCTCAGCCCGAAGGCCAGGTGCAGCGTCCTCTTGGGCGTGGGGATATCGTCGATGTAGCGCGCCTGGCCGGTCACGTGCAGGCGGGCGGCGTCATGCGGCAGGGGGGAGGAAACGCTCATGCTCGCACCTCCTTCACCGAGGTCTCAAGGCCCCGGTCTTCCATGAAATAGCGCGTCAGCATGTTACGCGCGGCCTCCAGCCGGTACTCGGCCGAGGCGCGCATGTCCGACAGCGGCGTGAAGTCCTGCGCCCAAGCGCCCTGGGCGGCCTTGATCGTGTCCTCGCTCCAGGGCTGGCCGATCAGCGCCGCTTCCACATGGGCGGCGCGTTTGGGGATGCCCGCCATGCCGCCGAAGGCGATGCGGGCCGCTGTCACCGTGCCGTCTTCCACCGCGATATGGAAACAGCCGCAGACAGCCGAGATGTCCTGATCGAAGCGTTTCGACAGCTTGTAGCATTTCAGTCGGTCGGGGGATTTGGCGAAGCTGACGGCTTCGACGAATTCCCCCGGCTGCCGGTCCTGCTTGCCATAGTCGATGAAGAAGTTTTCCAGCGGGATGTCCCGCCGGTCGTCGCCCTTGCGCAGATGCAGCGTGGCGCCGAGCGCGATCAGCGCGGGCGGGCCGTCGCCGATGGGCGATCCATTGGCGATATTGCCGCCGATCGTCGCCGCCGCGCGCACCTGCGCCGAGCCGTAGCGGCGCAGCATCGCGCCGAGCGAGGGATGCAGCCGGTCCATCAGCGGAATGAGCCGCGCGACGGTGACACCGGCGCCGATTGTGACGCTGTCTTCGGTTTCGTCGATCCCTTGCAACTCGCGGCAGCGGTTCAGAAAGGCCACGGGGCCCAGATCGCGCATCTGCTTGGTCACCCAGAGGCCGACATCGGTGGCCCCGGCGATCAGCGTGGCGTCGGGGTTGGCGGCGTACCAGCGCGCCAGTTCACCGGCGGTTTCGGGTTGCACCGTGGCGCCGGTGGGGGGCTGGCTGCCCCCCACACCCCCCGCAGGTATTTCGGCCAAGATGAAATCGGACAGCCATTCCGGGACCGGTTCGGAACTGGCGGCTTCGGCCGCGCGCAGGATCGGGGCGTAGCCGGTGCAGCGGCACAGGTTGCCGGCCAAGGCGGTGGCGTGATCCTCCTCGCCATTGAGATGCGCGGTGGCCATCGAGGTGATGAAGCCCGGCGTGCAGAAGCCGCATTGCGACCCGTGATGGTCGATCATCGCCTGCTGCACCGGGTGCAGCTGACCCTCGGGGCCTGCGATGCCTTCGACCGTGCGTACCGATTTGCCGCTGAGCTGCGGCAGGAACAGGATGCAGGCATTGAGCGCCCTGGCGCCGTCTTCGTCCTGCACCATCACCGTGCAGGCGCCGCAATCGCCTTCGTTGCAGCCCTCCTTGGTGCCGGTCAGCCCGCGTGTGTCGCGCAGCCAGTCGAGCAGCGTCGCCGTGGCGGGCACGTCGCGCAGCTCCACGCTCTCTCCGTTGAGAAGAAAGGTGACGTTCATGTGATTAAACCTGCCGCCTTACCGGTTTTAATTAACCCTGCTGGCGCGTCTTCGATGCGGCGTAGAAAATGCGCGGGTCCCCTGTTTCAGCGCTCAGGAAAGCCTGTTTTTGACCTTTTGGCAAGAAAAAGCAGGGGCGCCTGCGCGATTGCGCGGCATATGCCCGGAAATTGGGCGCCTTAACGGTCGATCTGCTGCGCCAGGTCGCCCAGTTGCGAAATCACCCGGCCCCAGCCGTCGCGAAAGCCCATTTCTTCGTGTTTCTGCTTCTGTTCCGGGCTCGCGTGCAGCGCGCGGGTGATATAGCGGGTGCCGGTCACGTCGGAAGATATCAGGATCACGGTGGTCAGGAACCCCTTGCCGCGCGGGTGAAACCCGGGGCCGAGCGCGTCGGTATAGGCAATGAGCCGCCCCGGGCTGAGCGCCAGGAAACAGCCGGTGCTTTCGACAACCTTGCCCTTGGGGCTGCGCATCCGTGTATAGAATTCGCCGCCCGGGCGCAGGTCGAGCCGCACCTCTTCGACCACGGCGGGGTGCGGGCTGAACCATTTTCTGAAAAGCGCCGGATCGGTCCAGCAGCGCCAGACCGTTTGCGGCGAGGCGAACAGCACGCGGTCGAGTTCCAGGTCCGTTTCTTCGGAAAAGGAAAAGAGCACGTGATATCCCCACAATTGCCGTCCGTCAGGCCGCGATTGTCGGTCACCGGCGGCGGCTGTCAAGCGATATCGCGGCTTTCCGGCGCCTGCGCTCTGGCTTAGAATGGCCCGATGAGCAGCCAACCCCGATTCATCCACCTTCGAACCCATACCGAATATTCCCTGCTGGAAGGCGCGGTGCGCCTGAAGAAACTGCCGGGCATGTGCGAAGCGGCCGGTATGCCCGCCGTGGCGGTGACCGACACCAACGCGCTGTTTTCGGCGCTGGAATTTTCGGTCACGGCGCAGGGGGCGGGAATCCAGCCCATCGTCGGCTGCCAGGTCGATCTGGCCTTCGATCATGCCGCGCCCGGCGAACAGCCGAAAGCCCCCGCGCCGGTGGTTCTGCTGTCGCAGACCGAGGAAGGCTATGAGAACCTGATGCGGCTTTCGTCCTGCCTTTACGTCGACAAGGGCGGGCAGGAACCACAGGTGACGCTGGAGGAGCTGGAGGAGTTTTCCGGTGGGCTCATCTGCCTCAGCGGCGGGGCGGACGGGCCGGTGGGCCAGTTCCTGCAGGCGGGCGCGCGCGACAAGGCCGAGGCGCTGATGCGGAAACTGGCCGCGATCTATCCGCAGCGGCTGTATGTCGAGCTGCAGCGCCACCCGGGCGAGGACGGGCTGCCGCTGAACGAGAAGAAGACCGAACGCGGTTTCGTCGAAATGGCCTATGACATGGGCCTGCCGCTGGTCGCCACCAACGACGTCTATTTCCCCAAGGCGGACATGTATGAGGCGCATGACGCGCTGATCTGCATCGCCGAGGGCGCCTATGTCGATCAGGCCGAGCCGCGCCGCCGGTTGACACCGCAGCATTATTTCAAGTCGCAGGAAGAAATGATCGCGCTTTTCGCGGACCTTCCGGAAGCGATTGAAAACACGGTGGAAATCGCGCGGCGTTGTGCCTTTGCCACCTATCGGCGCGATCCGATCCTGCCGAAATTCGCAGATGACGAGGTGGTGGAACTGCGCCGCCAGGCCAATGAGGGCCTGCAGAGGCGGCTGGCGGTGATCCCGCATGCGGTGACGCCCGAGGAATACCAGGAACGGCTGGATTTCGAGCTGGGCATCATCGAGGGCATGGGCTTCCCCGGCTACTTCCTGATCGTGGCCGACTTCATCAAGTGGTCGAAGGATAACGGCATCCCGATCGGCCCAGGCCGGGGGTCTGGCGCGGGGTCCTTGGTGGCCTATGCTTTGACCATCACCGACCTCGATCCGCTGCGCTATTCGCTGCTGTTCGAACGCTTTTTGAACCCGGAACGTGTGTCGATGCCCGACTTCGACATCGACTTTTGCATGGACCGGCGCGAGGAAACGATCCGCTACGTGCAGCAGAAATACGGCCGCGACAAGGTGGGGCAGATCATCACCTTCGGTGCGCTGCTGTCCAAGGCGGCGGTGCGCGATATCGGGCGGGTGTTGCAGATGCCCTATGGCCAGGTGGACCGGCTGTCCAAGCTGATCCCGGTGGAAGGGGTGAAGCCGCTGTCCATCGCCGAGGCGCTGAAGCAGGAAGAACGGCTGCGCGAAGAGGCGCGCAACGAGGAAGTGGTGGACCGGCTGCTGAATTACGGCATGCAGGTCGAAGGGTTGCTCCGGAACGCCTCAACCCACGCGGCGGGTGTGGTGATCGGCGATAGGCCGTTGGACCGTCTGGTGCCGCTTTACCAGGACCCGCGTTCGGACATGCCGGCGACCCAGTTCAACATGAAATGGGTGGAACAGGCCGGGCTGGTGAAATTCGACTTCCTCGGCCTGAAGACGCTGACCGTGGTGCAGAATGCCGTCGACCTGATCAAGAAGAACGGGCGGCACCTGCATATCGGTCCCGACGGCACCCAGTTGTACGAGCCGCCCGAAGGCGCGGTGGACGATATCGGGCATATCCCGCTCGATGACGAAGCGACCTACAAGCTTTATTCCAGCGCCAAGACCGTCGCGGTGTTCCAGGTGGAAAGTTCGGGCATGATGGACGCGCTGCGCCAGATGAAGCCCACCTGTATAGAGGACATCGTGGCGCTGGTGGCGCTGTACCGTCCCGGCCCGATGGAAAACATCCCGACCTATTGCGACGTGAAGCATGGCCGCAAGGAGCTGGAATCGGTCCATCCGACCATCGACCACATCCTGGCCGAAACCCAGGGCATCATCGTTTACCAGGAACAGGTGATGCAGATCGCCCAGGTGATGGCGGGTTACAGCCTTGGCGGCGCCGACCTGCTGCGCCGGGCGATGGGTAAGAAGATCAAGGAAGCGATGGACGCCGAGCGGCCCAAGTTCGAAGCCGGGGCGGCCAAGAACGGGGTCGACAAGAAGAAGGCGAGCGAGGTCTTCGACCTGTTGGAGAAATTCGCCAACTACGGCTTCAACAAATCGCACGCGGCGGCCTATGCGGTGGTGTCCTATCAGACCGGCTGGCTGAAGGCGAACCACCCGGTGGAATTCATGGCCGGTGTCATGAACTGCGATATCCACCTGACCGACAAGCTGTCGATCTATGCCGAGGAAGTGCGCCGCGGGCTGGATATCGAAATCGTGCCGCCCTGCGTCAACCGATCCCTGCCCACCTTCGACGTGGTCGACGGCAAGCTGATCTACGGGCTTGGCGCGCTGAAAAACGTCGGGATCGAGGCGGTGAAGCTGGTATCCGAGGCACGCGGCGACAAGCCCTTCGTCAACCTGTTCGATTTCGCCCGCCGGGTGGACCTGAAGCGGGTCGGCAAGCGGCCGCTGGAAATGCTGGCCCGCGCCGGGGCCTTCGATCAGATCGATCCCAACCGCCGCCGGGTGTTCGAGGCGCTGGATCAGCTGGTCGCCTATTCGGCGGCGATCCATGAACAACGCTCGTCCTCGCAGGTGTCGCTGTTCGGCGAAGCGGGCGACGACCTGCCCGAACCGCGCATCCAGAAGGTCGAGGACTGGCTGCCCGCCGACCGTCTGGCCGAGGAACACAAGGCGATCGGCTTCTACCTGACCGGCCACCCGCTGGACGATTACCTGCCGGCGCTGAAGCGCAAGAAGCTGCTGACGCTGGAAGAAGTGCGCCAGAAGGCGGAAGACAACGGCGCCGCGCTCGAACGGGTGGGGGTGCTGGTGTCGGGGCTGCAGGAACGCAAATCGGGGCGCGGGACGCGGTTTTTCCGCATGAATATCTCGGACCCGACCGGCCAGGTCAGCGGCATGGTGATGTTCCCGCAGGATTTCGATCAGACACGGGCGGTGTTCGACCAGACCAACCAGGTGGTGATGACGCTGGAAGCGCGGTTCAATGAGGGCCAGTTCGACCCGATGGGCCGATCCGTGGCGCCGATGGACACGATCGTGGCCGATGCCGGGTCGACGGGCCTGCGGATTTTTGTCGAGGACGCGGCGGCCATTCCCACCGTCGCCTCGGTCCTGGGCGGCGCGGCGCAGGCGGCGCCGGGCGCTGGGCGCGGGCCGATCTATTTCTGCCTGATGAACCACGACCTGCCGGGCGAGGTGGAAATCGACGCCGGTCAGGAATTCCCGCTGAACCCGCAGATCAAGGGCGCGATCAAGAGCCTCGAAGGCGTGCTGGAAGTGCAAGAGGTCTGATCCTCAGCGCGTCCGCGCCGGGGATAAAGATTATCCACAGAGGTCTGAGAGAGGGCGCTTTCGCGCCGGGTTTGCTTCCGGGGCGGCCCTACGGGTTTGGAGGGCGCTTTCAGGCTGTGGATAACCCTGTGGAAGGTGACGAAAAGCCTATCTTAAACAAGGGGATGGTTGTGGGGCGGCGAAATTCGTTTCCCGCGAATTATCCACAGGGTCGGCGGCCATGAAAAATCGCGGAAAACCGGCGGGTCAGCCTGTGGATAACTCATCCGCTCAGTAATGCGGCGGGCGTTCCTGGCCGGTATAGATATGCGCGCCGGCATCGGCTTCGCGTTCGGCTTCGCGCCGCATCAGCATTTCCACCCGGCGGGTCAGCACGTCGATATCCTTCTGCTGGCGGGCGACGATGTCGGACAGGTCGTCCACCGTGCGGATCAGATGCGCCAGTTTTTCCTCGATGTCCTGCATGACGGGCCTTCCTTGCTGAGCGGGTCAAACTAGCACGGGCAGGCGGGAGGTGAAATCCCCCTCAAATTCCCTGGTGAAATTCCTTGTCTGATCCGGGTGCCATCGGCCAGCATGGGGCAGGGAGGATCGGACATGACGGTAACCATTTCTGACACAGACGGCGTGCGGGTGATTTCCATCGCCCGCCCCGAGGCGCGCAACGCGGTCGATCCCGAAACCGCGCGGGCGCTGTTCGACGCTTTCATGGAAATCGACGCGGACCCGACGGTCAGCGTGGTGGTGCTGGCCGGGATAGGCGGTACGTTCTGTTCCGGATTCGACCTGAAATCCGCCGCCAGCGGCGCGGGCGAATCCTGGCTGCGCGAAATCGACCTGCCCAACGAGTGGGACGCGCGCCGCGATCCCCGCGCGGGCCCGATGGGGCCGACCCGGCTGATGCTGACGAAACCGGTGATCGCGGCGGTCGAAGGCTATGCCGTGGCGGGCGGGCTGGAACTGGCGGCGTGGTGCGACATGCGGGTGGTGTCGCAAAGCGCGACCTTCGGCGTGTTCTGCCGCCGCTGGGGCGTGCCGCTGATCGACGGCGGCACGGTGCGGCTGCCGCGGATCGTCGGGCAGGGGCGGGCCAATGACATGATCCTGACCGGCCGCCCGGTGAGCGCGGAGGAGGCGCATCGCATCGGGCTGGCCGACCGGGTGGTGCCCGAGGGGCAGACGCTGCAGGCCGCACTGGCGCTGGCCGCCGACCTGGCGCGCTTCCCGCAGCGCTGCCTGCGCGCCGATCACCTGTCGGCGCGGATGAGCGGCGCCGAGCTGGGCGCGGCGCTGCGGCGCGAATGGCGCTCGGCCGCGGTGTTCCTGGAAGAAGGGCAGGCGGGGGCCGCGCGCTTCGCCGGTGGCGCCGGGCGGGGCGGCGCGTTCGGGGAGGAGTGAGGGGGCGCTGCCCCCTCTTGGCCTGCGGCCAATTCACCCCCGGAGTATTTTGCCCAAGAAGAAAGCGGGATTTGTCCGCGCCTTGGGGCAGTGCTTGCTTGCCCCTAAGCCTCGCATCCGCTAGAGCCGTGCGCGAGTTGAAGGCAAGGACCGCGACATGGCCAAGCAGAAGAAATCCCCCCGTCCCAAGGCAGAAGCGCCGAAGGGTTTCCGCGATTATTTCGGCGCCGAGGTGACCGAACGCGCAGAGATGCTGCAGAAGATCGCCGGGGTCTATCATCGCTACGGCTTCGACGCGCTGGAAAGTAGCGCCGTGGAAACGGTCGAGGCGCTTGGTAAATACCTGCCCGATGTCGACCGGCCGAACGCCGGTATCTTCGCCTGGCAGGAGGCCGATGACGAAAAATGGCTGGCGCTGCGCTACGACCTGACCGCGCCGCTGGCCCGGGTCTATGCCGAGCACCGCAACGATCTGCCCACACCCTACCGTCGCTATGCGATGGGGCCGGTGTGGCGCAACGAAAAGCCGGGGCCGGGGCGTTATCGGCAGTTCTATCAATGCGATGCCGACACGGTGGGCGCGGCCAGCGTGGCCGCCGATGCCGAGATCTGTTCGATGCTGTCGGACACTTTGGAAGAAGTCGGCATCCCGCGCGGCGATTACATCATCCGGGTCAATAACCGGAAGGTGCTGAACGGCGTGCTGGAGGAAATGGGCGTGACCGACGAGGTGCAGGCCGCCGACGTGCTGCGCACCATCGACAAGTTCGACAAGGTCGGCGAAGAGGGCGTGCGCCAGCTGCTTGGCAAGGGGCGGCTGGATGCCTCTGGCGCCTATATCGACGGCGTGGGGCTGGACGAGGCGCAGGCCGAGCCGGTCATCGCCTTCCTGACCGCGAAAGGCGCGACAAACGCGGACACGTTGCCAAAGCTGATGGCGGCCGTCGGTGAGAGCGCGATCGGGGCTGAGGGCGTTGGCGAGCTTCAGGAGATCGCTTCGCTGCTGGAAGCACAGGGCTATGGCGAGGACCGCATCGTGATCGACCCCAGCGTCGTGCGCGGCCTGGGCTACTACACCGGGCCGGTGTTCGAAGCCGAGCTGACCTTTGAAATCCTTGACGAGAAGGGCCGCAAGAGGCAATTCGGGTCGGTCGCGGGCGGCGGGCGCTACGACGACCTGGTGAAGCGCTTCACCGGTCAGGCGGTGCCTGCGACGGGCGTTTCCATCGGGGTCGACCGTTTGCTGGCGGCGCTGCGCGAAAAGGGACGTATCCAGAGCCACGCCACCGGGCCGGTGGTCGTGACGGTGATGGATCGCGACCGGATGGCCGATTACCAGGCGATGGTGGCCGAGCTGCGCAATGCAGGCATCCGCGCCGAGGTTTACCTGGGCAACCCGAAGAATTTCGGCAACCAGTTGAAATACGCCGACAAGCGCCAATCGCCCGTCGCGGTGATCGAAGGCGGCGACGAGAAGGCCAACGGCGTGGTGCAGATCAAGGACCTGGTGCTGGGCGCCCAGATCGCCGAGAACGCCACGCTGGAGGAATGGAAGGAACGGCCGAGCCAGTTCGAGGTTCCCCGCGCCGATCTGGTCGCCAAGGTGCGCGAAATCCTGGAAGGGCAGAAAGATGGCTGAGAAAGCCCGGATCAGGGCCGAGGCCGCGCGGCTGCGCGCGCTGTTCGAAGCGCAAGGCGCGCAGGGGTTCGAGACCTCCATCCTGCAGCCCGCCGAGGTCCTGCTGGACCTTTACGGCGAAGACATCCGGGCGCGCGCCTATGTGACCTCGGACGCGCTGCGCGGCGAACAGATGCTGCGGCCCGATTTCACCGTGCCGGTGGTGCAGGCGCATATGGCCTATGGCGCCGAACCGGCGCGCTACACCTATGCCGGCGAAGTGTTCCGCCGCCAGGAAGACGATCCCGACCGGGAAAACGAATTCATGCAGGTCGGATACGAGGTGTTCGACCGCGAAAACCCGATCGATTCCGATGCCGAGGTGTTCTCGGTGATCCAATCCGCCCTGGGGGGCGCGCGGCTGCGTGCCGCGACCGGCGATATCGGCATCCTGATGGCTGCGGTCGCGGGGCTGCAGACGACGGACGCGCGCAAGAAGGCGCTGCGCCGCCATATCTGGCATCCGCGCCGGTTCCGCGCTTTGCTGGATCGCTATTCCGGGCGCAGCCCGGTGCCCGCTGCGCGCAAGGCGCTGCTGGCCGCCGCCGATCCCTTCGCCGGTGGCGCGCCCGAAATCGGGCTGCGCTCGCGCGCCGAGGTCGAAGCGCGGATCGCGGCGCTGAAGGCCGATGCCGCCGCCGCGCCGATTTCCGAGCGCGAGGTCGAACTGCTCGACGCGCTGCTGCAGGTGCGTGAAACCCTGCCCAACGCCCTGGAACATCTGCGCGATATCGCGGTGGACATGCCCGCGATCGTCAAGGCGGTGGACCGCCTGGCGCGCCGGATGAAGGCGTTGGACAGGCGCGGCGTCGACGTGGCGGCGCTGGATTTCGAGGCCTCTTACGGGCGTACCTCGATGGAATATTACGACGGGTTCGTCTTCGGCTTCTACGCCGAAGGCCGCCCCGACCTGCCCGCGGTGGCCACCGGCGGGCGCTATGACGCGCTGACCCGTGTGCTGGGGCAGGGCAGGGAAATCCCGGCCGTGGGCGGCGTTGTGCGCCCGGGGCTGCTGCTGCAACTGGAGGCGGGTCAATGAGCGTGAAGCTGGGCGTGCCCTCCAAGGGGCGGCTGATGGAAAAGACCTTCGAATGGTTCGGCGAACGCGGCGTGACCCTGTCGCGCACCGGGTCGGACCGCGAATATGCCGGGAAGGTCGAGGGCGTCGAGGGCGTCGAACTGGTGCTGCTGTCGGCGGGGGAAATCCCGCGCGAACTGGCTGCCGGGCGCATCCATCTGGGCGTCACCGGCACCGACCTGATCCGTGAAAAGCTGGGCCAGTGGGATCAGAAGGTGGAACCGCTGGCGGAACTGGGCTTTGGCCATGCCGACCTGATCATCGCGGTGCCCGCCTGCTGGGTCGATGTCGATACGTTGGACGATCTCGATGCCGCAGCCGCGGCGTTTCGCGAACGGCACGGGTTCCGGCTGCGGGTGGCGACCAAGTATCACCGGCTGGTGCGCGAATTCCTGCGCGATCACGGGGTTGCCGATTACCAGCTGGTCGACAGTCAGGGCGCGACCGAGGGCACGGTGAAGAACGAAACCGCCGAAGCGGTGGCCGACATCACCTCGACCGGCGACACGCTGCGCGCCAACCACCTGAAGATCCTGAGCGACGCCCTGGTGCTGAAATCGCAGGCCACCTTGTTCCGCTCGCGGGTGGCACCGGTCGACAAGGCCGAACGCGACACGATCAAGGAACTGTCCCGGGTTCTGGGCGTCGACTGAAACCGCGCCCTGCGCCGGGCGCGCGCAGGGGGATTGGGGCCAGGAAAAAGCCCTTCTTCTGTTCAAAAATATCCCGGGGGAGTCGCGGCTTGCCGCGACGGGGGCAGCGCCCCCTGCCACGCTCGACCCTACAGAACGCCGATCTCGGCCAGCGCGGCGGACAGTTCCGCCGGAAGCGGCTCTTCGGTCTTGCGGGTGGCGGTCAGGTCGGCAGGGCTGTCTTCGGGTTTCAGGTAACGCCAGCCCTGGAAAGGGCGGCGCAGCGCCTGGGCGGTGCGGTGCAATTCGGGGTCCAGAACGATGGCGCAGCGGCGGATGCCGTCCTGGCCCATCACCTCGTCCAGCCGCAGCACCCGCTGGCGGCACTGGATCACCCCCTTGATCACCCAGTAGATCGACCCGCCGTTCAGCAGTTCGGCCTCCCGCTTGGGCCACATCCGGGTGACGTGGCGCGGCAATCCGTCAGGCGTCTGGGCGTGCGGCATCTTTTGCCACAGCGCCAGGTTGTCGACATCTTCGGTGCCGACGCTCAGCTTGATCAGATTGATATAGTTTTCCACAGCTTACCCACAGAGTCGTCCCGAAGTTCACCGGATATTGTAGCCTGAGGATAGCCGTGGGCAAGGTGTTGTGGTAGGCTCACAATACATTATATTTCTCGGGTGTGGGGGAATTTGGCGTTGAGACTTGCGTTCCGCCTGGTGTATCGAAGCCGTCTTACGCCGATGCCATGCCGATTCACCCAAAACCGAAGGACCGCCCCATGACCCGTTTCGCCGCGCCCATTTCCGAACAGATCTGGGATATGAAATACCGCTTGAAAGAGGCCGACGGCACCCCGGTGGACCGCACCGTGGAAGACAGCTGGCGGCGGATCGCGCGGTCGCTGGCCGAGGTGGAAAAGGACCCCGCACATTGGGAAGAGCGGTTCTACGCGGCGCTGGAGGATTTCAAATACCTGCCCGCCGGCCGGATCACCGCCGGCGCCGGCACCGGGCGCAACGTGACCCTGTTCAACTGCTTCGTCATGGGCACCATCCCCGACAGCATGTCGGGCATCTTCGACATGCTGAAGGAAGCGGCGCTGACCATGCAGCAGGGCGGCGGCATCGGCTATGATTTTTCCACCATCCGGCCGCGCGGCGCGGATGTTCTGGGCGTGGCGGCGGATGCGTCCGGCCCGCTCAGCTTCATGGATGTCTGGGACGCGATGTGCCGCACCATCATGTCTGCGGGTTCGCGTCGCGGCGCGATGATGGCGACGATGCGCTGCGATCACCCCGATATCGAGGATTTCATCACCGCCAAGTCGGATTCGGCGCGGCTGCGGATGTTCAACCTCAGCGTCCTGGTCACCGACGACTTCATGGAAGCGGTCAAGGCGGACGGCCCGTGGGAGCTGAAATTCGGCGACAAGGTCTATCATACGCTGCAGGCGCGCGACCTGTGGAACAAGATCATGCAGTCGACCTATGATTTCGCCGAACCGGGCGTGATCTTCATCGACCGCATCAACAAGGCCAACAACCTTTCCTATTGCGAAACCATCGCCGCCACCAACCCGTGTGGCGAACAGCCGCTGCCGCCCTATGGCGCCTGCCTGCTGGGATCGATCAACCTGGCGCGGCTGGTGGCCGATCCGTTCGGCAAGAAGGCCAAGCTCGACCAGGACAAGCTGGACGAACTGGTGCGCCTTGCGGTGCGGATGATGGACAACGTGGTCGACGCGTCGCAATTTCCGCTGCACGAACAGGCGCTGGAAGCGCAGAACAAGCGCCGGATCGGGCTGGGCGTGACCGGGCTGGCCGATGCCCTGCTGATGCTGGGCCTGCGCTACGGCAGCGACGAGGCGGCCAAGCAGACCGAAGACTGGCTGCACGCGATCGCGCGTTCGGCCTACCTGGCCTCGGTCGATCTGGCCAAGGAAAAGGGCGCCTTCCCGCTGTTCGACGCGGACAAATACCTGGCTTCCGGCACCATGCAGCAGATGGATGACGACGTGCGCGCCGAGATCGCCAAGCACGGCATCCGCAACGCGCTGCTGACCTCGATCGCGCCCACCGGCACGATTTCGCTTTACGCCGGTAACGTCAGTTCCGGCATCGAACCGGTCTTCGCCTATGCTTATACCCGCAAGGTGCTGCAGAAGGACGGTTCGCGCACCGAGGAAGAGGTGGTCGATTACGCGGTGCAGATGTGGCGCGACAAGTTCGGCGACAAGGAATTGCCCGACTATTTCGTCAACGCCCAGACGCTGGAACCGCTGGATCACGTCCGGATGCAGGCGGCGGCGCAGAAATGGGTCGATTCCAGCATTTCCAAGACGATCAACTGCCCCGAGGACATCAGCTTCGAAGGCTTCAAGGACGTCTACATGGAAGCCTATGAGACCGGCTGCAAGGGCTGCACCACCTACCGCCCGAACGACGTGACCGGATCGGTTCTGAGCGTCAGCGAGGAAAGCGAAAAGGCCCCCGAGATCGATGCCGGCGCCGACGTGATCTACATGGCCGAACCGCTGGACCGGCCGCAGGCGCTGGAAGGCCATACCTACAAGCTGAAATGGCCCGACAGCGAGCACGCGATCTACCTGACCATCAACGACATCCTGATCGGCGGTCACCGCCGCCCGTTCGAGGTCTTCATCAACTCCAAGAACATGGAGCATTACGCCTGGACGCTGGCGCTGACCCGGATGATTTCGGCGGTGTTCCGGCGCGGCGGCGACGTGTCCTTCGTGGTCGAGGAACTGAAGGCGGTGTTCGATCCGCGCGGCGGCGCCTGGATGCAGGGCAAATACATCCCCTCGATCCTGGCGGCCATCGGCGGGGTGATCGAACAGCACCTGATCCGCATCGGCTTCATCGAGGGCGAGGGCATGGGGCTGAAATCCGATCCCAAGGCCGAAGTGATGGCAGTCGGCGGCGCGCCGCGCGGCAAGGCCTGCCCGAGCTGCGGCCAGTTCGAAATGCGGATGGTCGAGGGCTGCATGACCTGCATGAGCTGCGGCTATTCGAAATGCGGCTGATCCGGGGCTGAATAGGCGCAGTCAGAAAAAGCAGATGAGTGCGCAAAAGAAACCATAAGCGTGCGCATCGGGCGTCAAGGCCAATTTTAAGCCTTTAGGCGCTTACTTCGGAGGCTGTTTTTGTTGAGCTGAACCATGAGGACGGCGGGGCCATTGGTCCCGCCGTCCTTTTGTTTTCGGTCGCCAGCAATAGTGGGGACGGGCCGGTTAGAGTTTGCCCCCTTTCCTAGAAACTCGCTGATACAAGTGAGTGGACGGATTCGAGATGCACGCGATAGTGACAGTTTCAGGGAGAGAGGGATACTGATTGACCACCGTTGAGTATGAAGCCCGATCTGAGCGTTGTCATACCTGGGGAAAATGAACTGACTTCAATATACGTCGAATTTCCTTCACCATCGTGGATAGGGTGAGATGTTACCGGTAAAGCTTAAGTCCGAAAAATTGATATAGTCGAGGGCCAGGAATAGTATGTCCAAGCGTCGCTACGTCTTCTTTCTAATGATCTCCTTTTGGGCTGCTTATGGCGCGCCAATAGCTGCGCAGAATTTAATCAGCGGAACAGCAAGCGTGATTGACGGAGACACTATAGAAATACACGGGACGCGGATCAGGCTACATGCCATTGATGCGATCGAGAGCCGCCAGAAATGTCTCTTGCCCAATAAGAGCGAATGGCGCTGCGGAGCCGACGCGGCCAATGCACTCGCGAATAAAATTGGCCGCGCGCCGGTCTAATGCCGTGTGATCGACAAAGACAGGTATGGCCGTTTAGTCGCTAAGTGCTATCAGGAGGGTGTCGATATCAACGGGTGGCTCGTGGCTAATGGTTGGGCCGTCGCATACCGGCAATATGGACTAGACTACGTCTCGCAAGAACGCGAAGCCAAAGCTGCGAAACGCGGTATATGGAAAAGTCGCTTCGTCATGCCCTGGGACTGGAGGAGCGGCCAGTGAAGCAAACCAGTTCCTAATTGCGCAATTCTATCTGACTGGGCGACCTAAGAATGATTTGAGGTTTGCCTTTATAAAGCTCAATTGCCCCAGTGATGGCGACTGCCTTACCCTCAAGCGATCGAACGCCTGAGAACCGATCTGCGTTATTCTTGAAGATCACAGCATAAAAGATGTGGTTAGGGTAGCGCCCGCCGAAGTTTATAAAGGTCGTTCCCCTGTTGCTCGTGGAGACCTGGCTGACGACGCCTTCGACGGTTACCGTTTCCCCAACGTAGTAGGAGGTTTCTTTCGGGGAGACGGTCTCGGCATGTGCTGTGACGGCAAGTAACAGAGCAAGCCCCGCGGCTGAAACTAATTTTGAGATGAAATGCATGAAATGCTTTTTCCTTACTTAAACAGCGATAAGCTGCACCGAATGGATCACTGCCTACAATCCCTACCCAAAAAAATTCTGCAACAAAGGTTCGAAACTGAAGTTCTGCGTTAGGCCTTAAACGTCCGCTCCCATCCCAAAGCGAACCAGGCCGATCGGTTAGTAAGGGCGGATAACTTCCATTCGCCGCGTTCTGAACGAATGGCCGCTATTATAGTAGCTCGCGTCCTGCAACTCGGCCCGCTATCTCCTCGTAGGAGCACTTGCCATGGTCGAGGGCAGGATGGGCTGTAGTCAGCGGCCGCTAGTGTTCCAGTACAGGCGCAACGCCGCCATCGTCGTATGGAAGTCCGCCATGTTCCAACAGACGTTCTCCCCATCTCGTATCAACCAATGCAGGTCATTGGCGCACGCCAGTTGGGTCGGGTCGCAACCATCCAGCCACGCCAGACAGTTCTCGACGGTCTGTTGGAACGTCCAGCCGAAGTTCTGCGTTGGCACGTTCCAAAGCATCCCCTCCAAGAAGTAGGAAGGGGCTACACCGTCGGCGATGTAATGGGCGTCTATCATGGCGTTCCGCATGTTCTTAATCACGCGAACGCTTGGTTTGAATCGATCGGTCGTCGCCTGGTGCTTTGTCGTGCAGTTCTCCATGTGCTGCTTCGGGAAGTTGATGATCTCCTCGTTGTCGGTGGTCCAGAAGCAGATGCCGGTATGGTAGGAATTGTCGAATATCGAGCGATACCGCGTGTACCGACGATGCTCGATGCACACCAACACATCAACATCGCGCCGACCGTTGTTCCCTGGAACGAAGATTGCCTTCTTTCCTGCCTTCACTCCCGTGCCGTAATTTTCCGTCAGCCAAGCCAGAACGTCAGCCTTGAACTCATCAAAGCCATAGGCAACTCCGCCTCCCTTGTTCGCTCCGTAGATAAGCGTGTCAGCAGCGTCCAATTGTCCGATATCGCTGTTGAATACATCAGTCAGACAGATAACGACGTCAACGTCACTCTCCGAGTAGACGTTGGTGTCGTTGCCGTAAGAGCCTTGTAGATGGACGTCAAATCCTCGCCCCGCGAACGGAGCGCTCTTGTCCTTCAGCACACCCCTAATCGCTTGGTATGTGGCAGCCGATTGTACTTGTGAGCCGATATGTGACCACGTCTCGAGCTGCGCCTCTGAAATCGCCATGAAAACTCCTTAACTTAATAGAATTGCGTGAATATCTTTCTCTAGTCGACCGAACGACTGCTGCCCTTGCTGACGGAGAATGTTCAGCTTCTTCAGGTCGTGCTCGAACATGTCCGTTGCCATCTCGGGCTTGTCGAAGGTGTCGCTCACTCTCACCGTCGGGACGTTCGCGAAGAGCAGTTGCCGCAGCTGGTCCATCGATGCGGTATTCACTTCGAGTGTCTTCTGGAGGAGCTGCACCAGCCAGAAGCGGCGCTTGGTGCGTTCGATGAACGAATATCGTGGCTCCGGATACTGCCCGCAGCCGATGGTCAGGACTCGGCAATCAGCCGGAGCGAACTCGAGCGGCCCCACAGCATCAGCAAGCGCGTAAAGCGCGGGGTTGTTCGCGACATACCCGCCGTCGAAGAGTTCAACCTCATTGCCGGTACTGGTGGTGACGAGCTTGCGCTCAAAGAACGGATACGCGGAGCAAGATGCTTCGATTGCGTCAGCGAGCTTGCACCCGAAGCCTGGAACGAACGTCGCCTTGCGACCATGTGCCTGCGTCTGGCTGCTCTTGAATATCATCGGTGTTTCGAGCTGCCACTTGGTCGAGACGATGCCAAGCCCGGTGAGCACTGTGTCGAACCCATCCTCCTTGAAGACGGTCTCCCCAACCTCTCGGAGCCGCAGAGTGCGCTCCCGTGGCTTCCGTTCTCTCATAATCTTGGGGACATGCTCGCAGTAGAGCTTGTGGATTTCGTCGACGTTCCGCCCAGTGGCGAGCAGAGTTGCGATGATAGACCCCGTGCTCGTGCCGAATATGAGGTCGAACGTCTCATGGATGGGGCGAGGAAGCATTGCCTCCACTTCGGCAAGTACGCCGAGAGTGTAGAAGCCCTTGGCTCCTCCGCCATCGAGGCTAAGAATCCGGCAGAGCTTGTTTTCTTCGTTCATGATGAGCGACTCGAGCTGCAATCGTACGAGATATTGTGGCTTCGTGAGCCCCACCATGCAAGAAGTAGAGAAGATTATCCCAAGCTATCCAACCATCCAAGAGAAGAGTGTGGATTTTCCAAGTATGGCATCCAATTGTAATTTAATCGAATATTTCAGCGCGAACGTGGACGCTATTGGATGCAAAACCAGCAGCGCTCACGGATCGGAATATCGCACTGGCAGCGAATGTCTGGAAAGCGGGCTGCAACTGCAGCATTTGTACTATGTGTTGAGTGCCCGCTCTGGGCCGGGTGCGTCGTTCAGCCTGGAGTCGTGGCCTGCACTTTGCAAAGATCACTACTGACGCATAGCCGCCGTCGGACCTGGTCGCAACGAAAGCCCGCTCTCTCTGCCCTAATGATCCTTCAAGCAGCCGAAAAAATCCTAAAAATTCGGCCTATACAGCCATCAATCCGCTGTTTGTTGCCCCAGTTGAGTTACTGGGGCAACGTATTACTCAATGACAGTGATACGGCTTGGAACCGGCATGGCAACATTTGCCGGGAGGGGAGTCCTTGCGGCAGCCACCGCCGTGCTCAACTTCGTTCGTAGGCGCCTTTACCAGCGTAGTCGTGGCGATGCTTTGGGTGGCCCCCAGAAGAAGCAGCAATGGGGTGGTAAGCATGAGTTTTTTCATATCGTTCTCCCTTCGTTTATTCGTCAATAGGTACAGGCTGGTGCCGTTTTATTGGGTCTGCTTACGCGCCAGGGATTTCTTGGCCTTAATCTCTTCCATGGTTGCGATCACAACCGCGATACGCTTGGAGTCCGCCGGATGGGTTCCCCAGAATGAGAGCTGACCGGTCTTGGACCGTGCCGCCTCATCTCGCGCGAAGAATCCTGCACCTTTGACAGGATCGTAGCCAGCTGCCGCGGCGATCCGCGTTCCCAGCATGTCGCTCTCGAGTTCATAGGTCTGGGAGAAGGCGATCTGGCCAACCGCAGCTCCAAGCTCCATTGAGCGCGAGACATCGTTGGGATCGTAATAGGCGCCGGCGGAGGCTGCTTGAGCATTTGAATAGGCGGCCAGGGCGCCGAGAATGATTGCCCCGGCCATGGCCTGCTGCTGTTGCTTGACGATGTGTTGACCGATCAGGTGCCCGTATTCGTGGCCCAGGATGAATGCGACTTCATCATCGCTTTCGGCATCCTGAAGGATCGGCACAGAAAACCGGATCACGGGACTCTTGTTGCCTGCTTCTGCATAGGTGAAATATGCGTTGCGCTCTTGCATTTTGCGATCGAGTTCGAGACGGACATTGCAATCGACAGTCTTCTTCTGGGCCAGCTCTTTTTCGCAAAACTGTCGTGCTACCGGTTCGATGCGGTGGGCTACGCGACGGAAGCGCTTTTCACCGACCTGAGGGCTTGCAAGCTGGCGTGCCGGAGCTGCTTTTGCCTGGGCAAACATTGTATCCGCGCGGCTGGTCACATCATCTGTAACGCCTGGCAGGCTGTAGGTGGTTCCGCACGCTGAGAGAAGAATGGCGGTGGTCATCGCGGCGGCCGGGCGTAGCAGTCGGGATATGATCATTACGTCTTCCTTTTAAATTCCTGATCGCAATTTGCATTTCTTGTACGCTTTAAACGATAATCGAATTTAAAGAGATTTTTCAACGTCTGTAAAGGCTTACAGTCGCAGTTCTGATTTCGCGTTTGGGGTCGGGGAGGTTGCCCAATAGATTCATCACGCGAAGCCCGAAGTGGAAGTGGCCAATTACCCAGGGAGGGTGAAAACTGACCTTAACTCCCGCGGCACTCTTTCGGATACGTGCCTGCAAAACAGACCTTCATGCTCCTCTCAGTATGTCGGACAGGAACGCATAAATTTCACTTGCAGCCTTCTCGATGTCGGAAATCAGAAAGCCATCGATAAACATGAACTGTGGCGCTACTCCGGTAGCCGATCCGGTTCTTGGATAACGCTTCAGTAAACTCTCGAAAAATTCACGGCTCTCCTCCGTTGAGGCCAGCAATACGTTCTGGCTCTCCTGCGATAAGTAACCCCAATCATAGTAGAGGTCTGCTCGAGTTCTGCGAGTGCGGCAAACAATCGAGATTGCTTGTTTGCGTTTGCATTCTGCCGCGTATCTGTCGCTCACAGCTACATCTTTTTCCGGTACAATAAGGTAGTTCATTTGGCTCGTTCATTGTTTTGGGGATGGAGGCTCGGAGAGCGGGTAGCTAACCCTGCGGTTCTACGGGGTGTCTTTGATTGCCTGGCGCTCATAGATAGCCCCGTAGTCATTGCCGTCTGGGCTAAATGGCAGAACGCCCGATGCTACCAACTCCAGTCGAAGTGCCTGCCAGGGAGTGCCGCGCTCGACAGCCAAGCCGCGTAGGGTCACGAAACGGGCGTGGAAAGAGGCAATGTCATCAGGGGCCAGGAAGCGTTGGAGAGCGCTGGTCTTGGGGTGTCGTCCTTCCGTCGAAGGTACATGCCCGTTCCGCACCAAGCGAGTGGCAGAGGACGGCTTAAGGCCACATTGTCGGGCAAACACCTCGATGCTGATGCCGGGAGCATCCGGGCGCTCTAGCAGGCGTTCGACCTCGTCGTGCGTTATCAGGATCGCCTCGTACCCGTCGCGAGTCATGTGCTTGCCGACCCTCTGGATCTTGCGCTGCTCCAGGAGCGCGAGGATGGTTCCCGGGGAAACCTTGAGCCGCTGAGCGGTTTTGGGGATGTCGCCCCAAGCGTGCATGGGCACATAGATGGGCTCCGCACCAGTCAGCAGGCCTTCGAGGTATCTCCGGGCTGCACGGACGTCCCAGAGGGGCTTGTGGTCGCCGCCATCCACGGCAGGGGGGAAGTATCCGTCGCTGCGCAGACGTTCGAATTGCGAACGCGACATTTTCAACACTTCCTGGAAATCCTTGGCCGAGACCAAGGTGTTGATCTGGTCCAGATGTGGTTGGGCCTCCTCCACGTCGAACAGTTCCCATTGATCGTCCTGCCCGGTCTCGGCTGGGCGAACGATGCCGACATCCACCAGGAGCTTGCGGAGACGCCGAGGATCCATGCCCAGTTCGCGCGAGGCGGTTCGAACCGAATGAACCCGTCGCTCCAGGACGGGTTCTCCCATGAGATCGTCACCGGGTCCCAACGGCCACGTGGTCGCGATGTGGTCGCGCAGGAGCGCGCGGAATGGAGCGTAGTCCTCATTGAGGAGGTCGAAGGCAAGGCGGTCGTATAGGGCGCCAAACTTCTTCTTCGGGCCGTCGGTCGGTTCGCCGATGATGGCCTGCAACTCGCTCAGAGCGCTGCGGATGCTGTCCTCACCTTTGCTGGCAAACTTGAAGCCCGCGTCGAAGGCCATCCAAGCGTGCTCGGGCTCGAACTTTTTCCACTTTGGGATTCTGACTGCCCAGATGGCCCGGCCCAGAAGCTCGCAGAAATGCGCTGCCGGGTAGAGGGCGAACTGATCGAGCCATGTATCCGTGGGGGTGCTCAGAAGGCGCGCCTCGATCCAGCGGTCGTACTCGGTTGGCTCTCGGAAATCCTGGTCCAGCGCGCCGGACAGAATGTCCGGCGCGATCTCGGCCATTCTGGCTGCCACATCGAAGCGGTCTGTCTTGGCTGGCGCGGACCACAAGGGGATCAATGGATGCCCGTGCTCCAGGCAGATGGTGACCGGGCGAAACAGCCAGTGGCCACGGATGTGCATGACCTGCTCGGGGGCGCCTGGAGTCCTCTCAGCGTCTTCCCGCAGGCAGATGGGGCAGCCGCGCAGCGTGGTTTCCTTGATGGCCTTAGCGTGCAGATGCTGCCCGCGGAATTCATGCACACGGTTGCCCAGATGGATGGGCGTCCAGGCGCTCAGGGCGTTGAGATCCACACGACAAAGCGTAGCGAGTTCCGATAGATCGTCGGCATTGCCGTCCGTGATCCTGGTAAATGAGAAGCCCATGTCCGTGGAGAAGTCCGTGGCTGAGACTCCGTTGAGAGCGGCAACGCGGGAGGCGAAGGAGAATGCGGGTTCGCGGGCGTGGAGCTTGGCGACGAGTGAAAGTTCGTTGTTCAACTGGGAGCCTTGTTGGGAGTGTCGTCTTCGGCGCTTTTCGGATTATGGGGCCGATTATCCGGGTGGATCTTGAGGAGGTGTTCTGGAATGGGCGGTGTGCTTTCGACAAAGCGCCGGACTCGCTCTGGATCAGGCTCGGCACTTTGGATGCTATCCTTACTGGCCCTTAGGACGCAGAGGATTCCAAAGATACCCACGGCAATTCCAGAGATGGCGATGATAGTCTCCTTCGAAATCACGCTGTCTCCCTTATCTTCCCACCCAAGGCGATAATGATGTCGCGCATACGGTATGTGTTGCCTCGACACGTTCAGGGCGCTTGCACGGCAGGCCAGCCCTCAATGTTGAGATCAGGCGCACAACAAAAACTCACCCATCCCGGCGATTAATCCCGCCGACAGATGTTGCAAGCTGATGATGATGCCGGTCATGTGCGCTCCGCAGGTTCAGTCTCTACCAGGCCGGTCTACCTCACAGACAACCAGCGGCCCGGTATTGCGCGACACGCATTAGCTTCTTGCACTCGCCTGTCAATGAAGAATTTTTGCAACCATTTGATATTAAATATTTTTCGCATTTCTGAAATGGTCTGCATAAGGGCAGTTTTCAGAGGTTTTACGCCACTGCATGCTGCTGGATTTTCATTTTTTCGCAAATTAGGTGGGAACCAATTTTCTTTGCCCGCCTCTCCGCGGCGATCATGCCAAACCGGCCGCCGAGCTTGTGCGGAAGACTTGGAGAGCGCAGACGGCGAGGTAGACGGCATTGTGAATGGTGAGAGCAACGCAACCATGAAGTCGAAACAGATTGCATTCGAGTGGAGTTCGAGCGTGAGCATCGATTTCCTCACCGCATTGGTCAGCCGGCTAGGATGGTGATGTCGTCAGTCACAGATTGCATCCGGGCTCCACCTCTTCCCAGTATACGTTCACGGGAAGGGTGAGAGCCCGTTGCTTGATCTCCGACAAGGAGGCGGGTTGGAAATTCCACAAATCTACACCGACATTCACGCTGTTGCGCGAACCAGGCCAGTTGTTATGGACGTGACCAAAGAGCTGCAGGGCCCCGCGGCGGGCGCCTGGAAACGTGATCATCGGATAGTGGAAGAGAAACAGACGCTGGCCGTCGATCAGAATATCGGCCATATCTCTGACGCTGTCCCAAGGCAGTTCCCGGATCCACGGGCGGTCATGGTTGCCTGTTATGAGATGCCTGCGACCAGGAATCCGACTGAATAGATCGCGCAACTTTTCACGCCCTTCGTTGGTAGTCTTGCCGGCAGTAAAATCACCCAGGATCCAAAGATCGTCGTCAAGGAGCACACGGGCCTGATATGCCTTCAGAATGTGTGCATCCATTTCCTCAACACTGGAGAAGGGACGGTTGCAGAAACGGATGACATTCTCATGGCCGAAATGCGGATCGGCTGTAAACCAGTGGCTCATAAGGGAAGCTCTCCCGATCTGTTGCTTGGAGTGGCAACCGCTTCGATGGAGGGGATGGTGATCACGGAAACTACACGCAGCTCTCGCCGGGAAATGACTTGAACGTTGCGGTGTTGATTGTCTGTAGGACGCAGAGCCATGGCTTTTCTCCTTTTGAGGCGCTTGAAACGCCCGCCCGAAAGTATGGCCGATACAGGTGTTTTTCGGGCTGTAACCTCCGCTTTCCGCGCATTGTTGCCCAATATACAACTCGAGAATGGGCGCGGAAAAGCCGACTTAACTCCGCCTGACATTCGCATTGATCACCGGAAATATCACGTGTCGATCCACCCGCTTAGCAATCTGTGAACCTCCTGCCCTTCCGCAACCTGGTCCGGATAACCCAGCGAGACATTTCGGACTCGCGCGGCGCCGATCTCGACTTCAACCGGGATGTGCGTATGGCCGAAGAGCCATTCATCAACGCCGCTGCGCTCGATGGTTGATGTCAGGTCAGAGCAATAGGCGGGTTGAAGGGATTGGTGAATGGCCTCTGCTGCCGTTGGTAGCGGCGCATGGTGTGTCACGACAACTGTCCTGCCTGGGAAGTGATCCGTCAGCTTGTTTTCCAGCCATTGCCGGTGCTCAAGGTGCTTCCGCCGCGTTTCGATCGGCTGAAGTCGCCTGTATCCCGCCGCGGCGACCCTAATGGAGCGGTAGTCGTTCAATTTTTCCTGCGCATCCTGCATGCCACCGCTCACGTCTCCAAACAGCTGGAAGTCTGTCCACAAGGTGCAGCAGAGGAACCGAGTGTCCTCGATATGCACCTGGCGTGTCTGGACGAAATGCGCTCCAGCCTCCTTCGCGATCCGTTCCAGGCTGTCGTCCTTATCGAATGTGTGACCATAATAATCGTGGTTCCCTGGCGTGACATAGACTCGCTCGAGGGGAACATAGCGGCTGATGTGTTCGAGCATCTTGCTCCAACGCGCCTTTGGCTTGTTGCAAAGGTCTCCGGCGATGAACAGGGCATCCAAACTGCGAAGAGTTTCAGGTGGGCAGGCCTGGAAGGGATCCCTGCCTGCCTTGAGCCAAAGGTCGAGATGGAGATCGGCGATGACGAGGGCAGGCATCAGATGCACCTCCAGTTTGTTAGCCGGGCGCATCGAAGATGTTTCAAGAAGGGATCGCTTGCACCAGGCCTGTCGGAAATCGAGATCATGATCCCCTTGAACAATCGTACACAGGCTTCAGGCGAAGCACGGATGCCAAGCCAGGCCTCGCCGCTGACCGCTGTATACTCGCTTACCAATTCGGTTCCCTTCCCAAGTTGCCGTCTTGTTGAGCGTCGCAGGAAGACCGTCGCGCCCTATAGCTCAGCAGGTGCATGATGGTTGCTTGTTATGGCGGGGAACGATCAGCCTGTCTAGGCGATTGTTTTAAATCGGTTTTTCGCAAATTTCGTTCAGGAAGTTGCTTGGGGGGCGATCTGGCCATTGTCTGAGATCGCAGCGGTATCCTGAGTGATCAGGTCTAGCCGCCATGCTTCTAACGTCGAAAGCGAGCAACATGTCCTGAATGGCCTTTTTGTCGCCAGCAGACAGCTTTACGTCTTTGCGATACTGACGCGAATGATGATCACCATGGTGATCATGACCGCCCTGCGCTAATATTCATTTGCAAGTCGAACTGAGACAAAGGGCGAGGATCGGCAGGACCGCGCGGAGCAATATGATCGTGGGACGGGCTACTGAACTGCCGCCAATGTTCGACGGGATCGAGGCGGTGTGCTTCGATGCCTACGGAACGCTGGTCGAAATCACCGATAAGCGCGGCGCCATTCGGCAGCTCTTCAAGGCTTTTCCACCTGAAAAACGGGTCGAATTGAAGCATCGGCTAATGCGGGAGTCGCGGCCCATATCTGACTGGCTGGAGTTGTTTGACGTTGGAATCGATCCGGTGGCGGCGTTGGACATCCAAGAGCGGGTACGGATTGAAGTGTCGTCGGTCGTGGTGCGTCCGAGAATGGCGGATATCTGGGCTATGTTGCGAGCCAAGGGGCTGCGCCTGGCGATCTGTTCCAACCTTGCCAGATCCTATGGGCTGGCGGTGCGGGGCTCTTTGCTTGATCCGCCAGATGTTGAGGTCTTTTCCTATGAGGTCGGGGCCATCAAGCCGGAGCGAGAAATTTACACTCATGTACTGGACCAGCTATCGCTCGATCCAGGCAAGGTGCTGTTTGTCGGGGACACGGTGCGGTCAGACATCAACGGGCCACGATTGGCGGGTTTCAGAGCAATCCATGTCGCCGATCTGGAAACGGCGATGCGCCCGGCATGAATTTCTAACTACCTCTGCGGCCAACGTCCGCTCCATGCATCTTTAGGTAAAAGCAAGGCCTTCGAATTGAACCAGATCACCTCATCCTCGCTGCTTGCGCTATGCCTCGAGCTCTTAGAAAAAGGCGGCGCACTTTCCACGAGCTGCCGAACCCGCATCTGGATTAGGCCCGGCAGACTTGATGCTTTGGCCTAGGCCATCAGGGACCTGTCGATGGAGAAGCCCCAATCAGCATGCCACCAACTCCGATCAATGCGCCCAAGAAGATCACTTGGGGCCTTCAGGATTCTGGTTTGGGTCGCGGGGCCCAGACAGCCTACGCGCTGTCAGCATCGTCTATTGACGAAGAGAGAAGTGCCTCTAGGAGCCCCGGTTGCGACCAGTCCCTGTCCGCGAGAATTTCGGCGTCGACAACATGCCGGTGACGCTTCAACTGATCGAAACCATCCCACATGATGTTCAGCATTTGATATCCGCCGAGACGGCACCTGTAGGCGGATCCCGAGTGGCCGGAGAAACGATACTCGAGGTCATCCGCCTCGATGGCTTGGATGCCGGAATTTACTCGCCAGATGTCAGCATCCAAGTAGCCGCCGCGCCAACCGGCCAGGACTCTTAGTTGACTGAAAGTGCTGTCCTGCGTCTTGAGCGTGACCCTCAATATCACCCAGCTGTCCGGTGAATATTCCATTAGCGTGTCCTCCAGTGGTACCCGCGATAGGCCAGCCTCAGACCTTGGTCAAGGCAAACAGTCATCGCTTCATCACTTTGAAATTTAATGAAAAATTTCTCGCATTTTTGTATTCCGCCCGGATCAGCAGGGAATTCAGATGGATAGTTCTACGCGTCAGAGGAGATTTTCAATTTTTCGCAAAACATTTTCCAAGAGACTACATTGCAGCATCATTTCCTCTCCCAAAGGCGGCCAGTCAGCCGCCAGCTATTTGGGGAGCGGGGTCGACTGGCCGCCAGCGCTCTTTGCAACCGTAACACCCAACCCGCAAGTGGCCTATTTTTGCGCCGCCCCGTGGTCGGTTTTTACTCTGCCGTTGACATATAGGCGAAAATGGGCGGGGAGCCGCCATTCGCTGCGGCTTGCACCAACGGCAGCTCTGCGCAGACGGAGCTGACTTTGCAAAGTTGCGCTAGCGGCACATTTCCGGCTTTGGTTAGACCTTTAGGCACATGGGCCGGGAATAGCTCTCATTCGCCTATCCCCGGTCGCGATGACATTGGACGAGGCGACATTCCTTCTAGCCTTTCAACTTCCGTCAAGATGACTGCCTCAGGCGTTGTTACATCGCCACTGGTATCCTTGCGGGTCCGCCCTGAATAAAGGCCGCGCATCTCCTCCTCGGAGACGCCATCGGCCCTCATCACCAAGCAGATCATCGGATCAGCCAGCATTTCCTCGAGGAAGTAATTTGTCAGCCCCTTCCCGGTAAGCTTGTCCTTCGCGACCGCTTGTTCGAGCTCGGCCAGAGGAACGGTCAACGTCCGGGAAAGGCCGGGATGCGAAGCTCGTGGATTGAGATGAACCAGAACGGATGACGTCCAGCCTTCCGGCTCGATCCCGTCGGCGGGATTCAGAACCTCTGTCTCGATCTCGTATTCTCCGGCTGGAATTATCTCGTTGAAGCTCGCCAGTTCGAAGGGCTGGAGGAAGATGGCGGTCGTCTTGATTGTGTATGTCATTCTAGGTCCTTCAGGACAAATGCGTCGGGCACGGTGCCTCGTTGGAGGAACGGGCCCCTTGAAAACGGTGAAGTGATGTCGTCGATTAAAGTTAAGTCCGCGTGCGCTCCCCGGGCGCTACGCACGAACCTATTGTGAATTGCGGACCGCCCGTCAGCTTGAAGGCTCTGTCCCGCGCACCACCATTAGACAGATATGGGGTCGTAACCGGCTAAATACTACCTTCGCCCCCTAAAGGCGCTCTTACCAGCCATAGGGCTACAATTGGCCCTTTCCGGATATTAACTTAGAATGACCACGCTGTGCCGCAGCTTCACCAAGAGCTGAGATTGAAGTGACGTCAACTGCCCCGCAGCTTGGTCGTCATGTGTCCCTCTCGAGCGGGGCTTCTTCAGACAAGACCGCGCAGGTGTTCCGGCAGCAATGTGCATGGGGTCAAGTGGCGACTTTCTGAGCATCCGAAAACGACATCAGCTTGCGGCTTTTTTCGTCCCAAAGGTGAAGCCGCGCGCAGCGAAAGCTTTCCCATAGCGTGATGCGCTTTGACTGGGCGAGGAGGTCATGGTCCCGGACCACATCGCTCAGCCGATAGAACGGGATGCGGCTGGCGGCGTGATGCACATGGTGAACGCCGATATTCGCGGTGATCCAGCGCAGAATGCCGGGCAGATGGTAATGCGAGCTGCCGTTGAGGGCAGCCTCCTGCACGTTCCAGTCTTCCTCACGGTCCCAAACCGTGTCCTCGAACTGATGCTGGACATAGAAGAACCACACCCCCGTGACCGCGGCCAACAGCGTCGTCGGCAGGAACACGAACAGCAGCACGTCCACACCGCCCAGCCATGCTATCGCGCCAAGGGCCGCCGCCAGTACGGCGTTTGTCGCCAGCGTGCTGAGCCAATAGAGCCCACCCGCCCGCATCTGACCAACCGGAAGCCGGTGCTGCAGGAAAAACAGGTAGAACGGGACAATGCCGAACAGGAAGAACGGATTGCGGACCAGGCGATACATGACCCGGCCTATCCAATTTTTTTCCCGGTATTCCCGAACCGTCAGAGTGGGCAGGTCGCCGGTGCCGCGCCGGTCGAGATTGCCGGTCGTGGCATGGTGGATCGAATGGTTCTTGCGCCAGACGTCATAGGGCGTCAGCGTCAGGACGCCCAGGAAACGGCCGACCCAGTCGCTCAGTTGGCGGTTCTTGAAGAACGCGCCATGACCGCAATCGTGCTGGATCATGAACAGGCGCACCAGAAATGCTGCATTTGCCAATGCCAGCGCCACGGCCAGCCAGGGGCTGATCGTCAGCGCCCACCAAGCCAAAGCCCAGAGCGCGAAGAAAGGCGTCAGTGTCACGGTGAGTTCGAAAATACTGCGCGAGAGGATCGGCGCGCGGTATTTGGCAAGGATCCGGGTCCATTCTTGGGGGTGCAACGGGTATTGTCCTTTGGATCAGGTGAGGCGCCGCATGTTTCCGCGGCACCTGTCGTGGTCGGTTCGTGCGGCCTGTCAGTTCTTGCTGTCAGGCTTGGCTTAGGGTGTCTTGCGCGCGCCTTTGGACTTTGCCTCGAGAGCTTTGGCCGGTGTGTTGGCCTCTCTTTCGAGCCGCGCCTTGCGAAGGCGCGCCGTCTTGAGCTCACGCTGTTCCAATTCGTCTTCGACGATCTCTCGCGCGGCGCGCGTGGTCCGGTCGATAAGTGTTTCCGCGCGGGGCTTGCCCTCTTTGAACAACGAGTGCTTTGTGAGTTTCGCCATCCTTGCATCTCCTTGAAGGGTTGGGGGCCGGGGCTAAGCTGAAGGCTTCGGCGGCGGCATCTTTAGGCGTCCGGTTCGCGCGCATCGGCTGGCTGGCCGGGCGTTCTGGATTAGAAAGCGACAGCCATTTCGGCATCCCTATGGTCCGGCATTAAGCCGGCGCTCTTTGCGGCCGAGAGGAAAGCTTTGCGGGCCGTGCCGACCGTCACGAGGCAATTCATAGCGGCATCAATGTAATCGAGAGCGATATCACGGTTGAGATCTGTGACCGGCCACTTTTTGCGAAGCCAGTAAAACGCCTGCTCAATCGTGGTGATCTTTTGCGTGTGACCTTGCGGTGAAACGACAAGGGTCGTGGGATTTCCCCAGTTAATGTCTATCAAGTTTTTTTATTCCGTTAATTATAGGATGGCCATTTCTGAAGGTCAGAGGGCCAAATCAAATGTAAAAGCGGGGACAACCCGTAGGTCGCCCCCGCAGCACTGGTCAATTCGCCGAAGGCTTATGCCAGCGCGAGATTGGTCGCGGATTCGCGGCCGTCTCGTCCGCTTTCGATGTCGAAAGTCACTGCTTGCCCATCGTCCAGCTGTTGGATCCCGGCCCGTTCAAGGGTCGAGATATGAACGAAGATGTCCTTCGATCCATGTTCCGGGGCGATGAAGCCGAAGCCTTTTTGGGTGTTGAACCATTTCACGGTGCCATTGGCCATCGTGTCGTCTCCTAGAATATTTGCCATCCACAAAACGCAATGGCCCGGCCCAGTGTCGTCATAAGATCAACTGAGGCCGTAAGGAGACAGAAGGTCGAAAGAAGATGCTTTGCATAGCTTAGGTAGGTATCCATTGGCATCATTACAAGAGTGAAACACCGGGAGCCGGGAAAAGGATAGTCGCTCTGTTTGCTTTGAAGGTCTGATTGGCCCCCTGATTTTGCAATCATCAGGTGATACAGCGAATGGCTGCTCTCCGTCATGCTGGACGAACGACTAGGTCCGGTTTGGGCTGGGACCGGACGTACCCCGCACCAAGTTCGAATGTCGGCAAAGGGCCGGGAACGACACCAGCGGAGTTGAGCGGACACGGAAGGCCCGCCGCGCCGCCGCATGACTGCTTCGAGCCCTTGCTGGCCAATTCTGCCTGGTGCTCGAATGACCGCACGGCCAGGGCGGTTAAAAACGTGTCAAAACCAGACCGGATTTTGCCAAGGTTTTGTGGCACAAGAAGATCTAGCGATTTCGGCCGCTACGGCAAACCGATCAACAACGACCGTTTTTGACAGGGAGGTTTTGTCTAGGTTTTTTGACCTAGACTTCGGAAATGACCCCTTCGATCGCTGGGCTATGCCATTTCGAATCCGACGCCTCTGGCCTTGCCGCGAATTGGAAAATACAAAGCTGCAAATTCCGCACGGTGCCGGATACTTGGTTCATCGGACCGAAGACGTGCCGCGATTTTGTTGCTGAAGCCTTCTGTTTCGATCATTGGAATCAGGCGGCAGATGTCGCGGAAGTTTCTCAGCGCATTCGTGTCGATCCGCTTCAATATCAACTCTTGGATCAGAACCTTTTCGGTTTCAGAGAGGTCGAGCTTTTTGATCCGCCGCACCAAGCGTTCCAAGATATAGCCAGACCTAAAGAAATATGGGTCGGATTTCACATAGCTGAAAGTGAACGCGCGCAACTCGCGATCATTTCCAATATCCTGAGTCATGCACCTCTCAACGAGATCATCGACCTCGGATTTGTGCTCACGGAAACGCTTCGCTGCAAGTTCCCAATCGCGCCGTGCATGCTTTGACTGATCGCTACG
>NZ_WWEN01000009.1 GCF_009857745.1 Thalassovita mangrovi
GGCGGCCTGCGAGCGGGACCGGACCTCGGACAGGTAGCTGCGGGTCGGCTGGCCGGGGGCGGCGGGGCGCGGCGCGGCCTCGGCCTGCGCGGCCTGCTGGCGCGGTTCAGCCGAAGCGGCTGCCGGGTTCGTGCTGCGCCGGATGCGGAATTTCTTAGCCTTGGGTTTCGTAGTCATAGAGCTGTTTCGCCTCTTCCAAGGTGTCAAACATATGCAGCTGGCCATTCATCAGAACGGCGGCCGAACGGGCAAATTTTTCCAGCGTTGCGGGCTGGTGCGAAACGATCACGACCGTGGTGGTACGCAGCCTTTCGCGCAGGATGTCACCGGCCTTGCGGTTGAATTCCACGTCGGTCGATCCGGGCATGCCTTCGTCGATCAGGTAGATGTCGAAATCCAGCGCCAGCAGCAGCGCGAAGGAAAACCGCGCCTTCATCCCCGAACTGTAGGTGCCGAGCGGCTGGTCGAAATATTCGCCCAACCCGCACAGCCAGCGGCAGAAGGCTTCGACATAATCGGGGTCGAGCCCGTAGAGCCGGGCGATGTAGCGGCTGTTTTCCATCGCCGAATGCTTGTTGATGACGCCGCCCATGAAACCCAGCGGGAAAGACACCCGGCAGCTGCGGCGGATCGCGCCTTCGTCGGGCTTTTCGAGCCCGGCCATCATGTTGATCAAAGTGGTCTTGCCGGTGCCGTTCGGTGCCAGAATGCCAAGCGACTGTCCCAGTTCCACGCGGAAAGACACGCGATCAAGGATCACCTTGTGCTGTGTTCCGGTCCAGAAGGACTTGCTGACATTCTCGAATTCGAGCATCGCGCCCCGACTCTCCTCTTTGTCTCCCCGCCTGCCTTGGTTTCGAATCTTCGTTACTTGTTCGTTAACGGCGGGACAGCGTTTTAACTATAGATATGCCACGGGGGTGAAGGCAAAATTAAGGCCAAATGTAGAAAAACCGGCACCATTTGGTGCCGGTTTTCCCGAATTGTTTCCGCTTTCGCGTCAGAGCTCTTGCTTGGTCACCCGGCACGCCTTGCCCGCGATCACCGAAATGATGGCAGCGGCGAAGCTGAACAGGGCGCCCATTTTCGCCGCATCCTGGACCGGCCCGCCGGGGAAGGCGACCGAGGCCACGAACAGCGACACGGTGAAGCCGATCGCGGCGACGCAGCCGATCACCAGCAGGTCGATCGTGCGCATCCCCTGCGGCAGGCCCAGCCGCAGCACATGTGCGCCGATGATGCCGAAGATCATGATGCCGATGGGTTTGCCGATCAGCAGCCCGCCCAGCACCAGCCAGGTCGGTTCGGAAATCGACGAAAACTCCACCCCGGCATTGAGCAGGCCGAAGAAGAACAGGATGATTTCGACCGGGTGCTTCAGCGCGTGTTCGATATGGTTCAGCAGGTCGGTCAGGTATTGTTCCGCCTCGCTGAAGATGCCGAAAGCGCGGTCGGCATGCGGGATGGTCGGTACGATCGGCAGCAGGCCAAGCGCGGGGTGAATGCCCGCTTCCTGGAACCCGTACCAGCTGGCGCAGCCGGCGATCAGATAGGGCCAGAAGCTCACTTTCGTGCGCATCCAGGTCGAAGTCGGGCGGTCCTGGTTGCCGCGGTCCAGATAGCGGGGCAGCCAGTTGGCCAGCACGAAGACCGTGACGGCCGCGCCCAGCGACAGCAGCAGCCATTCCGGCGCCAGATCGCCCGAGGGATAGAAGATCGCCAGGATGATCAGCCCGGCCGCGTCGTCGGCAATCGCCAGCAGCAGCAGGAACCGCACCGCCGGGTGACCGGCGCCGAAGACCAGTCGGCCGACGAGATAGGAAAAGGCGATATCGGTGGCGGTCGGGATCGCCCAGCCGTTTTGCACATCGGTATAGGTGTCGGGCCAGATGAAGAAGGCCAGCCCCAGATAGACCGCGATCGGGCCCATCATGCCGCCGGCGGTGGCGAACAGCGGCGTCGCCGCCTTCTTGCCGCGCAGCGATCCGTTTTTCAACACGATCGCTTCCCAGACTTCCTTGGCCGCGATGGCGAAGAAGAAGGCCATCAGCACGTCATTGATCAGGTAATGCAGCGTCAGCGTCCGGTGGCCGTCATGCAGGCTGCCGATCGGGGCATCCTTCCAAAGCTCGAGATGGACGAGAGCGTGATAGCTGTGGGGATCGATATTGGCCCAGATCAGGGCGGTGATCGCGCCGAAGATGAGTAGCAGCGAGTAATTGGTCAGAAAGTTCCAGACGCGATACATGTGCTCTCCATATCCTTGGCCGTGATTTCGCGCGAGAATTAGGCCATTTACGCCGGGTGAGCAAGCTGTCGCGCCGCGAAATCGGCGCAATATCCGCTTTGTGAAGAAACATTTCCTGCCTGCGCGGGCCGTGACGGCCGGGGGCGGCGGTCCAGAACTTAGGTATTGCCCCGCCCGTCGGAAGGTTCCGGCGCCATCACCGCGCCGACCGCGCGTTTCAGTTCGGGCAGCAATTCGTCCTCGAACCAGGGGTTCCGGCGCAGCCATGCGGTGTTGCGCCAGGACGGGTGCGGCAGCACGAAGACGCCGGGCGCATAGGCGCGCCAGTTGCGCACCGTTTCGGTCAGCGAGGTCTTTACCCGCAGGTGATTGCGATGGGCATAGGCGCCGACAAGGATGCGGATTTGCAGCTCGGGCAGCGCCGACATCACCTTGTCCTGCCAGGTCTGGGCGCAGATGGGGGGCGGCGGCAGGTCGGCGCGCTTGGCACTGTAGCCGGGGAAACAGAAGGCCGCGGGCACACAGGCCACCCGGTCGAGATCGTAGAACTCCTCGGAAGTCACCCCCATCCAGTCGCGCAGCCGGTCGCCGGAGCGGTCGAAGAACGGCTTGCCCGCTTCATGCACCCGCATCCCCGGCGCCTGCCCGGCGATCAGCACCCGCGCCGAGGGCCGGAACCACGGCACCGGGCGCGGCGCGTGCCGGGTCGCCGTCGCGGCGAACCGGTCGGCACACAGGCGGCAGGCGGCGATTTCGCGGGCCAGCGTCATGCGGTTTCCTTGTGTCTGCGGCCATTCGTGGCGCGGTTGGGGCTTGCCCATAGATGGGGGCGGGGGTACCGACAGGCAACCCGGAGGGAAAGCGATGAGCGATCTGACTGCACTGGATGCCGCCCATGCGGCGATGGAAGCCGACGAGGCCAACGCGGCCGCGCGGCTGCGGTTTTACGAACGGCTGGCCGATAGCGAGTTGTTCCTGCTTCTGAGCGAGGAACCGGTGGATGAAAACGTGTCGCCGGAACTCTTTGAGCTGTCCGATCACGCCTTCGTGCTGGTGTTCGACCGCGAAGACCGGCTGGCGCAATTCGTCGGCCGCCCGGCACCTTACGCGGCGCTGTCGGGGCGGGTGATCGCCGGGCTGCTGGACGGGCAGGGCATCGGGCTGGGCGTCAACCTCGAAGTCGCGCCCTCGTCGATCCTGATCCCGCCCGAGGCGGTGACCTGGCTGTCCGAAACGCTGGGCCACGCGCCCGACGAGGCCGAGGCGCGGATCGAGGAAATCGGCCGCCCCGCCGGCTTGCCCGAGGCGCTTCTCGAAGCGCTGGACAGCAAACTGGTCACCGCGACCGGACTGGCGCATTCGGCCTACCTAGCGGCGGCGACCTACGAGGGCGGCGCGCGCAATCACCTGCTGGCCTTCGTCGATGCGGTGCCGGGCGCCGAGGACGCGCTGGCCAAAGCGGTGTCCGAGGCGCTGACCTTTTCGGGGATCGAGGCCGGGGCGCTCGACGTCAGTTTCGTGCGCGCCAGCGATCCGCTGGCGGCCAAGCTGGCGCAATGGGGCCTGCGCTTCGACCTGCCGCAGCCCGAAGAGGTGCAGGAACTGGGCCGCGCGGCCCCCGGATCGGACCCGGACAAGCCGCCGATCCTGCGCTGAGCGCGAGGTGGAGGGTCAGACGACTTTGGCCTTCACGTCAAGAATGGACCCGAAGATGACGGGATGAGGTTGCGGGAAATGTCCGCACTGAGCCATTGCTGGCCAATTCTGCCTGGTGCTCGAATGACCGCTCGGCCAGGGCGGTCAAAAAAAAGTTGTCAAAACCAGACCGGATTTTGCCAAGGGTTTGTGGCACAAGAAGATCTAGCGATTTCGGCCGCTACGGCGAACCGATCAACAACGACCGTTTTTAACAGGGAGGTTTTGTCTAGGTTTTATGACCTAGACTTCGGAAATGACCCCTTCGATCGCTGGGCTATGCCATTTCGAATCCGACGCCTCTGGCCTTGCCGCGAATTGGAAAATACAAAGCTGCAAATTCCGCACGGTGCCGGATACTTGGTTCATCGGACCGAAGACGTGCCGCGATTTTGTTGCTGAAGCCTTCTGTTTCGATCATTGGAATCAGGCGGCACATGTCGCGGAAGTTTCTCAGCGCATTCGTGTCGATCCGCTTCAATATCAACTCTTGGATCAGAATCTTTTCGGTTTCAGAGAGGTCGAGCTTTTTGATCCGCCGCAACAAGCGTTCCAAGATATAGCCAGACCTAAAAAAATATGGGTCGGATTTCACATAGCTGAAAGTGAACGCGCGCAACTCGCCATCATTTCCAATATCCTCAGTCATGCACCTCTCAACGAGATAATCGACCTCAGATTTGTGCTCACGGAAACGCTTCGCTGCAAGTTCCCAATCGCGCCGTGCATGCTTTGACTGATCGCTACGCCCGAATGCTTCCCGTACCTCAGCATGGAGCCGGTTCACCTCTGTTTCGTGCTGCTTTATTAGGTGGTGATACTCGTTCATGCAGCAACCTTAGCGCGATAATCGCTGCGGGCACCAGCCCTGTATACCGATAGCTAATCTTGCCAAAACCCATACGTTTCTGTCGCCGGCGAAAATGACCGTTTCTGACCAGTCGTACGAAAGCGAACGACTGATTTGTCCCGCACAGCCGACAATGGGCCTGAAATGCCTGACTTGGCCCATTGGCAGGATTCAGAAAATGTGGCTGATCAAGACAACGGTTCGTTATACTCCCCATCGCCGCAACTTGTGGCGCCTCAATAGCCCAGGTCGCGGTCCACCAGGTGCAGGAAGGGTTCCCCCGCCTCGCCGCGGCGGATGTTTTCGGCGATCACTTCCGAGGCGGTGTCGGGCCGGGTTTCCGAGGCGATATGCGGGGTCACCGTGACGCTGGGATGACCCCAGTAACGGTGATCGGCGGGCAGCGGTTCGACCCGGAACACGTCCAGCGTCGCATGGCCGATCTGCCCGGTGCCAAGCGCGTTCAGCAGCGCCTCGTCGTCGATCAGCTGGCCGCGGCCGGGATTGATCACCACCGCGCCTTCGGGCATCCAGCCGATGCTTTCGGCGTTCAGCACGTTTTCGGTGGCGGCGGTGAAGGGCAACAGCAGCACCAGGATGTCGGCCTTTTTCAGCGCTTGTTTCAGGCCTTCGTCGCCGTGATGGCAGGTGATGCCGTCGATCTGTTTCGGGCTGCGGCTCCAGCCGCTGACCGGGAAACCCAAACCCGCCAAGGCTTCAGCGCAGGCACTGCCCAGCTCGCCCAGCCCCAGGATCGTCACCCGCCGGTCGCGCGCCAGGGGCGGCACCTTGGGCAGCCAGTCGCCGTCCTGATGGTGCAGGTAGAAATCGATATACAGGTGGTGGCGCAGCACATGGCCGGTCACCCATTCCATCATGCCCTGTTTCAGACCGAAATCGACCATCCGCGCCAGCGGGATCTTCAGCGTTTCGTTGCCGGTGATCGCCTCGACCCCGGCCCAGAGGTTCAGCACCGCCTTGGCGCGGGTATAGGGGGTGAAATCCTGCAGCCAGCTCGACGGCGCGTAGACGATGTAATCGACCTCCTCGGGGGGCATGTCGCGCGACAGCACGGCGTCGACCCCGACCGCCCTGATCGCCTGTTCCAGCGGGTCCTTGTAGATTTCCCACTGGGCTTCGTTATGGGCGAACAGGACGTTGACGGTCATCTTTTACCTCGGCTTGTGAATATGCGCGCTCTGAACCAACCCGAAAGCGGCCAGAAGCACAAGCATCGCCGAGCCGCCATAGCTGACCAGCGGCAGCGGCACCCCCACCACCGGCGCCATTCCCATCACCATCGACATGTTGACCGCGAAGAACAGGAAGAAGGTCACCGCGATGCCCAGCGTCAGCAGCGACGAGAACCGGTCCTTGTTCGACAGCGCCGAGGAAATGCAGAAGACGATGATCAGCAGGTACAGCGACAGCAGCGAAAACGCGCCCAGGAAGCCGAATTCCTCGGCCAGGGTGGTGAAGATGAAATCGGTGTGTTTTTCGGGCAGGAAGTTCAGCCGCGACTGCGTCCCCTGCATGAATCCGCGCCCGGCCCAGCCGCCCGACCCGAGCGCGATCTTCGACTGGGTGATGTGATACCCCGCCCCCAATGGGTCGCTGGACGGGTCGAGGAAGGTGTCGATCCGGCGATACTGGTAATCCTTCAGGAGTTGCCAGGCGGTGCCGCGCGACTGGAACACGGCGGTGACCAATCCCACCCCCATGGCGATCACCGCGGCGAAGTATCCCCAATGCACCCCGGCAAAGAACATCATCGACGCGCCTGCGAAGACCAGCAGAAGCGCGGTGCCCAGATCGGGCTGTTTCAGCACCAGGAAGGTGGGCAGCAGGATCAGGATCACCGGCACCGCGACCCAGATCGGCCGCGACACACGCTTCAAGGGCAGCCAGTCATAATAGGCCGCCAGCAGCATCACCAGCGTGATCTTGGCCAGTTCCGACGGCTGCAGCCGCATGAAGCCCAGGTCGATCCAGCGCTGCGCGCCCATGCCGACGGTGCCGAACAGTTCCACCACCAGCAGCAGCAACAGCGATCCCAGATAGGCGACCCCGGCCATGTTGCGCCAGAACCAGATCGGCACCATGCCGATCATCACCATCACCACCATGCCCAGGGCAAAGCGTTTCATCTGCGGTTCGGCCCAGGGCGTGAAGGACCCGCCCGCCACAGAATAGAGCATCAGGAAGCCGAAGCTCGCCACCGCCGTCAGCAGCAGCGCCAGCGGCCAGTTCAGGTACAGCAGCTTGCGCAGCCCGCTGGGGACGCTCTTGACGGTATATTCAAGATAGCTCACGCGCGGTCCTCCCCGTTGCCGGGGACATCGCGGCGTTCGCGCTTCAGCCGTTCCTGCTGCGCCTTGACCTTGGACCGGTCGGCGGTGGGATAGGCTTCGAGCGGCGGATCGCCGTCATAAAGCGCCTGCAGCGTGACGTCGCGCGCGATCGGGGCCGCCGCGGTGGACCCGCCGCCGCCATGTTCCACCACCACCGCCACCGCGTATTTCGGATTGCGGTAGGGGGCGAAGTTCACGAACAAGGCGTGGTCGCGCCGTTCCCAGGGCAGGTCTTCGTTGCGGGTTACCCCGCGGGCGCGTTCGGCGGCGGTGATGTTGCGGACCTGGCTGGTGCCGGTCTTGCCCGCCATGCGGAAGGCGTCTTCGATGATGCGGCTTCGATAGGCGGTGCCGCGGCGGTTGTTGGACACTTCGTACATCGCCTTGCGCACGGCGCGCAGTAGCCCGGCGTCGACATCCAGAACCTCGCCGCCGCGAATGGGCTGTTCGATCCCGTCGATGGTCTTGATCAGCCGCGGTTCCACCGCGCGGCCGGTGGCGATCCGGGCGCTCATCACCGCCAGCTGCAGCGGCGAGGCCAGAACGAACCCCTGGCCGATGGCGGCGTTGGCGGTGTCGCCGATCAGCCATTGCTGATCGTAGGTTTCCTGTTTCCACGCCTTGGTCGGCGCCCGGCCCCGCGCCACCGCCGACATCGGGATGTCGAAGCGCTGGCCCAGCCCCAGCTTTTCGGCCATGGCGGAAATCTTGTCGATCCCGACCTTCATCGCGACGTCGTAATAATAGACGTCGCAGCTTTCGCGCAGCGAGGTTTCCATATCGACATGGCCGTGACCGGCGCGTTTCCAGCAGTGGAAGCGGCGGTTGGCGATCTCGATATGGCCGGGGCAATAAACGGTTTCTTCCGGCGTCACCACGCCCGCATCCAGCGCCGCCAGCGCGGTGACCATCTTGAAGGTCGACCCGGGCGGGTAGAGCCCCTGCACCGTCTTGTTGGCCAGCGGGCGATAGGGGTTTTCGGTCAGTTCCTTGTAATCGGCGACCGAAATGCCGCGCACGAACAGGTTCGGATCGAACGACGGCGCCGAGGCGGAGGCCAGGATATCGCCCGACTCGCAATCCAGCACCACCACCGCGGCGCTTTCCTGGCCCAGCCGGGCCTGGATATAGCTCTGCAGCCGGTGATCGAGGGTCAGCTGCAGGTTGGTGCCGGGCTGGCCTTCGCGGCGGCTGAGTTCGCGCATTTCGCGGCCTGCCGCGTTGACCTCGACCCGCTTGGCGCCGGCCTTGCCGCGCAGCTGGTCTTCCAGCTTGGCCTCGATCCCGACCTTGCCGATCTGGAACCGGGGGATGCGCAGCAACTGGTCGGGGTCTTCCATCTTGGACAGATCGTAATCCGACACCGGGCCGACATAGCCGGTGACATGGGCGAAATCCGGACCCAGCGGGTAATGCCGCGACAGACCGACCTCGGGGGTGATGCCGGGCAGGGCCGGGGCGTTGACCGCGACGCGGCTGATCGCTTCCCAACTCACACGGTCGGCGACGGTCACCGGCAGGAAGGGCGCGCTGCGCTTCATCTCGGCCAGCGCGCGGTTGAGCTCTTCTTCGTCCAGTTCGACCAGCGCCGACAGGCGGCGGATCACCTCGTCCACGTCGCCGGCATCTTCGCGCACCATTGTCAGCCGGTAGCTGGGTTCGTTCTTGGCGATGACCGCACCCTGTCGGTCGAAGATTTCGCCGCGCGCCGGGGCGATCAGCCGGATATTGATCCGGTTCTCTTCCGCCAGCAGGCGGAATTCGTCGGCCTGATCGACCTGCAGATAGCGCATGCGCAGCGCCAGCAAGCCGCCGAAACCGATCTGAGCGCCGCCCAGCAGCAGGGCGCGGCGGCTGATCTTGCGCGAACTGTCGGCGCTTTCCCGGGTCGAGCGTTTCATAGCCCGTTCCTCAGTGCTTCGGCGTCATTGGCGGCGATCCGGCGCACCCCGAAGATCGAATGCGACAGCACCGCGACCAGGGGATAGGCGATGATCGTCATGATCAACTGGATCAGGGTCAGCCCCATCGGGCTTTGCGGGATCAGCAGCACCGCCAGCACCATGCGGTTGCCCAGCATCACCAGGATCATCATCACCGACACGGTCAGCCATTCCACCGGGAAGGTCTGATCGCGCAGGGCGCGCGAACGCCGCTTCAGCGCCTCGACGGCGAGCAGGCTCAGCGCTGCCAGCAATCCGGGCGGGCGCTGGAACAGCAGATCGCCCAGCAGGAAGACGGCGGCGACCAGGAAGGCGGGCAGGTAATCGGGGCGGCGCACCGCCCAGGCGAAGGTGATCAGGATCAACAGGTCCGGCCCGGTCCAGCGACGCGGCATGGTTTCCAGCGGCAACAGCTGGAAGAAGATGATCGCCAGCGCCAGCACCAGATAGGCTAGCCGCATCCCCCATCGCCGTGTGGTCAGCGCCTCACTCATCACCGGCCCCTTCCTGCGCGCCGGTCTCGGCCGCGGCCGCGGCCAGGGGCGCGCCTTCGGGGATGATCAGGGCGCCGGTTTCGGTGATCGCCTCGGTTCCCGGGTTGCGCAGCACGCGCAGGAATTCCAGCCGCTCGTAGTCGGCGGCCAGCCGCACGCGCATCCGCCCGTCCGGGTCCTGCGCCGCCTGGCCCACCAGGATGCCCGACGGGAACACCCCGCCATCGCCCGACGACACCACCCGGTCGCCCGGGCGCACCAGGTCGGGGTCCTCAAGGAAGGTGATCGGCGGCGCGGCGGTGTTGTCGCCCATGATCATCGCCTGCTGGCCCGAGGGCTGGATCACCACCGGGATGCGGCTTGACGTATCGGTCAGCAGGATCACCCGCGAGGTGTTCTGCCCGACGCCGGAAACCCTTCCGACCAGCCCGATCCCGTCCATCGTGGCCCAGCCATCGACGATACCATCGCGCGCGCCCACGTTCAGCAGCACCGATTGCCGGAACGGCGATCCGCTGTCGGCCATCACCACGCCGGTGACGTAGGTCAGCCGCGGGTCCAGCCGCACGTTGTTGAGGTCCAAAAGCCGGGCGTTTTCCTGTTCCAGCTGCAAAGCGGCCTCTTTCCAGGCCTTCATCTGCTGCAATTCACGGCGCAATTCGCGGTTCTGGTCGACGATGCGCTGATAGGACTGGAAATCGCGGATCAGGTTCACCGTGCCCGTCACGGGCGCCATCGCCCAGTCGAAGTTGGGCACCACCTTGTCGACCACCTGGGCGCGGAACCGTTCCACCCGCGGGCTGTCGATGCGCCAGACCAGGAAGATGCCGATCAGGCACAGAACCGCCAGCCCCGTCAGCAACCGCTTCAGGGGGCCGAGGTAATCTTCGCCCTGTGATCTGTCTTTCGCCAAGCTTTCCCCTCTTCAGGAAAAGGTGGGGGCGTCAGCTGTCGTAGTCAATCGCGTGACGCAGTTGCTTTTCGTATTCCAGCGCCTTGCCGGTGCCGAGGGCCACGCAGTTCAGGCTCTCGTCCGCGATCGACACCGAAAGGCCGGTCGATTCACGCAGCGCCAGGTCGAGATCGCCCAGCAACGCGCCGCCGCCGGTCAGCATCACGCCCCGGTCGACGATATCGGCGGCCAGGTCCGGCGGGGTGGCTTCCAGCGCGGTCATCACCGCTTCGCAAATCTGCTGCACCGGTTCGGACAGCGCCTCGGCCACCTGGGCTTGGCTGATTTCGGTTTCCTTCGGCACGCCGTTCAGAAGGTCGCGGCCGCGGATCTGCATCGACGCGCCGCGCCCGTCATCGGGCATCCGGGCGGTGCCGATGGTGGTCTTGATCCGCTCGGCGGTGCTTTCACCGACCAGCAGGTTCTGGTTGCGGCGCAGGTAGTTGATGATCGCCTCGTCCATCCGGTCGCCACCGACGCGGACCGAACGGGCGTAAACGATGTCGCCCAGCGACAGAACCGCAACCTCGGTGGTGCCGCCGCCGATATCGACGACCATCGACCCGGTCGGATCGGTGATCGGCATGCCGGCGCCGATCGCGGCGGCGATCGGTTCGGCGATCAGCCCGGCGCGGCGGGCGCCTGCGGACAGGACCGACTGGCGGATCGCGCGCTTTTCAACCGGGGTTGCGCCATGCGGCACGCAGACGATGATTTTCGGCTTCGAGAAGGTCGAGCGCTTATGCACCTTGCGGATGAAGTGCTTGATCATTTCCTCGGCGACGTCGAAATCGGCGATCACGCCGTCGCGCATCGGGCGGATCGCTTCGATCGATCCGGGCGTCCGGCCCAGCATCAGCTTGGCGTCCTCGCCCACGGCCAGCACCTTCTTCACACCATCCTTGACGTGATAGGCCACCACCGACGGTTCGCTGAGGATCACGCCCCGGCCTTTGACGTAAACCAGCGTGTTTGCCGTGCCCAGGTCGATCGCCATGTCTGACGAAAACAGGCCCGGCAGTTTGTCGATGAATGCCATTCAGATGCTGCCCTTCGGTATTTATCCCCTCAGTGCTTCCGCGATTCTGCGAGCCGGAAGCAGATGCTCTTATACGGGCAGGGGGACAAATGGAAAAGGCCGACGGGGGTCAAATCAGCGCCTTTTTGCCAAGCCTGCCCGGTTTGCGGTCAAAGCCCGATTGCCTTGCCCCCGTGTGAGGCCTTATCAGCAGCGCAAAGGAAGGTCCCGGAATGCTGTCCTATCAACATATCTATCATGCCGGAAATTTGGCGGATGTGCAGAAACACGCGCTGCTGGCGCGGATGCTGCGCTACATGACGGCGAAGGACAAGCCGCTGAGCTATTTCGAAACCCATGCCGGGCGCGGGCTTTATGCGCTGGACGCGGCCGAGGCGGTGAAAACCGGCGAGGCGGCGGCGGGGATTGACGCGGTGGAAGCCTTGGGCTGGTTCGGCGCGGATCATCCCTATGCGGAAGCATTGGCGAAGGTGCGGGCGGCGCATGGCGCGCGCTCCTATCCGGGATCGCCCTTGCTGGCGGCGCAGCTGCTCAGGCCGCAGGACCGGATCACCCTGGCCGAATTGCACCCGCGCGAATTCGAGGCGCTGGAACGGGCGATGCAGGGCACCGGCGCGCGTTGCCTGAAGCAGGACGGGTTCAAGATGCTGATGGCGCAGACCCCGCCCGAGCCGCGCCGCGGGCTGGTGCTGATCGATCCCAGCTACGAGATGAAAAGCGATTACGACGCGCTGCCCGGTTTCATCGCCAAGCTGCACCGCAAATGGAACGTCGGCGTGATCGCGCTGTGGTATCCGATCCTGACCGGCGGGGCGCATCAGCCGATGCTGGCGGCGCTGGAGGCGAAGGACCTGCCTGGCGCGCTGCGTCACGAGGTGCATTTCGGCCCGGCGCGCGAAGGGCACCGGATGATCGGGTCGGGCATGTTCGTGGTCAACACGCCCTTTGGCACGCAGGACGAGGCCGACAGGCTGAGCGCGCTGTTCGACACGCTTTAAAGCGGCGGGGCGAAATCTGTGCCAGATTTCGCGCCCCCGCAGCCCGCTAGCTCGCGTCGGACCCCATCGCGTCCAGCTTGACCAGCAGCGCCTTGACCTGGGCATCCAGCGCGCCGCGCGCCTGGTCGACAACGGTGACATAGCTGCCCAGCACCGGTTTCAGCGCCGGGACCTTCGCCGCAATCGGACCGGCATAGGCGTAAACCATCCAGAGAACGGCGGCGATCAGCAGCGCCAGAAGGAAACCGCTGCGGAAGCCGCTGCGCGGATTGGGGGCGGCTTCGACCGCGCTGCCGGGGGTGTCGTGATCGTCTGCCTCGGCCGGGCGGCGGTCGCTCGCGGCGCGCAGCGAGGAATTGATTTCGTCGATATCGGGCAGCAGGTCGCGGCGCGAGGCGGATTCTTCCTCAGCGGAAACGGATTCGGGTAGAATGTCCTCGGGGTCTTCGCCGCGCATCCGCGCCATCCGTTCGCGGGCCTGCCGCGCCCGCCGGGTCGGTTCGTCCTCGGGTTCGGCCAGGCCCAGGTCGGGCTGGCTTTCCAGCCCGCCGCCGCGTTCGGCTTCGCGGGCGCGCGCTTCGCGTGCGGCCTCTTCGCGCAGCACCTCGGCGATCGACGGATCGAGCTGGCGCCGTTGCGGCGCCTCGGCGGCTTCTTCCTCCGGTTCCGGTTCGGGGGCGATATCCTGCATCCCCGCCTCGGCCAGATCCGTTTCGGGCAGGTCCAGGTCGCCGGGCGTCCCGGCCATGTCGTCGGGATGCTGCTGGAACCAGGTATGGCCGCAATTGGAACATTGCACGTCGCGCCCCGCTTCCGGGATCACGCCATCGGGCACCTCGTACTGCGCCCCGCAATTCGGGCATGTAAGCCGCATTTCGCCCCCTTTTATCCCGTTCCCCGGCTTGCCTTGTCGAAGGTGACTATATGGCGGAACATGGGTGTCGAAAAGTGCAAAGCTTAACAGAGCTTTGCCGCATTGCATCTGGGCCTCGTGTCGTGCAGAAAAAGGCAGCGTTCAATGGGGGCAGCGGTGATCGAGTTAGAAAACGTGGCGTATAGTTATGGCGGTGGTGAACTGCTGAGCGACATTTCCCTGAAACTGTCGCCCGGGTCGTTCCATTTCCTGACCGGACCTTCCGGCGCGGGCAAGACCACCTTCATGAAACTGTGCTACGGCGCGCTTCTGCCAACCGCCGGTCACGTGCGGCTGTTCGACCGCGACGTGCGGCTGATGGACCGCGACGAGATCGCGCTGAACCGCCGCCGCATCGGGGTGGTGCATCAGGATTGCCAGTTCCTTGACCATCTGCCGCTGCGCGAAAACATCGCCCTGCCGCTGACCGTGTCGGGGCGCCACAATATCGACGAACTGGCCAATCTGAAGGAACTGATGGCCTGGGTCGGGCTGAAATCCCGCGCCGAGGCGCTGCCGCCGGAACTGTCGGGGGGTGAACGGCAGCGCGCCGCGCTGGCCCGCGCGGTGATCATGTCGCCCGACGTGGTGCTGGCGGACGAACCCACCGGCAATATCGACTGGGAGATGTCGCAGCGACTGCTGCAATTGCTGGTCGAACTGAACCGGATGGGCAAGACGATCATGGTCGCCACCCACGATTTGAACCTGATCCGCGCCGCCAAGGGGCAGGTGCCCGCGCGGGTGCTGCGGATCGCCAACCGGCGGGTGCAGTTGGCGGGGGCGGACCTATGAGCATCGCGACACGTTTCACCACGCTGTTCGTCGGCGACGCGCAGGCCGACCGGGTGGTGCCGCCGAGCGGCTTCACCGCCAACCTGACCACCTTCAGCGCCGCCGCGATGGCTTTCCTGGCGGTGTTCGCGCTGGCGCTGTCGCTGGCCGCCGGGCGGCTGGCCGATCGCTGGAGCAACGACCTGGCGCGCTCGTCGACGCTGCGGATTTCCGCACCCGCCGACCAGATGGAAACCCAGGTGGCCGCCGCGTTGCGGGTGCTGGAAACCACGCCGGGCGTGGCCACCGCGAAGGCGCTGAGCGAAGAAGAACAACGCGCTCTGCTGGAGCCGTTCTTCGGCCCCGACCTGCCGCTCGATACGCTGCCGATCCCGCAGCTGATCGAGATCGACGAGACCGCGCAAGGCTATGACGCCGCCGGGTTGCGGCTGCGGCTGGCGGCCGAGGTGCCCGGCGCGGTGCTGGACGATCACACCCGCTGGCGCAAACCGCTGGTGCGGGCGGCGTCGCGGCTGCGGCTGCTGGGCTGGACGTCGTTCCTGCTGATCGGCGGCGCGATGGCGGCGATGATCACGCTGGCGGCGCAGGCGGCGCTGTCGGCCAACAAGCAGGTGATTTCGGTGCTGCGGCTGGTCGGCGCGCAGGACAGCTATATCGCCGGCGCCTTCGTGCGCCGCTTCACCCTGCGCGGCTTCACCGGCGCGGCGGCGGGGATGGTCGCGGGGCTGATCGCCGTCACCCTGCTGCCCTCGGCGCAGCAGGAGGGCGGGTTCCTGACCGGGCTCGGCTTCCAGGGCGCCGATTGGTTCTGGCCGCTGCTGATCCCGGTGATCGGCGCCGCTGTCGCCTTCGCCGCCACCCGCGCCGCCGCTACCCGCAAGCTGAAGGAACTGCCGTGATGCTCCGCACGATCGCCCATGCCTGGCAATGGCTGCGCAGCCTGGTCTTCGTGATCCAGATCTATGCAATGATGGGGATCATCGGAATCCTGTTTTTCCCCGCCGCTTTGCTGACCCATCACGGTGCCCGCTATGCCTGCAAGCTCTATTGCCGCTGGGTGCTGTGGTCGGCGCGCTGGATGGTGGGGCTGCGTGGCGAGGTCCGCGGCGAGGTGCCCTCGGGCGACCTGATCGTGGCGGCCAAGCACCAGTCCTTCTTCGACATCCTGCTGATCTTCAACGCCCTGCCTGCGGCGAAATTCATCATGAAGCGCGAATTGCTGTGGACCCCGGTGATCGGCCAATACGCCTATCGCATCGGCTGCGTGCCGGTCGATCGCGGCAAGCGCGGCATGGCGATCAAGAAGATGGTCGCGGATGTCGCCAAGGGCAAGAAACTGCCCGGTCAGCTGGTGATCTATCCGCAAGGCACCCGCGTCGCCGCCGGGGTGAAAAAGCCCTACAAGGTCGGCGCGGCGGTCCTGGCCGAGGAGCTGGGCGAGGATTGCGTGCCGGTGGCGACCAATGTGGGCGTGTTCTGGAAGCGCACCGGGATTTACCGCAAGCCGGGGCTGGCGGTGGTGGAATTCCTGCCGGCGATCCCGGCCGGATTGCCGCGCACCGAATTCATGGCGCGGCTCGAAGAGGAGGTGGAAACCGCCTCGGACGCTTTGATGAGAGAAGCGGGGTTCGATCCGGATGCAGTGGATTGAGGATATCGAGGCGCTTGAGGCGCTTTACGGCGAACCGGGTGAGGCGTCGCTGAAGAAGGTGGCGCGGCGGATGACGCCGGAATACCGCCGCTGGATCATGGCGTCGCGGTTCTGCGTGGTGTCGACCGTCGGGCCCGAAGGCGCCGATGGCAGCCCGCGCGGCGATGACGGCCCGGTGGTTCTGGAACTCGACGAACACACGCTGGCGCTGCCCGACTGGCGCGGCAACAACCGGATCGACACGTTGCGCAATATCGTGCGCGACCCGCGTATCGCGCTGATGTTCATGGTGCCGGGATCGTCCAACGCGGTGCGGGTCAATGGCGAAGCGCGAGTGACGGCGGATGAGGACCTGATCGCGCGGTTCGACCGCAACGGCAAGCAGCCGCGGTCGGTGATCGTGATCCGCATCCAGGAAATCTACACCCAGTGCGCCCGCGCGATCATCCGGGCGCGGTTGTGGTCGGGCGAGGACGAAAGCGGCGACCTGCCCACGGTGGGGCAGATCCTGTCAGCGATGACCGAGGGCGATTTCGACGGCGAAAGCTATGACCGCGACTGGGCCGGACGCGCCGCGACGACCATGTGGTAAGAGCCGCGCTCGGGTGGGGCCTACACCTCGTCGAAGCGCAGTTTCAGGAAGCCGTAAAGCAACAACAGGAAACAGATCGCTGCCGAGATGAGATAAGGCGCATGCAGCGCCGCGATTCGCCCCAGCCCCGGTTCCAGCGCCGCCACCAGTGCCCCGGCGCCAAGCGCACCGAAGGGCATCGCCCCCCAGCCGAAGAAGCGATAGACCGAATTCACCCGGCCCAGCAGTTGGTCGGGAATACGCCTTTGCCGGTAGCTGACGGTGACCACGTTCCACAACATGCCGCCCGCCGCCTCCAGGAACAGCGCGATCCCGGCCAGGGTGACCGAACTGAACAGGCCCAGCAGCAGTTGCAGCAGCATGAAGGCGAACAGCGCCAGCATCAGGCTGGCGCGCATGCCGATGCGCCGGGCCAGCCTTGGGGCGGTCAGCCCGCCCAGCACCCCACCCGCCGCGCCGCAGGTCAGCAGCAGGCCGTAACCGGCCGCGGAAAGCCCCAGCACCTCTTGCGCATACAGCACCAGGATGGTCATGCCGCCGATGAACACCGCGTTGATCGCGGCCAGCATCAGCGCCAGACGCAGGATTTTCCGGTTGCGGCGCATCCAGGACAGCCCCTCGACCAGCGCGGGCCAGAACCGCGCGCGGCTGCGCGTCGGCGATGGCGGCAGGGCGATCAGCCAGATCAGCGCCGCCGACAGCGCGAAGGTGGCGGCGTCGACCCCGAAAGGCAGCGCGATCCCGGCGCCGATCAGAACGCCTGCCAGCGGCGGGCCGATGAACTGGTTGGTGATCTGTTCGGCGCTCCACATCTGGCCATTGGCCTGTTCCAGGTCGTCCGGGCGGACCAGCGAGGGCATCACGGTCTGGGCGGCGTTGTCGCGGATCACCTCCGCCGTACCAAGCAGGAAGGAAATGAGCGCAAGGGTCAGGATCATCCCCGTCCCGCCGGTCGCGGGCGGTATCGCGGCGGCGGACAGAACCATGCCGGTGATGCAAAGCGTCAGCGCCAGCCGCACCAGATCGGCCCGCACCATCAGCCGCCTGCGGTCGGCGCGGTCGGTCCAGACGCCGGCGGGCAGGGCGAACAGGAACCAAGGCAGCCGCTGCGCCATGGCGACGGCCGAGATCAGCAGCGGGTCGCGGGTCAGCAGCGTGGCGAGCCAGGGCATGGCGACGCTGGACACCCCGTCGCCCAGGTTGGACACGGCGCTGGCGGAAAAGATCAGCCGGTAATTGCGGTTCGACTTGAGCAGAATATGCGACATGAAAATTCCTTTTCAGGTAGAATGAAGATATTCCCGTGTGGCGCAATAGTGGAACCGCGCCGCCGCCCGTGACGCCGCGTTCTGCGTTGACCAGGGCCTGCGATTATCCAACCCTCGCCGCCGGAGAAGGAGACAGGGAGGACAAGATGGAACTGGAACAGGCGATAAACGGGCGGCGCAGCATTCGCGGCTACAGGCCCGACCCGGTGCCGCGCGCTTTGCTGGAAGAAATCATCGCGCTGGCCAGCCGGGCACCGTCGTCGATGAACACGCAGCCCTGGCATTTCCACGTGCTGACCGGCGAACCGCTGGAACGGGTGCGGCAGGGCAATTGCGAAAAGATGCTGGCCGGTGTGCCGCCGCAGCGCGAAATCCCCGATCACGGCACCTATGAGGGCGTCCACCGGGAACGGCAGGTGGAGATCGCCAAGCAACTGTTTGCCGCCATGGGCATCGCCCGCGAAGACAAGGAAATGCGTCAGGACTGGGTGATGCGCGGGTTTCGCCAGTTCGACGCGCCGGTGTCGATCGTGGTGACCTTCGACAAGTCGGCGCAGATGCATGGCACCATCGCGCATTTCGATCTCGGCGCGGTTACCTTCGGGCTGGTGCTGGCGGCGTGGGACCGCGGGCTGGGCACGGTGATCAACGGGCAGGGCATCATGCAATCGCCCGTCGTGCGCGAGGTGGCGCAGATTCCCGACGATCAGGTGATCATGACCTGTGTCGCCATGGGCTGGCCGGACGAGGAATTCCCGGCCAACGCGGTGGTGTCGCGGCGCCGCCCGGTGGAGGAAACCGCGCGGTTCGTCGGCTTCATTGACTGATCAATCCTGAGCGTTGCCAGCAAAAAGGCCACCCGAGCGGGTGGCCTTTTCGATATTGGCAATCACTGCGGCAGGATCACACGTGGATCGCACCGTCGCCGCAGGCCAGCGCCGCTTCGCGCACCGCTTCCGAAAAGGTCGGGTGGGCGTGGCAGGTCAGCGCGATGTCTTCGGCCGAGGCGCCGAATTCCATGCCGACGCAGATTTCGTGGATCAGGTCACCCGCCGACGGGCCGATGATGTGGCAGCCCAGGATGCGGTCGGTTTCGGCATCCACCAGCAGCTTGACGAAGCCTTCGCCCTGGAACACCGCCTTGGCGCGGCCATTGCCCATGAAGGGGAACTTGCCGACCTTGTAGGCGCGGCCTTCTTCCTTCAGCTGCTGTTCGGTCTTGCCGACGGTGGCAACCTCGGGCGTGGTGTAGATCACGCCGGGGATCACGTCGTAATTCACATGGCCCGCCTTGCCGGCGATGACCTCGGCGCAGGCCATGCCTTCGTCCTCGGCCTTATGCGCCAGCATCGGCCCGTCGATCACGTCGCCGATGGCATAGATGCCGGGGACGTTGGTCTGCCAATGCCCGTCGGTCCTGATCTGGCCGCGTGGGCTGAGTTCCACGCCAAGCGCTTCCAGCCCCAGCCCGTCGGTGAAGGGTTTGCGCCCCGTCGCGACCAGCACCACGTCGGCGTCGACCGTGGCCTCGCTATCGTCCTTGCGCAGCTTGTAGGTGACCTTGGCCTTGGTTTTCATCGCTTCGACCGACTGCACGGCGGCGCCCATGACGAAGTTCAGCCCCTGTTTCTTCAGCACGCGCTGGAGGGTTTTCTGCACCTCGGCGTCCATGCCGGGGGTGATCTGGTCGAGGAATTCCACCACGGTCACCTCGGTGCCGAGCCGGGCATAGACCGAGCCCAGTTCCAGCCCGATCACGCCGGCGCCGATCACCACCAGCTTCTTCGGGATCTTCGGCAGTTCCAGCGCGCCGGTGGAGCTGACCACGACCTTCTCGTCGATCTCGACGCCCGGGATCGAGGAGGCTTCGGAACCAGTGGCCACGATGATGTTCTTGGCCTCATGGATGTCGTCGCCGACCTTGACCTTGCCCGCCTCGGGGACCTGTGCCCAGCCCTTGATCCAGTCGATCTTGTTCTTCTTGAACAGGAATTCGACGCCCTTGGTATTGGTCGCGACGACGTCGTCCTTGTAGGCCAGCATCTGTTTCCAGTCGACCTTGGGCGCGGCGCCCTTCAGGCCCATCTTTTCGAAATTGTGTTCCGCCTCGTGGAGCTGGTGGGAGGCATGCAGCATCGCCTTGGACGGGATGCAGCCCACGTTCAGGCAGGTGCCGCCCAGGGTGTCGCGGCCTTCGACACAGGCGGTTTTCAGGCCCAGCTGGGCGCAGCGGATCGCGGCCACGTAGCCGCCGGGGCCGGCGCCGATTACGATTACGTCATATTGTGCCATTGGGTGTCTCCGTCAGGTCTTTGAGGGTGGTGTTGCGTGTTGGCGGGCGGGGCGGGGGGCTGTCTGCCCCCCACGGCCCTGGCGGGCCTCCCCCCGAGGATATTTGTGAACAGAAGAAGTCATGCGGCGTTCCTGATCCGGGCGCGGCGCTGCTCTGGCGTCAGGATCGCGGCGAAGCCCGGCCCCTGGTGATCGGCGATCCGTTTCAGTGCGCAGAAACCTTCGTTGCGCATGCAGGAGACGAGGGCGGTTTTTTCGGCGGTCATGTCAGGACGCCCTTCCGGAAAAGCCGGTCGGGAACGGCATCTGGAAAGAACGACACGAGGACCAACACGAAAACCTTTCCCGTTCCGGATAAGGCGGACCGTGGCCCGCCTTTCCCTGTTTTCCGTAGGGTGGGGTTTTACCCCACCGCTTACAGATCCATCAACAGCCGGCGCGGGTCTTCCAGCGCTTCCTTGACGCGGACCAGGAAGGTCACGGCGCCCTTGCCGTCGACGATGCGGTGATCGTAGCTCAGCGCCAGGTACATCATCGGGCGGATCTTGATTTCGCCGTTGATGACCATCGGGCGGTCCTGGATCTTGTGCATGCCCAAGATACCCGATTGCGGCGGGTTCAGGATCGGCGAGGACATCAGCGAGCCGTAGACGCCACCGTTCGAGATGGTGAAGGTGCCGCCCTGCATTTCGGCCATGCTGAGCTTGCCGTCGCGGGCGCGCTTGCCCTTTTCGGCGATCGCCTTTTCGATCTCGGCAAACGACATCTGGTCGGCGTCGCGGATCACCGGAACGACCAGGCCCTGCGGGGTGCCCGCGGCGATGCCCATGTGGACGAAGTTCTTGTAGACGATGTCGGTGCCGTCGATTTCGGCGTTGACCTCGGGAACCTCTTTCAGCGCGTGGCAGCAGGCCTTGGTGAAGAAGGACATGAAGCCCAGGCGGGCGCCGTGTTTCTTCTCGAACAGGTCCTTGTATTCCTTCCGCAGCGCCATGCATTCGGTCATGTCCACCTCGTTATAGGTGGTCAGGATCGCGGCGGTGTTCTGCGCGTCCTTCAGGCGGCGCGCGATGGTCTGGCGCAGGCGGGTCATCTTGACCCGCTCCTCGCGTGCGGCGTCATCGGCGCTGACCGGGCCGCGCGGCATCGGGGCCTGGGCGGCGGGCGCGGTGGCGGCGGGGGCTGCCGCGGCTGCGGCGACGGCCTTGGCCACGTCCTGCTTCATCACCCGGCCGTCCTTGCCTGTGCCGGCCACGGCGTCGCGGCTGATGCCCGCTTCTGCCATCGCTTTCTTGGCCGAGGGTGCGTCTTCGACATCCTTGCCGGTCGCGGCCGTAGCGGCGGCGGGGGCAGGGGCTGCGGTGGCCGGGGCGGCGGCGACAGCGCCCGCGCCGGAGGCGATCACCGCCAGCTTGGCGGAGGCATCGACGGTGGTGCCTTCGCCGGCCACGATTTCGGCCAGCACGCCGGCGGCGGGAGCGGGCACTTCGACCGACACTTTATCGGTTTCCAGTTCGCACAGCATTTCGTCCTGCGCCACGGTGTCGCCCACTTTCTTGAACCAGGTGGAAACCGTGGCCTCGGTCACCGATTCACCCAAGGAGGGTACCATCACATCGACCGACTGACCTGCGGCGGCCGGGGCTGCGGCAGCTTCGGCCTTGGCGGCGGGCGCCGGGGCGGGGGCTGCGGCGCCTTCGGTGATCATCGCCAGCAGGGCGTCGACGCCGACGGTGGAACCTTCCGCGGCGATCACCTCGGCCAGGGTGCCGGCGGCTGGGCTGGGGACTTCGACGGTTACCTTGTCGGTTTCCAGCTCACACAGCATCTCATCGGCGGCGACGGCATCGCCCGGTTTCTTGAACCAGGTGGCGACCGTCGCTTCGGTGACGGATTCGCCGAGGGTGGGGACACGTACTTCGGTCGTCATCGGTTATTTTCCTTCGATGGTCAGCGCGTCGTCGACGAGCTGTTGTTGTTGCGCTTTGTGCTGGCTTGCCAGACCGGTCGCGGGCGAGGCCGAGGCGGCGCGTCCGGCATAGGTCGGGCGGGTGTGCTTGGCGCCGATCCGGGTCAGCACCCATTCGATATTGGGTTCGATGAAGGACCAGGCGCCCTGGTTCTTCGGTTCTTCCTGGCACCAGACCATTTCGGCGTTCTTGAACCGGTCCAGTTCCTTGGTCAGGGTCATCGCCGGGAACGGGTAGAACTGTTCGACCCGCATCAGGTAGACGTCGGTCAGCCCGCGCGCGTCGCGTTCTTCCAGCAGGTCGTAATAGACCTTGCCCGAACACATCACCACGCGCTTGATCTTGTCGTCGGCCACCAGCTGGGTGTCGGAATGGCCCTTCTCGGCGTCATCCCACAGCACCCGGTGGAAGGACGATCCGGTCAGGAAATCCTCGGCATCCGAAATGCACATCTTGTGACGCAACAGCGATTTCGGCGTCATCAGGATCAGCGGCTTGCGGTAGGTGCGGTGCAGCTGACGGCGCAGGATGTGGAAATAGTTCGCCGGCGTGCTGCAGTTGGCGACGATCCAGTTGTCGCCGCCGCACATGGTCAGGAACCGTTCCAGACGGGCCGAGCTGTGTTCCGGGCCCTGGCCTTCGAAACCGTGCGGCAGCAGGCAGACCAGGCCGGACATCCGCAGCCACTTGGCTTCGCCCGAGCTGACGAACTGGTCAAACATGATCTGCGCGCCGTTGGCGAAATCGCCGAACTGGGCTTCCCACATGGTCAGCGCGTTCGGTTCGGCCAGCGAATAGCCGTATTCGAAACCCAGCACCGCGTATTCCGACAGCATCGAGTCGATGACCTCGTAGCGGGCCTGGCCCTCGCGGATGTGGTTCAACGGGTAGTAGCGTTCCTCGGTGTCCTGGTTCACCAGGCCCGAATGGCGCTGCGAGAAGGTGCCGCGGGTCGAATCCTGGCCCGACAGGCGCACCGGGTAGCCTTCGGTCAGCAACGACCCGAAGGCCATCGCTTCGCCGGTCGCCCAGTCGAAGCCGGTGCCGGTTTCGAACATCTTCTTCTTGGCGTCCAGCAGGCGGTCGACGGTTTTGTGCAGCTTGAACCCGTCGGGCGCGCGGGTCAGAGCCTCGCCCACCTGTTTCATGGTGTCTTCGGAAATCGCGGTCTGGCCGCGCTGGTATTTGTTGCGCTGCTGCTTGTCCAGATGCGACCAGCGGCCGTCGAGCCAGTCTGCCTTGTTCGGCTTGTAATCCTTGCCCGCTTCGAATTCCTCGTTCAGCTGGGCCTGGAAGGCGGCCTTCATGTCCTCGATCTCACCTTCCGGGATCAGACCGTCCTGGACCAGCCGTTCGGTATAGAGCTGCAGCGTGGTCTTGTGGCGCTTGATCCGGTTGTACATGACCGGGTTGGTGAACATCGGTTCATCGCCTTCGTTATGGCCGAAGCGGCGATAACAGAACATGTCGATGACCACGTCCTTGTGGAATTTCTGGCGGAACTCGGTCGCCACCTTGGCGGCGTGCACCACCGCTTCGGGATCGTCGCCGTTGACGTGGAAGATCGGCGCTTCCACCATCAGCGCGATATCGGTCGGATAGGGCGAGGAGCGCGAGAAATGCGGCGCGGTGGTGAACCCGATCTGGTTGTTCACCACGATATGGATGGTACCGCCGGTGCGGTGACCGCGCAGGCCCGACAGGCCGAAACATTCCGCCACGACGCCCTGACCGGCAAAGGCCGCGTCGCCGTGCAGCAGCACCGGGATCACCGTGTGGCGTTCGGGGTCGTGCGCCTGGTCGGTCTTGGCGCGCGCCTTGCCCAGTACCACCGGGTTCACCGCTTCGAGGTGCGACGGGTTGGCGGTCAGCGACAGGTGCACCTTGTTATTGTCGAATTCGCGGTCCGAGGAGGCGCCGAGGTGATATTTCACGTCGCCCGACCCGTCCACGTCCTCGGGCTTGAAGCTGCCGCCCTGGAATTCGTTGAAGATGGCGCGGTAGGGTTTGCTCAGCACGTTGGCCAGAACCGACAGGCGGCCGCGGTGCGGCATGCCGATGACGATTTCCTTGGCGCCCAGGTTGCCGCCGCGCTTGATGATCTGTTCCATCGCCGGGATCAGCGCTTCGCCGCCGTCCAGGCCGAACCGCTTGGTGCCCATGTATTTCACATGCAGGAACTTCTCGAAGCCCTCGGCCTCGACCAGCTTGTTCAGGATCGCCTTGCGGCCTTCGCGGGTGAAGGTGATTTCCTTGTCGAAGCCTTCGATCCGTTCCTTCAGCCAGCCGGCTTCCTCGGGGTTGGAAATATGCATGTATTGCAGCGCGAAAGTGCCGCAATAGGTGCGCTTCACGATCTCCATGATCTGGCGCAGCGACGCGATCTGCAGCCCCAGCACGTTGTCGAGGAAGATCGGCCGGTCCATGTCGGCCTCGGTGAAGCCATAGGAGGTGGGGTCAAGTTCCGGGTGCGGGGTCTGGTCGCGCATCCCCAGCGGGTCGATATCGGCGATCAGGTGGCCGCGGATCCGGTAGGCGCGGATGATCATCAGGGCGCGGATCGAATCCAGGACGGCGCGCTTGACCTGTTCGTCGGAAATCTCGACGCCCTTTTCGGCGGCCTTGGCGGCGATCTTGTTGCCCGCTTCCTTGGCTTCCTTGACCGGGGCGGCGGGCCATTGCCCGTCCAGCGCGGCGGTCAGATCGTCATTGGGGGTCGGCGGCCAGTCGGCGCGCGCCCAGGACGGGCCCTGCGCTTCGGCCTTCACGTCCATTTCCTCGTCGCCCAGCTGGCGGAAGAATTCCTGCCAGGCCTCGTCTACGGCATTGGGGTCGTTGGCATAGCGGGCGTAAAGCTGTTCGAGATATTCCGCGTTCTGCCCCTGCATGAAGCTGGAGGCGTGGAAGATATCGTTGGGGGACTGGTCATTCATGGCGCTGTTCCTCAAAGGAAACGGGGGTGAGGGTCTTATCTAAGCGGATTGGGGCGAAGAAGCTCTCCGCCCCAGAAACTCGTCGTCGTCTCGGCCTTCTTGACCGAAACGACGGTGATCGGGACAAGCGCCCCGATCAAGGCGACGAAGAGCAGGGCCGCGGGGCTTCCCACGGCGCGGCCTTGCCCGTTATGGTCGCGCAGCCGGTCCATCTCAGCCGAGCTCGATGGCTTTCTGAACGGCTTCGCCCAGGGTGGCGGGGCTGTCGGCGACAACGATACCGGCGGATTTCATCGCCTCGATCTTGTCTTCCGCGCCGCCCTTGCCGCCGGCGACGATCGCGCCTGCGTGGCCCATGCGGCGGCCCGGAGGTGCAGTGCGCCCGGCGATGAAGCCCGCACAAGGCTTCCAGCGGCCCTTCTTCTTCTGTTCCTTCAGGAACTCGGCCGCTTCTTCTTCTGCCGACCCGCCGATTTCCCCGATCATGATGATCGAGTGGGTTTCGTCGTCGTCCAGGAACATGTCCAGCACGTCGATATGTTCGGTGCCCTTGATCGGGTCGCCGCCGATGCCGACCGCCGAGGACTGGCCCAGGCCGATGTCGGAGGTCTGCTTGACCGCCTCATAGGTCAGGGTGCCAGACCGCGACACGACGCCGACCGAACCACGCTGGTGGATGTGGCCGGGCATGATGCCGATCTTGCAGGCGCCGGGGGTGATGACGCCCGGGCAGTTCGGCCCGATCAGGCGCGAGGAGCTGTCGATCAGCGCGCGCTTCACCTTCATCATGTCCAGCACCGGGATGCCTTCGGTGATGCAGACGATCAGTTCCATTTCCGCGTCGATCGCTTCGAGGATCGAGTCGGCCGCGAAGGGCGGGGGAACATAGATCACGGTGGCGTTGGCTTCGGTCTTGGCCTTGGCTTCGTGCACCGAGTTGAAGACTGGCAGGCCCAGATGTTCCTGGCCGCCTTTGCCCGGGGTCACGCCGCCGACCATCTTGGTGCCGTAAGCGATTGCCTGTTCGGTGTGGAAGGTACCTTGCGAGCCAGTCAGGCCCTGACAGATTACCTTGGTGTTTTCATTTACGAGGACTGCCATTTGGCGTGCTCCTTGTTTTCTGTGCGCTGCAAGCGCAGATACGTATGTTATTGTCTGGCAGTGAAGTATACTGACACCCGACGTGCCGACCGCGACCCGGACATAGAGCCCGAAAGTTCAAGACTGTGGGCGCCGTTTGTCCAAGTCTGTCCGCCCGCAGATTGATAGCCCAATGATTGCAAAGTGCTGATCGCGGACGCCCGAACACTGCTTTCGTGGCCGGACGAGGTGATTTCAATCGTGCAGTAGTTTTCTCTGCGGATCGAATTTCCCCGCAGCGACAAACGTGCAGATTTGGTTTCCCCGTTCAGCATTGCAAAGGTGCTGGTGGCGAACTTTCTGTAGTAGGTACGACGTGTTTCCGAATTTCTCTGAAGGCTGTAGCCGCGCTGAGTTACGATATCGGCATTGGTAAAGTTCCCCCAAACCGAATTGACGCAAGCTTGAACCAGCAACGGCACATCGCCAATGGGATCGTTCGCAGCTGCAAAGACAGGCGACGAATATCCCACCGAAGCATTCGAAAGCGCCGGTTCCATTGCCGGAGCCTGAGCGACTGCGGATTGGACCGGCTGAACGGGTGCAACCGGGATGGATGCGGTCACTGGCATTGGTGTCGGCTTGCTGTCGCCATAGGGTGACTCGAGCTGTGGACCGTCGCGGACCTCCATGAGGTCCGAACTGCCGCAACTTGCAAGCAGAGTTGCCGAAGCAAACAACAGCGATGCCAGAGAAAACCGCATCAAACTCAACCCTTCACCGCTTTCACGATCTTCTCGGCGCCGTCGCTGAGGTTGTCAGCGGCGATCACGTTCAGACCCGAGGTGTTGATGATCTCCTTGCCGGCTTCCACGTTGGTGCCTTCCAGACGGACGACCAGCGGGACCTGCAGGCCGACTTCCTTCACCGCGGCGACCACGCCTTCGGCGATGACGTCGCAGCGCATGATGCCGCCGAAGATGTTGACCAGGATGCCTTTGACGTTCGGGTCCGAGGTGATGATCTTGAACGCCTCGGTGACCTTTTCCTTGGTGGCGCCGCCACCCACGTCGAGGAAGTTGGCCGGTTCCGCGCCGTAGAGCTTGATAATGTCCATCGTGGCCATGGCCAGACCCGCGCCGTTCACCATGCAGCCGATTTCACCGTCCAGCGCGATGTAGTTCAGGTCGAACTTCGACGCGGCCAGTTCCTTCGGGTCCTCTTCGGTTTCGTCGCGCAGCGCGGCGATGTCGGCGTGGCGGTAGACCGCGTTGCCGTCGAAGCCCAGCTTGGCGTCCAGCACCTTGAGGTTGCCGTCGTCCATCACGATCAGCGGGTTGATTTCCAGCATCTCCATGTCTTTCTCGACGAAAGCACGGTAGAGGTTGCCCATCAGCGCGACGCATTGCTTGACCTGCGCGCCGGTGAGGCCCAGGGCGAAGGCGATGCGGCGGCCGTGGAACGGCATGTAGCCGGTAGCCGGATCGACGGAGAAGCTGAGGATCTTTTCGGGGGTCGACGCGGCGACTTCCTCGATATCCATGCCGCCCTCGGTCGAGCAGACGAAGGAAATGCGCGACGACTGGCGGTCGACCAGCAGCGCCAGGTACAGTTCGCGTTCGATGCCGGAACCGTCTTCGATATAGATGCGGTTGACCTGCTTGCCTGCCGGGCCGGTCTGATGCGTGACCAGGGTGCGGCCCAGCATCTTCTTGGCTTCCTCGGCGGCTTCTTCCACCGACTTGGCCAGGCGCACGCCGCCTTTTTCACCGGCGTCGGCTTCCTTGAACTTGCCCTTGCCGCGGCCACCCGCGTGGATCTGGGCCTTGACCACCCAAAGCGGGCCGTCGAGTTCGCCAGCGGCGGTTTTGGCGTCTTCGGCCTTCAGGACGACACGTCCTTCCGAAACCGGGGCGCCGTATTCGCGAAGCAGTGCTTTCGCCTGATACTCATGAATGTTCATGAACCTATCCCGTCTTGCTACGATTGGTTTTCGGTCTGACACAGGCCAACGCGATGTTTAATCGTTTTTTTAGGCGCGGACGGGATTTGGGGAAGATTTCTGCAATTTGTGATCACACGCGCAAAAAGCGTGATCACAAACGCGAAGTCGGCTTTCGTCGTGATTCGCGGCACGCCAAATTTATTCAAAAAGCTGAAGATTATCAGGTTAAGTTTTTCCCGCAGGGCAGGGAGCGCGGCCCCTGCCGGTTTTCTCAACGGTGGTCTGCCGCACCTGCGCGGCGTGGTTTCCCAAGGCGAGTTACGGATTGCGTTGGGGCTCGGCGTCAAAAAGGCGGGCCTCATCCCCCGGATGAGACCCGCCTGTTTCGGTTCTGAATGTGAGCTTAGTTGGCAGCCATCGGCGTGCCGTTGCCAGTGCCCTTGCCCCGCCACAGCAGGACAAGCGCGGCCAGCCCCAAGGCCCATTCGATCGCCATGACCGTGGCCAGCGTCGCGTCCGGCGCCCCGTCGAAACCGAGGCTGACGACACGGCCCAGACCGTAGCCGAGAAAGGCCAGGGCGGAGATCAGCAGCGCCAGTTCGATGCGGCTGCCCCGCAGCGCGGACCAGAGCACGAACAGGCCGCAGACCAGCAAGACCATCCCGCCCGAACGCAGGTCGGAGCGCAGCAGGGTCATGTCGGGCAGGCTGTGCCCGGAACTGGCATACATCACGTCCGGCGCGAAGCTGAGCATCAGGCCGACCAGCAGCAGGACGGTGGAGGACAGGAAGAGGAAAGGTTTGATGAATTTTGTCATGGTAAGTCTCTTTTTGACACGGTGTAAGAATATCGGTTAGATGCCGCAAAACCTTACATCGTGTCAATTGAAAATCTTACATCATGTCAAATAAACGAACAAAAACCCGCCAACTCCTTATGGATACAGTCCTTTCTCTGTTGCTGGCCCCCGAGGGATCGCCCCTTCGGATGATCGACGTGGCCAAGGCCGCAGGCGTCACCCGGCAAACGGTCTATGATCATTTCTCCAATCGCTCCGAAATGCTGACCGCAGCGATTCAGCATTTCGGCGATCAGCTGGATATAGACACCCGGCTGGCCCCCAGCCGCGCCGCACCGGACGGGCGCAGCCGCCTGACCGCCTATACCCAGGCGATGCTGGACTTCTTCCCGGCGATCTATCCCTTGAAGCAATCGCTGATGCGGATGGGGCCCGGCGACGAGGAAGCCAAATCGGCCTGGGAAGACCGGATTCACGCGATGAAGGAGGGCTGCGCGGCGGCCGTCCATGCGCTGAAATCCGATGGCGATCTGCTGGATCACCTGACCGAGGCACGGGCGACGGATCTCTATTTCACCCTGCTGAGCATGGACGGCTGGGCGCATTGCGTGCTGGAAAATGGCTGGCCGGAAGCGGACTATCTGGCCGAAATGCAGCGGGTGACCCGTCTGGCCCTGGTGAAGCCCTGAACCTATGGCAAAAGAAAAAGGGCCCGGAAAACCGGACCCTTTCGAGATGTCTTGCAGACGATCTGACGCTTATGCCAGCGACGGATCGATTTCCTTACAAGCGGCGACCAGGCCTTTGACGGCGTCGACCGACTTGTCGAACATGACCTGTTCTTCCTTGTTCAGCTTGATGTCGACGACCTTCTCGATGCCACCGGCACCGATCACGGTGGGCACGCCGACATACATGTCCTTGACGCCGATCTCGCCGTCGCAATAGGCGGCGCAGGGCAGGACGCGCTTCTGGTCTTTCAGGTAGGCTTCGGCCATTTCGATCGCCGAAGTGGCGGGCGCGTAGAAGGCCGAACCGGTTTTCAGCAGGCCGACGATTTCGGCGCCGCCGTCACGGGTACGCTGCACGATGGCGTCCAGCTTGTCCTGGGTGGTCCAGCCCATTTCGACCAGGTCGGGCAGCGGGATGCCTGCGACGGTCGAGTAGCGCACCGAGGGAACCATGGTGTCGCCGTGGCCGCCCAGAACGAAGGCGGTGACGTCTTTCATCGACACGTTGAATTCTTCGGCCAGGAAGTGGCGGAAGCGGGCCGAATCCAGCACGCCTGCCATGCCGCAGACCTTGTTCGCGGGCAGGCCCGAGAACTGCTGCAGCGCCCAGACCATCGCGTCGAGCGGGTTGGTGATGCAGATCACGAAGGCGTCGGGGGCGTTCTTGGCGATGCCTTCGCCGACCGATTTCATGACTTTCAGGTTGATGCCCAGCAGGTCGTCGCGGCTCATGCCCGGCTTGCGCGGCACGCCTGCGGTGACGATGCAGACGTCGGCGCCCGCGATGTCGGCGTAATCCTGAGTACCCTTCAGCGAGGCGTCAAACCCTTCCGAGGGGCCCGATTCAGCGATGTCGAGCGCTTTGCCTTCGGGGGTGCCTTCGGCGATGTCGAACAGAACGACGTCACCGAGTTCTTTCAGGGCTACGAGGTGGGCAAGGGTGCCACCGATCTGTCCTGCGCCGATAAGGGCAATCTTGGGTCTGGCCATGGAATTTATCTCCGGTCCGTTGAGAAATCGCGCATGGGGTAGACCCTTCCGATCTTTCACGCAAGAGTGCTGCGATGCGGCGGCGGGATTTTTGTGACTGTCATATGACGATTTTTGCAGCTAAATCAGGGCCGATAGCGCGAATAGCGGGGATTTAGGGAAATGCATATGGACTTGGCCACTTTGGCGATTGCCGCGGCGGCCGTGGTGTTTGCGGGCATTTCCAAGGGCGGTTTCGGGTCGGGGGCGGCGTTTGCCTCGGCGGCGATTCTGGCCATCGTTCTGGAACCGGGCCAGGCGATCGGGATCATGCTGCCGCTCTTGATGCTGATCGATGTGTCGACCCTGCGCCCCTATTGGAAAAAGTGGAGCTGGCCCGAGGCCCGCGTGCTGATCCTGGGATCGCTGCCCGGGATCGTGGCGGGCGGATGGCTGTATCAATCGGTGGACGCGGATGTGTTCCGCATCCTGATCGGCGGTATCGCGGTGGCCTTCGTGGCCTGGCAACTGGCGCTGAAGCTGAAACTGATCGGCGCGCCCAGGCGGGCGATGCCGGTCTGGGGCGGCGCGATCGCCGGGGCGGTGGCAGGCTTCACCAGCTTCATCAGCCATGCGGGCGGGCCGCCGGCGGCGGTTTACCTGCTGTCGCGGGGGCTGGGCAAAACGCCCTATCAGGCGACCACGGTGCTGACCTTCTGGGCGGTCAACCTGGTCAAGTTCGTGCCCTATTTCCTGCTGGGCATCTTTTCGGTGCAGACTTTCCTGGCCGACCTGGTGCTGGCGCCCTTCGCGCTGCTTGGCGCGTGGATCGGTGTGCGGCTGCATTACCAGATTCCGGAGCGGGTCTTTTTCGGCCTGACCTACGTGTTGCTGATCCTGACCGGGGCGAAGCTGATCTGGGATGGGGTGATGTGATCGCGCCGGTTCAGATCCGGGTGCCCTGCGCGGGCTGCACCCCGGCCAGCGCCTCATAGGCCTGGCCGCTGGCGAGCAGGCAGCTCAGCCCGTTCGGCAGGGTGGCGAGGATGGTCCAGGTGCCGGTGTCACCCGAGGCGTAAACCTCGATCACCGAGTTATTCGACCCCAGCCCGATGGATTGCCGGGTTTCGCCATAGCGGTCGGCCAGTTGCGCGATCACCTGATCGCGGGGTGCGCAGCGGTTGGCGCTTTGCGCCTGCGCCGCACCCGCCAGCATCAGCGCGGCGCAGCTGAGCGTGAAGAGCTTGCCTGTCATCGTCATCCCCTTCCATTTGGCCCTTGTCCGATGCGTAAAGCCTGCCGGTTCGGCGCTGAAGACGTGGTTAACGCCGCGCCCCGTGCTGCAGCGCCGTTACGTATTTCTGCGATGCGGCAAAAATCTGCTTGAAGTTTTTGGTAAAAAATGCCCAATTCCGCGCAAGATTGTTGCGAGGAGAAGAAAATGGACATGACCGCCCGCCCGTACCGTTCGGTTCTTTATATTCCCGGGTCCAAGGACCGGGCGCTGGACAAGGCGCGGGGGCTACCGGTCGATGCGATCATCTTCGATCTCGAAGACGCGGTGACGCCCGACGCCAAGGTCGAAGCGCGCGCCACGCTGAAGGCGGCGCTGGATCAGGGCGGCTATGGCAACCGGGCCAAGATTATCCGCATCAACGGGCTGGATACCGAATGGGGCAAGGGCGATGTCGAGGCGCTGCGCGACGCGGATGCCGACGCTTTCCTGCTACCCAAGGTGGACAGCGCGGCGGATGTGCAGGCGCTGGCCGATCTGCTGGGCAACGGCAAACCGATCTGGGCGATGATGGAAACCCCGCTGGGGATCATGAACGCGCTGGAAATCGCCGCGCATCCGCAGCTGGCGGGTTTCGTCGCGGGCACCAACGATTTGGCGAAGGAACTGAACTGCCGCTTCCGGGCCGACCGCCTGCCGATGCAGATGGCGCTGCAGACCATCCTGCTGGCGGCGCGGGCGCATGGCGTGGTGGCGATCGACGGCGTCTACAACCAGTTCAAGGATGACGAGGGGTTGAAAGTCGAATGCGATCAGGGCCGCGACATGGGCTTTGACGGCAAGACCCTGATCCACCCGGCGCAGGTCGAGGTGACCAATGCCGCCTTCGCCCCCTCCGAGGCGGAAATCGACCTCGCCAAGCGCCAGATCGCGGCGCTGGAGGAAGTCGAAGCGTCGGGGCAGGGCGTTGCGGTGGTCGACGGCAAGATCGTCGAAAACCTGCATGTCGAAACTGCGAAAAAGACCCTCGCCAAGGCGGCGGCTATTGCCGAACTGTCCAAATAAGGCACATTACGCCCAGACACCTGTTTAATTGGAGGCATCCATGATCTGGCTTATTCTGGGCGTGCTGTTGTGGTCGGGCGCGCATCTGTTCAAACGACTGGCGCCCGATCTGCGCGCCTCCTGGGGCGAAAAGGCCAAGGGGCCGATTGCCCTGGCGGTGCTGTTGTCGCTGGTGCTGATGGTGGTCGGCTACCGCATGGCCGACGGCGCGGTGTTCTGGGGCCGGACCCCGATGCTGGCCGGGATCAACAACCTGCTGATGCTGCTGTCGATCTACCTGTTCGCCGCATCGGGCATGAAAACCCGGATCACCGCCAAGATCCGCCATCCGCAGCTGGCCGGGGTCAAGGCCTGGGCGCTCGGGCACCTTCTCGTCAACGGTGACGTGCCTTCCTTCATCCTGTTCGGCGGAATGCTGATCTGGGCGGTCTTTTCGGTCATTCAGATCAACAACATGGAACCGGAGTGGAAGAAACCGACCGAATTTTCCACCGGCAAGGAAATCGGCGCTGCCGTCGGCACCGTTCTGGTGTTCGGCGCGATCGCGATGATCCACACCTGGCTTGGCTATAACCCGTTTGGATGAGACCCATGAAACTTTATCGTTTTCTGACCGCTGATGACACCTCGGCCTTCTGCCACAAGGTGACCCAGGCCCTGAACAAGGGCTGGGAACTGCACGGTGACCCGACCTATGCCTTCGACGCCGCCAACGGCGTGATGCGCTGCGGTCAGGCGGTGACCAAGGAAGCCCCCGGCGAATACCACCCCGAAATGAAACTTGGAGAACAGTGATGGCGAAGACCAATCCGGGCCGCTTTTTCGAAGATTACAAGCTGGGCGACGTGATCGCCCACGCGGTGCCGCGCACCGTGGGCGAAGGCGAGCGGGCGCTTTATCACGCGCTCTACCCTGCTCGTCACGCGCTCTATTCCTCGGATGAATTCGCCCGCGATTGCGGTCTGCCGGAAAGCCCGCTGGACGATCTGGCCGCCTTCCACGTGGTGTTCGGCAAGACGGTGCCGGACGTGTCGCTGAACGCGGTGGCGAACCTCGGCTATGCCGAGGGGCGCTGGCTGCAGCCGGTCTATCCCGGCGACACTTTGCGGTCGGTGTCCGAGGTGATCGGGCTGAAGCAGAATTCCAACGGCAAGTCGGGCGTCGTGTACGTCCGCACCCGCGGCATGAACCAGTTGGGCGAGGTGGTGCTGGATTACGTCCGCTGGGTGATGGTGCGCAAACGCGACCTGGACGCCCCGGCGCCGGAAACGGTGATCCCCGAGTTGCAGAAGGTGATCCCGGCCGAGGACCTGGTGATCCCCGAAGGGCTGGATTTCTCCAATTACGATTTCGCGCAGGCAGGTGAGCCGCATCGCTGGGGCGATTACGAGCTCGGCGAGAAGATCGACCATGTCGACGGCGTAACCATCGAGGAAGCCGAACACATGATGGCGACCCGGCTGTGGCAGAACACCGCCAAGGTGCATTTCGACGCCACCTTCCGCCCCGACGGGCAGCGGCTGATCTATGGCGGCCACGTGATTTCGATGGCGCGCGCGCTGTCCTTCAACGGGCTGGCCAATGCGCAGATGATCGTGGGCCTGAACGGTGGGGCCCATGCCAACCCATGTTTCAGTGGCCTGACGTTGAAGGCGTGGTCCGAGGTTCTGGACAAGGCCGAAACCTCCGCCCCCGGCGTCGGCGCGATCCGGCTGCGCTTGGTCGCGACCCGTGGTGGAGAGCCGTTCGAGCTGAAGGGCGAGGACGGGAAATACCTGCCGGACGTCCTGCTTGATCTCGATTACTGGGCCTTGATGCCGATGTGATCGCGGGCCCGGCGCGCGGGTCGCGCCGGGTTTCTGCAGAGCAGAATCGAGATCAATTCCGAGTGATTTAATCGGAATTGAATATGTGATCACACCGGGTTTCGGTGTGATCACAAAGCAAAAAATTTCTGTGTTTTCCGTGAGATTTAGCGCCAACGCCGCGCCCGCGGCGCGTGACATGGACGAAAAAAACGGTAAGAAAGAACCCAAGCAAGGGAACCCTGAAAGGATCTGATATGGCTGATGTGAAAAAGGCCGAGCGCCCGCTTTCCCCACACCTCCAAATCTATCGCCCGCAGCTGACCGCCATCACCTCCATCCTGACGCGGATCACCGGCAACGCCCTGATTGTTTCCGCCATTCTGGTCGTGTGGTGGCTGCTGGCCGCGGCGACGAGCGCTGAATACTATGCCTTGGCCGATGCCGTGCTGACCTCGTGGTTCGGCGATCTGGTCATGACCCTTTCGGCACTGGGCCTGTGGTATCACTACCTGGCCGGTCTGCGTCACCTCTATTTCGACGCCGGTCGCGGGCTGGACCTGCCCACCGCGGAAAAGCTGGGCTGGGCCTGCCTGATCGGATCGGTCGCGCTGACCGTCCTGACCCTCATCATCGTATAACCGGAGCCGAGCCATGCGTTACCTGACCGCCCGCAAACGCGCCGAGGGCAAAGGCGCTTCCCATACCGGGACCGAACACCACTGGTACATGACCGTCAGCTCGGTCGGCCTGGCCTGTATCGTCCCGCTGTTCATCTTCATCTTCGGCCGTGCCCTGGGATCTTCGCACGAAGACGTCATGGCCATCTTCTCGCGCCCGTTCACCGCGGTTCTGACTGCGCTGGTGCTGGTGGTGGGTTCGCGCCATTTCGCCAAGGGCGCGCAGATGATGATCGAAGACTATTCGCACGGCACCACGCGCAAGCTGCTGGTGATGTTCGTGATGGGCCTGTCCTATGTGGTGACCGGCTTCGGTCTGTTCGCCCTGGCCAAGATCGCGCTCTGAAGGAATTAGAAAAATGGCTGCATACGAATACGAAACCCATGAATATGACGTGGTTGTCGTCGGCGCCGGCGGCGCGGGTCTGCGGGCGACGCTGGGCATGGCCGAACAGGGTCTGCGCACCGCCTGCGTGACCAAGGTTTTCCCGACCCGGTCGCACACCGTGGCCGCGCAGGGCGGCATCGCCGCCTCGCTGTCCAACATGGGCCCCGACAACTGGCAATGGCACATGTTCGACACCGTGAAAGGGTCGGACTGGCTGGGCGATACCGACGCGATGGAATACCTTGCGCGCGAAGCGCCCAAGGCGGTTTACGAGCTGGAACATTACGGCGTGCCGTTTTCGCGCACCGAAGAGGGCAAGATCTACCAGCGCCCGTTCGGCGGCCACACCACCGAATTCGGTGACGGCCCGCCGGTGCAGCGCACCTGCGCGGCAGCCGACCGGACCGGTCACGCGATCCTGCACACGCTGTACGGCCAGTCGCTGAAGAACAACGCCGAATTCTACATCGAATATTTCGCCATCGACCTGATCATGTCCGACGACGGCCAGTGTCAGGGCGTGGTGTGCTGGAAGCTCGACGACGGCACCTTCCACGTGTTCAACGCCAAGATGGTGGTGCTGGCGACCGGCGGCTATGGCCGGGCCTTCTTCTCGGCCACCTCGGCGCATACCTGCACCGGCGACGGCGGTGGCATGGTGGCCCGCGCCGGCCTGGCGCTGCAGGACATGGAATTCGTGCAGTTCCACCCGACCGGTATCTACGGCTCGGGCTGCCTGATCACCGAAGGCGCGCGCGGCGAAGGCGGTTACCTGACCAACTCCGAAGGCGAACGGTTCATGGAGCGCTATGCGCCCCAGTACAAGGACCTGGCGCCGCGCGATTACGTGTCGCGGTCGATGACGATGGAAATCCGCGAAGGCCGCGGTGTGGGCGAACATGGCGACCACATTCACCTGAACCTGTCGCACCTGCCCGCCGAAGCGCTGGCCGAACGCCTGCCGGGCATTTCGGAAAGCGCCAAGATCTTCGCCGGTGTCGACGTGACCAAGGAACCGATCCCGGTTCTGCCCACCGTGCACTACAACATGGGCGGCATCCCGACCAATTACTGGGGCGAGGTTCTGAACCCGACCGCGGACAACCCGACCGCCATCGTGCCGGGCCTGATGGCCGCGGGCGAAGCGGGCTGTGCCTCGGTGCACGGTGCGAACCGTCTCGGTTCCAACTCGCTGATCGATCTGGTGGTGTTCGGCCGCGCGGCCTCGATCCGCGCCGGTCAGGTGGTCGACCCGAACGCGCCGAACCCGGTTCTGAGCCAGGCCTCGATCGACAAGGCCTTCGACCGGTTCGACGGGCTGCGCAACGCCAATGGCGGCATCCCGACCGCTGACCTGCGGCTGGAAATGCAGCGCACCATGCAGGCCGACGCGGCGGTGTTCCGCACCGACAAGTCCCTGAAGGAAGGCGTCGAGAAGATGACCGCCGTCGCCGCCAAGATGGGCGACCTGAAAGTGACCGACCGGTCGCTGGTCTGGAACTCCGACCTGATGGAAACGCTGGAACTGACCAACCTGATGCCGAACGCCCTGGCCACCATCGTTGGGGCCGAGGCGCGCAAGGAATCCCGCGGCGCCCACGCGCACGAGGATTACCCGAACCGCGACGACGACAACTGGCGGATCCACACCGTCAGCCGTGTCGAGGGCAACAAGGTCGAGCTGAGCTATCGTCCGGTGATCGTCGATCCGCTGACCACCGAGGAAGAAGGCGGCATCAGCCTCAAGAAGATCGCGCCGAAAGCGCGGACGTTCTAAGGGGCTGCGATGGACCGCCAGCAGCAAAAGCACCTGCGCAAGGCCTTCCAGGTCGCCGGACCCAAGGTCCGGCGTCACCTGCGGCCGCTGCTGCCGCAAGCCGCGGTCAGCTTCGCGGGGGTGGAACTGCTGGTCAATCCGCAGGACAATTTCACCGAACAGTGCATCTGGCTGAACGGTGAACCGCCCGAGGTGGAATCGCTGAAGGCGTTGAGCGATATCGTGGCGGGCAAGCGCGCCCTGGTGCTGGATATCGGCGGCAATTGCGGTGCCTTCGCGGTGCCGCTGGCGCGCGCCGCCGGCGAAGGATCGCGGGTGATCGCGTTCGAACCCAACCCGGTGATGCTGGGGCGGCTGGGCGAAAACGTGCGCCGAAACGATCTGGGAAACGTGGTGCGGATTGAAGGTTGCGCCTTGGGCGCCGAAGAAGGCGAAGCCACGCTGATGTTGAGCGCCGGGAATTACGGCCAGGCATCGCTGCGCGGCGTCGGCAAGGGCAAGGCCGATGGTTCTGCCTGCGTGCCGGTGCGGCCGCTGGCGCCCTATCTGAAGGGCGCGGACGGCTATGACCTCTGCGTGCTGAAGATCGACGTGGAAGGGTTCGAGGATTCGGTGCTGACGCCCTGGCTGGATCAGGCCGACGGCAGCGACATGCCCGACGCGATCCTGATCGAAACCGAACATGCCGCGACCTGGGACAGCGACCTGGTCGGCCGGATCACCGCCGCCGGGTATACGTCCCGGTTCGAAGGCGAAGGAAATACACTGTTTGTCCGCGATGCCGGGCGTCTGGAAGGGTTCGGTACGGAATGAACAAGCGCATGTTTAAATTCCTGCCCCTTCTGGCGGTTTCGGTCCTGATGTCCTGCGGCGCCGCTCGGCAGCCGAAATACGCGGTCAGCTGCATGTTCGAAGTGGACGCGCCCGGATCGTATGTATCCGCGGCTGGACCGGTTGCCACCAATGTCGTGCCCGGCGAGGGGGGGACCGCCGAAGGGGCGGCCGCGCTGAATGCCTGCATCCAGGCCAAGGCGGCGCAGGACGGCGTTCCGTTCCAGACGGTGATCGCGTCCAATCAGACGTCCAAGCTCCGGAAAACCCCCGAAGGTCAGGTTGTCCGGGATTACAGCTATGGCACTCCGCCCTCTGCTGCGGCCGTTGCGCCGCGTTACCCCGCCCCCGGCGTGGTGAGGTCGGGATCCAGCCCGATCTGCCCAAGACGCGCATCGGTGATGTATGGCGGGTCCGGCTATTGTGTGGTGGAGTAATGGTCATGGCGGCGAAGGCGGCACAGGCCGATGACATCAGAATGAACCGCGCATTCGGGGCCTGCCCGGATGCTGCTCTGGCCGGGGGCTTTGCCCGGCAACCCTTGGAAACACCTCGTTGCGGTCCGCAATGCCCGCATCAAAAAGCAGTTGAGTAGGAGAGGCGACAATGGTCCAACTGACGCTCCCCAAGAATTCCCGCGTTCGTACCGGGAAAACCTGGCCCAAGCCCGAAGGCGCCACGAATGTGCGCAAGTTCCAGATTTACCGCTGGAACCCCGATGACGGCGAAAACCCCCGGGTCGACACCTATTTCGTCGACATGGACAAATGCGGCCCGATGATCCTGGACGCGCTGATCAAGATCAAGAACGAGATCGACCCGACCCTGACCTTCCGCCGGTCCTGCCGCGAAGGTATCTGCGGGTCCTGCGCGATGAATATCGACGGCATCAACACGCTGGCCTGCATCTACGGCATGGACGAGGTCAAGTCGGACACGGTCAAGATCTACCCGCTGCCGCATATGCCGGTGGTCAAGGACCTGATCCCCGACCTGACCCATTTCTATGCCCAGCACGCGTCGATCATGCCCTGGCTGGAAACCAAGACCAACCGTCCAGCCAAGGAATGGAAGCAGTCGATCGAGGACCGCAAGAAGCTCGACGGTCTGTATGAATGCGTGATGTGCGCGTCCTGCTCGACCTCCTGCCCGTCCTACTGGTGGAACGGCGACAAGTACCTCGGGCCGGCCGCCCTGCTGCATGCCTATCGCTGGATCATCGACAGCCGCGATGAAGCCACCGGAGAACGGCTGGACGATCTGGAAGATCCGTTCAAGCTCTATCGCTGCCACACGATCATGAACTGCACCAAGACCTGCCCGAAAGGCCTGAACCCGGCCAAGGCGATCGCAGAGATCAAGCGGATGCTGGTGAACCGCACCGTGTAAGGTCGGGTCTGACGTATCCAAGCCTTTGAAAGGCCTGCCCTTGTGGTGGGCCTTTTCCTTTCCGCCGGGTCAAACCTGCAAATGCTGCATAGCAGCATTGCTGCTTTGGCGGATGTTATTTCCCCCGGATTGTTTATTTACGGCTCACGGGAGGAACATCGAAGAACCGAGGCTATGATGTCCGATACCGCAAAAACCCAACAAGACCTTGCCCGCGAAGCGCTGGAAGCTCTGGATCAGGCCTTTGCCTATTACATCCCTGAAGAGGCCGTGCACGGCAGCGACGATGATTTCGTCGAATACTACGAATACGCCGCGGCCGCCTGAGGCGACCCGTCGATCGATATTGGCAAAAGGCGCACCCGGCCCCGGGCGCGCCTTTTTCGTTTCGGCCAAGCGGTGCGCCCTCAGCTGCTTTTCGCCGCCGCCGCCGCACGGTAGAACCGGCGCATGATTTTTCCGCTCGGCTTTGTCATCGCCTTCGTCCTGATCTTGATCTTTTCCAACCGCCGCACGCGCCAGTGCAAATGGCGCGCCGACCGGCGCCGCGACGCAAATGGGCAAAGCTGCTATCGCTGCATGGTCTGCGGCGCCGAAAGCTTTACTTCGGACGGCAGGCCGCCCAAGGATTGTCTGGCAAAAACGCCGCCGCCTTCCCTGTGATGCCCGAGGTCGAAAGATGCCCGATATTCCCGCCGATGCCGAGGCCCGCCGCGCCGTTCCACCGGTGATCTGCTATCCCAACGATACCCTGCCCCCGGTCGACCTGGCACTGTATCGCGCCGCCCGGGAAGGGGCGCGGAAGGTGGACGAGGTGCTGGTGCCGCCGCGCGATGCAGGCAGTTTCCGGGTGGGCGCGGGGCAGTTTTTCCGCATTTCCTCGATCGACGGTGCGCAGGTGGGCGATCTGAACCTGTGGAACGTGCATGACCTGTCGGAGCGGTTCTATTCCGGCAAGACGCGGGCGTTGCACGGCACCCATCTGAGCGTAGGCGAGCGGATGTGGTCCTCCTTCCCCACGCTGCGGCCGATGGCGACGATTATCGAGGACACGCTGTCCTGGTACGGGATCGACGAATATGGCGGGTCGGTGCATGACGTGATCGGCACCCGCTGCGATCCCTATACCCATAACCTGCTGTCGGGCGGGCAGTACCACCATTGCTGCCATTCCAACCTGACCCGGGCGCTGGCCGATGCGACCGGAATGACACTGGCCGAGGCCGAACCGCATGTGCATGACGTTTTGAACGTCTTCATGTGCACCGGGTTTACCCGCGATACCGGCCAGTATTTCATGAAGGCGAGCCCGGTACGCCCCGGCGATTACCTGGAATTCTTCGCCGAGATCGACCTGCTGGGCGCGCTGTCGGCCTGTCCGGGCGGGGATTGTTCGTCGGAACATTCCAGCGACGCGGCGGCCTGTTACCCCCTGCTGGTCGAGGTATTCGCGCCCGAGGAAGGGGCGTTGCGGGGCTGGTCGCAGCCGGAGGTGAATGGCTACGACCGGTCGCACGGGCGCTGAGCTAAGCGGCAATCGAAAAGAAAACAGCGCGAACAATGCCTGTCCGCGCCGTCCCTGCTGTCTAGCCAAAGGCCTATCGATAGAAGAGTGCCAGAAATATTGCGTCTATTTCCCGCCCCCGAGGGATGCGTCGGAGGCGGCTTGCTATCAGGAATCGGTTAGCCGTGTCCGTCTTCAACCGCGTCCCGAATTGCTTCGGCATCGGCCGCAAGCGCCTCGGCGTCCTCTTCAGAGAGTGGCTCGCCAAGAATAGTGCTCACGGCTATAGCGGTGTCTGTCGTGACAGTTACACCCTTGTCGGAAGCCACGCCGAGGAACACCGCCATCAACGTGTCGACGTCGGTGGTTACGCCGAGGTCCGTCAAAGCCGACGTTCCATCGAGTGCGTCACGAAGCAGGGCGAGATTTGCGAGCGGAGAGTCGATGTAGGTCTGATTTTCGAAATCGTTCCTGAGGGCATCGACCATTTCCTCCAGCGTCATGTTGTAGAAATCCAGCATGTCCTGGGTGATATTGTTCACGGCCTCCGTGTAGGCCTGATCCAAGACGTGGCTGGGTGAGCGCGCCACATTCAGGCGACCAAGCTCCACTTCGGGAATCCTTCCCTCAGCCCAGTTCGGCGAGCCGCCCTGATCTCCTGTGGGCTGGCCGGCCTGCGGACCTTCCCCATCGGATTCGTCCGGTTCTCCCGCACCGCCTCTCGGGCCGCTGCCGCTGTCGTTATTGCCGCTGCTGTCGTTGCCCCCTTGGTTGCCTCCATCGTCGCTACCGCTGCTGCCGCCGCCTGCGTTGTCAGACGCGGCGAAAGCTGCCCCCGTATTGGGGCTGAATTCTGGCGCTACGGCGATCGCAAAGGTGAGTGCCAAGGTCGATACACCGAGCAGCATTGCGGTTTTACGGGTGAAGTCTGCAATAATCATCTGAACCTCCTGAATCAGAAAAATTATGCTCCCAAGGTTCAGCGGGAACGTCCGCACCGCTTTGATATGAATCAATCCATATTTTGCACGCTCTTGTGTGTGCTTTTCTGCTTGGCAAATATTTCTGGTTCATGAGAAGGCGACACCCGAACGGGGCGGATGCCGCTTTTTTTCTTGATATGAAGACCGATCAGCTGGCGTGGATGAAATGCAGCCGGTCGAAGCTCTTGCGCCATTCTGCGACCTCGGCGGCGAGGGTTTCGGGCGCGTTGGCGCGCAGGGCTGCCGCGATCAGCCGGGCCAGTTCCGGCATGTCATCGGGCGTCATGCCCCAGCGGACCAGTTCCGGCGTGCCGATGCGCAGTCCGTTCAGATCGCCTTCGACCTCTGCGATGGGCAGGCCGATGCCGCAGGCCAGGAACCCCGCCTTGCGCAGTTTCTTCGACGCCGCCTGACCGCCGCCGAACCCGGCTGCTTCCAGCGCGAATTGATGCGACGCGGTGGCGCCCTTGCCGGCGGCGAAGACCGGCAGGCCGAGATCGCCAAGTTCCTTGGCCAGCGCCTGGGCGGTGTCGATCATCGCCTTGGCATAGCCGGTGCCGTGATCGCGCCAGTCCAGCATGGTCATCGCCAGGGCGGCGGATTTGGCGGCGTCGAAATTGGCGGTCATGCCGGGGAAGGCGATGGCGTCGAGACGCTGCGCGATTTCCATGTCGTTGCTGACGATCAGCCCCGAGGGCGGGCCGCCGAGCGATTTATAAGTGCTCATCGTCATCAGATGCGCACCCTGATCGAGCGGATTGGGCCAGGCCTGACCGGCGATGATGCCGCATTGATGCGCTGCGTCGAACAGAACATGCGCGCCGACGGTGTCGGCGATGGCGCGGATGTCGGCGACCGGATGCGGGAACAGGTTCAGGCTGCCGCCGATGGTGATGATCCGGGGCCGGACCCGCTCGGCCAGCTCTGCCAGCCCGTCGAGATCGACGCTGTAGCCGTCGGCATCGACCGGGGCGGCATGGCTTTGCAGCCCGTAAAGCCCGGCGCAGCCCGCCGCGTGATGGGTGACATGGCCGCCGATGCTGGCGGGCGGGGTGATGATCGCATCGCCCGGTTTCGCCAGCGCCATGAAGCCGTAAAGGTTGGCGATGGCGCCCGACGGCACCCGGATTTCGGCATATTTCGCGTCGAAAATCTCGGCGCTGAGCTCGGCCGCGATCACTTCGATTTCCTCGATCGCCTCCAGCCCCATCTCGTACTTATCGCCCGGGTAGCCCAGCGAGGGACGGGTGCCGATGCCAGAGGCCAGCAGCGCCTCGGCGCGCGGGTTCATCACGTTGGTCGCGGGGTTGAGGTTGAAACAGTCGCGTTCGTGGATTTGCCGGTTGCTGTCGGCCAGGGATTCCAGGCGGGCGGCCAGATCGGCGCTGTCCGCCGTGGCGGTGTCGTCGGCGATGCGCTGCACCAGGGTTTCGGCCTGGGACGGCACCCAGTTGCGTTTGCTGAGATGGGACATGGATCGGTTCCTGAGTGGTTTGCAGCCAGAAAATCGCGGCGAGGGGCTTTGCGCAAATCAGTTTTCATGTATTCTTGGCCTAGAAATTCTAGGTCTATCATGCCCGTTCGCCCGCCACGCCCCTCCGGCCCGCCGCTGAACGCGCTGCGCGCCTTCGAGGCGGCGGCGCGGCTGGGCGGGTTTTCCCGCGCGGCCGAGGAATTATGCGTCACGCCGGGCGCGGTGGCGCAGCAGGTCAAGCTGCTGGAAGACTGGGCCGGGGTGGCGCTGTTCGACCGGCAGGCGCAGGGCGTGGTGCTGAACGACATGGGGCGGCAGGTGCTGCCGCTGGCGACCCGCGCCTTCGATCAGATCGCCGCGACGGTGCAGGAAATCAGGGCGGTCGCCAGCCCCAACCGGTTGCATATCGCGGCGCTGCCTGCGGTGGCGCAGCTGTGGCTGTCGCCGCGGCTGCCGGGGCTGCGCCGGGCGTTGCCGGATCTGGAAATATCGGTGACGGCGATGGAACAGCCGCCCAACCTGGAACGCGATCCCTTCGACATGACGCTGTTCTTTGGCGACCCGGCGGAGGGCGAGGCGATTGCCGGGGATGAGGTTTTGCCGGTCTGTTCTCCCGCCCTGGAGGGCGGTCTTGCCCACGTTGCCGATCTGGCCGGGGTGAATTGCCTGTCCGACAGCGCCTGGGCGCAGGACTGGCCGCTTTGGTTGCAACGGATTGCCGGGGCCGAGGCGCCGACGGTGCGCGGGCCGGTGTTTTCGCTTTACGCGCTGGCGGTGCAGGAGGCGGTCAACGGCGCCGGGGTGCTGATCGGGCATCGCTGCCTGATCGAGCGAGAGTTGCGCGAGGGCAGGCTGGTGGCGCCGTTCGACCACCCGGTCGCCACCGGCAAGGCGTTGATCCTGCAACTGCGCCAGCCGGTGCGGGAACCGCTGGCGCGGCTGGCGGCGGCGTTACGCGAAAGCCGCCTCTAGCGCGATTTCCACCATGTCGCCGAAAGATTTCTCGCGGTCTTCCGACGGCAGCGCTTCGTGGGTCAGCAGGTGGTCGGACACGGTCAGCACGGCCAGAGCCCGCACCCCGTGGCGCAGGGCGAGGTTGTAAAGTTCCGCCGCTTCCATTTCCACGCCGAGGATGCCGTGGCGGACCATCTGTTCGTTCAGGTCGGGTCGTTCGTCATAGAACACATCGGCCGAATAGATGCCGCCGACATGGGGGACGACGCCTTTGGCTTCTGCGGCGTCAGCGGCGGCCTTCAGCAGCGACCAGTCGGCCGAGGGGGCGAAGTTCAACTCCTTGAAGATGCCGCGCGACGGGGTGGAAATCGTCGAGGCGGTCATCGCCAGGATCACGTCGCGGACCTTCACCTTGTCCTGCATGCCGCCGCAGGACCCGATGCGGATCAGCGTTTTCGCACCGTAATCGCGGATCAATTCGTTCACGTAGATCGACAGCGACGGCATCCCCATGCCGGACCCGTGGATGGTGACCGGCTTGCCCTTGTAGGTCCCGGTATAGCCCAGCATCCCGCGCACCTCGTTGACCAGCTTGGGATCGTCGAGGAAGGTTTCCGCCGCCCATTTGGCGCGGTAGGGATCGCCGGGCAGCAGCACGGTTTCGGCGATTTCCCCGGGTTTGGCACCGATGTGAATGGTCATGGGACTTCCTAGCGCTGGTATTTGATGAAAGGTGTCAGGGTGCCGATGCGGTCATAAAGCTGCCGGGCGGTGTGGTTGAATTCCTGCGTCATCCAATAGACCGCCGGGGTGCCGTTATCGTCGGCGGCCTTGTAGACCGCTTCGATCAGCGCCCGGCCGATGCCTTTGCCCCGTACATCCGGATCGGCATAGAGATCCTGCAGGTAACAGATGTCTTCGACCCGCCAGTTATGGGCGTGATAGATGTAATGCACCAGGCCCACCGGCTTGCCATCGAGTTCGGCCAGCAAGGCGCATTGCTGCTTGCGTTCGGGATCGATCAGCCGGGCGAAGGTGGTCTGGTAGACCTCTTCGGAAACGCTGCTTTCGTAAAATACCAGGTAAGCGGTCCACAACCGCCGCCACTCCGCTTCGTCCTCGGCCCTCAGCGGGCGTATCTGCACACTCATTCGAGACCCTCTCGCATTTTGAAACCACAATGAAGAAGTCCGCAGGACATGACAACAAAGGGTGAAACCGGACGTGGGGGAAACCTGACACGGAACTTTCAGTCGAAGGGAGAAGTTTGTTAACGATTCGCCTTTTAGATGTCGCGTGATGGCTTTGAGCCCGTATTCAAGGAGGCCCCGCGTGCCGGACCCGGACGATTTGGACATTTCCGAAACCATCAAGGCGCAACTGGAATTCGCACGGGAGCTGTCGGAGATGATGCTGGCGGCGACCGATCGGCAGCAGCAGGCGCAGATGGCGCAACAGGAAAAGCTGGCGCAGTTGTGCCGGTCGATCCTGTCCGGCGCCTGAACATCTATTTCAGCAGGAGGACCATGCATGGCCGAAAAGGTCGACAAAGAAGACAGTGCCGAAGCCGGCGTCGCGCCGGCGGTGACCGACGCGGTGACCCAGGCCAACCTGAAAACACTGGCGGAGGCCCCGGCGATGGCAATGGGGACGGTTTGTCAGTCGCTGTCCCATTCCAGCGCCATGCTGTTCGAGAACGCGGTGAACGCCCAGCAGCAAAACGCGATCACGGCCCAGGCCGCGACGACCCAGTGTGTCATGACCCTGCTGGGCGATGGCGGCCCGGTGCAAAATCCAACGAGAGGTAAGAAATAATGGCATTCCCAACAGCCGTAAACGATCAGATCACCGACGCGGTGACGCAAACCAACGTCAAGGTCCTGTCCGAATCTCCGGCGATGGCGATGGGATCGCTGTACCAGGCGGCGGCGCATTCTTCGGGCATCCTGATGGAAAACGCGGTCAGCAGCCAGCAGGCCGGCGCAACCCTGTTGCAGGCGGTGCTGACCAGCGCTGTCAAACAACTGCTGGAAGGGAAAGGAACCTGATGGCACTGCCGACCAGTGTGAACGGGCAGATCACCGATGCGGTGACGCAATCCGCCCTGATGAGCCTTGGAACCGCGCCGGCGACGGCGTTGGGCGCGCAGCAACAGGTCTGGGCCCATGCGATGGGGATCGGCTTTGAAAACGCGGCGGCCCGGCAGCAGGCGGGGCAGACCCTGGCGGAGGCGTCTCTTTCGGCTGTCGTCGCGGATGCAAAAGGAGCCCTGAAATGAGCGATCCGACACAGCCCGGCCCCGACGGGGGTCTTCAGGACAATCAAACGCCGCTGAATTCCCAGGCGCTGCAAGCAGCGGATGAATTGCGCCGCCTGGTCGCGGGCAATCCAGATCAACTCGCCGGGGCCGGGCTGGCGCTGGCGATTGCACAGACGGCGTCGATCGCGCTGCAGGATGCGGTGGATCATCTGCGCCGGGTCCAGATCATGACCGAAGCCACCTATGCCAAGGCGCTCAGCGGGGCGGGGGGCGCGGATGCGCAAGGCGTGATCGAGGCGGCGGCGAAGGCATCGCTGGCGGCGTCCGATCTATTGTCCAAATCGGGCGACGCGGCGCTGGAAATGCTGGAAAAGCTGGCGGCGGCGTCGAAGTGAGCGGGTCGTGGCGGGATGGCCTGCCACGGCCGGATATCAATGGAGGATGCGGAAGCCCGTATGGGCGGCGTCATGGCTGGCCGCTTCGGTCTGCACATCGGTGACCGAGGCTGCGCCGGGACCATCCCACAATTCGCCGATCATCGTTTCAACCGCGTCCTCATTGCCGCAGAACAGGGCGCTGACCGATCCGTCACCGTTGTTGCGCACCCATCCCGACAGGCCCAGCGTTTCGGCGCGCGCCCGGGTCCAGGCGCGAAAGGCGACGCCCTGAACGCGGCCGGTGACGCGGGCTTGCATGGCGATCTGGCGCATCGGGACCTTCCTGTTGCCTGCGGACAGGGTAGGCCCGCAGAGGCGAGTCGGGCAAGCGGGGCGGGGGCAGGGCGTTTTCTGAAACAGAAAACGCCCCGGAAAACCGATGGCTTTCCGGGGCGCAAATCTTGTAGGTTCCGCGTCTTTTCGGACCTGGATTACTCGGCTGCAACCGCCTTGGGACCGACCAGCGTCACGATGTCCTTCATGATCGCGTTCAGCTCGAAATCCTTCGGCGTATAAACCTTGGCCACGCCCATTTCCAGCAGCCGGACGGCGTCGTTATCGGGGATGATACCGCCGACGACGACGGGCACATGGCTGAGCCCCGCGTCGCGCATCCGTTCCATCATGTCCTCGACCAGCGGGATATGCGACCCCGACAGGATCGACAGGCCGACCACATGGGCCTTGCTTTCCTTTGCCGCCTTGACCAGTTCCTCGGGCGTCAGACGGATGCCTTCGTAATCGATATCCATGCCGCAGTCGCGGGCGCGGAAGGCGATCTGTTCGGCGCCGTTGGAATGGCCGTCAAGCCCCGGCTTGCCGACGAGGAATTTCAAACGTCTGCCCAGCTTGTCGCTGACCGCATCCACCGCGTCGCGGATGTCTTCCAGCCCCTCGGTCTTGTTGCTGACCGATTTCGACACGCCGGTCGGGCCGCGATATTCGCCGTAAACCGCACGCATCTGCGCGGCCCATTCGCCGGTGGTGACGCCGGCCTTGGCCGCGTTGATCGAGGCCGGCATGATATTGTCGCCCGCCTGTGCCGCCGCGCGCAGATCGGTCAGCGCCTTGTCCACCGCTGCCTGGTCGCGCTCGGCCTTCCAGGCGTTCAGCCGCTCGACCTGCTCGGCTTCCACCGCCGGGTCGACGACCATGATGCCGCCATCGCCGCTCATCAGCGGCGAGGCTTCGCCTTCGGTCCACTTGTTGACGCCGACCACGATGGTTTCATTCTTTTCGATCCGGTTCAGCCGCTCGGCATTGGATTCGACCAGCCGCCCCTTCATGTATTCGATCGAGGCCACCGCGCCGCCCATCCCGTCGAGATTGGCCAGTTCGTGCCGCGCGCCGTCCTTCAACGCCTCGACCTTGGCATCCACCGCCGGGTTGCCGTCGAACAGGTCCTCGTATTCCAGCAGGTCGGTTTCATAGGCCATGATCTGCTGCATCCGCAGCGACCATTGCTGATCCCACGGGCGCGGCAGGCCCAAAGCTTCGTTCCAGGCGGGCAGCTGCACCGCGCGGGCGCGGGCCTTTTTCGACAGGGTCACCGCCAGCATTTCGATCAGGATGCGGTAGACGTTGTTTTCCGGCTGCTGTTCGGTCAGGCCGAGGCTGTTTACCTGCACGCCGTAGCGGAAGCGGCGGAATTTCGGATTGTCGACGCCATAGCGGGTCTGGCAGATCTCGTCCCACAGATCGACGAAGGCGCGCATCTTGCACATCTCGGTGACAAACCGGATGCCGGCGTTCACGAAGAAGGAAATCCGCCCGACCATCGCCGGGAAATCCTCGGCGGGCACGCGCGGGCGCAATTCGTCCAGCACCGCCTGCGCGGTGGCCAGCGCGAAGGCCAGTTCCTGTTCCGGCGTCGCGCCCGCTTCCTGCAAGTGGTAGGAACAGACGTTCATCGGGTTCCACTTGGGCACGTTGGAATAGCAATATTCGGCCACGTCCGCGATCATCTTCAGCGATGGTTTCGGCGGACAGATATAGGTGCCGCGCGACAGGTATTCCTTGATCAGGTCGTTCTGCACCGTGCCCTGCAGCTTGGACACATCCGCGCCCTGTTCCTCGGCCGTGGCGATATACAGCGACAGCAGCCAGGGCGCCGTGGCGTTGATCGTCATCGAGGTGTTCATCTGTTCCAGCGGGATGTCATCGAACAGCGCCCGCATGTCGCCCAGATGGCAGACTGGCACGCCGACCTTGCCGACCTCGCCCCGCGCCAGGATATGGTCGCTGTCATAGCCGGTCTGGGTCGGCAGGTCGAAGGCCACCGAAAGCCCGGTCTGCCCCTTGGCGAGGTTCGAGCGGTAAAGCGCGTTCGACGCTTTCGCGGTCGAATGGCCCGCATAGGTGCGGAACAGCCAGGGTCGGTCTTTCGTCGTCTCGGTCATCGCGGCCTCGTGAATCAGATGGGCAATAATCTTGCGCTTGGGTGTTGATACTTGGAATATTGTGGCGCTGTCAATTCGCCGCGTCGCGGCATTTCCGCTGCGTTCCCTTCGCAAGTGCAAAATACGCGCTGTCGGGGCGCCTGCCTATATGAAGCGGCAGATTATGCGGTCGCAGAAAGTGTTTCTGCGGTTGCGAGGTCATAAAATTACAAAAATGAGTTTAAACTGATTGCATTGTTGCGCGCCCATCTTTATCTCTCGGGTCAGATCGCGCGATTCTGCATCGCGGCATGACCAATATTGGAGGCAAGGATGGCTCTGGATACCGACACGGGGATCGCCCCGTACGACGCGCCTGAAAAGGACCTTTACGAGATCGGCGAAATGCCCCCGCTGGGCTATGTGCCGAAGAAAATGTATTCCTGGGCGATCCGCCAGGACCGCCATGGTGAACCGGACAAATCCTTCCAGGTCGAAGTCGTCGATACCTGGGAAATTGACAGCCACGAAGTGCTGGTGTTGGTGATGGCCGCGGGCGTGAACTACAACGGCATCTGGGCCGGGCTGGGCGTGCCGATCTCGCCCTTCGATTCCCATAAGCACCCCTATCACATCGCCGGGTCCGACGCGTCGGGCATCGTCTGGGCGGTGGGCGACAAGGTGAAGACCTGGAAAGTGGGCGACGAGGTCGTGATCCACTGCAACCAGGATGATGGCGACGACGAGGAATGCAACGGCGGCGACCCGATGTTTTCGCCGACCCAGCGGATTTGGGGCTATGAAACCTATGACGGGTCCTTTGCCCAGTTCACCCGCGTGCAGGCGCAGCAGCTGCTGCCGCGCCCCAAGCACCTGACCTGGGAAGAAAGCGCCTGTTACACGCTGACGCTGGCCACCGCCTATCGGATGCTGTTCGGCCACCACCCGCATGAACTGAAGCCCGGTCAGAACGTGCTGGTCTGGGGCGCCTCGGGCGGTCTGGGGTCCTTCGCGATCCAGCTGGCCAATGCCGCCGGCGCCAACGCGATCGGGGTGATTTCCGACGAGGACAAGCGCGATTTCGTGATGAACCTCGGCGCCAAGGGCGTGATCAACCGCAAGGAATTCGATTGCTGGGGCCAGCTGCCCAAGGTCGGTACGCCGGAATATAACGCCTGGCTGAAAGAGGCGCGCAAATTCGGCAAGGCGATCTGGGATATCCTGGGCAAGGGTGTCAGCGTCGACATGGTGTTCGAACATCCCGGCGAAGCGACCTTCCCGGTGTCGACCCTGGTGGTCAAGAAGGGCGGCATGGTGGTGATCTGTGCCGGGACCAGCGGCTTCAACTGCACCTTCGACGTCCGTTACATGTGGATGCACCAGAAGCGCCTGCAGGGGTCGCACTTCGCCCACCTGAAGCAGGCTGCGGCGGCGAACAAGCTGATGATCGAACGCCGGATCGACCCGACCATGTCCGAGGTTTTCCCCTGGGCGGAAATCCCCGACGCACACCTGAAGATGCTGCGAAACGAACACAAGCCCGGCAACATGGCGGTGCTGGTTCAGGCGCCGCGCACCGGGCTGCGTACCTTCGAGGACGTGCTGGAAGCGGGCAAGAAGTAACCACATCGGTTTAAACGATAGATCCGCGGCGCTTGCAAAAGCGCCGCGGATTTTTTTGCGGGATACGCCCGGCGCGCGCCGGGCGGTTGCCCGGCCGCGCGGCCGGGCCGTGCCCAACCTGACGCGGCCCGCATGCAGAATTTCACCGTCCTTCCCTAGCCCTTTCCCCGGCCCCGATATAGGGTCGCGCCATGACCGTTCCCGCGCTGCAATTTTCCCATGACCAGGCCGAAGCCTATGACCGTATCGCCGAGGCGCTGCGCTCGGTCGGTGTCGATCTGGCCGAGGGCATCCTGACCCCGCCGATGGAAGGCAAGGCCCGCGTATTGGCCGTCACCGGCAAGGCCGGATCGGGCAAGACGCTGCTGCTGGCCGAGCTCTACAAGGCGCTGGAAACGGCGGGCGTCGACGTGGTGTCGGGCGATTACGAGGGCCGCAAGCGCAAGGAGCGGCGTACGCTGGCGATCCTGGCGCCGACCAACAAGGCGGCGAGCGTGTTGCGCACACGTGGCGTGCCCGCGACCACAATTCACCGCATCCTCTACACGCCGGTTTACGACCCGGAATACGAAAAGATCGCCGAATGGCTGGCGGGCAACGGCGAAAAGCCCGAGATAGAAGAGCTGACCGAGGAGGCGCTGGCACGCGCGCATGCCTTTTACCAGCTGCACAAATCGATCCCCGGCGCTTTGGCGGCGGCCGGGCTGCGGGGTAGCGATTTCATCACCGGCTGGAAACGGCGCGACGATCCGCTGGATATCGGGTTTGTCGATGAATCCTCGATGCTCGACGACAAGCAATTCGCTGATCTGAAGGAAATCTTCCCGACCCTGATCCTGTTCGGCGACCCGGCGCAGCTGGCGCCGGTGGGACAGTCGGGCAAGATGGTGTTTGAAACCCTGCCGGAACCGGCGGTGCTGAACCTGCACCGCATCCACCGGCAGGAGGCCGATAACCCGATCCTCGATCTGGCCCACGCGTTGGCCGATCCCGAGGTGGGGTTCGAGGATTTCGAACGGATGGTCGAACAGACCGCGCGCAAGGACGAACGTGTCGTCTGGGCGCAGCGGGTGGAGGTCGACCTGATGGCGCGATCACCGGTGCTGGTCTGGCGCAACGCCACGCGTATCCGGCTGATCAACGCGTTCCGCGCGGTTTACGAGGCGCCCGAGGACGAATTGCTGATCGGCGAGCCGCTGATCTGCGACGGGATCGAATTGCCGCTGAAACACCGCAAGAAGCGGCTGGACCTGGAAGCGCGCGGCCTGATCAAGGGGGCGCAGGTGATCTATCTCGGCCCCGGCCGGAAACCGGGATTTTCGCGGCTGCACGTGATGGGCGCCGAGGACCCGCAGGTATCCGCCGCTTCCATCGTGAAGATCGAAAAGCCGGACGAGGAAGAACCGTTCATCCCCTTCGCCGCCCGCATGGGTGCGGTGTTCCTGCATGGCGCGGCGGTGACGATCCACAAGGCGCAGGGGTCGCAATGGCGCGATGTGCAGGTGTTTGCCCCCGACCTTTACGCCGCCGCCCGGATGGGCAGGAATGAGGCCGGGCAACCCTTGTGGAAACGTCTGGCCTATGTTGCCATCACACGGGCCGAGGAACGGCTGCATTGGGTGGTGCGGGCGCGGCTGTCGAAGCCGAGCGGGCCGCTCAGGGTCGATGACCTGAAATCGGCCCCGGCGCCGTTGGCCCTGCAACTGGAGGAGGGGGAGCTATGAAAACCATCATCATCACCGGCGCCAGCGCCGGGATCGGCGCGGCTGTCGCGCATCTGTTCCTGGACCGGGGCTGGCGCGTCGGGTTGCTGGCGCGGCGGCGCGAGGCGCTGGAACAGGTGGCGGGCGGCAATGAAAACGCCGTCATCCTGCCCTGCGACGTGACCGACCCGGCCAGCGTCGAGGATGCCTTCGACAGTTTCGTCGATCAGGCCGGGCGTCTGGACGTGCTGTTCAACAATGCCGGCATGTTCGGATCCGCCGCGCCGATCGACGAAATCAGCGTCGAGGAATGGAACCTGGTGCGGGCGGTGAACCTGGATGGGATGTTCTATTGCGCCCGCGCGGGTTTCGCCCGGATGCGGGCGCAAAACCCCCAGGGCGGGCGGATCATCAACAACGGATCGATCAGCGCCCATGTGCCGCGCGAGGGATCGGTGACCTATACCACGACCAAGCACGCGATCACCGGGCTGACCAAGACGCTGTCGCTCGATGGCCGCGCCTTCGACATCGCCTGCGGCCAGATCGATATCGGCAATGCGCGGACCGAGCTTTTGGAAGGCATCATCGCCAAGAACCCCGACAACCCGCCGCCGACCATGGCGGTGGACGATGTCGCCAAGGCGGTGCTGCAAATGGCCGAGCTGGGGCCCGAGGCCAATGTGCAGTTCATGACGATCATGGCGACCAAGATGCCCTATATCGGGCGCGGCTGAAGGGGCGCGCCCCGGACCGGCCTAGCCGTTGCGGATCAGCCGGAACACGGCCGAGGCGCCCCAACCGGCGACCACCGCGATGAGGATCGACAGCAGCCCGTAAAGCGTCGCCTGTTCCTGCGCCATGTTGTAGAGGAACCGTTCCAACCCCACCTTGCGCACGTCGATGACGGTTTCGAACATCGACACCACGCTGCCGCCCCGGGTCAGGAAAATCCGTGCCTTGTACCCGCCCTCGGTCAGGTTCGACGGCAGCGCGATCGAGGTCCGGAATAGCGTTTGCTGATCGACCGCCACCGCGTTTTCCAGCCGCTGATAGCTGCCGTTTTCCTGCTGGATGCGGATCAGCGCCTCGGTGAAATCCTGCGTGTTGCCGTATTCGACCGTCTGAATGACCGCCTGGATCGCGCGGTCAACGGTGATGCCGTAGCGTTCGTTTTCGATCCGGTCCAGCACCTGCTCCAGCGGCCCGCTGGAGGCGACGGCGTAGAAGGCCGGGGCGCTTGCGACCTCGATCTCGGCGGCGTTGACCCAGATGCCGAAGCGGCGGTCCTTGCGGCGCACGGTGATCGGGCCCGACGGGCCCTCGATGGCGATGATGACTTCCAGCGGCTGTTCGGGGATCGGCGTTTCGCGCTTCACCGCGCCGAAGATCAGCATGTCGGACCCGTCGAACCGCGCGGTGATCGCCACTTCGCTTTGTGACAGGCCCAGCACGATTTCTTCCTGCGCCGCGGCCTTCAGCGGGATCAGCGACAGCAGGAAAAGGATCAGGGCGCGGATCATTCTGCCGCCCCCGGTTTTGCCAGAGAATAGATCTCGGAGGGTTCGATCAGCAGTTCCAGCGCGATCTTGCCGCAGACCGCCAGCACCAAGAGCGCCAGCAATACCCGCAGCATTTCCGCCCTCAGCTTCACCCCGATCCCGGTGCCCAGCTGCGCGCCGATCACCCCGCCGATCAGCAAGAACAGCGCCAGCGGCAGGTCCACCGTGTGGTTGGTGATCGCGTGCAAAAGCGTGGTGAACCCGGCGACGAAGATGATCTGGAACAGCGAGGTGCCCACCACCACCTTGGTCGGCATGCCGAGGATATAGATCATCGCCGGCACCATGATGAAACCGCCGCCCACACCCATCACGGCGGCCAGCAGGCCGACGGCAAACCCCACCAGCAGCGGCGGGATGGCCGAGATATAAAGCCCCGAGGCGCGGAACCGCATCTTGAAGGGCAGGGCGTGGACCCAGTTGCGCTGCTTGCGTTTGCGGGGCAGGACGCCGCCCGCCTTGCGGGCGCGCTGGATCGCGCGCAGGCTTTCCACGAACATCAGCGCGCCGATGATGCCCAGGAACACCACGTAGCAAAGCCGCACCAGCAGATCGACCTGGCCCAGCGACTTGAGGTAGTTGAAGATCAGCACCCCGAAGCCCGATCCCACCAGCCCCCCGGCCAGCAGAACGTAACCCATCTTCAGGTCGACGGTCTTGCGTTTGAGATGCGCCAGCAGGCCGGACACCGACGAGGCCACGATCTGATTGGCCGAGGTCGCCACCGCCACGGTGGGCGGGATGCCGACGAAGAACAGCAGCGGCGTGATCAGGAAGCCGCCGCCGACACCGAAGATGCCCGACAGAATGCCCACGACGCCGCCCAGCCCCAGCAACAGGAAGGCATTGACCGACACTTCGGCGATGGGCAGGTAGATATGCATGCCCGTTCCTAGCTCGACGTGCGCCGCGTAATCAAGCGCGCTGCGCCGCAAAATACTGCAACTTTGGTCTGGTGTGCCCCGAAGGGCATATCAGATTTGTAACGCAGTATAGCAGAAGCGCTTATCGCAGGTCTCTAGCGTTCCTTCACATAGGGCTCGCCACCGGCGCGCGGCGGGATCGCCTTGCCCACGAAACCGGCAAGGATCACCACGGTCAGGATATAGGGCAGCGCGTCCATCACCTGCACCGGGATCACCACACCGCCCAGGTCGATGTTCTGATAGCGCAGCGCGACGGCCTGCAGCAGGCCGAACAGCAGCGTCGCCGACAGCGCGTACCACGGCCGCCACTTGGCAAAGATCAGCGCTGCCAACGCGATATAACCGCGCCCCGCCGTCATGTCCTTGACGAAGCCCGCCTGCAACGCGGTAGCCAGGTATGCCCCGGCTATGCCGCACAGGATGCCGCAGATCGCCACCGCCGCATAGCGCAGCCCGACAACCGACACGCCCGCGGTATCGACCGCCGCCGGGTTTTCCCCCACCGCGCGCAGCCGCAGGCCGAAGCGGGTGCGGTACAGCAGCCACCAGGTCGCGGGGACGCAAAGGAAGGCTATATAGACCAGCACCGTGTGGCCCGAGATCAGGTCGTGATACAGCGGCCCGATCACCGGCACCGGCTGCAGCGTTTCGGCCAGCGGCAGGGTGATCGGTTCGAACCGCGCGCCGCCGATCAGCGACGGTGTGCGGCCGCCCTGCTTGAACCAGTCCTGCGCGATCAGCACCGTCATCCCGGCGGCGAGGAAGTTGATCGCCACGCCGGAAATCAGCTGATTGCCCCGGAAGGTGATCGAGGCCAGTCCGTGCAGCCCGGCCAGCACCATCGAACTGGCGATCCCGGCCAGCAAGCCCAGCCAGACCGACCCGGTGACATAGGCCACCGCGGCCGAGAAGAAGGCGGCCAGCAGCATCTTGCCCTCAAGCCCGATATCGAAAATGCCCGCGCGTTCGCTGAACAGCCCGGCCAGACAGGCCAGCAGCAGCGGCGTGGCAAGGCGAACGGTCGAATCGAGGACCTGCAGAAGCGTCAGATAATCCATGTCACGCCTCCTTCCGGCGCAGGGCGAGGAACAGCCGCTCAAGCGGCATCCGCACCATGTTGTCGAGAGCCCCGGTGAACAGGATCACCAGCGCCTGAATGACCACGATCAGTTCGCGCGGGATGTTGGTCCACAGCGCCAGTTCCGCCCCGCCCTGATAGAGGAAGCCGAACAGGATCGCCGCCAGGAACACCCCGAACGGGTGGTTGCGCCCCATCAGCGACACCGCGATGCCGATGAAACCGGCACCCTCGACCGCGTTCAGGACCAGCCGTTCGGCTTCGCCCATCACGTTGTTGATCGCCATCATCCCGGCCAATCCGCCGGAAATCAGCATCGCAAGCATGGTGATCTTGAACGGCGAAATCCCGGCATAGCGCGCGCCGCTTTCGGATTTGCCGAAGGCGCGCAGCTCGAACCCCAGCCTGGTGCGCCAGATCAGCGCCCAGACCGCGACACAGGCCAGCACCGCGATGATCAGGCTGACATTGGCCGGGGCCGACTTGGAAAAACTGATGCCGAGCGGGGCCAGCAGTTCATGCAGCGTCGGTAGGTTGGTGGCGGCGGGGAATTTCGCAGTCGCCGGGTCCATCGACCCGGCCGGGCGCAGCAGGTTGACCAGAACATAGTTCAGCAGCGCCGCGGCGATGAAATTGAACATGATCGTGGTGATCACGATATGGCTGCCGCGCCGCGCCTGCAGATAGGCCGGGATCGCCGCCCAGGCGGCACCGAACACCGCCGAGGCCGCGATGGCGCCCAGAATGGCGACCGACCAGTGCGGCCAGGGTACGAACAGGCAGACCAGGGCCACGCCAAGCCCGCCCAGCATCGCCTGGCCTTCGCCGCCGATGTTGAACATGCTGGCATGGAAGGCCACCGCGACGGCCAAGCCGGTGAACATGAAATTGGTGGCGTAATAAAGCGTGTAGCCCCAGCCATAGGTCGACCCCAGGGAACCTTTCACCATCAGCTTGACCGCCGCCACCGGGTCTTCGCCGATGCCGAGGATCACCAGGGCCGAAATGGCCGCGGCGAGGATCAGTGAAATCAGCGGGATCAGGACCACATCGGCCCATTTCGGCATCTTTTCCATCAGGCGGCCCCCCCGTCATTTGCCATGCCGGCCATCAACAGGCCCAGTTCCTGCGCATTGGTCTGATCGGGCAGGCGTTCGCCCATGATCTGGCCGTCGAACATCACCGCGATGCGGTCGGACAGGCTCATGATCTCGTCCAGCTCGACGCTGACCAGCAGGATCGCCTTGCCCTGATCGCGCAGGGCGATGATCTGTTTGTGAATGAATTCGATGGCGCCGATATCGACGCCGCGCGTCGGCTGCCCCACCAGCAGCAGGTCGGGATTGCGTTCGATTTCCCGCGCCACGACGACTTTCTGCTGGTTGCCGCCGGAAAAGTTCTTGGCCGCCAGCCAGGGATCGGGCGGGCGCACGTCGAATTTCTCCATCTTGCGCGCGGTGTCTTCGCGCAGCGCCGCGTTGTCCATGAACAGCGCGTTTTTCTGATAGGCCGGATCGTGGTGATAACCGAAGGCGACGTTTTCCCAGGCGTGGAAATCCATGATCAGCCCGTCGCGCTGGCGGTCTTCGGGGACATGGGCGATGCCGATGTCGCGGCGCGCCTTCCCGTTGGCACCCTGGCCGCTGAGCGGGATTTCCGCGCCGTTCAGCCGGATCACGCCGTCGCCCGGGATCATGCCGCCCAGAACCTCCAGCAGTTCCGACTGGCCGTTGCCGGCCACCCCGGCGATGCCGAGGATTTCGCCCGCGCGGATATCGAGCGACACGCCCTTCAGCCGCGCCACGCCTTTGGCGTCGGTCACCTTCAGGTTTTCGACCTCCAGCACGGTCTTGCCCGGTTGAGCCGGGGCCTTTTCCACCTGCAGCAGCACCTTGCGCCCGACCATCAGTTCGGCCAGCTGTTCCGGCGTTGTGTCGGCGGTTTTCACCGTCGCGGTCATCTGCCCGCGCCGCATCACCGACACGGTGTTGGTGATTTCCATGATTTCGCGCAGCTTGTGGGTGATCAGGATGATCGTTTTACCTTCCTCGCGCAGCCGGTCGAGGATGCGAAACAGCTGATCGGCCTCGGCGGGGGTCAGAACGCCGGTCGGTTCGTCCAGGATCAGGATATCGGCCTGGCGGTACAGCGCCTTGAGGATTTCGACCCGCTGCTGATGGCCGACGCTGAGATTTTCGATGATCTCGTCGGGATCGACATGCAGCTCATATTCCTGTTCCAGCTGCCTGAGAACCTTGCGCGCCTTGGACAGCGACGGGCGCAACAGCCTCCCGTCTTCGGCGCCCAGGATGATGTTTTCCAACACGGTGAAGTTTTCCACCAGCTTGAAATGCTGGAACACCATGCCGATGCCGGCGGCGATGGCGGCCTGGCTGTCGGGGATGGCGGTCTTTTCGCCCTTGATGAAAATCTCGCCCGCGTCGGCCTTGTAGAAGCCGTAGAGGATCGACATCAGCGTCGATTTCCCCGCACCGTTTTCGCCGATGATGCCATGGATCGTGCCGGGCTGGACCGCGATCGAAATGTCCTTGTTGGCCTGGACCGGGCCGAATGCCTTGGAAATGCCCTTGAGTTCGAGTGCAGGCGCCGTCATGCGACCCCCCGCGATCCGGACGAGCCGATAGATTTCATGGCCGTGGTCCCCTGTGTTTTGCCCCGATGCCCGCAATAGGTTTTACCCGATTTCGGCATGACAAACCCCCATTGGCAAGGGCCGCACCGCCATGGCACGGCCCCTGATTTCACTGCTTTTTCTCGGATCGGTTATTCCACCGGGCAGGCGTTGTCGGCCATGTAGTCATGCACCGACAGCTCGCCGCTGGCGATCTTCGCCTTGGCGCCGTCCACCGCAGCCTTCATGTCAGCCGACACCAGTGCTGCGTTGTGTTCGTCCAGCGCGTAATCGATGCCGCCATTGGAAACGCCCATCACGTTGAACCCGGTTTCCATCTCCCCGCCCGCTTTCAGCGCGTCGTAAACCGCGTTGTCGACGCGCTTCATCATCGAGGTCAGGACCTTGCCCGGATGCATGTAGTTCTGGTTGCTGTCGACGCCGACCGACAGGATGTTTTCATCCGCGGCGGTCTGCAACACGCCAACGCCGGTTCCGCCGGCGGCGGCGTAAACCACGTCAGCGCCTTGCGAAATCTGCGCCTTGGTCAGTTCCGACCCCTTCACCGGGTCGTTCCAGGCCGCGGGGGTGGTGCCGGTCATGTTCTGGATCACCTTGGCGTCGGGATTGACCGCCTTGGCGCCCTGCACATAGCCGCAGGCGAATTTGCGGATCAGCGGGATGTCCATGCCGCCGATGAAGCCCACGGTGCCGGTTTTCGACGCCATCGCGGCCATCATGCCGACCAGGTAGGACCCTTCGTGTTCGTTGAACACCACCGAACGCACGTTCGGCTGATCCACCACCATGTCGATGATGGCGAATTTGGTGTCGGGGTAATCGGGGGCGACTTCGGACAGGGCGCTGCCGAAGGCGAAGCCGGTCATCACGATCGGGTTGGCGCCCGCTTCGGCGAAACGGCGCAGCGCCTGTTCCCGCTGGGCTTCGGATTGCAGTTCGATTTCGCGGAAGCTGCCGCCGGTTTCTTCGGCCCAGCGGGTGGCGCCGGAATAGGCGGCTTCGTTGAAGGATTTGTCGAATTTGCCGCCGAGGTCGAAAATCACCGCCGGTTCGGCGAGGGCTGCACCGGCGCTCAGGGCGACGGCTGCGGCTGCGCCGAGGAAATTCTTCATGAGACTCATTATACTCTCCCGTAGTTTTTTATATGCGGCCATGTGAAACGGAGGCCGCGCTCGAGCAGATTTATTCTGTCCGGAGGCGATTTAGGTCGCAGGGTCGGGAGAGCGTCAATATCAAACCGCCGAAAAACTTTGACTTGGCGGTCAATTTCAGGGGTGACTTTGGGTCAACTGCCTTGTCATGATCCATGCCGCCACCCGGGACCCGTCGGGTTGGCGGTAATAGCCGGGGCGTTCCGCCGTTTTTTCGTAGCCGTTTTGGCTATAAAGCGCGATGGCGGGCAGGTTGTTTTCCGCCACTTCGAGGAAGCACGTTTCCGCCCCCCGCTGCGCGGCTTCTTCGTGATAGAGCTCCAGCGCCGCGAGCCCCTGTCCCTGCCGTTGATGGGCCGGATCGGTGGCGATGGTCAGCAATTCGGCCTCGCCCGCGATCACCCGGCCTAGGGCAAAGGCGTGATCGGTCGTCACAAGAAAGACGTGGGGGGAGGCCAGCAGGTCGCGGAATTCCGATTCCGACCACGGGCGCTGCGCGGTGAAGGCGGCGCGGTGCAGGCGGGCCAGATCCTCAGGCGTCATCGGACAGGATCACCGGCGCCGGATCGCGCGGCGGTGCGGCGTCGGCGGCCTTGATGTAAAGAGGCGCAGGGGACACCCCGTCGCCCGGCACCCGGGCAGCGGCGATGCGTGCGATATTTTCGGCCAGCCGCGCGGGGGACGATGCGGCGAGCAGCGGGAGATCCAGCGCCTTGGCGTCCTCCAGCGTTATCATCCGGGGGGCTTCACCGGCGGGGGCCGCGTAAAGCTGATCGCGCGGGGCGGGCACCACGGGGATATGCGGTTCGGTCTCGTGCAGGCTGGTGGCCTCGAAACTGTTCACGCCGATCGCCGGGATATCCAGCGCCAGAGCCAGCCCGCGCGCGGCGGATACCGAAATGCGGATGCCGGTGAAATTGCCCGGACCTACGCCGACGCCGATCGCGTCCAGGTCGGCCCAGCCGAAACCGGCCTCTTTCAGCACGTCCTCCAGCAGCGGCATCAGCCGTTCGGCCTGGCCCCGGCCCATGTCTTCGGTCCGCGCCGCGATCACCCGGTCGCCCGACAGCAAAGCGGCCGCGCAATGCGCGGCCGATGTATCGAAGCCGAGGACCAGCGGTTCAGACGGCAACGGGACGAACCTCGGTCACTTCGGGGATGTAGTGGCGCAGCAGGTTCTCGATCCCCATCTTCAGCGTCAGGGTCGAGGACGGGCAGCCGGCGCAGGCGCCTTGCATATGCAGGTAAACCACGCCGCGGTCGAAGCCGTGGAAGGTGATGTCGCCGCCATCCTGCGCCACGGCCGGGCGCACGCGGGTATCCAGCAGTTCCTTGATCTGGCCAACGATTTCGGCATCCGGCCCGTCATGATCGGCATGGCCCGAAGCCGCTTCGCCTTCGCCCGCCATCACCGGCTGGCCGGATTGGAAATGTTCCATGATCGCGCCCAGGATGCCGGGCTTGATGTGATCCCATTCGACGTCATCGGCCTTGGTCACGGTCACGAAATCGCCGCCGAAGAACACGCCGGTCACGCCGCTGACGGCGAAGATCCGTTGTGCCAGCGGCGATGCGCCTGCCGTGTCCGCCGTGGGGAAATCCGCGGTGCCGGCGCCAAGCACGGCCTGGCCGGGCAGGAATTTCAGAGTGGCCGGATTCGGCGTGGATTCGGTTTGAATGAACATCGCGGGAACACCTTTCTGATTGAGTCAGGATATGCGCCTCAAGTACCCGTGTGTCAAGGTTTGGAACGATTCTAAATCGGGCGGGCTGCGGCGGCGCTGCCGTTGTTGGGCTCAGGTGATCGAGTCCAGCCGGTCCTTGGACATGTCGCCCGGCACGATGGTGATCGGCACCGGTAGGGTGCCGGCGCTGCGGCTCAGCTGGGTGACCAGCGGCCCCGGCCCCTTCTTGTCGGTGCCCGCGCCCAGCACCAGGATGCCGATTTCGGGATCGTCCGCGATCTGGCCCAGGATTTCGGTCACCGGTTCGCCTTCGCGGATCACCAGTTCGGGGTCGATGCCCTGGCGGTCGCGCATCCATTTGGCGAAGACCTCGTAATGCACCTCGATCCGTTCTCGGGCTTCTTCGCGCATGATGTCGCCGACGCCGATCCAGTGATTGAACTCCTCGGGCGGGATGACCGACAGGATCTTCACGCCGCCGCCCGACTTGGCGGCGCGCATCGCCGCGAAGCGCATCGCGTTCAGGCATTCGCGGCTGTCATCCAATATGACAAGGAATTTACGCATGGCTTTCCCCCCCGTTCCGCGCGATCATGGCGCAGGCGGATTGTTCTGGCAATAAGGCTGTGACAACGGATGGTTGCCGGGATCAGTTGCAGGCTGCCGCGGCGGTGGCGCCGAATTCCTTGTAGCGCAGCCAGAACCGTTCATGCGAGAGGCTGTCGGATTGGCGGATTTCCTGCGCCTTGTGCGGATCTTCGAAGAACTTGGCGGCGCGGCGCTGATCGGCGCGGCTCAGCGTCTGGTTGGCAACCTGCTGGATGCAACGGCACAGGGCCCAGCTTTTCTGCGGCCGCTGCGACGCCATGCAGGCGCGGTCGATCGGCCCGGCCTGTGCGGTTTCGACGCCCAGCGGGGCGAACATCGCCGCAAGACAAGCGGCCCAAAGGATGCGTTTCATATCTCTGCCTCGATCCGTTCGGCGGGGGGTGTTTTCACCTTTTCCTGACCGCCGCACATGTTACCCTCTACGACAACAGTATGCCCAAATGTGGCGATGAATTCAATCGCGCCTCCTGCCGCAGGGGGCAAGGAGGATGAAATGAAGAAACTGCTGAGCCTGCTTTTGCTGCCCCTGTTGCTGCCCGCGCTGGCCTGGGCCGAGGACAAGCCGGTGAATATCGGCAAGGACGTACCGTCGGTCACCGTGCCGGTGCCGGGCGGCGAGGCGGTGATCCGCCGCATTCCCGACGCCGACAATCAACTGACTGGCGACTGGGCGCGCACCTCGCGCCCCTGTCCGCCGTTCTGCATTCAGCCGATGTCGCCCGCCCCGGGCGTCACCACCATCGGCGAGCTGGAACTGATCGAACTGCTGCAGGACCCCGAAGTGGTGGTGATGGACAGCCGCCTGCCCGACTGGTTCGCAGGCGGATCGATCCCCGGCGCGATCAACGTTCCCTATACGGAGGTGATCGACCGGCTGGGCGATCTGGGCTGCGAGGCGGATTTCGACGGCTGGGCCTGCGAGGCGCCCAAGCGCGTGGCGCTGTTCTGCAACGGCAACTGGTGCGGCCAGTCGCCCACCGCGATCCGCAACATGATCGAGGCAGGCTTTCCCGCCGATCATATCTACTACTATCGCGGCGGCATGCAGGCCTGGCGCCTGCTCGGGCTGAGCGTGACGGGGGACTGAGCGATGCGTTGGATTATGCTGGGCGGTTTGCTGGTTCTGGCGGGATGCGGCGTGCCCTTCGTGCCGCTGATCTGAGGGGGAAAGAATGCGTTTCGTTTTGATCCTGGGCCTGCTGGCCCTGTCTGGCTGTTTCCCGGTCTGCGGCATGTGCTGAGCAAAGGCGGGCGGCCGTCTGCGCTGTGACCGCGCCGCTCACCCTGGTTTGCGGGCGACGCCCCAATCGGCGTCGGGGTATATCTTGACCGGCTGATAGCCGAGATGCGGCAGCACCGTGTCCCAGACCAGCTGCACCGTCTTCGCCTCGCGCTCGTCCTGGGAAAACTCCTTCATCGTGTCGGGGTTTTTCTGGTGATAGGGGGAAGCGGCCATCGACCAGCTCATGTCGTCGAGCACCAGCAACCCGCCCGGTTTCAGCAGCATGTCGACCAGCAGCACCCCGAAGCCGGTGCCGTCCCAGTGATGGCCGCCGTCGAAATAGCACAGATCGAATTGCGGCCGCGGCGTGCTGTTGATCAGCTTCTGCAATTCCCAGGTATAGGACCGGTGGGCGAAGCGCGGTTCGACCCGGTGGCTCAGCCCCGCGGTGTCCAGCAGGTCGTTGATGTTCGGCGACCGGTTGCGGGCGCTGTTTCTGTCGATGGTGACCAGATGCCCGGCCCCCTGATCTTCCAGTATGGCGCCGAAATAGGCGCTGCTTTTGCCCTGGAAGAAGCCGATTTCCAGGATTTGCTGCGCGCCTTCCTGCTGGATCAGGTTCCGCATCAAATTGGCACGGGCCTCATTCATATAGGGGATATCGGCGAAATGGTCGGTGATGAATTGAAATTTCGACATGGGGGTCCCTGAAATTAGGTCATCGGGGCGACTATGGCACGCGGCCGGGCACGTTGAAACCCGGGGTGCGGCCGAACCGGTCGCGTCGGTCTATCCCTGCTTGCCCCGGCACAGTGTGCGCAGTTCGTCCTTCGCCCGTTCGAGGATTTTCCGCTGCCCCGGGTCCAGGCCGTGCCCGGCGCGGTTGATGTAGAATGTCAGCATCGACATGGCCGATTGCAGCACCGTGCCCTTGCGCCGGGGGCTGTGTTCGGCCGATCGCTTCAGCGACGCCGCGATGCGTTTCGGATCGTCCCAGGTGAACACGCCGTCTTCGAGCTCCAGTGCATGGCTGGTCTCGGTGACCTGTTGCGACCATTTCCGCGTCCCGGCCATGGCTAGCGGCCCAGGACCAGGCGGATGAGGGCGAGGGCGGCCGACAGCGCAACCGACACCAGGATGGCGCTGGTGATGGGGATATAGAGCCGGAGATTTTCCCGCTCGATCACGATGTCGCCGGGCAGCCGCCCCAGCCCCAGCCCCAGCCGCGTCAACGGCCCCCAGAGCAGGCCGAGGAGGATCAGGGCAACACCGATGAGGATCAGCAGGCGCGACATGGGGCGAGTGTAGCGCAGCCGGGGGCCTGGGGACAGGCTCAGCCCGCGCGGGCGGTGATGCGGAAATCCGCGCCGTCGAAGGCGATCGCCCAGCCCTTTGCCGCGATGGCCGTGCCCTTCGCCGTCTCATGCGCGGCGACTTGCAGCCGGTTGCCGGTGAGCGTCGCGGCCGCGCGGGCGCCATCGGCGAAGATCAGCGTGACCGGCCCGTCGGCAACCGCGCCCGCCACAACCCGCCCCCGCGCGCCGGGGTAGAGATGGGAATGGGTGGTTTCGAGTTCCAGCATGTCGGCAGGGTAGCACGGTCGGGGCGCGCGCCACAGGCCCGCCGGGGCAGGGCGGTGGACTGCGTGCGCCTTTGCCGTGGGCCTGTGGAGCGCATCCTACGGATGGATTGTCCGAAAGGTGCAGGGCTGCTAGCCCTGTTTACAGGGGCAAAAGACCCCCAACAAAGAATACACAGGGACGGGAACGTGAAATACTCGAAAACTCTTGGCGCGGCTTCGCTGGCGCTGCTTCTCGCCGTGGGCGCCACATGCGCGTCGGCGGCGGACTCCTTCAGTTGCCTTTATGGCAGCCGACCGGCCTGCCTCGATACGGGCGATACGGTCTGTTCATCGGAAGGCAAATGCGTCAGCGACGACGCGGTCTGTTTCGACGGCGGCCAGTGCGATTACCAAGGCTATACCTGCCGGTCGAACGTCACCGAATGCGTCGAGGATTACCAAGCGCTTCAGGGGCGCTACAACGGGCTTGTCGACGAATACAACGCGCTCACGGACGAACACGACGCCCTGATAGATGAGCATCTCGCCTTGTTGAAGGAGGCCCAGGAAGCTTATGGGTCGATCCTCGCGCTCTACGATTGCGTGGAGGCAGCCAAGACGCTGGAAGAGGCACAGACCTGCGAGTGAGGCGGGGAGGCGGAGATGGCGCCGTAGGCCGGGGGTCAGCCCGGCCTGCCGGGACTTTGCGGCGTGCTTTCGCTTTTGGTTCCGAGGCCTGGGCGAACCAAACGCCTGGCGCGGAACAAGGGCGGAGCCCGCCGCGCCAGACGCCCGGGCCGCCCGTCACACCAGAGATGCGCCGACTTTAAATCGGCTCGCCTACGGCGAGACGGCACGGCGATTGGGTGAGGTTCGCGCATCGTTCGGAGGGCCTGCGGGGCCTCGGGATAAACTGCCAGATCGCACCCGCCGGATCGCCGCACCGCGGCCCGCCGATGGCGTGGGTTGGGATGGGCTGGCTTGAGAGGGCCCAGTTCGACATAGGGTAGGGTGGCTTCCATCCAACCTTTCGCGCGGATGGTGCCGGAGAATGGTGGGCTGGAAGCCCACCCTACGGCTTACTGGTGTCGTTGTTTCGCATATTGGCGGCAGACTTCCACCATTTCTTCTAAAGTCACGACTTGCACGCCGGGAGCTAAAGAGGCGAGTTCAGCTTTTCGTTTGTGTATGCGTCTGTCATGCGTGACGAAATAACCGCCACCATATTTCGACGTTTCAAAAAGGTGATCCGCATCATCCTTGTGTTTGTCGGATTGCGCGTTTCCAGTCATCAATGTCCGGATAGCTTCCCTGCGGCTAACTTCGTCAGGAATTAGTGCGGTCTCCAGCGTGTAAATACCGCTCATATCGCCCCGTACTTGCTCCGGTGTATTTGCGCGATTGAGTTCAATTTCGACGCCGTGCGGTTTAATTACAGATAACCCGAGCGACGCTTCCAACCGTAGAAACTCATCCACCAAAGCTGATCTTTCGGCGTCTAAGCGATCCAACGCATTTGCGTCCAAAGCTACATTGCAATATCGGGGATCGCGCCTATGAGGTTGAGACGGGCTTTTTCTACGCCTTATCCTCACCTCCCCCTCCGCTTCTTCACACCACCCCTTTGCCCCGGCCGTCCCGCCGTTGAGCGTCCGCGCGCGGCACCGGCGGCTTCCACCGCGTCCTCGACCGCCGATTGCCGCGCCAGCGGGTCGTCGGATATCGCCAGGTCGACCGCTTCCAGCCGCTTGATCTCGTCGCGCAGCCTTGCGGCTTCCTCGAATTCCAGGTTCTCGGCGGCCTTGCGCATCTCGTCGCGCAGACCGTCCAAATGCGCCTCCAGGTTGGCACCGTGCATCGGCTTGTCGATCTTGGCGGTGACGCGGGACTGGTCGGTGTCGCCCTGGTAGAGCCCGGCGAGGATATCCTCGACATTCTTCTTCACCGTGGCGGGGGTGATGCCGTGTTCCTCGTTATAGGCGATCTGCTTGACCCGGCGCCGTTCGGTTTCCGCCAGCGCCCGTTCCATCGACCCGGTGATCCGGTCGGCATACATGATGACCCGGCCCTCGGCGTTGCGCGCCGCCCGCCCGATGGTCTGGATCAGCGAGGTTTCGGAGCGCAGGAAGCCTTCCTTGTCGGCGTCCAGGATGGCGACCAGCCCGCATTCGGGAATATCCAGCCCCTCGCGCAGCAGGTTGATGCCGATCAGCACGTCAAAGGCCCCGAGCCGCAGGTCGCGCAGGATTTCGATCCGCTCGATCGTGTCGATGTCGCTGTGCATGTAGCGCACCCGGATGCCCTGTTCGTGCATGTATTCGGTCAGGTCTTCGGCCATGCGCTTGGTCAGGGTGGTGACCAGCGTGCGGAACCCGGCGGCCGACACCTTGCGCACCTCGTCCAGCAGGTCGTCGACCTGCATGTCGACGGGGCGGATTTCCACCACCGGGTCCAGCAGGCCGGTCGGGCGGATCACCTGTTCGGTGAACACGCCGCCGGTCTGTTCCAGTTCCCACGCGGCGGGGGTGGCGGACACGAAGACCGATTGCGGCCGCATCGCATCCCATTCCTCGAATTTCAGCGGCCGGTTGTCCATGCAGGACGGCAGCCGGAACCCGTGTTCGGCCAGCGTCATCTTGCGCCGGTAGTCGCCCCGGTACATGCCGCCGATCTGCGGCACGGTGACGTGGGATTCGTCGGCGAAGACGATGGCCGAGTCGGGGATGAATTCGAACAGGGTGGGCGGCGGTTCGCCCGGGGCGCGGCCGGTCAGGTAGCGCGAATAGTTCTCGATCCCGTTGCAGACGCCGGTGGCCTCCAGCATTTCCAGGTCGAAATTGGTGCGCTGTTCCAGCCGCTGCGCCTCCAGCAGCTTGCCCTCGCCGACCAGCTGGTCGAGCCGCTGTCGCAGCTCCTTCTTGATGCCGATGATGGCCTGCTGCATCGTCGGTTTCGGCGTGACGTAGTGGGAATTGGCGTAGACCCGGATGCGCTCGAACGTGTCGGTCTTTTCGCCGGTCAGCGGATCGAATTCGGTGATCGCTTCCAGCTCCTCGCCGAAGAAGGAGAGCTTCCAGGCCCGGTCCTCCAGGTGGGCGGGCCAGATTTCCAAAACGTCGCCGCGCACCCGGAAGCTGCCGCGCTGGAACCCGGCATCGTTGCGGCGGTATTGCTGGGCGACCAGATCGGCGATCACCGCGCGCTGGTCGTATTCCTTGCCCGCCTCCAGGTCCTGGGTCATCGCGCCGTAGGTTTCCACCGACCCGATACCGTAGATGCACGACACCGAGGCGACGATGATCACGTCGTCGCGTTCCAACAGCGCCCGGGTGGCCGAGTGGCGCATCCGGTCGATCTGTTCGTTGATCTGGGATTCCTTCTCGATGAAGGTGTCGGAGCGTGCGACATAGGCCTCGGGCTGGTAATAGTCGTAGTAGGAAACGAAATATTCTACCGCGTTGTCGGGGAAGAAGCCCTTGAATTCGCCGTAAAGCTGGGCCGCCAGCGTCTTGTTCGGGGCCAGGATGATGGCGGGCCGCTGGGTTTCCTCGATCACCTTGGCCATGGTGAAGGTCTTGCCGGTGCCGGTGGCGCCCAGCAGCACCTGGTCGTGTTCGCCGTTTTCGACGCCCTCGGACAGTTCGGCGATCGCGGTGGGCTGGTCGCCTGCCGGTTCGAATTCGGTCTTCATCACGAAGCGCTTGCCGCCTTCCAGCTTGTCGCGGGTCTTCACGTCCGGGGCGGGGGCGTGCATCATCGGCGCCGATTTGTCGGAATGGGCATAGGGCATGGGACTCTCCGGTGGTTGCAGGCTAATTTGATCGCTTTTTGTTCTCTTTCAACCCCCATCTGGCCCGAAGCCCGAGATTGCCCCTGTTCACCCCGCCGGTCCGGCGGCGCCTGTCGGGGTGAAATTGAGCGAATTTTTAGATATTACAAAATTCGGTGTATTGTTTGAAACAATCTTGCGTCGCGCTTGTCCGGGGGCGGTTTCGGCATATAGTCTTCACTTACACTCAGAATGCTTGGCTGCCGGGCGGGCCGCGATTCACCCACCCCTCGCTCCCTGTGGTTCTTCTGGCAGCCAACGCTGTTTTTCCCTTCCTGCTTCGGGCCTCGACGCTCCGTGCCGCGGCCTGCGGTTTTCCCGCGCGCCTTGGCGGTTCCCGCTCTTGCAAAAATGCCGCATATTCCCGATAAGACCGCAAAGCAGAGGAGTCGCCGATGCGCGCACGCATTTACCAACCGGCCCGCAACGCCATGCAATCGGGCATGGCCAAGACCCGTCAATGGGTTCTGGATTACGAACCGGCACAGGCGCGGGACATCGACCCGCTGATGGGCTGGACCTCCAGCGCGGATACCCAGACCCAGGTCAGGCTGAAATTCGACAGCAAGGAAGCGGCGCTGGACTATGCCCGCGAACACGGGCTGGACGCGGTGGTCACCGAACCCCACAAGCGCAAGCCCAACCTGCGGGCGGGCGGCTATGGCGAAAACTTCGCCACCAACCGCCGCGGCGCCTGGACCCACTGACAGCCTACTGACACCAGGGCAGGCGCAACGCGCCCGCCTTTCGCGGTCCCTTAGCTCAACTGGATAGAGCAGCCGACTTCTAATCGGCAGGTTGAGGGTTCGAGTCCTTCAGGGATCGCCATTTTCTTCTGCACATCAGGCCCTTGCTTCGTCCGCCGGACCGGCCGGCGCCAGTTGTTCCCCTTCCCGAGATAACGACATCCGTTCCCCGCCCCCGGTATTTCTCCGGCTGCCGCCCGTTTGTGCAACGCGGCCGGGGCGCGGGCCGCTTTCGCCTCTAATTTGCTCAAAACGCGGATGCGCCCGGGGCGGCCCCCGCGTCACCCGTTCTCAAAACAAGATCGCGATGCTCTCATACTTGATATGGAAGGCAACGGGATTCAGTGCTGATGTGGACCCGGATGCGAACAGGAAAGGGATCCAGATGTTTTCAAGACACCTGCTGGCCGGCGCGATGCTTGCCTGCTCGACTTTCGCCGCGGCGGCCGAAACCAAACTGCCGTTCTCGCTGGACTGGCGCTTCGAAGGACCGGCCGCGCCTTACGTGCTGGCGGTCGAAAAGGGCTATTTCGCCGGCAAGGGTCTGGATGTCGAAATCTCGGCCGGGAAAGGATCGCTCGACGCGATCCCGAAGGTCGCCACCGGGGCGTTTCCTGTCGGGCTTGCCGATCTCGAGGCGCTGATCAAGTTCCTGGACGCCAACCCCGGCGCGCCGGTCACCGCCGCCATGGTGATCTATAACAAACCGGCCACCGCGATGGTCGGCCGCAAATCGCTGGGCGTGGAAAAGATCGCCGACATCCAGGGCAAAGTGCTGGGCGCACCGCCGCCCGATGGCGCCTGGGCGCAGTTCCCGCTGTTCGCCAAGCTGAACGGGCTCGACATGGATACGATCACCGTCGAACCGGTGGGCTTCCCGACCCGCGAACCGATGCTGGCCGAAGGCAACGTGCAGGCCGTTACCGGCTTTTCCTTCTCGGTCTTCCTGTCGCTGGCCCGTCTGGGCGTGCCCGAAGACGATATCTCGGTCTTCCTGTTTGCCGATAACGGCATCGATTATTATGGCTCCACCGTCATCGTGAACACCGATTACGCGGCCGAGCACCCGGAAGAAATCACCGCCTTCCTGACCGGGATCGCCGAAGGCTGGCAAAGCGCCATCGCCGATCCCGCCGCCGCGGTGGAAGCGATGAAACCCTATGCGCCCGCGATGGACCCGGCGCTGGAAACCCGCCGGCTGCAGCTTGCCATCGACGGCAACGTGCTGACCGACGAGGTGAAGGAAAACGGCTTCGGCGGCATGCTGCCCGAGCGTTTCGCCCACGCGCTGGAACAGATGCAGACGGCCTATGAGTTCAAGAACGCGCCGACGCCGGAACTCTATTTTACCGATGCCTATCTGCCGGCCCCGGAGCTGCGCAAGCTGCCCTGAGACCCGGGCAAGCTGTGAATTTGCCCCCGTACGGGGCGAAGCCGCAACGATGCCGCCCGCAAGGCGGCATCGTTCGCGTTTTTGGAGATTATGAATGCACGCGCGCCTGCTGACCTATTTCGATGCGATCATCCGCTACGGGTCGATCCGCAAGGCGGCCGAGGCGGTGCATGTCTCCCCTTCCGCGATCAACCGGCACCTGCTGGAGCTCGAGGCGCAGTTGGGCACGCCGCTGTTCGAACGGCTGCCGCGCGGGTTGCGCCCCACGGCGGCGGGCGAAATCCTGGCCCGCCATGTGCGCGGCACCCTGCGCGATTATGACAAGGCGATGAGCGAAATCGGCCAGCTTGCCACCGGGGTGCGCGGCCGGATCACCATCGCCAGCATCGAAAGCGTCCTGGCCGACCTGCTGCCGATGGCGGTGGAAAGCTTTGCCAGCCTGTACCCACGTATCGATTTCGAGGTCCGCAGCTGTTCGGCGGCGGACGCGATCGCCCAGGCCACTGACGGGGCCGCCGACCTGGCGCTGATCTTCAACCCGCCGCCGAAACTGTCGCTGGTGCAGGCGGCCCATGCGGATTTCCCCCTCGGCGTGATCTGCGCCCCGGACCATCCGCTGACCCGGCTGCCCGCGCTGCAGCTGTCGGACCTGCTGGGCCATCAGATCGTGCTGCCGGACCCGTCCGTCACCATTGCCGAACAGCTCGATATCGTGCTGTCGACCACCGGGCTGAAGCTGCCCGCGCGGATCAGGTCCAACTCGATCACCTTCATGAGCCGCTATGTCGAGGCGGGCGAGGCGATTTCGATCATGACGCCGGTGGGCATCCTTGATCGGCTCGCGACCGGGCGGCTTGTCTTCCTGCCGCTGGCCGACCGGGGGCTGCTGCCGCAGCGGGTCATCGCCGGGGTCGCGGATGCGTCGATGCCCGTCGCGGTGGCGAATTTCTGCGGTCATTTGAAACAGGTCCTGCGCCAGGCCGCGGCGGCGAAAGCGTTCTGATTTCGAGATCGGTGCGTCGCCAAAACGGCGCTTGTTGTTGACGCTTGGCTTTGGCCTTCTGCCCACTGCGACAGACAGGACGGAGAAACACATGCCCGCACTCGACCCCATTGCACGCGCCGACCTTGGCCCCAGCCCCAAGGCGATCGAGGATTTCCGCAGCAGCATGGCCGAATTCTGGCATCCGGTCTGCGAAGCGCAGGCGCTGCAGGAAGGCCGCCCGGTGGGCGTGACGCTGCTGGGGCGGCGGGTGGTGCTGGTGCAGCTTGACGGCCAGCTGGTGGCGATGCCTGACACCTGCCGGCATTTCCAGGCGCAGTTGTCGCTGGGCGAGGTGGTGACGGTCGGCGGCGCCCAGGCGCTGCAATGCCCCTATCACGGCTGGGCCTTTGGCGCGGGCGGCCATTGCGTCCGGATCCCGCAACTGGCCGAGGGCCGCGCCATCCCGACCGCCGCGAACCTGCCTGCCTACCTGGTCGAGGAACGCCATGGGCTGATCTGGGTCTGCCTGTCGGGCGCCCCGCGTTTCCCGCTGCCCGAATTCCCCGAACTGCACGACCCGGCTTTCCGGTCGCTGCGCCTGACCGAGGAGGAGCTGGTCAAGACATCCTCGGTCCGCATGGTCATGGGGACGCTGGACGACACCCATTTCCCCTGGGTGCACGAAGGCATCCTGGGCGACCGCGATCACCCGGAACCGCCGGATCACCGGGTTTGGCGCGAAGGCGACGAATTGATCGTGCAATATGAAACGGTGCAGCCGCCGGGGCTTCTGACCGTCGATCAGTCGAACCCCGAGGCAGGCGAAGCGGGCGACGTGACGCTGACCTATACCGATTATGTGGCGATGCCCGGGGTGATCCGGCTGGTGAAGGACAGCCCGTCGGGCCGGTACGTCATCTGGCTCGCCACCTCGCCGGTCGATTGGAACCTGACGCAGACCTTCTGGATCTTCTCGCGCAATTTCGACATGGCGCCGGAAAGCGACGATGCGTTTCTCGATCTGTCCAGCCATGTGCGGTTGCAGGACAAGCCGGTGATCGAAAGCCAGCGGCCCTGGTTGGTGCCGCCGTTCTGGACGCAGATGGAACTGCCGGTCGGGCCGGGCGACCTGCCGCTGATGCAGTACCAGAAATGGATCGAGGAGCTTGGTATCGCGACCGCGATCTGAGGCAGGCATGACAGAGAAACTCGACCTGATCGTGGTGGCCCTGCGCTGCCTGAGCGACCGTATCACCCTGATCGAACTGCGCGCGCCGGATGGCGGGGCGCTGCCACCCTTCACCGCGGGCGCGCATCTGCAAGTGGAGGTACCGGGGGTGGGGGGACGGCAGTATTCGCTGCTCAACGACCCGGGCGAAGCGCATCGCTACCGCATCGCCGTCGCCCGGCGCGACGACGGGCGCGGCGGGTCGGTGGGGCTGCACCGGGTGCTGCGGCTCGGGGCGGCTTTCACCGTCCGGCCGCCGGTGAACCTGTTCCCGCTTGCCCAAAGGGCGGGGCCGGTTCTGCTGCTGGGCGGCGGGATCGGGGTGACGCCGCTGCTTGCCATGGCGCATGAACTCGCGCGCGAGGGCCGCGATTTCGAACTGCATTGCGCCTTTGCGCCCGATGACGCGCCGGGGATGGCGGATTGGCTGTTGCGGATGCCGTTTGCGGATCGTGTTCACCTCTACGGCGCGGGCACATCTGCCGGGCGGCTCGACATCCCGGCGCTCGCCGCCGGGGCCGATCCCGCCACGCTGGTCCATGTCTGCGGTCCCGGTGCCATGATCGCCGAGGCGGAAGCGGAATTCGGCGCGCGCGGCATCGCCGTGGCGAGCGAATATTTCGACGCCCCGGAACCCGAGGTGGCCCCATCCGGAGGGTTCGAGATCGAGGTGTCGGGCCGCGAAGGCACCATCTTCGTGGCCGAGGGGCAAACCGCGCTCGACGCGCTGCGGGCGGCGGGAATCGCCGTCGAAAGCAGCTGCGAGGCCGGGGTCTGCGGCACCTGTCGGACCCGGGTCCTGTCGGGGCAGTTGGACCATCATGATTATATTCTCAGCACTGAAGAACGGGCAGGGGGCAATGTCTTCCTGCCCTGCGTGTCGCGCGGCTGTGGACGTATTGTCATTGATCTCTGACGCCCGTTAACTACCCCTAAGCACAACTTGCCTGAGCGCAGGATAATCCGAAGCAGGAAACAGACATGTATCCGATGATAAAAATCGAAGGCGTGCGTCACGCCTATAAAACAAAAAGCGGACCGCTGCCTGTTCTGGACGGTTTGGAACTGTCCGTCGACGAGGGCGGCTTCGTCGCCGTGGTGGGGCCCTCGGGTTGCGGGAAATCGACTTTGACGCGGCTGATTTCGGGGCTGATGAAGCCCGACGAGGGGATGGTCATGCTGCATTCCGAACGGGTGACCGGGCCGCGCTCGACCGTCGGCATGGCGTTCCAGAACCCGGTCCTGCTGGAATGGCGCACGATCCTCGACAACATCCTGCTGCCGCTTGAAATCGTGCCCACGAAACTGAGCAAGAAGGAACAGCAGGACCGCGCGCGTTACCTACTGTCCATCGTCGGGCTGGAAGGGTTCGAGGAAAAGCGCCCCTCGGAACTGTCGGGCGGCATGCGCCAGCGCGCCTCGCTGTGCCGGGCGCTGATCCATCAGCCCGAGGTTTTGATCCTCGACGAACCTTTCGGCGCGCTGGATGCCTTCACCCGCGAAGACCTGTGGCAGACCATGTACAAGGTGAAGGAAAAGGAACCCTTTACCGGCGTCCTGATCACCCATGACCTGCGCGAGGCGATCTTCCTGGCCGATCAGGTCGTGGTGCTGTCGGGCCGCCCGGCGCGGACGCAATACGTGCTGGACGTGCCCGATCGCGGCCCGGCTGATCTGGAGCATCTCTACACGCCCGAAGCGGCCGAGATGCTGGCGATCCTGCGGCACCAGATCGAAATCGCCCAGGGCCGCGCCCCCGCCGAAGGGGAGGCCGCCTGATGGACACCCTGCGCAAGATCCTCGTCCCGACCGCCGCCATGGCGATCTTCCTGCTGCTGTGGGAACTCGTCGTCTATCTGAACGGCTGGCCGAATTATAAAATGGCGTCCCCCTCGGACCTGATCCCGGCCTATCAGAAATACTGGAGCCTGTTCCTGACCATGGGCTGGCAGACCCTGTGGCGCACCGTTCTCGGGCTCGTGTTGGCCATTATCGTCGGCACCGCGCTTGGCATGGTGATGGGCTTTTCGCGGCTGATGCGCGATGCGCTCTATCCGCTGCTGGTGGGGTTTAACGCGATCCCGAAAGCCACCGTCGTGCCGATACTCGCGCTGCTGTTCATCGGCCAGCATGATCTCAACACCGTGCTGATGGCCTTCATGATCTCCTTCTTCCCGATCGCCGTCTCGGTGTCGATCGGGCTGTCGACGCTGGAACCGGAATATCGCGACATCCTGCGTTCGCTCGGCGCGTCGCAAGCGCAGATCTTCTGGAAGATCGCCCTGCCGAAAACCCTGCCGGAATTCTTCGGCGCGCTGAAGGTCGCCGTCACCCTGGCCTTCATCGGCACCAACCTGGTCGAAATCGTCAGCCCGCATGGCCGTGGGCTGGGGGCGCTGTTCGACTCGGGCAAAACCAATTCGGATTACCCGCTGATGTTTGCGGTGCTGATCGCGCTCGGGTTCCTCGGGATCGTGCTCTACTACCTGGTGGTCGCGCTGGAGAAGACCTTTGCCGGTTGGGCCGAGCGCAATCCGGGCTGACGGGACATGCCCGCCGGGCCCCCGCTGCGGGGGCCCGGCAGCGCCCGGGATGCCGCCTTGGCGGGGTGGGCGCGAAAAAATTTGATCAAAATATTCAGAATTGCCTTGTCGCGCCGCGCCGAATTGGCAAACACTCGGTCAAATCAACGCCGCAGGTGAGTCCGCCAGGTCCCCCGGCATCGCTGCATGAAAGGAATGACCATGACCGTTCAGCCCAATTCGATTGAAGCCCGCGACGCGGCCTATCAGCTGCACAGCTACACCAACGCCCGCAAGATGGAAGCCGAAGGATCGCTGATCATCGAGGAAGGCGACGGCGTCTATGTCACCGACAATACCGGCAAGAAATACATCGAGGGCATGTCCGGCCTGTGGTCGGTCGCCGTCGGTTTCGGCGAGGACCGGCTGGTCAAGGCCGCCGCCGAACAGATGGCCAAGCTGCCCTATTATCACACCTTCGCGCAGCGCGGTCACACGCCCGCGGTGGAACTGTCGGAAAAGCTGATCCAGATGGCGCCGGTGCCGATGTCGAAGGTCTATTTCACCAATTCCGGGTCCGAGGCCAACGATACCGTGGTCAAGCTGCTGTGGTATCGCTCCAACGCCCTGGGCAAGCCGGAAAAGAAGAAGATCATCAGCCGCATCAAGGGCTATCACGGCATCACCGTCGCGTCCGGCAGCCTGACCGGTCTGCCCTATAACCACATGTCCTTCGACCTGCCGATCCCGCAGGTGCTGCACGCCGGTTGCCCGCATTACGGCGGCTTCGCGCAGGAAGGCGAATCCGAAGCCGATTTCGTCGCCCGCCTGGCCCGCGAACTGGACGAGATGATCCTGGAAGAGGGCCCCGACACCATCGCCGCCTTCATTGGCGAACCGGTGATGGGCGCAGGCGGCGTGATCGTGCCGCCGGAAGGGTATTGGAAGGCGATTCAGGACGTGCTGAAGAAATACGACATCCTGCTGGTCGCCGACGAGGTGATCTGCGGTTTCGGCCGCACCGGCAAGATGTTCGGCAGCGAAACCATGGGGATCGAACCGGACATCATGGTGATGTCGAAACAGCTTTCGTCCTCCTATATCCCGTTCTCGGCGGTGATGATGAACGACCGGGTCTATCAGCCGATCGCCGATGAAACCGCCCGCATCGGCACCTTCGGCCACGGCTTCACCGGATCGGGCCACCCGGTCGGCGCGGCGGTGTCGCTGGAAAACCTGAAGATCATCGAGGAACGCGATCTGGTCGGCAACGCCGCCCGCCTGTCGCCGCTGTTCATGGAACGGCTGAACGCGATGGCCGGCCACGACCTGGCCAAGGAAGCGCGCGGCATCGGGTTGATCGGTGCGCTGGAACTGCACCAGCAGGGCGAAGCCGCCGGCGTCGCGGGAGCGGCGATGAGCGCAGCCTGCCTGGAACGCGGGCTGATCGTGCGCAACCTGGGCGATACGGTGGCGCTGTGCCCGCCGATGATCATCACCGAGGCGCAGGTGAAAGAGATGTTCGACATCTACGCCGCGGCGCTGGACAGCCTGAGCTTCTGAGAAACCAAAGAACGATGAAAGGGGGGCTTTGGCCCCCCTTTTTTTATGCCGCGGGCAGCAGGCTGGCCAGATCGGCCGTCCAGTTCGCCCGCGCCAGCGTCGGCAGGATCCAGTCGGCGCCGGTGAAATCCTCCGCCCCGCTATACATCGACGGGGTGACCACCACGCGGATGCCCGCCGCGCGGGCCGATCTGACGCCGTTGGCGGTGTCCTCAAACGCGATTGTGTCCTCGGCGGGCAGGCCCAGCTGCTGCAGCGCCAGTTGATAGACGTCCGGCGCCGGTTTCTTCTGTGCGACCTGATCGCCCGCGGCGATGGTGTCGAACACCTCCGTCGCCGCGCGGCCCCAGCAGCTATGGCACAGCTGGTCGACATTCTGCGGGCTGGTGGTGGTGGCGACGGCCAGTTTCAAACCATGCGCGCGGGCCTTGTCGATCAGCTCGGCAATGCCCGGGCGCAATTCCAGCCCGCCCCGATCCACCAGGGTTGCATAGCGCGCGGTCTTGATCTTGTGCAGCCGGGCCGCTTCTTCCGTACTGAAATCGATGCCTTCGCGCGCGGCAAAGGCCAACATCCGTTCCTTGCCGCCGGTGGTCTTCAGCAGCTCGCGATACCCATCGCGGTCCCAATCCCACGCCAAGCCTTCGACCGCGAAGGTGTCGTTGAAAGCCCGCCGGTGCAGTTCCTCGGTTTCCGCCAGCGTCCCGTCGACGTCGAAGATCAGCGCGCGCAGCGTCATGCAAGAACCTCAAGCTGGGCTTGCACCAGCTTCGGCAGCTCCGCGAAATCGGAAAACGTTGCCAGGTGCGGCAGGTCTGCGGCCGGGGTCTTGCGATAGCCCTCGGTGAACAGCAGGAACGGCACCCCGGCGCGATCGGCGGTTTCGGCATCGACCTCGCTGTCGCCGACATAAAGGCAGGGCCCGTCGCCCAGATCGGCAAACGCCGCCAGCAGCGGCGCCGGGTCGGGTTTGCGCTGCGCCAGGCTGTCGCCGCCATAGATCACGTCCAGCGGATCGGTCAGCGACAGATGCGACAGCACCGCCCGCGTCGCCCGCATCGGCTTGTTGGTGCACAGCCCCAGCCGGTGCCCGGCCACGGTCAGATGCGCCAGCGCCTCGCGCACGTTGGGATAGGGGGCGGTCAGTTCCAGCACGGTTTCATAGCGGTCCTGGAAGACGCCCAAAATACGGTCATGTTCGACATCGGGGATTTCGCGCGCCGCCCGCATCTTGGCCACGAAGACCGAGGCACCGTTGCCGATGAAATCGATGGTTTCGTCCAGCGTAATCAGGTGCAGCCCCTCGTCGCGCAGGATCGAATTGGCAATGGTCCGGATGTCGGGGGCGCTGTGGATCAGGGTTCCGTCGAGGTCGAATACGATACGCGCCATTATGCTGCCTTCCATTTGATTGAGCACCCCATCGAAGGGATCTGATCGGCGGGGCCTTTTCCGGTTTCCGCCACCTGTTTCATTGCCTCGTACAGGTCGCGGCGCAGGTGCTCCGGCCCCGCTTCCTTGCGCGAGGCGTCGAGCCTGCCGCGATATTGCAGCCCCAGATCGGCGTTGAAGCCGAAGAAATCCGGGGTGCAGGCGGCGTCGTAGGCGCGCGCCACGTCCTGCGTTTCGTCGTAAAGATAGGGGAAGGGGAAATCGCGGCTTTCCGCCATTTCCTTCATCTTGTCGAAACCGTCGGCGGGATAGGCATCGGCATCGTTGGCCGAAATCGCCGCCACCCCGATGCCAAGCGCCTGCAGCCCGCGCGCGTCGCGCAGGATGCGGTCCAACACGGCTAGCACATAGGGGCAGTGATTGCACATGAAGATGATCAGCGTGCCGTTCGGGCCCTTGATATCGGAAAGCGTGTAGGTCTTGCCGTCGGTCGCGGGCAGGGAAAAATCGGGTGCGGGCCAGTCGAAATCGCAGACGGGGGGCGAAACAGCCATTCGGTGTCCTTTCGGGAAATCAGGCGGCCCGCAGGCGCAAGGCCGCCTCGCGGATCGCCCGCATGTTATCGCCATAGGGCGCCGGGTTGTCCACCGACCCGCCCTTGAACACCGCCGATCCGGCGACCAGCACGTCGGCCCCGGCTTCCACCACCAGCGGCGCGGTTTGAGGCGTCACGCCGCCGTCGATCTCGATATGGATCGGCCGGTCGCCGATCATCGCGCGCAGCTTGCGCACCTTCTCGATCTGGCTGTGAATGAACTTCTGCCCGCCGAAACCCGGGTTCACGGTCATCACGCAGACCAGGTCGACCATGTCCAAGAGGTAGTCGATATCTTCCACGCCCGTGCCCGGGTTCAGCGCCAGACCGGCCTTGCAGCCCGCGCCGCGGATCGCCTGCAGCGTGCGGTGGATATGCGGTCCGGCCTCCAGATGCGCGGTCAGCACGTCGGCGCCAGCCTCGGCAAAGGCCTCGATATAGGGATCGACCGGCGAAATCATCAGGTGCACGTCCATGACGGTGTTGATGTGCTTGCGGATCGCGGCGCAGAGCGGCGGGCCGAAGGTCAGGTTCGGCACGAAATGCCCGTCCATCACGTCCACGTGCACCCAGTCGCAGCCCTGCGCCTCGATGGCTTCGATTTCCTTGCCGAAATTGGCGAAATCGGCGGACAGGATCGACGGCGCGATCTTGAGGGAACGGTCGAAAGTCATGTCTGTCTCTCCTTCCGGGGCGGGGAAACTGTTGGGGCGGCAGCGCCGCCCCAACAGGATCATGCGGCGGAGTTGATCCGCAGCGCCTCGCGCCAGTTCGGGTAGAGCTTGTCGGCGTCGCCCGGGAAGCTTTCGAACGCGCGGGCGAATTCCTTGTGATCCTTGGCGAATTCCACCGGATCGGCGCCTTCCTTCCAGCACAGTTCGGCTTGGCGCAGCGAAATCGCACCCGCCGCCGCCCCGTCGATATGGCCGAAGGAGCCACCACCGGCGGTCATCACCAGGTTGGAATGGCCGAGGTTTTCGAAGAAACCGGGCATCCGCAGCGCGTTCATGCCGCCCGAAATGATCGGCGTGGTCGGTGCCATGCCATGCCATTCCTGGTGGAAATAGGGCCCGTCGGCGCTGTCTTCGGTGATCATGTAGGCGATGGCGCGGTCGCTGGCTTCGCCTTCCATCTTGCCGAAACCCATGGTGCCGACATGGATGCCCGACGCCCCCTGCAGACGCGCCATTTTCGACAGCACGAAGGCGGTGTAGCCGCGCTTGGCCTGGGGCGAGGTCACGGCGCCATGACCGGCGCGGTGATAATGCAGGTACTGGCGCGGGAACTGGCGCCGCGCGGTGGTGATCGCTGCCGGGCCGGTGACGTAACCGTCGACCAGGAAGGCCACGTGATCGGCATCCGGGCCGAAGGTTTCCAGGATGAATTCGGCCCGCGCGATCATTTCGAACGGATCGTCGGCGGTGATATTGGCCGAAAACAGCTTGGCCTGGCCGGTTGCGTCCTGCGCCCGCTTCATGGCGTCGGCGACCAGGGTGATGGTTTCCTTCATCGGCGCGAAGACCTGGTTGCCCTGCGGTTCGTCGTTCTTGATGAAATCGCCGCCGAGCCAGAAGTCATAGCAGGCGTCGGCAAAGGGCTGCGGCCGCAGGCCCAGCTTGGGCTTGATGATGGTGCCGACGACGAAACCGCCGTCGACATGGGGACGGCCCAGCACCCGCCACATGTCGGCGATGGTGGTCGAGGGGCCGTCGAACAGGCGCAGATAGGCGGGCGGCACGTAGAAATCGTGCATCTTGGCGTATTCCACGTCGCCCATGCCCTGGTTGTTGCCGATGGTCAGCGTCAGGAAGGAACACAGCATCGCGCGCCCGTCGATGATGTTGCGGTCGAACAGGTCCACCGGGTAGGCGATTTTCGTCAATTCCTTGTCCGGATCGATTTCATAGACCAGGGCATCGACGCCGCGGGTGAAATCGTCGGTGGTGGACACGTCCACATTGGTCCCGGTGGAGCTTTCGGCAGCGAAGTGGGCTGCGGTTTCAAGGTAGCCGTACCCTGCCTTGGGTTTCATGTGATAGGCGACCAGAACATGGTTGCCGCCCGCGATCAGGTCGGCTTCGTTCAGGTCGAGCCGTGCATAGCGGTTTGATTGATCCATAGTCAGGGTACTCCTTGATCAGGCTGCCGCGGCTGCGGCGGTTTGGGGCGACAGGCTGCCATCGGCGTAACGCCGCGCCATGTCGTCCAGAGGGATGGGTTTGATCGATGCGGCGTGACCGGCGGTGCCGAAACGTTCGAAGCGGTCGCGGCACAGCTCTTCCAGAGCGTCCATCGCCGGGATCATGAATTTGCGCGGGTCGAATTCGCTGGGCTTTTCCTGCGCGATCTTGCGGAACTGACCGGTCATCGCCATCCGGCAATCGGTGTCGATATTGACCTTGCGCACGCCCATTTTGATGCCCTTTTCGATTTCCTCGACCGGCACGCCATAGGTTTGCGGCATCTCGCCACCATAGGCGTTGATAATGTCCTGCAGGTGCTGCGGCACCGAAGACGATCCATGCATCACCAGGTGGATGTTGGGCAGCTTCTTGTTGATCGCCTCGATGGTGGCCATCGACAGGATGTCGCCGGTGGGTTTGCGGCTGAACTTGTAAGCGCCGTGCGAGGTGCCGCAGGCGATGGCCAGCGCGTCGCATTCGGTTTTCAGCACGAAATCAACGGCTTGGTCGGGGTCGGTCAAGAGCTGGTCCTGGCTCAGCTTGCCGACCGCGCCCGATCCGTCCTCTTCGCCGGCCTCGCCGGTTTCCAGGCTGCCCAGCACGCCCAGCTCGCCCTCTACGCTCGCGCCGACCCAATGGGCGGCATCGGTGACGCGCTTGGTGATGTCGAGGTTGTATTCGTAGGAGGCGGGGGTCTTCATGTCCGCTTCCAGCGACCCGTCCATCATCACCGAGGTGAAGCCGTGGCGAATCGCGCTCAGGCAGGTGGCTTCGTTATTGCCGTGGTCCTGGTGCAGGCAGACCGGCACATCGGGGAACATTTCCACCAGCGCGGTCACCATGTGGCGCAGCATGATGTCGCCGGCATAGGACCGGGCGCCGCGGCTGGCCTGCAGGATCACCGGCGCGTCGGTCTTGTACGCGGCCTGCATGATCGCCAGGCCCTGTTCCATATTGTTGATGTTGAAGGCCGGCACGCCGTAGCCCTTTTCGGCCGCGTGATCCAGAAGTTGCCTGAGTGTGATGAATGCCATTGCTTTGTTTCCTTTCGGGATTATGCCAGGAGCCGGCCCAGATGGGCGGCGTTGTCAGCCATACGGCAGGAAAAGCCCCATTCGTTATCATACCACGCCAGCACCCGAACCAAACCGCCGCCGATGACTTTTGTCTGGTCGCTGGCGAAATTGCAGGAATGGGTTTCGTGATTGTAATCAATCGAAACCTTCGGTTCGGTTTCATAGCTGACGATACCGCGCATTCCGTTTTCCGCGGCTTCGGCCATGATCGCGTTGATGTCTTCGGCGGTGACCGATTTGCCGGGGCGGAAGGTCAGGTCGACCGCGCTGACATTCGGGGTCGGCACCCGGATCGCGGAGCCGTCGAGCTTGCCCTTCAGTTCCGGCAGCACCTCGCCGATCGCCTTGGCCGCACCGGTCGAGGTCGGGATCATCGACATGGCGGCGGCGCGGGCGCGGTAAAGGTCCTTGTGGCGGCGATCCAGCGTCGGCTGATCGCCGGTATAGGAATGGATCGTGGTCATGATGCCGGCTTCGATCCCGATGGCGTCGTTCAGCACCTTGGCCATCGGGGCCAGGCAATTGGTGGTGCAGGACCCGTTGGAAATCACCGTGTCGCTGGCCAGGACGTCGCGGTGGTTCACCCCGAACACCACGGTCCGGTCGACACCCTTTGCCGGGGCCGAAATCAGAACCGATTTCGCGCCCTGTTGCATGTGGACTTGGGATTGGTCCTTGGAATTGAACTTGCCGGTGCATTCCAGCACTACGTCGACGCCGGACCAGTCCAGATCGGAGGGATCGTAGGTGGAATAGACCTTGATCGGGCCGTTGCCGACATCGATCGTATCGCCCTCGACCCGGATATCGCCGGGGAACCGGCCATGCACCGAGTCATATCGCAGCAGATGCGCGGTGGTCTCGATCGGGCCGGTGGCGTTGATCGCCACGACCTCGATATCGTTGCGGCCGCTTTCGGCGATGTGGGAAAAGGTGCATCGCCCGATGCGTCCGAAACCGTTGATGGCTACTTTGACAGTCATGTCGTCCTCGTCTCTTGTAGTCACAGAAGGGCCAGCGCCGTGTCGGCGGCGGCCTGCGGCGTGATGCCGAAATGTTCATAAAGCGCGGGCGCCGGGGCGGAGGCGCCGAAGCTGTCCATGCCGACGAACCCGTCTTCGGGGCGCAGCATCTGGCCCCAGCTCATCCGCACGGCAGCCTCGATCCCGACGCGCGGGGCGTCGCCCAGCACTTGCGCACGATAGGCAGCGTCCTGCGCAGCGAACAGCTCAAAGCTGGGGGCGGACACCACCGCCGCCTGAACGCTCTTCGCGGCCAGGATATCGGCGGCCTTCATCGCCAGTTCCACCTCGGACCCCGTTGCGATCAGGGTGACGTCGCGCTTGGGCGTCTCGCGCAGCACATAGGCGCCGCGCGCGGTCAGGTTCGCATCCGTATGGGCGGTGCGCAGGGTCGGCAGACCCTGGCGTGACAGGCACAGCACGGTGGGGGTGCCGGCGGACCCGGCAGCGATCTGCCAGGCTTCGGCGGTTTCCACCGCGTCGGCGGGGCGGATCACGTAGAGGTTGGGCATGGCGCGCAAGCTGGCGATGGTTTCCACCGGCTGGTGGGTCGGGCCGTCTTCGCCGAGGCCAATCGAGTCATGCGTCATCACGTAGGTGACAGGCACTTCCATCAGCGCCGACAGGCGGATCGCCGGGCGGCAGTAATCGGCAAACACCAGGAAGGTGCCGCCATAGGGCACGAAGCCGCCATGCAGCGCGATGCCGTTCATTGCCGCCGCCATGCCATGTTCGCGGATGCCGTAGTGAATGTAGTCGCCGCCGTAATCGGCGCTGCTGACCGGGCGCATGTCGCTGGTGAGCGTGTTGTTCGATCCGGTCAGGTCGGCCGAGCCGCCGACGGTGTTGGGCAGGGTGGCATTGACCACCTCCAGCGCCATTTCGCTGGCCTTGCGGGTGGCGACCTTGGGCTGGTCCGCCGACAAGCGTGCCTTGTAGGCGTTCATCGCGGCATCGAGCGCGGCCATGTCCGGCGCGGCGAGGGATTTGGCGAAATCGTCCTTGGTAGGTGCTGCGTCGAGCCGCTCCTGCCAGCCCTTGCGCAGCCGCGCGCCATTGGCGGCGATCCGTTCCCAGGCCGCCTTGATGTCTTCGGGGACCTCGAAGGCGGGGTAGGGCCAGTCCAGCGCCTCGCGTGCGGCTGCAACCTCCTCCTCGCCCAGGGGCGATCCGTGCACCTTGTGGCTGCCGCCCTTGTTGGGCGCGCCCTTGCCGATCACCGTGCGGCAGGCGATCATCGAGGGGCGGTCGTCGGCGCGGGCCGCGTCGATGGCGGCGGCGATGGCGTCGTGGTCATGGCCGTCGACCGATTGCACATGCCAGCCCGCAGCGGCAAACCGCGCCTGCTGATCCGTCGAGGTGGACAGCTTGGTCGAGCCGTCGATGGTGATCTTGTTGTCGTCCCAGAACACGATCATCCGGCCCAGCTTCATGTGGCCGGCGAAATCGATCGCTTCGTGGCTGATGCCTTCCATCAGGCAGCCGTCCCCGGCGATCACGTAAGTGTAGTGATCGACCAGCGCATCGCCGAAGCGGGCATTCTGCATCCGTTCGGCCAGCGCCATGCCGACCGCGGTGGCGATGCCCTGACCCAGCGGGCCGGTGGTGGTTTCGATCCCCTTGGCATGGCCGTATTCGGGGTGGCCGGCGGTGCGGTAACCCATCTGGCGGAAGTTGCGCAGCTGGTCCATGTCCATGTCGTCATAGCCCAGCAGGTGGTTGATCGCATACAGCAGCATCGACCCGTGCCCGGCGCTCAGCACGAAACGGTCGCGGTCGGGCCATTTGTCATCGGCCGGGTCGATCCGCATGAAACGGTTGAACAGAACGGTCGCCACATCGGCCAGCCCCATCGGCGCGCCGGGATGGCCGGAATTGGCGGCCTGCACGGCATCCATCGCCAACACACGGATGGCGTTGGCCATGACCTGTTCGGATACGGAAACTTTGCTTTGCAGATTCATCGGGGGACCTCCTCAGGCGCGTTTCGATTCACGGACCAGCCGTTCGATCATCGGGGTGAAGATCAGCTGCATCGCGAGGTCCATCTTGCCGCCGGGAATGACGATGGAATTGGCGCGGCTCATCCAGCTGCCCTGGATCATCGAGGTCAGATAGGGGAAATCGATGCCGCGCGGGTTCTTGAAGCGGATCACCACCAGGCTTTCGTCGGCGGTGGGAATCCAGCGGGCGCAGAACGGGTTCGAGGTGTCGACCACCGGCACGCGCTGGAAATTCACGTCGGTTTCGACGAATTGCGGGCAGATGCAATGCACATAGGCGTGCATCCGGCGCAGGATCGTGTCGGTGACGGCCTCGGTGGTGTAGCCGCGCTTGGCCTTGTCGCGGTGGATCTTCTGGATCCATTCCAGATTGATCACCGGCACCACGCCGATCTTCAGATCGGCATATTGCGCCAGGTTCACCGTGTCGTTGACCACCGCGCCGTGCAGCCCTTCGTAAAACAGCAGGTCGGAATCGTCCTCGAACGGGGCCCAGTCGGTGAAGGTGCCGGGGGCCGATCCCCAGAGTTCGGCTTCGTCCTCGTCATGCACATAGTGACGGGTTTCGCCCTTGCCGGTTTCGCCATAGGTGCGGAACACGTCTTCGAGCTTCTCCAGCTCGTTGGCGTCGAAGGAAAAATGGCTGAAGGTCTGATCGCCGTCGGAATAGCGGCGTTCCAGTTCCGCCTTCATCGCGGCGCGGTCATAGCGGTGGAAGGCGTCGCCCTCGATCGACACCGCATTCACGCCTTCGCGGCGAAAAATCTGATCGAAGGTGGATTTGACAGTGGTGGTGCCGGCGCCGGAGGACCCGGTCACCGAAATGATGGGGTGTTTCTTGGACATTTTGGGTCTCCTCAGGCGCGGAACAGGCCGCGATTGCCGAACAGGGCGGATACTTCCTGTTCCGGAAGATCGTGATAGGCGCAGACGCGGCTGACCTTGTCCCCCGATCCGAAGATCAGCGGCGTGCGGGCATGCAGCGTGTCGGCCTGCTGGCCCAGCAAGCGGTCGCAGCCCGATGTCGCCTGGCCGCCCGCCTGTTCCACCAGCATCGCGATGGGGGCGCATTCATAGACCATGCGCAGACGGCCGTGTTCGTACCCGGGGCGGTCGTCGGAGGGATACAGAAAGATACCGCCCCGGGTCAGAATGCGATGGGTTTCCGCGACCAGAGAGGCGACCCAACGCATGTTGAAATTCTTTTCCCGCGGCCCTTCGATACCGGCGAGGCAATCGTCGATATAGGCGCGGATCGGTTTCGACCAGTGCCGGTAATTCGACGCGTTGATGGCGAATTCATCGGCATTGGCGGGGATCATCAGGCGATCGACATTCAGCTTGAACACCCCGTCCAGCGGGTCGCGCACGAATTGCAGCACGCCGTCGCCGAAGGTGACCATCAGCATGGTCTGCGGTCCGTAGATCAGATAGCCCGCGGCGATCTGTTCGTTGGTGTCGCGCAGGAAGCTTTCCTCGGCCCCGTCCTTGGTCTCAAAGACCGAAAAGATCGTGCCGATCGACACGTTCACGTCAATGTTGGATGACCCGTCCAGCGGGTCGATGGCCAGGGCCAGGCTGCCAGCCGGGTCCAGCTCTTCCACCGTTTCGCGTTCTTCGGATGCGTAGTAGCGCACGCCGGTGCCGGTCAGCGCCTCGGCAAAGGCCTTGTCCGCGATCACGTCGAGCGCCTTCTGGGTGTCGCCGTCGCTGTTCGACCCCATTTCAGCGCCCAGGCGTTCGGCCAGCGGGCCGCGGGCGATCTGCAGGCTGAGCTCCGATCCGACGCGGCACAGCGCGCCGATCACCGGGCGCAACGCGGTCGGAATGGATTCTGCGTCGATGTAGGATTTATCGGTCATCCCCAAGGCCTCCCCTCCTTCGGCTGTGGATGAGATTGATTTGGGGGAGGAAGAGCGATAAGAAAATTTAATCTTTTTGAATTCGTCTTAGGAATTTTGGAATGCAGAACCTCAAGGCTCTGACCTTCAAACAACTGCGAGCGCTAACGGCCGTGGCCGAGCATGGCACCATCGCGGCGGCGGCGGACACGCTGTCGCTGTCCTCGCCCGCGGTGCACAGCCAATTGAAATTGCTGGAAGAAAACGTCGGCGTGCCGCTGATCGACCGGGACGTTTCGGGGCAATTTCACGCCACGCAGGAAGGTCAAATTTTGATCGATGCGTTTGAGAAGGCTTGGGGCGCGCTGAGCCGCGCAGCCGAGGATATCGACGCCGTGCGGCGTGGCGCCGCAGGGCGTGTCATGCTGGGTGTGGTCAGTACCGGCAAGTATTTCGCCCCCGGAATCGTCGCCCGGCTGAAGGATCTGCACCCGGAAATCGAGATTCGCCTGATCGTTGGTAACCGCAATGAGATCATCGAGGGGCTGGAGGCGGAAAAGATCGACATCGCCGTGATGGGCCGCCCGCCGCGCCAGCCCGACGTGACCGCCCAGTCCCTGGGCCCGCATCCGCATGTGCTGATCGCCAAGCCCGATCACCCGCTGGTCGGGGCGGGTAAGGTGCGCAAGGCCGATATTCTGGCGCAGCACTTCCTGATGCGCGAAGAAGGATCGGGCACCCGTATCCTGACGATGCGCTATCTCGACCGGCTGGGGCAGGGCAAGGTCTATGACTTCACCGAAATGGGCAGCAACGAAACCATCAAGCAATCGGTGATCGCCGGGCTGGGCGTGGCTTTGCTGTCGGCGCATACGGTGATCGACGAATTGCGATCCGGCCGGTTGGCGATCATCCAGGCCGAAGGCCTGCCGATCATGCGCTACTGGTTCGTGCTGCACCGGTCGCAGCAGCGGCTGACCGGGGCGATGCAGGTGGTGTGGGACGAAATCCGCACCCATGCGACCGAAATGATCCGGTCCGAGGAAGTGGCGGCGGCGATTTCCGATTAGGTCGCGACGAAGCCGTCATTCACCTTGTTGCGATAGGCCGAAGGGCTCATCCCGATCCGTTTACGGAACATGCGGGAAAAATAGGCCGGGTCGTCGAAGCCCAGATCGAAGCCGATCTGGCGGATGTCGATGCGGGTATAGGCCAGTTGCCGGCAGGCTTCGCGGAACACCGTCGCCTCTATATAGGCCAGCGCCGACGCCCCGCTCATGTCGCGCACCACTCGGCTGAGATGGGTCGAGGTGACGGCCAGCGCATCGGCGTAATCCGACACCCGCCAGCGGTCGCGGAAATGTTTCTGCACCAGCTGTTCGAACCCGGCCATGATCTGGCCGTAACGCGCCGGGATGTCGCCGCGCTGCGGCTGCGGCAGCAGCCGCGCCACCTGCACGATGATCTGCGTCGCCAGCGCCCTGAGGATCAGCGACCGGCCCGGATTGGCGGCGGCATGTTCATATTGCACGGAATCGAACAGGTCGCAGATCGCCGCCCCCGCGGGCACCATGCCCCAATGGTCCAGCCGTTCGGCCAGGTCGTTGGGCTGATCGAACACCTCGGGCAGTTCGGCGACCGGCAGGGTCAGCACATATCCGTCGGTGCCCTTGGAGAACTCGAAACTGTGCACGCTCCAGCGCGGCATATTGACGACGACCGGCGGGTCCAGGTCGTGCCGGGCGCCGTCGACGCTCATGACGGTGGCGCCGCGCCGGATCAGGAACAGCTGGTGCACATGCGGGTGGCGGTGCACCGGAATGGTCCATCCGCGCGGCCCGGCGCGGTCCAGAATCCGTTCGCAATGCAACAGGTCCGGCAACAGCTGCTGTTCGCCGTAAAGCGCGTATGCGGGGATTTGGGACATCTCTGGGTTCCTTTCGATGTTCGAAAAGTACCAGTCTTTGGGGGAAACTGCCATTCCGAATATACGCGCCCGGATGGTAATCCTGCCCTCCATCACGCAAGGGAGAATGGAAATGCGTACTCAGGTTTGTATCATTGGCGCGGGTCCGTCGGGTCTGCTGCTGTCGCAGCTTCTGCACCGCAAGGGCATCGAATCCGTCGTTCTGGAACGCAAGACCAAGGAATACGTGCTGGGCCGTATCCGCGCCGGCGTGCTGGAACACGGCTTTGCCGAGTTGATGCGCGAGGCGGGCGTCGGCGAACGGATGGACCGCGAAGGGTTCCTGCATGACGGCACCGTCATCGCCTATGACAATCACCAGTTCCGGGTCGATTTCGCCGCGCGGGCCAATGCCTCGGTGCTGGTCTACGGCCAGACCGAACTGACCCGCGACCTTTACGAGGCGCGCGAGGCGGCCGATGGCAAGATCGTCTATAACGTCGAGGACGTGCGCATCCAGGATGCCGACGGTGACGCGCCTTATGTCGAATACAACGTCGGCGGTCAGGGTCAGCGGATCGATTGCGATTACGTGGTGGGCTGCGATGGCTTCCACGGCGTGTCGCGCAAGACGATCCCGGAAACCGTCCGCAAGGAATACGAAAAGATCTATCCGTTCGGCTGGCTCGGCATCCTGTCGGAAACCCCGCCGGTGCACGAGGAACTGATCTACGCCAATTCCGAACGCGGCTTCGCGCTGTGCTCGATGCGCAACGAAAACCTCAGCCGCTATTACCTCCAGTGCCCGCTGGATCATAACCCCGAGGATTGGAGCGACGACGCCTTCTGGGAAGAGCTGAAGCGCCGTATCCCGGAACAGGCGGCCGAGAAGCTGATCACCGGCCCGTCGATCGAAAAATCCATCGCGCCGCTGCGCTCCTTCGTGACCGAACCGATGCGGTGGGGCAAGCTGTTCCTGTGCGGCGACGCGGCCCATATCGTGCCGCCGACCGGCGCCAAGGGGCTGAACACCGCCGCTTCGGACATCTATTACCTCTACCACGCCATGGTGCAGTTCTATGTCGACGGCGAAGAGGAAGGGCTGGATCGCTATTCCGAAAAGGCGCTGGCGCGAATCTGGAAGGCCGAGCGGTTCAGCTGGTGGATGTCGAACCTGCTGCACCTCTATCCCGAACAGGGCGAATTCGACCGCAAGATGCAGCGCGCCGAGCTGGAATTCCTCGAAAGCAACGAGTCGGCCCAGCGGGTGATGGCGGAAAACTACGTCGGCCTGCCGTTCTGAGGACGGACTTTGCTGAGAATTGGAAAGCGCCCGCCGGTTGGTGGGCGCTTTTTCTATGGGTGAGAGCTGTAAGAAGGCGACGCCCAGCCGCCTATTTAGTAGTCCCGGCCCGGAACAAGGCCGAAGGCCGCCGGGCCAGCGCCGGACCGTCCCGGCGGTCTGGCGCTTTGGTGAGGCCGCCGCATCGTCTTGAGGGTGTTCGGACTTGGCCGGGATAAACTGCCATTCTCAACCGTCGCGGCGCCAGCCCACGGTCCGGCGCTGGCCCTGCGCTACGCTTTGCCTATATGGATTTGACCCGGCTCAGTCCGCGACCAGCGTTGCCATCCGGCGCAGCGCCAGCTGGTAGCCTTCGACGCCAAACCCGGCCATCACGCCTTCGGCGCGCAGCGAAACATAGGAATGGTGGCGGAAGCTTTCGCGCTTGTGCACGTTGGTGATATGCACCTCCAGCACCGGCCCTTCGAAGGTGTTGAGCGCGTCGAGGATCGCCACCGAGGTATGGGTGAAGGCCGCCGGGTTGATGATGATCCCCGCCGCGGACTCCCGCGCCTCGTGGATCCAGTCGATCAGCTGGCCCTCGTGGTTCGACTGCATCAGATCGACATGCAATCCCAGCTCGACGCCCAGCTTCTTGCAATCGGCGGCGACATTTTCCAGCGTGATGTCGCCGTAAATCTCGGGTTCCCGCTTGCCAAGCAGGTTCAGGTTGGGGCCGTTGAGGATATAGATCGTCTTGGTCATGCGCATTCCCGCCTGTGTTCCGGGCTTTTGTCGCATCGGCCCCGGCCCATTGCAAGCACAGGCTGGCTCAGGCGCGGGCCAGCTTCAGGCGGTCTCCTTCTTCGATCCAGTTCAGCCGTCCCTGTTCGACCATGTAATTCACATGCGCCAATGCCTCGCTGAAGGCGAAGCTGGTTTCATGCGCATCGAGTTTTACGGAAAACAGCACCGACACCAGATCGTTGACGCTTTTCGGCTCAATCGCGCAGGCATCGGCGACCACGTCGCAGCGTTCGACATGGTGCTGGGCCAGCTCAGTACGTCGCCGGTGCAGCCCGCGGAACGGGCGGTGATGGCCGGACAGGACCAGCGCGTCTTCGGGCACCGTGGCGCAGATCTGATCCAGCGAGGCCAGGTAATCGCCCAGCGGATCGGCATTCGGTTCGCTGGCGAAGACGGAAACATTGGGGCTGATCCGTTCGATCACCTGATCGGCGGCCAGGAACAGGTTGTCCGAGGGCGCATAGAGCATCACCTGTTCGAGGCTGTGCCCGTCGCCGGTCAGAACCCGGAAATCGCGCCCGCCGATCCGCAGCTCCATCCCCTGCCGCAGCCGGCGATAGCTGGCTGGCGGGGTTGAAATCATCCGCAGGTATCCATGGCCCAGTGTGCTGACCAGCTTGGCGCCCTCGGGCGGCATGCCGTGGCGGGCATAGAAACGGGTATAGGGATCGGATTCGCGCGCCGCCGGGGCCAGGGCGAGGGTCATGAAGGACAGGTAGGACCCGGCGCTGGTCTGCAATTCGATCCCGAGCTTTTCGCACAGCCACCCGGCATTGCCGATATGGTCGGGATGGTGGTGGGTGACGATCAGCCGGGTGAAGCGTTCCCCCGCCAGCGGCCCGTCCAGCAGCGCCTGCCAGGCGGCGCGGGTTTCGGGATTGGAAATGCCGGTGTCGACAATGGCCCAGCCGTCGTCATCCGCGATGAAATAGACGTTCACGTGGTTCAGCCGGAACGGCAGCGCCAGCCGCGCCCACAGGATGCCAGGCGCGACCTCGAGCGTTTCACCGGGGGTGGGGGTGTCGGTCATGGGGAAATGCAGGGTCAAGGGGACCTCCGGTTTGAACGCGGCAACACTATCGGGCGCAGGATAGGGGGCAGCTCTAACCGGGCTTGTGCGCAGAAGCTATGGCGAAATGACGTACCGTCAGTTGACTGGCCGCTTGTCGCGGGGCCGGTCCACGGGCGACAGTCCCGCCAGTTGTTGCGAAAGGGAGGCGGGACAATGCAGATCAACGGATCATTGGCGGTGGTGACCGGCGGGGCGAACGGCATCGGCCGGGCGCTGTGCGAGGCTTTGGCAGGTGCCGGGGCGCGGGTTGTGGTGACCGATCTTGATGGCGATGGCGCCAAGGCCGTTGCGGAGCAGATCGGCGGGCGCGGATTGCAGCTCGACGTCAGCGATGGCGACGCTCTGGCGCGGCTGATCGCGGATGTCGAAGCCACCGACGGGCCGATCGACCTGTTCTGTTCCAATGCCGGGATCGCCACCGGTTTCGACGCGGAGTTTGCCAATGCCGGTGGGGCATCCGATGCGGTTTGGCAAAAGGCGTGGGAGGTCAATGTCATGGCCCATATCCGCGCCGCCCGGGTGCTGGTGCCGCTGATGAAGGCGCGTGGCGGCGGCACGTTCCTGAACACCGTGTCGGCGGCCGGATTGCTGAGCCAGGTCGGCAGCGCGGTCTATTCCACCACCAAGCACGCCGCCGTGGGCTTTGCCGAAAACCTTGCCATCACCCATCGCGACGACGGTATCAAAGTGTCGATCCTGTGCCCGCAGGGCGTCGATACCGACATGCTCAAGGGCATGAGCGAGGGGCCGCAATCGCTGGACGGCGTGCTGAGCCCCGAAGCGGTGGCCGCGGCGGCGCTGAAAGGGCTGGAGGAAGACCGCTTCCTGATCCTGCCGCATGAACAGGTGCGCGACTACATGGCCAACAAGCTGGCCGATTACGACCGCTGGATCGGCGGCATGGCGAAGCTGCAGCGGATGATGAAGGGCTGAAGGGGCGGACAGAACGGACCGGTTTCGCGCCCTAGGGCATTACCCGGTCCGGTCCCAGCGTATAGCCCGCCCCGGCAAAGACCTTCAGGTTGCGCGACCCGTTGCGGATCGAACGTGGCTTCAGCCCGTAGGTGCGGCGGATCGAATGACTGAAATGGCTGCTGTCGGGATATCCCAGTTCCAGCGCCACCTCGGTCAGGCTGTCGCTGCCATTGGCGTGATCCAGGAACCGCCGCGCCCGCTTCCACATCCGCAGCGAGCGGAAGGCGATGCCGGTGTTTTCCTTGAACAGGTGCAGGAAACGCGAGGTCGACAGCCCCGCCTGCGCCGCCAGGTCGTCGGCGCTCAGCGCGTTGTCCTCGATCTCGGCGCAGATCGTGCGCATCACCGCCGCGATCCGGGCATCCATCCGGCGCGGCGTCAGCGCGTCGCCCAGGAACAACTGATCAAAAGCACGGTCGGTGAAGCCTTCGGCGCCGACGCTTGCCGCCAGATGCGGTTCCGCCGCCCGGATGCGCCGGGCCAGATCCGCCCCCTGTTCCGGGTCGTTGGCGCGTGCAATCAGACTGGCCTGCGCCCGGTCGGACAGGCTTTCGGGTTCGAACCCGAGGTTGAGGATCCTGCCGCAGGGCGACACCAATCGGTGGGTTTCATAGGGGCGCAACGCCGCGATCTGGCGGTTTTCGAACGGGCCGGATTTTCCGAAGCCGATGTCGAAACCGCCCTCGGGGGCGACATAGATGGTGATGCCGCCCAGGCAGCGGGGCTTGCCCGAATTGCCCAGCAGACCGGAATAGAAAAACCGGTCGCGCCCAATGGCCATCTGGCCCGTCGTCCAAGGACTGGTCATCTGCATTCCTCCCGGGGCCGAGCGTGGCGCGGGGGGCAGGGGGTGTCAATTCGCCGGGCCCCCGGTTTTGCCCGGGCCCGGCGAAATGGCGCAACGTCACTTCGCGCGGGATCAGAGGAAGCTGACGCCGCGCGGGGCCTGGTAAAGCTGTTCCACCGCTGCGGGCCGTTCGCGGATCACCGCGCGCTGGTTGATCGATCCCTTGTCGGTGGCTTCGCCCTTGTCCAGGTCGGGCGGCGCGGTCAGCACCACCATGCGGCGCACCCGGTTGGAACTGCCGGTCGCGGCGGCGGCGAAGCTGTCGAGCTTGTTTTGCAAAGCGGGCAGGTCGGCGTCAGTCACGCCCTCGGCGGGAAATACCAGCGCGCCCAGTTCCTCGCGGTTTTCGCCGACGATCACCGCGTCGCGGATCAGCCCTTCGAAATGATCGACCAGCCTGGCGCGCAACGCCCCCACCGCGACCCACGTGCCGGTGGCGAGCTTGAAGTTTTCCGCGATCCGCCCGTCGAAGAAGAACCCCTTGGTCAGGTCGTCGGGATCGGCGGGGCGCAAAGCGTCGCCCAGCAGGTAGAACCCTTCTTCGTCGAAATGCTCGGCGGTGGTCTTGGCGTCCTGGTAATAGCCCTGGGTGATCGAGGGGCTTTTCAGCCGCGCTTCGAGCTTGTCCTCGTTCGGCACCAGTTTCAGGGTGATGCCGCGCGCAGGAACGCCCACGTTGCCCGGCGCGTCCTGCTGTTCGGTGCACATCAGCGCGAACGGCCCGGTTTCGGTCGCGCCAAGCGCCGTGGTCAGCAGCACGTCATGCCCGGCCACGTCCCGCGCCATCTGCAGCAACCCGTCCCAGATATGCTGCGCCATGCCGGCGCCCGCATACATCATCATGTCGAGCTGGGCGAAGAACTTCTCGGCCAATGCCCGGTCCTTGCGGAATTCGTCGAGCAGCATTTCGTACCCGGCGGGCACGTTGAAATACCAGGTCGGCGAAATTTCATGCAGGTTGCGCAGGGTTTCCCCGATCAGATGCGGGGTGGGTTTGCCTTCGTCGATGTAATAGCTGCCGCCGTTGCACAGCACCATGTTGAACACCTTGTTGCCGCTGGCGGTATGGCTCCACGGGGCCCAGTCGACGACGACCGGCGGATGGTCGCGCAGGAAGCGGAAGCAATCGGCGACCATGTCCTGATTGCGGGCAAGCATGTCATGGGTGTTGATCACGGCCTTGGGGCTGCCGGTCGATCCGGAGGTGAACAGGTATTTTGCCACCATGTCGCCGGTCAGAGCATCGAAGGCCGCGTCGGCCTTGGCCGGATCGCCCGTGAGGCCCGCGATGTCCATCATGTCGCCGGTGGGGGCGCTGGCGGCTACTTTCGTGTCGGGTGTGCGGATGGCGTCGATCGCCTTGGCGTATCGCGCGCCGTCCGAGGCGAAGATCAGCCCGGGTCGCAACAGTTCGGCCACGCCGATCAGCTTGTCATGGGTTTCCGAAACCAGCGAAAACGCGGTGGACACCGCGGCGCTCGGCACGCCGACATATTGCGCCGCCAGTGCCAGGATCGCGTGGTCGAGCGAATTTTCCGACAGGATCAGCACCGGACGGTCCTGCGACAGCCCCAGGTCAAGCAGCGCCGCGCCAAGGCTGCGCACCCGCTCATGCACCTGCCCGTAGCTCAGCCGCCGCCAGTCGCCGCCGTCGGCGCGCTGCGCCAGATAGGTCGCCTCGGGCGTGGTGTCGGCCCAGTATTTCAGCCGTGCCGGGATGGTATCGGCCAGCCGTTCGGCCTGACCGGGATGTTCCATCAGAATGGTCCCGTCATCGCGTTTTTCCACGCGGAATTCCGGCGCCCAGAACTGCGCTCGCGTCATGAATGTCTCCTCCCATAGGGGAATGGCGCAAGAAGACTCGCCATATCCCATAATTGATATATACTATAACTATCTCTGTGAGGGCGAGCAAGAATTTAAGCCGGGAGGAGTTTGAAATGACCGTTGAACCGATGCTGGGGCAGCCGTCGCTGCGACATGTCTGCGACCTGTTCGTGACGCTTGATCCGATCCGTGAAATGGGGGCAGGGCGCGCCGGGCAGAGGCGGATCATCCCGATCATCGGCGGCCGGGTCGAAGGGCCGGAACTGAACGGGCGTATCCTGAACCTCGGGGCCGATTGGCAAACGATCTGGGCTGGTGGCGTGGCGGAACTCGACACCCGCTATGCGATCGAGACCGATGACGGCGCGGTGGTCGAGATCCGCAACTACGGATACCGCCACGGGCCGGACGAGGTGATCGCCGCCATCGCGCGGGGCGAAGAGGTCGATCCGGCGCGCTATTACATGCGGACCCATGCGCGGCTGGAAAGCGGCGATCCGCGCTATGACTGGGTGAACCGGACCCTGTTCGTCGGCACCGGCGCGCGCAAGGACGGTCAGGTGGTGGTGTCGCTTTTCGCCATCGACTGATCCCCGGCGCCGATATCGGCGCGGGCGACCGACACGGATTTGACGATGGCATAGCATTCGGTGCCCGGTTTCAGGTCCAGCGCAGCGGCAGACCGCTTGGTGACCCGGGCGAGGATCTGATCATCGCCCGCCTGCATCTGCACCATCGCGCCCGGCCCGCCGCCGGTGCGGATCGAGGTGACGGTTCCGGGCAGCGTGTTCAGCGCCGACACCCGCCCCGGCGGGTCGAGCGACAGCATCACGTCATTGGCGTGGATACGCACCCGTACGTGATCGCCGGGATTGCCGCCGATGCGGGGCAGGAACAACTTCGCCCCGGCAGCGGCCAATTCTGTCAGCCCGTCGTCGTGATGCGTCACCACCGTGGCGCTGAGCACCGACCCCGCTTCGCGCAGCCCGATGGCCGGGGCCAGCGCGGGGTCCGACATCACCTCTTCGGTGGGGCCGGTTTTCAGCACCTTGCCCTTGTCCAGCAGAACCACCGTGGTTGCCAGCCGCGCCACTTCGGCCACCGAATGGCTGACATAGAGGATCGGGATGTCGGTGTCGTCGCGCAGCCGTTCCAGATAGGGCAGGATTTCCGCCTTGCGCGCCTCGTCCAGCGCCGCCAGCGGTTCGTCCATCAGCAGCATCAGCGGCTGCGACAGCAGCGCCCGGCCGATCGCCACCCGCTGCTTTTCGCCGCCCGACAGGGCGCCGGGGCGGCGGTCCAGCAGGGCACCGATGCCCAGCATCTCGACCAGGCGGGATTCCTCGGCATCGCTGCCGCGGGTCTTGGAAAACCAGCGGCCGTAGTGCAGGTTCTGCCGCACCGTCAGGTGCGGGAACAGGCGGGCCTCCTGAAACACATATCCGACGCGGCGCTTGTGCGGTGGCAGGCACAGGCCCTTTTCGGTGTCGCACAGCAGCCTGCCGCCGACCTCGACACGGGCCTGATCGGGGCGCAGCAGGCCGGACACGGCATTGACCAGTGTGGTCTTGCCCGACCCGGAACTGCCGAAGAGGGCAGTAACCCCGGCCGGGGCCTCGAACGAGGCGTCGAGCGTGAAGCCCCCGAAATGGTGTTGGACCGAAACCGACAGGGTCATGCGCCGGACACCCGTTTCTGGGCGCGGCGCGCCAGCACCTCGGACAGGATCAGCGCGCCCATCGCGATACTCACCGACACCGCCACCAAGCGCAGGGCGGAGGCTTCGCCGCCCGGCACCTGCAGGAAGGTGTAGATGGCGGAAGGAAGGGTCTGGGTCTGGCCGGGAATGTTGGACACGAAGGTGATGGTGGCGCCGAATTCGCCCATCGCCTTGGCAAAGCCCAGGATCGCCCCGGCGATGATGCCGGGCAGGATCAGCGGCAGCGTGACGGTGACGAAGACCCAAGGGCGCGACGCTCCCAGCGTCCCGGCGGCCTGTTCCAGCTTGGGGTCGACCGCTTCCAGCGCCAGCCGGATCGCCCGCACCATCAGCGGAAACCCCATGATCCCGGCGGCCAGCGCCGCCCCGGTCCAGCGGAAGGCAAAGACGATCCCCAATGTGTCGTAAAGCCACGCCCCCACCGGCGCGCGCCGGCCGAAGGTCATCAGCAGCAGGTAACCGGTGACAACGGGCGGCAGGATCAGCGGCAGGTGCACGATCCCGTTCAGCAGCTGCTTGCCCCAGAAGTCGCGCCGCGCCAGCAGGGCGGCGACGAAGATCGCGAAGGGCAGCGACACCAGCGTGGCCCAGAACGACACCCGCAGCGACAGCGCGACGGCGGTCCATTCTTCGGGGCTGAGGAAATCCATCTGCGGCAGGTCGCTTCGGTTGTGGTGGTTCGGCGGCAAACGTGGCGCAGGAAAATCCGATTGGCAACCGCGCCTGTCGGAAAATCTTGGTGCTTTCCCGCAGCGGTAACGAAAACAGCCGCCCCGGGGGGCGGCTGTCGCTGTTCGTGTGAGTGGTCGCGGGCGTCAGCCGCCGTGTTTCTTGATCAGTGCCTTGGCCTGTTCGATCAGGGCGTTGCCGTCGATGCCCTTGCTTTCCATATCGGCGACCCAGCGGGCGATCACCGGTTCGGCCTTTTTCTTGAAGCGGGCGACTTCGGCCTCGTCCAGGGTGACGATGGTGTTGCCCGCCGCCACGGCGATGTCGCGGCCCGGCTTGTCATAGTCATACATGACCTTGGCTGCGAATTCGGCCAGGTTCTGCCCCGATTCCGCGTCGATGGCGGCGCGCATGTCCTCGGGCAGGCTGTCGTATTTGTCGCGGTTCATCACCATCACGATGGTCGCGGTATAAAGCGCCTCGTCGCCGGAGAATTCGGCGTGGTTGTGGACCAGTTCCGACAGCTTGATCGCGGGCGTCACTTCCCACGGGATCACGGTGCCGTCGATCACGCCCTTGGACAAAGCTTCAGGCACCGCCGGCAGCGGCATGCCGACCGGGGTCGCGCCCAGTTCGCCCAGCAGGTCGCTGATCACCCGGGTCGGGCCGCGCAGCTTCTTGCCTTCGAGGTCTTCCAGCTTGGTGACGGGTTCTTTGGTGTGGATCAGGCCGGGGCCATGGACCCAGGCGCCCAGCACCTTGACCGCGCTGTATTCACTGTCCTGCAGGTCGGTTTCGACCATTTCCTGGAACGCCTTCGCGGTGGCGATCGGGTCGGTCATCATGAAGGGCAGTTCGAACACCTCGGTGCGCGGGAAGCGGCCGGGGGTGTAGCCCACCACCACCATGATGATGTCGGCCACGCCGTCGATTGCCTGGTCCATCAGGTCCGACGGGCGCCCGCCCAGCGACATCGCGTCGAAATGTTCAATCTTCAGCTTGCCGCCGGTGCGTTCCTCGACCCGCTGGGCCCAGGGTTTCAGGATGTGTTTGGGCACCGTCGCGGGCGGCGGCAGGAACTGGTGCAGGGTCAGGGTGACATCCTGCGCGAAGGCCGCGACCGGCGTCAGGCTCAGGGCCAGCGCCGCCGCGGCTGCTGTTTTCAGCAGATTACGTTTTTTCATTTTTCCTCCCATGAATGGCCAGCTGTCCCGGCCCCTGTTGAAATCCGCCGCCCTGCGCTCCTCCCCGCAGGGCGGCGGGTCCGTGAGTGTTAATTCAGTGTCACCGGCAAATGCCGCGGCCCGCGGAACCCGAAGCCATAGAAATCGACCTTGGACGGATCGGGCAGCGTCATGTTCGGGAACCGGTCGAACAGCATCGGCAGCATGATATGGGCCAGCATCCGCCGCGCCACATGGGTGCCCTGGCAGAAATGCGGCCCGTTGCCGAAGGCCTGGTGCGGCTGTTTTTGCCGGAAGATGTTGAACAGGTGGCCGTCCTCGTAGAGGTCTTCGTCGTGATTGGCCGAGGCCTGGATCGTCATCACCGTGTCGCCCTTGGGGATGAAATGCCCGCGGATTTCTGTGTCCTCGGTCACCAGCCGCGACGAGGCCTGGATCGGCGCGACCCAACGGACGCCTTCCTCGAAGGCCTGCAGCCACATGCCGTCGGCCTTGCAGGCATCGAACTGGTCGGGGTTGCTCAGCAGCCCGTAGATGATCGTCAGCAGCGCGTCGCGCGGTTCGTTGATGCCGCCGCCGATGGCGATTTTCACATTGGCGTAGATCTGCGACTTGGGGATCGGGTCCTCGGCATTCACCATCACCGACAGCGCCGATTGGTTCGGATCCTTCCGGTGGCGGTCCGCCGCCTTGTCGAACAGCGCGTCCATTTCGTCGTTGGCCGCGTCGCATTGCGCGAACAATTCATCCGCCCAGCCGAAATTGCCGGCGCCGTCGATTAGGATCTGGCTCCAGCGCTGCATGTCGTCGGGGCTGGCTTCGGGTATGCCCAGCAGGTGCGACAGGGTATGGGCGGCAAACGGCCCGGCCAGCGTTGGGAACAGATCGACGGTTTCGCCGCGCGGCAGGGCGGCGACGTAGTTCTCGGCGATCTCGGTATAGATCGGGGTCCAGCACTGGGTGATGTTCTTGGCCGAAAACGACGGCGCCATCGCACCGCGTTCGCGCGCGTGTTCCTCGCCGTCCTTGCGCATCAAGGTGTGGGCGCGGAAGGCGCGTTCCATCGGCGTGTTGGGGTCGTTGGCGCTGAACAGCTCGGGCGTGTCCTTGACGTATTTGGTGTCTTCCGCCTTGGTCAGCAGGGTCCGGCCCACCGATTTCACCCGCAGCACGGGGGATTCGGCGCGCAGCCGCTTGTAGATCGGATACGGGTCGAGCGTGAGCTGCTGAATCGTGATCGATTCATCGAGCGGCGCGAGATTGTCTATGGTGCCGGCCATCGTTCCCTCCCCAGAACGTGAACGGGGACCAGAGTAGGATTTGCGCTTTCATTCGACAATCCGATGAAATTGATATACCGGATCGAAAAAGTCGATGGAGGTGCCCCGTGTCGTCCTTTGATCCGATGACGGTCGATTTCGCCGCGCTGAAAGTGTTGCGGCTGGTGCATGCGCACGGGTCCTTCACCCGCGCGGCCGAGGCATTGGGGGTGAACCAGTCCACCGTCAGCTATGCGATCGACCGGCTGCGCAAGGTGTTCAAGGACCCGCTTTTCGTGCGCCAGGGCGCCGGGATCGTCGCCACCGACCGCTGCGAGGAAATCGTCGCGGTGGCAGGGCGGATGGTCGATGAATTCGCGGCGCTGAGCGAACCGCTCGACTTTGACCCGGCCAATGCCCGCGCGACCATCACCCTGTCGTGCAATTTCTACGAACGGGTCACGCTGGTGCCGCCACTGGTGCGGCGGCTGCGCGAACTGGCGCCGGGGCTGAAGCTCGACATCATCTCATCGACGGTGCTGGGCAAGGAACAGCTGGCGCGCGGCGAAAGCGACCTGCTGGCCGGGCCGGTGCAGATCACCGAGGGCGGTTTTTACGGCCGCGGTTTGATCGGCGATCACTATGTCTGCGTGATGGCGCCGGAAAATCCGCTGGCGGATCGGGTGCTGGATGCGGAAAGCTACGTGGCGGTGCCGCAGGTGGTGGTGAATTACGGCGGTAACTGGCGGTCGCGCTACCTTGTCGAGCTTGACGCGGCGGGATTGGCGCTGAACGCGGTGATGGAGGTGCCAAGCCCGGCCAACCTGCCCGATATCCTGACCGGCACCGATCTGATCGCCACGGTGCCGCTGCGCATCGCGCGCGCCTATGGCGATCGGGTGGCGATCGGGCAATGCCCGTTTCCCGCGCCGTTTAGCATCGACCTCTATTGGACGTCGCGCACCCACCATTCGGCGATGTATAAATGGGTGCGCGGGGTGCTGGGACGGATCGCGGACGAACTGAACCAGGACAGGATCTAGCGCCGCTGCACGGATAGGGGCCTCAGCAGGTCACCTTGCCTTCGGGATTGTCCTCGGGACCGCAGAACAGCCGGTATAGCAGGCTGATCACCTCATAGGTGTTGTTGTCGGCCAGCGAGTAATAGATCGTCTTGCCTTCGCGGCGGGTGGTGACCAGCCCTTCTTCGCGCAGCCGGGCCAGCATCTGGCTGACCGCCGCCTGACGGATGCCCAGCAGATTTTCCAGCTCGCCCACGGATTTTTCGCCGGAGCCAAGGTGGCACAGGATCATCAGTCGGCCTTCATGGGCCAGGGTCTTGAGATAGGCCGCGGCGGTTTCCGCGCTGCGGGCCATTTCCGAAGGTGGGGCGGGTGGTGTTTGCTGGTTCACGTTTCGATACAATCCTCGTCTTTCCAGATTTCATAGCACGTCTTTTCGCAGAGAGCGAGATCGGCGCTGCGTTGTCTGGGTTCCGCCTTCAAATTGGTTCTCTTGCAGGCTATTCGCAAGGGGGGGCTGCATTTCCAGATGCAGTTTGACGCCGGAACAGGTGTTGCGCGGGCCGATGGTCGGCCGGTCCCGATATCCTGGGGCGGCAGGCCTCCCGGATGGCGTCGAGGTCTTTCAGATGCATGACGGCCCTCTTTCAAGGGCCGTCTCAATCAGGATCAGCCGTGATCGAAAATGATCACGTTGCGCCGGGCGGCGCCGGTCTTGGTGTCGGCGATCGCTTCGTTGATCTGCTCCAGCGTCCAGCGGCCGGAAATCAGCTCGTCCAGCTTCAGCCGGTTCTGCTGATACAGGTCCACCATCCAGGGGATATCGCGCTTGATCACCACGTCACCCATTTTCGACCCGATCATGCTTTGGCCCATATCGGCGACCAGCAGCGGCGAATAGGTCGACGACTTGTCGAAATGCGGCATGCCGACCATGATCACCTTGCCGCCATTGCCGATATAGCGCGGCGCGACGTCGTAAACCGGGGCCACGCCCACGGTGACCAGCACCACGTCGGCGCCGCGGCCCAGCAGTTTCTTGACCGCGTTCCATGGCTTGGGGTCGCTTGCCAGCACGCCGTCGGTGGCGCCGAATTCCTTCGCCACGTCCAGCTTGTCGGGGTTCATGTCGACCGCGACGATGCGGCGCGCCCCGGCGATCCGCGCGCCCTGGATGGCGTTCAGCCCGACACCGCCGGCGCCGATCACCACCACGTCCTGACCCGGACGGATGCCGGCAGCATTCACCGCCGCGCCAACCCCGGTGATCACCCCGCAGGACAACAGCGAGGCCACGTCCTTGGCCATGTCGCCGGGGATTTTCACGATCTGGCTTTGATCGACGACGACCTTTTCGGCGAAGGCGCCGGTTTCCATCGCCTGGTAGACCGCGTCGCCCTCGGTTGTCGTGATCGGCCCCTTGGAGTGGTCGACGGGGGTTTCGCAGATGGTCGGCTTGCCGCTGCCGCAGCTGTTGCAGTGACCGCAAGCGCGGATCAGCGTCACTGCGACGCTGTCGCCGATCGCAAACCCCTGCACCCCGGCGCCGATGGCGGTGATGCGCCCGGCCGCTTCGTGGCCGTAGACGGCGGGCAGGGAACCGCCAAAGCCGCCTTCCCAGTAAGAAATGTCGGAATGGCAGATCGCGACCGCGTCGACGATCACCTCGACCTCGCCCATTTCGGGCGCGCGCAGTTCGACCTCCTCGATCACCAGCGGCGCACCGTATTCGTGGCAGACGGCTGCTTTGACTTTCGACATGAGATTCCCCCCTCTTCAGTTCGCCCGAAACCTGCACCAGTGGCGGATTTTACCGCAAGTGCGAAATTTGGTTTTACCATGCGAAATACGGGCGACGCTACGTCAATTTTCCGGACGGGCGACGCGGGCGAAAATCATCAGCGCCAGCGCCATCATCACGGCGGCCAGAAGGAAGGGCGCGCCGGGCAGGTAAAGTGCCGCGCCATCGCGGGTGAACATCGCGAAGATCTGCGTCATCACGATCGGCCCCGCGATCATCGCGACCGAGGTGACGCTGGACAGCACGCCCTGCAATTCGCCCTGGCTGTCATCGGGGGTGGCGCGTGACAGGATGCCCTGCAGCGCCGGCAGCCCCACCGCGCCGAGGCAGATCACCGGGATCAAGGCCAGCGTTACGGTGCCGGAGGAGAGGAATACCAGGATCAGCAGGGTAGCGCATTCGATGCTCAGCCCGATAAGCACGGTGCGGGTTTCCCCGAAACGCCGGATCGCGGGGGCGACCAGCATCCCCTGTGCCGCCGCCATGAAGAGCCCGTAAAGCGCCAGCGACACCCCGATCATGCCAGGCGACCAGCCGAAGCGTTCGGTGCAGAAATAGGCCCAGATCGCCGGGTAGACCACGTTGGCCATCTGGTAGAAGAAGAACACCAGCGACAACGGCCGGATCGCGGGCAGGTGGGCCAGCCCTTTGAAGGCGGAAAACGGGTTGGCGCCGCGCCAGTAAAAGGTCCGGCGGGTTCTGTCGGTCACCGTTTCGGGCAGGATCAGCGCGCCGAAGATCGCGTTGCCAAGCGCCAGCGCGGCGGCAAGGTAAAACGGCGCCCGCGTGCCGTATTCCGCCAGCAGCCCGCCCAGCACCGGGCCCAGAACGAAACCCGCCCCGAAGGCCGCGCCGATCAGGCCGAAGTTGCGCGCCTTGTTTTCGGGCGCGGAAATGTCGGCCATGAAGGCGTTGGCGGTGGAATGGGTGGCCGCCGTGATGCCGCCGACGATGCGCCCCGCCAGCAGCAGCCAGATCGTCCCGGCCAGCGCCATCACCAGGTAATCCGCCGCCATCACCACCAGCGACACCAGCAGCACCGGCCGCCGCCCGAAGGCATCCGACAGCCGCCCCAGCAGCGGCCCGAACAGGAATTGCATCACCGCGAAGGAGGTCGACAGGATGCCGCCCCAGATCGCCGCATCGGCCAACCCGCCGCCGCCGACTTCGCGGATCAACCCGGGCATGACGGGCATGATCAACCCGATCCCCATCGCGTCGATGACCACGGTCATCAGGATGAAAAGGATCGCGAATCTGTTGGTCATCTGAAAAGGCCTGTCTGAAATCGCGGCCTTGGGCCGTGGCTGGACGATAGGCCCAAGGGGCCGGGCTGAAAAGCCCCGACCCGAGGTCAGATCGCCTTGACCGCCTGCGCGAAGGCGCGGGCTTCAATCGGCGCGTGGCCGGTCTGCTGCGCCGGATCGAACACCCCGTCCAGCGGCAGGTCGGGATAGGCCGCGCGGGCCAGATCGGACAGTTCCGCGCCGCTTTGCGCGGCCTGCTTGCACAGCGCCTTCACCGCCGCCTGCGCCTCGGGGCGGGGCATGTGGGCGGCCAGCCGGAACGACAGCGCCTCGGCATGGATCAGCCCCTGACCGTCGCGCAGCGCCGCCGCCATCGCCTCGGCTTCGGGCGACAGGCTGGCGGCCAGCGCCTTGCCATGTTCCAAGGCCGAAGCGGTGGCAAGGCAAAGCTGCGGCAGGGTCATCCATTCGGTGAACCACGCGGCGCCGTCGCGGTCCTGCCGGTGCAGCCCCGCGCCCTGCAGGATCGCGTTCAGTCCCACGACCTGCCGCGACAGCGCGACCAGGGCCGAGGGCGCGACCGGGTTCTGTTTCTGCGGCATGGTGGAGGAACTGCCGCCGCCGCCCAGCGTCACCTCAGCGATGCCGGTCTGGGTCAGCAGAAGCAGATCCTCGCCCAGCTTACCAAGCGCCGCCGCCAGCCGGGTCAGCCAGCCGGACAGCGCCAGAATCGGCCCGCGGTCGGCGTGCCAGCTGCGCCCCGGGTCGTTCAGGTTCAGCGCCTTGGCCAGCGCCGCGCGCATCTCTGCCGCCTCGGGACCCAGTTCCGACCCGGTTCCGGCGGCCCCCGACAGCGATACCCACAGCACCTGTTCGCGCAGGCGGGGCAAGTCGTTCAGCAGGTCGAGCAGCGGCGCGCCCCAGCGGGCCGCGGTGGCGCCGAAGGTGATCGGGGTGGCATGCAGCCCCCAGGTACGCCCGGCCATCGGCAGGTCCGCATGGGCCTCGGCCAGCCGCGCAAGGTCGCCAAGTGTCTGTTTCAGCCCGGTTTCCACATGGGTCAGGTATTGTCGCAGCCGCAGCACCAGCGCGGTGTCGATGATATCCTGCGACGTCGCGCCCCAATGCACGTATTGCGCATGTTCCGGCGCCTCCATCAGCTTGCGGAACGCCGCCACCAGACCGGGCACGCTGACGCCGTTCTGCCCGGTCGCTTCGGCCAGCCCGCCGGGATCGATCTGCAGCTCCATCGACGAGCGGTGGATGAACTGGGCCGACAGGTCGGGGATCACGCCCATCTGGCCCTGCACCTTGGCCAATGCGCCTTCGACCAGCAGCATCGCACGTACCTCGGCGCTGTCGGTGAACAGCCGCCCGGCGTCGCCCGAGGGGAACAGGCGGTGATAAAGCTCCGAGGTGAAAACCGACGCGGCCATGGCTTATCCTTTTGCGATCTGGTCGAGGATGCGCGCCAACCCGTCGGGGTCGGCGAAGAAGGGCGAATGGGCGCAGTCCATAGTGAAGACATGATCGCTTGGCCAGTCCTCGGTCATCGTCACCTGGTATTCCGGCGGGATCGCCCGGTCGTCGGCGCAGCGGATGTAACTTCTTGGCACGCTTGCGTAATTTTTGCCTGTCTCGACCGGAACGGAGGTCGGCTGGGTGGCCTGAATGCACAGCCTGTCGCGGGCAAAGTCGACCGTGCCCTCGGGGCAGTCGTGATAGAACACGTCGCCGATCATGTCGGGATCGGCGGTCCAGCCGGTGCGGTCCTCGGTCATCCGGATCGCGGGCAGAAGCGGCTGGTAGGGGGCTTCCATCCGCATCTGCGCCAGTGACAGGCCGGGCTTGGGCACATAGGCGCAGAGGTAGACTAAGTGCTGGAAATTCAACGGGTTGCGTTCGGCGGCGAGGGTGATCGGGTAGCCGCCCATCGAATGGCCCACCACGATCATCGGATGATCCAGCGCATCGAGGATGGCATCGGCATAGAGATCGAGCGTAACCTCTTGATAAGGCGTGGTATCTTCGCCATGCCCGGGCAGGTCGATGGCCTTTGCCCGATGTCCCAGCCGTTCCAGCGCCGGGACCACGTCGCGCCAGCACCAGGCGCCGTGCCCGGCCCCGTGGACCAATAGAAATTCCGCCATTTCCCCCCCTCATGGCGCACAGAAGTTTGTCGCCATTTGTGCAATACGTACCGGGGTTTTGTACAAATGCCCCAAGGCGCGCGCAAGCGCTGGGAAGGGGAGAGGGCAGGGGGCGTATTCGGGGCGCCGCCCAGCGGGAATCGGCGGCGCAGCCCCCTTAGGGCCGTGGCTACGGATTGGACGTGCGCGCGATTGTGACCTTGTGACCGATGGCACCGTCCCTGCCCGGGTTGTCCGGGTCGAACAGGCAATCGCCGCTTGCATCGCCGCTGAAAGTATCCCCAGAGAACCGGCTGGCAGCCCATCGCAAGGCATAGGTCTTGCCGCCATCCTGCGTCCTGAAGAACCAGTACCTGTCGTCGGTTCCCTTCACATCCTCGACCTTCTTTTCCTCGTTGCCCCATCCGTCGCGGAACAGCGTCCAGGTGCCGGAAATTTCCCCGAGTTCGAAATTCACATGGGCCTTGTTGCTGGCGACCTCGCTGTGCATGTCGTTGGCGTCCTCGGGCCAGTAATGCCCGGTCAGGGTCAGATCCAGGCGCGTGTGGAGGTATTTGTCGGACTTGTAGGTATAGCTGACATGAACGGTCGTGCCGCCGACCGACGCTTCACAGGTTTCAACGTGCCGTTCCTCCGCGTCCTTGTTGTAAAACTCCGCCTCCCAGGAATATCTGCCGTCGAGCAGCGCGGCTTTCTGTGCCTCCTCCTGCCCGGCAGGGGCCGGTTTGCCGGTGTCTTCCGCGCATGTTTCCGGTGCGCTGTCTTTCGCTGCGAACTTTTCCATCTCTTCCGCGATGATCTTTTCCAGCACGTCCTTGTCGGGAAGCTTGCCGAGGGGCGCGGCAAGGTAGACGAGCCGGGGGCCTGCATCGGTCATTCTCAGGGCGACCTTGATGTTCAGGGTCTCCATGCCTCCGCCTCCGCCGAAGGAGCAGGACGACACCAGTTCGACAACCCGGTCGCCGGCGCGCAATTGCTCCCTGGTGTCGAAGGCGATTCTGGAGCAGACAAAACCTGCGATCGGGCCGAGAACCGGCGATGACACCGAAACGCCCGTGCCGATGATCGTGCACAGCATCAGGGAACTCGTTTGTTCCGCCGCTCGCAACTCGTTCGTGTAGGTGAGAGCCGCCTCTTCGGTCATGAAATCGATGACGTTCCGCCCCTCCACGCATCCGGTATGGTTGTCGTTCAGGGTGAGGCTGCTGGTCAGATACATGCGCTTTCCATCCGCCTCGACCTGCTTGCAGGCAGAGCGGGTTTCGCTTGCGGTCGCGTGGCCTGCAGCCGAGACCACGGCAAGGACCGTGAATGCCACCGTGAATCCCAAGGCGACGAATTTCTGAATCTTTTCCATCTCAGTCACTTTGGTTGGGAAAATGAACGTCGTGGAAAAATATATTGCGGGATTTTCAGGGGGCCTTGATGCAGGTCAACGGCCGCTTCGGCTTGAACCGCCGCAGGCAACCTCCTACATGGGCGGGAGTTTCACATAAGGAAAGCAGAATGCGTAGACGTTTTTTCTTGGTTGGCGGGATTGTCGCCGTCGTTGCAGCAGGCTGGGCTTATGTGAGCGCGACGGCAACGCCGTCCACCGTGCTTTTGAAGAAGGCGACGGGGCAGGAGCTGGCCAAGGACGACAGCACGCTGCTGGTCGATATCCGGCGCCCCGAGGAATGGAACCAGACCGGTGTTGTCGAAGGCGCCCTGCTGGTTACCTATACCGACGCGAACAGCTTCCTGAAGGCGGTGCGGCCGCATCTCAAGGACGGCCAGTCCCTGTCGCTGATCTGCCGGTCGGGCAACCGGACCTCGCGCGCCTCGAAGCAGGTGGCGGCGGCGGCCCCGGATATCGAGGTCATCGATATCGCCGGCGGCATGCTGCGCGTCATGGGCGAAGGGTATCAGACGGTCCGGCCCCGGTAAGGCGCCGGGACCCGCTCATCGCAGCGGTGTGCGGCTGCGGTCGGGGGTCAGGGCCAGGGCGATCACCGCCACCGCGCCCGCGACGGCCATGTAGGCGGCCGGGGCCATGGCCGATCCGGTCCTGGCGATCAGGCTGGTGGCGATCATCGGGGTCAGCCCGCCGAACACGCCGATGCCGAGGTTGAACGCCACCGAATAGCCCGACAGCCGGTCGCGTTCGGGGAACATTTCGACGAACAGCGCCGGGCCCGATCCCAGCGGCACCGACAGCAGCGCGAAGGTCAGCGTGTGGGTGGCGATCACCGCCGCCATCGCGCCGTGCGAGGCGATCATCCAGGCATGCAGCGGCCAGGCGCTCAGCGCCACGGCCAGCAGCGCGATTCCGATCCATGTGCGCCGCGGCAGCCAGCGGTCGCCGACGATCGCCGCCAGCGGCATTGCCGGGATCACCAGCAAGGTCATCGCGGTATTGATCGTCAACGCCGTGCCGCGCGGCATCAGCCCCTGGCTCGACAGCCATTCGGGCAGGTAGACGAAGGCGATGTAGAAACAGGTGCCGTAGCTGGCGGCGAAGGCCAGTGCCAGCAGGGTTTCGTGCAGGTTGGTGGTGAAGGCCTGCAGCAGGGGCGAGGTGTCGTCGCGGCCTTCATGATGCTGCTGGAAGCGTTCGGAGTTGTGCAGGTTGCGGCGGATCAGGATCGCGCTGGTGCCCAGCAGAGCACCGCCCAGGAAGGGCAGCCGCCAGGCCCAGGCCGACAGGGTTTCAGCGTCGAACAGGTTGGTCACCAGCGCCGCCGCCCCGACCCCCAGAAGCGAGCCGCTCATCGATCCGATATTGGCCCAGCTGCCGGTCAGCCCGCGCCGGTTCTGCGGCGCGGTTTCCACCAGGTAGGTCGCCGAGGAGGAAAATTCGCCGCCCACCGACAGGCCCTGCAGCAGCCGCACCAGCACCAGCAGCACCGGGGCCAGTATGCCCACCTGCGCATAGGTCGGCAGCAGCCCCAGGAACAGCGTCGGCATCGCCATCATCGTCACCGAAATCTGCATCGTGCGCGCCCGCCCGTAGCGATCGCCGAACCAGCCGAACAGCGCCGCGCCCAAGGGCCGCATCAGGAAACCGGCGGCGAAGATGCCATAGGTCGCGATCAGCCCCGCGGCGGGGTTTTCCGAGGGGAAGAAGATCGGCGCGATGATCCCGGCGAGGTAGCCGTAGAGCGCGAAATCGTACCATTCCACCACGTTGCCGATGAACCCGGCCATGATCCTGTGGCGAAGCTCGGGCGGTTGCGGCGTGGCTTGGTCTGGGGTCATCGGGGCATCTGACGAAGTTGTGAATAAGAAGGGTGCGAGCACTGTAAAGGCGCAGGGTTTAAGCGTTTTCTAAGCATTTGGCCCCGAATTGGGGGGCGCAACGCCGGGTTTGGCCGCTGCGGGGTGCATTGAGCACGGCGACATCGGCCAAGCCATTGACATGAATCAATGTCTTCTGGTTCACCTGTAGCATGCTTGTGCTGTCGCGGGGATGCATGGCGTTCAAGAAACCGTGACGCAAGCCCAGGGCACGGAGGAAGATGGCGTGGGAATCCGTACGATCGTTGTGCCGCCGGTTTCCGGTTCCGATCCGGCGCGCGGGCTGGATGCGATCCTGTCCTGCCCCCTTTCCGTTCCGATGATGCAGTAAGCCATGACCGACACCAGCCCCATCGACCAGACACGGACAGGCGCGCGCGGGGTCGTGTCGAAAATCTCGGGATCGGTGGTGGAGGTGCGGTTCGAGGCCGGTGAATTGCCGGAAATCAATACCGCGCTGGAGGTCCTGTGGGACAGCAAGCAGCGGCTGACGCTGGAGGTGCAGCAGCACCGCGACGTGCGCACCGCGCGCTGCGTCGCCATCCAGGCCACCGCCGGGCTGGCCTGCGGCACCGAGGTTTTAGATACCGGCGCGCCGATCACCGTGCCGGTGGGCGACGGCGTACTGGGCCGTCTGATCGACGTGGTGGGCGACCCGATCGATCACGGCCCGCCCTTGCCCGCCGATACGCCGCGCCGGAAGATCCACCGCCGCCCGCCGAAACTGGCAGCGCAGGAGCTGAGCGGCGATCTGTTCCTCAGCGGGATCAAGGTGATCGACCTGCTGGCGCCGCTGGCCCATGGCGGCAAGGCGGCGATGTTCGGCGGCGCGGGCGTGGGCAAGACGGTGCTGATCATGGAACTGATCCGCACCATCGTCGACAAGTACAAGGGCACGTCTGTCTTTGCGGGCGTGGGCGAACGGTCGCGCGAGGGCCATGAGCTGTGGCAGGAGCTACAGAAATCCGGCGTGATCGACCGCACCGTTCTGGTCTTCGGCCAGATGAACGAACCGCCCGGCGCGCGCTGGCGCGTGGCGCTGAGCGCGCTGACGGTGGCGGAACATTTCCGCGACGAGATGGGCAAGGACGTGCTGCTGCTGATCGACAACGTGTTCCGCTTCGTGCAGGCGGGGTCGGAAGTGTCGGGGTTGCTGGGGCGGTTGCCATCGCGGGTGGGGTATCAGCCGACGCTGGCCTCGGAAATCGCGGAACTGGAGGAGAGGATCAGTTCGGTCCACAACGCCGCCGTGACCTCGATCCAGGCGGTGTATGTGCCCGCCGACGATTTCACCGATCCGGCGGTGGCGGCGACCTTCACCCATCTCGACAGCGCCATCGTACTGAGCCGCGACATGGCGAGCGAGGGGCTTTACCCGGCGGTCGATCCGCTGGCGTCGAGTTCGACGCTGCTGGACCCGTCGGTGGTGGGCAAGCGGCATTACGACATCGCCGAGGAAACCCGGCGGCTGATCGAACAATACCAGGAACTGCGCGAGATCATTTCGCTGCTGGGGATCGAGGAACTGAGCGCGTCGGATCGCAAGGCGGTGGGCCGCGCCCGGCGGCTGATCCGGTTCCTGACCCAGCCCTTCGCGGTGACGTCGCAATTCACCGGCCGCAAGGGCGCGTCGGTTTCGATCAAGGACACGCTGGACGGCTGCGAGGCGATCCTGAACGGCGCAGCGGACGATTGGGAGGAAAGCGCGCTTTACATGGTGGGCACGCTGGACGAGGCGCGGGCGCGCGCCGAAGGGGGCGGGTCATGAGGCTGACGGTCAGCACCCCGACGGCGATGATCGAGGATGTGGAGGACGTGCGCCATGTCCGGGCCGAGGATGAAACCGGCGCCTTCGGCATCCTGCCGGGTCATACCGATTTCGTGACCGTGCTGCCGATTTCCGTGGTGACATGGCAGGCCGAGGATGGGCGTGAAGGCTTCATTCTGGTGCGGCAGGGGGTGATGACGGTGCGCGATGGATCCCGCGTGGAGATCGCGGCGCGCGGCGGATACCGGCATGACGAATTGCCGGAACTCGGCGCTGCGGTCTGGGACGAGCTGCGCCGCGCCGACGAGGAAGAGGACGTCACCCGCACCACCGACACCCGCCTGCACCTGGCGACGATGCGGCAGGTCGAACGGGTGCTGCGCGCCGGGCGGGCCAGCGAAACGCCGCCGCCGCGGCTGGACAACCGCGACACCACGGCGCCGGAGCCGGGCCGATGAGCGACAAGAACCACGAGGCGCGCGAGGAAATGCAGGACGCCATCCGCAAGCGCCAGGAACGGCGCGAGGCATGGGACAAGGACGGCGAGAGGCCGCTGTGGAAGAACCTGTCGATGGTGGGCGCGCTGGGCTGGCTGGTGGTGGCGCCGACGCTGATCGGGGTCTTCGTCGGGCGCTGGCTGGACGGGGTTTTCGAAACGGGGGTAACCTTCAGTGGCGCGCTGACTTTTTTAGGCGCGGGCCTGGGGTTCTACCTGGCCTGGAGAAGGATGAACGAGGAATGAATTACGCAATCGACATTCTTCCCTGGCTTGCCGCCGGTGGCGCGCTTGGCGCTGTCTACCTGTTCCTGATCGGCCGCTCGGTGGCCGCCGTGGGCGATACCGCGAATTGGTGGAGCTTCGCGCTGCCGCTGTTTTTGCGGGTGATCCTTGCCGCCGCCGGGTTCTGGTTCGCCGCGCGCCACGGGGCGTTGCCGCTGATATCGATGCTGGGTGGGTTCCTTATCGCGCGCGGTGTCGCGCTACGCCGGGCGCGGGAGGGATAGGCGATGATGGACGCCAGCCCCCTTGCCCCGGATATCCTGTTCCACTTAGGCCCCGTACCGATCAGCCGCGCGGTGGTGACGACCTGGGCGATCATGGCCGCCTTGGCGGTGTTCCTGAAGATCGCGCTGCGCCGTCCGACTGTGGATGCCGGGCCGGTGCAGGCGGCGCTGGAAATCGTGGTCACCACCATCGCCACCCAGCTGCGCGAAATCCTCGGCCGCGACCCGTGGCCGTTCCTGCCGCTGCTGGGGTCGCTGTTCATTTTCCTGGTGCTGGCGAACCTTGCCGCTGTGGTGCCCGGCGCGTCGCCCCCTACCGGGCATATCGAAACGCCTGCCGCGCTGGCGCTGATCGTGTTCCTGTCCAGCCATGCCTATGGCATCCGGGCGCGCGGCGGGGCGAAGTACCTGCGTCACTACCTGGAACCCAACCCGTTCCTGTTGCCGCTGAACGTGCTATCGGAACTGACGCGGACCTTTTCGCTGATGATCCGGCTGTTCGGCAACATGATGAGCCATGAATTCGTCATCGCCATCGTGGTGTTCCTCGCCGGGCTGATCGTGCCCATCCCGTTCCTGTTGCTGGGCATCCTGATCGGGATCATCCAGGCCTATATTTTTACCGTTCTTGCCACCGTCTACATCGCCGCCGCCGTCGGCGCGGTCGAGGCGTGAGAAAGGAGACTTAATGGATAACCTCATTCAAATCGTCAGCGTGATCGGCGCGGTCGTCGCCGTATCGTTCGGCGCGATCATGCCCGCCTTCAGCGAAGGCCGCGCAATCGCCGCCGCGATGGAGGCCATCGCGCGCCAACCCGAAGCCGCCGGCACCCTGTCGCGGACGCTGTTCGTGGGCCTCGCGATGATCGAAACGATGGCGATCTACTGCCTCGTCATCGCGTTGCTGCTGCTTTACGCCAACCCGTTCATCGGCTGACCCGATGCAGATCGATTGGTGGACACTGGGGCTTCAGACGATCAATTTCCTGATCGTCGTCTGGCTGCTGAGCCGGTTTCTCTACCAGCCGATCCGGCGCGTGATCGAAGCCCGCGAAGCCGCCGACCGCAAGGCGGCGGAGCTGGCCGAGGACAAGACCCGCGCGGCGGAGGCGGCGCGGGCTGAGTATGAGGCCAAGCAGGCGGAGCTGGCGGAGGCGCAGCGGCAGGAAGAAGCGCGGCTGCACGCAGAGATGGACAGCGAACGGCAGGCGATGCTGGAGGCCGCCGAGAAAGAGGCGGCCGAATTGGTGTCGGAGGCGCGCGAGCGTATCGGGCGGGAACGCAAGCAGGCGCTGGACGATCTGGGCGATCAGATCGCCGATCTGGCCCGCGACCTGGCGCGCAAGGCTTTGGGCGAGGGCGCGCTGGAGGGCGACGGGTTGCTGGAGCGGGTGAATGCCCGTCTGGACAGTCTGGGCGTGGCCGACATGGACGATCTGCGCAGCGACGCGGCGGGGAACGGCCTACGCATCGTCACCGCCACGTCGCTGACCGGGGCGCAGCAGGGCGCGTGGCGCGATGCGATGGCGGCGCGGTTTCCCGGGGCTGAAATCGGGTTTGAAACCGACGCGGCGATCCTTGGCGGGGCCGAATTGCGCTTCCCCCACGCGGTGCTGAGCTTTTCGGTTGCCGACCGGTTGAAGCGCGCGGCGGCGGAGCTGAAGGGGTAACGCGATGGCGCTGGAACGGGACGCGAAGGATTGGATCGAACGGGCGCGGCAGCGGCTGGACGAGGCGCAGCCCGAACCGGAATTGCGCCGTGTCGGGCGGGTCGAACTGATCGGCGACGGGGTGGCCCGGGTCGCCGGGCTGCCGCATACGAAACTGGACGAATTGCTGCGCTTCGAGGACGGCACGCTGGGCCTTGCCATGACCATCGAGGAGGCGGCGGTGGGCTGCATCCTTTTGTCTTCGGGCGAGGGCATATCGGCGGGCAGCGAAGTTTACGGCACCGGCGAGGTCGCCCGGGTGCCGGTGGGCGAGGGATTGCTGGGCCGGGTGATTTCACCCATCGGTGAACCGCTGGACGATGGCGATGCGATCAAGTGCGAGCGGATGGACCCGGTGGAGCGGCCCGCGCCGGGCATCGTCGACCGCGATCTGGTGACCGAACCCCTGCTGACCGGCATGACGGTGATCGACGCGATGATCCCGTTGGGGCGCGGCCAGCGCCAGTTGATCATCGGCGACCGCAAGACCGGCAAGACCACCATCGCTATCGACACCATCATCAACCAGCGCGATTCCGACGTGATCTGCATCTATGCCGCTATCGGGCAGAAGGCGTCGACCGTGGCGCGGGTGATCAAGGCGGTGCGCGAACATGGCGCTGCCGAGCGTTGCGTTTTCGTGGTGGGCGGCGCCGACGATGCGCCTGGCGCGCAGTGGATCGCGCCCTATGCCGCCTGCGCCATCGCGGAATATTTTCGCGATCAGGGGCGGCACGCGCTGCTGGTACTGGACGATCTGACCAAACACGCCATCGTGTACCGGCAATTGTCGCTGATCCTGCGCAACCCGCCGGGGCGCGAGGCCTATCCGGGCGACGTGTTCTATCTGCATGCACGTTTGCTGGAGCGGGCGGCGAAGCTGTCGCAGGAAAACGGCGGCGGGTCGCTGACCGCGCTGCCGATGGCGGAAACGCAGGCGGGCAACCTGACGGCATACATTCCCACCAACCTGATTTCGATCACCGACGGGCAGGTCTATCTGGAACCGAAACTGTTCTACGAGGGGCAGAAACCGGCGGTGAACGTCGGCATGAGCGTGTCGCGGGTGGGCGGCAAGACGCAGGCGGGCGCGATCAAGGCGCTGGCCGATACGCTGAAGCTCGATTACGCGCAGTTCCTGGAACTGGAGGTGTTCACCCGCTTCGGCGCGATGGCGGACGAGCGCACGACGAAGAAGATCGAACACGGGCGGCGGTTGCGCGCGATCCTGAAGCAGGACGAATATGCGCCGCTGCCGCTGTCGTTGCAGGTGGCGCTGCTGCTGGCGGTGGCGGAGGGCAAGATCGACGCCCTGCCGCTGGCGGATGTGGGCAAGTTCCGCGAAGCGCTGGCGGCGCGGCTGCCCGCCGAGCGGCCCCGCGCGGTGACCGAGATCAACGAGACCAACCAGCTGTCGGAGGAGGCGCGCGCGGCTTTGCTGGAACTGGTCGAATCCTGTGTGGCCGATCTGACCCCCGAGGCCGGGGAGGGCTGAATGGAAGAGCTGAGCCGCATCAGGGCCCGGCTGGAAAGCCTGAGCGAGCTGGGAGAGCTGGTGGGCGCACTGCGCTCGATGGCGGCGTCTAGGGCGCGCGAGGCGCAGGAGGCCTTCGCCGGCACCCGCGCCTATAGTGAGTTCGTCGAACGCGCCATTGCCGAGGTCGATCTGCTGCTGCCCGAGGGAAGCGGCACGGTGCTGAGCAACGGCGCGGCGGGCAAGGTGCTGCTGGTCATCGCGTCGGAAAACGGATTTGTCGGCTTGTTCAATGGCAAGCTGATCGAACACGCCTTGGAAATCAGGCAACCGGATGAGGAGCTGGTCATCGTCGGGCGGCGCGGCCAGATCACCGCGTCGGAACATGGCGTGACGGAGGATGCTTGTTTCCCGATGACATCGCGGGTGCAGGGCGTTACCGCGCTGGCCCGGCGGATCGCGGCGCGGATTTCGGGCGCGGCATCCGTGCGCATCGTTTTCGCCCGGCACAGGCCGGGGGCGGTGTTCGACGTGGTGACCAAACCGGTGCTGCCCTTTGGCGAAATGTCGGTGCGCCCGGGGCGGGTGTCGCCGGTCGTTCACATCCCGCCACGCGAATTGCTGTCGCGGCTGGCCGGGGAATACCTGTTTGCCGAGATTGCCCATGCGCTGATGGAAAGCCTGGCCTCGGAAAACGGCGCGCGGATGCGGGCGATGGATTCCGCGTCGCGCAATATCAATGATCGGGTCGAGGACCTGCGCCGCAACGAACATATCGCGCGGCAGGAAAAGACGACGACAGAAATGCTCGACGTCGTGACCGGGGCCGAGGCGGTGGCGCAGGGGTGAGCGCGGGGCTCAGCCCCTGATCCAGGTCCAGGCTTCGTCCAGCTGATCGGCCTCGAAAATCCGCACTTCGCCCTTGAACAGAAACGCGCTCAGCCGGACGCACCAGTCGACCCAGTCGGGCGCGCCGACCATCGCCATGCGTTCGAAATCCGACGCGTGGCGGAACCCCAGGGCGGCATCCTGCCAGGCCGCCGACATGTCCCAGCCCTGAAAATCCGGATCGGCGTAGAACAGGATTCTGAGCTTGCCGTGTTCAGCGAACAGCGCTTCGAGCTTCGGCAGCAGCTCGGCGTAATCCTGTTCGTGCAGCTTGCCGGTGACGCGCAACCCGACGGTGGCGCCTTCGCTGCCTTCCATGAATTCGATCATGTCGTGCCCCCCCCTAGATCAGCTTGGTCAGCCATTTTTCGAACGTGTCCTTCAGCGCATCTGCTTCCTCGCGCAAGCTCATATGCAGCGCGGACCAGGTATCGGCGCCCTTTTCCTTCGCCGTAGCGATCCGTTCGGCAAGGTCGTCATGGCGCTGGCGCAACAGGCTGAGTTCGGCCAGGGCGCTGACCTTGTCGCCTTCGTCGCCGTGATCGAAACGGGTTTGCGCGGCGGCGATCCCGTCGTCGATTTCGCCCAGCTTGCGTTCCAGGTCTTCGATGTAATTCGACATTTTGCTTTCCTCCTAACAGGCCCCGGGCATCACAGTTCGAAGCTTTGATGCAGCTGGGGCATTTCGACCCGCGTTCCCTTCAGCGCCTTGGCGAAGCTTTGCGTCGAATCTTCTTCGCCGTGGACCAGGAAGGTGACTTCGGGCGTGCCGGTGCGCCCGTGCCAGTCCAACAGGTCGCTGCGCCCGGCATGGGCCGAAAATCCGTTGATCGTGTGGACCTGCGCCTTGACCGGTATCCAGTGGCCGAACAGTTTCACCTTCTGCGCGCCGTCGACGATGATCCGCGCCAGCGTGCCTTCGGCGGCGAAGCCCACGAAGACGATGCTGCAATCGCTGTGGGCGAGGTTGTGGCGCAGGTGGTGGCGGATGCGCCCGCCGGTGCACATGCCCGACCCGGCCATCAGCACCGATCCCGACCGGACCCGGTTCAGGTCGGCCGAATCCCGTGCTTCGCGCACGAAGTGGATGCCGGGCAGCTGGAACGGGTCCTGGCCGCCGCGGATCATGTCGGCCAGTTCGGGTTTCAAGGCCTCGGGGTGGCGTTCGAACAGCTTGGTGGCGGAAATCGCCATCGGGGAATCGAGATAGACGTCGAGCGTCGATCTGATCCGTTTCGACGCCATGCCTTCGCGCAGGAAGAACAGCAGTTCCTGCGCCCGTTCCAGCGCGAAGGTGGGGATGATCACGTTGCCGCCGCGCCGGTCGGTGCTGGCGATGGCGTCGTAGAATTCTTCCACCGAGTCGTCGAAGGAGCGGTGGTCGCGGTCGCCATAGGTGGTTTCCATCACCACCGCATCGACCCCGCCCGGCGGGTCGGGCGGGTTCAGCAGCGGCCGTTCCCGCGGGCCGATATCGCCGGAAAACAGGATGCGGCGTTTACGGCCGTCCTCGGTGGCTTCGATCAGGATGCTGGCGGAGCCGAGGATATGGCCGGCGTCGTGGAAGGTCGCGGTGATGCCGTGGCCCAGGTCGATCGGTTTGCCGTACCTGGCGCTGCGCCCGAACCGTTCGATGGCATCAAACGCGTCGATCGTGTCGTAGAGCGGGCCTTCTTTCTGGCCGTGCCGGTGGCGGTGTTTCGCTTCTTCCTCGTGCAGGTGGGCGGAATCCATCAGCACCAGCCGGGTCAGGTCGCGGGTGGCGGCGGTGCTGATGATTTCGCCGCGAAAGCCGCGTTTCACCAGCAGCGGGATGCGGCCGCAATGATCCAGGTGGGCATGGGTCAGCAGCAGGATGTCGACCTCGGCAGGATCGAAGCCGAAATCGCCGGCGTTTTCCTTGTGCAGTTCGCGCCCGCCCTGGAACATGCCGCAATCGACCAGGATTTTGCGTCTGCCGACCGTGACCATGTGGCACGACCCGGTGACACCGCCCGCGGCGCCGTGAAAAGATATCTGCATGGGCTCCTCCTCCGTCGTCTTTTCTAGGTCAGGGTCTTGCCCGACCTTGCGTACCAGTTGCGAATGTCGTCCCAGATTTCGTCGGCGGTTTCGGCGTACCAGAACAGGTCGCGGTCCTCGGGGTCGATCACGCCTTCTTCGACCAGGAATTCCGGGTCGAAGGCGCGTTGCCAGTAGGAGCGGCCCACGAGAACCACAGGTACCGGCGGGATTTTCCGGGTCTGGATCAGGGTCAGGGTTTCGAACAATTCGTCCATCGTGCCGAAGCCGCCCGGGAACACCACCAAGGCCCGCGCCCTGAGCAGGAAATGCAGCTTGCGCATGGCGAAGTAATGAAACCGGAAACACAGGCCCGGCGTCAGGTAGGGGTTGGGATATTGTTCATGCGGCAGGTTGATGTTCAGCCCGACGGTGCAGGCGTCGACATCATGCGCGCCGCGATTGGCGGCCTCCATCAAGCCCGGGCCGCCGCCGGTGATCACCGCCAGCTTGTTGCCCATTTCGCCCTCGGCGCGGCCGACGATCTGGCCGAATTCCTGGGCGATTTCGTAATAGCGGCTTTTGTCCAGCACCCGCCGCGCGATGGCGAGGCGCTGTGCGATGGCCTTGTCGCCGGGGGCGGCGGACAGCGCCGTTTCCAGATCCGCCACCTTCTGCCGCGCCGCGCGCGGTTCGGGGATGCGGGTGCTGCCGAAGACGACGATGGAATGGGCGATGCCGTGTTCTTCGAACAGGGTTTCGGCCTTCTGGTAATCCAGCTGCAGCCGCACCCCGCGGGTGTCGTCGCGCTGCAGGAAGGCGACGTCTTCGTCCGCCTGCCGGTATTCCGGGCTTTGCAGGATGGCGCCGATCAGCCCCGATGCCCTAGGGTCCTCGATATCGGGTTTCGGCGTCGTCCAGGGAAGTTCGACCTGCCGCTGTTTCGGATGGGCGGGGGCCGGTTTTTGGCGGGAGAGTGGCATTGCGCCGCCTGCCTCCTCTTGCAGAATGTGTTGGAAAAGAGTGCAGTTTTCCCGGTGGGGCCGCCTTGACTCAGGTCAATGCGGTTGCGGCGCGCCATTCACAATCTGGCGAGGCAAGATGCACAACAGCCGGGACCAATGCCCGGCCCTTTCGGAACGCGAAACCGCCATGGGTCTTTCAAGGAAAACCGCCGCCGGGCAGAGATCGGTGACCTATCGCCCGCGCTGGCCGGTGGTGGGCCGGGTGCTGTTCCGTCAGGGCGCGGTGTTCCAGGTGCTGCTGCTGCCGCCGCTGGCGGCCGCGGTGCTGGACGGTGAGGCGGGACTGGCCGCCGCGTTGGCGGGGCCGGCGTTGTTGGCGGGGGCGGTCACGCTGTGGCAACGCCGGTCCGAGTTGCCCGAGGATATAAGGCGGATCGAGGCGGTTCTGTCCGTCGTTCTGGTTTTCGTGCTGGGGGCGCTGCTGGCGGCGCCTGCCTATGCCGTGCTGGGTCTTACGCCGGTGGATGCGCTGTTCGAGGCGACCTCGGCCCTGACCACCACCGGGTTCAGCATGATCGCGGTGCCCGAAGACCTGCCCGCGGCGGCGCATGTGCTGCGCGCCTGGAGCCAATGGTGCGGCGGGCTGGTCATCGCGGTGGCGGGACTGGCCTTCCTGATGGACCCGGGGCCGGTGTCGAAGGCCCTGGGATTCGCCGATTTCGGCGAGGGGCGGCTGGAAACCTCCACCCGCAGCCACGCGCAAGCGCTGCTTTGGGCCTACCTGGCGGTGACCGGGATCGGCATCGCGGGGGCGCTGCTGCTGGTGCCGGGGGTGTTCGAGGGGCCGCTTTTGGCGCTGTCGGCGGTGTCCACCGGGGGGATGGGGCCGCGCGGTGACAGCCTGGCCTCGTATCCCGTTGCCGCGCAGGGCTTCGTGATCCTGATGTCGGTGCTGGGGGCGCTGTCGCTGGCCTTCCCGGTGCTGATCCATCGCCGGGGGCTGAGGGACGCGATGCGGACCTCGGGCGTTGTCAGCGTGCTGAAACTGCTGCTGGCGGCGCTGTGCGCCAGCGTCGTGTTCGTGCTGTTGTCGGGGGACGGGTCGGCGGATCAGCTCTGGCACGGCGCGCTGACGGTGCTGAGCCTGCAATCCACCGCCGGGTTCACCATCGGGCCGGTCCCCGGCCCGTCGCCCTTCTTCGTGCTGCTGATCGCCCTGATGATGATCGGCGGGCAGACCGGGTCCACCGCCGGGGGGGTGAAGATCGACCGCGCGCGGCTGCTGCTGGGCAGCGTGTCCTTGATGGTCCGGCGGCTGCTGAGCCCGGTCAAGGCGGTGCTGTACCTGCGGCTGGACGGGGACATCATCGACCCTGAACGGGTCGTTTTCACCGTGGCGCTGGTAGTGGCCTATGCGGCGACGGCGTTCGGCCTGCTGATCGCCTTCACCCTGCACGGGCTGCCGCCCGCCGGATCGCTGTTCGACATCGTTTCGGCGCTGTCGACGGTGGGGGCGGGGACCGGGGTGATCGGGCCGGAGCTGCCGTGGGATTTGAAGATGTTGACGATCTTTGCCATGCTGCTGGGGCGGGTGGAATTCTTCGGCCTTCTCGTGCTTGCCGCGCCCGGAACCTGGATCAGAAGGGACTAAACCGACATGCGCGTGACCGTTCTTGGGGCGTCGAGATTTGCCATCGCCACGATCCGTCAGCTGATCGCGCGGGGCCACGACGTGGTGCTGATCGAACAGGACCGCGACCGGATCGACGAATTGGCCGAAACCCATGATTGCGGCATGATCCACGGCGACGGGACGCTGCCGCATACGTTGCAGGATGCGTTCGGCGACGGGTCTGATGCCTTTGTTGCGCTGACCAATACCGACAATGTGAACATCCTCGCCGCGGCGGTGGCGCGTTCGATCGGCTATCCCCGGGTGGTCACCCAGATCACCAATCCCGAATTGCAGCCGATCATCGACCAATTGGGACTGGGGGAAACCATCACCCCGCACGAAAGCGTCGCCCGGTCGCTGGTCGAGGCGCTGGAACAGCACGACCGGGTGTCCACCGTGGGGGTGCTGAAGAACGAATTGCGGCTGGCGCTGGTGACGGTGCCGGACGGGTTCGCGGAAACGCCCTTCGCCGGGATCGCGCTGCCGGAAACGGTACAGGGGATCGCCCGCATCCGGCAGGAGGAGGAAACCGTGCTGACGCCGGAATCCACCGTCATGGCGCAGGACCAGTTGTTGCTGCTGTCAGCGGCCGAGGACCATGACGGCCTGCTGTCCTCTTTCGCGGAACCCGAGGGCGAGTGACGCAGGCCTCAGCGTTTGCGCAGGACGTAAAACATGTCGCGGCTGTCGGTGGCGCCGAGGAATTTCGGGATCGCCCCCGCGCCGCCGCGTTTGTCCGACGCCGCCATCTGCGGCACCATATGTTCGATATAGGTGGTGCCGCCGCTGTTGACGTAAAGCGCCAGGTAGGTGAGCTCCGGCGCGTTCATGTCCAGCAGCATGGCATAGCTGCAGCCATAGGCCTGGAAGGTGCGCGCCATGACCGAGGGCGTGGCGGACGGGAAATAGGCATAGGCGAGGAAGCGTTTGCCGCCCTTGGTGATCATGCAGGCCCCCGCGCGCAGGGTGCGCAGCTTGGCGTCGGCCGACCCCGACCAGTTGCCGGGGCCCCATTGCGTCACGTAGCGGCCGGGAACGCCACCTTCGATCAAGGCCACGCCGTTTTGCCGGGCGAAGCGGACCTTGGACAGCTGGCCGTTATCGGACTTGGTCCAGGTCTTCATCTGCACCGGGCCGTTTTTCAGCGCGTAAAGCGTCGACAGCCCCGGCTGCAGCTTGCTGAAGATCACGCCCTGTTCGACGAAGCCGTAATGCGACCCGCCGTTGACAGTCGCGAACGGCCCCCATTTGAACGCGCCCTGGCGCCGCTTGAAGCCGCCGGCGAAGGTCGCCACGGTACGGCCGGCGAGGTTGGGGCTGACCATGCCCAAGGGCGCCAGCGGGGCGGGGGTGCTGACTCCGTCCGGCCCCGGCAGGCCCGCGGCGCGCACCGATCCGGGCGGGCGCGGCGACCATTGCAGGTTCGGGTCCTGCGTTCCGACGGCAAAGCCCAGGTCATAGCGCGACAGATCGAAGGCGACCAGGTAGACGGTCGAGGACAGTTCCGACCCGTCCAGCGCGTTGACGGTGCCCGGGCCTTGCAGCACCGAGGGGCTGATCGCCCGGGGTTGGATCGCGCTGGCGAAGACCCCGGCCAGGCCCGACACCGGGTGCCAGGCGCCCATGGTCATCTGCCCCTGCGGCGTGCCCGACAGGCCGAGCCCCATATTGGCGCGGATCGCCGAGGGCGCACCGGCAAGGGCTGCTGAGGGCGGGCCGCCCGCCGATTGGCCGCCGCCCGCGGGCGCGCCGCGCGGCATGCTGAGCGTCGAGCCGGCCACCCGGTTGCGCAGGTAGAGCCGACCGCCGCAGATCGTCGCGAAGGGCCGTCGCGATGCCGCCGCTTGGGCAAGCTCGGACGGGTTGCCCCAGGGCGCGCAGCTCGCGCCGCCGCTGCCGCTCAGGGTGAGCGACGGGCCTGCGCCCAGGCTGACCTTCTGTCCACCGGGATTGGGGTTTTCGAGGTGATAATATTGCTTGCCGACCTGCAGCAGGAACCACGCATTGATCGTCGGGTTGAGCGAAATCAGCCGCACCACCGTGTCGCTGCCCGGCAGCTTGGCCGAGGCTTCGCTGCGAAAGGGTTGCAGTTCGACGATGGATTTGGGCTGTACCGCGTCGTATTGCGCGCGCTGATCGGCAGCGGCAGGGTTCGCGACCCCCATCGCGCAGGCCGCCAGCATCAGGGCGGATCGCAGGGCGATGCCGAAGGGCCGGGTGCGGCGGGACGGGTTGGATTGGTTGCTAGGCATGGCGTGGCGCTCCTTTTCCTGGGCCGAATTCGGGCGCGGCGTTTCGGGTCGATGCTAGTGGCAGGGCCGGGGATTCTCCAAAACCTTTTTTCGCCAGTGGGTTGTCCGGGCGGTTTCGCCGCGCTTAGCCGGACCAGGACAGCGGGCGCTGCCACGCCTGCCGCGCGACGGATTTCGCATCCTCGTCGATCAGGTCGCCATGGGCGAGGATGATGCGGTCGAAATCCCAGTCCAGGATGCGTTCAAGCGACGCCTTGGCGGCCTTTTTGTCAGACCAGCCGATTTGATATTCCGGTGCCGGTTTGGGGTGGTTCCACATGTGGAACACCGCCTTCCACCACAGTTTCAGCGTCCAGTCGGTGCCGGGCGTGTCGTCGCCGATATTTTCGATCAGGTCGGTCAGGATCAGCACCTTGCTGGCCCGGTGGAAAAACGCGACCTCCCAGACGATGCGGTTGCCGCGCAGCAGGCATTGATCGAGCTCCCCGGCCCAGGCCTCGGGCGGCGTGTCGGACAGGAAACCGTCGAATTGCAGGTCCGGCGCCTTGCGTTCGACGCCGGGGCAGATCCAGACCTCGGCGCCCGGAAAGGCGGCCTTGGCCGAGGCGACGTGCAGGTAGTGGTACGATCCCGGGGCGACGATGAAGGCAGGCGTGCCGAGCGCCGCGATCTGCGCCGCACCCGCCGCGTCGATGTCGCCGGGCGAATGCAGGATCAGCCTGCCGTCGGCCAGCCGGATCACCGTCATCCGGGCGTTGAAGCGGGTGCCGGCATAATGCACCGGGTAGTCCGCGATCCAGATCGCCCCTTTCGTGTGTTCGGTGAGTTCCATCGCGGTCTCCCTCGCTGGGGTAGGCCCGGGATCGTCGCTGGGCCGTCCGGTTACCGTTTTCGTCACCCGCAGGGCCACCGGCCGCTTGCCTGAACGAAAGCGTGCAGCTTAAGCTTAACGCATATTGCAAAGGTATTTAACCGAAAGGGACAGGATGCTTATCGGGGCTGCAATCATCATTGCGACCGTGGCGGTGGTTTTCATGGTCTATTTCACGACGCGGTTCTTGCTGCAGGTGGAACCGGAGGAACGGACAAGGGACCTGGCCGGGTCGGTCCTGTTCCGCATCTCGGCGCTGCACGGCCTGGTGCTGGCGCTGGTGTTTGCGTCGGAGGTGGTGGATTACCATCAGTTAGCCTATGAAAGCGCGGTCGAGGTCAACGCGATATCGGATGTCTATTACGACGCCGACAGATACGGGGACGAAGCGAACGGCGTTCGCGATGCGCTGCGCGATTACTTGGGCTTCATCCCGTCGCAGGAATGGGCCAGCCTGGCCCAAGACGGCACCCTGTCGGGCGAAGCCTGGGGGAAATGGAGCGCGGCCTATGCCGCCACGCTCGACCTGGTTCCGGCAACACCCCGGCAGGAGGCGCTGCGCGCCAACATGCTGAAGAAGATCCACGTGATCGCCGAAAGCCGCGACCTGCGCGAATACCAGGCCAAGTCCGGGCTGAGTTCGGTGTTTTGGATCGCGGCGCTGGTCGGGGTTCTGCTGGTGTCGGTGGGCTATTACACCTTCCCGCCCAAGCGCGACAACCTGATCCTGATTGGCATCTTCGCGGGCTATACCGGGTTCATATTGTTTACGATCTACGCGATGTCCAATCCCTACGGTGCGCCTTCCGCGCTGGAACCGACCCTGTTTGCGGAATTGTTGAGCGAAGTGCAGGGCTAGCGGGCAGGGTGCGCGGCAGGGCGCAGGACAAATCGCCCCATAGGGGATTGCACGCTTGTACCGTTGGTGGGGGCGGCCTACCTAAGTTGTCATGAGGTTGAAAGCACTGCCAATCCTGCTGGGGACGCTGTTTTGCGTCCTGACGTTCGCCATCGCGACGTCCGGATTCGCGCATCGTTTCGCCTCGCCTGCCGAGGAACGGGCCGAGATTTATGCCGCCGCCTTTGGGCTGGTGGCCAGTGACCTTTGTGCAAGTTCCGACAAGGTCTGCGCCAAGAAGGGCTGCGATGCCTGCCGCCTGATGACGGCGTTCCATCTGCCCGAGGCGGCGCCGGATTACGTCCGGCTGTCGCCCTTGCCGGCGCTGGCGGAGGCGGAGATGTCCGCGCCGCGCCTGTCATCCTTGACCAGGGAGGCCGCGCGCCCGGCCCGGGCGCCACCGCTGGCCTGACGTTTATCGCCACCCGAAAACGTCCCGGCCCTCATGGCCGGATGCCATCCCTGGATACCTGAAATGACGCTTTATTGCCGCTTCGCGGGCTTTCACGCCGCGCTGCAAGACCGCCCTGCCGCCATTCCCGGCAAGGGGCGCTGAGCCGCCGATGCGATTGATCGCCCGCCTTCTTCCCCGGACGCTGCTTCTGCTGGCGCTGGTGCTTGTTGGGACCGTTCCCGACGGCACCATGCGGCAGGCGGGGCCGGACGGCATTCGCCTGGTGCTGTGCACCAGCGACGGCACGCGCGAGGTGTGGCTGACCGAGGATGGCGACACGATCCCCGTCGATGCGGAAAACGGCAAGGGCGGCAAGCACGAGCGCCACTGCGTCCAGGTCGCGCTGATCGCGCAGAACGCGCCGGTGCCGCAGCCGGTGCCGGTCGAACTGGCGTTGCTGTTCGCCGATCTGGCGCGGCCCGACCATCAGACATTGCACCGGCAGATCGCCGGCGGCGCGCGAAGGGCGCGCGCCCCGCCCGTTTCCGTCTGATCGCGCCGGACCTGTGTCCGGCGATCCCGAACAGATGTCGGAACGGGATAAGCGCCGCCGGATGATCCGGTCAGTGCGCAGCTTCCCCCGACCGCATCCTGCCGCAACGGCGCGGCAGGGTATCCCATGCGAAGGAGACGCGAGATGAATGCGATGACGCAGCCCTGGGAAAGCCCGGGGCAGATAGAACCGATCCGCACCGGAACGAAGCAGCAGGGGCTGTTTCGCGGGTTGACGGCGCGGCAGAAAACCAAGGCCATGCAGGCCCTCACAGAAGAAGTTTACGGCGATGGCGACCTGCTTCCCAGAAATGAGGCCGGGTTGCCGCAGCTGGATATCGTGCTGCGCGGCGCGGTGCGCAACGAAGTGACTGACGCCGACGGCGGCAGCCGGCTTTGCGGCATGGCCTTCGCGGGGGAATTCCTGTCCCCGGCCGGGCCGCGCACGACCTCGGTGCGGCGCAGCGCGATCGGCGAAACGGTGCTGCTGTCCTGCGACGGCGACGTCTTCGCGGCGCTGATGAATGACATCCCGCGGCTGCGGCTGAACTACCTCGAGGACCTGCAGGACCGGGTCGACGAGACCCGCCGCTGGCAGGTCATGCTGGGTCGCAAGACGGCGATGCAGCGGGTCGCGTCGCTGCTGCTGTCGTTCTGGGAACGCCAGGGCCGCCCGGTCGAGATGGACCTGCGGCTGAGCCGGGCCGAGATGGGTCAGATTCTGAGCCTGACCTTCGAGACGGTTTCGCGCCAGATCAAGGCGCTGGAAAAGGCCGGTGTGGTGGCGCTGCCGCTGCCGAGCTGCGTGCGCATCCGCGATACGCAGGGCCTGCTGGCCGCCACCGGCGAGGCCGTGCAACTGCGCAAGGCGGCCTGAGCCGTCGGTCGCTTTCGTCTCCGATCCTTTGCCGGTCCGGCGCAGGTCGCGCCGGACCGGAGAGGGGGCGGTCAGCCGTCGATTTGGGTCTGGTAGAAAGCCGATGTCTTCTGCCGCCCGGCCAGCCACCAGCCCGATTGTTCCGGCCAGGTTTCAAACGCCATGTCATGGCCCAGGTCGCGCGCCGCGTGCAGCGCCCAGTTCGGATCGACCAGCGCCTCGCGGCCGATGGCGATCAGGTCGGCGCTGCCCTGTTTCAGGATGTCCTCGGCCTGCCGCGGGTGGGTGATCAGCCCGACGGCCATGGTTGCCATGTCGGCATCCTTGCGCACCCTCTCGGCATAGGGGACCTGGAAGCCGGGCTGGCGTTTCTGGTTGCCCGATGCCGTCGCCGCCCCGGCGATGCCGCTGGAGGAACAATCCATCACGTCGATCCCGATGCGCTTGAGCTCCTTGGCCAGGACCACGGTGTCGTCGAGCAGCCAGCCGTCGGGCGATCCGTCGACGGCGGAGGTGCGGAAGAACAGCGGCAAGTCGTCGGGCCAGACCGCGCGCAGGGCTTCGCTGACCTCCAACGCCAGCCGCATCCGCCCGGACAGGTCGCCGCCGTATTCATCGCTGCGCTGGTTCGACAGCGGCGACAGGAAGCTGTGGATCAGGTAGCCATGCGCGCCGTGCACCTCGGCGATCTTGTAGCCCGCCGCCAGCGCCCGCCGTGCCGCCGAAACGTAATCCTCAATCAGATCGGCGATTTCGGCCTTGGTCAGGGCGTGCGGCACCGGCCAGCCCTCGGCCACCGGCAGGGCGGAGGGACCGACCGGGGTCCAGGGCATGTCGCCACGGGCGAAATCATCGTCGTTCAGCGGGCCGTTGCCGTACCACGGGCGCTGCATGCCGCCCTTGCGCCCGGCATGGCCCAGCTGGATCGCCGGGATGGCGCCGTTGCGCAGCGCGAACTGGGCGATGCGGGCGTGACCGGGGATTTGGCTGTCGGTCCACAACCCGGGGCATCCGTGGGTGATGCGGCCGCATTTCTGCACCGCCGTGGCCTCGGTGAAGATGATCCCGGCGCCGCCCGTCGCGAACCGGCCCAGGTTGACCAGGTGCCAGTCCTCCATATGGCCGTCATGGGCGGAATACTGGCACATCGGCGAAATCACCACGCGGTTGCGGGTGGTGATCCCGCGCAGGGTCAGCGGCTGAAACAGATGCGGTGTGGCGGTCATTGGCGGTCCTCCCGGTTATTTGAGCGGCACGCTAGCGCGGGGGACAGCGGGTGGCAATCGGTCCAAGGCGGGAAGACGGTTTCGTGCTATCCTGCCTGTCGATTGGAACCCCGCCGGGAGGATCAGCGATGCGCAAGCGGTTGGCGTTCTGCCTTGTTCTGGCCCTGGCCTGCCCGGCGCGGGCGCAGCAATCGCCGGACTTTCCCAGGGGCGAAAGCTTCGTCATCCAGCTGACCAGTTCGCAATTCGTCAGCGGTTTCGGCGATTACCTGGTGCCGCCCTTGCTGGATGCGTTTCTCGATACCGGGATGACCTATGACGGCGGTCCCGACCCGGATTTCGCCGCGACCGTCGACACGGATTCGGATGTCGGCAAATGGGTCGAACAGGGAGACGAACAGGTCTGGATCTACCGGCGTTCGGTGACGGTCGGGCTGTCGCCCGCCGATATAGATGTCGAACCGCAGGGCAAGCTGTCGCCCAGCTTTTCGGTGACGGTCCTTCTGGATACGCCCGATCAGGACCGGGTCGACGAACTGAACTGCCTGATCGCGCTGGCGACGCGCGAACTGTCATACCGCTACCGGCCCGAGGGGCATGTCACCGTGAACGGGCAGGGCTGCGCGCGGGACTAGTGGCGCAGCGCCTGGATCGGGTCGAGCTGCGCCGCCCGGCGGGCCGGGAAATAGCCGAAGATGACGCCCACCAGCACCGAGAAGGCAAAGGCGATCAGCACGATCTGCGGATCGACCACGAAGGGCACGTTCAGCATGTTCGACCCAATGGCGCCGAAGCTCAGCCCCAGCACCACGCCGATCAGCCCGCCCAAGCCCGACAAGACGACCGCTTCGACCATGAACTGCAGCAGCACCTGGCGCGCTTGCGCGCCGACCGCCATGCGGATGCCGATTTCCCGCGTCCGTTCGGTGACCGACACCAGCATGATGTTCATGATGCCGATGCCGCCGACCAGCAGGCTGACCGCCGCGACCGCCGACAGAAGCCCGGTCAGAACATCGGTCACCCCGGTCAGCATGGTGGCCATCTGTTCCATGTCGCGGATGGTGAAATCGTCGTCCTCGCCCGCGCCGATGCGGCGGATTTCGCGCAGCAGTGCGGTCAGGTCGTCGGTGGCGCGGTCGGTGGAAAACCCGTCGCGTACCGAAATATAGATCAGCTGGATATCCGAGCTGCCCGCGATCCGGCGGGCGAAGGTGCGGAAGGGGACGATCACGATATCGTCCTGGTCGGTGCCGAAGGAAGACGCACCCTTGGCGGACAGCACCCCGATCACGTTGCACGACAGAGTGCCGAGGCGGATGTTTTCGCCGACCGGATCGGCGTTGCCGAACAGTTCCTCGCGCAGGGTTTCGCCCAGGATGCAGACCTGCTTGCCGGCCTCTTCCTCGAGATTTGTGAAGCTGCGGCCCTGCGCCATGTCCCAGTCGGTGGCCTGCAGGTAGTTGTTGGTCGTGCCGGTGACCCGGGTGCGGTAATTGGTGTTGCCATAGACCGCGACCATGGTCGAAGACCCGGTCGGCGCGGCGGTTTCGACGCTGGACAGCTGATCGATGATGGTTTTGACGACCTTTTCGTCGAAAGGCCGCGCGGTATCGGTGGTGGCGCTTGGCCCGAACCGGGCCTGGCCCGGGGTCAGCATCAGCAGGTTGGCGCCCAGCTTTTCCACATCCGTCGTCACCTGCGCGGTCGATCCGCGGCCCAGCGTGACCATGGTGATCACCGCCGCCACGCCGATCACCACGCCCAGCACGGTGAGGAAGGACCGCATCGGGTTGCGCAGGATCGCCTGCACGGCAAGCTTCACGGTTTCCCAGAACATCAGCGCTTTCCTCCGCGGGTCTTGCGCACGGAGTCGACCCGGCCGTCGACCATCCAGATCAGCCGGTCGGCATATTCGGCCATGTCGTCTTCGTGCGTCACCATGACGATGGTCAGCCCGTCTTCGCGGTTGAGCTGTTGCAGCAGTTCGACGATCTCGGTCGAGCGCTTGGTGTCGAGGTTGCCGGTCGGTTCGTCGGCCAGCACCAGGCTGGGACCGCCGGCCAGGGCGCGGGCGATCGCCACCCGCTGCTGTTCGCCGCCCGACATCTGCGACGGATCGTGGCGCGCCCGGTGGCCCAGCCCGACCTTTTCCAGCGCCGCGATGGCGCGGGCTTCGCGTTCGGCGCGGGGGCGGCCCTGATAGATCATCGGCAGTTCGACATTCTGCAGCGCCGTGGTGCGCGGCAGCAGATTGTAGCCCTGGAACACGAAGCCCAGGTAATGGCGCCGCAGCAGGGCGCGCTGATCGCGGGTCAGGTTGGCGACGTCGACGCCCTTGAACAGGTATTGCCCCGAACTGGGCCGGTCGAGGCAGCCCATCACGTTCAGCGCGGTGGATTTGCCCGACCCCGACGGGCCCATGATGGCGACGAATTCGCCCTGGGCCACGTCCAGCGTCACCCCGTCCAGCGCCCGCACCAGCGCATCGCCCTTGCCATAGACACGGGTGACGTCGCGCAGGGCGATGACGGATTGCGGGTCCTCACTCGGCAACGATACGGTCGGTGATGACAAGATCACCCTCCTGCAGGCCGCTGCCGGGTTCGATCACGGTGACCGACCCGTCGGATTGGCCGGTTTCGACGCGAATTTCCTGCGGTTCCCCGTCGCGCAGCACCCACAGGGTCGGTTCGCGATCGCCGTTGTCGCGCTGCGCGGTGTCGCGCGGGTGCGAAAACACCAAGCCCAGCAAGCCGCTGCCGCCTTCGTCTTCCTCCACCTCGACCGGCGGCGCGTAGCGCAGCGCGGCGTTGGGCGCCAGCAGGGCGTCTTCGACCGAGGCTGTGATGATATCCGCCGTCGCGGTCATCCCCGGCAGCAGCGCCATGTCGGAATTGTCCAGCGACAGGATGCCGGTATAGGTCACCACCCCGTCCACCGTTTCATGGGCGAAGCGCAGCTTGGCGATCTCGGCCGGGAACACCCGGTCGTCATAGGCGTCGACGGTGAAGCGCGCCTGCTGGCCGACCTTGACCCGGCCGATATCTGCCTCGTCGATGCCGATCTGCAATTCCATCTGGGTCAGGTCCTCGGCCACGGTGAACAGCACCGGCGCCGACAGCGAGGCGGCGACGATCTGACCTTCCTCCACCGCGCGGTCCAGCACCACACCGTTGACCGGCGAACAGATGCAGGCCTTGTTCAGATCCGCCTGCACCAGGTCGAGATTGGCCTGCGCCAGGTCGCGGTTGGCGACGGCGGACTGCAATTCGGCTTCGGCCCGGGCGAAGGCCGCTTCCTGGCCGATCAGGGTTTCTTCGGTTTCGACGCCGCGGCGCGACAGTTCCTGGCCGCGAACAAGCGTTTTCTGCGCCTCGTCCAGCGTCGCCTGCGCCAGCGCGACCATGGCTTCGGCCGAGGCGAGCGAGGCTTTCTGCACCGCCAGTTGCGCTTCCAGCTTGCTGGTGTCGAGCGTCGCCAGCACGGTGCCGTGTTCGACCTCGTCGTTATAATCGACATGCACCTCGGCGATGGTGCCGGACAATTCGCTGGACACGTCGAACAGGTTGGTGGGTTCGACCGATCCGGTGGCCGACACGACCACTTCGAACCCGCCGCGGGTCAGCGGTTCGGTGATGTAGCGCACCTGCCCGTCGGAGCTGCCAGCGAGGTAGTAATAGGCGCCGCCACCGGCCACCACGGCCAGCGCGGCAATGCCGATCCAGCGCCACGGCTTGCGCTGAGATTGCCCGAGCTCCAGGGTTTTGGAAATGTCGTCTGCTTCGGTGCTCATGCCTCAGTTCTCCCGGGCGGTGACTGCGAATCTAGGTCAGTCTTGCTAATACGGTTGCAGTGTCAGGCTTCCGTCGCAAGAAAATCGTTTTTTGCGGAAATGATCCATAGGGGTCGTTACGGCAACGGATCGGGGACGTGACCAAATTGCGGGCACAAGCAGCGACACAGCGCAGCTGGGGCGGATCGTTTGCCCGCCTGTTGTGATCATTCGTCGCACAGCCGCATATCCGTCGCCATCGGGATTGCAGCGACTCGCGCATATGCGTATATGCGCATAAACGGAGGCGCCCATGATCCTGACTGTTCTGAATGCCCTGGCCGAACCGACGCGGCTGACTGCGATGGCGATCCTTGCCGATCACGGCGAACATTGCGTTTGCGAATTGATGGAGCGCTGTTCCGCCACCCAATCGCGGATGTCGCGGCACATGGGGGTGCTGAAAGCGGCCGGGCTGGTGATCGATCGGCGCGATGCGCAATGGGTCCGCTACCGGATCAATCCCGACCTTCCCGCCGATATTTCCGCCGCGGTCGAGGCCGTTCTGGCCTGCCGCAAGACCGCAGAAAGGAAAGCCGCATGACAAGCAATGTATCCGCGCCGCCGTCGCACCGCCCCGACTGGCAATGGCATCTGGGCGTTGCCGGGTTCGTGGTGGCCTGGTGGCTGGTCTATCACCAGCTTGCGCCGTTTGCCGAGTGGCTGGTGGCGCTGCTGCCGGTGGATCGCGCCAGCCATACCGGCGAGGCGCTGGCGTTCTTCTTCTACGACGTGCCCAAGGTGATGATGCTGCTGACGCTGATCGTCTTCGCGATGGGCGTGGTGCGCAGCTTCTTCAGCCCGGAGAAGACCCGTGCGGTGCTGTCGGGGCGGCGCGAGGGGATCGGCAACGTGCTGGCTTCGGGGCTGGGCGTGCTGACGCCGTTCTGTTCCTGCTCGGCGGTGCCGTTGTTCATCGGTTTCGTGTCGGCGGGGGTGCCCTTGGGCGTGACCTTTTCCTTCCTGATCGCCGCCCCGATGGTCAACGAGGTGGCGCTGGTGCTGCTGTTCGGGCTGGTCGGCTGGCAGGTGGCGCTGACCTATCTGGGGTTCGGGCTTGCCATCGCCGTGGTGGCGGGGCTGATCATCGGCAAGCTGCGGCTGGAAGGCTGGCTGCAGGATTGGGTGCGTGACATCCATTCCGGCGCCAATGCGCCGGAGCTGCTGGAGGGCGAACACCTGACGATGACCGACCGCTACCGACTGGGCATCGAGGCGGTGCGCGAGATTTTCGCCAAGGTCTGGATCTGGATCATCGCCGGGATCGCCATGGGCGCGCTGATCCACGGTTACGTGCCCGAGGACCTGATGGCGCGGATCATGGGCGCGGATGCCTGGTGGTCGGTGCCCGCCGCTGTGGTCATGGGCATCCCGATGTACACCAACGCCGCAGGGGTCATCCCGATCATCGAGGCGCTTTTAGGCAAGGGCGCGGCGCTTGGCACCGTTCTGGCCTTCATGATGAGCGTCATCGCGCTGTCGCTGCCCGAAATGATCATCCTGCACCAGGTCCTGAAGCTGCGCCTGATCGCCGTGTTCATCGGCACCGTCGCCTCCGGCATCCTGGCGGTGGGATACCTGTTCAACCTGCTTTTCTGAGGAACTGTCATGAAAAACGTCAAAGTCTACGGCCCCGGCTGCAAGCGCTGCGAAACCACCGCCGAAATGGTCCGAGAGGCCGCGTCGAAGCTGGGTGTCGAGGTCGAAGTGGAAAAGGTCACCGATCCGCGCGAAATCGCGATGGCGGGCGTGATGTCGACGCCGGGGATCACGGTCGACGGTAAGCTGGTCCATGCGGGCGGCCTGCCGGACAAGGCGAAGCTGGACGGCTGGCTGGCGGGCTGAGCGCCGCGCCGCCAGTCTTTTATTTCCTGGCCGGGCGCGGGGTTACACGTGCCCGACCTCTTTCAGGAACCCGATCAGCGCATCGGCATATTCCTCGGGCTGTTCGACGCAGGGGATATGACCGGCGCGGCGGATCAGGTGGAATTTCGACCCCGGAATCAGGCCGACGGTTTCGCGCACCAGATCAGGCGGGGTCGATCCGTCCTCGGACCCGGCGATACCCAGCGTCGGCAGCCGCAAGCCGCTGGTGGGCGTGTAGAAATCGGTGCCCGAGATCGCCGCGCAGCAGCCGATGTAGCCCTCTTCCGGTTGCCTTGTCATCATGTTGCGCCAGCCGGTCAGTTCGGCGGTTTCGCGGAACGGGCGGGAAAACCAGCGTTCCATCGTGGCGTCGGCCAAGGCTTCGATGCCGTTTTCCTTCACCGCCGCGATCCGGTCCTGCCACATCTGCGGCTGGCCGATCTTGGCGGCCGTATTCGACAGCACCAGCCCGCGCACCAGGTCGAGCCGCTTGACCGCCAGCCCCTGCGCGATCATGCCGCCGATGGACAGGCCGACGAAGACGCAATCCTTGACCTTCAGGTGATCCAGCAGCCGTTCGGTATCGCGCACCAGCATTCCCATCGAATAGGGGCCGGGCGGGCAGTCGGAAAGCCCGTGGCCGCGCTTGTCGAAGCGGATGATGCGCAGGCCCTTTGGCAGGCGCGGCACGATCTTGTCCCAGAGCCGGAAATCGGTGCCGAGCGAGTTGGCAAACACGATCGGCGCGCCGTCCGGGTCGCCGTCTTCGCGGTAGTGCAGCTTGATGTCTCCGATATCGGCGATGTGCATGGCGGTTCTCCTTGTGACCGGTCGCCGGAAAGTCGGGGAAAAGCGCGGTGGGGTCAAATGGCATCTTTGCATTTTGTCATCCCCCGGATCGCTTGCGATCCGGTTCGCGCCCGACCCCGCCCCCCAGGGCGGGCGCGAATTGATGATACGGTTGCGCTTGATGCAACTTTGATACTTTTCGCGATGTCAGCGTAGATTTCATCGCGCCCACCCTCGGGGCCGGGCGCGAACCTCTGTTGCGCAGTAGAGTGGGCGGGGAAAAGGCGTTTCGAAACGCCTTGGCAAGCCCGTTCGAACGGGCTTGCGCGGGCCCTTACTCCTCCTCCACCCCCAGCCGGATATGGGCCATGATCTGGCCGTGGTCGGAGGCGAGCTTGTTATAGGGCGCCTCGGGGTGGGACCCGTCGGTGATGTGATCGTTAAAGGTGCTGAAATAGTCCATCCGGCCGATCCGCTTCTTGTAGTCGGGATGGAAATGGCGGCTGAGAAAGATCTGGTCGACGGATTCGTAGATGCCGCCGAAGGCCGCCGTATAGACCATGTCGCGCTGCGATTTGCGCACGAACAGTTTCTCCGCCGAATGCAGACGTACCCGCTCCACCGAGTCGGTGATCAGCTTGGCCTCTTCGCGGGAATAGCGGTCGTCTGCGTCCCGCGCGTTGTGGCGCAGCATCCATGCGTAGTTGATGAAGGGCAGCTCGCCGGCGACGATTTCGGAACTGACCGAATGTTCACCGTCGTTGAAATCGCCCAGGGCGATGACCGGGCGGCCCTTGTCGAGCTCCGCCACGATGGCGCGGCGCAGCACCCAGGCCTCGGCCATCCGCCACACGCCGCTGCGCAAGCTGCCCATGGCGCGGCCCACCGGATCGTAGCGGGTCAGATCGGCCTCGGGCGCAAAGGGCGCGCCGGGGGGCTTGTGATATTCGCCGAGCTTGGATTTCAGGTGACAGCAGAACACGCTGATCACGTCGCTGCCCACCGGCACCCGCACCTTGAGGATCGGGCGCGACAGGCGCGACAGGGTGTAGTGACTGCAATCCTCGCCGGTCAGTTCGCGGAACGGGATGGTGAGTGGCTCGTCGAGGTCCTGGATGATTTCCGGCGCGCCGACGAAGCCGTGGCGCGACAGGATGGCGACGCCGGGGCGGCGTTCGCCGGGCTGCCCGGTATCGTTGGCGTTGGGGGCGAAGGCCAGCGCCGCGTCGCGGTAGGGGGTGTAGCCCAGTTTCCGGAACACCGCCTTCTTGTGATAGCGTTTCGAGGCGTCGGGGATGACGGCGGCGTTATAGGCTTCTCCCCTTATATCGGCCTCCTCGATCACCTCGCGCAGGGCGTCTTCTTCGAACACTTCCTGGAAACCGACGATATCGGCGTCCATGGTCAGGATCTGGTCGGCGACCCAGTCGAGCTTCCAGGCGTATTCTTCCGGCGTGTAGGTCTGGAACCGGTAATATTCCTTGTCGGCGCCGATCAGGTTCTTGACGTTGAAGCTGGCGATGGTGAAGCGGGTCATGGGCGGGCCTGTGGTTGCGTGCTTAAAATGTCTGCCTGTGTTTGTGATACACGCAAAGCGTCAGCTTTTCACGACGAGATGGCCAACAGCCCCTTCTTCGACTTCCCACACGCCTGCCGCCGTGCCGGCTTCCAGCAGGGCGCGGGCGGTTGCGATATCGGTGTCGGGCGGGATGTCGACCGCATAGAGCAAATAGCCGAAATTGCCCTCATCGTAGGTGCAGCCGAGGTCCCGCAGCGGGGTCCAGTAGGTCCTGAACGCCCTTTGGCCGGCATGGTCCGAAGGTCTTATCCGGTAGCTGGAATGCCCGCCGATGAAGAGCAGCTTTTCAAAGACCAGCTGCGACCCGCGTTTGCGGGCGATGACAATGTCGCGGTAGCTCAGCCCGGTGGCGAAGAAAGGGGTGCTCTGCAGCCGGTAGCGGTCATGGCCAAGCCCTTCGACGAAGATGTTTTCGCTGGCCCGCCCGTGTTCCGCGTCGTCGGGAAGATCGATTGTCAGTTTGCCGATATTGGCCATTGCTTCCCGGTTTCCGTTTCCACCCTCGAAATCTGCGGCACTAATTGCGCGGCGGGGCAGGGGCCCCGCCCGCTCTGGGCGTTGCCTCAGACCGATAGGCCCTGCAAGGCGCGGACATACATGTCCGGGTCGACGTTGCCGCCCGAGGCGACCACGATCACCGTTTCGGATGTCAGTTCGGAGGCGTGGCTCAGCGCCGCGGCCAGCGCCGCCGCGCCGCCCGGTTCGATCACGATCTTCAGCCGCAGGAAGGCCTGCGCCATCGCGTTCAGGCATTCACCGTCGCTGACCACGATGCCCGCCCCACACAGCCGCTGCAGGATCGGGAAGGTGATGTCGCCCACCGAGGGCGTCATGATCGCGTCGCAGATCGACCCGGTCGTATGCGCGTTGTATTCGATCTTGCCGCTGAGCAGCGAGCGTTTGGCGTCGTCGAAGCCTTCGGGTTCGCAGGGCCGCACTGTCATTTTCGGCGCCCGGGCCTCCAGCGCCAGCGCGATGCCCGAGGTCATGCCGCCGCCGCCGCAGGGGACCAGCACGTCGGCTTCCTCGATGCCCATTTCCCCGGCCTGTTCGGCGATTTCCAGCCCGATCGTGCCCTGTCCCGCGATCACCACCGGGTCGTCGAAGGGCTTGATCAGGGTCAGCCCGCGTTCTTCCGACATCTTGGCGCCGATTTCGCGCCGGTCCTCGGTTTCGCGGTCGTACAGCACCACCTCGGCGCCGAGCGCGCGGGTGTTGTCGATCTTCAGCTGCGGCGCGTCCTTCGGCATGATGATCACCGACGGCACCCCGTGCTGCTGGGCGGCATAGGCGACGCCCTGGGCGTGGTTGCCGCTTGAAAAGGCGATGACGCCCTTGGCGCGGGTATCGGGATCGAGCAATGAGACCGCCGCCCAGCCGCCGCGGAACTTGAAGCTTCCGGTATGCTGCAGGCATTCGGATTTCACCAGCACCCGGCGCCCGGCGATTTCATCCAGGAAGGGCGAGGACAAAAGCGGGGTCTTGCGCGCCTTGCCCGCCAGCCGCCCGGCGGCGGCGTCGATCATGTCGATATTCATGCCGGTTCTCCTTTGCTGAGGCATTGCAGCCAATCACCGATTGCGGCCTGTGCCTCGGGTTCGTCCAGGAACGGAACATGCGCCCGGTCGGCGACATGTGCAACGATCAGATCGGGATTGCGGCGTTTCATTTCCTCGACTGTCTGGAAACTGAGCAGATCGGAGTTCGCGCCGTGGATGACGGCGCAGGGCAGCGGCGCGATTGCGTCGAAATAGGGCCACAGATCGGGGGCGGTCGTGGATGCCTCGACCACCGCGTCGCGCAGTTTCGGGTCGTAGCTGAGCCGCACGCCTTCGGGTGTTTCGACATGGGTGCGGGCGACTTCCTCGCGCCAGCGTTCCAGCGGCACGCCGGGGAATTTTTCCGCCATCGCCGCCTTGCGGGCGCGGGCCATTTCATCGAAGTTGCGGAAATCCGGCTGCACCCCGAGATAGGTCAGGATATCCGCGATCCCGGAGCCTTCCAGCACCGGGCCGATATCGTTCAGGCAGACGCCCAGCAGCCGGTCCTTGGCGCCCATCGCCAGCCCCATCGCGATCATGCCGCCGCGCGAGGTGCCGAGGATCGCAACCTTGTCGATCCCGAGGTGATCGAGCAGTTCCAAAGCGTCCTGCGCTTCGCGCTGCAGGCTGTAGCTGTGGTAATCGGCGGCGTGATCGGACCGGCCGCGGCCGCGGTAATCCATCCGGATCATCCGCACCCCAGCCAGCTGCGGCGCGACGAAGTCGAAATCGCGGGCGTTGCGGGTCAGGCCGGACAGGCACAGGACCGGCAGGCCGCTGCCTGCATCCTCGTAATAGATCGACACGCCGTCGGAACTGGTAAAATGCGGCATCAGGACCTCGCGATATCGGGAATGGCGGTCAGGTCGGACAGGATGTGATGAGGCTTGCCGGGCAGCCGGTCGACCGGATCGCCGCCGCGGTTGACCCAGGCGGTGACAAAGCCGTAGCCCGCCGCCGCCCCCGCATCCCAGCCGTTGGACGATACGAACAGCACCTCGTCACCGGCGCAGCCGAAGCGTTCGCCGACGAGGTCGTAGACCACGCGCGCCGGTTTGAACACGCCAACGCTTTCCACCGACAGCACATCGTCGAGCACGTCGCCGATCCCGGCGCTGTCCACCGCGCCCTTCAGCATGTCGGGCGATCCGTTCGACAGGATCGCGGTGTTCATCCCCGCCGCCTTCAGATCGGCCAGCATCTTGGGGACTTCCGGATAGGCCTGCAATTCCCAGTACAGCGCCAGCAGCCGTTCGCGCAGCGCCGGGTCGCCATTGAGCCCGCAGGCTTCCAGCGACCAGTCGAGCCCGTCCTGGGTGACCTGCCAGAAATCGGTATGTTCGCCCATGATGGCGCGCAGCCAGCTGTATTGCAGCTGTTTCAGCCGCCAGTGTTCGGCCAGTTTCGGCCAGGTGTCGGCCAGGGCCTCGTTGCCCGGCTCGGCGGCGGCCAGCCTTGCGGCGGCGGCGACGTCGAACAGGGTGCCGTAGGCGTCGAAAATGCAGGTTGTGATGGTCATGAGTGGTTCCTCCCGTGGGGGAGGTTGGCACGGTGCGGGGCCGAGGGGAAGGCCGGAATTGTCCCGTTTTCGTGACCGCAGCGGAGCCCGGTTTGCATTCGCCGGGCGGGGCGGTTAGGCTGGCCGCATCAACCCGAGCACCCGCCCCGGCACGTACCGGCAAATCGGCGGCCTCACAGATCAATCCCTTCAGATCAATCCCAACAGGACAGGACGACAGATGACCCAGGTCAAGACGGGCGACACCGTACGCATTCACTATACCGGCACCTTGGCGGACGGATCGGTTTTCGACAGTTCCGAAGGCCGCGACCCGCTGGAATTCCAGGTCGCGAGCGGCCAGATCATCCCGGGGCTGGACGCGGCGCTGCCGGGCATGGCGGTCGGCGACAAGAAAGTGGTCGAGGTGCCCTGCGCCGAAGCTTACGGCGAAACCAACCCGGAAGCGGTGCAGGCGGTGCCGCGCGCCGAGGTGCCGCCCGAGCTGCCGCTGGAGGTCGGGATTCAGCTGCAGGTGCAGACCAATGACGGCCAGGTGCTGCCGGTGACCATCGTCGAGGTGACCGAGGAAGCGGTGGTGCTGGACGCCAACCACCCGCTGGCGGGCAAGGACCTGACCTTCGCGATCGAACTGGTTAGCATCGGCTGATCCAGCCCGGCCCCCGTTTGGGAACGGGGGCGCGCGATGATCCATCGCGTTGCAAAGCGCCGCGCGGCGCTTTACGGCGCCTCTGGCGCCGCGCCCCGGCGCGCGCCGGGGCCCCGCCCGGTGTTCTGTGGGCTTGGTCTGTGGCAGAGTTGTGCTAGGTTCGGGCTGCAACATGACCCGAGGCCCCGCCATGCCGATGACCGCCGAAGCCCTGATCGAACGCATCCGCGAGTTGCAGGAACAGCTCGAAGCCGAGTTGTCCAGGCGGCGGGAGGAATTCCGCTACCGGCTGGAAAACGGCCGCGTGGTGTTCGAGGAGGAGACGCGCAAGGCGCACCGCCTGTTGCGGGTCCGGCTGTCGCGTTTCCTGGCCCGGACCCGGCCGAAAGAGGTGCTGAGCGCGCCGGTGATCTATTCGCTGATCGTGCCCTTCGTGATCCTGGACATCTTCGTGACCGTCTATCACGCGATCTGTTTCCCGATCTACGGCATCCCCAAGGTGCGGCGCCGCGACCACATCCGCGTCGACCGCCATCACCTGGCCTATCTCAACGGCATGCAGAAGCTGAACTGCGTCTATTGCGGCTATGCCAACGGGCTGATTTCCTATGTCCGCGAAATCGCCGGCCGGACCGAGGCCTATTGGTGCCCGATCAAGCACGCGTCGCGGGTCGAGGGGCGGCACGATCATTACCACGAATTCCTCGAATACGGCGACGGCGAGGGCTGGCATGGCGGGCAGGTGCGGCCGCGGCGCGATTTGCAGGACGAGGAATGAACGCACGGGTCTGGCAGGGCCGCTGCCATTGCGGATTTGTCCGCTTCGAGGTCACGGCGGATATCGATCACGTGCGGGTCTGCGACTGTTCCGTCTGCCACCAGCGCGGGGCGCTGAATTTCCGGGTGCCGGAAGAGGCGCTGCTGCTGCAGACCCCGCTGGAGGACTTGCGGCTGTACCAATGGGGCAGCCGGACGGCGAAGGATTATTTCTGCCCGCACTGCGGCATCCTGCCGTTCCGGCGGCCTGCGGCGCCGACGCGGCAGGAACGGGCCGAGGGGGTGGAGCCGTTCGACGGCTGGGCGATCAATACGCGGTGCCTGCAGGGGTTCGATCCGGAAACGGTGCCGGTGGTGCGGGTGCCGGGCAGTCGGATCTTGCTGGATTGATGGGCGGGCCTCTGCTCAATAGAAATCCATGCCCGAAACAGCGGCGCTTCGCGCCGCCGGGCAGCGCCCGACCGCCCACACGGGCGGGCGCTTCGGTGATGTTCGCGCGATACTGAAACGGTGGATGTGGCGGTTGGATAAACTGCCAGTCACACAGGTTTGTGCGCCTACCCGCGGTCGGGCGCTGCCCGGTTGCGTGAACAGGGGGGGAGTGGTGGGGTGAAACCCCACCTTACGGTCAGACGGTGGGGGTGCGATCCGGTTATTTCCGGCGCAGCTTGATCACCACGTCGACGGTGCTGATTTCCGACCCTTCCGGCGCGTCGGGCAGTTTCGCGATCACCAGCTGGTCGCTCGGCGCGTCGGTCAGCTTGCCGTCGTCTTCCCAGAAGAAATGCGGGTGGTCGTGGGTGTTGGTGTCGAAATAGCTTTTCGACCCGTCGACGGTGACTTCCTGCATCAGGCCTGCGTCGCAGAAGGTGCGCAGCGTGTTGTAGACGGTGGCCAGCGACACGCTTTCGCCGCTTTCGCTGACGGCGGCGAACAGGCTTTCGGCGGTGACGTGGCGATGCTGGCCGTCGCCGACCAGAAGCGTTGCCAGGGTCAGCCGTTGCCGGGTCGGGCGCAACCCTGCCCCTGCCAGCCATTCAGACCCGTTTTGCGCCGCTTGCGTGGATGCCGTCATTGTCACGTTCCTTTCCTCACAGGGTAATATAGTGGAGACAGGCCGGGGATTTCAAATGAAAATAGCTCGCATTAGCCCGCCGGTGCCTTTGCGCATGGACTTGCAGGACCGCTCCGGTGGGTGATAGAGGGAGTTGAAAGCAACAATATTTCCCGAAAGGGGGCAGCCTGCATGGCCCAATATCCGAGCAGCTTCGACAAAGAAGACCTTCTGAAATGTTCCCGGGGCGAATTGTTCGGCCCCGGCAATGCGCAGCTGCCCGCGCCGCCGATGCTGATGATGGACCGGATCACCGAGATTTCCGGCGATGGCGGTCTGCACGGCAAGGGCCATGTGGTGGCGGAATTCGACATCACGCCGGACCTGTGGTTCTTCGAGTGCCATTTCCCGGGCAATCCGATCATGCCCGGCTGCCTTGGGCTCGATGGTCTGTGGCAGCTGACCGGCTTCAACCTGGGCTGGCGCGGCTGGCTGGGTCGCGGCTATGCTCTGGGCGTGGGCGAGGTCAAGCTGACCGGCATGGTGCGCCCGGACCGCAAGATGCTGACCTACAAGGTGGACTTCACCAAGGCGATCCAGACCCGGCGGCTGACCATGGGTGTGGCCGACGGCATTGTAGAAGCCGATGGCGAGGTTATCTACCAGGTCAAGGATATGAAGGTCGCGCTGTCGGAAAGCTGATAAGCTGAGCGGACAGAGACCGGCTGGGGTAAAGAAGGAGAGCGCAGATGCGCCGAGTAGTGGTTACCGGGATGGGCGTCGTGTCGTCCATCGGCAATAACGTCGAAGAGGTTCTGGCCTCGCTGAAAACCGGCAAGTCGGGGATCACCGCCAACGAGGCGATGATCGAACACGGCTTCCGCAGCCAGGTCGCGGGGGCGCTGAACATCGACGTCACCGAACATATCGACAAGCGCGCGCTGCGCTTCATGGGGCCGGGCGCGGCCTATGCCCATATCGCGATGCAGCAGGCGATCAAGGATGCCGGCCTGACCGAGGCCGAGATCGTCAACCCGCGCACCGGCCTGGTGGCCGGATCGGGCGGGCCGTCGACCAGCGCCATGCTGGTGGCGCATCAGACCGTGCTGGAAAAGGGCAGCCCGAAGCGGATCGGGCCGTTCGCGGTTCCCAAATGCATGTCCTCGACCATCTCGGCCAACCTGTCGACCGCGTTCAAGATCAAGGGGATCAACTATTCGATCACCTCGGCCTGTTCGACCTCGCTGCATTGCATCGGCAATGCCGCCGAACAGATCATGATGGGCAAGCAGGACGTGATGTTCGCCGGCGGTGGCGAGGAACTGGACTGGACGCTGAGCTGCCTGTTCGACGCGATGGGCGCGATGAGCTCGAAATACAACGACACGCCGGAAAAGGCCTCGCGCGCCTTCGACAAGGATCGCGACGGCTTCGTGATCTCGGGCGGCGGCGGCATCGTGGTGCTGGAAGACCTGGAACACGCGCTGGCGCGCGGCGCCAAGATCTATGCCGAGGTGACCGGTTTCGCCGCCACCTCGGATGGCCATGACATGGTCGCGCCCTCGGGCGAGGGCGGCGAACGGGCGATGCGCCTGGCGCTGTCGACCTTGGCCGAGGACCGCAAGGTCAGCTACATCAACGCGCACGGCACCTCGACACCCGTCGGCGATGTCGGCGAGGTCGAAGCGGTGCGCCGCGTTTTCGGCGACGATTACGTGCCGCCGATTTCCTCGACCAAGTCGATGACCGGCCACAGCCAGGGCGCCACCGGCGCGCAGGAAGCGGTCTATTGCCTGCTGGCGCTGGAACACGATTTCATCATCCCGTCGATCAATGTCGAAACGCTCGACCCGGCGATCCGGGACGGCGAGGTGGCCACCAAGCTGGTGGAAAACGCAGGGCTCGACACGGTGATGACCAACAGCTTCGGCTTTGGCGGCACCAACGGGTCGATGCTGCTGTCGAAATATCTGGGGTGAGCGCCATGTGCGGAGTTCTGACGGGAAAACGCGGGCTGATCATGGGCGTGGCCAATGACCGGTCGATCGCCTGGGGCATCGCCAAGGCGATGTCCGAGGCGGGGGCGGAACTGGCCTTCACCTACCAGGGCGAAGCCTTCGGCAAGCGGCTGGCGCCGCTGGCGGAATCGGTGGGCTCGGACTTCATGGTCGATGTCGACGTCACCGACGAGGCGTCGCTCGAGGCGGCCTTCGGCCAGCTGTCGGCGCGCTGGCCGACGATCGATTTCGTGGTCCACGCGATCGCCTATTCCGACAAGAACGAACTGACCGGGCGTTTCATCAATACCAGCCGCGACAATTTCAAGAATTCTCTGGATATTTCCTGCTATTCCTTCATCGACGTGGCGCGGCGCGCTTACCCGATGATGAAGGAAAACGGCGGCACCCTGCTGACCCTGACCTATGGCGGGTCGAACCGGGTGACGCCGAATTACAACGTGATGGGCGTGGCCAAGGCGGCGCTGGAATCGGCGACCCGCTACCTGGCCAACGATCTGGGCCCCGACGGGATCCGGGTGAATGCAATCTCGCCCGGTCCGATGAAGACGCTGGCGGGCGCGGCCATCGGCGGCGCGCGCAAGACCTACAAGCATACCGACCAGAACGCGCCGCTGCGCTCGAACGCGACGCTGGAAGCGGTGGGCGGCACCGCGGTCTACCTGGCTTCGGATGCGGGCGCCTTCACCACCGGCGAAATCATTCGCGTCGATGGCGGCTATCACGTGCTGGGCATGCCGCAGCCGGAAAACCTGTAAGCGGGGGCTTCGCCTGAACGGCGAAGCGGATGGGGGCGCTGCCCCCGTCGCCCGTACCGGGCGACTCCCCCGGAGTATTTCTGCCAAGAAGAAGGGCAGCGGGCTCAGGGTTTCTTCTTGGTGAAAATACTCCCGCCGGAGGCATGCCCGAGTGAAATTGCTGCAGGCAATTTCGCGAGACATAAAGCGCGCGCCTTGGCGCGCACAATTTAGATCCGGGTCAGAACCATTGGCCGGGTTCCATCAGCCCCAGGTCCAGCAATTGCCGCGAATGCCATTCGAACGGGGTCGAATTGTGCCAGCGGAAGCTCTGGATGTCGTAGCGCGATCCGGGATTGCGCTTCAGCGCCTTGGCGGTGCGGAAGGAACAGATCGCGGCGGTCAGGTTGTGGTGCCAGGGACAGGAATAGGTGTTGTATTCCTCGTCGTTGAAGGTGTGGTCGTCGCGCAATTCCAGCCCCGGTTTCGATTTGAACAGCGAAATCCGGTCGATCTTGCGGCGCTTGGCGGGGATATGTTCCTCGTAGCGCCAGCGCAGCCCGCCGAAGAAATCCAGCTGCCGTTCCTTGGGATGGTTGTGATTGTCCGGATCGTTGCGCGCCAGCGCGTAATAGCCCGACTTGTCCAGATGCGCGCTGTCGAGCGAGACCGCGTTGGGGGCTTCGTCCAGGTCGGCGGCGTAGAGATCGACCACATAGGTCAGCATCGCGGCCCGCCGTTCCTCGGCGTGGAAGGCCAGCATTTCGCCCACGGTGCGGGTTTCGCAGAACGGGTAGAACAGGTATTCGGCGTTGAAGCAGTAGAACATCCACAGATCCGGCGCCGCCTCGATCACCGCGTTGACCGCCGTCTGTACCGCCTGTTCGGCCAGCGGGTCGTAGCTGATCCGGTGCACGCTGTCGTGCAGGTCCTCGGCCAGGTCGAACGCGTCGGGCATGAAGACCAGCGCGGTGCGGAAGCCGCTGTTGAGCTGGTGGCGGATCGTGGTGTCGATCTCGGTCTCGTCCTCGGCGAAGGTCATCGACAGCGGCCCCTGGCGCAGCGCCGCGCGGCCGCGGGACAGAAAATCCGACAGGCTGTCGTATTGCATGCCTTACCCCTTGCCCCAAACCTTTGCCTGCTTCGGGGTCAAATTCGGCCAAATCGCCCCGCATTGCAAGTCGCCCCGGTTCTGGTATAGGACGGCGCCTTGAAACCGCGGACAGGATCAGCCCGATGAGTGAGCCCAAGAAACTCTTTATCAAGACCTATGGCTGCCAGATGAACGTCTATGACAGCGAGCGCATGGCCGAAGCCATGGGCGGGTCCGGCTATGTCGAAACCGACCGGGCCGAAGACGCCGACATGATCCTGCTCAACACCTGTCACATCCGCGAAAAGGCGGCCGAGAAGGTCTATTCCGAACTGGGCCGGTTCCGCGCGCTGAAGGATGAAAAGCCCGATCTGAAGATCGGCGTCGCCGGCTGCGTCGCCCAGGCCGAGGGCGAGGAAATCATGCGCCGCCAGCCGCTGGTCGACCTGGTGGTCGGGCCGCAGTCCTATCACCGGCTGCCCGAGATGGAGGCCAAGACGCGGCAGGGGGAAAAGGCGCTCGACATCGATTTCCCCGAGGAAGACAAGTTCGAGAAGCTGAAGAACCGCCCCAAGGCGCGGCGCGCGCCGGCGGCGTTCCTGACGGTGCAGGAAGGCTGTGACAAGTTCTGCGCCTTCTGCGTGGTGCCCTATACGCGCGGCGCCGAGGTGTCCCGACCGGTGGAGCGGGTGCTGGGCGAGGCGCGCGACCTGGTCGAGCGCGGCGTGCGCGAAATCACCCTGCTGGGCCAGAACGTCAACGCCTATCACGGCGAAGGCCCGGACGGCACCTGGTCGCTGGCGCAACTGATTTGGGCGCTGAACGATATCGACGGGCTGGAGCGCATCCGCTTCACCACCTCGCACCCCAACGACATGGATGACGACCTGATCGCGGCGCATGGCGAATGCAGCAAGCTGATGCCCTACCTGCACCTGCCGGTGCAGTCGGGTAGCGACCGGATTTTGAAGCGGATGAACCGCAGCCACACCGCCGAAAGCTATCTGAAGCTGATCGAGCGTATCCGCGCGGCACGGCCCGATATCCTGATCTCGGGCGATTTCATCGTCGGCTTCCCGGAAGAGACCGAAGAGGATTTCCAGGCCACGATGGACCTGATCCGCGCCGTCGAATACGGTCAGGCCTTCAGCTTCAAATATTCCACCCGCCCCGGCACCCCGGCGGCGGAACGTGCCCAGGTCGACGACGCGGAAGCCAGCGACCGGCTGCAGCGGCTGCAGGCGCTGATCACTCAGCAGCAGCGCGCCGTGCAGGACAGCATGGTCGGGCGCGACGTGTCGGTGCTGTTCGAAAAGCCGGGCCGCCGCGACGGCCAGATGGTGGGCAAGTCCGATTACCTGCACGCGGTCCATGTTACTGGCGCCGTCGAGGCCGGTATCCGGGTGGGCGATATCGCCCGGGTGCGGATCGTCGAAAGCGGCGCCAATTCGCTGGCCGGGACGCTGGTCTGACCGGCCGGTTGCGGCGGGCCGGTTGCGGCGCATCCTAATTTCCTGATCCTGCAAACAGGTCCCGTTCGGCTTTCCCGTTCGGGCTTTGCTGGCCTGCCGTCGCTTGGCGGTGGGGGGCATTTCTTCGCGTTTTGATTGGCGCTGCAGTATTGTTATGGTTCAATCAGTTCGACTGGGCTGATGCGCTCTGACGTCTTGGATATGAATTTTTAAGGTCGAAGTTTGGCTTTGGCCGTCTGTTTTTTCGGTTTGCCTGATGGGGGTCGGGTCGGGCCTGTGCCGCCGGTTTCCTCAACGCAAAACTTGAGGGAGTTGACCAATGACACTTGTAACTTTCTTTGAAGATCCCTCCACCCATGTAAGTTCCTACAATTTTGACTATGCCCTTGTTAATCCGGTTCTTCGCGACACTGACGGGGCGGCCAGCGAAACGGAGCTCGCTGTTATTTGGGCTGGCTGGGGCATCACCTATACCGGTTCGGGTTTTACCTATGACGAAGAGGGATACCTGACAGCCGGCACCATGACCGGCATCGAAATTATCGACGAACTGGGGGAGCCGCTGGCTGAAATCGGCGATATCGCTTGGGGTGTTACTGATTTCCTATATGCGCAATCCCTGGCAGAGGAACCGTTCACCTATGGCGACTTCGCGGGCTTCGCCGACCTGTTTGGAACACGCTGGACGGTGGACGCAACGCAATCGGCTTTCGTGATGGATTCCTATACGGGCCCGTTTTGGTTTGTCCTGATGGGTAATGCCACTGACGGCTTTACGCTGACAGGCTCGGCAGGCGGCAGTTTCGTGGTGGCAGGTCCGGGCGACGATTTGCTAATTGGCGGACCGGAGGCCGATGGTTTTCATGGCGGTGAGGGCAACGATACGATCGAGGGCCTTGGCGGCAGCGATGATATCTCCGGTGGGGAAGGGGATGACCTGCTCCTTGGTGGCGATGGCGACGACAGGCTTCAGAGCGGCCAAATCCTGACCGAAACGGCCGGATCGGATACGTTCGATGGCGGTGACGGCTATGATGAAGCTGAAATTCTGCTTTACGACGAAAATTACAATAACCAAGCCTTCCTTTTCACCATGTCAGGCGACGACATCATCCTGACGGTCGGCAGTGACGAAATCACCCTGCGCAATATCGAGGCCATCGATTTCAATACGTCCGGAAACGATGCGATCGGCACGTTTCTGGTCTCGGATATCGTGTTCGATGTCGCCGCGGTTTTTGAGAAAGGCACGGAAGGCGATGACACCTTGCTGGGCGATGCCAATCACGATTCCCTGGAAGGGGGCGCCGGGAACGATTTCCTGTCGGGCTTTGGTGGCAACGATTTCCTGCTAGGCGGGCAGGGCAGCGACACGCTGGATGGCGGCGACGGCAACGACATATTGATGAGCATCAGCCTCAGTTATGCCGGTTTAGACGGTGATGACGTGATGTATGGCGGGGCCGGCGACGACGCGCTGTCCGGCGGGGATGGCAATGACCGCATGTTTGGCGATGACGACAACGACAGCCTTGCTGGCGACGACGGGACGGATTTGCTTGTCGGGGGCGAGGGTGACGACGAGTTGCTGGGCGGTTGGTCGGAAACCGACACCCGCGACAACATCTATGGCGGCGACGGCAACGATTACATCGACGGCGGCTACGGCAATGACGAACTGCGGGGCGATGCCGGGGCGGATACGATCAACGGCGGTTACGGGGTCGATACCGTGGTCGGCGGCGCTGGTGACGACCTGTTGGCGGGGCAGGCCTGGTCCGACCTGATCTTCGGCGGCGACGGGATGGATTTCATCAATGGCGGCTTCGGGTCCGACCGGATTAATGGGGGCGCGGGGGGCGACCATTTTTTCCACGCCGGCGTGATCGGGCACGGGTCGGACTGGATCCAGGATTACGACGCGGCCGAAGGCGACATCCTGCATTACGGCGGTTCCGGTGCCACGCTTGACCAGTTCCAGGTCAATTTTGCCGAAACCGCCGGTGCCGGCGACGCCGGGGTCGAGGAAGGCTTCGTGATCTACCGCCCGACCGGGCAGATCCTCTGGGCGCTGGTAGATGGTGCAGCGCAGGAGGAAATCAACCTGATGTTGAATGGCGTGAGTTACGACTTGCTGGCTTGATTTGTGTTAACAGAACGTTAACCTTTTCAGGCAGTAAACAGTGTCCGAGCGTTTAAAATAATATCATTTTTATAGGGGGGCTTTTATGCTTCTGAATTATTACGGGTTCTACCCTGGCTTCCTGGCTGACGCCTTTTTCAATGAGTTTGGCGAGGTCAATCTCGACATTCTCAGCGTCAGCTCGACACAAGCCGTTCTTGAACAGCTAGACAGTGGCATCATAACCACGCTGACCGGCACCAACTTTGCCGTCGATGGCACCGGTAGCCCGACCGGCGGCACGATCACCGGCATCAGCTTCGAAACCTCCGGCAGCAACACCATCGCCGAGATTTCGGGGATCAGCTGGAGCCTGGTGGCCTTTGATGAAGCGTTGGCCGCTCTCGAGGAAGATGACAACCCGGTGCCGATGTCCGACCTGTTCGACAGCAGCGGCGCGATCACCGTCGATGCCAGCACTGCGAACCAGCCTCTGGACATGACGGACTGGGAAGACTTGCTGCCCTTCATCAACAACAGCGTGAATGTCACCGGCACCAATTCCTCTGACGACATCCTGGGCGGCGCCGGCCGCGACAGCCTGGATGGCGGGGACGGCTTCGATTTCATTTTTGGCGGCAATGGTCAGGACACGCTGATCGGCGGTGCCGGGGACGATGAAATGATCGGCGGCGACAGCGAAAACGACCTGCGCGATGTCATGTATGGAGGCGACGGCGCCGACTACATGGACGGCAATTACGGCAATGACGAACTGCGCGGCGATGCCGGCAACGACACGCTGATCGGCGGCTTCGGCGCAGACACCGTGCTGGGCGGCGACGGCGATGACAACCTGACCGCACAGGCCTGGGGCGATCTGCTGTTCGGCGGCGACGGCAACGATTTCATCAATGGCGGTTTCGGCTACGACCGGGTCAATGGCGGCACCGGGGCCGACGCTTTCTTCCATCTCGGCGTGGCCGGGCACGGGTCGGACTGGATCCAGGACTTCGACTCGGTAGAGGGCGATTACCTGCTGTACGGCGGCACCGCCACGGCCGACCAGTTCCAGATCAATTATGCCGATACCGAGAATGCCGGCGAGGCAGGCATCAGCGAAGCCTTCATCATCTATCGTCCCACCGGTCAGATCCTCTGGGCGCTGGTCGATGGCGGCGGACAGGAAGAAATCAATCTCATGATCGGCTCCACCCTCTACGACCTGATGGCTTGATCTGCACCGATTAGGCACTAATCTCTTCGATACCCGGGCGGCGGCGCCCGGGTTTTTCAAAAGATATCTTTATCGGAGAGGTGTATTATGCTTCTGACCTATTACGGGTATTATCAGAATTTCATCAGTGACGCCGTTTTCAATTCCAGCGGTGTCCTGGACATCGACCTGATCAGCAACAGCGCGACGCAGGTCGTTCTCGAACAGCCGGAAAGCGGCATCGTGACCACGCTCACCGGCACCGGGTTCACCTTTTCCGGCGACGATCCGACCGGCGGGACCATCACCGGCTTCAGCTTTGAAACCTCCGACGGCGACACCATTGCCGAGGTTTCGGGGATCAGCTGGGGCCTTGTCGACTATAACGACGCCCTGGCCGCGATCGACGAAAGCAGCAATGGCGCGCCGATGGGCGCTTTGCTCAGTACCAGCGCGATCACCCTCGACGCCAGCGGCGCGGGCGACGGGTTCAACATGGGCGACTGGAGCCTCCTCGCGCCCCATATCACCGCTGACATGACCATTACCGGCAGCCCGCTGGACGACAACCTGTATGGCGGCGCGGGCGACGATGCGATCGATCCCGGCGCCAATGAAGGCTACGACCAGATCCACGGCAGCGCCGGCGATGACAGTTTCGATTTCGGCCAGGCCGACGAGATCAGCTATTACGACATCATTTATGACCAGTTGGAAACCGGGATCACCGCGACGATCGATGCCGTGGCGCGCACCGGAACGGTGACCAGCAACGGTGATACCGATACCTTCACCAACCTCGCCGCGGCGCTGACCCATGGCGGCATCGGGATCATCGGCAGCACCCATGACGACACGTTCAACATCACCTTGGCCGAGGATGCCTGGGTGGGCTTCGGCGGCGGCGCCGGCAATGACACCTACAACGTGACGGTGGACGGCGGTGGCCGGTTGTTCTTCAACTGGGATGGCATCGACGGGCCCGATCAGGGCGTGGTGGCCGACCTGACCACCGGGGTGATCAGCAATGACGGATTGGGCGGTACGGATCAGCTCAATATCCTGGGCGGGGCCGAATGGCTGGAAATCCGCACCACCGATTACAACGATTCCATCCTCGGCAGTTCGCGCGGCGAAAGCTTCATCCTGGAACAGGGCGACGATACGCTGGATGGCGGCGGCGGCACCGACCGGGTGCGCTATGACCGCTCCGGCGTAACCGCGGTCGAGGTCGACCTGGACGCGGGCACCGCCACCGGGCTGTGGGACGGCAACGCCTTCACCCACCACCTGAGCAATGTCGAATATATCCGCGGGTCGCTGGAAGGCAACGACACGCTGCTGGGCCAGAACGGGGTCGATATCTTCGAAGGGCGCGGCGGCAATGACAGCATGAACGGCCATGCCGGCGACGACCGGCTGTATGGCGAAGACGGCACCGATACGCTGATCGGCGAGGACGGCAACGACACCCTGGTCGGCGGCAGCAGCGAAAACGACCTGCGCGACAACATCTATGGCGGCAACGGCGCCGACGATATCGATGGCGGCTACGGCAATGACGAATTGCGCGGCGATGCGGGTAACGACACGATTGTGGGCGGCTTCGGCGCCGACACCGTGCTGGGTGGCGACGATGACGATGCGCTGACCGGGCAGGCCTGGGGCGACTTGCTGTTCGGCGGCAATGGCGACGACTTCATCAATGGCGGTTATGGCTACGACCGGGTGAACGGCGGCGACGGCGCCGACGCCTTCTTCCATCTCGGGGTGGCCGGGCACGGGTCGGACTGGATCCAGGATTACGACGCCTCCGAGGGCGATTACCTGCAATATGGCGGCTCCGGCGCGTCGCTCGACCAGTTCCGGGTCAATTACGGCAACACGGACGGTGCCGGGGCGGCGGATGTGGACGAAGCCTTCGTGATCTATCAGCCGACCGGGCAGATTCTCTGGGCGCTGGTGGATGGCGGCGCGCAGCAGCAGATCAACCTGATGATCGGCTCCACCGTCTACGATCTGTTGGCCTGACCCCGCCGGGCTGAGGGCGCGATCCGGTCCCATTGGTGCCAATTTTCCCGGATTGGCGCCAATGGGGGCTATTTTGTGTTACTGTTGCCAATTTCGACGCAATATCTAGTGAATTTACCTTCACTTAACCTACAAAGGTGCTACACTCCGCCCATTCATTTGCGTCGGGTACCGCATTAATTGCTGCCAAATTCAGCGGGCCCCGGGGGGTAACAACACGAAGGACAGGGCTGTGGCGAAAATGATTTCCAAAGCATTTCGTACCGCTTTCGCTTGCGCCGTCGTTTCAGCCATGGGGATCACGGGCACGGCGCAATTCGCCGCCGCCCAGGAAGCCGGCGAGACGACGATCCGTGGCGAAGAATATTTGCCGACCATCTGGATCGATCCCGATGGCTGCGAACACTGGGTGATGGATGACGGCGCCGAGGGCTACATGAGCCCGCATGTGACCCGCGAAGGCATCCCGGTCTGCCGCCGTGGCAATGTCTGCGGCGTGATGAACAGCGATCAGCTGTTCGCCACCGATAAATACAGCATCAACGCTGCGGGCCGCGCCCGGCTGGAGGATTTCTTCCGCCAGTCGCAGGCGCGCGCCTATATCATCGCCGGTCACACCGACAGCCGCGCCTCGGACGCCTATAACATGCGGCTGAGCTACAACCGCGCCAACGCGGTAGCCCGCATCGCCAACGGTGTCGGCGCCAAGGTCGTCGATGTGCGCGGCTATGGCGAACGGATGCCGAAAGCGTCGAATGCGACCGCCGCCGGCATGCAGCAGAACCGCCGCGTCGAAATCATCTGCATCCGCTGATCGAGCGAGGGAGAAACACACATGACTTTGGGCAAAGCCATCATCGCTCTCGCGCTGTTCGGTACGCTGGCCGGCTGCGAAGTGGCGGGCCACGGCACCGTCGGTTCGGACAAGACCCGCGACCGCGGCTTCGACGCGAAACATCTCAGCCAGCTGAAGGCCGGTATCTGGGTCGATCCCAACGGCTGCGATCACTGGATCATCGACGACGGCGTCGAAGGCTACCTGTCGCAGCGGCTGGACAAATACGGCAAGCCGGTCTGCTCCGGCGCGGCGCCTCCGGGCACCGCCACCGGCCCGTTCAAGCAGGGCAGCGAATTCCCCGACTATTTGTGATCCCCGGGGATCCGACTTCGAAAGCCGCCGGTTTCAGCGCCGGCGGTTTTTTTATGCCGGTTTGATGACAATCGACCACAATATCTTGCGTGAACCCTGCGAAGTTGGCACCATCAGGGTACAATCAGATGCAAGGAGTCGTGCTTGTCCGACAGCGTGTTGATCCCGCCCACCGATCCCGAAAGCCTCAGCGAAGCGGTTCTGGAATTTCCCGATAATCGTTTGCTGATAGACCTTTGCGGCGAATATGATCGCAACCTGGCCGCCATCGAGCAGAAACTGGGCGTGCATATCCTGCGCCGCGGCAACCATCTGTCGATTCACGGCGAAACCGGCGCGGTGGCGGAATGCGAAACCGTGCTGCAGGGGCTTTACGAACGGCTGGAGGCGGGGCGCGCGGTGGAAACCGGCGATATCGACCGCGAAATCCGCATGGGATCTTCTGAGGCCGAAACCGGCACGCGCGACGGCGACCAGCTGGAAATGTTCCGTGGCGGCAAGGTCGAAATCAAGACCCGCAAGAAACTGGTCGAACCGCGTACCGAGGCGCAGAAAGCCTATGTGCAGAACCTGTTCGCCAATGAAATGGCTTTCGGCATCGGCCCGGCCGGCACCGGCAAGACCTACCTGGCCGTCGCCGTGGGCGTGTCGATGTTCATCGACGGCGCGGTGGACCGCATCATCCTGGCCCGCCCGGCGGTGGAAGCGGGCGAAAAACTGGGCTACCTGCCCGGCGACATGAAGGAAAAGGTCGACCCCTACATGCAGCCGCTCTACGACGCGCTGAACGATTTCCTGCCCGGCAAGCAGACCGCCAAGCTGATCGAGGAAAAGCGCATCGAAATCGCGCCGCTGGCCTTCATGCGCGGCCGCACCCTGGCCAACGCCTTCGTGGTGCTCGACGAGGCGCAGAACGCCACCTCGATGCAGATGAAGATGTTCCTGACCCGCCTGGGCGAGGGATCGCGCATGGTGATCACCGGCGACCGCAGCCAGGTCGACCTGCCGCGCGGCGTCTCTTCCGGGTTGCACGATGCCGAACGGCTGCTGAAACATATCCCCAGGATCAGCTTCAACTATTTCACCGCCAAGGACGTGGTCCGCCACCCCCTTGTCGCCGCCATCATCGAAGCCTATGAGGCCGACGAAGCCTGATCCCTTCTTCTTGGGGCAAATACTCCGGGGGTGTGGGGGCAGGCCCCCACATGCGACGGTAAGAGATGCTGACCGATACGATTCTGGAAGACGACCGCTGGCAGGACGCGGATCTCGAAACCCTGGCCGAGGTGGCGGCGCGCGCCGCGCTGGCCCGGCTCGGCCTCGACCCCGAGCGGTTCGAGATTGCCGTGCTGGGCTGCGACGACGCCCGGATTGCCGAGCTCAACGCCGATTTCCGCGAAAAACCGACACCCACCAACGTGCTGAGCTGGCCCAGCGAGGAGCGCGGCGCGCAGGTCGACGGGGACATGCCGGACATCCCCGAGACCGGACCGCAAGGGACGGGCGAGGGCCCGCCGGAGGAGCTCGGCGATATCGCCATCGCCTTTGAAACCTGCACCCGCGAGGCCAGCGAGGCGGGTAAACCGCTGGCCGATCACATCACCCATCTGGTGGTCCATGCCACCCTGCACCTGCTGGGCTTCGACCATATCCGTGACAAGGATGCCACGTTGATGGAAGGGTTGGAGAGTGAAATACTTGGCAAAATGGGGTTGCCTGACCCATATATGGAAAAATAGGCGGGTGAGACACCCGTCCAGGTTGGAAAGGTAAGATGGGCGACAGTACCGACGGCTCTTCTATGGCGGCGCACAGCGCGCAGTCATCGGACAATTCGAATACCCCCGGTTTCTTCCGGCGTGTCCTTGCGGCACTCGGCCCCGAGGCGTCAGGCGAAACCACCCCCACGGGCGGGGATATACAAATCACGGCATCGGGAAATCGCGCACCGGACCTGCAATCGCTGGGCCGGGTGCGGGTCAACGACGTGGCGGTCCCCAAGGCCGATATCGTCGCGGTTCCCGCCGATATCTCGAAATCCGAACTGGTCGAACAGTTCCGCGAAACCGGGTTTTCCCGGCTGCCGGTCTATGACGGTACGCTGGACACGCCGCTGGGCATGGTCCACCTGAAGGATTTCGCGCTCAGCTACGGCTTCAGCGGCTGCGACGAGAAGGATCTCGACCTGCGCGGGCTGTTGCGCCCGCTGCTGTTCGTGCCGCCCTCGATGTCGATCGGGGTGCTGTTGCAGAAGATGCAAAGCGAACGGCGCCACATGGCGCTGGTGATCGACGAATATGGCGGTGTCGACGGGCTGGTCACGATCGAGGACCTGATCGAGGAAGTCGTCGGCGAGATCGAGGACGAACACGACACCGACGAAGACCGCCTGTGGGTCAGCGAAAAGCCCGGCCAATACCTGGCGCTGGCGAAAACGCCGCTGGATGAATTCGAGGCCGAAACCGGCGTGTCGCTGACCGAGACCGACGAGGTCGACGAGGAAGAAATCGACACGCTGGGCGGGCTGGTCTTCATGCTGGCGGGTCGGGTGCCGGTGCGCGGCGAGGTGGTGCAACACCCCGCGGGCCCCGAATTCGAAGTGGTCGATGCCGATCCGCGCCGCATCAAGCGGCTGCGGGTGCGGCTGAAGAACGTCGCGTCCTGACCGGTGCCGCGCCCGGTTTCCCCGCTTCGGGCGCTGGCCCCGCATCTTGAAAGCTGGCTGCGCGGGCTTGGCCCGCGCCGGCGCATGGGCGTTGCGGCGGTCTTCGGGGCGCTGGCGGCCACCGGCCAGGCGCCGTTCGATCTGTGGCAACTGGCGCTTGTGGGCTTTGCCGGGCTTTATTCGGTGTTCCTGACCGCGGGGACGGCGCGGCGGGCGGGCTGGGCCGGGTGGGCCGGGGGGACCGGCTATTTCGCGCTGGCCCTGTGCTGGATCGTTGAACCCTTCCTGGTCGACATCGCCCGGCATGGCTGGATGGCGCCGTTTGCGCTTTTGTTCATGGCCGCCGGGCTGGCGCTGTTCTGGGGCGCCGCCATGATGCTGGCGCACCGGCTGGGGCGGGGGGCGATCGTCTGGATCGGCGCGCTGGCGCTGGCGGAACTGGTGCGATCCTATGTGTTCACCGGGTTTCCCTGGGCGCTGATCGGCCATATCTGGATCCCCACCGCGATGGCGCAATGGGCGGGGTTCGTCGGCCCGCACGGGCTGAGCCTGATCGCGCTGGCCTCTGCCGTGGCGCTGCGCCAGTTGTTTACCGCCCATCCGGCCAGGGCCGTCGTTCCGGTGCTGCTGCTGGCGGGGCTGTTCGCGGGCGGGGCGTATCTGGCCGCCTCGGGCCCCGCGCCGCGCGCCGCGCCGGTGGTGCGGCTGATCCAGCCCAACGCGCCGCAGCATCAGAAATGGGATCCCGATTACGTCCCGATCTTCTTCCGCCGACTGGTCGAGGCCACCGCGGCCGATCCGCGCCCCGACCTGATCGTGTGGCCGGAAACATCCGTGCCGGTCTACCTGGAATATGCCGAGGAAACGCTGAAGGTGATCGCCGAGGCCGCCAGTGGCGTGCCGGTCGTCCTGGGCGCGCAGCGCGAGGAAGGGGAGCGCATCTTCAACTCGGCGGCGGTGCTGGACGGGCAGGGCAGGATCGCCCAGGTCTATGACAAGCACCACCTGGTGCCCTTCGGCGAATACGTGCCCTTGGGCGATCTGATGGCGCGGTTCGGCATTCACGGCATGGCGGCGCGCGAAGGCGCGGGATTTTCCGCCGGTCCCGGCCCGGCGCTGTTCGATCTGGGTGCGCTTGGCACCGCGCTGCCGCTGATCTGTTACGAGGCGGTGTTCCCGCAGGATGTCGGCGCCGCGCCGCAGCGGCCGGGTTTCCTGCTGCAGATCACCAACGATGCGTGGTTCGGGCGGTTTTCCGGCCCCTATCAGCACCTGTCGCAGGCGCGGCTGCGCGCGATCGAGCAGGGGCTGCCGATGGTGCGGGTCGCCAATACCGGCGTGTCGGCGGTGATCGACGCGCGCGGCCGGATAACCGGCTCCGTGCCGTTGGGGTTGTCGGGGTGGATCGACCTGCCGTTGCCCGAAGCATTGCCGCCTACGATCTATGCGCGAATAGGCGACTTATTTGCCGCAGGCGCTATCCTAGCGCTTTTTCTGGCCGTTATTGGCAATAAGGCGCTGCAAAACGGCCGAAAAGCCGATTGACCCGGTGGGTCGGCGCGCGTAACGAATATGTATCCCCGTCACAACGGCTACCTGGCGTGGCGGGCAGACTCTAATGGAGCACTATTCATGTCACGACAGAACTACATTTTCACTTCCGAATCCGTTTCGGAAGGACACCCGGATAAGGTCTGCGACCGGATTTCCGACGCGGTGCTGGACGCGTTCCTGGCCGAGGAACCCGAGGCGCGCGTCGCCTGCGAAACCTTCGCGACCACCAACCGGGTCGTCATCGGCGGCGAGGTGGGTCTGTCTGACCAGTCGAAGCTGACCGAATACATGGGCAAGATCGACGGTATCGCCCGCGACTGCATCAAGGACATCGGTTACGAGCAGGACAAGTTCCACTGGAAGACGGTGGAGATCACCAACCTGCTGCACGAACAATCGGCCCATATCGCCCAGGGCGTCGACGCCGCCGACGACAAGGACGAGGGCGCGGGCGACCAGGGCATCATGTTCGGCTATGCCACCAACGAAACCGAGGCGCTGATGCCGGCGCCGATCCAGTATTCCCACGCGATCCTGCGCCGCTTGGCCGAGGCGCGCAAATCCGGCGCCGAGCCGACCCTGCGCCCGGATGCGAAATCGCAGATTTCGGTGCGCTACGAGAACGGCAAGCCGGTGGGCGTGTCCTCGATCGTGCTGTCGACCCAGCACGCCGAGGAAGACCAGACCAGCGATCATATCCGCGAAATCGTCGAGCCTTACATCCGCGAAGTGCTGCCCGAGGGCTGGATCACCCGCGAAACCCAGTGGTGGGTGAACCCGACCGGCAAATTCGTCATCGGCGGCCCCGATGGCGACGCGGGCCTGACGGGTCGCAAGATCATCGTCGACACCTATGGCGGCGCGGCACCGCATGGCGGCGGCGCGTTTTCCGGCAAGGACCCGACCAAGGTGGACCGCTCGGCGGCCTATGCGGCGCGCTACCTGGCGAAAAACGTGGTCGCGGCGGGTCTGGCGGAACGCTGCACGATCCAGCTGAGCTATGCGATCGGCGTGTCGCATCCGCTGTCGATCTATGCCGACCTGCACGGCACCGGCGATATCGAGGCGGCGGCGATCGAACTGGCGATCCCGCAGGTGATGGACCTGACCCCGCGCGGCATCCGCACCCACCTGTCGCTGAACCGTCCGATCTATTCGCGCACCGCCGCTTACGGCCATTTCGGCCGCGCGCCGGAGGCCGATGGCGGCTTCAGCTGGGAAAAGACCGACCTGGTCGAGGCGCTGAAAGCGGCGCTCTGATCGGGGCGTCGTCGAGAACAGAAAACGGGGCGGAAAATGTTGCATTTTCCGCCCCTTTTTTTTTGAATTCCGGACCCTGCGCGGGCGCGCAGGGCTGGGTCTTGGTAGGGATTATTCCGCCGGAACCGCGGCGGCGGTGCTGCGATTGTCCAGCGCGTAGCGGCCCGCGCCGAGCGCCACGATCATCAGCATGCCGCCGGCGATGCTGATATTCTTCATGAACATGATGGTCTGGGTCTGCGCTTCCATCCCTTCCATGCCGAGCGACGGCAGGTAGTGGAACAGGAAGCCCGACACCAGCGAGAAGCCCGCCAGCAGGAAGGCCACGATACGGGTCTGCCAGCCCAGCAGCAGCGCGATGCCACCGCCCAGTTCGGTCAGGATGACCAGCGGCAGCAGCCCGCCGGGCACGCCCATCATTTCCATATAGCCCTGGGTGCCGGCATAGCCGGTGATTTTCTGCGCCCCGGCGACGATGAAGATCAGCGCGAGGAAGAGCCGGCCCAGCGGCGCGGCGTAGCTTTGGTATTGGGTCATCGGAGAAGGTCCTTTCAAGATCTCTGGTCCGCCCATGCCGGGCGTCATGGTTAAGATGCCTCTGTGCCCTCGCGCAGAAAATTCGGATAAATCTGACAGTGATTGTTCGTATGCGCACAATAGTGCGGGGGCGGGGCGGTTCTTGGGGGCGTCCGTCGCGCGCTTTACCATTCGGTGCAAGCTGGCAATTGTGAATCGCGCCCATCCGGGCTAAAGGGCGCGCCATGACCTCTTCGAACAAGCATCCCAAGGCGCCCTGGCGCAACTTCTATGGCCGGATTCACGGCAAGACGCTGAATCAGGCGCAGAAGGATTATCTGGACGAGGACCTTGCCGCCCTGTCGCCCGGCGCGGTGGGCTGGGAGGAAAATCCCGCGCGCGAACCGATCGACATGGCCGAACGGTTCCACGGCAAACCTGTCTGGCTGGAAATCGGCTTCGGCGGTGGCGAGCACATGGTGCATATGGCCGAGACCTATCCGGAGGTCGAAATCATCGGCTGCGAACCGTTCATCAACGGCGTCGCGATGCTGCTGGGCAAGATCCGGCGGCTGGGCACCCAGAACGTGGCGGTGCATCCCGGCGATGCGCGCGACCTCTTTGACGTGCTGCCCGATGCCTCGATCGACAAGGCGTTCCTGCTCTACCCCGATCCCTGGCCGAAGAAGCGCCATCACCGCCGCCGGTTCGTGACGCAGGAATACCTGCAGCCGCTGAACCGGGTGCTGAAGCCCGGGGCGATTTTCCGGGTGGCGACGGATATTCCCGATTACGTGCGCCAGACGCTGGAAGAGGTGCCGAAAGCCGGGTTCGAGTGGCTGGCCGAGGGTCCTTCCGATTGGCGTGAGCCGTGGGGGGACTGGCTGTCCACCCGTTACGAGCAGAAGGCGCTGCGCGAGGGGCGGGTGCCGCATTATCTGACCTTCCGCAAGCGGTGAGCTGCGTGCTTTTTTGAGTATTTGAACCAAGAAGAAGCAGCGGGTCGTTTGGTCGGGTCTGCTGCGGTTTTTTAGGCGTGCCTTCCGTGACGCTGTGCGGGCGGCGCAGACGCGCTTGCGGGTATTTGAACCAAGATGAAGCCAGCCGATGGACGCCCCTTCGGCTTTGGGCTATCACGCGGTCAGGTTTTGAGGAGAGCTTTCATGTCAGGCCACGGCACCCCGATCCCGATGACATCGCGCAAATGCGGACCCTTGAAGGGCGAGGCGCATGTGCCCGGCGACAAGTCGATCAGCCACCGATCGCTGATCCTTGGCGCTATGGCGGTTGGGGAAACGGTGATCACCGGGCTGCTGGAAGGCGAGGACGTGCTGGACACGGCCAAGGCGATGCGCGCCTTCGGGGCCGAGGTGACGCGCGACGATGACGGCACCTGGCATGTGCATGGCGTCGGTGTCGGAGGTTTCGCCGAGCCCGGGAATGTAATCGATTGCGGCAATTCGGGCACCGGGGTGCGGCTGATCATGGGGGCGATGGCGACATCGCCGATCACGGCGACCTTCACCGGCGATGCCAGCCTGAACAAGCGGCCGATGGCGCGGGTGACCGATCCGCTGGCTTTGTTCGGCACGCTGGCGGTGGGCCGCGCCGGTGGGCGCCTGCCGATGACCATCGTGGGTGCCGCCGATCCGGTGCCGGTGCGCTACGAAGTGCCGGTGCCGTCGGCGCAGGTGAAATCGGCGGTGTTGCTGGCGGGGCTGAATGCGCCGGGCAAAACGGTGGTGATCGAGAAGGAAGCGACCCGCGATCATACCGAGCGGATGCTGGCGGGGTTCGGTGCGGAGATCACGACGGAAGTGACAGATGCGGGCCGGGTCATCACCCTGACCGGGCGGCCCGAGCTGAAGTCGCAGAGTATCGTGGTGCCGCGCGATCCTTCCTCGGCGGCCTTCCCGGTTTGCGCGGCGCTGATCGTGCCGGGATCGGACGTGTTGGTGCCCAATATCGGGCTGAACCCAACCCGGGCCGGGCTGTTCTATACGCTGCAGGATATGGGCGCGGACCTGACATTCGAGAACATGCGCGAAGAGGGCGGCGAGCCGGTGGCGGACCTGCGGGCGAAGTTTTCGCCCGAGCTGAAAGGCGTCGAGGTGCCGCCTGAACGTGCCGCCAGCATGATCGACGAATATCCCGTATTGTCGGTGGTCGCGGCATTCGCGCAGGGCGACACGGTGATGCGCGGGGTGAAGGAATTACGCGTCAAGGAGAGCGATCGGATCGAGGCGATGGCCACGGGTCTGCGCGCGGGCGGGGTCGAGGTCGAGGACGGGCCGGATTGGTGGATCGTCAAGGGGCGCGGCCATGGCAAGGTGCCGGGCGGTGTGACTTGTGCCAGCCACCTGGATCACCGGATCGCGATGAGCTTCCTGGTGATGGGCATGGCGTCCGAGGCGCCGGTCAGCGTCGATGACGGCAGCCCGATCGCCACCTCCTTCCCGATCTTCGAGGGGTTGATGGCGGATCTGGGCGCGCGGGTCGAGCGCAGCAACAGGTAAGCATGATGGCGCGGCTGTTCTGGTTCCTGTTCGCGCTGGCCATGATCATCTACACGGCGATGGTCGCCTGGACCTTGCCGGAAATTTCCCAATCGGCTGGCGGATTGCCCGCCTTCGATCTGCGGCCCAAGGGGTATTCCGCGGAAGAAGGCCGGGCCTTCTTGTCTGCCTTGAGCGACGCGGGAAGGGCGCTTTATCTCGGGCCGCAGGCGCTTCTCGATCTGGCCTATCCGGCGTTGCTGGCGGCGGTGTTGTCGCTGGGGGCGCATCTGATGCTACGCCCGGGTTTCCGCTGGCTGCGATGGGCGACGGCGGCGGCGGCGATTGCCGGGTCCGGCTGCGATTATCTTGAGAACATGCTGGTGCGCGGGATGCTGCGGGCCGACCCGGCGGCGGTGACGGATTGGGCGTTGCGCGCCTCCAGCACCGCGACGATACTGAAATCGGCGTTTTCGACGCTCGCCTTTACCCTGTTTCTGGTGTCGCTGGCGGTTTGGGCCGCACGGCGCCTCAGAAGAAAGCCGGTTTCATGACGCATTCATTCCTCACCGCGGCGGACGCGCCATGACCCGGGTGCAGCCGGCCTGGCTGGGGTTGACGCTGGTGACGGCGGCGGTTTACGCGATCCTGCTGTGGCTGGGGGCGCGCTATCTTTACGCGGGGCCGGACCGGTTGCCGCCCTTCGACGCGCGGGTGCTGGGCTATTCGGCGCAGGCGGCGCGGGAGTATCTGGCGGCGCTTGGTCCCGATCAGGTCAGGATTTACACCGGGCCGATGCATTGGATCGACACGCTGTTCCCGCCGCTTCTGGGCGTCTGGATCTGGATCACGCTGCGCTGGCTGGGCGCGGCGCGCGCGGTCTGGCTGGCGCCGCTTTACGTGCTGGTGGACTGGAGTGAAAACGCGCTGGTGGGCAGGATGCTGGAGGCCGGAGCGCAGGGCGTGAGCGATGGATTGGTGGCCTGGGCCAGCGCGGCGACGGCGGTGAAATTCGCGGCCCTGGCGCTGGCGCTGATCGCGGCGGGCCATGCCGGATTGCGCCGATGGGGCAAGCTGTGAGGCGGGGCAGCTGCCTGTGCGGGGACATCCGGTATGAGGTCGAGGCCGAATTCGGCCCTGCCACCGCCTGCCATTGCATCCAGTGCCGCAAGGCGACCGGCAGTTATTCCATCGCCGCCCCGGTGCCGCGCGACAGCCTGAGCATAAAGGGCGATCCGCGCTGGTTCGAATCGTCCCCCGGGACAAGGCGCGGCTTTTGCCCCGATTGCGGGTCCTACCTGTTCTGGGATGAAGGCGACGGGTCGATCTGGGTCTCGCTGGGCACGGTCGATGGTGCGACCGGAACGCGGGTGGAAAACCACATCTTCTGCGCCTACAAGGGCGATTACGAAAACCTGACCGACGCGGTGCCGCATCATCGCGAAGGCTGGTCCAGCGAGGAGATAGAGTAATGGCCTTCACCATAGCAATCGACGGCCCGGCAGCGGCGGGCAAGGGCACCATTTCCAAGGCGGTGGCGGCGCATTACGGCTTTGCCCATCTCGATACCGGGCTGCTCTATCGCGCGGTGGGCGCGCGGATGCTGGACGGGGTGGAACCGACCCTGGCAGCGCAGACCCTGCGGGCGGAGGATCTGGAAGCAACCAACCTGCGCACCCATGAGGTGGCGCAGGCCGCCAGCAAGGTCGCGGCGATCCCCGAGGTGCGCGAGGCGCTGGTCGATTTCCAGCGCGCCTTCGCCCGCCGGCAGGGCGGCGCGGTTCTGGACGGGCGCGACATCGGCACGGTGATCTGCCCCGAGGCCGAGGCGAAGCTGTTCGTCACTGCCAGCGCCGAGGTGCGGGCCGAGCGGCGGTTCAAGGAATTGCAGGGCAAGGGATCGGAGCTGAGCTTCGAGCAGGTCCTGGCCGAGGTGAAGGAACGCGACGCGCGCGACGCGGAACGTGCCAGCGCGCCGATGAAGGCGGCGGAAGATGCGGTGCTGATCGACACGTCGGAGCTGAGCATCGAGGCGGCCATCGCGGCGGCCATCGAAGAGATCGAAAAACGCAGGCACGCGGATTGACGCGGTGCCGCAGAGCTGAGGGAAAAGACATGCAGATCAGGAAACTTGGGGCAAACGGGGCGGACGTATCGTCGCTTGGCATCGGCGCGATGAGCTTTGCCAATTTCTATGGGCCGACGACGGATGAAAATTCCTACGCCATTCTCGACGCGGCGATGGAGGCCGGGGTTACCCATATCGACACCTCCAATGTCTATGGCATGGGCCGGTCGGAAACCGCCATCGGCGAGTTCCTGAAATCCCGTGGGCAAGAGGCACGCGATCATTTCGTCATCGCCACCAAGGCGGGGATTTCCAAGGATGCCGACGGCAACCGCGTTTTCGACAACTCGCCGGAACATTTCGAGGCCGAGCTGGACAAGAGCCTGGCACGGCTGGGCGTCGAGTGCGTCGATCTGTTCTACATGCACCGCTACCAGGCCGAGCGCCCGATCGAGGAAGTGGCCGAGGCGCTGGCGGCGCTGGTGAAGAAGGGCAAGACCAAGTCCATCGGCCTGTCGGAAATCGCGCCCAGCACCCTGCGCCGGGCGGCGGCGGTGCATCCCATCGCGGCAGTGCAGTCGGAATATTCGCTGGCCACCCGCGCGCCGGAACTGGGCCTGCTGCAGGCCTGCGAGGAACTGGGCACCGCCTTCGTGGCGTTTTCGCCGGTGGGCCGGTCCTTCCTGACCGACGATCCGATCCCGGCCTCCCGCGTGCCCGAGCTGGAGTTCCTGAAGGTGAACCCGCGCTTCAAGCAGCCCAATTACGATTACAACATCGCCGCGACCGATGCGTTCCGCGCGCTGGCGGCGGAAATGGGAATGCCGGCGGCGTCGCTGGCGATTGCCTGGACGCTGCACAAGGGCGATCACATGCTGCCGATCCCCGGCACCCGCTCGACCGCGCATTTCGCCGAACTGGTCAAGGGCGCCGAGGTGGTGCTGAGCGATACGGACGTCGTGCGGATCGAACAGGTGCTGCCGGTGGGCTGGGCCTATGGCGACCGCTATTCGGCGGGCCAATGGGTCGGGCCGGAACGGTTCAGCTGATCGGGGCGGGGTGAAAGCCCCCTCCCTTCCGGCTGTAGGAGGGAGCGACCCGCGGCAAGGATGCGCTCAGGACCTTGCCTGCTTGCTGTTCAGGCTTGCAAACGAGCACGACAGGATTTATAGAGCGCCTTGTCGATAAGGCTTAGAGCCATAAAATAAAGAGATCGAGCAGGGTCGGGATCACCGGCCCTCTTTGTTTTGTGCACGGCCCGAAGACCAACGATTAACCCCAAGACCGGCGGAGACAACCGCATGGCCAGTTACATCGATACCTAGAAGGATAGAAACGCTACATGGCGAATACATCGATGGAGGAATTCGAAGCCCTCCTTAACGAAAGCTTCGAAATGGACACCCCCGAAGAGGGTTCGGTTGTCAAAGGCAAGGTCATCGCGATCGAAGCGGGCCAGGCCATCATCGACGTCGGCTACAAAATGGAAGGCCGCGTTGATCTGAAAGAATTCGCAAATCCCGGTGAAGCGCCCGAAATCGCCGTTGGCGACGAGGTCGAGGTTTACCTGCGCTCGGCCGAAAACGCGCGTGGCGAAGCGGTCATCAGCCGCGAAATGGCCCGCCGCGAAGAAGCCTGGGATCGTCTGGAAAAGGCATATGCCGACGAACTGCGCGTCGAAGGCGCGATCTTCGGCCGCGTCAAGGGTGGCTTCACCGTCGACCTGGGCGGCGCCGTGGCCTTCCTGCCCGGTTCGCAAGTTGACGTCCGCCCCGTGCGCGACGCCGGCCCGCTGATGGGTCTGAAGCAGCCGTTCCAGATCCTGAAAATGGACCGTCGCCGTGGCAACATCGTCGTGTCGCGCCGCGCCATCCTGGAAGAAAGCCGCGCCGAACAGCGCGCCGAAGTCATCGGCAAGCTGTCCGAGGGCGACACCGTGGAAGGCGTAGTCAAGAACATCACCGAATACGGTGCGTTCGTTGACCTGGGCGGCGTTGACGGCCTGCTGCACGTCACCGACATGGCATGGCGCCGTGTGAACCACCCGTCCGAGATCCTGTCGATCGGCGAAACCGTCAAGGTTCAGGTCATCAAGATCAACAAAGACACCCACCGCATTTCGCTGGGCATGAAGCAGCTGCAGGAAGATCCGTGGGATCTGGTCGCAGCCAAGTACCCGCTGAACTCGGTGCACAAGGGCCGCGTCACCAACATCACCGATTACGGTGCGTTTGTTGAGCTGGAACCCGGTGTTGAAGGTCTGGTCCACGTGTCGGAAATGTCCTGGACCAAGAAGAACGTCCACCCCGGCAAGATCGTTTCGACCTCGCAAGAAGTCGACGTCATGGTTCTGGAAATCGACGGCGCCAAGCGTCGCGTTTCGCTGGGCCTGAAGCAGACCCAACGCAACCCGTGGGAAGTGTTCGCAGAAACCCATCCCGAGGGCACCGAGGTCGAAGGCGAAGTCAAGAACATCACCGAATTCGGTCTGTTCATCGGCCTGCCGGGCGAAATCGACGGCATGGTTCACCTGTCCGACCTGTCCTGGGACGAACGTGGTGAAGATGCGATCCAGAACTACCGCAAGGGCGATATCGTCAAGGCCGTGGTTTCGGAAGTCGATGTCGAGAAAGAGCGTATTTCGCTGTCGATCAAAGCCCTGGGCGGTGACAAGTTCGCCGAAGCGGCTGGCGGCGTGAAGCGCGGCTCGATCATCACCGTCGAAGTGACCGCGATCGAAGATGGCGGCATCGAGGTGGAATACGAAGGCATGAAGTCCTTCATCCGCCGTTCGGACCTGTCGCGTGATCGTGCCGAACAGCGCCCCGAGCGTTTCTCGGTCGGCGACAAGGTTGACGTCCGCGTCACCAATGTCGACATGAAGTCGCGCCGTCTGGGCCTGTCGATCAAGGCACGCGAGATCGCCGAAGAGAAAGAGGCCGTGGAACAGTACGGTTCGTCGGACTCGGGCGCATCGCTGGGCGACATCCTGGGCGCAGCCCTGAAGGGCGACGACGAGTAATCGTCGCCACCCCGACAAGAATGAAAGAGCCCCGCAGCCGCAAGGTTGCGGGGCTTTTTCGTGACCGGGTGCTGGAGCCTGTTTGGGCCCGTGTTCGGGGCTGAAGCAGTCTACCGCAGGGCTTTGCAGACGGGGCAGCGGGCAAGCGGAGCGCGCGTCCTGAGGCAATGAATGCGTTAACGAATTCATATGCGAATCAAGGGCTTCTCTGCACTGCGGCGGAGCGCGACGGGGTGTTCGGCGGCGTTGCCGGGGCCGCATGGCGGCCTCAATCGGCGGAAACCGGCTGCAATCAGGGCGAAAATTTCCCCCAATGGCGGTTTTCAGGCCAGCGTCTTGTTTCCCAAGACGTTCTTTCTTCCTATAGTCGGTCGAAACGCGCTATTGATGATCAATGCATTTCACGGGGGAGAGATAATCGATGATCCGTTCGGAACTGATCCAGAAAATCGCTGATGAAAACCCGCATCTCTTCCAACGCGATGTCGAAAAAATCGTGAACACCATCTTCGACGAGATCACCAGCGCCATGGCGCGGGGCGACCGGGTCGAACTGCGTGGTTTCGGCGCGTTTTCGGTCAAGCAGCGCGATGCTAGGGTAGGCCGCAACCCGCGTACCGGCGAAGCGGTCCAGGTCGAGGAAAAGCACGTGCCTTTCTTCAAGACCGGCAAGCTGCTGCGCGACCGACTGAACGGAAAGTAAACCGCCCATGCGCTATATTCGTTACGCTTTTCTCGCCACGCTTGGCGTGATCCTGGTGTCCGTGGCCCTGGCCAATCGCGGCGCGGTGACCTTGTCGCTGCTGCCCGAGGCCTTGGCCGATTTCACCGGCCTGTCCTACTCGATCGACCTGCCGCTTTTCGTGGTGATCTTCGGCGGTATCGTCGCCGGACTGCTGATCGGCTTCGTCTGGGAATGGATGCGCGAATACAAGCACCGAGCCACGGCCAGCCGCAAATCGCGCGAAGTGCACGACCTGACCCGGCAGCTGAAGCGCGAAAAGCGCCGCGCCGACACCGCCGAGCAGAAGGACGAAGTCCTGGCACTGCTGGACGAGGCATCCTGAGACCACCATGCCTTCCGACGTGAAAGTGAAGATCTGCGGGCTGCGCGACCCCGCGCATGTCGAACTCGCGGCACGCGCGGGCGCGGCCTATGTCGGTTTCGTCTTCTTCCCCAAATCGCCGCGCAATCTGAGCCTCGACGAGGCGCGCGAACTGGCTTGGGCGGCGCCGGTCGGGCTGGCCAAGGTGGCGCTGGTGGTGAATGCTGACGACGCGCAGCTGGACGCGATCAACGACCGCGTCGCCATCGACATGTGGCAACTGCACGGGTCCGAGAGCCCCGAGCGGGTTGCGGAGATCAAGAAGCGCTATGGCCTGCCGGTGATGAAGGCGGTGGGGGTCGCGACCCGTGACGACGTCGCGGCGATCGATCTTTATGCCGGGGTGGCCGATCAGTTGCTGATCGACGCCAAGGCGCCCAAGGGCGCGGACCTGCCCGGCGGGCGCGGCTTGCCCTTCGACTGGGAACTGGTGGTGCGTAAATACTGGCCCTGCCCGTGGATGCTGGCGGGCGGGCTGACGCCGGAAAACGTCGGCCGGGCGATCAACCTGACCGGCGCGCGGCAGGTCGACGTGTCCTCGGGCGTCGAAAGCGCACCGGGGGTCAAGGACCCGGCGCTGATCGAGGCCTTTATCAAGGCGGCGCTGACGGCCTGAGAATCGCGCTTAACCTGCGCTTAACCAGGAATTGGCAAGCTCGGACCATGCGAACTTTGCCTGACAAGATCGACCCCGACCATTGGATGCGCAGCGTGTTTTCATCGCGCGACGCCTGCCGTGGCGGCGTGATCAAGCGCCAGACGCGTGACATCGAGCGGATCGTCGGGCGCGACGCGTTCCTGCGCGAGGTGGAACGGCGCGGTTGGCAGGCGCTGGAAAACGGCCGTCATTTCATCATCTGCTGCAACGCCCAGCCGATCCGGCGCATCCGGTCGGGGGGATCGCCCGCGCGCGCGGGCGATTGACGCGGGCGCGCGCCCGCGTTTTGGCCCCGATGCGTCACGTCCGGGTTAATTTCTCTGCCGGGCATTTCCTTCGCGCATCGAAGTCAGTATGAAGATGCCGATGCAAATATAGGGCGCACCCGATGACCGATCTATTCAACAGCTTCATGACCGGCCCCGACGAAAAGGGCCGTTTCGGCCAGCACGGCGGGCGTTTCGTGTCCGAAACGCTGATGCCGCTGATCCTGTCGCTGGAAGAGGAATACGAGAAGGCCAAGACCGACCCGGATTTCTGGGCCGAGATGGAAGACCTGTGGAAGAACTATGTCGGCCGTCCCTCGCCGCTCTATTACGCCGAGGGGCTGACCCAGCACCTGGGCGGCGCCAAGGTCTATCTCAAGCGCGAGGAGCTGAACCACACCGGCGCGCATAAGATCAACAACGTGCTGGGCCAGATCCTGCTGGCGCGGCGCATGGGCAAGACCCGGATCATCGCCGAAACCGGCGCCGGGCAGCACGGCGTCGCCACCGCCACCGTTTGCGCCAAGTTCGGGCTGAAATGCATCGTCTACATGGGCGCCCATGACGTCGAACGGCAGAAACCCAACGTGTTCCGCATGCGCCTGCTGGGCGCCGAAGTGGTTCCCGTGACCTCGGGCCGGGGTACGCTGAAGGACGCGATGAACGACGCGCTGCGCGACTGGGTGACCAATGTGCGCGACACCTTCTATTGCATCGGCACCGTGGCCGGTCCGCATCCCTATCCGGCGATGGTGCGCGATTTCCAGGCCATCATCGGCAAGGAAACCCGCTGGCAGCTGGAAGAGCAGGAAGGCGAAGGCCGCCTGCCCGACACCATCGTTGCCGCCGTGGGCGGCGGGTCGAACGCGATGGGGCTGTTCTACCCGTTCCTCGATGACAAGTCGGTCAACATCATCGGGGTGGAGGCCGGCGGCCGCGGCGTCGACGACCGGATGGAACATTGCGCCTCGCTGACCGGTGGGCGGCCCGGCGTGCTGCACGGCAACCGCACCTACCTGCTGCAGGACGATGACGGCCAGATTCTCGAAGGTTATTCGATTTCGGCCGGGCTGGATTACCCGGGCATCGGGCCGGAACACAGCTGGCTGCACGATACCGGCCGGGCGAAATACGTGTCGATCACCGATGACGAGGCGTTGGGGGCGTTCCAGCTTCTGTGCCGGACCGAGGGCATCATTCCGGCGCTGGAATCGAGCCACGCGGTCGCCCATGTGATGAAGATCGCGCCGGAGCTGCCGAAGGATCATATCATCGTGCTCAACCTGTCTGGGCGCGGCGACAAGGATATCTTCACCGTGGCGCGCCACCTGGGCGTGGAAATCGCCGGAGAAGAGGGGCGCTGACGCGGCGGGCGGTTCATCGAATCGCCGTGGAATCCGATTTTCCGATCTCGAAAAAGGCCGGCCCGGGATGCCCGGGCCGGCCTTTTTCCATCCGCTGGTTCTTGCCGCGATAAACTGCGGTTTATTTCGCTCCGGGACGGCGTCTCAGCCGGTGTCTTTGGGCGTTTTGCGTTGATGTAACGTACTGAATTAATTCGATAAAATTGTAAACTCCGGTTTATCGGCGCGGTTTAAACCGAGGTCGAATGGCGGCTGCCCCGATTTGTCCCTTTGTTACAGCCAGACCGAACGCGGCACTGTCCCGCCGCTGTTTCGGCGAGTGTAATGAGGAGACTGATCTATGAAACTGTTTATCCCCCTGGCCGCGTCGGTTCTGGTTCTTGGCAACCAGGCGATGGCAAGCAATTCCGAAACCGCGATGCAGCGCATCAGCGCGCGGTTCATGACCTCTGTCGAGAACACTGTCGAGGCGGGTCTGCTGGCCGCGAATGAGTCCGGCGAGCGCCTGCGTGAACGTGTGCAGGAACGTGTGCAAGCGCGTGCCCACGGCGAAGACGGCGTGGGTGATCAGGAACGTGACCGCGATCGTGATCGCGACCGTGATCGCGACCGTGAGCATGCCGGGGACGACTCCGGCGAAGGCGCCGGCGAAGGTGGCCATGGCGGCGAAGGAAACGGTCACGGCAGCGACGACTGATCGTGGTGGTTTTGCGTAACCAGTGTTAGGTTAACTTCCGGCTGCCCTGCTTGCGGGGCAGCCGGATTGCTTTATAGGTTTGCGATATGCTCGGAAAATTCCGCCTGATCCCGCTGATCGCCGTCCTGATTCTGACGGCCATGCCCGTTTTTGCCGATGGGCTGAGCGACAGTGTCCTGTCTCAGCTCCGGCAGCAGGGCTATAACGAAATCGAGATGTCGCGCACCTGGCTGGGCCGTACCCGCATCGTGGCGCGGCGCGACGGGGAACGGCGCGAAATCATCATCAACCCGCGCACCGGCGAAATCCTGCGCGATTTCTGGACCCACGAGGATGAGACCGACACGCAGATCCTGTCGGTTCCGTCCAACGGGGGATCCGGAGAAAGCGGCGGTTCGGATGCCGGGGCCGGGTCCGGCGGGGGCGACGATTCCGGCGGGGATCACGGCGACAGCGATAGCGACGGCGGCGACAGCGACAGCGGCGACAGCGACGGTGGCGATAGCGACGGCGGCGACAGCGACGGTGGCGGGGATTCCGGTGACGGCGGTGAAGGCGAAGGCGACTCGGGTGGCGATGACTGAACGGGACGGCCGAATGCGCAGCTTTGCCTCGATCGCGTTGATTTTCGTCATTCAGGCGATCTGCGCGGTTTTCTTCGTTTCCGATATCGTGCTGACGGTCCTTGGTGTCCGCAGCAGCCCGGTATCGTGGCAAACCCGCGAATTGCTGGAAGTGGGCGCGGCGCTCGGGCTTCTGCTGGGGCTGGTGCTTGGCGGCGTCGCGCTGCTGCGCAATTTCCGCGAAGCGCGCCGGGTGAAAGGGCAGCTGCGGGCAGCCTCGGGCGCCTTCATGGAGCTGCTGGAGGAAAAGTTCGGTCAATGGGGCCTGACCCCGGCCGAACGCGACGTGGCGCTGTTCGCGATCAAGGGGCTGAGCACGGCGGACATCGCCGGTTTGCGCAACACGTCCGAAGGCACGGTGAAGGCGCAGACGAACGCGATCTACCGCAAGGCGCAGGTGTCGAACCGGTCGCAGCTGCTGAGCCTGTTCATCGAAGACCTGATGGCCGACGGATTGCCCGGGGTCGAGGCGTCCGAACCGGCCGGCGATCAGTCCGGCGCGCGGTAGAGTTCGAGAATTTCCAGCGGCACGATATCCAGCGCGTCGTGATGGGTGGATTGCAGCCGCACCAGCGGCGCGCAGCCCTCGTCATGCGCCTGCAGGAAGCGCGCGGCGCACAGGCACCAGCTGTCGCCGGGTTTCAGCCCGGCGAATTGCAGATGCGGCATCGGGGTGGTCAGATCGTTGCCGACATATTTGGAAAAGGCCAGGAATTCGGCCGTCACGATGACGCAGACCGTGTGGCTGCCGGTGTCTTCGCGGCAGGTGTTGCAATGCCCGTCGCGGAAATAACCGGTAAGAGGATCGCGGGAACAGGGCTCCAGAACGGTGCCGAGAACATTAACGGACGGGTAGGGTGTAACCATATGCGCGCTCCTGTTTCCTGATATCACCTTAGGGACCAGCAACGCGTTGAGATAGTGTGAATTTTGACGGAGGCCAAACAGCCCGCTGCACCGTGCTTCGGGGGGCTAGGCTCGCGGTGCGAAATGGGACCCGTCGCTAGGGAGACCTATGCGCAGTGGAACCAGCGGCCGTGGAAATCCATCCGCCCCAGCGGCAGCACGATATCGCCGGGCCAGAGCCGCAGCACAACCGGCGCGCCGGGGCGCTGGTCGTCCATCTCGAAGCTGAGCCAGGCAAAGGGCGCCTGCGGCGTGGCCCTTGTGGCGGCGCGGTCGATGGCGGCCCGGCAGGCCCGCACGGTGTCTTCGGGGAAATACTGCCAGGCGATGGTGTGATACAGGAAATCGATCCGCCCCGGCACAGGATCGGCCAGCCGTCCGGTCAACCAGTCGCCGGCATCGCCCGCATCGACCGGGGCCGGGGGCAGCGACAGCGCCGCTTCGGTTCGCGCCATGCGGTCGGGCTGATCGGCCCAGATATAGCTTTTCAGCCGCAGCAGCTGATCCGGGTCGGACGGATCGACCGGCCTCAGGTCGACGCCGCGCCGCTCGGCGATCTCGAACGGCGCCAGCGGCGGCGGGGTGCCCTGCCAGTCCGGGGCCAGCGTCAGGGCCGGGTTTTCCGGTCCGATGCTGCCTTCGGGCAGGGTCAGCCCGAACCGGTCGAAATTCAGGTTCAGCCCGGCCGAGGCGCCCAGTTCGCTGACCCTGAGCGGCAGGCCGGGGAAGTGATCCGCGGCCACCGACGCCCCGAGGATCAGCGCCGCCGACCGGCGCACCTCGTTGGTTTGCGGCGCGTTGTCGAGCCAGTGCAGGATATGCGCCTCATGGGCCGCCAGCGCCGTATCCACGGCGCGCCACAGCGCCTCCTCGGACGCCTGATGCGGGGGGTAGACGGCGCACAGCCCCTCGTCGCGCCCCATCAGCACCAGCGCGTGCAAAGCGCCTGCCAGCCGCAGCGCCACCGCATCGGCCTTCATCTGCGAGGCGGGCCAGCCGAACAGCCGGGTTTCGACCGCCCGCACCGGTGCCATCCGCTCGGCCAGGAGCCGCAGCAAGCGGGCGGTGAAGGGCGATCCGAGCGCCTCGCAGGCTTCGGCCTGCTTGCGGAAATGGGCGCTCAGGCTCACTTGAACTTGTCCATCAGCTTTTCCATCGGGCTGCGGGTGTCTTCCGCTTGGGGTTCGGGCTTGGCGGCTTGTTCCGGCTTCGCCTTGGTCCCGCCGGAGCTGCGCGGCGGCGCCACCCGCAGCGCCACGGCGTTGAGGAACCGGGCATTGTCGCCCGCCGCCAGATCCGCCGCCCCGTCGCTGATCCCGCGCAGCAGATCGTCGAGCCAGTCCTGATCCGCCTTGGCGAAATCCGACAGCACGTAACCCGCCACCCGGTCCTTGTGCCCCGGATGGCCGATGCCCAGCCGCACCCGTCCGTAATCCGCGCCGATATGCTGATGGATCGAGCGCAGCCCGTTATGCCCGGCATGGCCGCCGCCCTGCTTGACGCGGCACTTGCCCGGCGCCAGGTCCAGCTCGTCATGGAACACCACCACGTCGGCGGGGGAAAGCTTGTAAAACCGCATCGCTTCGCCGACCGACTGGCCGGACAGGTTCATGAAGGTTTCGGGTTTCAGCAGCACGACCTTCTCGCTGCCCAGCTTGCCTTCGCTCAGCTGGCCCTGGAATTTCTTCCGCCACGGCGCGAAGCCATGATCGTCGGCGACCCGGTCCAACGCCATGAACCCGATATTGTGGCGGTTCCCGGCGTATTTCGCCCCCGGATTTCCCAATCCCACCCAAAGCTGCATGCGCGGTTTCCTTCTGGCTGCCCGGGCGCAATCTAGCCGCTACCGGGTCCGGGTTCAACGCAAGCTGGCGCAAAGAAAAACGCGGGCCCGAAGACCCGCGTTTCCCGTAATTGCAAAGCGCGATGGCGCGAAGATTACTCTTCGGCTGCCGCTTCTTCCCCGGCTTCGTCTTCCGCCGAACGCAGCCCCGACGGGGCCGAGATGTTGGCGATCACGAAGTCGCGGTCGATGGTCGGCTTGGCGCCTTCCGGCAGGGTCACGTCGCTGATGTGCAGAACGTCGCCGATATTGACATTGGCCAGATCGATTTCGATCTTTTCGGGGATGTCGCCGGCCAGAACGTTCAGTTCCACTTCCGGACGGACAACGGTCAGAACGCCGCCCTTCTTGATGCCCGGGCAGGTTTCCTGGTTCAGGAAATCGACGTGGATGAACAGGTTGATGCGGCTGGTGCGGCGCAGGCGCATGAAATCGACATGGGTCGGCAGGTCCTTGACCACGTCGCGTTGAACATCGCGGCAGATCACCCGCACGTCGTCGTGACCGTCAACCTTCAGGTTGAACAGGGTCGACTTGAAGCGGCCGGCTTTCAGGCGCTTCAGCAGATCGTTGAACGGGATGTTGAGCGACAGCGGTTCGGCGTCACCACCGAAAACCACACCGGGTACTTTGCCTTCGCGACGTGCCTGACGAGCGGCGCCCTTGCCTGTCCCCGTCCGGACCTCGGCGTGAAGATCAGGAATTTCTCCAGCCATCTGAATTCTCCATATGTTAGATGCGCGGGTATCCTCCAAGGCTGTATACCCGCATGAAGCCGCGCGTATAGACGACTCGCGCCCGATTGGAAAGGCTTTATTTCGTGGGCGCGGGGCCGCGTCGCCCGCTCAGCCGTCCACCGACCCCCGCAAATGCCCACCCGCCGTGACGATCCGGTCGTAAAGCGCGAATTCCTCCGCCCGTGCCTGGCGCAGCGCAGCCTCCATTTCCGCACTCAGCGGCGCGTCGATCTGCGGCGACACGTTCTTCGGCCTGGTCTCGAAATCCTTGCCCAGCCTTTCGGTCAGGAACTGCCGCAGCAGGAGCGGGCGTTCATAGGCGAACAGGTGATCGACCCGAACCGCCCCGTCGTCGGAGGACAGGAAGGTCAGCTGCGATCCGATCTTGGCAAATTCCGGCGGCTTCGGCGCAATCACAGCCGCGACGAAATCGTCGAAGCTCATGCCCCCCAGCACGCCCTTTTCCTTGCGCGGCGTCGGGCGCGACCGGTACCGGTACCAGCTGCGGATCTGCTCGACCGGTTCGCGCATCACCGCCACCCGCTCGGGCTCAATCCCATAGGCGTCTTTCAGGAAGGGGCCGAAATGACGCTCGTATTTGCGCAGCGCCATGTGCTTGTAGGCGGGCTTGCCGGCAAAGCTGATCGTGGCCTGCCCCTTCAGCGCCATGTGATAGGCGGTGGACCCGGTTTTCGGCACCGCGAACAGGACCAGATTGGCATCGACGAAAACCAGCATGGGGCACCCTTTGAGACTTCCGCGCCAACCTGCCCCAAGCCGCGGCCCCTGTCAAAACCCCAGCTCTTCTTCTGTTTGAAAATATCCTCGGGGGGAGGCCCGCCAGGGCCGGGGGGCAGACAGCCCCCCTCCGCCCTCCCGGCTTACTGCCAGCGGCCGCCGAAATCTTCCGGCACCAGCAGCACCGACCGGTCCAGTTCGTCGATCCGCCGCCGCCCGCAGAGCGCCATCGAGATGTCGAGCTCCTTGTGCAGCACGTTCAGCGCCGTGGTGACGCCCTGTTCGCCCATCGCGCCCAGCCCATAGACGAAGGCGCGGCCGATGAAGGTGCCCTTGGCGCCCATCGCGACCGCCTTCAGGATGTCCTGGCCCGACCGGATGCCGCTGTCGAGATGCACCTCGACCTGATCGCCCACCGCGTCGAGGATCGAGGGCAGCGCCTTGATCGAACTGATCGCACCGTCCAGCTGCCGTCCGCCATGGTTCGACACGATGATGGCGTCGGCGCCCACCTGCAGCGCCATTTTCGCGTCCTCGGCGTCCAGGATCCCCTTCAGGATCACCGGCCCGCCCCATTCTTCCTTGATCTTGGCGATCTTGCCCCAGTCGAGCGTCGGGTCGAACTGCTCGGCGGTCCAGGCGCCCAGGTTGGCGGCATCCGACACGCCTTCGACATGGCCGACGATATTGCCGAAATGACGCCGCTTGGCGCCCAGCATGCCCAGGCCCCACCGCCACTTGGTCGCGAGGTTGGCGACGGTCGACGGGGTCAGCTTCGGCGGCGCCGACAGGCCGTTCTTCAGGTCCTTGTGGCGCTGGCCCAGGATCTGCAGGTCCAGCGTGATCACCAGCGCCGAACACTTGGCATCCTTGGCGCGCTGGATCAGGCGCGACACGAAATCGGTGTCCTTCATGGTGTACAGCTGGAACCAGAAGGGTTTCGTGGTGGCCTCGGCCACGTCCTCGATCGAATTGATCGACATGGTCGACAGGGTGAAGGGCACGCCGAATTTCTCCGCCGCGCGCGCCGCCTTGATCTCGCCATCGGCGCATTGCATGCCGGTCAGCCCCACCGGCGCAAGCGCCACCGGCATCGCCACGTCCTGGCCGATCATCTGGGTCGCGGTAGACCGCCCCGACATGTCCACCGCCACCCGCTGGCGCAGCCGGATCTGGTCGAAATCCGACACGTTCTCGCGGAAGGTCTGTTCGGTCCAGCTGCCGCTTTCGGCATAGTCGTAGAACATCCGCGGCGCGCGGCGCTTGTAAATGCGCTTGAGGTCTTCAATGCAGGTGATGACAGGCATAATCGTGCTCTTTCTGCGGTATTGGTTAGGTTTTCTTACCGATGACGGGAAAACAGGGCAATGGCAAATCCATTGCCATCCGGCGCCAGATGCACGACCCTGTCAACCGCAGCAGCAAGGAGACCCCATGTATTTCGACGATCTTCCCGTTGGCTTCACCTTCGAAACCGGTTCGCGGCAAATCCCGCTGGACGAGATGGTCGGTTTCGCCCGGCAATACGACCCGCAGCCGTTCCATATCGACGAAGAGGCGGCAAAGGATACCCCCTATGGCGGGCTGATCGGCAGCGGTTTCCAGACCCTGATCGTGGGCTTTTTGCTGACGCTGGAGGCCGATATCTGGAACGAGGCCTCGCTCGGATCGCCGGGGATCGAGGAACTGCGCTGGCTGAAACCGGTGCGCCCGGGCGATACGCTTGAGGTCAAGGCCGAGGTGATCGGCTCCACCCCGTCGCGATCGCGCCCCGATCGCGGCCGGACCGAGATTCGCTACGACACCTATAACCAGGACGGCGACAAGGTGATGACCTATCGCACCACCCATATCCTGCGCCGCAGGGCGGGCTGACAGGCAAGGGCGGGCCGCGATGGACAACATCATCCTGATCGGCTCTCTCGCCAGCCTGGTGGCGGGGTTGGCCACCGGGGTCGGCGCGCTGCCGGTGCTGTTCGGGCGGCGCCCGTCGCAGCGGTCTAACGACACCATGCTGGGCTTTGCCGCCGGCGTGATGCTGTCGGCCTCGTTCTTCTCGCTGATCCTGCCGGGGATCGGATACGGCACCGACATCTACGGATCGGTACCGATCGCGGCGCTGCTGGCAGGGGTAGGTATCGCGCTCGGTGCCTGGCTGGTGGCCTGGCTCAACCGGGTGCTGCCGCACGAACATTTCATCCTCGGCCTAGAGGGCGCCGATCCCGGTGCGCTGCCCAAGGTGTGGCTGTTCGTGATCGCGATCACCATTCACAATGTCCCCGAAGGCATGGCGGTGGGCATCGGCTTCGGCGGCGGCGACATGGCCAACGGGCTGACGCTCGCCACCGGCATCGGGTTGCAGAACGCGCCCGAGGGGCTAGCGGTGGCGGTGGCGCTGCTGGGGCAGGGCTATGGCCGTGGCCGCGCCTTCTGGATCGCGCTGCTGACCGGGCTGGTCGAACCGGTGGGCGGGGTGATCGGGGTCACCTTGGTGCACGCTTCCGCCTATGTCCTACCGCTGGGGCTGGCCTTCGCGGCGGGGGCGATGATCTATATCATCAGCCATGAAATCATCCCCGAAACCCACCGCAACGGCCACCAGGACGAGGCGACGACAGGACTTCTGGCCGGGCTGATCCTGATGATGCTGCTCGACGTGATCTTGGGGTGAGCGCGACCAGATTGTGCGCGCTTGCAGCGCGCGCTTGATATCTCACGAATTTGCCTGCGCCAAATTCGCTCGGGTCTTTGCCTCCGGCGGGAGTATTTGTGCCAAGAAGAAACAGCTTCTTCTGTTCACAAATATCCCGGGGGAGTCGCCGCTTGCGGCGGCGGGGGCAGAGCCCCCTGCCTGTGCGCTTAGCACAGGCGCACGCCCGAAAAATCAGGCGCGGTGGGCGCCGTCGGACAGCGTCTTGACGAAGGCGGCGACCTCTTCGGCCGATTTGCCCGCGGCGATTTCCTTGACGATGGCCGATCCCACCACGCAGCCGTCTGCGGTGCTTGCGATGGTTTCGGCGGCCTCGGGCGTGTTGATGCCGAAGCCCACGATCACCGGCAGGTCGGTCTTGGCCTTGATCCGCGCCACTTCCGGGCCGACATCGGTGGCCTGCGCCTCGGCCGAGCCGGTGATGCCGGTGATCGACACGTAGTAGACGAAACCGGACGTGTTCTGCAGCACCTTGGGCAGGCGCTTGTCGTCGGTGGTGGGGGTGGCGAGCCGGATGAAGTTCAGCCCCGCCGCCTGCGCCGGAATGCACAGCTCGTCGTCTTCCTCGGGCGGCAGATCGACCACGATCAGCCCGTCGATCCCGGCCGCTTTCGCATCGGCCAGGAATTTGTCGACGCCGCGGTTATAGATCGGGTTGTAATAGCCCATCATCACGATCGGCGTGGTATCGTCCGCCTTGCGGAACTCGGTCGCCATGTCGAGCGTTTTCTGCAGCGTCTGGCCCGCTTCCAGCGCGCGCTGGCCGGCCAGCTGGATCGTCGGGCCGTCCGCCATCGGATCGGTGAAGGGCTGGCCCAGCTCGATCACGTCGACGCCGGCGGCGGGCAGCGCCTTCATGATCTCCAGCGATTTGTCGTAATCGGGGTCGCCCGCCATCATATAGGCCACGAAGGCTTTCTTGTTCTCGGCCTTCAATGCGGCGAATTTGGCGTCGATGCGGGTCATGCGGGCATCCCTTGTTGAATTGCTCAGAAGGGATGTGCCCGTTTCGGGCGGGAAAATCAATGCCGCCTTATCCCGGCATGACGATGATCATCCAATGGGTGCCGAAGCGGTCCGTCACCATGCCGAAAGCGGGGGCGAAGAAGGAGGGGGCGAAGGGCATCGTGACCTCGCCGTCCTCGGCCAGCCGGTCGAACAGGGCCTGTCCGGTGTCGGCATCGGGCGCGGTATGGGTGATCGCAACCGAGGCCTGTGGCTGATACGGTGTCCCGGGCGGAACGTCCGATCCCATCAGGACATGGCCGTCCGCGCTGAACTGGGCATGCATCACCCGGTCGCTTGAGGGCAGGCCGGTTTCCCCGGACGCGTCGCTGAAGCGCATGATCTGCAGGTCCCCGGCGCCGAACAGGTCGGCATAGAAGCTCATCGCCTCGGCGCAGCTGCCGTCGAAATACAAATGCGGTGTGAATGTCATTTTGTCCCCTCCGATACCCAAAGCTAACACGTGGCTTGCGTCCTACACAGTCCTTGCCTAGAAGCGGCACGGTAATGTCACAGGAGGCCGGTCATGGGCTTTAAGATGGGAATCGTGGGTCTGCCCAATGTCGGCAAGTCGACCCTGTTCAACGCGCTGACGAAAACCGCCGCCGCGCAGGCCGCGAATTTCCCCTTCTGCACCATCGAACCCAATGTGGGCGAAGTGAACGTGCCCGATGCACGGCTCGATACGCTGGCCGAAATCGCCGGGTCCAAGGCGATCCTGCCGGCGCGGATGACCTTCGTCGATATCGCGGGCCTGGTGAAGGGCGCGTCGAAGGGCGAAGGCCTGGGCAACCAGTTCCTGGCCAATATCCGCGAAGTCGATGCCATCGCCCATGTGCTGCGCTGTTTCGAAGACGGCGACGTGACCCATGTGGAAGGCCGGGTCGATCCGGTGGCCGATGCCGACACGATCGAGACCGAACTGATGCTGGCCGACCTGGAAAGCATCGAGAAGCGCCGCGCCAACCTGGTGCGCAAGCTCAAGGGCAATGACAAGGAAGCCCAGCAGCAGGACCGGTTGCTGGCCGCCGCGCAGGAAGCGCTGGAAAGCGGCAAGCCCGCCCGCGTGGTCGAGGTGGACGAGGAAGACGCCAAGGCCTGGAAGATGCTGCAGCTGCTGACCACCAAGCCGGTGCTTTACGTCTGCAACGTGTCGGAAGAAGAGGCCGCCAGCGGCAACGCCCATTCCGAAGCGGTGGCGAAAATGGCGGCAGCCGAGGGCAATTCCCACGTCATCATCTCGGCCAAGATCGAGGAAGAGATCAGCCAGCTCGACGACGAGGAAGCGGAAATGTTCCTCGGCGAAATGGGGCTGGAAGAAGCGGGGCTCGACCGGCTGATCCGCGCCGGCTACGAATTGCTGCACCTGGAAACCTATTTCACCGTCGGCCCGAAAGAGGCCCGCGCCTGGACCATCAAGCAGGGCACCGCGGCACCGCAGGCGGCGGGCGTGATCCATGGCGATTTCGAAAAGGGCTTCATCCGCGCCGAAACCATCGCCTTCGACGATTTTGTCGCCTGCAAGGGCGAACAGGGCGCCAAGGAAGCGGGCAAGATGCGCGCCGAGGGCAAGGCATACGTGGTGAAGGACGGTGACGTCCTGCACTTCCTGTTCAACACCTGAGCCGCGTTCAACACCTGAGCCGCGCGATGCCCGTGTCGGGTGGGTTTGCTCCGAAAGGGCGATTTAGCTGCAGGGCTTGCGATCTGGGCGCGTGAAGCGTGGTTCGCTTGCGCATTTCTTGTGCGACTTTGAAGGCGCAAAGCCGGGAAAAGGGCCTCGCTTGTGCCCTTTCAGGCCTATCTGTGCTATTGATTTTCCGTGTTAATAATTTGTTTATTTTTGCTCAGCCCGGACGTCCCGGGCTTTTTTTATTGAAGATATGGAGGATCATCATGAAGAAATTCGCTCTCGCCACTACGATTGCCCTGTCGGCGACGGCAGCGGTTCCCGCATTTGCCGAAGAGGCGCAATCGGACGATCCTTTCCTGGCGACGCAGGGGATGGCGACCGGTTCGCTTTCCGGTGCCGGTTTGGCGGCTGTCCTTGTTGCCGCGGCGGCGGTCATTGCGGTTGCCGCCTCGGGGGGCACGACTGAGTAATTTGTGCGCGGGGGGGCTGGACGGACCAGACCCGCAACGCGACGCTACTTCCTTGGTCGGGTAAGGACCAAAAGCACCGCGCTCAGCGGCGCAGCACCTGGATCGTGGCCATCTCAACCGTCGGGTTGAGCCATTGGCGCGAGCTCAGCACCGTGCCGGAGCCGTCGACCTTATAGGTGTTGGTGAAGCTCAGCCCTTCGCCCTGGCAGCTTTCGGTCATCACCCGGGTCTGGGCAGATACCTCGCCCATGGCGACTTTCTCGCTGCCGCCGACGCTCATCTGGCAGTCGAAGCTCAGCGCGACGATCTGTTCCTCGCCGTCGAGATAGCGCATCACGCGCCGGGTCTGGCCGGGCTGGCGGGCCGACAGCAGCCGCAGCGTGGCGTCGATATCCGACGACATCATGTCGTTGCTCAGCCCGCGGGTCGCGGTGACCACTCCCTGGCGCAGGGTCATGGTCTGGCGGGACGGGGTGACATAGGTGCGATAGGCGCCGTTGCGTTCGATTTCCACGATCGGCGACTGCGCCTTGGTCTTTTCCAGCACCACCAGCATCAGCGGGGCAGGGGTCGTCTGCAACGCGGCCGCGACATTCACCTGCTGCGGCGCCTCTTTCTTGCTGCCGGAAAAGGTGGTGCGCATGACGTCCTTGACGTCGACGATCCCGGGGGCGTTGCCGCAACCGGCCAGAAGGGCGAGCGCAGCCACGCCCAGCAGGGCAGGGCGTTTCAGAGCGGTTTTCATCGTCATCGCCACACCCGTCCCCATTCCTTGACCAGGTCTCTTTCGTGATTTTCGCGTACCCGCTGATACAGCCGGTCGCGGATATTCAGCCGCGCGCCGCCATCGCGGGTCAGCGACTGAACGTTCAGCGTGTTCACCGTCCGCGACGGGGTGCCGAGCGCCCAGCTCATCGGGATGGTGATCCGCAGGCCCTTGTCGAAGGACCCTTCGCCGAAATCGTCGAACGGCACATCGGTGACGGTCGCATAGGCGCCCACGCGCCAGCCATTGGCGAATTCGCGGTCGACCGAAACCGTCGCGCCGTAATCGCCGGCCAGGTAGCGGCCCACATCCAGCTGGGTGTGGAACCCGTGACCCAGTTCGTAATAGGCCGACAGGTGGCCGGTCACGGTGTCATAGTCGCGCAACCCGAACAGCTGATCGTATTCGCGTTTCTGGACATAGTTCAGCTCGGCCCCGAGGGCGAGGCGGCTGTCGATCGGTTTCCACAGCACTTCGCCCGACACACCGGCATACATCTTTTCCAGATAGCCCACCGTCAGGCGGCTATAGAGATCCCGCCCCGGCCGGCCGAAGCTGGTCAGCGTCAGATACTCGATCGCCGGGGAAGTGTTGCGGCTGTACTGCGAATAGTCGGTCCGCACCCGCGGCAGCCCCGAGGGCACCGAGGTGGAGGTTTCGTCGAGATTTCCCTGCAGTTTCTGGGTCACCGACCCGGACAGCACCCAGTTGGGGGCGAAACGGTAATCCGCGCTCAGCCGCAGCCCGAGATCGGCCCGCACCGGGTTGTCGGGATCGAACACGCTTAATTCGGCGTAGGGGCCAAGCGACCAGGACAGCGCCGGGTAGATCCCCGTCTCCGGCGCAGGCGCCATGCCATGGGCGTTTTCGATCCGGGTCCGCGCCAGCAGCTCCGAGGCGGGGGCGTTTTCCAGCCGCTCCAGATCGGACCGGCTGAAGGTCGCGGCGGTGGTGGTCATGCCGTCGATCATCGGTACGATGGTGAAGGTTTCCACCGATCCCGGCAGGATTCGGGTCATCACCCGGGCGGCGCGTCCCAGGGCCTGCGGTTCTTCCATGTAAAGCGGGTTGCGCATCCGCAGCACCGCCTTGGTGGCGCTCAGCTCGATCCCCTCATAGACCAGCCCGTCGCGTTCCAGCGCCTTGGCCAGCCGGGTCTTGATGCTGGCGGTCTTCACGCTGTCCTCGGTCCAGCCCAGATCGCGCATATCGGCCGCGCTGCGCGGCTTGACCGGCACCGGCGCGCCGTTGCGCCCGCCCGGCGACGGCGCGTATCTGGGATTGCTGTGAACCGACAGCATGGCGCCGACTTCGGTGCCGTACAGCGAAAACAGCGACAGCTGGATGCCGTTCTTGAACCGGTAATCGAGGCCGAAGTTCCACGGCGTGTCGCGGTCGAAGATATTGCTGGTGACGGTTTCCTCGATATAGGCGTCGGAGGAATATTCCGCCTTGAAGGACAGCCGGTCGCTGGCCTTCCATTCGATGCCGCCGAACGGGGCGACATCGCCGCGGAACCAGCGGTCATAGGTGGGAACACCGCCGCGGCCGATGATTTCGGTCGGCCGGGTGCCGGTCGATCCGATCGCGCCGTAGCTGCCCAGACGGCCCCAGCCCAGACCGCCGGTGACCCGCAGGCGCGGAGTGATCGATTTGCTGGCCACGATATATTCGCCGCCGTAAAGCCCGGTGCCGATGAAATCCTGCAGCCCCACCGATACCGCCGGGCGGTACTGGGTTTCTTCCAGGATCTGGTAGCGCACATCGAAGCTGCGGTCGTAATAGCTTTCGCTGCCGTCATAGAGCGTGTCCGCGATCACCAGCCCGTCGATGGACGTGTAGCGGAAGCTGCCGCTCAGCCGCGGCAGCAGCTGGAAGCTCAGCGTGGTGCGGGTGGTGCCGGCGAAGTGCGAGACCGTGGTCGACAGGGTCGCGTCGGGGGCCATGTCCGCGGTCGGCATGTCGATCAGCCCGACGGTGCCGTAAAGGTTGAAGCTCGGCGGTACCGGCGCGACGAAGGGATTTGCGGCACTTTCCTCGGCGGTGGCGGCCAGCGGCGCCAGCAACAGCGCCGATGCGCTGGCCATCAGGCCCCGACGCCCCCGTCCGGAGGCCCTGTGCGGCCGTGTCGCGCTGCTAAATCCCATTTGTGTCATGCCCGTTTCAAATTCATAACTGTCCCAAGTGCTGCCCCACTGGGTATGCAAAAAAAACGGGCCTGTCCATCCGGCGCACTGGCGGCACCCGATTTCGATCGCAGCGTTGCCGATGTCCCACAAGTCCCGCCGCAGGTTTCCCCGCCGGGGTGAAATTTTCCGCTTGTCCCCACCCGCCAGCCTAGATAAACCCGTCCGCGGAGACGTGGCCGAGTGGTCGAAGGCGCTCCCCTGCTAAGGGAGTAGGCGGGAAACCGTCTCGAGGGTTCGAATCCCTTCGTCTCCGCCATCAAAAAATTTTGTTGGATTTGAATGGGCCGCTTTAAGCGGCCTTTTTCTTTCCCCAAGATCGGGCGCATGCCGATCGACAGCATGGGCCAGCCCGAGGTCATGATATGTCTGGCACCGATCTGGTCCGACAAATCCCTCAACCTGCCGTAGCTTCGTGGCAATCTCTTCTGGCTCTTCTCGCTTGTGCCGTTTCCTAGCCATTCCGGCCCTCCGTTTTCCTAAACATAGCGGTGGGCCGCTCCAGTGGGAGAAGATCAGAGCGATCTGTTCATCATGCGAGGCGTCCCGGTTTGCTGCCGGTCCGACAACGGCCCTGAGTTCGTAGTTCAGGCTGATCAGGATTGGATCAAGGCCGTCGGCGCCAAGACCGCTTGCATCGAACCCGGGCCTCCTTGGGAGAATGGCTATTGCGAAAGCTTCGACACCCGGTTCCGCGCTGAATCGCTGAACGGGGAAGTCTTCCATAACCTCCGGGAAGCGGAGATCCTGATCGAACAATGGAGGAAACGCTACTGCACCAATCGACAACACAGTGCTTTGGGCTGCCGCCCTCCGGCCCCGGAAACCATCGCCCCGATGGAGCCAAGGGCGATCATGCACTGACAATTAAGCTGGATCACTCGGGTGGGGCTGACCAGGCTTCACGATCTGGAAATTTGAAGTGCTTGGGAGGCAGGTTGAAGATCTGGACCTAGGTGTGGACGCAGTAAACATGCGCTGAAACCGCAGTTCGGGCGTGCGAGTTCTTTGTTTTTATAACATTAGGTCAATGACTTAAATAACGTTGACGGTTCTCGAAACTGAAAAGTTTGCTTACTCCATAAAAAAGTACTTGCGACTCATCCGTGCCATCCTTAGAACCCCCTTCACCGGCGGCGCTGAGGCGCTGGACGGGACGCCAAGCGGAACGACGGAGCGATGCT
>NZ_WWEN01000010.1 GCF_009857745.1 Thalassovita mangrovi
GCGCCAGCGCGGCGGCAAAGCCGCCGCCCGCGGCCGCGCGCGCGGCCGCGCCCCCCGCAACGAGCGGATCGGATGCCGACCGGCTGCGCGCGGTGATCGACGAAATCGAACGGGCCGCCGAAACGGCCCGGCAAAAGCGGGCGGCGCCCGCGCAATTCCATCGGCACCGCCCCGGCGGCCCGGAAACCGAACACGAGTAAGGGAGACAGCCCATGCTGGACAACAAGCAACCCCAGACCCTGAAGGGCATGTATATCAACGGCCAATGGGTCACCCCCGCGGCCACTTTCGACGACCTGAACCCCTCCGACGGCAGCGTCTGGGCCAAGGCCCCCGACGGAGGCGCCGCCGAGGCCCGCGCGGCGATCGAGGTCGCCCATGCCGCCTTCCCAGCCTGGGCCGACCTGATGTTCCAGGACCGCGCCCGGCTGATGCTGAAAGCCGCCGAAGTGTGGGAAAAGCGGCAGATGGATTTCACCGCCGCGATGCAGGCCGAGGGCGGCGGCTGGTTCGGCAAGGGCATGTTCGAAACAGGTTACGTGCCCGAGGTGTTCCGCGCCGCCGCCGCGGCCTGCTACAACCCGATCGGCGAGGTTCTTCCTTCCGAACACGGTAAGCTGTCCACCGCCACCCGTTTCCCGATGGGCGTGGTCGGGGTGATTTCGCCGTGGAACTTCCCCGGCATCCTGACCGCGCGCGGCTTCGCCTTCCCGCTGGCGGCAGGCAACACCATCGTGCTGAAACCCTCCGAAGACACGCCCTATTGCGGCGGGTTGTTCTTCGCCGAGGTGCTGGAAGAGGCCGGGTTCCCGGCCGGCACCTTCAACGTCGTCACCTGTTCGCGCGAACGGGTGGCCGAAATGGGCGACGAGATCGTTGAGAACCCGCTGGTCAAGGGCGTATCCTTCACCGGATCGACCCCGGTGGGCCGTCAGATCGCCGCCAAGGCGGGTGCGCATCTGAAGAAATGCTGCGTCGAACTGGGCGGCAAGGACAGCCTGATCGTGCTCGACGACGCCGATATGGAACGCGCCACCCAGGCGGCCAATTTCGGCGCCTTCATGCATCAAGGCCAGATCTGCATGAGCGTGGAAAAGGTGCTCGTCCATGAAAGCATCTACACCGAATTCCTGGAAAAATTCGTGGCCCGCGCGGCCAAGCTGACCATCGGCGACACCACCGACAAGGGCAACGTGATCGGCCCGCTGATCAACGACCGCCAGGTCGCCCGCGTCAAGGCGCAGATCGAAGACGCGGTGGCCAAGGGCGCGACGCTGGCCCTGGGCGGCGGCGTCAACGGGCGCTTCGTGGAACCGACCATCATCACCCATGTCGACCCGTCGATGGATGTCTGGCGCGATGAAACCTTCGGGCCGGTCGCCGTGGTGGTGCCGTTCCGCACCGACGCCGAGGCGATCGCGCTGAACAACGACACCGAATACGGGCTGTCGGCGGGGATCATCACCCGCAACGAAGAACGCGCCATGGCGATGGCCCGGCAGATGGAAACTGGCATGTGTCACGTCAACTGCGCCTCGGTCAACGATGAACCGCACGTGCCCTTCGGCGGCACCAAGTCCTCGGGCGTCGGCCGTCATGGTGGCCGCTGGTCGATGGAAACCTTCACCGAAACGCGCTGGATCACGCTGGATCGCGGCCATCGCCCCTATCCGCCCGTATTCTGAGAAAGGAAGCCAAGATGTCCCTGCTCGCCTGGATCATCCTTCTTGTCATCGCCCTCGCCGCGCTGGTCGTGCTGGCGGCGGTGTTCTATGTCCGCGCCACCAACGAGGTCAGCCTGGTCAAGACCGGCATCGGCGGCCGCAAGGTCATCGCCGATGGCGGCACCATCGCCCTGCCCTATTTTCACGAAATATCGCGGGTCAACATGCAGACCATCCGCATGAGCGTGCATTGCGGCGGCGAGGCGTCGCTGATCACCCAGGACCGGCTGCGCGTCGATGTCGGCGCCGAGGTCTACGTGTCGGTGAAACCCGAGGCGGAGGCGATTTCGCGCGCTTCGCAGACGCTGGGCAAGCGGCTGTTCCAGCCCGAGCAGCTGAAAGGCTTGCTCGACGGGATGGTGATCGACGCGCTGCGCAGCGAAGCCGCCAAGATGACGCTGGACGAATTGCATGAAAACCGCAGCGCCTTCGTCGCCAACGTGCAGGCCGCGCTGGCCGATCCGCTGTCGCGCTACGGGCTGGAAATGGACAGCGTGTCGCTGATCGCGCTGGACCAGACACCGTTTGCGGCGCTCGACGAAAACAACGCCTTCAACGCGGTCGGCATGCGCAAGCTGGCCGAGGTGATCGCCAAGTCGCGCAAGGAACGCGCCGAGATCGAAAGCAATTCCGAAGTGTCCGTCAGCAAGGCCACGATGGAGGCGGAAAAGCGCAAGCTGGAAATCGCGCTGGAACAGCGCCGCGCCGAAATCGCCCAGGCGCAGGAGGTCGAAACCCTGCTGGCCGCGCAACTGGCCGAGGTCGCCCGCAGCAAGGCCGCGTCGGAACGCGCCAAGGCCCATGCCCGGATCGAGATGGAACAGGCGATCCAAGCCGAGGAAATCGCGTCCCGGCAGGCGCTGGACATGGCCGAACGCGAACGGCTGATCCAGATCGCCGCGAAAAGCCAGCAGGAAAGCAAGGCCCAGGCCGAGGCCGATATGGCCCGCTCCGAGGCGGTCAAGGCCGCCGAGGCGCTGCAGACCGCCAAGGCGCTGGCCGAGGCCGAGCGGCGCAAGGCGCTGGCGCTGATGCAGGCCGAGGAAGAGGCCGAAGCGGCGTCAGCCCGCGCCCGCATCGCCGCCGCCAGCGACAAGGCCACCGCCGCCGACCGCCGCGCCGCGCAGGAGGAAGAGACCGCCGCCTTCAAGCTGGCCGAAGCGGCCCGGACCGAGGCGGCGCTGGCCCGGATCGAGGCCGAAAACGCCCGCTCCGACGCGATCATCGCGATGGAGCTGGAAAAGGCCCGGCTGCAGGCGATGCCCGGCATCGTCGCGGAAATGGTCAAACCGGCCGAGAAGATCACCGGCATCAGCATCAACCAGATCGGCGGCTTGGGCAATGATGCGGGCGGCGCCGACAAGGCGCCGGTCAGCCAGGCAATCGACGCGATCCTCGGCATGGCGGTGCAACTGCCCGCGCTGCAGAAGATCGGCGATGCGGTCGGCGTCAATATCGACGACGGGCTAACCGCGCTGAAGAAACCGGCCAAGCAGGATTGATCCTGCCACACGCAACAGAAAGCCCCCGCGCCAAACCGGTGCGGGGGCTTTTTCATGCCCGCCCGCCGATCAAACAACCAGCGTTCCCAAAAGCTTCGCTAAACCGTCATCGCCCTGTGACATGCCGCGCCCAATACGGATTCATTCGAATGAATTGGATTGGCGATGAGCAGGGACAAGTGGAAATCCATCCGCGACGCGATTGAAGACGACATCGCGTCGGGCCGGCTGCATCCGGGCGACCGATTGCCCACCGAACCGCAACTGGCCGAACAGCACAGCGTAGGCCGCCATTCGGTGCGCAAGGCGATCGCGGAACTGGCCAAGACCGGCAAGCTGAGCGTCGAACAGGGCCGCGGCACCTTCGTGGAATCCGCCCCCACCATCGCCTATGCCATCGGCAAGCGCACCCGGTTGCGCAAGAACCTGCACGCGCAAGGCATCGATGTCAGCGGCGAATTGCTGGGCGCCGAACGGATCGCCGCCAGCGGCCGGGTGCAGCACGCGCTGTGGCTGGAACCGGGCGCGCCGGTGATCGAAAGCCGCCGCATCACCTATGCCGACAAGCTGCCGATCTCGACCGGGCGGTCCTACCGGTCCGCCGAACGCTTCCCCGATTTCGTTGAGCGGATGGAGCTGCTGCGATCGGTCACCGAAACCTACAAATCCTACGGCATCGACGATTACCTGCGCGGCGAAACCAGCATCCACAGCCGACTGGCCCGGCCCGAGGAAGCCAAGATCCTGAAACAGCATCCCGACCTGCCGGTGATGGTGATCCGCGCCGTCGACACGATGCTGGACGGCACGCCGCTGAGCTTCAGCGAAGCGATCTGGTCCGCCACCCGAGTAAAATTCACCTTTGACAGCGATGGGGGCCTTTGATGGCGCACGCACTTCCCGACATTCCGCACGAGGCCCTTCTCGGCACCCTGGCCCGCGCCGACGCCGACCGGCTGAAGGCTTTCGCCGAGGTCCTGATCCCGCAACTGGGCGATATCGAGGTGCTGCACAGCCGCACCGGGCTCGTGATGCTGCCGATGCGCGACACGGCGCAGGGCACCGCCTTCCACCTGGGCGAGGTTCTGGTCAGCGAGGCGCATATCAGACAGGCCGGGGTTGAAGCTTACGGCATGCGCCGGGGCCGCGATCTTGAATCCGCGATGGCGATGGCGCTGGTCGATCTGGCGGTGGCGCAGGGCATCGCGCCCGACGCGTGCGCCGCGTTCGTCCGGGCGGAGGCCGATGCGGCAGCGTCGGAAGACGCCCAGGTGCTGCGCCGGATCGACGCGACCCGGGTGGATATGGAGACGTTCTGATGCTGACCACTCCCGTTCCCAATCCCGACGAAACCCTTGCCAACCGCGCCTTCGACGCGCTGCTATGGGCGCTGAGCCGCCCCGGCCTGCCGCGTGATCTGCCCACAGCGGGCGAAACGGCAATCATCGCCGCGCTGATCGACCGCGAATGCCGGGTGTTCAGCGCCGATCCGGCGCTGATCCCTCTGCTCGCCGAAACCGGCGCCGAAATCGCCGACCTGCCGCAGGCCGATCATGTCTTCCTCGGCGCCCTCGGAAGCCTCGCCCCGCTGTCCCAGCTGGGGCTCGGCTCCGACCTTTACCCCGATGACGGCGCCACGGCGGTGATCCGGGTGAACCTTGGCAGCGGCGACAGGCTGCGCCTGACCGGCCCCGGCGTCGACGGCGCGCTTGATCTGCAAATCGGCGGGCTTCCCGGCGGCTTCTGGCAGGCACGGCGCGAGCGCATCCGCTACCCGATGGGCTTCGACCTGATCCTGATCGACGGCACCCGCGTCGTCGGCATCCCGCGTTCGACTTCGGTGGAGGTACTCTGATGGCTTACGTGGCGACCCGCGGCGGTGATCGCGCGATCGAACAATCCGAACGGCTGTTCCGCGACGCGATGGGCGATATCACCCCCGCGCGTGTGGCGGAGGTCAAACAGGCCCTGCCCTATCTGATCGACCGGGTGATGGGCGAGGCATCGCTCTACGACGAAGACCTCGCCGCGCTGGCGCTGGCCCAAACGGGGGGCGAGATGTTCGAGGCGGTGCTTTTGCTGCGCGCCTGGCGCACCACCCAGCCGCGGCTGAGCGTGGCCGAGCCGGTGGAACAACAGGATCTGTTCACCCATCGCCGCATCTCGGCGGCGTTCAAGGATATTCCCGGCGGTCAGGTGCTGGGCCCAACGCTGGATTATTCGCACCGTATCCTTGCCACCGACGTGTTGTCGGGCGGCACCTTCCGCCCCGATCCGGTCGATCCGGCCGACAATCCCGCCCCGGCGCATCAGCCTTCGGTCAGCGCATGGCAGGCGGAAAACGATCTGGTCGATCTGCCGGAACCGGACACGACAGAAGGCAACGACATCCCCGACCTGACCCGCGAACCGCTGCTGTTCCCGTCGAAACGCGCCCATACGCTGCAAAGCCTGGCGCGGGCGGAAACCGGCGGCGCGCTGGCCCTGGGCTATGCCGCGATGCGCGGCTATGGCTCAGCCCACCCGACGGTGAACGAATTGCGCCTCGCCGAGGCCGAAGTGGTGGTGCGCCACCCGCGCGGCACCAAATTCTCCGCCGGGCGGGTCAAGGTCAGCCAGGCCGAGGTGGTGTCGAAGAAGGGCGAAAAGCTCGACCTCGGATTTTCCGCCACGCTGGGCTGGAACGAGGTCAAAGTGATCGCCGCCGCGACGCTGGACCTTAACGCCGAAGGCGCGCCGAAAGGGTCGGCCACCGAGGAGGAATTCTTCCTCTACCACACCGAAGGCGTCGAAAGCTCGGGCTTCTGCATCCATTTCAAGCTGCCCCATTACGTCACCTTCCAATCCAGCCTCGACGCGATGCGCGACGCCAAGGCGAAGCGCAAGGCGGCAGAAACGGAGCCCGCAGAATGAGCCTTTCCACCCTGACCAAGCCCTGGGAAGCGATGAATTACGGCTTCCTCGACGCCTCGGCCAAGCGCGAGCTGCGCCGCAAGATGCTGAAAGCGGTGGCGGTGCCCGGCTGCCAGATGCCCTATGCCAGCCGCGAAGTGCCGATGGCGCGCGGCTGGGGCACCGGCGGGTTGCAGGTGTCGCTGACCCTGATCAACCCGCAAACCCGCGTGAAGGTGATCGACCAGGGCGCCGATGACAGCGTCAACGCCGCTTCGATCCGCCGCTTCCTGGCGCGGGTGTCGGGCGCCCCCACCACGATGGACACGCTGGAGGCCGACCTGATCCAGTCGCGCCACCGGGTGCCCGAGGAAATCATGCGCGAAGATCAGGTGCTGGTGCTGCAGGTGCCCAACCCCGAACCGCTGCGCCCGGTACAGCCCAACATGTCCATCGCGCGGCAGATGCATGCGGATGCCGATTACGGCCGCATGTGGCTGCAGCTTTACGAACAGATCCTCAGGTCCGGCCGGGTGATGCAGGGCGCATCCTACCCGTCGCTGGTCAACGGCCGGCATGTGATGACGCCCTCGCCCATTCCCCGCTGGGACGTGCCGAAACTGAACATGGCGAAACACCTGACCATCCTGTCGGCGGGCCGGGAAAAGCGCATCCATGCGGTGCCGCCCTTCACCCGGGTCGAACCGCTGGTCTTCGACGACGTGCCCTACCGGGTCGAAGATCATGGCGGGCTGACCTGCATCCGTTCCGGCGCGACAGGGTTCTTCATGAACGAAATCCCGCAGGAGGACGGCACCTCGGCCTACGAGATTTCCGACAGCGAATTCGGGGTGAAGACGATCCGGGCCGCCGAGGGCGAAGACATCCGCTTCGGCGACACCTGGTACAAGGATGGGGAGATGCCGCAATGACCCTGCAACTCGACGCGCCCCGGCTGGTCAAAACCCGGCCGCTGGTCACGGTGCGCAATGTCTCGAAATGCTATGGCGACGTGGTGGCGCTGAACGACGTGTCGGCCAGCGTTTACCCGGGCGAGGTTCTGGGCATCGTCGGCGAAAGCGGGTCGGGCAAATCCACCCTGCTGCGGATGATGAACCTGGAAGAAACGCCGGATCGGGGCAGCTACACGCTCGACCTGCCGGATGTGCAGGGCAACCTGTTCGACCTCGACCGTTTCGCGCGCCGGATGCTTTGTGCGACGAAAATCGGCATCGTCTACCAGAACCCGCATCTGGGGCTTCTGATGAAGCATTCCAGTTCCGGCAACGTGGCCGAACGGCTGCTGGTGGCGGGCGAACGCAGCTTCGCCACGCTGCGGCAGAAGGCCAAGGTCGCGCTGGAAGCGTCGGAATTCCCGCTCGAACGGCTCGACGCGCCGCCGATTGAGCTGTCGGGCGGCATGCAGCAGCGGGTGCAACTGGCCAAGGCGATTGCTTTGGAACCCGCGCTTTTGCTGCTGGACGAACCGACCACAGGTCTGGACGTGTCGGTGCAGGCGATGGTTCTCGATACGCTGAAACACCTGCAGCAGGAACGCGCGATCACCATGGTGATCGTCAGCCACGATCTGGGCGTGATCCGCACCATGGCCGACCGGGTGATGGTGATGCGGCGCGGCGAGGTGGTGGAACAGGGTCTGGCCGACCAGACCTTCCAGGACCCACAACACGCCTATACGCAACAATTGGTGCACGCAAAGCTATGACCCGCGTTCTTGATATCCAGGGCCTGACCAAGGGCTTCACCATGCACCATCTGGGCAACCGGCTGGCGGCATTCGACAATATCTCCTTCAGCCTCGAAGCAGGGGAATTCCTGCTGCTGAAGGGCACCAACGGGGCGGGCAAATCCACCCTGTTGCGCACCATCTACCGCAGCTACCTCCCGCAATCGGGCAAGGTGCTGTTCCAGTCCGATCAGGGCGAAATCGATCTGGCCCGCGCGGCCGATATCGACATCACCCATCTGCGCCGGACCGAAATCGGTTTCGTGACCCAATTCCTGACCGCCCGCCCCCGCGTGTCGGCCGAGGCGCTGGTCGCCGAACCGCTGCGCATGGCCGGGCAAAGCGCCGAGGACGCGCTGCAGGAAGCCCGCCGCTGGCTGGCCGCCTTCGGCGTGAAACCCGACCTGTGGCGCGCCTATCCGACCACCTTTTCGGGCGGCGAACAGCAGAAGGTGAACCTGGCCCGCGCGCTGATCCTGCCGCAGAAACTGCTTTTGCTGGACGAACCCACCGCCTCGCTCGACGCCACCGCGCGCGCCGCCCTGGTGGCGCGGCTGGCGGAGCTGAAGGCCAGCGGCACCGCGATGATCGGTGTCTTCCACCATCCCGACGACGTGGCGCATCTGATCGACCGCGTCATCGACCTGACCCCGGATGCCCCAAAACCAGAGGAGCGCGAAGATGTGGCTGTCTGATTTCACCCTCGTCCTGCCCGACCGCGTGGTCGAGCACGGATCGGTCCGCATCGAAAACGGGCTGATCGCGGACATCGCCGAAACGCCAGTGCCCGGCGGGCTGCCCGGCAACGGGTTGCAGATCTTCCCCGGTTTCATCGACATGCACGGCGACATGATCGAGATCGAAATGGAACCGCGGATGAAGGTCGATTTCCCGATGGAGGTGGCGCTGCCGCATCTCGACGCGCGGCTGGCGGCCTCGGGGGTGACCACCGCCTATGCCGCGGTCAGCTTTTCGCGCGCCGCGAAAAATGGCGAACGGCGCTCGTTCGAACATACCAGCGAAACCATCCGCAACCTGCATGCCCTGCGCGACAGCTGCCGGGTCGATCACAAGATCCACGCGCGCTTCGACATCACCTTCGACAACGCGGTCGGCGTTCTGGCCGACCTGATCGAGGCGGGCACCGTCGATCTGGTGTCGCTAATGGATCACACGCCGGGACAGGGCCAGTACCGCGATATCGAACGCCACGTCGCCCATGTCGCCGCCCTGCGCGGCGTCAGCGAAACCGAGGCGCGCCAGATCGTGACCACCAGGATCGCCGAACGCAGCCGACCGCAGCAGATCCTTCTCGACAACATGCGGCAGGTGTCCGAGCTGTGCCAAAGCCACGGCGTGGCGCTGGCCAGCCATGACGACGACACCGCCGACAAGGCGCATCTGATGGCCGATCTGGGCGCCGCCATCGGCGAATTCCCGGTCACGCTGGAGGCAGCGAAAACCGCCGCCGACCGGGGCATGATGAACGCGATGGGCGCGCCCAACGCGATGCGCGGCCAAAGCTATTCCGGCAACCTGTCGGCGCGTCAGGCGCATGAAAAGGGGCTGCTGCACATCCTCGCCGCCGATTATCACCCCGGCGCGATCCTGCCCGCGATCCGCATCCTGGCCGACACCGATCCGAACGGGCTGGCCGGGGCGGCGGCGCTGGCGACGGCCAACCCGGCCAAGGCGCTTGGCCTGGCCGACCGGGGCCGGTTGCAGCCCGGATTGCGCGCCGATCTGGCGGTGGTCGATCCGGAGGGCATGGGCCGGGTGATCGCCAGCTTCTCGCGCGGCGAAGTGATTTTCTCCAACGGATCGCTGAACGGTCTGGCCGAGCGGGTTCAGGCGGTGGCCTGAGACCCGGCAAGCGTTCAGCGAAAGATCGAAAGGGGCGCCCGGCAGGCGCCCCTTTGTCGATTCGAGATGGAGCCTGTCGTCACGGGCGGCTCAAGCGGCCCTCATTGACCGGACTTGCGGCCGATTTCGCCCAGATGGGTGAAGGTGAAGCCTTCGGGCGACTTCAACCCATAGCCAAGCATCCGGTCGAACCCCGAATGGGCAAGCCAAAGCGCGCCGAGCGCCGAGATCGCCAACACACCAGTGACCATGCCCGCCGCAAGCAGCACCGCGCCCAAGGCGTAGACATGCATGAGATTATAGACCGCCGCGCCGAACCGGGGGCCTAGCGCATAGGCCGCGAAGGAAATGTCGGGGACGAAAAACAGCAGCACCGCCTGCCACCAGCGGATCCCGTCATCCATGTAGAGGTAGGTGACGAGAGCCGCCAGAAACACGACCAATCCCTCAAGGCGCTGCCAAATGATTGTGTTCATGACGACTCTCCTGGTGCGTGCCGGGCGGCTGATACCGGATTGGCCCCCGCGACAGGCGCCCCCTTTGAAAATCCGGGGCGATCAGGTCCGCGTTACTCTTCCAGCGCCTTGATCATATCGACCCGCGTCCCATGCCGGCCGCCTTCGAATTCCGCGCCCAGGAAGGCATCCACGATATCCAGCGCCAGCCCTTCGCCCACCACGCGCGCGCCCAGCGACAGCATGTTGGCGTCGTTATGCTGGCGGATCATGCGGGCCGAAAACGTGTCGGAACAGGTGCCGCAGCGGATGCCCTTCACCTTGTTCGCGGCCATCATGATGCCCTGACCGGTGCCGCACAGGATGATGCCAAGACGGCAATCGCCCGACGCGACACGCTGCGCCGCCGCTTCGCCGTGCTTGGGATAATGGGTGCTTTCCGGCGTGACCGGGCCGATATCGACCACGTCCCAACCCTTCGCCGCGATATGTTCGGCAATGGCTTGACGCAGTTCAATGGCGGCGTGGTCGCTTGAAAGGACGATGCGGTTATTGGCGGTCATGGCGAGGTCTTCCCGTTTCCCGATGCAATTTTGAGGCTTGGGCGCGTTGAAACAGGTCTTGCCCCGCGCGTCAACATTTCCGGCTTTCGGCAGTCAAGCGCACTCATAGATTGTATATTATAGGCGCAAATCAGCCAGGCCATGCGCCCCCGCCCACCCGTAACCGTTTTGTCATTTTTGCGCGACGGAAGTGTCATTTCGACGAGACGGCGCTGTTACCCGGGCTTCCTAGAACGGGCGGAGGAATCATTCGGATGAATCGCCATGACTGCTGCACTGACCCTGAACGCCGTTTCGCGCCATTTCGGCGATACCAAGGCCGTCGATAACGTTTCGCTGTCCATCCAGCCGGGCCAGTTCGTCGGCGTCATCGGGCGCTCGGGGGCCGGGAAATCCACCATGCTGCGGCTGATCAACCGGCTGATCGACCCCACCGAGGGGTCGATTTCCTTCGACGGCACCGACATCACATCGCTGAAGGGCAAGGCCCTGCGCGACTGGCGCCGCGATTGCGCGATGATCTTCCAGCAGTTCAACCTTGTCGACCGGCTCGATGTGCTGACCAACGTGTTGATGGGGCGGCTCGCCGATCATGGTTTTGTCAGTTCCATGGCGATGCGGTTTTCCGACGCCGAACGCACCCTGGCGATCCAGGCGCTGGACCGGCTGGATATGGCGCCCAAGGCGCTGCAGCGCGCCGGCACCCTGTCGGGCGGCCAGCAGCAGCGCGTCGCCATCGCCCGCGCCCTGGTGCAGAAACCGCGCATCATGCTGGCCGACGAACCGATCGCCTCGCTCGATCCGGGCAACGCGACCCGGGTGATGGAGGCGCTGCGCAGCATCAACAAGGACGACGGGCTGACCGTGCTGGTCAACCTGCACACGCTCGATACCGCGCGGGCCTATTGCGACCGGATCGTCGCCATGCGCTTCGGCCGGGTGATGTTCGACGGCACCGCCGCGCAGCTGACCGACGACGTGGTGCGCGACATCTACGGGTCGGACGGGCTGGCCGAATTCAACGAAGCGGTCACCTCGACCTCGTTCAAACCCGGCGCGCATCCCGCGCCGATCCCCGCCTGATTACCCAACCACAGTCTGCAAACCAGGGAGAACCCCAATGAAACTGCTGACCACCGCCGCCCTCGTGGCACTGATCGCCGCCCCGGCCGTCGCCGAAGGCTGGAAAGATGACTACCAGGTCGTCAAGTTCGGCATCCTGTCGGGCGAAAACGAAAAAGACCGCCTGATGCGCAACGAACCGCTGCGCGCCTATCTGGAAAACAAGCTGGGCGTGAAGGTCGAGATTTTCACCGCCGGCAACTATGACGGCGTGATCCAGGCGCTGGCCGCCGACCAGATCGAAACCGCGCGGTTCGGCTCGTCCTCCTACGCGGCCGCTTATACCGCCACCGATGGCGGCGTGGTGCCGACCCTGACCAGCCAGAAAAAAGACGGCAATACCGGCTACAACTCGATCGTCGTGACCCGCTGCGACAGCGGCATCAAGAACCTCGACGACGCCAAGGGCAAGGTCCACGCCTTCGCCGACCCGGACAGCACCTCGGGCTATGCCGTGCCCTTCTTCAACATGAAAGAACGCCTCGGGATCGACCCGAACAGCTATTTCGCCGCCATCCCGTTCTCGGGCTCGCACGAAGCCGGTGTTCAGGGCGTCGCCAACGGCACCTTCGACACCGCATCGACCTATCAGAACAGCGACGTGGACGGCATCCCGCAGCGGATGGAAGCCAAGGGCATGATCGAACCCGGCGTGATCTGCAAGATCTGGGAAAGCCCCGAAATCACCGTCGGCCCCTGGACCTTCCGCAAGAACCTGCCGGCCGACATGATCGAGGAAATCACCGCCGCGATCGAAGAATTCCCGGCCGCAGACCCGGAAGGCTGGAAGCTCTACTCCTCCTTCGATCCCGAGGACAAGAACCCGACCACCGGCTTCACCCGCGTCGACCACGAACGGTATCAGTGGATCGTCGACATGCGCCAGTGGATGAAGCGCCAGCGCCGCGCCGGTTCGTAATCACCGCAAGCAAGGGGGCGGGTCATCACGACCCGCCCTTCTTCTGTCCAAACGGACCGGAATTCATGACCCATACCGCCGATTTTCCCGCCCAGCCCGCCCTGAACGGGCCGGATGCCATCGCCGCCTTCGAACGCGATTTCGCGATCCAGCGCCGCAAGGCGCGGATCAACTGGACCCTCGCCTCGGGGCTGTTTCTGGTCCTGTTCATGACCACCGCCTGGCTCGGCGATTTCTTCAAGATCACCCAGGTGTCGCTGCCCGACGGATCGCGCGAATGGCGCTGGATCATCGGCGCGGGCCTGCCGCGGCTGGGCGAATATATCGAAAAGACCCTGCCCACGCTGAGCTGGGATAGCCTCGGCTCAGATTTCGGTGAATGGTTCTGGCGCTGGAAAGTCTGGCTCAAGCTGCTGATCGAAACCGTGCTGATCGCCTTCATGGCGACCGCTTTCGGGGTGATCGGCGGCTTCCTTCTGTCCTTCCCGGCGGCGCGCAACCTGTCGCCCAACAAATGGGTGCTGTGGATCAGCCGCCGCTATCTGGAAATCGCCCGCACCGTGCCGGAACTGGTCTGGGCGCTGATCTTCGTCTTCTGCTTCTCGGTCGGGCCGATGGCGGGGGTGATGGCGATCGGGCTGCATGCCTGCGGCGCGCTCGGCAAGCTATATTCGGAAGTGAACGAAAATATCGACATGCGCCCGCTGGAAGGCGTCAAGGCCGCGGGCGGCAGCTGGTTCGACCAAATCCGTTACGGCGCGGTGCCGCAGGTGCTGCCCAATATCATCAGCTACACGCTGCTGCGCTTTGAAATCAACGTCCGGTCCTCGTCGATCATCGGCTATGTCGGCGCCGGCGGGCTGGGCCAGGAAATCAGGACCGCGATGAGTTTCCAGGAATATACCGACCTGTCGGCGCTGTTCCTGATCATCTTCGTCACCGTGGGGCTGATCGACTTTGGCTCGGAAAAGCTGCGCCACCGCGTCATCGGAATGGGAGAACGGGCATGAGCGTTTCGCAAGACCAGATCGAAGAGGCCCGCGCGGCGATGCCGCTGGCCTTCCGCGCGCCCTTGCCCGTGCGGCTGCGCCGCGCCGGCACATGGGCGCTGTTCCTGGGGCTGTTCGCCTATTGTCTCTGGGCCTTCAACTTCTCGCCCGCCCGCATCTGGGAAGGCATCCTGCGGCTTGGCAACGTTCTGGCCTTCATGTTCCCGCCCTATGTCTGGAAAAGCTGGACGGAGTTTTCCGACGTCGCCAAGGGGCTGGGCGAAACCCTATCGATGGCCTTTCTCGGCACGCTGCTGGGCGCGATCTTCGCCTTTCCGCTGTCCTTCCTCGGGGCCAAGAACGTCAACCGGCTGAATTTCCTGCGCCTGAGCACCCGGCGCGGTTACGATTTCATCCGCGCATTCGAGACGCTGATCCTGGCGCTGATCTTCATCCGCGCCTTCGGGCTGGGCCCGCTGCCCGGTATCCTCGCCATCGCGGTCAGCGAGATCGGCACCTTCGCCAAGCTGTTTTCCGAAGCCATCGAAAACACCTCGGAGAAACCGATCGAAGGGATCAAGTCGGCGGGCGGATCGCGGTTCCAGCAAATCCGCTTCGGGCTGCTGCCGCAGGTCAACCCGGTGATCCTGTCGGTGCTGCTTTACAACTTCGAATCCAACGTCCGGTCCGGCACCATCCTGGGCATCGTCGGCGCCGGCGGCATCGGCTTCCTGCTGTCCGACCGGATCGCCGCCTATCGCTGGGACGAAGCCTGGTCGATCATCTTCCTGATCATCGCGATGGTCTATGTCATCGATTACCTCAGCGGCGTCATCCGCAAGCGGATCATCGGCAACTGGGAAGGCGCCAAGTGATCCGGGGCGCGTATCATAGCGGGGCGCCCTGCCCCGCCCGATCACAGGGATAACGACCATGACCAGCCCCTTCGACATCACCGTCGTCTTCGCCGCGCCGTCGGGCAGCGCCAAGCTGCTGGCCCCGCGCGGCCTGGACACGCCGCAGGCCAGCAGCCTGGGCTGCACCGTAAGCGGCGCGACGATCAGCGAAACGACCGAGGCCACGACCGGCCAGAGAGCGCTGATCCTCACCCCGGACAGCGACCGGGTGGAACTGCGCTATCGCTTCACCCCCGACCCGGCCGCCTATCCCGACGCGATGTTCGCCCCGCGCCAGACCCGATTCACCCGCGCCGCTGACGACCTGACCGAGGAAACCGCCGAAATCGCGCCCGATGCCGATCCCTTGGCCCGCGCCCAGGCCATCGCCCGCGCCACGGCGGAACGCTTCACCTACGGCCACCCGGAAGAGAAATTCAACGACGGGCTGGATCACGTTCCCGCGCTCGGCTGCGGCATGGCCGAAGGCTCCTGCGTCGACATCAACACCTATTTCATCGCCGCCCTGCGCGCGGCGGGGATCGAGGCGGGCTATGTCACCGGCTATTTCTTTCCGGCCGAAAAGCGCGACCATTGCGAAGACATGCATTGCTGGGTGGTCACCCGGATCGGCGGCGAGGTGCAGGACTGGGATATCGCCCATCACCTGAAACTGGGCAGCCGCGACATCCGCCCGGCGCTGAACCCGAAACCGGGGTTCCGCGCCGCGATGGCCCATTCGATGGGGCTGGATTTCCCCGAACTGGGCATCCGCGAGGCCAAGCTGATCGCCGAACCGATGTGGATCGACGGGCCGGCCCTGCGCCGGGTCGAAGGATTGTCGATCCGGCTGCATCACCCGGACCTGCCGGGCGCGGAGGGTTCCGCATGAGCGGCGCGGGCGACAAGGCGCATCTGTCCGAAACCCCCACCATCCACCCCGAAGCGCAGGTGGTGAATTGCGATCTGGGCGCCTGGACCGAGGTCGGCAAGGGCACGATGATGAAGGATGCCCAGATGGGCGATTATTCCTATATCACCCAACATTGCCACGTGGTCTGGACCACCATCGGCAAGTTCTGTTCGATCGCCAACGCCACCCGGATCAACCCGGGCAATCACCCGACCTGGCGCGCCGTGCAGCACCATTCGGTCTATCGTTCCGAAGCCTATGGGCTGGGCCCGGACGACGCGGATTTCTTCCAGTGGCGCAAGGATCACTGGGTCACCATCGGCCATGACGTGTGGATCGGTCACGGGGTCACGGTGACGGCGGGTGTCAGTATCGGCACCGGCGCGGTGATCGGCGCGGGCGCGGTTGTCACCCGCGACGTGGCCCCCTATACCGTGGTGGGTGGCGTTCCGGCCCGGCCGATCAAGCGGCGCTTCACCGAAGCGCAGGCCGAAGCGCTGCAGGAGATGGCCTGGTGGGACTGGCCGCGCGAAAGATACGCCGCGGCCCTTCCCGATATCCGGGCGCTGAGCGTGGACGCCTTCATTGAGAAATATCACCGCTGATCCGCCGCCCGCCCCCCGCCGCCGCAAGGTGATCGACAAGGGGTTCCTGGTGCTTCTCGCCTTCACTGTGCTGGGCGGGATCGGGGTGGCGCTGAAATCCGGTATCGGACGGGTCGGTGAAATCGCGGTCGAAACGCTCGGCTTCATCGTCGTTCTCGGCCCCAAGATCGCCGCCGGCGTCTTCATCGCCGCCACCCTGCCTCTGCTCCTGCCGCGCGACCGCGTCGCCACCTGGATCGGTCGCAACAGCGGGCTGCGCGGCCTGACCATCGCGATGCTGGCCGGGCTGCTGATCCCCGGCGGCCCGTCGATGACCTTCCCGCTGGCGGCCGGGTTCGCCGCCGCCGGGGCCGATTTGGGCGCCATCATCGCCTTCGTTTCGGGCTGGAGCCTGTTGAGCCTAAACCGTACCTTGATCTGGGAATTTTCCTTCCTGCCGCATGACATGGTGGCGCTGCGCTGGATCCTGTCGCTGCCGGTGCCCGTGCTGCTGGGGCTGGCGGTGCGGGCCCTGCCCTTGAAGGTGCGGACATGAATATTCTGATCGGCACGGTCCTGATCGGCGGCGCGGCCATCTGGATGTTCCTGCAGCTGCCCAACGCGGAATGGCGGCGCGCCTCGATGGTGGCCTCGGTCCAGATGCTGAAATTCATGCTGCCCCGGATGGTGACGGCGCTCTTGGGCGCGGGATTCTTCGCCGAGCTGCTGCCGGAAGACCGGGTACAGGTGATGTTCGGCGAAGCGGCCGGGTTTTCCGGCCTGCTGCTGGCCGCCGCCATGGGACCGCTGACGCCGGGCGGCGCATTCGTCAGCCTCGCCATCGCGGCGGCGGCGCTGAAAACCGGTGCAGCGCCGGTGGCGGCGCTGGCCTATGTCACCTCGTGGTCGCTGTTTTCGCTGACCAAGATCCTGGCCTATGAGGCGCCGCTTATGGGCCGGCAGGAAGTCATTGCCCGGATCGCGGTCAGCTGGCCGGTGCCGCTGATGATCGCGGCGGCGGGAATGCTGTATTACTAGGGCTGGATTGGGGGCCAGCCCCCAAACCCCCGGGATATTTCTGAACAGAAGAAGACGGGAAGAGGTGCCGGTTTTGTCTTGGCGCAAATACTCCCGCTCGGCAGGCGATCCGTCGTGAAGTCAAGCGCGCGCCTTGCGCAGCACATATTGTTCACCGCGCAGGCAGGCACCGATCTTCAGCGGGATTATCGAGGCTCCTTACTGGCCCAAGGGCATTGCAGCATAGGCCGGGCGGCCCGCAACATAGGTGGCGCGGATCGCGGGCGTGCCCTGGTCCGGCCAGTCGACCAGCACCAGGTCGGCGCGCTGGCCGACGGAGATTTCGCCGCGATCGTCGAGCTTCATCGCCCGCGCCGGGCCTTTCGAGATCAGCGACCACAACTCAGGCCTTGGCGCGCGCTTTTCCGCGTCGAGCCGCGCCACCGCGGCCAGCATCGCCGGGTAGTAGTAATCCGAGGCCAGCGCGTCGCAGAGCCCGGCCTCGACCATGTCGGCGGCGGCCAGCGATCCGATATGGCTGCCGCCGCGCACCGCGTTGGGCGAACCGAAGACGATGAAATCGCCGCCCTCGCGCGCTGCCTGCGCGGCCTCGATCACCATCGGGAATTCCGACACGGTTGCGCCCAGGGCCCGGTAATAGGCGCGGGTTTCGGGCTGCGTATCGTCATGGCTGAGCATCGCCACCCCGGCGCGGCGCCCGGCCTCGGCCACCTTGCCGATCGCCGCCGGGACATCCGGGCGCTTTTCCCAGCGGGTGCGGATCAGCGCCGCATATTCTTCTTCCGTCACCCCGGCGCGCTTGGCCCGCTTGTCCATCTTGCGGGCGAAGGCTGGGCTGTGCAGGTCGGCCACCGGAAAATCGGGCGCCTGATCGAAGGGGCGTTTCTGGATCGGCACATCGGGGTGCAGCACTCCCATCGTGGTGTGATCGTTGAAGGCGATCGACGGTTTCAGCGGTGCCTGAAGCGCCCAGTCGATCAGATCCATCGCCTCGAAGCAGAAGGTTTCCCACCGCAGCTGGATACGGTTTTCCACCGTCAGCCGCGGCGCCAGATCGCGGATCGCCTGGATCGTGCCGCGCGATTGTTCCAGGCTGCGCAGCCCCGGTTCCCAGCTCAGCGTCAGCGAATGATAGGCCGTGGCGATCCCGTTGGCCGCCAGCTGCCGGTCGGTTTCCAGCACCGCCGTGTCCATCGGGAAGAACACGCCGGGGCGCGGCATCATCTGGCGCTCAAAAGCGTCGCCATGCAGGTCAACCAGCGCCGGGGCCAGCATCAGCCCGCGCGCATCGACCACCCGGTCGCCCGCCGAGGTGCCGCCGATTTCCGCGATCCTGCCGCCCTCGATCAGCACCGAGGTTTCGACGATCTGATCGGCCAGCAGCACCTGCGCGCCCTGGAACAGGGTCGCGCCCGCATCGATTTTTCCCTGATAGGTCATGGCTGTTCCCTTCGGTCGCTTTGCGGGTTGTTGTGACGGGGGCGGCACCGGCGCGGCATCCCGGCCCGAAAGGGTCGGTGCAGCGGTCTACGGCCATCCCCCGAAAATTCATACGGATGAATTCCGCGCAGGGAACGTCAGCCTTGTGAAGCCCCGGCAAAGCTTTTGTGAAATTTCACCGGCGGTCTTTGGCCCAATCGAGGAAAAATTCCACCGCCCGGTCGAGATTGCCCTGCGCCGGGTCGCTCAGCCCTTCGCGGACCTCGCCGAAGTCCTGCCCGGTGATGCCCATGACATGCGCCTCGGGCGCGGCATCGTAAAGCGTCCGGGCCAGCGTCAGCACCGCTTCGGGCGACAGGCTGTGGCTGGTGATGTCGGCATCGGTCGCGGGGGCGGCCTCAGTGAAACGGAACGCCCCCGCGCCACCAATCAGCGCATCGGCAAACACCACCTGCCCGGCCCCGGCTACGTCGAAAGCGTGTTCGACCGTCAGCTGGTAATCCACCATCACCGTGACGCCCGGCAGCCCGGCCCGTTCGATCCGTTCCGCGAAGGCCGGGCCCAGCCCGTCATCGCCGCGCCCCGGGTTGCCGTAGCCGATCAGCAGCATCAGGTTGCCTTGCGGTCCAGCAGCGCGCCGTCCGGGCCGAAGAGTTCCACCTGCAAGGGCATCTGGCCCAGGGCATGGGTGGCGCAGGAAAGGCAGGGGTCATAGGCACGGATCGCGACCTCGACATGGTTCAGCATGGCCTCAGAGATTTGCGGCTGGCCCGAGATGTATTGCATCGCCACGTCCTTGACCGCGCGGTTCATGCCCTCGTTGTTATGGGTGGTCGATACGATCAGGTTGCAATAGGTCACCTGATCGTTTTCATCGACCTGGTAATGATGGATCAGGTTGCCGCGCGGCGCTTCCAGCACGCCGATACCTTCCTGCCGCCGTTTGCCCGTGGCGCGAAGGTCGCTGCCCTGCAGGTCGGGATCGTGCAGCAATTCGCGGATCTTTTCGACGCAATGCAGCACCTCGATCATCCGCGCCCAGTGATTGGCCAGCGTGGCATGCTGCGGCAAGCCGTGGCTGAAGTCCATCAACTCGCTGCGCGCCGCATCGGCCAGCGGCGTGTCGATGAAACTGGCGGTGTTCATCCGCGCCAGCGGCCCGACGCGATACCAGCCGTGATCGGGGCCCAGATCCTTGATGAAGGGAAATTTCATGTAGGACCATGACCGCACGTCTTCGACCAGCGCCTCGTGATAGCGGCGCGTGTCGAGGTGGTCGAAGATCAGATCGCCGTCGGCGGACAGCGCGCGCAGGTTGCCGTCGTACAGGTCAAGCGCCCCGTCGCCGTCGCGCACCATCGACATGTAGTTGGACGGGAAGGCGGCGAAGCCCTGTACCAGGTCGGCATTGTCCAGCGTGTAGCCGCGCGCCAGCGCCAGCGCGTCCTGCGCCCATTGTTCCATATCGCCGATCTGCGCCAGAAGCGCGTCGCGGGTTTCCAACGGCAGGTTCTTGTTGATGCCGCCGGGGATGGCGCCGGTGCCGTGGATCTTCTTGCCCGCCGTGGCCTCGATGATGTCCTGGCCGAACTTGCGCATCAGGATGGCGCGGCGGCCCAGTTCGGGCTGCTGTTGCAGCACCTCGAAGATGTTGCGCTTTTCGGCGGGGGCGCCGAAGCCGAACAGCAGGTCAGGCGCGGCGAGGTGGAAGAAGTGCAAAACGTGGCTTTGCATCACCTGGCCGTAATGCATCAACCGGCGCATCTTTTCGGCGGTGGGCGGCAATTGATCGACGCCGCAGATCATGTCCATCGCCTTGGCCGCCGCCAGGTGATGGCTGACCGGGCAGATGCCGCACAGGCGCTGCACGATCACCGGCACTTCCCACAGCAACCGGCCGCGGATGAACCGTTCGAAGCCGCGGAATTCGACGATATGCAGCCGCGCTTCGTCGACATAGCCATCGGCGTCGAGATGGATGGTGACCTTGCCGTGGCCCTCGACCCGGGTCAGCGGCGAGATTTCGATCAGTCTGGATTCGGTCATCTGTTCATACCTCAGTCAAACCTGATCCGGTGCCGCTCGAAGCCGCTGAACTTGCCCGCCAGCAGCCCCGCCAGCGTTTCATAAATGATATCCCCCGACGGCGCGCAGCCGGGGATGTTGTAATCGATCTCGACCACTTCGGAACAGGGATAGACCTCGTCCAGCAGCAGCGGCAAAGCCGGGTCGTTCGGCACCTGATGGGTGGTGTTGCGGATATAGCGGCCGGTGAGAAACGCCTCCTCCAGACATTCGCGCAGCGGCGCGTCGGAGTGCATGATCGCGTTGCGCATCGCGGGCAGCCCGCCCATGATCGCGCATTGTCCGATGGCGATCAGCACGTCGCAATTGCGCCGGAAATCGCGCAGCACATGCACGTTTTCCTCGTTGGCGCAGCCGCCCTCGATGATGCCGATATCGCAGCGCCGAGTGAAGCGCTTGATGTCGGTCAGCGGAGAACGGTCGACCTCGACCAGCTTCATCAGCTCGATCAGCCGCTCGTCGATATCGAGGATCGCCATGTGGCAGCCGAAACAGCCCGCCAAAGACGCGGTGGCGATCCGTGCCTTGCGCAGCTCAGTCACGCTTCTTCTCCTCGATCTCGTGGCCGATCAGGCCCTTGTCGAATTCGCGTTCGCCAATCGGGATCGCAAACCCCTCGCCCTTGCGGATGATGCAGCCGACCGGGCAGACCTCTTTCGAGATGGCGAAATCGGTGATCGCCGCATTGGTATCGGCCAGATCCGCCCCGTTCACCGCCACCCGGCGGTGAATGCCGCGCCCGACATAGCCGAACACGCCCTTGCCATCGACCTCCTCGCTGGCGCGGATGCAGCGGCCGCAGGTGATGCAGCGGTTGGTGTCGAGCGCGATATCGGGATGGCTGGCATCGAGCGGCCGGCAGGGTTCGAGATAGGGAAACCGGGTCGGCTGCGTCATGTCCAAGCGATAGGCCATCGCCTGCAATTCGCAATTGCCCGAAGCCTCGCAGATCGGACACAGGTGGTTGCCCTCGTGAAACAGCATCTCGACCAGATCGCGGCGCAGCTTGGTGACATGCGGGGTTTCGTTTTCCACCGCCTGATCCGGCGCGGCGGGCTGGGTGCAGGCGGCGACACTACGCCCGCCCGCCTTGACGGTGCAGACCCGGCAGGCGCCCTGATGGCGCAGCCCTTCGTGATCGCACAGGCGGGGGATATAGATGCCCGCCGCGTCGGCGGCCTCCATGATGGTCTGGCCGTCCTTCGCGGCGACCTCGACCCCGTCGATGGTGAAGGTGAACCCGGTCATTCGCTGTAATCCTCGTCGAAAATTTCCGACCCACGCTTGGCCATGTGGCGGGCATCATCGATGGCCGATTGAATGTCGAAACTGGCCCGGATGCGGTCCTTCGACGGCTTGACCGTCGCGGCATAGACCAACGGGAAATTTTCCAATGTGGTCAGGATCGGCTTGGGCGACGTGGTGCCCAGCCCGCAGCGGCTGGTTTCGATGATGGTGCCGGACAGGTCCTTGAGGTATTCGATATCCTCGGGGTTCGCCAAACCCTTGCGGAACTTGCCGATGGCCTTGTGCAGGAACACGTTGCCGACCCGGCAGGGGGTGCAGAAGCCGCAGCTTTCATGCACGAAGAACGACATGTAATATTCGACGATTTCCAGGATGTTGCGGCTGCCGTTGAAGACCACCACCGAACCGCCCGTCGCCAAATCGTCGAAGCTCAGGCATCGGTCAAACTGATCCCGCGCGATCATCGTGCCGCTGGCCCCGCCGACCGCCACCGCCGCCGCGTCTTCGCCGCCTGCCATCGCCAGCAACTCGCGCACAGACAATCCGTAAGACAATTCATAAACACCGGGGCGCAGGCAATCGCCCGACACGCTGAACAGTTTCGTTCCGTGGCTGCCCGCATGCCCCATGTCGGAAAACCACTGCGCGCCTTGGTCCAGGATGCGGGCGGCGTGGCAGAAGGTTTCGACGTTGTTCACCACGGTCGGCAAGCCCAGATAGCCCTGCGTCACCGGGAAGGGCGGCCGCGTCTTGGGTTCGCCCGGCAGCCCCTCGCAGGAGGAAATCAGCGCCCCTTCCTCGCCGCAGATATAGGCCCCCGCGCCCAGCTGCAGGCGGATATCGAAATCGAAATCCTGCCCGCCGATCCCCTGCCCCAAAAGGCCCCGGTCACGGCGGTCCTGCAACACCTCCTCGATCAGGTCGCGCAGGTACACATATTCGCCGCGCAGATAGAGGATGCCTTCGGACGCGCCCACAGCGCGGGCGGCGATGGTCATGCCCTCGGCCAAAAGATGCGGGCGTTCGGTCAGCAGGACGCGATCCTTGAAGGTGCCCGGTTCGCCTTCGTCCGCGTTGCAGATGATGATGCGCCGTTCGGCCTCCGTTTCGGCGGCGAAGCGCCATTTGCGGCCCGTCCCGAACCCCGCGCCGCCGCAGCCGCGCAGACCGCTGGCCTCGATTTCCGCGATGATCCGCACGGGGTCCATATCCAGCGCCTTCGCCAACCCGGCCCCGTCCGGCACCGGGCTGAGCAGCGATGCCCCGGCGTGGCGGATATTGTTTTCCACCTGACGCGTGGCGCGCTCATGCGGGGTCAGGTCGAGGAAATCCTGCGCGATCAGCTCTTCCGGGCTTTGCCCCGCCTTCAGCGCCGCCGCGATGTCCCCTGCCCGCCCGGGCGTCAGCCCGGTCAGCACCACGTCGTTGATCATCGCCGCCGGGGCCTGATCGCAGAGCCCGATACAGGGGGTGTATTCCAGTGACACCGCGCCATCGGCAGAGGTTTCGCCGACCTTGATGCCAAGCGCCGCCTCGAACGCCGCCGCGACCTCGGGCATTCCGGCGAACCGGTCGACGATGTCGTCGCACAGACGGATCGTGACCCGGCCTTTCGGGGCCTGCGACAGGAAGGCGTAAAAGCTCGCCACGCCCTCTACCGCGATCCGGCTCAGACCTGTGCGGCTAGCAATGAGGCCCATCGCGGCAGGCGAAATCCAACGCAATTCGTCCTGCACCGCGCGCAGGATATCCAGCATACGGTGCGGATCATCGCCGACACCCTCGCAAATCGCCGCGATCCGCTCGGCCTCATCGGGCGGCAAACCCTGTTCCGACGTCGTGTCCATGCTCGGGGTCCCTTCGGTTCCGGCGACAGGTCAACACCCGCAGCGGACCACATATCCGGCCTCTTGGGAAGCCATGCCACGCCTTTTAGTGAACCGTCCCGCTCAGCCCAGCCGCCCGGCCAGATAGGCCACTGCTTTGTTCAGCGTCTCGATGCCGTGATAATCCTCTTCCGGGATATTGACGCCCAGCCGTTCGTGCAGCGCTGTCACCAGGTTCAGGATATCCATCGAATCCAGCTCCAGATCGTCCTGCAGGTGATCGTTTCCGCCGATATCCTCGGCGTCGAGATCGGGGGCGACCGAAATCAGTTCTTCCAGGAATGCGGCCTTGATGTCGTCTTCGGTCATAACTCCTCCGGGCTTTGCAGCAGGGTATCGATTTGTTTCAGGAATTTCGCGCCGCGTCGTCCGTCGCTGACACGGTGATCGGCAGCCAGGGTGACGTGAACGCAAAGCCGCGCCATCACCGCGCCGTCGACCACGCGCGGCGCCACCCGCGGGGTGCCGAAGGCGACGATGGCCACCTGCGGCGGGTAGATAACGGCGGTCATGCCGTCGACGCCGTTTTCGCCGAGGCTGGAAATGGTGATCGTGCCTTGGGTCATTTCCGATCCCCTGAGCCGCCCCGACCGCGCCCGCGCCACCAGGTCGCGCATCGACGCCATCAGCTGATCGAGCGGCTGCGACGCGGCATCCATGATCGCGGGCGCGATCAACCCGCCGCCGCGCAGCGCCACGGCGACGCCCGCGTTGACGGTCTTCGACGGGGCGAACCCGTCCTCGTATTGCCCGTTCATCCCCTTGACGTCGCGCGCCGCCAGCGCGGCGGCCTTGACGAACAGCGTGCCCATCAGGATGCGGTCGCCCGGGTCGCAATCGGCATTGCGGGCACGCAGCCAGTCGTCGGCCTTTTGCAGGTCGATTTCGTGTTCGAGGTAGTAGTGCGGAATCTCGTGCTTCGACCGGGTCATCGCCGCCGCGATGGCCTCGCGCATTGCATCCAGATCAAGCCCCTGCTTGGCCGGTTTGCGCTTGCCCTTCCCCGCCGCGTCCACGTCGGCCAGCACGACGGCCCCGCCGGGGCCGCTACCCGTCACCCCCGACAGATCGACGCCAAGCTCCGCCGCCCGCGCCCGTGCGGCGGGCGAGGCCGGGATGTCCCCGGCCACCGCCGCCACCGGCGGCGGCGCGGGAACGGGTTTCGCCGGTTGGGCTGTGGGCACCGGTTCGGGTTCCCGCGCGGCTGCGGGCGCAGCCGCCTCGCCCTCGCCACGGATCACCGCCAGCGGCGCGCCGACCGGCAGGGTCGTGCCCAAGGCGGCGTCGATCCGATCCACCACGCCGTCCTCGAAAATCTCGATCTCGATCGCGCCCTTCTGGGTTTCGACCACCGCCACCACGTCGCCGCGCTTGACCGTATCGCCCGGGCCGACCAGCCATTCGACCAGCTTGCCTTCCTCCATATCGGCGCCGAGCGAGGGCATCTTGAACACGCCCATGGCTCAGCCCTTCCCGAGCGCGGCTTTGACCGCCGCCACGATGGCGGGCACCTGCGGGATCGAGGCGTCTTCGAGATGTTTCGGATAGGGGATCGGCACCTCCGCCGAACACACCCGGCCCACCGGCGCGTCCATGCGCCAGAACGCCTGTTCATGGATGCGCGCGGCAATTTCCGCCGACAAAGACCCCGAGCGCCACCCCTCGTCCACGATCACCGCCCGGCGGGTACGCGCGACCGAGGCGATGATGGTCGCATCGTCCAAGGGCCGCAGCACGCGCAGATCGATCACCTCGGCCTCGATCCCGTCCTTGGACAGTTCCTCCGCCGCCTCCAACGTCTTGTAGAGCGAGCCGCCATAGGTGATCAGGCTGATATTCTTGCCCGGCCGCCGGATCGCCGCCTTGTCAATATCGACCGGCCCGGCATTGCTGTCGATTTCGCCAGTCCGGTTATACAGCATCACGTTCTCGAAGATCAGCACCGGGTCGGGGTCGTTCAAAGCGGTCCACAGCATCCCGCGCGCATCCTCCAAGGTCGCGGGCGCCAGCACCCGCAAGCCGGGGATATGCGCGTACCAGCCTTCCAGCGAATGGGAATGCTGCGCCGCCAGCTGCTTGCCCGCGCCGGTGGCCATGCGGATCACCAGCGGTATGCCGAACTGCCCGGCCGACATGTGCCGGATGGTGGCGGCGGTGTTCATGATCTGATCGAGCGCCAGCAGGCTGAAGTTGACCGTCATCAGTTCCACGATGGGGCGCATTCCCATCGCCGCCGCGCCGATGCCGAAACCGGTGTAACCCGATTCAGACAAAGGCGTGTCGCGGATGCGGCCCTCGCCGAATTCATCCATCATGCCCTTGGACACGGCGTAGCAGCCGCCATAGGCGCCCACGTCCTCGCCCATCAGGAACACCCGGTCGTCGCGGATCATCGCGTCGCGGATACCCTGCTTGACGGCCTCGCGATAGGTCATCTCGACCGTCTCGCCCGAGGGTTTGGCCGCTGCGGGCGGGTCGGGCCTTTCTTCCGCCGTCACGTGGCGGGTCAGGTCTGCCAGCGGTTCCCAGCCGGAGCTTTCGGCGAATTCCACCGCCTCCGCGATTTCCGCGTCGATCCGCGCCTCCAGATCGGCCACGTCCTTGTCGTGGATCAGCCCCGCGCCGGTCCCCCAGCCTTGGAACCGCACAATGGGCCCGCGCTGGCGCCAATCCTCCACCTCGGCCTTGTCGCGGTAAAGCTGGGCGTCGAACATCGAATGGGCCCGGAACCGGTAGGTGCGGCATTCCAGGAAATAGGGCCGCGCGGTTTCGCGGATCGCGGCCAACGCCCGGCGCGCCGCCGCTTCGACCGCAACGACGTCATTGCCGTCGACCACCTCGGACGGGATGCCATAGGCGGCGGCCTTCTGATGGATATCGGTCTGCGATTCCGACCGCGCCAGCGCCGTGCCCATGGCGTAGCCGTTGTTTTCGCAGACGAAGAGCGCGGGCACCTGCCACAGCTGCGCGAGGTTCATGGTTTCGTGAAACTCGCCCTCGGCCACCGCCCCTTCGCCGAAGAAACAGGCGGTCACGCTGCCGGTGTCCTGCATCCGGTCGCCCAGCGCCAGCCCGCCCGCCAGCGGCAGCCCGCCGCCGACAATGGCGTTGCCGCCATAGAAATTCCGGTCCGCGTCGAACAGGTGCATCGACCCGCCGCGCCCGCCGGAACAGCCCGTGGCCTTGCCGTACATTTCGGCCATCACCGATTTCATCGGTACGCCGCGGATCAGCGCATGACCGTGTTCGCGGTAGGTGGCGACGATGCGGTCTTTTTCGCCAAGATGCGGTATGACCCCCGCGGCAATCGCTTCCTCGCCGTCGTATAGATGCAGGAAGCCACGGATTTTCTCCTGCGTGTAAAGCTCGGCGCATTTGTCTTCGAACTTGCGGACGCGCAGCATCTTGCCCAGCAGGTCGAGAACGTGATCGCGCGACAGGTGGATCTTGTCGGTCATGATTCATCCGTCTCCAGGGTGGAAATATCGCCCTCGGGCAGGCCCAGTTCGCGCGCCTTCAGCAGGCGCCGCATGATCTTGCCCGACCGGGTTTTCGGCAGGGTCTTGCGGAACACCACTTCGCGCGGGGCGACGGCGGGGCCCAGTTTCTTGCGGGCATGACCGCGAATGTCGCGTTCCAGCTCCTCCGACGGCTCGTAGCCGGGATTGAGCGACACATAGGCCTTCACCACCTCGCCCGCCGTTTCGTCCGGCAGGCCGATCACCCCGGCCTCGGCTACCGCTTCATGTTCGATCAGCGCGCTTTCGACCTCGAACGGCCCGATCAGGTGACCCGAGGATTTGATCAGGTCGTCGGCGCGGCCCACGAACCAGAAATATCCGTCCTCGTCCTTCATCGCCAGGTCGCCCGACAGGTACCAGCCGTCGCGGAAGGTTTTGTCGTACCGCACCTGTTCGTGCAGGTAGGTGCGCATCATCGACGGCCAGCCGGGGCGCAGCGCCAGTTCGCCGATCTCGCCCGGGGCGCATTCGCGCAACGGATCGCTTTCGGTATCGACCACCCCGGCCTCGATCCCCGGCAGCGGTTTGCCCATCGATCCGGGCCGAATGTCCTCTGCCGCGAGGTTGGCGATCATGATGCCGCCGGTTTCGGTCTGCCACCAGTTGTCGTGGAACGGGTGGCCGAAGACTTCCTTGCCCCAGACCACGCCTTCGGGATTGAGCGGCTCGCCCACGCTGGCGAGGAATTGCAGGTTGGAGAAATCGTAAGGCGCCGCCGCCTCGGCCCCCGCGCGCATCATCATGCGGATGGCGGTGGGCGCGGTGTACCAAATCTCGACCTTTTCGCGCTGCAACATGCCGTACCAGCGATCCAAATCGAATTCGGCCTCGTCCACCAGCAGGGTCGCGCCGTTCACCAGGGGCGAGATAATGCCGTAGGAGGTGCCGGTGACCCAGCCGGGATCGGCGGTGCACCAGTAGATCGCGCCGGGCCGCAGGTTCAGCGCGAAACGCCCGGTGGCGACATGGGCGTAAACCGCCTTGTGCACATGCACCGCCCCCTTGGGCCGCCCGGTGGTGCCGGAGGTGAAGTGGATCAGCGCCATATCCTCGGGCTGCGTCTGCGCGACCTCGAAGTCCTCGGACGCCGCCGCCAGCGCCGGGCCGAGCGCGACGCAACCTTCCGGTGCCTCGTCGACATCGACGAGGAAGACGACCTTCAGCGACGGGATTTCGGCGCGCCACTTGGCGATCTTGCGGCGGTAAATAGATTCGGTGGTGACCACCGCGTTGGCTTCGCCGATTTCCATACGGGTGCGGATGGGTTCGGGACCGAAGGCGGAAAACAGCGGCGAAAACACCAGCCCCGCCTTCAGCGTGCCGAGTGCTGCGATATAAAGCTCCGGCTTGCGGCCCATCAGGGAATAAAGCCGGTCACCCGGCGCAAGGCCACTTGCCATCAGCACATTGGCAAAGCGCGCGGTGGCCCTGGTCAGATCGGCATAGGTGAAATCGCGCAGCTCGTCGTCCTTGCCGAACCAGCGTAGTGCCAAGCGGTCGCCATCGCCGTGGGCGACATGCCGGTCCAGCGCCTCGTACGCGATGTTCAGACCGCCGCCGGGCAACCCGTCCAGCATATCCGCCGCCTGATCCCAGTCGAAGCCCGCGCGCCCCGCGCCGGGATCGCCCAGCACCGCATAAGCGCGTTCGGCATCGGTTTTCGCGATGGTGTCCCAGGTCATGCACAAATCCTCCCAAGCACACGGTAAGGCCGGGCCGCGGACCCGAACCATGATTCAGGTCAAGGTGGCGTCCGCCGCTTCCGGTTCTCCGTTCCGGGGGCCAAACAGCCAGCGCAGCGTCTTTATCACCTCGGGCACCAGGATCAGCGGCAGGCACAAAAGCCCGATCATCTGCCAATGTTCCCACCCCAAAGGCGCGGTGCGCAGCAAGGTCTGCAACGGCGGCCAATACACCGCCGCCAACTGGGCGCAGACCATCAGCACCAGCGCCACGATCAGCTTGGGGTTGGAAAACCATCCCAGCCGCCAACAGGGTTGAGTGAAAGAGCGGAAGGCGAAGACGCTGACCTTTTCGAACATCACCATCCCGGTGAAGGCGGCGGTGCGCGCCACCGCGTCGCCCTCGGCCATGAAGGCATAGAACAGGTAGAGGCTCGACGACCCGGTATAGGCGCCGAAGACCAGGATCAGCCCCACCGCTGTCCAGTCCATGATCCCCTGTTTCGCCGGGCGCGGCGGTTCTGCCATCTGGTCGGGCGTGCCGGGTTCCAGGCCAAGCGCCAAGGCGGTCACCCCGTCGGTGACAAGGTTCATCCACAGAATCTGCGTCGGCAGATAGATCAGCGGTCCGCCAAGCGCCAGGTTGGCCAGGATCGCGATCACCTCGCCCGCGTTCGACGACAGCAGGTAGCGCACGAAGCGGCGGATATTGGCGAACTGCCGGCGGCCTTCGCGGATGGCGCGTTCCAGCGTGGCGAAATTGTCGTCGAGCAGCACCAGATCGGCGGCATCCTTGGACACGTCGGTGCCCCTGATCCCCATGGCGACGCCGACATCGGCGCGTTTCAGCGCGGGCGCGTCGTTCACCCCGTCGCCGGTCATCGCCACGATCAGCCCGTCCCCCTGCAGAAGCTCAACCAGCCGCATCTTGTGTTCCGGCGCGGTGCGGGCGAACAGCACCGGGCCGTCCAGCACATCGCGCAGCGCCGCGTCGTCCATCTGTTCCAGATCGGCCCCGGTGATCGCCCGTTCGGCGGGCAGGCCCAGGGCGTCGGCGATGGCCCGCGCGGTGCGCGCGCCGTCGCCAGTGATCATGATCACCCGGATACCGGCAGACCGGCAGGCGCGGATCGCGCGCTTCACCTCGGGACGGGGCGGGTCGATCATGCCCACGAGGCCGATGAATTCCAGATCGGCCTCGGGCACGGCGGCCTCGGACACCTCGCGCCGGGCCAAGGCGATCACCCGCAGCCCCTTGTCGGCCATCTGTTCATAGACCGCGTGGATTTCTGCGCGCACCGCGTCGGTCAGCGGCGCAGTGCCCTTGGGACCGCGCCAATGGCTGCAAACCTCCAGCAGATGTTCCGGCGCACCCTTGGCCAGCTGCACCAGCCGGTCCTCCTGCCAGCGCACCATGCTCATCCGTTTGCGTTCCGAGGTGAAGGGAATCTCCTCCAGCGGGGCGGCGGCGGGCATCGGCGTCCAGCCCTTGTAGGCGAAGGTGACCAGCGCCCCCTCGGTCGGATCGCCGACCATGTGCCAGGTCGATCCCTCTCGATACAGGCTGGCATGGGAACAGCCCACCATCACGTCCAGCGCATCGGCGAGATCGGGATCGTCGCCGTAACGGTGCGGCCGCCCCTCCAGCAGGATGCGCCCGGCCGGATCGTAACCGGTGCCGACCGCCTCGTACCGCCGCCCGGCGATCCACAGCACTTCGCCGGTCATCATGTTTTCGGTCAGCGTCCCGGTCTTGTCGGTGCAGATGACCGAGGCCGATCCCAGCGTTTCCATCGCCTGCAGCCGCCGCGCCAGCGCCTTCTGCCGCACCATCGCCGCGGCGCCAAGCGCCAGGCTGATGGTGACCACCGCAGGCAGGCCCTCGGGCACGATGGCCACCGCCATCGACAGCCCGGTCATCACCATTTCGATCACGTCGCGCCCGGCCAGGATGCCGGTCAACGCGATCGCCGCCCCCAGCCCGAGCGAGGCGATCCCCAGCTGTCCGCCCAGCCGGCCCAGTTGCCGCGACAGGTTGGTTTCCTTTTCACCCACCGATCCGGTCAACTGGGCGATCTTGCCGAATTCGGTCGCGGGTCCGGTGGCACTGACCAAAGCCTCGCCGCGCCCCGAGACCACAAGCGTGCCCATCATCACCGCGCCCGCGTCGCCACCGTCGCCGGGCTTTTTCGACACCGAAATCGATTCCCCGGTCAGCACGCTTTCGTCGGTCCTGAGTTCCAGCGCCGACACCAGCCGCGCATCGGCGGGCACCTGATCGCCCGCATCCAGCAGCACCAGGTCGCCGGGCACGATATCGCGGCTGTCGATTTCCATCGGGTGACCGTCGCGGATCACCCGCGCGTGGCCCACCAGCATTTCGCGCAACGCCGCCAGAGCGGTTTCCGCCCGCCATTCCTGCACGAAGCCCAGCACCCCGTTCAGGATCACCACCATGCCGATGGCGATGCTGTCGATCCATTCGCCAAGCGCCAGCGCCACCAGCGCCGCGCCGATCAGCAGCAGCACCAGAAGGCCGGTGAACTGGCGCAGGAAAATCTTCCAGGCCGGAGTGGTGCGGGCTTCGCCGACGATGTTGCGGCCATGGATTTGCAGCCGCTTAGCCGCCTCGGCGCTGGTCAGCCCGTTGGCTTCGATAGGCGTCGTGTCGGTCTGCATCCGTCCTCCGGTCGCTGCCGCGTGTACGAACATCTTCGACTGCCACCATGGCGGGGGCCTTGAGACAGATCAACCGGCGCGCGACGTCATCCTAACAACCGCGTGAATTGCCGCGGTCAGATGCCCAGATACCGGTCGGTGATGTCCGGCGTCAGATCGGCGAAGGCCCCGGACCAGACCGAGCGGCCCTTTTCCAGAATCACCGCGCTGTCGGCGACGCTGCCCAGTTCCTTCAGCGACTTGTCGACGACGACGATCGCCAGCCCGGTTTCGGATTTCAGCCGGGCGATGGCGGCCCAGATTTCATGCCGCACCACCGGGGCCAGGCCTTCGGTCGCCTCGTCGAGGATCAGCAGGCGCGGGTTGGTCATCAGCGCCCGGCCAATGGCCAGCATCTGCTGTTCGCCGCCCGACAAGGACCCGGCCAGCTGATCGCGCCGTTCGGCCAGGCGCGGGAACAGGTCGGACACGGCAGCGAAATCCCACGGCCCCGGGCGGGCGGCGGCGATCAGGTTTTCATGCACCGTCAGATTGGCAAAACAGCGCCGCCCCTCGGGCACCAGCCCGATCCCGGCCCGCGCTGCCTGATGCGGTTTCAGCCGCGACAGGTCGCGGTGGTCGAACAGCACCGACCCGCCCTTGTGCTTCAGCAACCGGCAGATCACCTTGATCGTGGTCGATTTGCCCATCCCGTTGCGCCCCATCAGCGCCAAGACCTCACCCTCGGCCAGCGTCAGATCGACGTCGAACAGCGCCTGGGAAGGGCCGTAGAAGGCCGAGATATGGGAAAGTTGCAGGAAACTCATGCCTCTTCCCCCAAGTAAGCGCGGCGCACCTCGGGATCGTTGCGGATGTCCTCGACCGTGCCGCTGGCGATGATCCGGCCATAGACCAGCACGCTGATCCGGTCGGCCAGCGCGAACACCGCATCCATGTCATGTTCGACCAGCAGGATCGGCGCCTGTTGCCGCAACCGGTCCAGAACGCCCACCAGTTGCTGCGATCCTTCGGCACCGAGCCCGGCCATCGGTTCGTCCATCACGAAGGCCTTGGGGTCGAGCGTCAGCGCCACCGCGACCTCCAACTGGCGGCGCTGCCCGTGCGACAGCTCGGCGGTGCGGAAGGCGCGGAAATCCTGCAGGCCCACCTGTTCCAGCGCGGCCTCGGCGCGGGCGACAAGGTCGTGATCGCGCATCACCGAACGGACAAAGCGGAACACCCCACCGCGATGACCAAGCGCGCCCAGCATCGCGTTTTGCAACACGGTGTATTCCATCGCCAGCATTGATATCTGAAACGTCCGCGCCAGCCCCAGCCGCGCCCGCGCGGCGGTGGACAGGGCTGTGACGTCGCGCCCGGCGAAATGCACCGCGCCGCTGTCCGGCGCCAACCCGCCCGCGATCTGCGCGATCAGGGTCGATTTGCCGGCCCCGTTCGGACCGATCAGCGCGTGGATTTCCCCGGGCCGCAGGTCGAGGTCGATTGCATCGCTCGCCTTCAGCCCGCCGAAGCTCTTGCTGATGCCCCTGACATCGAGAACCGGATCAGTCATGCGCCACCTCGCGCCCGGCGATCAGCCCGTAGAGCCCGCCCTTGGCGAACAGGACAACGCCCAGCAGGATCGCGCCCAGATAGATATGCCAGAACTCGGAAAGCCCGCCGAGCGTATGTTCCAGCAGGATAAACAGCGCCGCGCCCGCCACCGGGCCGAACACCCGCCCGACCCCGCCGAGGATCACGAAAACCATGATTTCGCCCGAGGTCTGCCAGGACAGCATCGACGGGCTGACAAAGCGGTTCAGGTCGGCAAACAGCGCCCCGGCCAGCCCGGTGATCGCCCCCGAGATGGTGAAGGCTGTCAGGTACAGCCGATACGGCACCTGCCCCACCGCCTGCACCCGGTCGGGGTTCTGCCGCGCCGCGCCCAGCATCAACCCGAAGGGCGACCGCGCCGCGCGCCAGGTGCCGAACAGCACGATCAGCAGAACCGCATAACAGACCGCGAAGAACTGGATCGGGTCCATCGTGTTCAGCCCGGGGAAGGAATTGCGCACATAGATCGACAACCCGTCTTCGCCACCATAGGCGGGCCAGGAGATCGCGAAGTAATAAAACATCTGCCCGAAGGCCAAGGTGATCATGATGAAATAGACCCCCGCGGTGCGCAGCGACAGCGCGCCGATCACCAGCGCCGCCAGCGCACCGGTGACAATCGCCACCAGCCAGATCACCGGCATCGACTTGGTGCCCTCGATCAGCAGCGGCCATTCCATCATCGGGGTGTAATTCTGCGCGTGAAAGGCCAGGATGCCCATCGCGTAGCCGCCCAGCCCGAAAAACGCCGCATGGCCCAGGCTCACCAGCCCGCCGAAGCCAAGCGCGAAGTTCAGCCCGATCCCGGCGATGGCAAGGATCACCGCGCGGGTGGTCAGGGTGATCAAGAACGGCTCATCCGCGACGGAAGCCCAAAGCGGCAGCGCCAGCAGCAGAAGAAGGATCGCGGCATTCAGCAGGGTTTCGCGCTTCATCTCATGCCTCTCCGAACAGGCCCTTGGGCCGGAACAGCAACACGCCCGCCATCAGCAGGTAGATCGACATCGAGGCCAGCGACGACCCGACCGAGGTGGCCTCGGACGGGTTCATGAACAGGGCGAAAAGCTGCGGCAGCAGGAACCGGCCCAGCGTATCGGTCAGCCCCACCAGGATGGCGCCGATGAAGGCGCCCTTGATCGACCCGATGCCGCCGATCACGATCACCACGAAGGCCAGGATCAGCACCGGTTCGCCCATGCCGATCTGCACCGACTGGATCGCACCCACCAGCGCCCCGGCAAACCCCGCCAGAGCCGCGCCGAGCGCAAAGACCAAGGTGTAGAGCCGCGAGATGTTGACGCCCAAGGCGCCGATCATTTCGCGGTCGTTTTCGCCTGCGCGGATGCGGATACCCACCCGCGTGCGCGCGATCATCCAGAACAGCCCGGCGGCCAGCGCCAGCCCGACCCCGATCAAGGTCAGCCGGTAAAGCGAATATTCGATCCCCAAGGGCAGCGTCACCGTGCCCGACAGCCATTCGGGCTTGTCGAGGAACAAAGGGAAGGACCCGAACAGATACCGGGTGCCTTCGGAAAAGATCAGGATCAGCGCGAAAGTGGCCAGCACCTGATCGAGGTGATCGCGGTCATAGAGCCTGCGGATCACCGTCATCTCAATGACCACCCCGGCCATCGCCGCCGCCGCCAGGGAGGCCACCAGCGCCAGCAGGAAAGACCCGGTCAGCGCCGACACCCCCGCCGCCGCGAAGGCGCCGACCATGTAAAGCGATCCATGCGCGAGGTTGATCAGCCCCATGACACCGAAGATCAGGGTCAGCCCGGCGGCGATCAGAAACAGCATGACGCCGAACTGCAGCCCGTTCAGGGCCTGCTCGATCAGGAGAAGAGAGGACATGCGTCTATCCAGTCGGGACACCGGGCGGCGTGAAAGCCGCCCGGTGCCTGGGTCTTACATCTTGCACTCGTCCACGTAAGCGTTGGAGCGGTCTTCCAGCGCCACACCGACGATCTTGTTGGTGTAGACGTCGCCTTCCTTGATCACCTCACGGACATAGATGTCCTGGATCGGATGGTTGTTCGACGCGAAGGTGAAATCACCTCGCACAGATGCGAAATCGGCCGCTTTCAGCGCGGCGCGGAATGCATCGGCGTCCGAGATATCCGCCTTTTCCATGGCCGAGATCATCAGGTTCGCGGTATCGAACCCCTGCGCGGCATAGAGCGACGGCAGACGGCCATATTCGGCCAGGAAGCTTTCGACGAAGGCCTTGTTGGCGGCGTTGTCGATGTCCTTGCTCCATTGCGAGGTGTTCTTGACGCCCATCGCGGCTTCGCCAACCGCCTGCAGGATGCCCTGGTCGAAGCTGAAGGCGGGGCCGACGACCGGCAGGTCGACGCCGCTATCGGCATATTGCTTCATGAAGGAAATCCCCATGCCGCCGGGCAGGAAGAAGAACACGCTGTCGGCGCCGCTCGCCCGGATCTGCGCGATCTCGGCGGCGTAATCGGTCTGGCCCAGCTTGGTATAAACCTCGCCCGCCAGTTCGCCGGTATAGAACCGCTTGACGCCGGTCAGGCTGTCCTTTCCCGCCGGGTAGTTGGGGGCGAGAATGAAGGGTTTCTTGTAGCCCGCACTGGTCAGATAGGCCCCCGCCGCTTCGTGCAGGTTGTCATTCTGATAGGCGACCGAGAAATAGTTCGGGTTGCAGCCCTTGCCCGCTAGCGCCGACGGCGCGGCATTGACCGACAGGTAGAACTTGCCCTGCGCCACGGCACCCGGCACCACCGCCATGGCGAGGTTCGACCAGATGATGCCGGTCAGCACATCGACCTTGTCGGACTGGATCATCTTGTCGGCCAGTTGCACCGCGACATCGGGTTTGCGCTGATCGTCCTCGATCACCACTTCGATGTCATCGCGGCCCGATTGCCCGACCGCCAGCATGAAGCCGTCGCGCGCGTCGATGCCAAGCCCGGCACCGCCGCCCGAAAGCGTGGTGATCATGCCGACCTTGACGCCCTCGGCCCAGCCGCTGCCCGCCGCCAGTGCCGCCAGCGATGCACCCAGGATAAAAGATTTCAGTTTCATGTGACCCCCTTCGTTCTTCGTGTTTTTCGCGCCCTGCCGGGCTTATTGTCCGTCCCCGGCGTTTTGCCGGGACGTATGGAAAGCACTAAAGCGAAGGAACCGCCCGTTGCCTAGGGGCACGGGCGATTTTCTTTGCACCTGCGAAGCTTGGACGCGGGATCAGGTCACTTTCGACACGGTTTGATACTTCGGATCGCGCCACAGCTCCTTACCGATCACCTCTTCGATGATTTCGGCGGCGCGGATCACGTCCGCTTCATCAAGGTAAAGCGGGGTGAAACCGAAACGCATGATATTGGGCGCGCGGAAATCGCCGATCACGCCCCGGTCGATGCAGGCCTGCATCGCGGCGTAGCCGTGTTCAAACGCAAACGACACCTGCGAGCCACGTTCCTTCGCGTCGCGCGGCGAGGCCAGTGTGAGCTGCGGGCAACGCGCCTCGACTTCCTTGATGAAGCATTCCGACAGCGCGACGGAAGCCGCGCGCAGATCGGTCATATCCACCCCGTCCCAGACGTTCAGCGCGTGATCGAGCAGCGACAGCTGCACGATGGGCGGGGTGCCGACGCGCATCCGTTCGGTCGACATCGCCGGGCGGTATTCCGGGTCCATCGCAAAGGGCGCTTCGTGCCCCAGCCAGCCGGCCAGCGCCGGCTGCACCGTGGTCGCCAGGTCGGGGCGGACATAGATGAAGGCCGGCGCGCCGGGACCGCCGTTGAGGTATTTGTAGCTGCAGCCGACCGCGAATTCTGCGTTCGATCCGGTCAGGTCCAGCGGCACCGCCCCCGCGCTATGGGCCAGGTCCCAGATCATCACCGCGCCCACGGCATGGGCCTTGCGGGTGATTTCGACCATGTCATGCATCCGGCCCGAGCGGTAATCGACCTGGGTCAGCATCACCACCGCGACGTCCTCGGTGATCGCCTCGGCCACGTCTTCGGGCGCGGGGGTGCGCAGTTCATAGCCCTTGTCGATGGTGCCGATCAGCCCCTGCGCCATGTAAAGATCGGAAGGAAAATTGCCGTTATCCGACAGGATCACCCGGCGCTCGGGGTTCATCTTCAACGCCGCGGCCAGCGCCTGATAGACCTTGATCGACAGGGTATCGCCGGTCGCCACCGATCCTTCCGGCGCGCCGATCAGCCCGGCGATGCGGTCGCCCACCTTCTTGGGCAGCGCCATCCAGTCGGCGGTGTTCCACGCCTTGATCAGTTGCCCCCCCCATTCGTCGCGGATCACTTCGGCAGTGCGTTCGGTGGCGCCGCTGGGCAGCGGGCCCAGCGAGTTGCCATCGAGATAGATCACCCCCTCGGGCAGATCGAACATGTCCTTGCGCGGCAGTTTCACAGCCATGATCACAGCTCTCCTCGTACTTGCCACAGCTCCGGGAACAATTCGGTGCTGAGCATCTTCTTCAGATAATCCACACCTGAGGTTCCCCCGGTGCCGCGTTTGAATCCGATCACCCGTTCGACCGTGGTGACGTGGTTGAACCGCCAGCGGCGGAAATAATCCTCAAGGTCGACCAGCTTTTCGCCCAGCTCGTAGAGGGTCCAGTATGTGCCCACGTCCTCGTAGACCTGTTTCCACTTCGCCTGCACCTCGGGCACCGCCTTGTGCGGGGTCCGCAGCTGCGGGTCCGGCAGTCGCGCGTCGGGCCCGTCGATGGTGGTGAACAGAAGCCGGATCACGTCGTCGTAGAAGCTGGGCTTTTCCAGCTCATCCGACAGCATCTTGTGCACCTCGGGCATGTGCTCATGCGGCTTCAGCATGTTGGGATTGCGGTTGCCCAGCACGTATTCGATCATCCGATACTGGTAGGACTGGAACCCCGAAGACGGCCCCAACGCTTCGCGGAAGGTGGTGTAATCGGCGGGGGTCATGGTGCGCAGCACGTCCCAGGCGCTGTTCAACTGTTCGAAAATCCGGCTGACCCGCGCCAGCATCTTGAACATCTGCGCCATGTCGCCCGCATTCATCGCCTTGCGCGCCGCGGCCAGTTCGTGGATCGCCAGCTTCATCCACAATTCGCTGGTCTGGTGCTGGATGACGAACAGCATTTCGTCATGCGCGTCGCTTTGCGGGTGCTGCTGCGCCAGCAGCGCGTCGAGATGCAGGTAATCGCCATAGGACATCGCGTCCCGAAAGGTCATTTTCGCGCCCTCGGCGCCCGGATCGTAGGCTTGATCGCTCATCTGCCCCTCCCTCGTTCGGCATGTTGCTTGGGGTTCTGTAACAAAGCGGTTTGCGGAAACCTAGCCCGCTCATGCGCGCGACGGCGGACAAATCCGGCGCAATACCAAATTCTACCGATTGAGGGTTTTCTTTCGCAACGCAGCGGGTATAAATCGGCCCCATGACGATCAAGGGCCATATCTCGACCGCACAACGCCGCACCGACGGCGCGCTGTCGCTTGCTGCCCTGCTACTGCTAAGCCGCCTCTGAGCGTGCCGATCCGGCGCGACCGCTCAGAGGATGTGCCTTCTCGCGCCACGAGCTTCAGCAAGTTTTAGATAATGAGACCCGACATGACCGATATTACCAAGCAAGATCACGTTCTGATCTTTGACACCACCCTGCGCGACGGCGAACAAAGCCCGGGCGCGACCATGACCCACGCCGAAAAGCTCGAGATTGCCGAACTGCTGGACGACATGGGCGTCGACATCATCGAGGCCGGTTTCCCGATCGCGTCCGAGGGCGATTTCCAGGCGGTCAAGGAAATCGCCGAACGGTCGAAGAATTCGGTGATCTGCGGGTTGGCCCGCGCCAATTTCAAGGATATCGACCGCTGCTGGGAAGCGGTGAAGCATTCCGCCAAACCGCGCATCCACACCTTCATTGGCACCTCGCCGCAGCACCGGGCGATCCCGAACCTGTCGATGGATGAAATGGCCGAGAAGATCCACGACACCGTCACCCATGCCCGCAACCTGTGCGACAACGTGCAATGGTCGCCGATGGACGCGCTGCGTACCGAACACGATTACCTGTGCCGGGTGGTCGAGATCGCGATCAAGGCGGGCGCCACCACGATCAATGTCCCCGACACCGTGGGCTATACCATCCCGCGCGAAAGCTCCGATATCATCCAGATGCTGCTGGAACGGGTGCCCGGCGCCGACGAGGTGATCTTCGCCACCCATTGCCACAACGACCTTGGCATGGCGACCGCCAACGCGCTGGCCGCCGTCGAAGCGGGCGCGCGGCAGATCGAATGCACCATCAACGGGCTGGGCGAACGCGCCGGCAACACCGCGCTGGAAGAGGTGGTGATGGCGCTGCGGGTTCGTAACGACATCATGCCCTACCAGACCCATATCGACACCCGCAAGATCATGCACCTGTCGCGCCGGGTCGCGACCGTGTCGGGCTTCCCGGTGCAGTTCAACAAGGCGATTGTCGGCAAGAACGCCTTCGCCCATGAAAGCGGCATCCACCAGGACGGCATGCTGAAGAACGCCGACACGTTCGAAATCATGCGCCCCGAAGACGTCGGCATCGCCGGCACCTCGCTGCCGCTGGGCAAGCATTCGGGCCGCGCCGCGCTGCGCTCGAAGATGCATGAGCTGGGCTATGACATGGCCGACAATCAGCTCAACGACATCTTCGTGCGGTTCAAGGAACTGGCCGACCGCAAGAAGGAAGTCTTCGACGACGACCTGATCGCGCTGGTGCAGGACGAGGTCGGCCAGGGCGAGGCCGATACCCTGCAGCTGAAGCGGCTGCGGGTGGTCTGCGGCACCGAGGGCCCGCAAGAAGCCGATCTGACCATGACCGTCAACGGCGAAGAGAAAACCATCGACGCCACCGGCGACGGACCCGTAGACGCGGCCTTCAACGCGGTGAAGATGCTGTATCCGCACAAGGCCAAGCTGCAGCTTTACCAGGTGCACGCGGTCACCGAAGGCACCGACGCGCAGGCGACGGTTTCGGTCCGGATCGAGGAAGACGGCCGAATCGCCACCGGTCAATCGGCCGATACGGATACGGTCGTGGCCAGCGTAAAAGCCTATATCCACGCGATTAACCGGCTGATCGTGCGTCGCGAAAAAGTTGCACCGGGCGAGGATCGCAAGGAAATTAACTACAAAGACGTGCACTGATCCCGTCAAACTATATCCGAAAGAATGCCCCGGAGTTCTCCGGGGCATTTTATTTGACTCATTGGTAGAGGTTTGCGCCTCTGCCCGCCGTTTCGATGTAAGAGTGACCACGTTACACAAATTTGGCTTCTGAACCGGACCGGGCATCGCTTCCCGGGGCTGAACCATGTCGTTTGTTGTGAGAGATGGAAAAGCTGTGATCCGGCGTTTCAGACATAGATACGAAGCATTCTTCCCCAAGCCGACCCAGTTCGAGCGGCAGATCAGGACATCCTATGTCGTCCTGCTGATCCTTGCCACTCTCGCGGTCTATTCCCTCATTGCCAATATCCTGCTGCGCGTACCGACGCCGACGCTCCTTTCCGTCATCGCTCTGGCCAGCTTCGGGGTAACGGCGCTCATGCATCGCCGCCGGTGGCACATGCTGGGGCGCGTGCAAATGCTGTTGACGGCCGATCTTCTGTTGTTCGTCGACAGCTATTTCGAACATCCCTCCAGCAACATTTCGCTAGTGCTGCTGACCTTCGTCGGCCTGCCCTTCATCGTCTTTTCCTGGCGCGAAAACCGGCTGCTCGTCGGGGCTCTGTCGGCCGTGCCGCTGGTGCTGTGGAATATTCTGATTTTCACCAATTACGGTGATCTGAAATATGTCGAAATCGACGAAGAAACCTCCCGCGCCTTCGGATACTGGCATTCCACCGTCGTGTTCTTCCTCGTCGCGGCGGAATTCGCCTATTTCGACCATGTCGCCTTTAGATATTCCAGCGCCTTGCGCAAATCGCTCGCCGCGGAAGAAAAGGCCGGCCGGGCCAAGACGGCCTTCCTGTCGTCGATGAACCATGAAATCCGCACGCCGCTGAACGCCATCATCGGCAGCGCCGACCTGCTGCGCGCCCATCCGGAGGCGACCCCGGATATCCGCAGGCTGGCCGATTACATCGACCGGGCCGGGCAGAACATCCTGACGATGACCGAAAAAAGCCTGACCTATACCAAGCTGATCAGTTCGCCGATCGACGTTTCGCTGAGCGCCGAAGACCCGATGGATTTGATCCGGGCCGAACTGGCCCGGTTCGAGACGTTGATCCGGTCGAAGGACATCAAGGTGGAAACCCGGCAGATGTGCGCCGACCCGGTGCTGGCCGATCCCAAGCTGCTGTCCAAGGTTCTGGCCCAGCTGATCGACAACGCGGCCAAATACCTGCCCCAACGCGGGACGGTAAAATTCATCGTCGCCCAGGGAGTCGATGGCACCATCCGCATTTCGGTAAAGGATAACGGGCCCGGCATCCCGATCGAGATGCGCGAACAGGTGTTCCAGCCCTTCGAGCGGCTGCAACAGACGCTGGGCACGCAATCGGGCGGCGGGGTCGGTTTGACCATCGCCAAGACCTATGTCGAAGCGATGGGCGGCGACATCGGCATCGCCCCGATCAGCAGCGGCGGCACCCATGTCTGGGTGGAACTGCCGCGGGTCGTCACCAAAAAGAACAAGAAGCGGATCGCCAAGGATACGCTGATCGGCCCCGTTGCCGTTCTGGCGGAACCGGTGCAACCCAACTGAGGAACCGGGGCGCGGCCAGCAGCCAGCGCGATCAGAACCGCTCCAGCAGCCGCTTGAGGTAATCCAGTTCGTCCTGCGACCGGTCGCCTTCGCCAGACCGGCGGCGGATTTCATCCAGCAATTCGCGCGCCCGGCGATAGACGTCTTCGCCCTGCAGCAGGCTGTCATCGCCGCCCAGGGCGCCGCGCGATCCCGGTTTGCGGCCCAGTGGGTCGCGTTGCTGCGATCCGGCATTGCCCATCGCCTGGCCCTGGCCGCCCTGCTGTTCGCGCTGCGCCTCGGCCATGGCTTCGCCAAGGTTGCGGATGCCCTCGCGCAGCGCATCCATCGCCTCGGCCTGCTTGTCGATGGCCCCGGCCAGATCGTCCTGCCGCAGCGCATCCTCGGCGCCGCGCATGGCGCGGTCGGCCTGTTCCAGCGCCTCGCGCGCGGCCTGGCCGCCCTCGGTGCCCTCACCCGGCAGGTTGCCGCGTTGGCGGTTCAGTTCGTCGCGCAGATCGCGCTGGCGCTCGGCAAGGCTGCGGTCGCCGGACTGTCCGGTTTCACCGGCCCCGTCACCCTGACCGCCCTGCCCTTCGTGGCTTTGGCCCTGGCCCTCGCCGCCGTTGCGGCCCTGGTTGCCCTGGCTTTGGCCCTGATTGGCGCCGGGGTTGAATTGTTCCTGCAGGTCGCGGAACGCCTGATCCGACAGCCCCTGCTGATCGCGCAGAGTTTCGGCAAGGTTGTCCATCGCCTGCTGCCCCGGCGATCCCTGGCCTTCGCCGCCCTGGGTTACCCGCATGTTTTCCATCAGCTGCTGCAACTCTTCCAGCGCCTGCTGCGCCTCGGCCATGCGGCCCTGTTCCATCAGCTCCTGGATCCGGTCCATCATCCGCTGCAGATCGTTCATGTCCATCTGCATCATGTTCTGGGCATCGGCGCTGTCGAATTCGTCGTTTTGATCCTGCTCCTTCTGCGCCTGGCGCGACAATTGCCGCAGGTAATCCTGCGTCGCGTCGCGCAGTTCCTGCATCAGCTCGGCGATCTCGCTTTCGCTGGCGCCGCGCTTCATCGCTTCGCTCAGCCGTTCCTGCGCCCGCGCCATCCGCTCGCGCGCATCGTCGATATCGCCCTCTTCCAGCGCCAATGCCAGGTCCCACAGCGCTTGGGCGATCTCGTCACGCTGGTCGGCGGTGATCCCGGCCTCGGCATAGGTTTCCAGCCGCCGCAGGATGACCCGGAACTGCAGGTAATCGGCCTCGGAGCGGAACAGGTTTTCCTCGGGTTTCCACGACACCGCGCGCAGCACCTGCGCCACCCGGCCCGCGTTCTGCCGGTTCCACAGCAGATCGCGGCGCTGCTCGACCACCGCAGCCGCCAGCGGGTCGAAGAACCGCCGCGCCGGCAGCGCCATGCGCGCCGGTTCGGCCATGCCGGTCTGTCCGGCCTCGTCGTTGACCTCCAGCGTCACCACCACCGGCAGATGCGCCCAAGGATGCTGGGAAAAATCGTCGATCAGGGATTCGGCGAATTCCGCCCGGCTGCCCGCGATGGGCAGCGGCAGGTCGCGGATGATTTCGGGCCGCTGTTCCGGGTCCATCGCCAATCCATAGCGGCGGTCCACCGCATCCAGGTCCAGCGCGATCACCGCCCGCCCCGCGACGACACCGTAATCGTCGGTCGCCTCGAAGGGCAGGCTCATCTGCCCTTCATAGGTGGTCTCGGGCGGTCCGGCGACGGTCACGGCGGGGGCCGCATCGGGCAGGATCGCCACGTCCCAGGCGCGGCCGCCGGGGCCGTTGATTTCGATCTTGCCGCCCTGTGCGACGGCGAATTGCTGTTCGGGGTCCGAGGCGGGCGGCACTTCCCCGATACGCCCCGACACGGTTTCGGCCAAGGTCAGCTTCCCGACCTCGCCGTAAAAGCGCAGGATGATGCCGCTGCCTTCGGGGATGGACAGATCGCCTTCGGCCTGATCGGGCAGGTATAAAACCGGCAGCCCGGTATAGGCGGGCGGTTCGATCCAGCCCTCCCAGGACGGTCCCGCGGCCAGCGCCTGACCGCCCCCGCCCAGGTCGCCGACATCGCCGATCCGGCCCAGCGATCCGAACATCAGCCCCACCGCGACGCCCAGCAGCGCCACGTAGCGCAGTGCGAAGGGATCGCGGCGCGACAGTTTCAGATCGGGGCGCACAGCGCGCGCGCCGCTCAGCCGCGCCGCCATGCGTTTGCGGTGTTCGCGCCACAACGCCTCGGAGGCCGCATCGCCCGCGCCGATCGCCTGCGCGTCGGCCAGCGTCTGCAACGGGCGGCCCACCATGGTGGCGTCCAGCCGCGCCACCGCCTCGGCCCGGCGCGGCCAGCGGAATTTCCAGATGCCGAACCAGAAGGTCAGAGCCAACGACACGATCGCCACGACCACCGCCGACCAGACCAGTTCCACCGCCAATGTCCGGTGCAGCCCCATCATCAGCAGGGCGAGGCAGGCCATCGCCACGCTCCAGAACGGCCAAAAGGCCACCGTCACGCGCTCGGCGATCAAGCCGGCCCATGTCAGGCGCAGCGGCCAGCGCACCTTGGTATCGAACGCGTCTCTCGGCTCAGCCATACCTATTCCCGGGGGCTGGGCGCGGGGATCGCGCTACAGCCACGAGGGAATGGTATCGCGATTTATGATCTCGTCAAAGGTCGGACGTGAGCGGATAACCGCAAATTGATCGCCCTTCACCAGAACTTCGGGGATCAGCGGCCGGGTGTTGTATTCGCTCGACATCACCGCACCGTAAGCCCCGGCCGAGCGGAAGGCGACCAGATCGCCCGCCGCAACCGGCGGCATCATCCGCTGCTTGGCGAAAGTATCGCCGGTTTCGCAGACCGGGCCCACGATGTCATAGGGGCGCTGTTCCGCCGCCGCTTCGGGTTCGATGATCGGGATGATGTCGTGATGCGCCTCGTACATGGCCGGGCGCACCAGATCGTTCATCGCCCCGTCGAGGATCAGGAAATCGCGCCCTTCGCCCGATTTCACATAGACCACCTTGCTGACCATGATCCCGGCATTGCCGGCGATCAGCCGGCCCGGTTCGATCTCGATCTCGCAGCCCAGATCGCCCAGTTCCTCGCGGATCATCGCGCCGTATTCGATCGGCAGCGGCGGCGCCTCGTTCGAGCGGGTATAGGGAATGCCCAGACCGCCGCCCAGGTCGAGCCGGTGAATGTCGTGCCCGTCCTCGCGCAGCGCCCGGGTCAGTTCGGCCACCTTGCGATAGGCCAGGCGGAACGGTTCCAGATCGGTCAGCTGGCTTCCGATATGCACGTCGATGCCGACGACCCGCAGCCCCGGCAACTGGGCGGCGCGGGCATAGACCTCGCGCGCCCGGGCGATCGGGATGCCGAACTTGTTCTCGCTCTTGCCGGTGGCGATCTTGGCATGGGTCTTGGCGTCCACGTCCGGGTTCACCCGCACGGTGACCGGCGCCTGCACGCCCAGCGACAAAGCGACCTCGTTCAGGACCTCCATCTCGGGCTCGGATTCCAGGTTGAACTGGCGGATACCGCCCTCAAGCGCCGCACGCATTTCGTCGCGCGTCTTGCCGACGCCGGAAAACACGATGCGGTCGCCCGGTACACCGGCGGCGATGGCGCGGGCATATTCGCCGCCCGATACCACGTCCATGCCCGCCCCGGCCTCGGCCAGGGTCTTCAGGATCGCCTGGTTGCTGGCGGCCTTCATCGCGTAGCAGACCACGTGGTTCATCCCCGCCAGCGCCTCGTCGAACAGCCGGTAATGGCGCAGCAACGTGGCGGTGGAATAGCAATAGAAGGGCGTACCGACCTGGGCCGCGATTTCGGCCACCGGCACATCCTCGGCGTAAAGCGCCCCGTTGTGATAGAGGAAATGATCCATCTTCTTCGCCCCTTCATTGCGTTGCCTGCGTCATAGCCACAGCCGCTCGGCAATTCAATTCATCAAAACAGCGCGCCCCTGCCCGTCTCGCCTGCCGAACGGACTTATTCGCACCAAGACAAAACAGGCACACCCATCCGCTTCTTCTTGGTTAAAATACTCCGGGGGTTTGGGGGCTGGCCCCCAATCGGCGCCTCAGATCGGGCGGGTGCGCAGGAACAGGTAAAGCGGCAACCCGCAGCTGACCCCGATCAGGAACGTCGCCGGGATCGCCCAAAGCGCCGACCAATTGCGGCGCACGGACACCTCGGCCAAGATCCACAGGGTCAGGGCGAGGGCGGAAATGCTCAGATCCCAGAACAGCCCCGCCACCGCGCCATTGGCCTGCCAGGCCGCGATCAGCGCGGCCGGGCTGAACCCGTTGCCCGCCAGCCAGGGCAGCAGGTGAAACATCGGATGCGCCGCGCCCCAGATCGCCAGACCCAGATATGCCAGGCGCAGCACCGACATCAGAAACTGATGCCGATCGTCGCCTCGCCCGACACCGTGACCCCGGTTTTCGGGGCTTTCGGTGCCGGCGCGGTGGGTTCGCCGTCGGCGCCGCAGGCGGCAAGGCCCAGCAGCGCGATCAGGATCAGGGCCCGTTTCATTCCAGCACCTTCTTCCAGCGTTCGATCTGCACCAGCACCTGCGCCGGTGCGGTGCCGCCATAGGACATGCGCGAAGCGACCGAATTGTCCACGCCGAGCACGCCGAAGACCGCATCGGTGATCGCCTCATGCACCGATTTCATATCCTCCAGCGTCAGGTCCGGCAGGTCGCAGCCCTTGGATTCGGCCAGCGCCACCAGCGACCCGGTGACGTGGTGGGCGTCGCGGAACGGCATGTTCAATTCGCGCACCAGCCAGTCGGCCAGGTCGGTGGCGGTGGAGAAACCCGATCCGGCGGCGGCGGCCAGCGCCTCTTTGTTGCCGGTCATGTCGCCGACCATCCCGGTCATCGCGGCCAGCGCCAGCATCAGGTTGTCGGCGGCGTCGAACACCTGTTCCTTGTCTTCCTGCATGTCCTTGGAATAGGCCAGCGGCAGCCCCTTCATCACCGTCATCAGCGCCACGTTGGCGCCGAAGATGCGGCCGATCTTGGCGCGCAGCAGCTCCGCCGCGTCGGGGTTGCGTTTCTGCGGCATGATCGATGACCCGGTCGACCACTTGTCCGACATGGTCACGAAGCGGAACTGGGCCGAGGACCAGATCACCAGCTCCTCGGCAAAGCGCGACAGGTGCATCGCGGTCAGCGAGGCGCAGGACAGGAATTCCAGCGCGAAATCGCGATCTGCCACCCCGTCGAGCGAATTGGCGGTCGGCCGATCGAAGCCAAGCGCGGCGGCGGTCATGTGCCGGTCGATCGGGAAGGACGTCCCGGCCAGCGCCGCCGATCCCAGCGGGCATTCGTTCATCCGCTTGCGGGCGTCGCGGAAACGCGACAGATCGCGGCCGAACATTTCCACATAGGCCATCATGTGATGGCCCCAGGTCACCGGCTGCGCGGTCTGCAGATGGGTGAAGCCGGGCATCACCCAGTCATACCCGGCCTCGGCCTGGCCGATCAGCGCCTTGATCAGCGCCTCGATGCCCTCAACGGCGGCGTCGATCTGGTCGCGAACCCAGAGTTTGAAATCGGTCGCCACCTGGTCGTTGCGCGACCGCGCGGTGTGCAGTCGGCCGGCCGGTTCGCCGACCAATTGCTTCAGCCGCGCCTCGACATTCATGTGGATGTCTTCCAGCGCGGTGGAAAATTCGAACGTGCCGCTGTCGATCTCTGACAACACCGTGAGCAGACCTTCCCGAATGACCTCGGCGTCGTTATCAGTAATGATGCCCGTCGCGGCCAGCATGGCGGCATGGGCCCTTGAACCCGCGATATCCTGCGCGGCCATGCGCTGGTCATAGCCGATCGAGGCGTTGATCGCCTCCATGATCGCGTCAGGACCGGCGGCAAAGCGGCCGCCCCACATCTGGTTCGAGGAAGTGTCACTCATGTCTGCCCCTTGGGAGGTAATATGCGGAAATTCGTCTCTCTGGTCCTTTATACGGCCTTGATGCTTGGTGCAAATGTATCGCAGGCCAACGAGGCCGACACCTTGCGCGATCTGCGCCAGGGCGACATGAAGAAGCTGATCCTGCACAGCGCCCCGAAAGAAAAACCCCAGGTCGCCTTCCAGACCGAAGATGGCGGCACGGCGACGCTGGCCGATTATCGCGGCAAATACGTGCTGGTGAATTTCTGGGCCACCTGGTGCGCGCCCTGCCGCGCCGAAATGCCCATGCTGGATGCGCTGCAAGGCACCTATGGCGGCGAAGACTTCGAGGTCGTCACCATCGCCGCCGGGCGCAACCCGGTGCCGGCGATGAAGAAGTTCTTCGCCGAGGCCGGGGTGGAAAACCTGCCGCTGCACCGCGACCCCAAGCAACAACTGGCCCGCGCCATGGGGGTGATCGGATTGCCGCTTTCGGTGCTGATGGACCGCGAAGGGCGCGAAATCGGCCGCTTGATAGGTGACGCGGATTGGAACGGCGAAGACGCCCATGTCCTGATCGAGGCGCTGATCGGGGCCGCAAACTAGATCAAAACTGGATCAAATTTTAAGCTTAACAATCGGTTAGCCAATCTGCCGCACCCTGACCCTCGCCAATCGGAGAGGGTGACATGACGGGTCGGAAATTCGGAAAATTCGCGGACATCCCGGACGGGCAGGACAGCCCGCTGGCCTATGCCACGCAGCAGCGCGACAAGAACGTGCTGAAAATGGTCGAGGACGCGCTGCGCCACAATGAGGCGGCGCTGGCCTTCCAGCCGGTGGTCGAAGCGGCAAGGCCCGACCGGGTCGCCTTCTACGAAGGGTTGATGCGGATTTTCGACGAAACCGAACGGGTCATCCCGGCGCGGGATTTCATCGATCACGTGGAAGACACCGAAATCGGCCGACTGATCGATTGCGTCGCGCTGGAACAGGGGTTGGAGGTTCTGGCCGAAGCCCCCGATATCCGGCTGTCGGTCAACATGTCGCTGCGCTCGGCCGGCTATCCGCGCTGGATGGACAGCCTGGAACGCGGGCTGGCCCGCGATCCAAGCATCGGCGAGCGGCTGATCCTGGAAATCAGCGAAGCCTCGGTGATGCAGGTGCCCGAACTGGTCATCCCGTTCATGGACCATATCCGCAACAGGAACATCGCCTTCGCGCTGGACGATTTCGGCTCCGGCGCGACCTCGCTGCGCTTCTTCCGGGATTTCCGCTTCGACATCCTGAAAATCAGCGGCGCCTTCTGCCGCCGGATCCACCTCGAACCCGACAACCAGGTGCTGATTTCGGCGCTGAACATGATCGGCGATCATTTCGGCATGCTGACCGTCGCAACCGGCATCGAGGCCCGGGAAGAGGCGGAATGGTGCGCCCGGCACGGGATCGGCTGCCTGCAGGGATACCTGTTCGGTGCGCCGAGCCTGAAGATGAGCTGGAAAGGCGATCAACGCCGCGCGGGATGACGAAAACGTGCTGCGGCGCAGTATCCCCCTCAATTTCCGGCGATCGCCCCAACGTCGTAGTTCTGCGTGGTTGCCGCAGCGCGGCGAATAATCTATGACGGCAGGCAAGGCGGGGAGTCTCGGGCCCGCGACGACCGCAGGGCCGCTGCTGCTCCTCGACCCGGAAATTGGTGGAGGATAATATGACCAATGTTGTAATCGTTTCGGCGGCCCGTACGGCTGTTGGATCTTTCAGCGGCTCTTTCGCAAATACCCCGGCCCACGATCTGGGTTCCGCGGTTCTGGAAGCGCTCGTCGAACGCGCCGGTATCGACAAATCCGAAGTGTCCGAAACCATTCTGGGTCAGGTTCTGACCGCGGGCCAGGGCCAGAACCCGGCACGCCAAGCCCATATCAATGCCGGTCTGCCGATCGAAAGCGCGGCCTGGGGCATCAACCAGGTGTGCGGCTCGGGCCTGCGTGCCGTCGCACTGGGCGCGCAGCACATCCAGCTGGGCGATGCCGGGATCGTCGCCGCGGGCGGCCAGGAAAGCATGTCGCTGAGCACCCACGTCGCGCATCTGCGCGCGGGCGTGAAAATGGGCGATGTGAAATACATCGATTCGATGATCCGCGACGGTCTGTGGGACGCCTTCAACGGCTACCACATGGGCCAGACGGCAGAAAACGTCGCGCAGCAATGGCAGATCAGCCGCGAAATGCAGGATGAATTCGCCGTCGCGTCGCAGAACAAGGCCGAAGCGGCCCAGAACGCGGGCAAGTTCGACGACGAGGTGATCCCCTTCATCGTCAAGACCCGCAAGGGCGAGATCGTCGTCGACAAAGATGAATATATCCGCCACGGCGCCACCATCGAGGCGATGCAGAAACTGCGCCCCGCCTTCACCAAGGACGGCACCGTCACCGCCGCCAACGCATCGGGCATCAACGACGGCGCCGCCGGCGTGCTGCTGATGAGCGCGGAAGAAGCCGAAAAGCGCGGCCTGGAACCGCTGGCGCGGATCGCGTCCTACGCCACCGCCGGGGTCGACCCGTCGATCATGGGCGTCGGCCCGATCGCCGCGTCGCGCAAGGCGCTGGAAAAGGCCGGCTGGGCCGTCAGCGACCTGGACCTGGTGGAAGCCAACGAAGCCTTCGCCGCACAGGCCTGCGCGGTGAACAAGGACATGGGTTGGGACCCGTCGATCGTCAACGTGAACGGCGGCGCCATCGCCATCGGCCACCCGATCGGCGCGTCGGGCTGCCGTATCCTGAACACGCTGCTGTTCGAACTGAAGCGGCGCGAGGCGAAGAAGGGCCTCGCCACGCTGTGTATCGGCGGCGGCATGGGCGTGGCCATGTGCCTGGAACGGCCATAAGGGTCGGATGCAGGACGAAACGACATATCAAGGGGCGCCCAACGGCGCCCCTTTTTTTGGGCAAGTCTTAGGCAAAATGCCGCAACTGCGAAAAAAACGCCTGAAAGGCCCGATTTCATCGCGCAATAATGTTGCGCAATTATGGACAGCAAAGTAACAGTGTTACCGACACGTTTTGCCAAACTGGAGGATACCATGGCACGAATCGCACTCGTCACCGGCGGATCGCGCGGCATCGGCGCAGCAATTTCAAAGGCGCTGAAGGCCGAGGGTTATGAGGTCGCAGCGACCTATGCCGGCAACGATGAGGCTGCCGCGAATTTCACCGCGGAAACCGGGATCAAGACCTACAAGTGGAACGTGGCCGATTACGAGGAATCGAAGGCCGGGATCGCCCAGGTCGAAGCCGATCTGGGCCCGATCGACGTGGTCGTCGCCAATGCCGGCATCACCCGCGACGCGCCGTTCCACCGGATGACCCCGGAACAGTGGAGCGAAGTGGTCAACACCAACCTGACCGGCGTGTTCAACACCGTGCACCCGGTCTGGCCGGGCATGCGCGAACGCGGCTTCGGCCGGGTCATCGTGATCAGCTCGATCAACGGCCAGAAGGGCCAGTTCGGCCAGGTCAACTATGCCGCCACCAAGGCGGGCGATCTGGGCATCGTGAAATCGCTGGCGCAGGAAGGCGCGGCCAAAGGCATCACCGCCAACGCAATCTGCCCCGGCTACATCGCCACCGAAATGGTGATGGCGGTGCCAGAAAAGGTGCGTGAATCGATCATCGCGCAGATCCCCACCGGCCGCCTGGGCGAACCGGAAGAAATCGCGCGCTGCGTCGTGTTCCTGGCCTCGGATGATGCGACCTTCATCAACGGGTCGACCATCACCGCCAATGGCGGCCAGTTCTTCGTCTAAGAACACCTATCCCGAACAAACCAAGGGCCGGTCCAGCGACCGGCCCTTTTGCGTGTCGTAAGACCGGATCGGGGTCAGCGGCACGGTTCCGTAAGGCCCCGATGGGCCAGCGGAACGGAATGGCGGGTGAACAGCCAGGCAAAGACCGCGCGGAGCGCATTTGCGCGCTCGGCATGGGCGGTTTCGAAGGCTTGGGCGATGCGGGCGTTTTGTGCGGCTTCGATCATAATGACACCTTGAATAAAGCGTTTCTGAACTGTCCTCACTATGCGCCTTTACAGGAAAGCCGACAAACGAGACTTTTCACAGCTTCAGTTAAGTTGTATTTAACTCGCATGTCCGAACGCCTGCCCCCTTTGACCGCCCTGCGCGCCTTCGAGGCCGCCGCGCGGCACATGTCATTTGCCAAGGCGGCGGAGGAATTGAACGTCACCCCCGCCGCGCTGTCGTTCCAGATCAAATCGCTGGAAGAACACCTGGGCGCGCCGCTTTTCATCCGGCTGAACCGGGCGGTGGAACTGACCGAGGCGGGCAAGACGCTGGCGCCGGGCGCCTCGGACGGGTTCCAGAAACTGACCGCCGCCTGGCGTGCCACCCAGCGTTTGCAGGACAACACGACCCTGACGGTGACGGCAGGCCCGGCGATGACAGCGAAATGGCTGGCGCCGCGGCTCTACGATTTCGCCCGCGCCCACCCGGAAATCGAATTGCGCATTTCCGCCAACCTGCGCGTGGCCGATCTGAAACGCGACGAGGTCGATGTGGCGATCCGCTTCGGCTATGGCGTGGACGACGACCTCTATTCGGTGCCGGTGCGCAAGGAATGGCTGACCCCGGTGATGACGCCCGCCCTGGCCGCGAAATACCCGACGCCGGAAAGCCTGACGCAAGCGCCACTGATCTATGACGATTCGATCGACTTCCTCGCCCCGCCCTGCGACTGGCCCACGTGGTTCCGCGCCGTGGGGGTGGATTTCACCCCGACACGGGGGGCGCATTTTTCCAATGCCGATCACGCCATCGACGCCGCCTGCGCCGGGGTCGGTGTGGCCCTGGGCCGCCGCCCGATGATCATCAAGGACCTGATGGAAGGCCGGCTGGTGGCCCCGTTCAAGGTGGCGATCGAAACCGACGCGCGATTTCGCTTCCTGTGTCAGCGCGGCACGGAAAACCGGCCGCAGATCGCCGCTTTCCGCGACTGGTTCTTTGCCGAGATCGAAAGAACCGCGTATATCTCGGACGATTTCACCATCGTCCCGGTCAAGGATATCCCGCCCGCATGACTCGCCAATCCGCCACCGCCATCGGCTTCATCGCCGTACTGCTTTGGGCGCTTCTGGCGCTGTTCACCGTGGGCACGGCCCCCACCCCGCCGCTGCTGCTGAATGCGATCTGTTTCAGCGTCGGCGGCACGCTGGGTTTGATCTGGACCATCGCGGGCGGCGGCTGGCAGCGGCTGAAATCTGTGCCTCTCAGGGTCTATGTCTTCGGCACGCTGGGGCTGTTCGGCTATCACGCGCTGTATTTCAGCGCGCTGCGGCTGGCGCCCCCGGCGCAGGCGGGGCTGATCGCCTATCTCTGGCCCTTGCTGATCGTGCTGTTTTCCGGGCTGCTGCCGGGTGAGAGGCTGAAGCCCGGGCATTTCATCGGCGGCATCATCGGGTTTCTCGGCGCGGCGCTGATCATCGGCGGTGGCGGCGCGGGCTTCGATGCCGCGTCGTTGCCGGGCTACCTTCTGGCGCTTGGCTGCGCGCTGACCTGGTCGGGCTATTCGGTGCTGTCGCGCCGGATCGGCGACGCGCCCACCGAATCCGTCGCGGTGTTCTGCATCGCCACCGCCATCCTGTCGGCAGGCCTGCATCTGGCGCTGGAAGAAACCGTCTGGCCGCAGGGTGCAGCGGGCTGGGGATCGGCGCTGGCGCTTGGGCTGGGGCCGGTCGGCCTGGCCTTCTATGTCTGGGATATCGGGGTGAAACGCGGCGATATTCAGTTGCTCGGCGTTTCGTCCTATGCGGCGCCTTTGCTGTCGACCCTGGCGCTGGTCCTTTTCGGGATCGCCGCCCCAACTTGGTCGCTGGGGCTGGCGGCGTTGCTTATCACCGGCGGCGCGGCATTGGCCGCGCGCGCCAGCCTGTCGAACTGATCAGACCAGTTCCGAACTCAGACGTTCGATTTCTTCTTTAAGCCGCAGCTTCTGTTTTTTCATTTCGGAGATTTCCGCATCAGGCGTTCCCGGCGCGCGCTGCGCCACTTCAACCTGTTGCGAGAGGGTAAGGTGTTTCTTCTTCAGTTCCTCAATATGTGAACTCAAGGGCATAAGCATTCTCCTCTCTATGAAAACAATATGACAACTGCATCACAACTTTTTCACGCTGTCACGCCGCAATGCAGAATGCGGCAAAGAAATGCTTAAGCCTTCGGCGCGCTCAGCCGGGAAAAGGCAGGGCCGCCCCCTCTCTCAGCACTGAATTGATTTCAGAAGTATAGCTTTCGCCGTCCTGCTGATGCGTTTCGCCCTCATGCATAAGGATGCCGGCATGCAGGCGAAAAGCGGCCCGCCCGCCCTTGCGTCCGCGGATCAAGAACAGCTGTGATTCGCGCCCCTGACGCGGCAGGATCGGCATCAGCTGCAGGCTGCCCAGCCGCGCCTGCATCGTGCAAAGCAGTTCCGGCAGGCGTTCGACCCGCTGTATGAAGGTCACGAAGCCGCGCGGTTTGACCCGTTTCGCCGCCGCCTCGATCCAGGCCTCCAGCGGCGTGTCGCCGCCCAGGGCGATGTCGCGCCCCGGGTCCTGCGCCGACACCGAAGCGTCGCGCAGGAAATAGGGCGGATTGGCGAAGACGTGATCGAATTGCCGGTCGCGCAACCCGGCGGGCATTGCTGCCAGATCGCCGGTCACCACCTCGAATTTCGCCCCGGCCTCAGCCGCGTTGCGCCGGGCCAGATCGGCGTAATCGGCCTGTATTTCCAGCCCCGTCGCCCGCAGCCCCGGCACCCGCGCCAGCAGGCACAGCGACGCCACGCCGACGCCGCAGCCCAGCTCCAGAACCTCCTGCCCCTGTTGGGCATCGACGGCGGCCGCCAGCATTACCGCATCCACCCCGGCGCGATAGCCGCGCGCCGGTTGCCAGGCGCGTACCCGCCCGCCAAGGAAATCGGTATGGGTCAGATCATCCATCCAGAACGATTCCGTTATCCTGCAACACCCGTTCGGCGCGGGCGTGATCTTCGTCCCGCACCATCAACCGGCGCGGCAAAATGCCGATACTGCCCTCAAGAACGCTCATATTTACGTCCATTTCAAACCAGTCTATACCCTCGCCCTGAAGCAAGGCTTTGGCAAAGGCGATCGCAGTGGGGTCGGTCGTTCGAAGCAGTTGTTTCATAATGGGGAATTAAGGGCATGGTGTCGGATTTGTCGAGCCATGTACGGGGTTGTGATGAACCTGGATCAAGCATCTACCAAACCGCATGAGCTTCTGGCGGCGCATCTCGACGCGAAGATGAAGGCGGTGGATACGCTGATCCATGACCGGATGATGTCCAAGCACGCGCCGCGCATCCCGGAAGTGACCGCGCACCTGGTCGATGCCGGCGGCAAGCGGCTGCGCCCGATGCTGACGCTGGCGGCGGCGGAACTGTGCGGCTACACCGGCGCTTATGACGTGCATCTGGCCGGGACGGTGGAATTCATCCATACCGCCACCCTGCTGCATGATGACGTGGTCGACGAAAGCGCGCAGCGCCGTGGCCGCCCCACCGCCAACCTGCTGTGGGACAACAAATCCAGCGTGCTGGTCGGCGATTACCTGTTTTCGCGCGCCTTCCAGTTGATGGTCGAACCGGGCAGCCTGCGGGTGCTGGACATCCTGTCCAACGCCGCCGCCACCATCGCCGAAGGCGAGGTGCTGCAACTGACCGCCGCGCAGGATCTGCGCACCGATGAATCGATCTACCTGCAGGTGGTGCGCGGCAAGACGGCGGCGCTGTTTTCGGCGGCGACCGAGGTGGGCGGCGTGATCGCCGGGGCGCATGAAGCCGAAATCAACGCGCTGCACGCCTATGGCGACGCGCTTGGCATCGCGTTCCAGATCGTCGACGACCTTCTGGATTATCAGGGCGACAGCAAGGCAACCGGCAAGAATGTCGGCGACGATTTCCGCGAACGCAAACTGACCCTGCCGGTGATCAAGGCGGTGGCCAAGGCCAATGAGGAAGAACGCGCCTTCTGGTCGCGTACCATCGAGAAGGGTCGCCAGGAAGACGGCGATCTGGAACACGCGCTGGCGCTGCTGCACAAGCATAACGCCTTGGACGCCACCCGCCGCGATGCGCTGGACTGGGCCGAGAAGGCCAAGCAGGCGATGGCGGAACTACCCGATCACCCGCTGCGCGAGTTGCTGATCGACCTGGCCGATTACGTGGTCGCGCGGATCAACTGAGCCGCGCCGCCGCGACCCACCAGCCATCGCGCTGCAACTCCCCGGCAGCGGCCTTTGCCTCGGCCGCGCTGGCGTAAAGCCCGAAACAGGTCGCGCCCGATCCCGACATGCGTGCGAGCGCACAGCCCTGCGTCGCGGCAATCGCTTCCAGCACCTCACCGATCACCGGCTGGGCGGCAATCGCGGGCTTTTCCAGATCGTTCCTTTGCAGCTTCAGCCAGCCGATCAGCGCACCAAACCCGGGCTGCGCGGGCAGCGGATCCATCGCCGGATTGTTCTTGCGCGCCAGCCCCTTAAACACCGCCCCCGTGGGCACCGCGACGCCGGGATTGACCAGCACGCAATGCAGCTCCGGCAGGTCCTCCACCGGTGTCACATCCTCGCCGATCCCGCGCATCATCGCCGCCTTGCCCGCCAAGCAGACCGGCACATCGGCGCCCAGCGACAGGCCCTGATCGGGCACAGGTTTACCGGTCAGATCGCGCAGCGCAGCCAGAACAGCCGCCGCATCCGACGACCCGCCACCGATCCCGGCGGCCGCCGGCAGGTGTTTTTCCAGCGTGATCTCGGCAGCGACGCCCATCAGGTCGGCCGCCCTGATAACAAGATTCTCGGGCCCCGTCGGCACCCCCTGCCCCATCGGGCCGGTGACGCTCAGCGACGGGGTATCAGACAGCGACAGCGCAATCCGGTCGCCGACATCGGCGAACATCACCAGGGATTCGAGCAGATGATACCCGTCTTCCCGCTGTCCGGTGACATGCAGGGTCAGGTTCACCTTCGCCGGGGCAAAGGCCTTACTTGTCGCCATTGGCCACCTTCAGCGGCGCCGCACCTTCAGCAGCGAGAACCGCGTCGAGCCCAACATCCAGCTTCTGCCGGATGCGGTCGGGATCGACCTCGCCCGAGGCGTCTTCGTAATCGACGAAGGACAGGGCGCGGCGCCACTGGAATTCGGCTTCGCGCTTGCGCCCCACCGCCCACAGAACATCGCCCAGGTGATCGTTCACCACCGGATCGACCGGCATCAGTTCGGCGGCATGTTCCATATGCGGCACCGCTTCGTCATAGCGGCCCAGCCGGAACAGCACCCAGCCCAGCGAATCGACGATGTAACCGCTGTCGGGCCGCGCGGCGACCGCGCGTTCGATCATGTCCAGCGCCTCGTCCAGCTTGATCTGCTGCTCGACCAGAGAATAGCCCAGATAGTTCAGCACCTGCGGCTGTTCCGGGTTCAGTTCCAGCGCGGTGCGAAAATCCTTTTCCGCCTTTTCCCACTCGTCCAGCCGCTCATAGCTGATCGCGCGGGCGTAATAGATGAACCATTGGCTCGGGTCGGCATCGTCATAGACCGCCAGCGCCGCGTCATAGGCCGAGACCGCCTCTTCGTAGCGGTGCAGCTGGCGCATCAGGTCGCCCAGATTGACATGCACGATGGCCAGATCGCCGTGGCTGCGGGCCAGCTGTTCCAGCACCTCGACCGCCGCGTCCAGCCGCCCGGCGCTGCGCAGCGCCTCGGCCCGGCCCAGTTCGGCAGCGTGGAAGACAGGGCTGTTCTGATCGACCTTCCTGTAGGTTTCCACCGCCAGGTCGTAGCGTTGCAGATCGTCCAGCAGCGCCGCGCTCATCAGGATCGCGTCGGTATGATCGGGGCGCAGGAATTCCGCCACACGGGAATACAGCAGCGTGTAATCCTGTCCCGCCTCGCTGCTCAGCGCGGCGGCGACGGAATAGAACACCTCGGCCACGCCGTCCTTGGGCGAACGGACCACGGTGAAGGGCAGCGTTTCGCCCTTGCTCAACGCCTCGTGCATGTTGCGAAGCACTGGGTCCAGATCGGGGCCGAACAGTTCCGCGATCATCGCAGCACCTTCTTCGCCGCGTTCCAGTTGGCTGAGGATTTCCACCTGCGCGATGGCGCCGCGGCGGGTCATCTGTATGTCGCTGCCGGAATGTTCGGCGAAAATCGCCGCCGCCGATTCGAAATCCCCGACCGAGGCCAGCGCCAACGCCCGGTGATAAAGCGCAAAGCCCTTCAGGCCGCGCTTTTCGCCCACCGCATCGAACAGATCCAGCGCCGCCGAAACCTGGCCTTCGCCCATCTTCGCCCAGGCCGCGACCAAACCGTCGACCAGCGGCCCGACGCCGTTATCCGACACCGCCCGTTCGGCCAGCGGGGCGTAGCGGCCATTTTCCACATCGTCGGCCATCAGGATCATCTGCGCGATTTGGCTGCGCAGCCCGTCGGCTTCCATCTTGCGGGCGACCGGGACGGCGCGGTCCAGCCGGCCCAGCGACAGCTGCGCCCGCGCGGCGGATTCCAGCAGCACCGGGTTGGACGGATCACGCGCCAGCGCGCGGGTGTAATAGTCGGCGGCGGTCTTGAAATCGGCGGTCATGCCTGCCTGCCGCGCCGCAAGATAGGACCCGGCCAACCCCTGCGCCTGCAGCGGCGCGGTGCCGCTCAACCCAAGGGCCACCGACAGAACGGCACTTGCAACCCAACTTTTCATCATACCCCAGAGCCCTGCGTTTTGTTGTTCCTTTGGGTAACAGAGTAACGCGCCGGGCGGCGAAGGCAATCAAGATGGGCGGAAAACCCCTGTGCAGGCGTGAAATCCGCCGACGTCAGGCCAGAAGGTCGTAAGTCACCTCATCCAGCACCAGGTTGATCTGATCCTGCCCGCCGCCATCGACCAGCGCCCAGAGGATCTGCCCGGTCGGACGATAGATCACGAAGGCTTCCTCGACCCCGGCTACGCCGGCATTGGCGGTTTCGGTGTAATTGACCTGGAACTGATCGAGAGAGGCGCTGCCGCCGAAGACCAGAACGTCGCCCTCGGCTGCGTCGTAATCCTGAATCCAATCCGACCCGTGGCCCGCCACGCCCAGGTGATAGAACTCATCGGCGCCGTCGCCGCCGTTCACCCGGTCATAACCATAGCCGCCATTGATGAAATCGTCGCCGTTGCCGCCGAACAGCAGATCGCCCCAGGCCTGACCGGTCAGCACGTCGTTGCCGTCGCCGCCCAGCACGGTATCGGCACCATACCCGCCGGTCAGCGTGTCGTTGCCCGCGTCGCCGCGCAGTTCGTCATTGCCATAGCCGCCGTCGACATTGTCATTGCCGTCACCGGCATAGACATTGTCCCTTTCATCATCCGCCGTCTGACCGCCAGTGATGCTATCGTCGCCAGCACCGCCGATCAGGGTATCGGCCCCGTCCCGGCCATAGATGTAGTCATTGCCATCCATACCGTTCACGCTGTCGTCGCCGGCATCGCCATAGAGGAAATCCATCACGTCGGACCCGATTTCGGTCACGCCCTGGGGTTTCGGCAGGCGCGCGATATCGACATCGTCCAGATCGGCGAGGAAAATGGGCTGATCCGGCGCGATCGGACCGTCGGAAACCGGGCTTCCGTCCTCAAGCCCCTGCAAGAACGAGGCGAATTCGCTCATCGTGTCGATATAGGACACGTCGTACCCGGCCAGAGGAAAAATGTAGAAATTCTGCGTCGTACCAAAAGGCTGCACCAGCATAAGCACATCGGTTTCATGCCCATCCCACGACATCCGCCAGACCGCGGCCGTGGAACGGTTGATCGGTATCGACACCGGCATCGACACCAATCCCCCCTCGACTTCGACCGAAGTCAGGTTGCTGGTGAAATCGAACAGGGTGTCATAGCCGGTTCCGGTCGTCGTGTAAGACACGCTCGCCCCGTTTGTCGGGCCTTCGGCCGTCAGCGTCGCGTGATAATCGATGACCGGGTACCCGGTAATGGAAGAGGTCCAGAAGGAAAATCCCTCAATGGTGTATGTGGAAGGCAATGCATTCGACCTTTAATAGATTTTTACCCTTTCTAAATTTCGACAAAAAACCGCGCAAGATTCTGGCGCGGTTTGAGCGAATCTGTTGTCTTTTTGTATCAATTCAGACGGCTGGCCGGGGCCGCACTGCGGCTTGCGGTGACGGCCTGTCCCGCAAAAAGAAAGGCGGCCCGAAGGCCGCCCTCTGAGATCACATATTCGGGTAATTCGGCCCGTCGCCGCCCTGCGGCGTGGTCCAGTTGATGTTCTGCGCCGGGTCCTTGATATCGCAGGTCTTGCAGTGGACACAGTTCTGGAAGTTGATGACGAATTCCTGCTTGCCGTCCTTTTCCACCACCTCGTAGACCCCGGCCGGGCAATAGCGCTGCGCCGGTTCGTCATACATGGGCAGGTTGTTGGAAATCGGCACCATCGGGTCCTTCAACTGCAGATGGCAGGGCTGGCTTTCCTCGTGGTTGGTGAAGGAGAAGCTGACATTGGTCAGGCGGTCGAAGCTGAGCGTGCCGTCGGGTTTCGGGTAATCGATCGGCTTGTGCACCGAGGCCGGTTCGGTCGCCGCCGCGTCGGTCTTGCCGTGCTTCAGCGTACCCAGCAGCGAGAAGCCCAGCGTGTTGGTCCACATGTCGAAACCGCCAAGCGCCAGCGACGCGGTGAGGCCGAATTTCGACCACAGCGGTTTGACGTTGCGCACCTTCTTGAGGTCCTTGCCGATCGCGCCGGTGCGGACCTCGGTTTCGTAATCGTGCAGCTCATCGCCCGAACGGCCCGCCTTGATCGCCTCATAGGCGGCTTCGGCCGCGGCCTTGCCCGACAGCATCGCGTTGTGGTTGCCCTTGATCCGCGGCACGTTGACCATGCCCACCGAACAGCCCAGCAGCGCCACGCCCGGCGCCACCATCTGCGGCATCGATTGATAGCCGCCTTCGGAAATCGCCCGCGCGCCGTAGGCCACGCGCTTGCCGCCCTTCAGCAGCTCGGCCACCATCGGGTGATGCTTGAAGCGCTGGAATTCCATGTAGGGGAACAGGTAGGGGTTCTTATAGTTCAGGTGCACCACGAAGCCGACATAGACCTGATTGTTGTCCAGGTGATAGATGAACGACCCGCCGCCGGCATTACTGCCCAGGGGCCAGCCCATCGTGTGGGTCACGGTGCCTTCGCGGTGCTTGGCCGGGTCGATTTCCCAGATTTCCTTCATGCCGACGCCGAATTTCTGCGGTTCCTTACCGTCGGACAGCCCGTAGCGTTCGATCACTTCCTTGGCGAGGCTGCCGCGCACGCCCTCGGACAGGAACACGTATTTGCCGTGCAGCTCCATCCCCGGCTCGTAGCCCGGCCCCGGGGTGCCGTCGGGGTTCTTGCCGAATTCACCGGCGACGACGCCCTTGATCGTGCCCGCCTCGCCATAGACCAGTTCGGAACAGGCCATGCCGGGGAAAATCTCGACGCCCAGCTCCTCGGCCTGTTCGGCCATCCAGCGGCAGACATTGCCCATCGATACGATGTAGTTGCCGTGGTTGTTCATCAGCGGCGGCATCGGCCAGTTCGGCACCCGCACCTCGCCCGCTTCGCCCAGCATGTAGAAATTGTCTTCCTTCACCGGAACGTTCAGCGGCGCGCCCTTTTCCTTCCAGTCGGGGATCAGCGCATCGAGCCCGCAAGGGTCCAGCACCGCACCCGACAGGATATGCGCGCCAACCTCGGAGCCCTTTTCCAGAACCACGACGTTCAGATCGGCATCCAGTTGTTTCAGCCGGATCGCCGCGGACAGGCCCGCCGGGCCTGCACCCACGATCACAACGTCATATTCCATCGCTTCCCGTTCGATTTCCGACATGGGTGGCCCTCCTCTGGATCCGGCGCGTAATTAAATTTCGCACGTGGTTACCGCGCTGCAGCATTGTACGTCAATTAGGACGAAGCGTTAAAACGTATCGATTCAGCCTTGATCGTCGATTTCTGAGCTGTCGCCCATCAAATAGCGCGGCCCGGTACCCTTTTGCGCGGCACGGTCGCCTTTGTTGTAAAGCGCGCATTTGGGCAGCGACAGGCAACCGCAGCCGATGCAGCCGTCCAGATCGTCGCGCAGCGTTTCCAGCACCGCGATGCGCTGATCCAGCGCCGCGCGGAACTGTTCCGAAATCCGCCGCCAATCGGCCGGGGTGGGCGCGCGGCCATCCGGCAGGCTGTTCAGCAGCTCGCGAATCTCGGCGATGGTGAAATCGAACTTCTGCGCGATCATCACGAAGGACAGCCGCCTGATATCGGCGCGCTCAAAGCGGCGCTGGCCGCCGGCATTGCGCCAAGCGCTGACCAAACCCTGCGATTCGTAATAGCGGATCGCCGACACCGCCAATCCCGTGCGCTCGGCCAATGCCCCGATCGCCAACCCGGGTTTCTGCCTCAAGCTCCTGTTTTCAGACAATTCTAACTCCTTGACCTAAAGCTAGGTTTAGAAATTAGCCTGCATCCGGATCGAAAATCAACCGGAAAGGAATTCCCAATGAGCGCTCAACTGGAACATGCCAATTTCACCGTCCCCAATCCCGAAGCCACGGCAAGATGGCTGTGCGATGTCTTCGACTGGCGCATCCGCTGGCAGGGCGCCGCCATCAATGAGGGCTTTTCCATCCATGTCGGGTCGGATGACAGCTATGTCGCGGTCTATTCCCCGCCGCTTTCGCCGCAGAAGGCGGCCTCGTCGAGCTATCGCACCATCGGCGGGATGAATCACCTCGCCGTGGTGGTCGATGACCTCGACGCGACCGAGGCACGGGTGAAGGCCGCCGGCTTCACCCCGATCAACCATGCCGATTACGAACCGGGGCGGCGGTTCTATTTCACCGATGACGACGGCATCGAATTCGAGGTGGTCAGCTATGCGTGACAGGCTACCCCATCTGAAATTCCGGCGATATTTCGCTCTGCAACCTGCGCCACCCCCTTGCATTATGCCCATGCATTGGTTCAGGTAATTCGACACGAATTAAAAACATCAACGGCGGGCGTTCCGCGCCCGCCGTTCTGTCATGGAAAGAGGGCCATGGAAAAGATACCGATGACCAAGGCGGGTTTCGCCGCGCTGGAAACCGAACTGAAGCACCTGAAATCGGTGGAACGCCCGGCGATCATTCAGGCCATCGCCGAAGCGCGCGAACTGGGCGACCTGTCGGAAAACGCCGAATACCACTCCGCCCGCGAAAAGCAGAGCTTCATCGAAGGCCGGATCAAGGAACTCGAAGGCGTGATTTCGCTGGCCGACGTGATCAACCCGGCCTCGCTGAGCGGTTCCATCAAGTTCGGTGCGACCGTGACCCTGGTCGACGAAGACACCGACGAGGAAAAGGGCTGGCAGATCGTCGGCGAATACGAGGCCAATATCGAAAAGGGCCTGCTGAACATCAAATCGCCCATCGCCCGCGCCCTGATCGGCAAGGAAGAAGGCGACAGCGTCGAAGTCCGCACCCCGGGCGGCGTACGTTCCTACGAAGTTTTGAAGATCGAATATATCTGAACCAGTTTTTCCAGTCCGTCATGAGCGTTCACCATGACTGAAAGTCAGAAAAGACGCCCGGCCACCCCGCTGGGCCTTTACGACAAGCCCAGCCGGGACAGGGTCACGACGATTGAAATCGTCGCGATCGTGCTCAGCCTTGTCTGGCTGCTGCTGGCGGGCTGGTTCTTCATGACGCTGGAAACCCCGGAAGGGGCCGAGGGCACCGACAGCCTGCGGTTCCTGATGACGGTGCTGGTGCTGTTCCTGCCGGTGGCGATGATCTGGGTCGCCGCCACCGCCGCCCGGTCCAGCCGGATCATGCGCGAAGAAAGCGCAAGGCTGCAGGCCGCGATCGACGCGATCCGCCAGGCCTACCTGGCGCAGGCGCAGGGCCGCGACCTGTCTAGCGAACCCTCGGTCACCCGCAAGCTGGATGAAATCGCCGACGCGCAGCGCAAGACCGAAACCGCGCTGGCCACCTTCACCAGCAAGCGCGACCATGGCAGCGGCGCGATCCGCCCGGTGGTTCAGAAATCGGAGCCCGAAGACGCCCGCAACCAGGCGCCCCTGCCGCTGGGCACCCCGGCCGAGGAAATCGGCCCGCCGCTGGCCCGCGCCGATTTCATCCGGGCGATGAATTTTCCCGAAACAGCCGAGGACGAAAAGGGCTTCATCGCCCTGCGCAAGGCGCTGAAGGACCGCCAGGCGGCGCAGCTGATCCAGGCCAGCCAGGACGTGCTGACCCTGCTCAGCCAGGACGGCATCTATATGGACGACCTGCGCCCCGACATGACCCGGCCGGACATCTGGCGCCGCTTCGCCGCCGGGGAACGGGGCCGGTCGATCGCCAAGATCGGCGGCATCCACGACCGGTCCTCGCTGGCGCTGACCGCCGGGCGGATGAAGCAGGATCCGATCTTCCGCGACGCGGCGCATCATTTCCTGCGCCGCTTCGACAAGATGTTCCAGGAATTCGAACAGACCGCTTCGGATACCGATATCAGCGAATTGTCCGAAACCCGCACCGCCCGCGCCTTCATGCTGCTGGGCCGGGTTGCCGGTATTTTCGACTAGGCCACAAAAACCCGGGCCCAACCGATTGCATCCCCGCCCAATCGCCGCTACGGCTGATGTCGTTTTCAGTCAATGACAGTTCCCGCCATGCAGCCCAGTTCTTCCCGTTCCACCTATTGGCAAGGTTTCCGCGACGGATTGCCTTTCCTCTTCGTGATCACGCCCTTCGGGTTGCTGTTCGGGGTGGTCGGTACCGAGGCCGGGCTCAACATCTTCGAAACGCTGACCTTTTCGGTCGTGGTGATCGCCGGCGCGGCGCAGTTCACCGCGCTGCAGCTGATGTCGGAACAGGCGCCCACCCTGATCGTGCTGGCCTCGGCGCTGGCGGTGAACCTGCGCATGGCGATGTATTCGGCATCGCTCACCCCGCATATCGGCGCGGCGCCGCTATGGCAGCGGGCGATGATCGCCTATTTCACCGTCGATCAAAGCTATGCCTGTTCCATCGTGGCCTATGAAGAAAATCCCGGCTGGAACCTGCGGCAGAAGGTCGGTTACTTCATGGGCACGGTCACCCCGATCTGCCCGATGTGGTATGTGTCCACCCTGATCGGCGCCATGATCGGCGCCGCGATCCCGCCCGAACTGGCGCTGGATTTCGCCATCCCGATCACCTTCATCGCCATCATCGCCCCGGGGCTGCGCACCCGGGCGCATCAGGCGGCGGCGCTGGCCGCGGTGATCCTGTCGCTGCTGTTCAGCTTCATGCCCTATAACCTGGGCGTGCTGGTGGCGGGCTTGGGCGCGATGATCACCGGCGCGCAGGTCGAGCTGTGGATGGAACGCCGCAAGGAGGCCGCGTGATGGAAGCGATCGACCGGACGACGCTGTGGACCGTCATCATCCTGCTGGGGCTGGGCAGCTTCGGGCTGCGCTTCGTCTTTACCGGGCTGATCGGCGACCGCGCCCTGCCGCCCTGGCTGCTGCGCCACCTGCGCTATACCGCCGTGGCGATCCTGCCCGCGCTGGTCACGCCGCTGGTGATCTGGCCCGCGGGTACCGGCGGCCAATTCGACGCGCCGCGCGTCATCGCCGCGCTGGTCACGCTGTCGGTGGGCTATTTCACGAAGAACGTGCTGGCCGCCATCATCAGCGGCGCGGCAAGCCTTTATGGCTTCCTCTATCTGCTGGGATAGGGTTTAGGACGCGTCCCCGGTCAGCTGGCGCACCCGTTCGGGATCGTAGGCTTCCAGCGCCTTGAACCGGTCTTCGCTGTCATATTCGTACAGCCGCTTGGTGCTGACCCGCGGGACGACCCCGAACTGTTCGGACAGCTTGTTGGGATACCAGGTCCGCTTGATGTTCAGCTCGGGCAGCTGCGACAGGATATCCGAGGTGCTATTGGCGCACATCGCGTCGGGGACCTCGCCGTAATTCAGCGCCAGGTTCAGCGCTTTCTCGGCGGTTTCGGGCGACACTTCCATGCGCTGCACCACGACGTGGTAGGTCTTGCGGGCGTGGAAGCGGGTATAGATGTCTTCCAGCCGCGGGGTGACGTTGAAAACCACGTCGTTGCGGGTCACGATACCATGCTTGCGGAACGATCCGGCGGGATCGAAGATCACCCGCTGGCTGCCATTGATCATCATCGAGGTATGCGCACCCGACCCGTTGCTGTTGCTGACCATCGTATAGAGAGTCAGCGCGGGCGGGCCGTCATGGTGGTAAACGGACCGGGCAATCACGTCATCGGAAATCGGCGGGTCCTTCTTGACCGCGCAACCGGCGGTAAGGGACAGGGCGCAAACCGCCCACAAAATCGCACGCATGACAAAATCCGTTCAGAATGCCCGGCCGCAATGGCCCGATATCAGCTGTTGACCAGCGCCATGAAGACCAGGATCGCGATGATGACCAGCACGGCCCACTTGGTGAAGTTCACGAAACCTGCAAAGGTTGCGTCCTGAACCGAGGTGTCCATTTCGCCATGCTTGTGTTCAGCCATTTTCATATTCCTTCAAAGTCGCTGTTCGCGACTTGATTAGCCGATTTTTCACAACCTGTCACCACGGCAAAACGCCCGCCGGGTCCGGCCGTTCAGCTTTTTTCCAGATCGGCGGCCAGCCGGAAACCGATCCGTTTCGCTTCGACCTGTTCGGGTTCCTTCGGCAATGCGCGCAGAATCACGCTCAGCTGGCTGACATGCTGGATCAGCTGGGTTTTCGCCCCTGCCCCGTCGCTGCCGTAGAAGGTGACGATATCGGGATCGAAATAGCCCAGGCCCTCGATCCGGATCACCCCGGCATCGCCGCCGGCGAATCCCATCGCGACCTCGTGTTCGGCGTCCAGCGTCTGTTCGAAATTCTGGATATAGAGGATCAGCCGCTCATAGGCCCATTGCGCCGGGCTCTTGTCGCGCAGCGGGGTGCCGGTGACGGCGACCGGAACCTCGGTATTGGCCGGGGTTTCGGGATCGGCATGGACCTCGTGCCGGCGCGGCAGGGCGTCCATTTCATAGGCTTCGGCCGAGGTCGCGATCTTGTCATCCATCGTCCCGTTCCTTCATCCGCCACAGCCAGGCCCCGTCGTCGCGCCGCTCGCGGATCACCTCGCCGGTCTGGTGCATGTGGTTGAGATGCGCCACCGCCTCGACCAGCGCCAATCCGTAGGTGCCGCCGTCGATCTTGCGCTTGAACAGCGGCGGGAAACATTCGGCGGCGGTGCGCGGTTCCTGCAGGTGCTTGCGCAGCCGCCGCAGCGCGCCGTGGTGATTGTCGATCAACTGGCGCATCCGCGTCGGCAGACCGGTGAAGGGCAGCTTGTGCCCGCCCAGCACCAGGTGATCCTCGCGCGCCAGTTCCTGCAACCTCTCGCAGCTTTCCATCCATTCGCCCAAGGGATCGGCCTCGGGTTCGGTCGGGTGTACGCCGATATTGGGGCTGATCGAGGGCAGGATCTGATCGCCGGACAGCACAAGGTTGTCGTCGCGGCTCCACATCGTCAGGTGTTCGGGCGCGTGGCCGTGGCCGATATGGATATCCCAGTCGCGCCCCCCGGCGCGGATCACGTCGCCCTGCTGGATACGGGCAAATCCCACCGGCAACGGATGGCAGATATCGGTGAAATTGAACGGCCGTTCTGTCCGGCGCTTGTCCAGAACCTCCGGCGCAATGCCGGCGCCGATCCAGAAATCGATCGCTTCCGCCGTCGGTGCGGCCTGCTCATCCAGGATCAGCATGCGGGTCATCAGGAAGGCGGTGCGGGTGGTGGCGATTTCCGCCCCGAAGCGGGCCTTGAACCACCCCGCCATGCCGACATGATCGGGATGGTGATGGGTCAGGATCACCCGCCCCACCGGTTTGCCGCCCAAGGGCCCGGCCAGCAGGTTTTCCCACAGCGCCACCGATTTCTTCGAATGCACGCCGCTGTCGATCAAGGTCCAGCTGTCGCCCTCGTCCAGCGCATAGATGTTCACGTGATCCAGCGCCATCGGCAAAGGCATCCTGATCCACAGGATGCCTTCGGCGACTTCTATCGCGGTGCCGTTTTCGGGCGGTTCGGCCCAGGGGTAGCGTATGCCTGCGGTCTCGAGGCTCATGCCTCCAGCTCGTCCAGGCTGAAGGCGAACAGATCGTCAGCCCCGGCCATCGCATAGGTCAGCAGCGATTCGTGTTCCGGCAGCAGGCGGCGGATATAGAACCGCGCCAGTTTCGACCGCGCGCCTTCGCCGCCCTCGGCCATCGCGGCCTTCAGGTGGTAATAGCCGCCCAGAACCCGGGCAAAGGCGCGAGTGAAGGGCACCGAGCCGGCAAAGCGGGTGTTCATGTCGGTCTGGCTGACCAGCCATTCCACCGCCTCGCGCAGGCTTTCGCAGGCCTGCCAGACCGGTTCGGCCAGTTCCGGCATCGCTGCACGGGCGGCTTCGACATCGGCCTCGATTTCGTCGATCAGCACATTCGCGGCCTCGCCGCCATCCATCATTTTGCGCCCGACCAGGTCCATCGCCTGAATGCCGTTGGTGCCCTCGTAGATCGCGGTGATCCGCACGTCGCGGCTGAACTGCGCAGCGCCGGTTTCCTCGATGAAGCCCATGCCGCCATGCACCTGCACGCCCTGTTCGGCGACATCGATGCCGGTATCGGTGGCGAAAGCCTTGGCGATCGGCGTCAGCAGCGCCGCGCGCGCCTTCCAGTTTTCCGCCCCGGTCGCCGCCGCCATGTCCAGCGCCACCGCGCAGGACATCACGATGGCGCGCGACGCGAAGGTGTCGGCCTTCATCGACAGCAGCATCCGGCGCACGTCGGCGTGGTTGACGATCGGGCCGAATTGCTGGCGTTCCTTGGCGTAGTCCAGCGCCTTCTGATAGGCCCCTTCGGCCGCGCCGACGCCCTGGGCGGCGACACCCAGACGCGCGTTGTTCATCATGGTGAACATCGCCGCCATGCCCTTGTGCGGCTCGCCCACCAGCCAGCCCTTGGCGCCGTCGAACTGCATCACCGCGGTCGGGCTGCCATGTATGCCCATCTTGTGTTCCAGGCTGACCACTTTCAGATCGTTGGCCGGGCCCAGGTTACCGTCGGCATCGGGGATGAATTTGGGCACCATGAACAGGCTGATCCCCTTGGTTCCCTTCACACCGTCGGGCAGACGCGCCAGTACCAGGTGGCAGACATTGCCGCCGAAATCGTGATCGCCCCAGGTGATGAAGATTTTCTGCCCGGTGATCGCATAGGTGCCGTCGCCATTGGGCTCGGCCCGGGTCGTCAGCGCGCCCACATCCGATCCCGCGCCGGGTTCGGTCAGGTTCATCGTGCCGGTCCATTCGCCGCTGATCAGCTTGGGCAGGTACAGCGATTTGATTTCCTCGCTGGCGTGGTGTTCCAGCGCCTCGCACTGGCCCTGGGTCAGCAGCGGGCACAGGCCCAACGCCATGTTGGACGAGGTCATCAATTCGTTGAACGCCGTGGTCAGCGAGATTGGCAGCCCCATGCCGCCATAGGCCTCCGGCCCCGACACCGCGACCCAGCCGCCCTCGGCGATCGCCGCGAAGGCGTCTTTGAACCCGGGCGAGCTGCGCACGACGCCGTTTTCCAGCACCGCCGGGGTCAGGTCGCCGTTGCGCTGCGTCGGATAGATCACCTCTTCGCACAGCTTGCCCATGCCTTCGAGAACCGCATCGGTCAGGTCCTCGCTGGTCTCGGCATATCTTTCGGTGTCCCGCAACTGGCCGAAGGCGGCAACGTGGTCAAAGACGAACCGGATATCTTCAACTTGCGCACGGTAGGTCATGTTCTTCTCCTCCTGCCAAGCGACTTGGCTTCTTTTCTTGTCGCGAGTATGCAATTGATCCTGACCGTGCAAATTAGTGAACCGCACGCCCATCACAATTGGAACGCCGCGTCATTGGCCATGATCACAGCCCGAACCGAAACGCTTGGCGGTGATACCGCCGGATTGTCCCGCGCAGCAGAAATCCTTTCCGCAGGAGGGCTGGTCGCGATGCCCACCGAGACGGTTTATGGGCTGGCTGCCGACGCGCGCAACGACCTGGCCGTGGCGCGAATCTTCGAGGCCAAGGGCCGTCCGCGCTTCAATCCGCTGATCGTACACCTCGCCGATGCGGCGGCCGCGGGGGATTACGTGGAATGGTCCGACACGGCGCAGAAGCTGGCCGATGCCTTCTGGCCCGGCCCGCTGACCCTGGTGCTGCCGCTGCGCCCCGACAGCGGGCTGTCGCCGCTGGTCACCGCCGAGCTGCCCAGCCTCGCGGTACGGGTGCCCGCGCATCCGCTGGCCCATGCCCTCCTGCAGGAATTCGGCGGCCCGGTGGCGGCGCCCTCGGCTAACCTCTCGGGCCGGATCAGCCCGACCGAACCGCGCCACGTGCTGGACGGTCTGTCGGGCCGTATCGAGGCGGTGCTCGACGGCGGCGCCTGCCCGGTGGGGGTGGAATCGACCATCGTCGGGCTAACCGGCACCCCCACCCTGCTGCGCCCCGGCGGCGTCGCGGCGGAAGAGATCGAACAGGTGCTGGGCCAGAAGCTGGCCCTGCATACCGACGGCGACCCGCTCATCGCGCCGGGCCAGATGACATCGCATTACGCCCCGGGCGCCAAGGTGCGGCTGAACGCCGATCACGCGGAACCGGGCGAGGCGCTGCTGGGCTTCGGCCCGATGGCCTGCACGCTGAACCTGTCGGAACGCGGCGACCTGACCGAAGCGGCCGCCAACCTGTTCCACCACCTGCACGCGCTGGACGCGATGACCCCCGCAGGCATCGCCGTCGCCCCGATCCCTGACACCGGGCTGGGCCGCGCCATCAACGATCGCCTGCGCCGCGCCGCCGCACCGCGCTGATCCGCAGATTGGGGGCCAGCCCGCTCGTCACTGAAATTGATCCCCCGGATCAATTTCCGGGCGTTCCTCACCCCCCGGGATTTTTTTAAAAAGAAGAAGTTGTTTCTTCTTGGCCTAAATACTCCCGCCGGAGGCAAACCCCGAGCGAATTTGGCGCAGGCAAATTCGTGAGATATCAGGCGCGCGCTGCAAGCGCGCACAATCAGGTCACGCCCTCGTCAGGCGCGCCCCGCATCGGCGGACAGCAGCAGCGAATCGACACCGATGCTTTGCAGCGCCGCTTCCCATTTCGCCGCGTCGTCGGCGCCGAAGATCAGATCGCCATCCGCTGGACAGGTCAGCCAGCCGTTCTGCGCGATCTCGCTTTCCAGCTGACCGGGGCCCCAGCCGGCATAGCCAAGCGCCAGCAGAACCTTCTGCGGCCCCTTGCCCTGGGCCAGTTCCTCCAGCACGTCGAGCGTGGCGGTCAGCCCGAATTCGGCATCGACCCGCAACGTGTTGAGCGACGACACGTAATCGAGGCTGTGCAGCACGAAGCCGCGGCCGGTTTCCACCGGGCCGCCGAAATGCACCCCGATCTGCGGCGTCGCGGGACAGGTGTCGATCGACAGCTGTTCCAGCATGTCCCTGAGCACGATTTCCTCGGTGGGCTTGTTCACGATCAGCCCCATCGCGCCCTCGTCGGAATGGGCGCAGATCAGAACCACGGAATGATCGAAGCGCGGATCGCCCATTCCCGGCATTGCAATCAATAACTGTCCCGTCAAATCCATGTCACAATCCGCACTGTTCTTTCCAAAAGATAGGATTTGGCCGCCTCCGGGTCCAGCACCGGAAGGATAAAAACCGAATTTGCACCGACATTGCCCGGTACAAGGCCCTGTGCTCGAGCGATGCTCGCCGGAAAGTGAGTTGGCAAAACCCGCTTTTTATCCCATTTGAAAGATATGATCAGAAACCTGTTCCACAGCCTCGCCGCCACCCTTGCCCTGTCGCTGCCTTCCGCCCTGGCCGCCTCGCCCTCTGAGATGGCGCAGGTCGAAGTGCTGCCCGGATGGGAACAGGCCGACGGCACCCGGGTGGTCGGGCTGCATATCACCCTGCCGCCGGGCTGGAAAACCTATTGGCGCGCGCCGGGCGATGCCGGCATCCCGCCGATGATCGACCTCAGCGGGTCCAGCAACGTCCATGCCATGGCGCCGGAATGGCCCACGCCGCAGGTGTTTTCCAACAACGGCATGAATTCGGTCGGCTATCGCGACGGGGTGGTGTTGCCGGTGATCCTGACGCCGCAGCGCCCGGGCGCGCCGATCACCCTGAGCGGCGAGCTGCAGATCGGCATCTGCAAGGATATCTGCGTGCCTGCCGAATTGCCCTTCGACGCCGCGCTGCCCGCCGGGCCGGGCGAGGCCGATCCGCTGCTCAGCGCCGCGCTGGCCGACCGGCCACTGTCCGGGGCCGAGGCCGGGCTGGGCCGCATCCAGTGCACCGTGTCGGTGACCGAGGACGGCTTGGCGCTCGACGCGGAATTCCTGCTGCCCTCGACGGGGGGCGACGAATACGCGGTGGTAGAAACCCGCGATCCGCAGGTCTGGGTCGCCGAGGCCGAAACCCGGCGCGACGGCAACATGCTGCAGGTCCGGACCGAAATGATCCATGTCGAAGGCGGCGCCTTCGCGCTGGACCGGTCGGGCATCCGGATCACCGTTCTGGGCAGCCAGAGGGCGGTCGATATCCAGGGCTGCCCCGCACCCTGATCCTTTTCCCCTGATCCGTCAGCTCAGCCGTTCAGCCGCGCGCGCGGCGCAGCCTGTGGCCGATCACCAGCGCCGACACCGCATAGACCGCCAGCGTCAGCACCGCCGCCCCGGCCAGGAACAGCCCCAGCCCCGCGGCGACCGGCGCGGCCCCTGCTAGCATCGGCAGCGCCTCGGCCAGCACCGGATGCGGCGCGCCGGTGACCACCGGCCAGCCCAGCACCAGCCCCAGCCAGCCCAGCAGCACGGCCCCGGTGCCGATCACCGGCAGGTGCAGCCCGCGCGTGCGCAAAGCGTGGCGCAGCGAGGTGACCTGCCGTTTCACGTCATGCTGCGCCGCGACCAGCGCGGGCACCACCAGCAGCACCAGAACCATGCCGAAGCCCAGCCCATAAACCAGCGTGATCACCGTCGGGCGCAGGAATTGCGCCTGTTGCGATCCTTCGTAAAGCAGCGGCGCCAGCCCCAGAACCGTGGTCAGCGTGGTCAGCATGACCGGGCGCAGGCGGTCGGCGGTGCCGTCGATGATCGACGGGATCAGCCCGCGATCTTCGGCATATTCGTCGATCGTCGTGACCAGCACGATGGAATCGTTGATGATGATCCCGGTCATCCCCAGCAGCCCCACCACGGTGAACATCGACATCGGCACGCCCCAGATGTAGTGGCCCCAGATCGTGCCGACGAGCCCGAAGGGAATGATCGCCATCACCACCAGCGGCCGCGTCCAGCTGGCGAAGACCCAGGCCAGCACCAGGTAGATGCCGGTCAGGCACAGCACCAGCCCGGTGCGGGCTTCGGACAGGAAGGTGTCCTCCTGTTCCGACAGACCGGCCAGGCGATATTCCACCTGCAGGGTACTGGCGATTTCGGGCAGGATTTCGGTTTCCAGCGCCTGCGCGATTTCGGCGGCGCGGGCGGGATCGTCTTCGGAAATGTCGCCGGTGACGGAAATCAGCCGGATGCCGTTTTCGCGCCGCACGGTGGAAAAGCCGCTGCGCGAGGTCACGGTCACGATATCGGCCAGCGGCACGTAATCGCCGGTACCAGTGCGCAGCTGCATCCGTTCAAGGAAATCGGCGGTCAGTTCCGCCTCGGGCAGCTCCACCCGTATCGCGGCGCTGCGCGGCCCGTCGGGATAGGTCGCGGCCTCCAGCCCGTTCAGCCGGTGCCGCAGCACCCGGCCCAGCCCGTCGATGGTGAAGCCGAGCGCCTGGCCCTGCGGCGTCAGGTCGAGGATCAGCTCCTCCTTGTCATAGGCCAGGTTGTCCTCGACCGCCGACACTTCCGGGTAGCGCGCCAGCGCCGATTGCAGATTTTCGCTGGCCCGTTTCAGAACCTCGGCGCTGGCGCCGTAGAACTGCACGTCCAGCGCATCGCCGCCCGGCCCCGAGCGCCAGCCGCGGAAGCTGACGGTTTCGGCCAGCGGGTGCGGCCGCACCGCATCCTGCAGATCGGCGACGAAGGCGAAGCTGGAATAGGGCCGCAGGTCGGCGTCGATCAGTTCGATCGCGATGCCGCCCAGCAGGTCGGCATCCTTGGTATCCGCCCCGGGCAGCGGCCGGCCGGAGTTGCCGCCGATTTCGGCCACCACGTAATCGATCGGGTTCACCCCGTGCTTTTCTTCGTATTGCTTGCCCAGGTCTTCGACCGCGCGCTGCATCTCGCGCATCATCGCCAGCGAATCCTCGCGCGTGGCGCTTGGCAGCATGGCGAAATTTCCGGTGACCGAACTGCGCTCGGGCGAATTGAAGAACCGCCAGGTGACGTCGCCGCGCGCGAACAGCGCGATCTGGCTGGCTAGGATCAGGACAGTGCCCGCCAGAACCGGGTAACGGGCCCAGACCACCAGCCGCATCAGGTGCCGGAACAGATGATCGCGCAGCCAGCGGAAGCCGCGATTGACCATGCGCGAGGGCCAGTCGTACCAGTGGTCCTTGTGCTGATGCGCCAGCGCGTGGGACATGTGATTGGGCAGGATCAGGAAGCATTCGACCAGCGACGCGGACAGCACCGCGATCACCGTGAAGGGGATGTCGCCGATCATATCGCCGAAGCGCCCGCCGATGGCGGTCAGGCCGAAAAAGGCGATGATCGTGGTCAGGGTCGCGGAAAACACCGGCATCGCCATCTTGCGGGCGGCGTTTTCCGCCGCAAAAACCGGGCCTTCGCCGTATTTGCGCAATCGGGCATCGGCATGTTCGCCCACCACAATGGCGTCGTCCACCACGATGCCCAGCGTGATGATCAGCGCGAACAGGCTGATCATGTTGATGGTCAGCCCGCCCACATACATCAGGGCGATCGCCGCCAGCATCGACACCGGAATCCCGGCGGCCACCCACAGGGCAGTGCGGGCGTTGAGGAACAGGAACAATAGCGCCACCACCAGCCCCAGCCCCATCAGCCCGTTGTCGATCAGGATGTTCAGGCGGCCTGTGATCGCCTCGGCGCGGGTGCGGATCAGGTCGATCTCGACCCCTTCGGGCAGGGTTTCCTGCAGGGTTGCGGCGATCTGTTCGACCTGGTGCTGGATCTTGATCGCATCGCCGGCGGCGGAGCGGTCGACCCGGATCGACACGCCGGGATTGTCGCCGACGAAATAGGCCCGGCTGCGGTCCGTGCCCAGCTGTTCGACCCGCGCCACGTCGCCCACGGTCAGGGTCGACCCATCGTCGTTCGAGCGCAGCACGATCGCCTCGATCTGGTCCGGGCTGCGCTTTTCGACCCCGGTGCGGACGCGGGCATTGGCGCCGGTCACGTCGCCCGCCGGATCGGCCGCGACTTCCTCGGCGATGGCGGCGGCGATCTGCTGAATGGTGATGTCATGCGAAATCAGGTTGACCGAGGGCACCTCGATCAACGTCTCGGGCGCTGCAACGCCACGGATCGTGGTCCGTGTCACTCCCGCCGCGAACAAGCGGGTGACGAATTCATCGGCGAACAGGCCCAGCTGGCGCGGCGCCACCGGGCCGGTGATCACCACGTCGGTCACCCGGTCGCGCCAGGCGCCGCGCGTCACTTTGGGTTCCTCGGCCTCCTCGGGCAGGGTCGTGACCCCGTCCACCGCCGCCTGCACGTCGTCGGCGGCGCGGCTCATGTCCCAGCCCGGTTCGAATTCCAGCGAAATGCTGGCGCGGCCTTCGCGGCTGGCGCTTTCGCTGCTTTCGACCCCTTCGACGGTCAAAAGCGCCGGTTCCAGCACCTGCACGATGGCGGCATCGACATCCTCGGCCCCGGCGCCTTCCCAGACGACCGAGACGCTGACCTCATCGGTCACCACGTCGGGGAAGAACTGCGCCCGCATCCGCGGCACCGACGCCAACCCCATGACCAGCAGCACGATCAGCAGAAGGTTCGCCACCGTGCGGTGACGGGTGAAATAGGAAAGGATACCGCCCGCCGCGTCGGGGATCGCGCGCACCATGGATCAGCCCCCCATCCGCGATTCCAGCCGCTGCACCATCTGCGCGGGCACCTTGGGCGATTGCAGCGCGGTCAGCAGCCTTGTCTTCACATCCTCGGGCATGGATGGGTTGGCCTTGACGAAATCCATCAGCTTGCTGCGGCGTTCCTCGCTCAGCGCGACGGTTTCGGGTTCCGCAATCTGGCGCGCGGCCTCGGGCTGCAGCGGGCGCACCTTGATCCCGGCGCCCAGCAGCGGCGTGCGTTCGCGCACCACCTGGCGCCCGGCCAGATCGCGCGACCGCACCAGGATATCGTCGCCCTGCCGCCGCAGCAGCGTGACCGCCAGCGTTTCCAGCCGGTCGTCGTCGCCCAGCACCAGCACCGTCCCGTCCGAAGCCAGCGCCTTGGACGGCAACCGCACCACCTGTTCCAGCGCGGGTTCCTCGACCTCGACGGTGACGAAATCGCCCGGCTTCATACCGCGCGGGCTGTCCAGCGTGGCGAAGATCAATCGCCCGGTCTGACCCTCGCCCACCGCCGCGCTCGACCGGCTGATCTTGCCCGGCGTGCTCAGGTCGATGCCGCTCACATCCAGCGTCACGGCGACCGGCGACGGGCGCAGCGCGCCATCCGCATCGATCAGCCGCGCATATTGCGTGGTGGACACGCGGAAGGCGACCTCCAGCGCGTCGCCATCGACCAGATCGGCCAGTTTTTCATTGGTGCCGACCAGGCCGCCAGCCACCACCGACACATCGCTCAGCGTGCCGGAAAATTCCGCCCGCAGCTCGGTATCGTCCAGTTGCCGCTGCGCCTCGTCGCGGGCGATCTGCGCCCGCGCCAAAGCGGTTTTTGCCTTGTCCACCCGCGCCTCGGCCGTGGCCAGCGACTGGCGGCGGGTAACCAGCGATTGCCGCGCCGAAGCGGCGGCCAGTTCGGCACTTTCCACCGCGGTTTCGGTCACCACGCCGCGGGTCGCCAGATCCTTCTGTCGCTCGAAGGCGCGCTGATAGAGATCGGCCTGTTCGGTCGCCGCTGCCAATTCGTCCTGCGCCAGGACCAGCCCGCGTTCGGCGTCGCGGATCTCCGCTTCGGCGTCCAGCAGGTTGGCCTCGGCCCGGGCCAGCGCGTCCTTGGCATCGGCCGGATCGATCCGGACCAGAACCTGCCCCGCCTCGACCGTGCCCCCTTCTTCGAAATTCCCGGCCAGTTCGATCACTGTGCCCGATACAGCCGCGCGGATTTCCAGCGACCGGCGGCTTTCGACCTGACCGAAGGCCTGCAGCACCGGCTTCACCGTCTGCGGCACCGCCTCGACCACCGCGACCGAGAATATCCGTTCGCGTCCCTGCGGCTTGCGCGCCTCGCGCGACAGCCGGTCGTTGATCGCATCGCGCACCATCGACCCGGCATAAAGGACCATGCCCAAGGTGACCGCCATCAGGAAAAGTCCCGTCATGCTTTGACGCAGAAAACGCATATTCAGTTCCTTGCAAAAGGCCGCACGTGGCCCGTCCCGGCACAACCTAATCGGTCCCGCGCCGAAGCCAATAGTCACGCATTATACGTGTGGAATGTTATTTCCGTCGCTTATGTTCTTCCAGGCGGGGAAAAATTTCGACGAAATTGCAGGGCAAGTGCCGGTAATCCAGCTGATATTGCAGGATTTCGTCCCAGGCATCCTTGCAGGCGCCGGTACTGCCGGGCAGCGCGAACAGGTAGGTTCCGCCCGCGACCCCGCCGGTGGCGCGGCTTTGTACCGCAGAGGTGCCGATCTTTTGCATGCTGACGATGGTGAAAACGGTGGCGAAGGCCTCGATTTCCTTTTCATAGACGTCGCGATGCGCCTCGACCGTCACGTCGCGCCCGGTCAGCCCGGTCCCGCCGGTCGAGATGATCACATCGACCTCCTTGTCGGCGATCCAGACGCGCAGCTGATCGGCGATCTCGGCGCGTTCATCGCGGATGATCTTGCGGTCGGCGACGATATGGCCCGCGCCCTCGATCCGCCCGACCAGCGTGTCGCCGGAACGGTCCTCGGTCAGACTACGGGTATCCGACACGGTCAGCACCGCGATGCGGACGGGGATGAATTCCTTGCTCTCATCGATACGCGACATCTGCCTTATCCTTTTTCCAAAAGCGCCAGGCGCAACGCCAGCCCGGCGAAGATCCCCGCGCTGATCCGGCCCAGCCAGCGGGCAAAGACCGGGTTGCCGGTCAGTTGACGGCCCAGGCCGCCCGCGAACAGCCCCACCAGCGCGTTGATGATGAAACCGCCGAAGGATAGCACCGCGCCGAAGATCATGAACTGTCCCAGCACCGCCCCGTTGGCGGGGTCGACGAATTGCGGCACGAAGGCCAGCACGAAGAGGATCACCTTGGGATTGGTCAGATTGACCAACAGCCCGTCGCGGAACGCCCGTGCCGCCCGGACCGGCGGAGCGTCGGAAGCAACCGCGCCACCGCGCAGCGATTGCAGCGCCAGCCACAGAAGGTAGGCCACGCCCAGCCAGCGGATCGCGTCGAAGGCCCAGGGCAGCGCCGCGATCAGCGCGCTGAGCCCCAGCCCGGCGGCGGCGGCGTGGAAGAAAGCCCCCGCCGAGATGCCCGCGCTGGCGGCAACCGCCGCCTTCGGCCCCGAGCGCAGCCCCTGGCCGAGGCAGAACATCATGTCCGCCCCCGGCGTCAGGTTCAGCGCCAATGCGGCGGGGATGAAGGCCAGAAGCGTGACCGGGTCGATCATGGCGCGATCTCGAACCAGGTACCTTGTGGGCCGAGATTGACCACCTCCGCCGCGCCGATAAAGCCGCGCACGCCCCAGCTGTCATGGATATGGCCGCAAAGCGCCAGCTTTGGCTGTATCCGTTCGATCGCCGCATGAATCGCGGTGGAGCCAACCGATTGCCCCTGCGAGGTGCGGTCGGCCACGCCCTTGGGCGGCGAATGGGTGATCAGGATGTCGGTGCTCTCGCACAGCTGCAGCATCGCGGCGGCCTCGTCTTCGGTCAGATCGAAGGACCAGGACCCGAAGGGCGTGACCGGCACGCCGCCGCCCAGACCGAAGAGTTTCAGCCCGTCGACCTCGCCCCCGTTGCCATGCAGCACATGGGCGTTTACGGGGGCTGCGGCGCGCAGTTCCTCGGCGCTTTCGGCATTGCCCGGCACCAGAACCATCGGCGCAGTAATACCGCTGAGCAGCTCCATCGCCTGATCGAGCCCCTGGCGCATGTTGCAAAAATCCCCCGCGCCGATCACCAGATCGGCCTCGGCGCTGGCCGTGACCAGCCCGGCGGCGGCGCGGCGCGCCAGGTGCAGGTCGGAAAAACCCAGCACCTTCATGACATGGCCCTCAGCCGCGCCTTCACCTCCAGCAGGTCGGCCCAGGCTTCGCGCTTGGCCTGCGGCGTGCGCAGCAGGTAGGCGGGGTGGAACATCGGCAGGGCGGGCTTGCCGAAGGCTTCGGCCCAGTGGCCGCGCAGCCGCGTGATGCCGCGTTTGCCCAACGCCGCCTGGCAGCTGATATTGCCCATCAGGATCAGGATGTCGGGATTGGCCAGCGCCACGTGCCGTTCCAGGAACGGCAGCATCATGGCAATCTCATCCGGTTTCGGATCGCGGTTCTGCGGCGGCCGCCAAGGCAGCACATTGGTGATGTAGACGGCGGTTTCCGGCGCGTCCGATGCGCGGTCGAGCCCGATCGCCTCCAGCATCCGGTCCAGCAATTGCCCGGCGCGGCCGACAAAGGGACGGCCCTCGCGGTCTTCATCCCGCCCCGGCGCTTCGCCGATGATCATCACGCGGGCCGCCGGATTGCCGTCGGAAAACACCAGCTGGCGCGCGCCGCGTTTCAGTTCGCAGTGATCGAAGGCCTCCATCGCGGCGCGCAGTCCGGCCAGGTCCTGCGCCGCCTTGGCCGCCACGCGGGCCTCGGCCGCCGGATCGACCTCGGGCGCTTTGACCGGCGCTGGCGAGGCCTGCTTGGCGCGGGCTTTGGGTTTCTCGGCCTCCAGCGCATAGCGATCCACCGGCGCTTCGCAAAGCGCCTCATCCGCGCCCAGTTCGATCTGCCACTCGAGCAGCGCCTTGGCGGTGTGAAAATCCAGTGCCGATTCCATGAATTGGAAACTATCCCTTGCGGCAGGCGGGGGAAAGGGGGCGCTGCCCCCTCTGCGCGGCCGTGCCGCGCATTCACCCCCGGAGTATTTGCGCCAAGAAGAAACGCGGAGGCTTGCGGGGGCAGAGGGGTATTTTTATAAGCGGGGCAATGCCAGCATGGAGGGATCGATGACATTCACGCAGAAGCATCTTCTGGGGATCGAACCCTTGCACCCGTCGGAGATAACGGCCGTGCTGGACCTGGCCGACCAGTATGTCGATCTGAACCGGCGCGAGATGAAACATTCCGACGCTCTGGCCGGGCTGACCCAGATCAACATGTTCTTCGAGAATTCGACCCGGACGCAGGCCAGTTTCGAACTGGCGGGCAAGCGGTTGGGCGCCGACGTGATGAACATGGCGATGCAGGCCAGTTCCATCAAGAAGGGCGAGACGCTGATCGACACCGCGCTGACGCTGAACGCGATGCATCCCGACCTGCTGGTGGTGCGCCATCCGCATTCCGGCGCGGTGGACCTGCTGGCGCAGAAGGTCAATTGCGCGGTGCTGAACGCGGGCGACGGGCGGCACGAACACCCGACGCAGGCGCTGCTGGACGCGCTGACGATCCGGCGCGCCAAGGGCCGGCTGCACCGGCTGAACATCGCGATTTGCGGCGACATCGCCCATTCCCGCGTGGCGCGGTCGAACCTGATCCTGTTGGGCAAGATGGAAAACCGGGTGCGGCTGGTCGGCCCGCCCACCCTGATGCCCGCCCAGATCGACCAGTTCGGGGTCGAGGTTTACCACGACATGGAAGAGGGCCTGCAGGACGTCGACGTGGTGATGATGCTGCGGCTTCAGAAGGAACGGATGGATGGCGGCTTCATCCCGTCCGAGCGCGAATATTACCACCGCTACGGGCTCGATGCCGACAAGCTGGCCGTGGCCAAGCCCGACGCCATCGTGATGCATCCCGGCCCGATGAACAGGGGCGTGGAAATCGACGGCACCATCGCCGACGACATCAACCGGTCGGTGATCCAGGAACAGGTGGAAATGGGCGTCGCGGTGCGGATGGCCGCGATGGACCTGCTGGCGCGCAACCTGCGCGCGGCGCGGGCGGAGCAAGGGGTGATGGTGTGATCGACCCGCTGCAGGTCCGGCCCGACGAAGGCAAGGGCCTGCGCCTGTTCGCGCTCGACGTGGACCGGGACGAGCGCGAGCGGCTGCAGGTGATCCTGAACGCCGCCGAGCCGGGGCTGGCGGCCGGGCGGCTGGCCGATCTGCTGGGTGTGGCGGAAATCGACGCGACCCGGATCGAGATATTCGAGGCCTCCGATCTGTCGGATTTCGGGCTGTTCAATTACCTGGTCAAGGCCAACGGGCTGCCCGAGGCGGCGCTGGAACACGACCGGGCGCGGATCGAGGCCTTGGACGGCACCGTCATGATCCTCTATTCCCGCGCCTTTCACGACCGCCACGAAACGCTGGCCCCGGCCGCGCATGTCACCCTGATCGGCGCCTGGGACGAAGAACCGCCCGAGATAGAATTCACCCCGCTGCGCAGTGCATCCGCACAGGGCAGCATTGGCGAGGCACCTGCCGAACCGGCCCCCGCGCCGCAACTGCCGCGCTGGTTCTGGGCCGCCGTTCTGATCCTCGCCCTGAGCCTCGCCGCGCTGATCGCTTTCCTGAAAGGGACCTTCGGATGATCCCCGAGATGACACCGACCACGCCGCTGCAGACCGGCGAAACCGTCCGGCACAGCTTCCACCCCGACAGGGGCGCCTATTGGCGCGATCACGCCTGGATCGCGGCGGGGGCGATGGCGGTCGGCATGGCGGCGCTCTGGGTTACTGGCAACCCGCATGTCTGGACCGGCGCGATCGGCGGGCTGGCCGCGGTGGCGGTGCGCGCCTTCTACCTCGCCTCGGACGAATTGAAGGCCCGCTGGGACATGACCGAAACCCGGCTCTTGGGCCCGCAGGGGCGCAACCTGCGCCTGGCCGAGATCGCCCGTATCCGCAAACTGGGAAGCGCGGTGCAGCTGGTTACCTTGTCGGGCGACAAGCATATGCTGAAATTCCAGGCCGACCGCGACGACACCATCGCGCGGATCGAACGGGCCCGAAACGGGGGCCTGGGATGACCGGCTGGGACGGCATTCTCGATCCCGGGGAAGAGGTGATCTGGCAGGGCCGCCCCGACGGCGCGGTGGTGTTCAAGCCCGCCAATATCGCGACCTTCCTGTTCGGCCTGGCCTTTGCCGGTTTCGCGCTGTTCTGGATGATCATGGCGTCGCAGGCGGGCGGGTTTTTCTGGATGTTCGGGCTGATCCATTTCTCGGTCGGGATCGGGCTCAGCATCGGCGGGCTGTTCTGGTCCGCCTATAAGCGCCGCCACAGCTGGTACACGCTGAGCAACCGGCGCGCCTTCATCGCCAGCGACCTGCCGCTGCGGGGCCGGTCGCTGGACAGCTATCCGATCACGCCCGACACGGTGCTGAGCCTGGACGACGGCCCGCTGCCCACCCTGCATTTCGCCGAAACCACCAAACGCACGAAAAACGGCCACCGCCGCATCAAGGTCGGCTTCGAACGCATCGCCGAGGGGCGCGAGGTCTATCGCATGATGCGCGACATCCAGCGCGCCGCGCGCCACGACGGGCGCATCGAAGACCAAAAGGAAATGCGATGAACGCCCTCCCCTTTCCGCATCTCTCCGGCTATACCGGCCGCAACGCCGCTGAAGGAAAGCCCACATGACGACGCTGCTTTTCACCGATGTCCACATGATCGACCCCGAAGCCGGGTCGGTCACCCATGGTACGCTTCTGGTCAAGGATGGCGTGATCGCCGGGCACGGGGCGGAAATCGTTGTGCCCGAAGGCACTCGCGTGATCGACGGGCGCGGCAAGTACCTCGCCCCCGGCATCGTCGATATCGGCGTGAAGGTCTGCGAACCGGGCGAGCGGCACAAGGAAAGCTTCAAGTCGGCGGGCCTTGCGGCGGCGGCGGGCGGCGTGACCACGATGGTGACGCGCCCCGATACCGCGCCGGTGATCGACAGCCCCGAAACGCTGGAATTCGTCACCCGCCGCGCCAATGAGGCAGCACCGGTGAACGTGGTGCCGATGGCGGCGCTGACCAAGGGGCGCGAAGGCCGCGAGATGACCGAAATCGGCTTTCTCCAGGACGCCGGCGCCATCGCCTTCACCGATTGCGATCACGTGGTCAGCGACACCAAGGTGCTGTCGCGCGCGCTGACCTATGCGCGCAGCCTGAACGCGCTGGTGATGGGCCATCCGCAGGATCCTGGACTTTCGCTGGGCGCGGCGGTGACCAGCGGCAAATTCGCCTCGCTGCGAGGTCTTCCCGCCGTATCGCCGATGGCCGAACGGATGGGGCTGGACCGCGATATCGCTCTGCTGGAAATGACCGGGGCGAAATACCATTTCGACCAGATCACCACCGCCCGCGCCCTGCCCGCTTTGGAGCGCGCCCGCAAGAACGGGCTTGATGTCACCGCGGGCACCTCGATCCATCACCTGACGCTGAACGAATTCGACGTCGCCGATTACCGCACCTTCTTCAAGGTCAAGCCGCCGCTCAGGTCCGAGGACGACCGCTTGGCGATCGTCGAGGCGCTGCGCCACGGTCTGATCGACGTGATCGGGTCGTTCCACACGCCGCAGGACGAGGAATCCAAGCGCCTGCCCTTCGAGGAAGCGGCCAGCGGCGCGGTGGGGCTGGAAACCTTCCTTCCGGCGGTGCTGCGGCTCTACCATTCCGGCGACCTGACCCTGCCGCAGCTGTTCCGCGCCATGTCGCTCAATCCCGCCAAACGGCTCGGCCTGCCCTGCGGCCGGCTGAGCACCGGCGCCCCCGCCGACCTGGTGCTGTTCGACGCCGATGCGCCCTTCGTGCTGGACCGGTTCAAGCTGCATTCGAAATCCAAGAACACGCCCTTCGACACCCAGCGGATGCAGGGCAAGGTGCTGTCGACCTTCGTCGGCGGCAAACAGGTCTTCGGGGAAAACTGATGCCGGATCTCGTCTCCTCCCCCGCGATCCTGATCCTCTGGGCGCTGATCGGTTACGGGCTGGGCTCGATCCCCTTCGGCATGCTCGTGGCCCGCGCGATGGGGCTGGGCAACCTGCGCCAGATCGGATCGGGCAATATCGGCGCCACCAACGTGCTGCGCACCGGCAGCAAACCCGCCGCCGCGCTGACGCTGCTGCTCGACGGCGGCAAGGGCGCCGCCGCAGTGCTGCTGGCCCGCGCGCTGGCGGGCGAGGACGCGGCGCAGCTGGCGGGGCTCGCCGCCTTCATCGGCCATTGCTTCCCGGTCTGGCTGAAATTCAGGGGCGGCAAGGGCGTGGCGACCTTCATCGGCCTGATGCTGGCGCTGGCCTGGCCGGTCGGGCTCGCCACCTGCGCCACCTGGCTGGTCACCGCGTTCATCACCCGCACCTCGTCCTTTTCGGCGCTGCTGGCGGCGGCGCTCAGCACCATCTGGATGGTGTTTCTCGGCCAGGGCACACTGATCGTGCTGGGCGCGGCGCTGACCGTGCTGATCTTCTGGACCCACCGCGCCAATATCGCCCGGCTGCGCGCCGGAACCGAGCCCAAGATCGGCCAGAAATAGCCCTTCTCCTTTTTTCAAATATCCCGGGGGAGGCGTTGAAAACCGACCGGTTTTCAACGTCGGGGGCAGCGCCCCCAACCGCTTCGCCCTCAGGCGAAGCGCATCCAGCGCGCCCGGAACGGGCGCACCTATGGATCACGCGGGCCTGAAACCGCCCCGCTGCTGCTGCGCACGCCCGTTTCCCGCAATTTCGCACAGCGCCCCGTATGGCCGCGCACAGTCAAAAACAGTTGCTTTGAACGTGAAGCCCCGCCGCCCCAGTTTCAACCTTGGGCAGCACGGTTTCGCTGTCCGCTCATTTGAAAATCCGGGTTCGCAATTGAATCGACCCGGGCAAAAAACAAAAGGAAGGGAATTTCCCATGAACAAGATCAAGACGCTGCTGGGCGGTATCGCGCTCTCCGCCTCTCTCGCCGGTGCCGCGCTGGCTGCCGGGGTCGAGGTGAACGCCTCCTCGACCGGGCTGGCGCTGCAGGGCTATGACCCGGTGGCCTATTTCACCGAAGGCGCGCCCACCAAGGGCAGCTACAAGATCACTTCGGTCTATGAAGACACCACCTACCGGTTCTCCTCCGACGCCAACAAGGCCACCTTCGACGCCGATCCCGAAGCCTACCTGCCGAAATACGGCGGCTACTGCGCCTTCGGCACCGCGATGGGCATCAAGGTCGACGGCGACCCGACCGTCTGGGCCATCATCGATGACGAACTCTACCTGAACCTGTCCACCGACATCCAGGAGCGCTGGAACAGCGACATCCCCGGCTATCTCGAAAAGGCCGAAGGCAAGTGGACCGAGATCGAACACGAAGATCCGGCCGTCCTGCTGCAATAAGCGCTGCGACGCGAAAACGGCGGCGGGGCATTGCCCCGCCCCACACCGGCAGGACGTGGGATCAGGGGATCAAGCGTTCCAGCGCCGTGCCGTTCTGCCAGGTGCCGTGCAATTCGCCGCTCGGCATCCGCACATAGACCACCGGGTACTGGCTGCCCCAATCGACCCAGATCACATCGCCATTGCGCGTCCCCGTACCGACGTAAGTCGAATTCCCGACCCGCCAGTTGAACTGCACCGCGCCGTCGCGATCCGTCACCATCACGGTGCCCGTATAGGTCGATCCGTCGGGATTGCGCCCCTCTGCGCGATAGGTTCCTTCGATCGACTGCGCCAAGGCCGTACCAGCGACCAGACAAGCGGCCAGGGCCGCCAAGAAGACCCGCCGCGTCCGTTGAAACATCATCATCAAAAACCCTCCTGAAAGGGCCATACTAGCACAGTACCGGAAAACGAGGTGTTTTTCGGAACACAAAGCGCAAAGGGCGAAACCGGTTTCCGATTTCGCCCTGCAGCCCTGCCGATCAGTAGGAATATTCGGCGTAGATCCGGCTCAGATCGCCGTTCCAGTCGCCGTGGTAATGTTCCAGCAGCTCGTCCGCCGGGGTCTTGCCGGTCTCGACGCTGTCTTCCAGCGCGTGTAGGAAATGGCGTTCGTCCTGCACCATGCCGCCCAGGCCGGGGCGCGCCCGCGCCTTCAGACCGGCGCGCGAAATGTCCAGCACCTCGGCGGCCAGATCGATCATCCGGCGACCGCCGACGATCGCCTGCAGACCGCGGATACCGGCCTCGACCCGCCAGGCTTCGCGGGTTTCCGCATCCCAGTATTTCACCAGGTCCCAGGCCGCATCGAGCGAGGACTGATCGTACATCAGCCCGGTCCAGAAGGCAGGCAAAGCGCAGATGCGACGCCACGGGCCGCCATCGGCGCCGCGCATTTCCATGTATTTCTTGATCCGCGCCTCGGGGAAGATCGTGGTCAGGTGATCGGCCCAGTCGCTGAGCGTCGGGGTTTCGCCCGGCATCGCAGGCAGCTTGCCGTCAAGGAAATCGCGGAACGACTGGCCCAGGGCGTCGATATACTTGCCGTCGCGGTAAACGAAATACATCGGCACATCGAGCGCGTAATCGACATAGCGTTCGAACCCGAACCCGTCCTCGAACACGAAGGGCAGCATCCCGGTGCGCGCCGGGTCCAGGTGTTGCCAGACCCAGGACCGGTACGATTTCATGCCGTTGGGCTTGCCCTCGAAGAAGGGCGAATTGGCAAAGAGCGCGGTGGCGACCGGCTGCAGCGCCAGCGCCACGCGGAATTTCTGCACCATGTCCGCCTCGGACCCGAAATCGAGGTTCACCTGCACCGTGCAGGTGCGCCGCATCATGGTGGTGCCGGTAGTGCCGACCTTGTCCATATAGGCGTCCATCAGCTTGTAGCGCCCCTTGGGCATCAGCGGCATCTGGTCATGGGTCCAGACCGGGGCGGCGCCCAGCCCGATGAAGCCGACGCCGATCTCGTCAGCGATGTCCTTCACCTCGCGCAGGTGGGTGTTCACCTCGTCGCAGGTCTGGTGGATGGTTTCCAGCGGCGCCCCCGACAGTTCCAGCGCCCCGCCCGGTTCCAGCGACACGTTGGCGCCGTCCTTTTCCAGCCCGATCAGGTGGCCGCCCTCGCGCACCTCGTTCCAGCCGTAGCGGTCGCGCAGCCCTTCCAGCACGGCGCGGATCGACCGTTCGCCATCATAGGGAATGGGCTTCTGCGCATCCTTGCAATAGCCGAATTTCTCGTGCTCGGTACCGATGCGCCAGTCGTTGGAATCGGGCTTGCAGCCCGAGGCAAGATATTCGGCCAGCTGGTCGCGATGTTCGATCGGCCCGCCGCCGGATTGGGGAATTGACATGGTTCGCTCCGCTCTGTCTTGCCTTTTTTAGGTCCGGTCAGAATTGAGGTCATTTTCCGGCAAAGTCAATGCAACCGGCGCATGTCGGAATGCCAGATCAGCACGTCGTCGGAGGGCGGATCGTTCAGCGCCCTGAGCATCGCCTGCATATCAAGGCCCGGCAGGGCGGCGAAGACGTCATACAGCGCATCCGACCCTTCCGCGTTCACCGGAATGTTAAGCGGCGTGGTCTCCTGCGCCAGCAGGAACCAGGCCAGGTCGCCCCCCGCGTCGCGCTTCAGCCGCACCGTGACCAGCATCGGGATCGCCAGCGATCCGCCGACGCGCGGCCCGAAATAGCTGACCCGGCCCTCGTCCACCTCGACGATGCCCGCGCCGCCCATGCCACGGGCAAACCGCGCCCGGCGCACCGACAGGAACACCCAGACCACGCCAAGCGCCAGGATCACCCAGCCTAGCCAGCGCAGCAGCCCGAAAGAGGTCAGCGCCCAGTAAAGCCCCAGCAGGCTGAGACACAGCGCGACAATGGATTCGCTCCAGCGGCGCAGACCGGCGGCGGCTTCGGGGCGCAGGAAACTCATGCGGCGGCTCCGATCACCCGGGGCGCTTTCAGGATCGCCACGCGATAGGCCCCGATCCGTTCGAACCCGATCGCTTCATAGGCGCGCGCAGCGGCGGCGTTATTGGCAAACAGGATCGCGGTATTGATGCCTGCATCGCGCAGTTCCGCCAGGTGCGCGGCGACCACGCGGCGGGCATGGCCCCGCCCGCGCCGGTCCGGCGGGGTGAAGACGCCGCCGATCTGCACCATATCGCCCACCTCGGCGTTGATGCCGGTCATCGCGACGGGCACCCCGCCTTCGATCAACAGCCGCGTCTTGCCGCGCGAAATCGCCTCGACCGCGCGGGTGATGGCGGCGCGCAGGCTGTCCGCCTGATCCCCGCCCTGCCCGGTGTCGCGCATATATTGCGCGAACCACAGCGACAGCAGGTCGACATCATCGGCCACCGGTCGGCGTATATCCACATCAACAGCCCGCAACGCTGCCAGGTCGAGCCGGTAAAGCGGTTCGGCATGGTTCAGGTTGAACGCCCCCTCCGACAGGCCAAGCGCGGCGAGCGCCGCCAGAACCTGACCGTCATCCCCGGTCATGCCGCAGACCTGCTGCCCTTGCAGGGTCGCGGCGAAATCCTGCCACAGACCGGGCCCCGCCGCCGGGGCCTGGCACATCAGGAAGCCATTGTTGGCGCGCCCGAAGATAGCCTCGACCGGGCCGGTTTGCGGGGCGCGGTAATAGGTGATCGCGTGCGGGTGTTGCCGGTCTTCCAGCCCGTATTCGGCCAGGTTGCTGCGCAGGAACATCGACGTTTCCGGGTGACCGGCCAGGAAGGCGTCGATCTCCGCCTCTTCGCCGGGCCGCGCCTGCCGGATCATCCCCAATCCCCCAGGGCCTGCTGCCAGACGGTCAGCGCGGCCACCGCCGCGGTGTCGGCGCGCAGGATGCGCGGGCCGAGGCTGACCACATGGGTGAAGGGCAACGCGTGCAGCCGCTTGCGCTCGGCCTCGGAAAAACCACCCTCGGGGCCGATCAGGATCGCCCAGGGGCCCGGCCCCGCCTCGCCCAGAACCTTGCCCGCGCCGACCTCCGCCTCGTCGCAGAACATCAGCTTGCGATCCTCGGGCCAGTCGGCCAGCAGCCGGTCGAGCTTCTGCAGATCGGTCACTTCCGGCACGAAGGTGCCGCCGCATTGTTCCGCCGCCTCGACCGCGTGGGCCTGCAGCCGGTCCTGCCGGATGCGTTCGGAATTGGTGAAATCGGTCTGCACCGGGATGATCCTGGCGGCCCCCATCTCGGCCGCCTTTTCGACGATGAAATCGGTGCGCGCCTTCTTGATCGGCGCGAAGATCAGCCACAGGTCGGGAGGCATCTGCAACGGCCTGGTCTGCTCGCGGCATTCCAGGGTGCCGCCGCGCTTGCCCGCCTCGACCACCTCGGCACGCCATTCGCCGTCGCGCCCGTTGAACAGCGCCACTTGCGCGCCAAGCTGCTGACGCATCACCCCGAACAGGTAATGCGCCTGGTCGCGGTCCAGGGGAACCGATTGCCCCTGCCCCAGCGGATGATCTACATAGAGGCGGATCTTCATTGTCATGGACCTATTCATATGCCGCACAATCCCCAGACGCCAGAGCCCGCAGGCCAGGTTTCCGACGCCGTGCGCGGCAATTGGGTGGATCACCTGGCCCCGGCCTGGACGCGCCCTTACCTGCGGCTGTCGCGCGCCGACCGGCCGATCGGGACATGGCTTCTGCTGCTGCCCTGCTGGTGGGGGCTGGCCTTAGCGATCCTGCATGACGGGCAGGCGCGGATGCACGATCTGTGGATCTTCGTCGGCTGCGGCATCGGCGCCTGGCTGATGCGCGGCGCGGGCTGCACCTGGAACGACATCACCGACCGCGATTTCGACGCCAAGGTCGAACGCACCCGGTCGCGCCCGATCCCGTCGGGACAGGTCAGCGCCAAGCAGGCCGCCGCCTATCTGGTGCTGCAGGCGCTGGTGGCCTGCGCCATCCTGCTGACCTTCAACACCGCCGCCATCGCGATGGGCGTGCTGTCGCTGCTGCCGGTCGCCATCTATCCCTTCGCCAAGCGCTTCACATGGTGGCCGCAGGTCTTCCTGGGCATCGCCTTCAACTGGGGTGCCTTGCTGGCCTGGGTGGCGCATACCGGGTCGCTGCACCCGGCGGCCTTCGCGCTCTATTTCGCGGGCATGGCCTGGACGCTGTTCTATGACACGATCTATGCCCATCAGGACAAGGAAGACGACGCGCTGATCGGGGTGAAATCCACCGCCCGGCTGTTCGCCGAACGCACGCCGCAATGGCTGAAGCGCTTCCTGGTGCTGTCCGTCGCGCTGATGGCGCTGGCGGTTCTGCTGGCGATGACGGGGCGCGACGGGTCGCCCTTCGCAATCCTGGTGGCGCTGCTGGGCCCTTGGGCCTTCGGCGCGCATATGGTCTGGCAGATGCGGGTTCTGGATACCGAGGATCACGCGATCTGCCTGAAACTGTTCCGCGCCAACCGCGACACCGGATTGATCCCTTTGCTGTTTTTCGCCGGTGCCGCGCTGCTGTGATTGCACAATGTGTCCTGCGGGCCTAAACATCTGCACAACTTGACAATACCTGCAGGAAAATATGCGCCTGTCTTCGCTTCTTATTACTGCCGCGCCCTTCGCGATCGCCGCAGCCCTGGGATTGCTGGCCGCCCATAGCGTGGTGGACGTGATCGAGGACAATTCCGAACTCGGCATCCGCCGCAGCCTCGACGATCAGGGGCTGACCTGGGCCGAGGTCCATGCCGACGGGTTGAAGGTGTTCCTGACTGGCACCGCCCCGTCCGAGGCACAGCGTTTCAAGGCGATCACCACCGCGGGCGGCGTCGTCGACGCGGCGCGGGTGATCGACGACATGGGCGTGGCCGACAGCGCCTCGATGCAGGCGCCGCGCTTTTCCATCGAAATCCTGCGCAACGACAGCGGCATTTCCCTGATCGGGCTGGTGCCGGCGGATATGGACAGGGGCAAGCTGGTCAAGTCGCTGCAATCGATCGCCGGCGACGCGCCGGTGTCCGACCTGCTGCAGACCGCCGATTACGACATGCCCGAAGATTGGGAAGACAGCGTCGACTTCGGCATCAAGGCGCTGAAGACCCTGCCACGGTCGAAGATTTCGGTTGAAGCGGGGGCCATTGCCATCCGCGCCATGACCGACAGCGCCGAAGCCAAGCTCAAGCTGGAAAAGGACCTGTCGCGCGCCGCCGGGCACGACCTGGAGCTGGCGCTGGATATTTCCGCGCCGCGCCCGGTGATCACCCCCTTCACCCTGCGATTCCTGATCGAAGGCGATGAGGCCCGCTTCGACGCCTGTTCCGCCGAGGACGAAGAGGCCCGCGACCGCATCCTGGCCGCCGCGCGCAAGGCCGGGCTGAGCGGCGAGGCCGACTGCACCATCGGGCTTGGCGTGCCCTCGCCCCGCTGGGCCGAGGCCGCCGAACTGTCGATTGCCGCCCTGGCAGACCTCGGCGGCGGCTCGGTGACCTTTGCCGATGCCGACATCACGCTGATCGCAGCCGAGGGCACCGAACAGGCCCGCTTCGACCGGGTGGTGGGTGAATTGGAAAACGACCTTCCCGATCTGTTTTCGCTGCACCCCACCCTGCCGCGACCGGCCGATCTTGAACCCGGCGAGGCGCCTGAATTCGTCGCCACCCTGTCGCCCGAGGGCCAGGTGCAGCTGCGCGGACGGCTCTCCGACGACCTGGCGCGCGCCGCCACCGAAAGCTATGCGCGGGCGCGGTTCGGATCGGCCTCGGTCTATACCGCCGCGCGACTGGACGACACGCTGCCCGACAGCTGGCCGCTGCGGGTGCTGGCCGCGATCGAGGCGCTGTCGCAGCTGTCCAACGGCGCGGTGACGGTGACGCCCGATGTGATTTCGATCTACGGCAAGACCGGCCGCCCCGATGCCAGCGCCCGCATCGCCCGTCTGCTGGTCGCCAAGCTGGGCGAAAGCGCGCGCTTCGACATCGACGTCGAATACCTGGAAAAGCTCGACCCGGTCGCGGCGATCCCCACCCCCGAGGAATGCGAGGCCCGGATCGGCAAGATCCTCGAGACCAGCAAGATCAATTTCGAACCGGGGTCCTATACGCCCGACGCGAATTCCCAGAACATCATCGACGCCATCGCCGAAATCCTGAAGGAATGCGGCGAGATCAAGATGGAAATCGGCGGCTACACCGACAGCCAGGGCCGCGAAAGCATGAACCAGGCGCTGAGCCAGGCGCGCGCCCAGGCGGTGCTCAACGCGCTGCGCGAACGGCGCATCCTGACCTCGTCCTTCAAGGCGGTCGGCTATGGCGAAAGCAACCCGATCGCCAGCAACGAAACCGAGGAAGGCCGCGACGCCAACCGCCGGATCGAATTCAAGCTGATCCGCCCCGAACCGGTGGTGGAAGGCGAAACCGCGCTTGAAAGCCTTGAAGCCGAAGCAGCAGAGCAAGGCATGGACGCGACCGCGGAAGGCGCCGACAACGACACCATCCCGGCCGCCGAAGAAGAAGCTACGACAGCTGAGACAGACCAACCCACGGCCGAGGAAGACATGCCCGCCGAAGAAGACAAGCCGGGCGAAGACGCCGATGCGGAGGACGCAAACCAATGAATAGAACCGAGTTCATCATCGCAACGGCCATCGTTTTGTTCGTGGCCTTCTGCCTCGGCTGGTTCGCCTATTGGCTGATCCACAAGTTCACCCGCGTCGCCCAGTCCGATATCGGCGAACTGGAACGCATGGCGCAGGAACTGCACGAGGCCGAGGAAGCCCGCGACCAGGCGATCACCTATATGCAGCAGCGCGAGGCCGAGCTGACCAACCAGCTGTCGCAGACCGAGGCCGAACTGTCCGCCACAATGGACGGGCTGCGCGAAGCGCGGCGCGAGGCGGAAGAGCTGCGCGCCTATATCGAACGGCAGAACGCGGGCTGATCGGGCTGCGCAAGCCGGGCCTGCGCCAGTCCGCGGGGTGGCGCTGCGACCTGTGAGCGTGGCAGTTTATCCCGCCAAACTCATGCTCGCCATCGGTGGAAGATCAAACCTCACCAAAGCGCCAGCCCGTGCGGACGGACTGGCGCTGTCCCGGCGACCTGGCGGCCTTGTTCCGGGCTTTGTTTTCTTCTGATCGCTGTTACAGGCTTTCGAACCCGGCGCGCAGCGACGACAGGATCACCTGCACGTCCTCGGACGCCAGCACCAGTGGCGGCGACAGGATGATGTTGGGCCCCGACACCCGCACCATCGCGCCGGACTGATAGGCCACTTCCTGCACCTTGTTGACCCGCGCCTTGTCGATCGGCGCCTTGGTGGCGCGGTCGCTGACCAGCTCCAGCGCGCACATCAGACCGTGACCGCCGCGCACGTCGCCGATCACGTCGAAATCCGCCTGCAGCGCCTGCAGCCCGGCGAAAAGCTCCGCCCCGCGCTCTGCAGCGTTGTCCTTGACGTTCAGCCGCTTGGTTTCCGCCAGGCAGGCCAGCGCCGCCGCCGCCCCCACCGGGTGACCGGAATAGGTGTAGCCGTGACCGATGGCGGCAAGGCCGGTTTCGTCCTGTTCGAACACCTCGGCCACCGCATCGGAAATCATCACCGCGCCGAAAGGGAAATAGCCGTTGGTGATCGCCTTGGCGGTGCACATCAGGTCGGGCTGCACGCCCCAGTGACGGCTGCCGGTCCAGCTGCCGGTGCGGCCGAAGGCGGTGATCACCTCGTCGGCGATCAGCAGGATGCCGTGTTTGCTGCAGATCTCGCGCACGGCGGGCATGAAGCTTTCATGCGGCGGGATCACTCCGCCCGCGCCCAGCACCGGTTCCATGATCATCGCCGCGATGGTGCCCGCACCCTGGAAGGCGATTTCGTCCTCCAGCGCCTGCAGGCAGAGCTGCGCCAGCTTTTCCGGGTCGGTTTCATTGAATGGGTTGCGATAGGTATAGGGCGCCGGGATGTGATAGCAGCCGGGCAGCAGCGGTTCGTACTGGGTGCGGAAATTGGCATTGCCGTTGACCGAGGCGCCGCCCGTGTGGGTACCGTGATACCCCTTCTTCAGCGACAGGTACTTGATCCGGGCCGGTTCGCCCTTGACCTTGTGGTATTGCCGCGCCAGCCGCAAAGCGGTTTCCACGCTGTCCGACCCGCCGCTGGTATAGAAGGCGCGGGACAACCCGTCGGGGGCGAAGAAATCGCGCAATTCCTCGGCCAGCTCGATCACGCAATCGTTCGTGGTGCCGCGGAAGATCGAATAATAGGGCAAGCGGTCGAGCTGCGCCGCAATCGCATCCTTCACCGGCTGGCAGGAAAAGCCCAGGTTCACGTTCCAAAGGCCGCCGACACCATCGACCACCTCGTGCCCGTCGACATCGGTGATCCGCACGCCCTGCGCGCCGGTGACGATGGTGGGCGGGTTTTTCTGGCTGTCGGCAGGATGCGCCATCGGGTGCCAGACCGAGCGGGCATTCATCTCTTTCAGGAAATTGCTGTCTTTCATGGGTCTGTCCCTCTGATTGAATGCCCTGTCGCGGGCGTTGTTCCGAACGGCCCGGTCAGGCCGGAATATCTCGGTTGAAATCGTCGGGCGGGAAGCCGCCCAACAGCCGGGTCAAATTCATTGCGTGAGTCTTTACCTCGGCGCGGACCAGCGCGATCAGCGTGTCGTCCATCCGCGACACCGGGGCGGCGACGGCGACCGCGCCGATCACCGCCTGCGCGGAATCGAAAATCGGCACCGCGTGGGAATGCACGTCTTCCTCGAACCCGCCGACATATTCCGCGATGCCGGTGTCGCGCACCGCGCGCAGGCGGGCGCGCAGCTGATCGGGATCGGTGATCGTGTCGGGGGTCTTCGCCTCCAGCGGCGCGGCCAGCACCCGGTCGACGAAATCGGCAGGGCTATAGGCCAGAACGGCCAGCCCGGAACTGGTGGTGTGCAGGGTCAGGACCTCGGCGTCTTCCATCGTCACCTTGGTGCCGTGCACCGGGCTGTAGGCATAGGCCAGCGTCGACAACTGGTCGCCCTGCAGCAGCGACATATGCGCGGTTTCGCTGGTCGCGTCGCTCAGATCGTGCAGCACCTGCAGCGACAATTCCCGCATCGGAACCGCCGCCTCGCGCAGCGCGGCGAGGCGCAGGAAGGCCGGTCCCAGCCGGTATTCGCGCCCCGATCCGACCTGTTCGACGAATCCCAGTTCGGCCAATTCGGTCAGCAGGCGATGCACGGTGGCCTTGTTCATCCCCGACAGGCGGGTCATGTCGCTCAGCCCGATCTGCGCCCGCGACCGGTTGAAATAGTCCAGCAATGACAAAGCCTTGGTTACCGTTCCCATAAGCGGGATCACCTTTCCCTTTTGCACGTTTCAGGGCGGACAAAGATCAAAACCATCCCCCGGCCTATAAATTCGTTGACAGAAACTCCGACCCTCTGTCAATCTAAAAAAGAACCAACGGTTCAAATAATGAACCGACCATAACAGGGAGCTTGAAATGACCATCAGAAAGATTCTGGGCGGCGCCCTTGCGCTTGCCCTTACGGCAACCGCCGGTGCGGCCGTCGCCGAATACCCCGAAAAACCCGTCAGCTTCATCGTGCCCTGGCCGCCGGGCGACCTCGAAGACGTGCTGACCCGGATGATCGCCGAGGATTTCCAGACCGAATACGGCGTGTCGGCGGCGGTGGTGAACAAGCCCGGCGGCGGCGGCGGCCCCTTCCCCGGCGCGATCGAAGTCGCCAACGCGCCCGCCGACGGCTACACCATCGGGTCCTTCGTGATCGGCGTTCCGGTGGTCGGCCACCAGATCGGCATCGACGAACTGACCCCGGCCAAGTTCGACCCGCTGGGCATCTTCCTGACCTACCCCTTCGTCATCGCCACCAGCGGAGACGCGCCCTATTCCTCGATGGCGGAACTGGCGGAATATGCGAAATCCAACGACGTGGCCTTGGGGCATTTCGGAGACGTTCTGACCCCGACGCAGGTGACCAAGGCCTTCGCCGTCAACGCCGGTTTCGAATGGGGATCGGACGCGGCCTTCGACGCGCTGGACTGCAACACGCTGGCCAGCGGCGATGCGGATGTGATCAACACCACGCTGCAGCTGATCCTGCCCTGCCTGGATCAGGTCAAGGTGCTGACCGCGATCACCGACAGCCGCATCCCGCTGGTCCCGGATGCGCCGACCATTGGCGAACTGGACGACAGCCTGAACATCGCGCTGTGGAACGGGCTGTTCGTGACCAAGGACACCCCCGCCGACGTGCGCGAAAAAATCATCGCCGTGGCCGCGAAAACGGTGATGAGCGAGCGGGCACAGGCCGTCGCCAAGGAAACCGGGGCGCTGGTCTACTGGCAGGGCGCGGATGACGCCGCCGCCCGGATCGCCACGGATATCGAAACGGTGGATCGCGTCGGCAAGCTGCTGGAGTGATCCTGTCCAATCGGTCGGGCGACGCAGGTTGCCCGGCCTTTCCTTTCCGCACTGAACCCGGACACCCCTCATGAGCCAAGACGAGCTTTCGCGCCAGATCGGCCGGCGCAGCGGTCAGGTGATCTTCGCCATCGCCTTCCTGGCGCTGTCGGCGCTGCTGCTGAGCCAGATCGGTGATCAGACCAAATGGGTAAAGAAGACCAAGTTCTTCGCCCAGCCCCGGTTCTGGCCCGCCGTGGGTCTGGGCGGCATGGTCCTGTTCGGTGCGCTGCACCTGTGGCACCTGCCCCGGCGCAAGCTTGACCGGTTCGACCGCAACGAGGTGATGATCTGGGCGCAGGTGCTGGAATACGCGCTGTGGTTCATGGCTTACGTGATGCTGGTGCCGCTGGTGGGATACCTGCCGGTAACGGTGGTGTTCATGCCGCTAATGGTCTGGCGTATGGGATACAGCGACCGGCGGCTGTTGTGGATCAGCGCGGGCTTGGGCATCGTAATCGTGCTCCTGTTCAAATCCTTGCTGAACGTGAAAATCCCCGGTGCCGCGCTTTACGAATACCTGCCCGGCGCGATGCGCGGCTTCTTCATCCTGAATTTCTGAGGACCTGATGGACCTTCTGCTTTCCGGCCTTGATATCCTTGCCCGCTGGGACGTTGTCCTGGCGCTGCTGACCGGATCGGTCGGCGGGGTATTGATCGGCGCCATCCCCGGCGTCGGCCCCGCCGTCGCCATCGCGATCCTGCTGCCCGCCACCTTTTCGATGGACCCGATCGTCGGGCTGACGGTGCTGTTGGGTATCTACGGGTCATCAATGTATGGCGGCGCGATCCCGGCGATCCTGATCAATACACCGGGCACGGCGGTCAACGCCTTGACCACCTATGACGGCTTCCCGATGACGACGAGGGGCGAGGCGCGCCGGGCCATATCGCTGGCCTATTCCGCGTCCTTCTTCGGCGGCATCTTTTCGGTGATCTGCCTGATGCTGTTTTCCCCCGTTCTGGCCAAGGTCGCGCCGATGTTCGGGTCGCGCGAGATTTTCCTGGCCGCCCTGCTGGGCATCATCCTGGTGGTCACCGCGCATCGGCGGCAGACGCTGATCGCCGCCGCGCTGGCGTGCTTTGGCATCTTCATCAACACCATCGGGCTGGAGCCGGTGAAATATTCCAAGCGCTACACCTTCGATCAATCCTTCCTGTCCGGCGGGATCGACCTGATCGTGGTGGTGCTGGGCCTGTTCGCCCTGTCACAGGCGTTTTTCCTGCTGCAGGGCGAGGATGAGAAAACCCGGATCAACCGCCTGAAGGGCGGGCTGTTCCAGGGCTTGCGCGAACTGGCGCGCCACCCGCGCGTGGCGGGCGTGTCGGCCAGTTTCGGCGTACTGATGGGAATGATCCCCGGGGTGGGCGAATTCACCGCTCAGTTCATGTCCTACACCTATGCGCAGAAGACCTCGAAACGGCCCGAGGATTTCGGGCATGGATCCTCCGAGGGGCTGATCGCGGCAGAGACCGCCAACAACGCGGTGCCCGCCGCCGCGATGGTGCCGCTTCTGGCGCTCGGCATCCCGGGCGAGGCGCTGACCGCGATGATGCTGTCGGTGTTCTACGTGCACAACGTGGTGCCGGGGCCGCAGCTGTTCCAAAACCAGATGGATTTCGTCGTCGCGCTCTACCTCGCGCTGCTGATCCTGAACGTGATGGTCCTGGTGTTCCTGCTGTTCGCCACCAACCAGCTGATCAAGGTGGTGAAGATTCCCAACCGTTTCCTCGGCGTGGCTATCCTGACGCTCAGCTTCGTCGGCGTCTACAGCTTGCGCAATTCGGTGACCGATTGCGTCATCGCGGCGCTGTTCGGCGTGCTGGGCTTCATCCTCAAACGCCTGTCGCTGCCCATCGTGCCGATCATCCTCGGCATGGTTCTGGGCGGCATCATGGAGGTCAAGCTGCGCGCCGGGATGGCGCGGGTCAAAACCTTCCCCGATTTCTTCATGGACGGGCGCGGCGATGACGCCTCGCTGCGTCCCATCGCGGTGATCCTGTTCCTGCTGATCATCGCCGTTCTTGCCCTGCATGTCCGCCGCGCCTGGGCGGACCACAAGGAACTGAAGGAGGCCAAATGGTCGACCAAGCACTCATCGACACATATCGGCGCGCAGCTGTCCCGCCGCAGAAGCTTTATATTGGCGGAACGTGGCAAGAAGCGCAGGGCGGAACGCTCGATGTTGTCTCGCCGATCGACGGACAAAAGCTGACCACGATTGAAAGCGCATCGGCGGCCGACGTGGACCGCGCGGTCGCCGCGGCCCGCGCGGCGTTCGAGGACGGGCGCTGGTCGCGCATGGCCCCTGCCGCGCGCAAGAAGGTGTTGCACAGGATCGCCGACATCATCGAACGCGAAGCGCTGGCGCTGACGGTGCTGGGCGTGCGCGACAACGGCACCGAAATCGGCATGGCGCTGAAGGCCGAGGCCGGATCGGCGGCGGGCACCTTCCGCTATTACGCCGAAGCGATCGACAAGGTTTACGGCGAAATCGCCCCCACCGCACCCGACGTTCTGGGGCTGGTGCATCGCGAAGCGGTGGGCGTGGTGGGCGCCATCGTGCCGTGGAATTTCCCGCTGATGATTGGCGCGTGGAAACTGGCCCCGGCCTTGGCGGCGGGCAATTCGGTGGTGCTGAAACCGGCCGAAACCGCATCGCTGTCGCTCTTGCGGCTGGCCGAGATCTGCGCCGAGGCGGGCCTGCCCGACGGCGTGCTGAACGTGGTGACCGGCGAGGGACGGGTGACGGGCGAGTCGCTGGCGCTGTCGATGGATGTCGACGTTCTGGTCTTCACCGGGTCGGGGGCAACCGGGCGGCGGCTTCTGGAATATTCGGCGCGGTCGAACCTGAAACGGGTCTATCTGGAACTGGGCGGCAAGTCGCCCAACGTGGTGTTTGCCGATGCGCCCGATCTGGATCAGGCGGCGAAGGTATCCGCGATGGGGATTTTCCGCAACTCCGGGCAGGTCTGCGTCGCCGGATCGCGGTTGCTGGTGGAACGGTCGATCCATGACGATTTCGTCGCCCTGATGGCGAAACACGCCAAGGCGCTGAAGGTGGGCGATCCGCTCGACCTCTCCAGCCAGATCGGCGCGGTGAATTCCGACACCCAGCTGCAGGGCAACCTGGGCTTCGTCGCGGATGCCGTGAAAGAAGGCGGCGAGATTGCCTTGGGCGGCAGCCGCATCCTTGAAAGCTCGGGCGGCTATTACATGGAACCGACCATCGTGACCGGGGTCCGGCCCGACCACCAACTGGCGCAGCGAGAAGTGTTCGGCCCGGTCCTGGCCGTCACGCCCTTCGAGACCGAGGAAGAGGCGGTACAGATCGCCAACGGCACCGATTACGGGCTGGCCGCCGGGGTCTGGACCGGCAACCTGTCGCGCGCCCATCGCATGATCCGCGACATCCGCGCGGGCGTGGTGCATGTGAACACCTATGGCGGCGCCGACAATACGGTGCCGCTGGGCGGCGTGAAACAGTCGGGCAACGGGCATGACAAATCGCTGCATGCGCTGGATAAATACACCGATTTGAAAACCGCCTGGATTCAGCTGTGACGGGGAAGACGATGAGTGCAGACAAGACCATCCTGATCGCCGGAACCTATGACACCAAGGATGACGAGTTGTCCTATCTGGCCGATTGCATCCGGGGTCAGGGCGGTGGCGTGCTGACCATGGATGTCAGCGTGCTGGGCGATCCCAAGGCGCCGACGGACGTGTCGAAACACGATGTGGCGCAGGTGGGCGGCAGTTCGATCGAGGCCGCCATCGACAGTGGTGACGAAAACGTCGCGATGCAGATCATGGCGAAGGGCGCTGCAGCAATGGCGGCGCAACTGCATTCCGAGGGCAAGATCGACGGCGCCATCGTCCTGGGCGGCACCATGGGCACCGACCTGGCGCTGGACCTGTGTTCGGCGCTGCCCCTGGGCGTGCCGAAATTCGTGGTTTCGACGGTCAGCTTCTCGGCCATGCTGCCGCCCGAACGGCTGGCCGCCGACATCCAGATGATCCTCTGGGCAGGCGGGCTTTACGGGCTGAATTCGGTCTGCAAATCCTCGCTGTCCCAGGCGGCGGGCGCCGTTCTGGGCGCCGCCCGCGCGGTGGAGCCGCCAAAACGCGACCGGCCTCTGATCGGCATGACCAGTTTCGGCAAGACGATCCTGCATTACATGGTCAAGCTGAAACCCGCATTGGAACAACGCGGTTACGAGGTCGCCGTGTTCCACGCCACCGGCATGGGCGGGCGAGCGTTCGAATCTTTGGCGGAACAGGGCGCGTTTGCCTGCGTGATGGATTTCGCCACGCAGGAGGTCGGCAATCACATGATGGGGTCGGGCATTTCGGCGGGCGCCGACCGGATGACCAATGCCGGACTGAAAGGCATCCCGCAGATGGTGGCCCCCGCCTGTTACGACCTCGTCGACCTGATCGGCTGGCAACCGCTGCCTGATCGTTTGCAGGGGCGCGAGGCGCATGCCCATAACCGGCTGCTAACCTCGGTCCTGCTGAGCACCGAGGAGCGCCGCGAAGTGGCGCGGCTGATGGCCGACAAGCTGTCCACGGCGACTGGCCCCACAACCTTCCTGCTGCCCAATCAGGGCGGCAACGAATGGGACCGCCCCGGCGCGCCTTTGCACGATGCCGAGGGGCTGGCGGCGTTTTGCAGCGAAATGCGCGCGGCCTGCCCGGCCAACGTCACGCTGGAGGACCTCGATTGCCACATCAACGACGATGCGTTCAGCGAACAAGTGCTGGCGATCTTCGATCAGTGGGTGGCAGAGGGGATCGTGCCGGAAGGGGTTTCCTGAAAAATCCTACGCGCCGGTATCCCGTGCCAGCGCGTCCAATTCGTTCAGCAGGTCCAGCAGCGCGTCCAGCTTGTCCGGCCCGAATTCGTCGCGCAGCCAGGCGTTCAACCGCTGGCTTTCCGCCATATTGTCGAGGATCAGCTGACGGCCGGTATCGGTGATCGAAATCTGCTGCTTGCGCCGGTCGGTCGGATGCGGCGCGCGCGCCACCATGCCCTTGCCTTCCAGCGTCTGCAGGATGCGGGTCAGAGACGGCAGCAACAGGCAGGACCGGTCGGCGATTTCGGTGGGGTCCAGCGTGCCCTTTTCGTCCAGCACCCGCAACACGCGCCATTGCTGTTCGGTGACGCCCGCGTTGGACAGCATCTGCCGGATCGGCCCCATCACCTTTTCGCGCGCCCGCAACAGGGCGATCGGCAGGGATCGATTCGTATCCGGCGGTGTCGGTCGGTGCGTGTCCATACCCTTGTGTGCCCTCGTTTTTTCTAAACGGCAAGCCGAAGGGTTGACGCAGCGCCCTCTATTTGATTAACATGTTAATTAAGAGGAGAAGAAGATATGGCCCATTTCATGATCGATTATTCCGCCAACCTCGAAGAGGCGGTGGACTGGCCCGGGTTCTGCGACCTGATCCGGCGCACGGCGATCGACACCGGTGTCTTCCCGATGGCTGGCATCCGGGTGCGGGCTTTCCGCGCCGACCATGTCAGCATCGCCGACGGCGACCCCAAGCACGGTTATATCGACATTTCTGTCCGTCTGCGCGGCGGCCGTACGCTGGAGGCGCGCAAATCCGCCACCGCCGCCCTGTTCGCCGCCGCCGAAGATTACCTGAAACCGCTGATGCAAACCCGTTCCATCGCCCTGTCGATGGAAATGCGCGACATCGACCCGGAACTGGCGCCCAAGACCGGCACCATCCGCGATCATCTGAAAGGCTGACCCCATGTCCGATCTTCAAGCCAATATCGACAAGCTGCAAGGCTATCTGGCCCGGTTCCGCGACAGCGGCGTCCTGAACCGGATCGGGGGCGAGGACCGACCCGCAAAAAGCGGCGCAACGTTTGACAACCATTCGCCGGTGGACGAAACCCTGATCTGTTCTGTGGCGAAATCCGGCGCCGCCGATATCGACGCCGCGGCAAAGGCCGCCAAGGCCGCATTCCCGGCCTGGCGCGACATGGACCCGAATGAGCGCAAGAAGATCCTGCACAAGATCGCCGACGGCATCGTCGAGCGGGCCGAGGAAATCGCGCTGTGCGAATGCTGGGACACCGGGCAGGCGCTGCGCTTCATGTCCAAGGCGGCTTTGCGCGGGGCGGCCAATTTCCGTTTCTTCGCCGACCGCGCACCGTCCGCGCGCGACGGGCAGCACCTGCCTTCGGCCACGCTGATGAACATCACCACCCGGGTGCCGATCGGCCCGATCGGGGTCATCACGCCGTGGAACACGCCCTTCATGCTCAGCACCTGGAAAATCGCCCCCGCGCTGGCGGCGGGTTGCACCGTGGTGCACAAACCGGCCGAATTCAGCCCCGTGACCGCCCGCATCCTGATGGAAATCGCCGAGGAGGCCGGCCTGCCGCCGGGCGTGTGGAACCTCGTCAACGGCTTTGGTGAAGACGCCGGCAAGGCGTTGACCGAACATCCCGACATCAAGGCCATCGCTTTCGTCGGGGAATCGAAAACCGGCTCGATGATCATGAAACAGGGTGCCGACACGCTGAAGCGGGTGCATTTCGAACTGGGCGGCAAGAACCCCGTGATCGTCTTCGACGACGCCGATCTGGACCGCGCGCTCGATGCGGCGATCTTCATGATCTATTCGCTGAACGGCGAACGCTGCACCTCGTCCTCTAGGCTGCTGGTGCAATCGAGCATCGCCGAGGAATTTACCGCCAAGCTGATCGAGCGGGTGAACAGGATCAAGGTCGGCCATCCGCTGGACCCGACCACCGAAATCGGGCCGCTCATTCACCAGACCCATTTCGCCAAGGTCTGTTCCTATTTCGACATCGCCAAATCCGACGGCGCCACCGTCGCGGCGGGCGGCGCAGCGCTGGACCAACCGGGCTATTACGTGCGTCCGACCCTGTTCACCGGGGCCCGCAACGACATGCGCGTCGCGCAGGAGGAAATCTTCGGCCCGGTGCTGACCGCGATCCCGTTCGACAGCGAGGAAGAGGCGCTGGAGATCGCCAACGGCGTTCAATACGGGCTCACCGGCTATGTCTGGACCAACGACCTGACCCGCGCGCTGCGCTTCACCGAGAAGCTCGAGGCCGGGATGATCTGGGTGAACAGCGAAAACGTCCGCCACCTGCCCACCCCCTTCGGCGGGGTCAAGGCCAGCGGCATCGGCCGCGACGGCGGCGACTGGTCGTTCGAATTCTACATGGAGCAGAAACATATCGGCCTGGCCACCGGCCAGCACCGCATCCCCCGGCTGGGCGCCTGAACCGGCTGCCCTAGGAAACGCGCGAAAAGTTTCTTCGAGGAGGAGGAAGACAGATGGGAGAAATCGTTCTTGCCGCCAAGATGACCCATGTTCCGACCATGCTGATGTCGGAACAGGAGGGCCCGATCAAGGGCAAGCGGCAGGCCGCCATCGACGGGCACCGTGAAATTGCCCGGCGCGCCAAGGCGCTTGGCGCCGACACGGTGGTGATCTGCGACACCCACTGGGTGATCAACGCAGGCTTTCACATCAACGCCAACAGCCGGTTCGAGGGATTGTTCACCTCGAACGAATTCCCGCAATTCATCCAGGACCTGCCCTATGGCTATGACGGCAACCCCGAACTGGGCGATGCCATCGCCAAGGCTGCCAGCGACCGGGGTGCGTTCACCCTGTCGCATCACCTCGACAGCCTGGAACTGGAATACGGCACGCTAGTGCCGATGCGCTTCATGAGCCGCGAACACGAGATGAAGGTGGTATCGATCGCCGCCTGGTGCACCGTGCACGGTCACGACGAAAGCCGCGTGGTGGGCGAGGCGATCCGCGCAGCGGTGGAGGCCAGCGACAGCAAGGTGCTGCTGGTCGCCAGCGGCAGCCTGTCCCACAAGATCTGGGCCAACAAGGATTACGCCGCCAATAACGGCACCTTCACCATCAGTTCCGAATTCAACCGTCAGATGGACCTGCACGTGCTGGACATGTGGAAACGCGGCGACCACGCGACCTTCCTGAAGATGCTGGGCGATTACGCGCAGTTCTGCTGCGGCGAAGGATCGATGCACGACACCGCGATGCTTTACGGCGCGCTTGGCTGGGACAAGTATGACGGCAAATGCGAAGTGGTGACCGAGTATTTCCCCAGCTCCGGCACCGGCCAGACCAATGTGATTTTCCCGGTATAACCGGGCCCCGAAGGAGAGCAGACATGCCCATTCCCGCCCCGAACCTTTATCCGGCCTTCAACATCGTCCGGCTGAGCCATGTGGAGTTGATGGTCACCGACCTGGCCGCGTCGCGTGCGTTTTACGTCGACACTCTGGGCCTGCAGGTCACCGACGAGGACGACCAGGTGATTTACCTGCGCGCGATGGAAGAACGCGGCCATCACTGCATGGTGCTGCGCAAGGGCGCGACGGCGGAGGTGAATTACCTGTCCTACAAGGTCTATTCCGAGGACGACCTGGACAAGGCGCATGACTGGTTCGCGGCCAGGGGCCTGCCGGTGGCTTGGGTGACCCGCCCCTATCAGGGCCGCACCCTGCGCACGACAGACCTGTTCGGCGCGCCGATGGAATTCTATTTCAAGATGGACCGGCTGGAACCGATCCATCAGAAATACGCGCTCTATCACGGGGTGAAGCCGCTTCGCATCGACCATTTCAACTGCTTCAGCCCGAACGTGGACGACAGCGTCGCCTTCTATAACGAAATGGGTTTCCGCGTCACCGAATACACCGAGGACGAGGAAAGCGGGAACCTCTGGGCCGCCTGGATGCATCGCAAGGGCGGCATCCACGACATCGCCTTCACCAATGGCAAAGGCCCACGACTGCACCACACCGCCTTCTGGGTGCCGACGCCGCTCAACATCATCGACCTGCTGGATCTGATGAGCACCACCGGGTATCTGGACAACATCGAACGCGGCCCGGGGCGGCACGGGATTTCCAACGCCTTCTTCCTCTACATCCTCGACCCCGACGGCCACCGGATCGAAATCTACTGTTCCGATTACCAGACCGTGGACCCGGACCTGGAGCCAATCAAATGGGACCTGAAGGACCCGCAGCGGCAAACCCTGTGGGGGGCGCCGGCGCCGAAAAGCTGGTTCGAACATGGCAGCAGCTTTGAAGGCGTCGAACTGCGGGAGTCCAAGATGAAGGCGCAGCCGATCATCGCACCGTAAGCGCGGGCTGCCGGGGGCGGGACGCCTCCGGCGGGAGTATTTTTGCCAAGAAGAAGACAGGGGATCGAGATGAAATTCGCAACGGTGAGCGCCGAGGGGCAGCAGTTTTACGGCGCGGTGGTCGAGGATGGGTTCATCGCCCTGTCGCCCGATTTTCCCGACTGGCCGAGCTTGCGCGAGGTGATCGCGGCGGGCGGTCTGACGCGGCTGCAAGAGGCAGCGGCAGGGCGTTCGGTGACCCACCCCAACGGGTCTTTCCGCTATGACATCCCGGTGCCCGCGCCCGAAAAGATCATCTGCGTGGGCGTGAACTTCCCCGACCGCAACGCCGAATACAAGGACGGCACCGCGCAGCCCAAGCACATGTCGCTGTTTCCCCGTTTCCCGCGCAGCTTCACCGGTCATGATTGCCCGCTGATCCGGCCGCCGGAAAACCACACGCTGGATTACGAGGGCGAAGTCGCCATCGTGATCGGCAAGGAAGGACGGCGGATCAAGCCGGAGGACGCCTACGACCACATCGCCGCGCTGACGCTGTGCAACGAGGGAACGATCCGCGACTGGGTGCGCCACGCCAAGTTCAACGTCACGCAGGGCAAGAACTGGGACAGGTCCGGCGCGATCGGCCCGTGGCTGGTTCCCTTCACCGATGCGGCGCAGCTCGATGAGGCGCGGATACAGACGCGGGTGAACGGCGAGCTGCGCCAGGACGATGTGCTGTCGCGCATGATGTTCCCGATCCGCGAGGAAATCGCCTATATCAGCACCTTCACCACGCTGGTGCCCGGCGACATCATCGTCACCGGCACCCCCACCGGGGCGGGCGCGCGGTTCGATCCGCCGCGTTACCTGAAACCGGGCGACGTGGTCGAGGTGGAAGCGACCGGCATCGGCATCCTGCGCAACACGGTGGAGGACGAGGCGTGACGCCGGATCAGCACAAGCAAGCCGCCGCCGCGCTGTGGCAGGCCGAACAGACGGGGCAGCAGATCGGCCTGTTGTCGCTGCAATATCCCGGCATGACGATGGACGACGCCTATGCGGTGCAGGCGGCGCTGGTCGAGGCGCGCCGCGAGGCGGGACGCGAGGTGATCGGCTGGAAGATCGGGCTGACATCGAGGGCGATGCAGCAGGCGCTGAACATCGACATTCCCGACAGCGGCGTTTTGATGGACGACATGTTGTTCGACACCGGCGGCACGGTGCCCGCGGGCCGGTTCATCCAGCCCCGCATCGAGGCCGAGATCGCCTTCGTGATGAAAGCACCGCTGTCCGGCGCGGACGTGACCCGCGACGACGTGATCGCGGCGACCGATTACGTGGTGCCGTCGCTGGAAATCCTCGACACCCGCATCCTGCGCGCCGATCCGGACAGCGGCAAGACGCGGATCATCACCGACACGATTTCCGACAACGCCGCCAATGCCGGGCTGGTTCTGGGCCGCGACCACCACGCGATCGACGCTTTCGACCTGCGTTGGGTTGGCGCCATCGTCAGCCGCGACGGCGCGGTCGAGGAAACCGGGCTGGGCGCCGGGGTGCTGAACGATCCCATCGAAGGCATCGTCTGGCTGGCACGGCGGATGGAGCAGTATGGCCAAAAGATCGAGGCCGGTCAGGTGATCCTGTCGGGCAGTTTCATCCGTCCGATCGAGGCGCCGTCGGGTTGCCGGGTCGAGGCCGATTTCGGCCCGTTCGGGCAGGTGTCGATCAGCTTTGCCTGAAGCCCCCTTGCCATTGCCCGCGAATATGCGTCATTTGGCAAGACCTTGAGGGAGGACGAGGATGATCGACGAACTGCGCGCAATCGTGGGCGATGCTTACGCCCTGACCGGGGCCGACCTGGCCGGATGGTCGCAGGACTGGACCGGCACCTATCAGTTCAATCCGTTGGCGGTCGTACGCCCGGCCAACACGGGCGAAGTGGCGCAGATCGTCAAATGGGCCAACCGGACCGGCACCGCCATCGTGCCGGTGTCGGGCAATACCGGCCTGTCAGGCGGCACGCGGGCCGAGGGTGCCTTGATGCTGTCGCTGGACCGAATGAACGCGATCCGCGAGGTCCGCCCCGAATCCCGCATCGCCATCGTCGAGGCAGGCGTGATCCTGTCCAACCTGCACGACGCCGCCGAGGCGGAGGATCTGATTTTCCCGCTGACCTTCGGCGCCAAGGGATCGGCGATGATCGGCGGCTGCCTGTCGACCAATGCAGGCGGGTCCAACGTGCTGCGCTATGGCAATACCCGCGACCTGGTGCTGGGGATCGAGGCGGTGCTGCCCAACGGCGAGGTCATGGAAATCATGAGCGAGCTGCACAAGGACAATTCCGGCTATAACCTGAAGCACCTGCTGATCGGGGCCGAGGGCACCTTGGGCATCATCACCGCCGCGGTGCTGAAGCTGCACCCGAAACCGCGCGCCTATGCCACCGCGATGGTGGCCGTGCCCACCCTGCCCGACGCACTGGTTCTGCTGAACCGGCTGCAGCAGGAAACCGGCGGCGCGGTCGAAGCCTTCGAATACATGCCGCGCAAGCATGTCGAGGTCTATTGCCAGATCAAACCGGATGCCCGCGAACCCTTCGAGGACCCGCAGGACGTCAACATCCTGGTCGAGGTCGGCGCCACCGCGCCGCGCGATTGCACCCCCGGCCCCGACGGCCAGGTGCCGGTGGCCGCTTATCTGGAACAGGTGCTGGCCGGCATGTTCGAGGAAGGCATGCTGCTGGATGCGGTGGTAGCGCAGAACGAAGCGCAGCGGCGCGGAATGTGGGAACGCCGTGAAGCCGCCGCCGAAATCGCCATGTCGCGCCGCCCGGTCGTGGTCAACGACATCGCCGTGCCTCTGGATAAGGTCGCGCCCTTCCTTGAGCGGATGGAAACCGTGCTGCCCAAGGTCGATCCCGGCGCCGAGCCGATCATCGTGTCGCATTTGGGCGACGGCAATGTGCATTACACCGTCTGGCCCGCCAGCCAGGACCCGCAGGTGCATGACGCGATCATGGAGGCGGTCGAGGACGAAGTGCTGGCCATGGGCGGCAGCTTCTCCGCCGAACACGGGATCGGCACGTCGAAACTGCCCTCGATGCGGAGGCGCAAGAACCCCGTCGCGCTGCAGGCGATGAAGGCGATCAAGGCCGCGCTCGACCCCAACGGAATTCTGAACCCCGGCAAGCTGCTGCCCTGACGGTGCGGATCGGGGCTAAATGCCCCTTCCGCAGATAGTTATGTCTTGTTACAAACCGCCCATGTCTGATCTGGGAGGAAAACAGATGTCGCACCCCCTCGTATTGATTGCCGGCGGCGGCATTGGCGGGCTGTCGCTTGCGCTGACGCTGCAACAGATCGGCGTCCCCTGCCTTGTGTTCGAGGCTGTGCAGGAATTGCGCCCGCTGGGCGTGGGCATCAACATCCAGCCCAACGCGGTGCGCGAGCTTTATGACCTCGGCATCGGGGCCGACGATCTTGATCAGGTCGGCGTTCCGGCCAGGGAATGGGCGCTGGTCGGGCTGAACGGCAACGACATCTATTCCGAACCGCGCGGCGAATTGGCCGGTTACAACTGGCCGCAATACGCGGTGCATCGCGGCAAGTTCCACATGCTGCTTTACGCCAAATTCGTAGAACGCGCAGGCAAAGACGCGGTGCGGCTGGGCCAGCGCGTCACCGGTTACGAAAACAACGCCGACGGCAGCGTGACGGCGATTATTGAGCACACCGACGGCACGGTGACGCGCGAGACCGGCGCGATCCTGATCGGCGCCGACGGCATCCATTCGGCGGTGCGCGCGCAGATGCATCCCGACCAACCCCCGATCCACTGGGGCGGCGCGGTGATGTGGCGCGGCACCACTTTGACCAAACCGATCCGCACCGGGTCTTCCTTCGTCGGCCTGGGCACGCATAAGCACCGGATGGTGATCTATCCGATTTCGCATCCCGACCCGGACACCGGACTGGCGCAGGTCAACTGGATCGCCGAGGTCACCTATGACGATCCCTCGGCGCATGAAACCACCGGCTGGTTCCGGCAGGTGGAGCTGTCGGATTTCGCGCATCATTTCGACGGCTGGGAATATGACTGGCTGAACGTGCCCGAACTGCTGCGCGGCGCCGAGGTGGCGTACGAGAACCCGATGATCGACCGCGACCCGGTGCCGACCTGGCGCGACGGCGCGGTGGCTTTGATGGGCGACGCGGCGCATGCGATGTACCCGACCGGGTCGAACGGCGCCAGCCAGGCGGTGATCGACGCGCGCGAACTGGGCGCAGCTATGCTGGAACACGGGGTGACGGCGGAGGCGTTGCAGGCCTATGACGACAAGCTCTGTGGCCCGGTGTCGGAACTGATCCTGCGCAACCGCGGCGCAGGACCGTTCGGATTACTGAACATGGTCGACGACCGCTGCGGCGGCGAATTCGACAATATCGACGACGTGATCCCGGCCGAGGAACGCGCCGAGTTCATGGCCAAGTACAAGGCCGCCGCGGGCTTCGCCATCGAGAAGCTGAACAATGCCGACCGGATGATCCCCGAAGGCGCGAAGGTCACGAAAGACGCCTGAGACGAAAATGCAGGCCGGGCTTCAGCCCGGCCTATCGTTTTCCCGCCAAGACTCATGCCCCGCGCGCCGGGCGGCGAAGCTTGCCTTTCATGCGCAACCCGTCGCGCATGTTGAGGCTGAGCAGCGTGATGTTTGCCGCCCCCGCCAACAGCTCAAGCGCCTGCACGGCATAGAACGCCGTGTCGAATTCCCCCGCCTGCGCCTTGAAGGACAAGAAGAGCGCCGAGGGGACCAGGATCAGGATGCCGTTGGCGGCGATGAACGGCATCCGTTTCTTCTTGCGCGCCACCAGCGGCCCGCGCCAGGTCTTGCCCAGGCGCTGCCCCGAAAGCGCGACGGTCATCAGCGCCGGGATCAGGATCAGGAAGCCCCAGGGGACCAGCGCCTTGACCATGGTGACGGTCGCCGCGCCGGCGAAGAGTTCGGACAAGGCGGTCGAGAGCCAGAAGCCCAGGATCATCAGCAGGGCAAGTGTGCCTGCGACAGGGTGAAGGATCTTGGTCATGAGCGTATTCCATCCGTTTCATGATTTTGTATAGCAAGCTATATATTATTGCATAGCTTGCTATTCAAGTGGTAGAAACCGACATGGAATTCAGGAAAAACCAATCGGCGGGGTTTCTCGTCAACCACGTCGCCCGCATCTTCGCGCGCGGCCTTGCGGCGCGGATCAAACCGCTGGGTCTGACCACCGGCGTTTTCCCGGCGCTGCTGGAGCTGTGGGAAAAGGACGGGCTGACGCAAAAGCAACTGGTCGTCCGGCTGGATATCGAACAGGCGACCATGGCCAACACGCTGGCGCGGATGGAACGCGACGGGCTGATCACCCGCAAGCCGGACGAAAACGACCGGCGCTCGCAACGGATCTGGCTGACCGACCGGGCGCGCGGCATGCAAGGGGCCGCTATCGCTGCGGCGATGGACGAAAACGCCGCGGCGCTTGCGGGGCTTTCCGAGGCGGAACAGCGCCAGTTCGTCGCCTTGCTGCAAAAGGTGGTCGAAACCGGCGGGAAGAAGGACGGCAGTGAAAGCTGAAATCCGCAGCATCGCGGCACCACCGCAGGTCCGGTTCACAACCGCCTGTTGTCAAAGCTTGCAAGGCTGTTCAGGCTCAAGAAGAGTGCCTTCCGGGGCGCGCGCTGAGGCAATGAGAAATGGCTATCGGTTCAGCACAGGATCAGTTCCGCTTTGAAAGCGCCAGCGTCGCGGATGCAGAACGCCTTGCCGCCATTCGCGTCGAAGCGATGCGCCCGAGCCTGGAAGCCGTCGGGCGGTTTGACCCGGAACGCGCCAGGGCCCGTTTCCTGGACAGCTTCGATGCCGCCGATACCAAGATCATTCATGCGGGCAATGCGGTTGTCGGTTTCTTTGTCGTCCGCAGACGGGCCGATCACTTCTATCTCGATCACCTCTATGTCACCCCGGGGTTTCAGGGCCGGGGCATCGGCCGGTATGTCATCGACGATCTGAAGGCCGAGGCGCGCGCAGCCACCCTGCCGATCCGGCTGATGGCGCTGAACGGCAGCCCCGCGAACGGGTTCTACCGCTCCTGCTGTTTCGAAGCCGTTTCGGCGGATGCGCTGGATACCCTCTATGAATGGGTGCCCTGACGCGGATGGTTGCTGAGCCGACCGTAGGGTGGAAAAAGCGGCGCGATCCATCGCAGATGTTCTCCTACGTAAACCGCTCCTGTTCATCCGGCCATATCCAGATTTTCTCATCGGCTAGGATCGCGGCCACCACGGCTTCGCCACGCTCTCGCGTGCTGGGGCTTTCACCGAGCCCCATATGCTGTGTTTCAATCTCAACGAGGTATTCGACAACCTGCGCGCCGGGTATTCCTCTTCGCAGCTGAGAAGCTGCTGAAATCAGGTAATTGTCATATTCGTCGGCGAAACGCCGGTTGGCTTCGTCATCCCATTTGCCAGAGCGGATGCTACCCGAACTCAACAAGCCGATCGGATCCCATAGCTCCCAGCCAATATCGCGCAGCTTCGACAGCCTGACCCTCGGTTGCGGTGAAATCTTCGTCATTTTTCTACAGCGGTGAATACAGCATCCCGCCACTCTACGCACTGTTCCCCTATCCGGGAAGGGCCCATGGCATAACTAGGGGACAAGCCCCGCTCACCGCCAGCTGAAGAAATCCGGCCCCGCCTGTTCCAGCATGTCCTTGGCCATCTGGCGGCCAAGTTCGGCGCCGTCCTCGATGGAGCAGCTGCGGTCCTCGGCGATCACCTCGGACCCGTCGGGGCGCAGCACCTCGCCGCGCAGGCGCAGCGTATTGCCATCGAGTTCCGCCAGCCCGGCAATCGGGGTTTCGCAGGACCCGTCGAGCGCCGCCAGGAAGGCCCGTTCCGCCGCCAGCCGCTGGCCGGTCTGCCCATCATGGATCGCCGACAGCATCTCGGCCGCGCGGCTGTCATCCGCGCGCCGCTCGATGCCGATCGCGCCCTGCGCAACCGCCGGCAGCATGTAATCCGGATCGATGGCCGAGCGCGCCACATCGGCCATGCCCAACCGGTTCAGCCCCGCCATGGCGAGGAAGGTCGCGTCAGCCACCCCGTCTTCGAGCTTCTGCATCCGGGTCTGCACGTTGCCGCGGAATTCGCCCACTTTCAGATGCGGAAACCGGTTCAGCAGTTGCGCCCGGCGGCGCAGCGAGGACGAGCCGAGCAAGGCGCCCTCGGGCAGGTCCTGCAAGGTTTCGTATTTCAGCGACACGAAGGCGTCGCGCACGTCTTCGCGCGGCAGGTAGCAATCCAACAGCAGCCCCTCGGGCTGTTCCACCGGCATGTCCTTCATCGAATGCACCGCGATATCGATGGCGCCCGAGATCATCGCCTCTTCGATTTCCTTGGTGAACAACCCCTTGCCACCGATTTCCTTCAGCGGCTTGTCCGCCGCGATCAGCGCGCGGTTGTCGCCGGTGGTCTTGATCACCACGATTTCGAACGCCTCTTCGGGCAGGTCGAAAGCGGCGGACAGGCGCGCGCGCGTTTCATAGGCCTGCGCCAGCGCAAGCGGGGAACCACGGGTGCCGATTTTCAGCGGCGAAGCGGGGGTGGGAAGGGTCAAAGTCATGCGCCTAGGCTTAGACGCGGTTCGGACCGGAAACAAGCGCGATAAGCGCCCCGCCCTGCGGCCTTTGGTTCCTCTTTCGCCTCAAAGCTTGACATCCGGCGCCCAGAAGGGGACGAACCCTGTCAAGCGAAAGGAAACCCTATGTCCGAGCAGAAACTGATGCTGCGCGCCCTTGCGGGCGAAACCCTGCCCACCCCGCCGATCTGGATGATGCGCCAGGCGGGCCGTTACCTGCCCGAATACCGCGCCACCCGCGCGCAGGCCGGGGATTTCCTGTCACTGTGCTACAACAGCGACCTAGCCGCCGAAGTGACGCTGCAGCCGATCCGCCGCTATGGCTTCGACGCGGCGATCCTGTTCGCCGACATCCTGCTGCTGCCGCAGGCTTTGGGCGCCGATCTGTGGTTCGTCACCGGCGAGGGCCCGCGCCTGTCCACCACCACGACCGAGGCGGAACTGGCCGCGCTGAAGGACAAGGATGCGATCCACGAGGTGCTGAATCCGGTCTATGAAACCGTCCGTATCCTGTCAGGCGAGCTGCCGAAGGAAACCACGCTGATCGGCTTCGCCGGCGCGCCCTGGACCGTGGCGACCTACATGATCGCCGGACGCGGCACCAAGGATCAGGGCCCGGCGCATGCGCTGAAGGCGGAAAACCGCGCCGTGTTCGAAGGCATCATCGACCTGCTGACCGCAGGCACCATCGAATACCTGTCGAAACAGATCGAAGCCGGGGCCGAGGTGGTGAAGCTGTTCGACAGCTGGGCCGGTTCGTTGAAGGGCGAGGATTTCGACCGTTACGCGCTGGAACCCACGAAGAAGATCATCGCGGAACTGAAGGCCCGCCACCCGGGCATCCCCGTCATCGCCTTCCCGCGTGAAGCGGGCGACAAATATATCGGCTTCGCCAAGGCGACCGGCGCCGATTGCGTCGCCGTCGACGACAGCGTGACCGCCGAATGGGCCGCCGAACATGTGCAGGTCGATGGCTGCGTGCAGGGCAACCTGGCGTCGCGCCACATGGTCACCGGCGGGCAGGAGCTGATCGACGAGACCCGCCGCATCGTGAAGGCGTTTTCCAAGGGTCCGCATATCTTCAACCTGGGCCACGGCATCACCCCGGACGCCGATCCCGACAATGTGCAGCTGATGATCGACACGGTGCGCAACGGCTAAGCCGCCATCGCGTGACGGACGTCCCGGACTGCGGGACGTCCGGCAATGACAACCAATGCCTCAGCCCAGGGCGGACCAGCACAGCGCGGTCAGCCATATTCCCGCCCCGAAGCTCAGATGCGCCAACAGGCTTCTCAGCCGCGCTAGACCGGGCCATGGCATGCGCCGTGCCGCCAGCCCGGCGCCCATGCCCGGCTGCAGGATCAGAAACGGCGCCAGCACGGTCAGCGCGCCGAAGTCCAGCGCCGCACCGGGATCGGGCGCAGCAAGCCATCCCGCCCCGGCCCAGGACAGGAAGGCGAGCGCGAACACCACCCCCGTCAGGTAATGGATGCCCCAGCCGATCACCTTTTCGCCCCGGACCGCCGGGCTGGACGTGATCGGGCGATGAACAAAACGGCCCCGCGTCAGATAGGCGGCCCAGCGCCCTACAAGGGCGTAATCGAGCGGCTGAACGCCCAAAGCCTGTTTCAGGATCAGGGCGACACTATCCATGATCAGGGTGGCACCGATGCCGACAACGAAACCGTCCAGAAGCAGCTCAGCCATTTTCCCGCGCCTCCTGTCCGGGGGCCGCACGGAATGCGGTTTCCATTGCAAAGCCCGCCGCTGGAACGGCACAAGCCGGTCGCTGCGGGACAAGCGGGGGGATGGTGGTATTCGGAAGGGTCATGGCCTCATACTCCGTTGACTTTCGCATGAGGGGACGCAGATACAACTTCAAGCCAACTTGAAGTCAACAGCATGATCGACATTTCCGAACTGTCCCGCCGCAGCGGATTTCCCGCCTCGAAACTGCGCTACTACGAAGAGATCGGGCTGATCCGGTCGTCGGGGCGCAAGGGGCTGAAACGGCTGTACGAAGAGGAGGTGACGGTGCGCCTGGCGCTGATTTCTCTGGGGCAAAGCGCGGGGTTCCCGCTGGCGGAGATCCGCGCGCTGATCGGCGCCGAGGGGCGGCCCGCCCTGGACCGCGCCGCGCTTGCGCAGAAGGCGGATGCGCTGGACGATCAGATCAAGCAACTGACCGTGCTGCGGGACGGCATTCGCCACATCATGACCTGCTCTGCGGAAAGCCACCTGGATTGCCCACGCTTCCGGCGCATCATGCGCGTGGCCCTGAAGCGGCGGACCTGAGAAACGCCCGGCCCGGTCAGGGCGCCTTGGCGCGGGTGGCGGTTTCGAGCGCCGTCAGCAGGTCGGCTTCCAGGAAGGGTTTCGCCAGCGTCGCCGCCGCGCCCATGAACCCGGCGACATCCAGATAGCTCGACGTGGCCTTGCGGCCGCCGCCGGACATGGCGACGATCGGCAGGTCGGGGAATTCCTGCAGGATTTCCCGGATGGTTTCGATGCCTTCCTTTTCCGGCATGACCAGATCGGTGATGACGATATCGAAGGGCGTCGCGCGTTGTTTCGCGATCCCCTCGCCCCCGTTTCTGGCAACGGTCACGGCATGGCCATGCCGTTCGAGCATGTGCGAGATCGTGAAGCGCACATCATCTTCGTCGTCGATTACCAGAATTCGGGCCATATATCGTTACTCCATTCCGACCGGATTCGTATTTCAGGCGTCTGACAGCGGCAAGTAGATCGTGAACAGGGTCCCCCGCCCCGGCTTGCTGTCGACGGTGATGGCACCCTCGTGTTCGCGGATGATACCATGCGCCATGGAAAGCCCCAAACCGGTGCCTTCGCCGACGTCCTTCGTGGTGAAGAACGGATCGAAGATATGCGCCAGGGTATGTTCGTCCATCCCGGACCCGTTATCCTTGATCACGAGCGCCGCGTAGCGCCCCTCCTGCAGTTCCGGATCGATCAGCTGACACCGTCGGGGTCCAAGCTTTTCCTGCCCCAGTCTGATCTCGATCCTGCCGCCCGCCGCCGCACCGATCGCCGCGGCGGCGTTGTTGAAGATGTTCAGGAACAGCGATTCGACCTGCACCCTGTCGGCATCGACCGGCAGATCGCCTTCGGCCATGTCGACGGAGAGCGCGATATTGGGCGGCAGGCTCGACCGGGCAAGCGCCAGGGCGTCCTTGACAAGGCACTTGAGTTCGAACTTCTCGAAGGACGGCTTTTCCTGCCTGCTGAAGGCCAGGATGCGCGCCACGATGTCGCGCGCCCTTTCGCTGGCACCGTGGATGCGTTCCAGCACCTCGCGCTGCGCGCTGTCGGGCGGCAGGTCGTCGGCGCTCATCTGGCTGAGCCCGACAATCGGAACCAACAGGTTGTTGAGATTGTGCGCCACGCCGCCGGCCAGATTGCCGAGCGATTCCATCTTCTGGGCGTGACGCATATGGGCTTCGGCGCGTTTCCTTTCGGTCATATCCAGCACGACCGTGACGAAACCGTCGATCTCCCCGTTTTCTCTTGTATAAGGCACCATCGTGACATCGAGCATCTTCGGCCCCTCCCGGCTTTGGACCGTGCGTTCGTACTCGACCGTTTCGCCCCTCAGAACGGCCTGGAACAAGTCGGACAGTTCGTTCATCGCCTGTTCACCGATGACGTCCCGGACGTGGTGCCCTTTCATCTCATCCGGCGTCTTCCCGAACCAGGACGCATAGGTCGGGTTGACCCGCCGATAAGTGAGATCGTTGGAGAAATAGGTCAGCCCCACCGGCAGTGTATCGGCCACCAGCCGGGCCTCACGCTCACTGCGCCGCAACGACCGTTCGGCTTCAAGCCGTTCCGTCACATCCATGACGATCGAAATGAACCCCTCGACCTCACCGTTATCCGTTATGTACGGGACTTGGGTGGTGCTGAATTCCCGGGGACCGTCCACGGTGGACACCGTACGCTGGAATTCGTTGGTGTGACCGGCCAGAACCTTGTCGAGCTGCTCCATGATGAACGGCAAGCCCTTTGGATCGATGACATCCCTGACATGCGATCCCTCGATGTCTTCGGGTGTCTTGCCGAACCAGGCGGCATAGGTCGGATTGACGTTCCGGTAGATGAGATCCTTTGAATTATAGGTCAGCCCCACCGGCAAAGAATCGGATATCAGCCGCGCTTCGCGCTCGCTGCGGCGCAACGCTTCTTCGGTTGCCAGCCGTTCCGTCACATCCTCGCCGGAACTCAGGACACCGACGACCCGCCCGTCCTGCACGATGGGGGCATCATGCCAGCTGATCATAAGGCGGTCGCCCGACTTGGTCTGGACCGGGTTCAAATGGGTCACTTTGGCACTTGTGCCCTGGTCCTTAATCTTCAGAACGTCCAGGCGCACCTCTTCACGCACCGCTTCGCGCACATCTGCCGGAACGCAGATATCGAACCAGTCCCGGCCCATCAATTCCTCGCGCCGGTATCCGAGCATCTTGCAGCCGCTGTCATTGATCAGGGTGACATTGCCATTCTCGTCATGCGCCAAGATCAGTTCGGCCGCGATGTTCAGATAATCCTCGGTCCGCTCCTTTTCCTTTTCCAGTTCCCGCGTGCGCCGTTCCACCCGGGATTCGAGCGTCTCATTGAGCCGCCGCACCTCGTTTTCCACCAGCCGTCGCTCGGTGATGTCCTGTGCCGTGCCCGAAACGGCGATGGGTCGTCCGGCATCGTCGCATTCCAGTTCGCCTTCTTCATGGATGTAACGTATGTCGCCCGAAGGAAGCAGAATTCGGAAATCGAAGCTGTAGGGTTTGCCCCTGATGGCCGCCTGCATGGCCTCGGTCACGAAAGCGCGGTCATCAGGATGGGTGATCTCCAAAAAGGCATCGTGGTTCGATCTGAGTTGATCGCGGGTGCGTCCAAAGACGCGATATATACCCTCAGACCGATGCACGATGTTCGTCGCCAGGTCCCACCTGAAATCGCCCATTCTCGCGATCCGCTGGGCATTGAGAAGGCGTTCTTCGTTTTCACGCAGCTCCTGCTCAATCCCTTTGAAGTCGCTGATATCCTGCAGGATGCCCTCCATCTGGGTCGGCACGTCTTCCCGCCATTCCGGGGCGGTTTCCGTTTCGCGGACATGTCGGGTGACGCCATCCTTGCCGACGATGCGGTACTCCACAAAGATCGGCTCCCGGGTCTGCAGCCGCTGAGACATGGCCTTGATATACTTTTCCCGGTCGTCGGGATGGATCAGGGCGATGTCTTCTTCTTCCGTTGTCGCTTCGGACAAGTATTCATCGACGGTCATGCCGTGCAGAGCCGCGAATTCATCCGTGACGTAAACGTTTCTGCCCTGTTCGAAATCCCAGACGTAATACCCGATCTTGGCAATGCTCATCGCATTCTGCAGCCGCCGCTCGCTTTCTCGAAATTCGGTTTCGGCGGCTTGCTTGCGCTGAACCAGCCCGCGCCAGCGCGAGATCATCTCGCCGATTTCATCCAGCGTCTCGGGCACCAGCAGGCCGACGTTGAAAGAGGTCTCCTCTTGCTCGCCCGCGGCGCCCAGATAGGCATGGACGGGATTCAGGCTTTGCCTGAAACTGTGCCAGGCCATGTAGGTGCCGATACCAGCGATCAAGATCAGCACCAGCCACAAGGCAAAGGTTTCCATTTGGAAGAAACCGGTCCGGTCATAGTAGTAAGCAATCAGCAATGTATCGATCATCACCGGCGTGAACAGGCCAAGGACCGTCAGCCGAAGCCACATCGGGGCGACCACGCTCCTGACACCGCGCGGCGCAAGGTAACGCCCCAGGTGATCCGTCAGGACGAAAATCAAAGGCATCGCGACGATCATCAGCGGCGGGATCGCGGCGAACAGGCTGAACGCATGATCCGCCGCCTCGAACTGGGCATAGCCCATCGCCTGCAGCGACAGGTTTGCCGTTAACATGCCCCCGGTGAAATAGAGTGAAAGCAAGGCGAACAGCAGCCACGGCGTGGCTTTCAACAACCACACCGCCCGCTTCGAAATAACCGAATTGGCGTTTGAAATGATAAACTTTGCGTAGCGCGAGATCAGCCAGAATGCGAGGCCGCTGCTCAACAGGATATGCAGGCCGTTCCAGCTGTAGAAGACATGCAGGATTTCAGGGAAGGGGAAGACCCCGACGAAAACTATCACCACGGTGCCGATGCTGGGCGGCAGGATCAGCGCCAATGCCGTGATCACGAACAGGCCGCGCCGAAACTGCGCGTCCGTCATGTAGTTTCGATCGTTTCTTGCTTCGTTCAAATTTGACCGCTGGATAGATCTTTATGTCAGGAAACCATGGCGGTTCTTCTGGCCTGTTGCAAGCACCACCCGCCCGGCGGGGTCCGAAACAGCCCCGCAGCCCTTAATAAACGAGAGAAAACCACCTGGCGCCCCGCCCCCGGGGGCCTGCCGCAACGCCCGGTAGAACCGCTCGTGCGGTGCGGTTCGCGACGCTTTGCCCGGCTTCAAAATGTTGATTGAAAACAAAAAACCCGCCTTGCGGCGGGTTTTTAGTGGCGGACCGAGGAGGATTCGAACCCCCGACCCCTTGATTCGTAGTCAAGTACTCTATCCAGCTGAGCTATCGGTCCGTGGAGGCGGGATTTAGACCTTGCCGCCGGGCTTTGCAAGGGCATTTTTGAAGAAATTTGCGATCCGCCGGATTTCTTTCGGATTTCACGTTTTTCAATCCGGCCGGCCGGCGCGTTCACCGGCATGGCCGTTCCGGGAAGTGTCGCCGAAGCTGCCCTTGGGCAGGCAGATTTCGAAAACCGTGCCGCTGTCGCCGGTTTCCATCAGCCGCAATTGCCCGCCGTGACCGCGCACCAGTTCCTGCGCGATGACCAGTCCCAGCCCGGTGCCGCCCTTGCTGACGCCGCCCTGAAACGGCCGGAACAGGAATTCCTGCGCCTTGGGCGGCAGGCCCGGGCCGGTATCGGATACCTTGATGGTCCAGTGTTCGTCGTCTTCGCGCGCCGAAACGCTGATTTCACCAGAATCGCCCGACCGGATGATCGCCTGCCGCGCGTTGCGCACCAGGTTGAAGATCACCCGGTAAAGCTGTTCGGCATCGGCGCGCAGATACAGGTCGGCAGGGATGTCCTCGGCAAAGGACAGGTCGTGATCGCCCACCGACAGCCTTTCGCTGTCGATCACGTCGCTGACGATATCGGCCAGGCAGACCCGTTCCAGCCGCGGCGCCGGTTCCTCGGCCTTGCCGAAGGCCAAGGTGGATTCGCACAGGTGCACCGCCCGGGTGATCGAATTGACCAGCTTCGGCGCCATCCGCTTCACACCGGGGTCCTCGGACATCTCGATCCGGTCGGTGAACAGCTGCGCGCTGGTCAGCATGTTGCGCAGGTCGTGGCTGACCTTGGCCACCGCGCCGCCCAGCTGCGCCAGCCGCTGCTTCTGCTTCAACGCGCCGGTCAGCTGGGTTTCCATCAGCGCCAGCGCCTCCTCGGCCTGGTGCAGCTCGCGCAGGCTCGACTGCGGCTGGATGATCCGGCGGGTATCCTCGGGATCGGCGGCATAGGCTTTCATCTGCTGCACCAGCCCCTTGATCGGCTTGACCAGGAACACCCGCACGGCAAGGAACAGCAGGATCGCCGTCACCACCGAAATCAGCGCCGACAGAAGCAGGATGCGCAGCCCGTAATCGATCATCGCGGTGCGCAGGCCCTCGGTATCCATGGTGATCTCGATCAGCACCCCGGCTTCGCGCACCGGATCGCCGATGACGCGGATGATCTGCGGTTCGGGTTCCAGCAGCCGCTTCACCGCGTCGCGGATCAGGGTGAAGGCGGGGGCGTCGCGCAGATCGAAGGTATCGCCGATCGATTGCGGCATCGGTGCCGACAGGATCAACTGCCGCGCCTCGTCGCGGCGCAGCACCACGTTGAACACCTCGGCATTACGCAGCAGTTCTTCTTCCAGATCGGGGGAAATCATGTCGTCGGCCAGCAAAGCCAGCGACGCGATCTGCGCCCGTTCCAGCCGCGACAGCAGGTAATCCTCGCGGAAGCGCGCGATGGACGGCACGAAGATCAGCACTTCGGCCAGCATCACGAAGATGATGGTCAGCACCAGGAATCGGCCTGAAAGCGTATTCAGCATAAGCGCTCCGTCGCTCGGGTCAGGGCAGCAGCTTCTGCACCAGCCGCACCACCCGTTTGACTGTCAGGTTATCAAACAGTTTCGGAGAGAAATAGGCACCCGCAACGCGCTTGTTAAGTTCTGCTATGGTCGGATAGGGCGCGATCATGGCGGAAATCCCCGCCATTTTCATATTGTTGGCGATGGCAAGCGACCAGGTGGCGATCAATTCGCCCGCCTGATGGCCTGCGATGGAGGCGCCGACGGGCCGCCCCTTGACCACCATCACCTTGATCAGGCCCTTGGTTTGCCGCGTGGCAATGGCACGGTCGTTATGGGCGTATTCGAACCGCGCGACGGTCAGCTTTTGCCCATATTTTTCCCGTGCCTGCGCCTCGGTCAGCCCAACCTGGGCGATTTCGGGATCGGTATAGGTGGCCCAGGGGATATGCGCAGTGCCGATCTTCGCGGGCAGGCCGAGCAGCGCCTGCTTGATGATCAGCCCGGCGTGATAGCCCGCCACATGGGTGAATTGCAGTCCACCAGCGACATCGCCGATGGCGTAAACCTTGCGGTTGGTCGTGCGCAGCCGGTCGTCGACCGTGATTCCCGCGCGTGTCGCTTCGATCCCCGCCTTGTCCAGATCCAGACTGTCGATATTCGGCTTGCGCCCGACCGCAATCAGCAGGTGCGATCCGGTGAACGCCCCCTTCGGCGTTTCCACAGTGATCTGCCCCGCCCCGCCGGTGATCCGTTCGGCAGGGGCCCCCTCGATAATCTCGATTCCCTCGGCCCGAAGGGCCTCCAAAGCGATGGCGGCGATTTCCGGGTCGTCCTTGGCCAAAGCCTTGGCCCCCTCGATCACCGTCACTTCGCAGCCCAGCCGCCGATGCGCCTGCGCCATTTCCATCCCGATGGGGCCGCCGCCGATGATCAGCAGGTGATCGGGCTTTTCGCGCAGATCGAACAGGGTTTCGTTGGTCAGATAGGGCACCTGGTCGAGCCCCGGGATCGGCGGCACCAGCGGCGAAGACCCGGTGGCGATGACGATGCGCCGCGCGGTGATTTCCGTATCACCGGCCTGAACCGTGCGTGGCCCGGTAAAACGGCCGAATTCGCGGATCACCCGCACGCCCAAGCCCTCGAATCGTTCCTGGCTGTCGACCGGCGCGATCTGGTCGATCACCGCCATGACGTGATCCTTGGCCGCCGCATAATCCACCTCGGGCGCGACCGGGGTGATCCCCATCGCCGCCCCTGCCCCCATCGCGTGGGCGGCGTGACCGGCGGCCAGCAGCGCCTTGGACGGCACGCAACCGTAATTCAGGCAATCGCCCCCCATCCTGTGGCCTTCCAGCAGGGTCACGTCGGCCCCCATCTGCACCGCGCCCGCCGCCACCGACAGCCCGCCGGACCCGGCCCCGATGACCAGAAGATCGGTCTTGATCCGTGCCATCAGATACCCTTCCGGCCGCGCAGGGCCTTCAGCGCCACCGGCAGCAGCGCCAGTGCGCAAAGCCCCAGCAGGGGCAGCAGGATGGCAGGCTCAAAAATCACGCTCAGATCGGGGTTTTCGCCCCTCTCGAACACCTCGCCCAGCCCGGCGCCGACCGAGGTGAAGACCAGACCGGCGGGAATGATGCCGAAGAAGGTGGAGATGACGAATCGCGACAACGGCACGCCGACCATCGCCGGGATCAGGTTGGCGACGAAGAACGGCACCGCCGGGACCAGCCGGATGAGAAACAGCATCGACCATTGGTTTTCGTCGATCCCATCCTTGATCCGCTTGATGGTGCCTTTGCCTTCTTCCATCCGGTCGGCCAGCCGGTCGCCCATCCCCCAGCGCGCGGCAAGGAAAATCGCCACCGCGCCGATGGTGGCGGCGGTGACGTTGAACAGGACGCCGGGGAACGCGCCGAACAGGAACCCGCCGGTCAGCGTCGACACCGCCGATCCGGGCAGCGAAAAGGCCACGATCACGATATAGGCGGCCATAAAGACCAGCACGCTGAGCAGATAGTTCTGATCGCGGAAGGCCAGCAATTCCTGCCGGTTTTCCCGCAAGGCATCGAAGCTGAGGTAATCGCGCAGGAACACCACCCCCAGCACCGCCACCAGGGCGATCAGAATCATCGAGGCATAGTGAGCGGGATGGCGGCGGGAAGGTTTGTCGGGGCCTGTGGTCATCGTCGGGGCGCTTTTTGTTATGTCACCGCAAAGATGCGCGTTTCAAAGCCGATTGGACAGGGGTTTCACATCGGCTTGATCCGGTATAGGCGAAAACGTGAGTTTTTCGCGCCTATCCGGGCTTTTGTAACATTTGCCCGCCGCCCCGGCGGTTTTGCCCCGATTTTTTGTTGCAAAAGCGCGATCAGGCATTTGACTTGTCGGAAACTCCCCCCTATAGGACGGGCTTCGGATACCACGGGCCGGCGAATCCGCTTGTCAGGCCCCCTTGAATTGGAGACGGAGCGATGAAACGCACCTACCAGCCCTCGAACCTGGTTCGCAAGCGCCGCCACGGTTTCCGTGCGCGCATGGCCACCAAAGCAGGCCGCAAAATCCTGAACGCGCGTCGCGCGCGTGGCCGTAAGTCGCTGAGCGCGTAAGCCTCAGCCACTTTTCGGACAGATGACACCGCCGGAGGCCCCTGTGAATGGCGATACCGCCGCCACGGGGATCAGCCCCCCGGCGGTTTCTGTTTGCCTGTCCGTCATTCGAAAACGCCCTGATTTCCTGCGCGCCGCCCGCGCCCGCCGGCAAGGCACTGCCGGCATGATGGTGCAGGCGCGCAAACGCGCGGCGGAAGAACCGGCGACGGGCATCCGCGTCGGCTTCACCTGTTCCAAGAAGGTCGGCAATGCCGTGGCCCGCAACCGGGCCAAGCGGCGGCTGCGCGAAGTGGCGCGGCAGGTGCTGCCCGAACATGGCCGCGACGGTTGGGATTACGTGCTGATCGGCAAGGCCGAGGTCACGGCGTCGCGCCCCTTTGACCAGCTCAAAAGCGATCTTATCTATGCGCTGAAGAAGCTGCATCAGGATCGCACATGACCCCGCTGGCCCATATCGCCGCCCTGCCCGTCCGGGCCTACCGGCTGATCTTTTCACCCTGGGTCGGCCATAACTGCCGCTTCCAACCCACCTGCAGCGCCTATGCGCTGGAAGCGTTGGAAAAGCACGGCGCGATCAAGGGCAGCTTGCTGACGATCCGGCGCATCGGGCGCTGTCATCCGCTGGGCAGTGACGGGTATGACCCGGTGCCGGGCACCGATCCCGAATATGACGCGAAACACGGCAAGGACCGGGCCTGAACAGGCCCCGGAAGGGCCGCGATCAGGACACCAGCTTGTTCTTCAAGATCCACTTGCCGTTTCCCCAGTTTTCGAACCGCGCATCCCCGACCGTTCCGATTGGTACGTTGTCCAGCCCGATTTCGGGGATGACCAGTATCCCGTAGGCGAACGCCCCCTGCAGGGTGCCGGAATCGGAAAACAGCCCGATTTCGTTCTTGCGCCAGGCCACCGTCCCCTTGGTCGCGCCCAGGAAATCAGGCGGGTAGCAGCGCCAATCCTCGATGCCGGGCTCGGCCCCGACCTTGATATGCAGCTTGGCCGTGCGCCCCTGCGCCTCCAAGTCGAACGAAAAGCTTGAAACCGATGCCATTCCCGCACCCCCGTGCATTGCCGTCCAACCGTTGGGCGGCCCCATGCAGATACGTTAACCGGGATTTTGCGCGGCAAGGTTGAGCCAGATCAACCCGCAAACACCTCTGAAAGAATTCCCCGGCAAGCGGTTCAAATCCGGGAACCTGCCGACCTGCCCGGCCCTTGCGCAAAAAAGAAGGCCGGCATTTCTGCCGGCCTTCGATTGTGCTTCTGTTCTGGTCTTCAGGCTCAGGCCAGCAGCAGGGCGTCCTGGAACGCCTCCAGGTGGTTGGCCGACCCCGCCAGCAGGTTTTCGTAGACCGAAGCAAGCGCCGTACCTTCGACCGCCTCGGCAGCCTCGGCGATATCGACCATGTCCTTCTTCTCGATCGCCATGCCGACTTCGAGAGCCGCCCGGACCGATTCGCTGCCCTGGGCGATCAGGGTGTCGTACATGTCCTGCAGTTCCGCGTCGGCGAAGGTGCCCTCGCTTTCGTAGAGGAATTCGTCGACATCCAGGCCGATGCTTTCGGCCAGGTTGATCAGCGCGTTGAAGTGCTGATCCTCGGATGCCGCGATATTCGCGAAAATTTCCATCCCGTAGAGATCGTAGAAGACGTCATAGACATCCCCGGCCAGCTTTTCCTCTTCGATCATGAAGAACAATTCGCTGATCGCTTCGTCGCTATAGGTGGCCGAAACGCTCTGCTTTTCGCTCGCGCCGGTCCAGAACCCGGTTTCGCCGGCTTCTTTGTCTTCAAAGAGCGATTCAACCGTCGTTTCGCTGCCATAGGTCACCGAAACGGTTTGCGTGCTCGTTTCTTCGGTTTGCTCGATCTGGTAGCTCGGCCCGCGAGCCTCGCCTCCGAACTCTTTACCGTATTGGTACTGGTACATTGCTTTCACCATTTTTCTTCCTCTTTCTGGTGCGCGTTTCACTCATCCACATACATTCCAAAATTGGTATGTAATTTCCCAAAGCAGGGCAAGTGCACCGGGTGGAATCCAGCCGTTTCCCGCCAACGGGCAGGCGAAACCCCGCCTAACCCACTGCAACCATGGTCATTTTTTTGTCGGGTTTCCGACGCCGTCCCACCCCCGTAAGCAGGTATGCCCATAAAAGCGCAGGCGCGGCAGCAGCAGCGGCCCGCCTGACCGCCTGCGGCAGAACGCGGGCGCCGATGACCGCTCCCGGCATCCAGCCCACGCTTCAAGTGCATGACAAACGAGGGCTTGAGCTAAAGTAGACTTGAGCTTTTAGGGTGAAGGCGACTCAGTTGAAAGGACCCCGAAATGGCTCACGTCTCTACTGCCCCCGCCCGCCGCAACGACCTGATCTGCAACCTCCGCGCCCTGATTGACCGGCATGGGCGCTGGTCGGTGATCCTGGCCCTTTTCTTCGTACCGAAGAAACGCCGCTATCCCGTGTCTGACCTCAGCGATCACATGCGCCGCGACCTGGGGCTGACGCCCGATCAGAGATATTGGTGATCCCATGCTCATGTTTGCTTGCCCGGCGGCGCGCGATGCCCTATTTGGCGCGCTATGCTTGACGATGCTGACGAAATCCACCCGCTGTTCCACGGCGCGCCGCAAACGACGGAGTTCAAGAAGCTCCGCAAACGGATCGTGCGCTATGCGCGCGAGGCGATCGAACAATACGGCATGGTGGAAAAGGGCGCCAAATGGCTGGTCTGCCTGTCGGGCGGCAAAGACAGCTATACTCTGCTGGCGGTGCTGCACGAGTTGAAATGGCGCGGGCTGTTGCCGGTCGAATTGCTGGCCTGCAATCTCGACCAGGGCCAGCCGGGCTTCCCGGCCACGGTGCTGCCGGAATTCCTGGAAAAGATGCAGGTGCCGCACCGGATCGAATATCAGGACACCTATAGCGTCGTGATGGACAAGGTCCCGCAGGGCCGGACCTACTGCGCGCTGTGTTCCCGGCTGCGGCGCGGCAACCTCTATCGCATAGCGCGCGAAGAAGGCTGCAGCGCGGTGGTGCTGGGCCATCACCGCGACGACATCCTGGAAACCTTCTTCATGAACCTGTTCCATGGCGGCCGGCTTGCCACCATGCCGCCGAAGCTGGTGAACGAGGAAGGCGACCTGTTCGTCTATCGCCCGCTGGCCCATGTGGCCGAGGCCGATTGCGAAAAATTCGCCCGCGCGATGAATTACCCGATCATCCCCTGCGACCTGTGCGGATCGCAGGACGGGCTGCAGCGCCAGCAGGTCAAGCAGATCCTCGACCAGTGGGAAAAGAACAGCCCCGGCCGCCGCCAGGTGATGTTCCGGGCGCTGATGAATATCCGGCCGTCGCATATGCTGGACCCGAAACTGTTCGATTTCGCCGGGCTCACCCTGGGAAACGATAAAATTGACCAGATTTCGGACGAGGTTCCGAAGCTGCGTTAATTCGCTCTTGAGGATTACGCCCTAGCCTTTCCGCAGTTTTTGCGAGAAAGGGCGTTTTCCCATGCACGGCATTCCGCCAGCATTCGAAGGGTTGCGGCACAAATTGCGCGCCGCGCTGACCGGGCCGCATATCCTTGCCTTCCTGCCCGCCGTGGTGCTGGGCGCATTCTGGTTCGGCGGCGAAGGCTGGCTGCTGGCGGTGTCGCTGGGCCTGCCCATCCTCTATGCGCTGGCCGGCGGTTTTGGCCAACCGACCGCCCATTTTCAAAACGACGCCCCGCCGCGACTGGCCGACCTGCTGCATCAAACCCTGGCCGAGGCGCGGCGCAAGGATCAGCGATCGGCCTGTTTCCTGCTGGCGCTCGACGATTTCGACGAATTGATCGACCATCACGGGCTTGGCGTGGCGCAGCAGATTTGCGAACGCCAGGTCGACAGGATCGGATCGGTGCTGCGGCAGGGCGATTACGTGCTGCAGCGGCCCGGCGGCGAATTCGCCGTGGTGCTGGCGCCGATGCGCCATTTCGACCTGGAAGCCGCGATTCAGCTGGCCCGCCGGCTGCAGCGCGCGGTGGAAGACCCGGTCGCGGTGGATGCCAGCAACGTCTATGTGTCCTGCGCCATCGGCTTCGTGCTCGACCGGCAGCTCAACCGGCCCGATTCCGACGCGCTTCTCGACGCGGCCGAAGCGGCGCTGGACGAAGCGCTGGCCAACGGACCCTCGGCGATCCGCGCCTATTCCGCCGGTATGAAAGCGGCCCATATCAGCCGCAGCGAACTGGCCCGCGACGCCGAAAAAGGGTTGGAAACCGGCCAGTTCCAGCCCTGGTTCCAGCCGCAGGTGTCCACCGATACCGGCGAAGTCACCGGGTTCGAGGCGCTGGCGCGCTGGACTCATCCGCGCCGCGGCATGGTGCCGCCGTCGGAATTCCTGCCGCTGCTGAAACATTACGGGCTGCTGGAACGGTTGGGCGAGGTGATGCTGACCCGGTCGCTGCTGGCGCTGACCCGCTGGGACGAGGCCGGGGTCGACGTGCCCAAGATCGGGGTCAATTTCGCCTCGGACGAATTGCGCAATCCCAAGCTGGCCGACCGCGTCGCCTGGGAACTGGAACGGCTGCACCTGCCGCCCAGCCGGCTGGTGGTCGAGGTCCTGGAAACCGTGGTCTCGGCCGCGCCCGACGACATGATCGCCCGCAATATCAACGCGCTGTCGCGGATGGGCTGCAATATCGACCTGGACGATTTCGGCACCGGCCATGCCTCGATCGCGTCGCTGCGCCGCTTCGCGGTCAAGCGCATCAAGATCGACCGGTCCTTCGTGATGAAGGTGGATACCGACCGCGAACAGCAGCGCATGGTGGTGGCGATCCTGGCGCTGGCGGAACATCTGAACCTCGACACCCTGGCCGAAGGGGTGGAAACCGCCGGCGAACACGCCATCCTGGCGCAGCTCGGCTGCCGCCATGTCCAGGGCTTCGGCATTGCCCGCCCAATGCCCTTCGACCAGACCCTGGATTGGATTCGCGCCAATGACGCCAAACGCCAAAATACCCCCCGGATCGAAGGGCGCACCGGCTGAAGCACAGCGAAACGCCGCAGATTAAGCCATATTGGGTGAATCCGCTTGACCTTTGGGGCCGCACTCTGTTGAACCGGCACCGAAGAATTCCAAGGACAGGCACGCACCCCCGATGGACGATCAGAACAAAAACCTCATTCTGGCAACGGCGCTCAGCTTTGCCGTCATTTTGGTATGGTTCCTTCTTTTCCCGCCGCCCGAGAAGGAGGTCGTCGATCCCAACGCGCCCGCCGTGACGCAACAGGAAGCCGCCCCCGGCACCGCGCCGACGGCCGCGCCCGCGACCGGCACCACCGGCACCGCCGCCGCCACCGTCACCGAAGCGGCCACCGCGGACGCGCCGCGGCTGACCATCGACACCCCGCGCCTGGCCGGGTCGATTTCGCTGCAAGGCGGCCGGGTCGACGAATTGTCGCTGAAGGATTACCGCGAAACGCTGGACGCCGATTCCGGCAACGTCACCATCCTGGCCCCGCTGGGCAGCGAACACCCCTATTACGCCCTGTTCGGCTGGGCCCCCGGCACCGGCCTGAGCGTCGATCAGGTTCCCGGCGCCAACACGGTCTGGTCGCTGGAAAGCGGCAGCACGCTGACCCCCGACAGCCCGGTCACCCTGGCCTGGGACAACGGCGCCGGCCTGACCTTCCGCCGCGAAATGTCGGTGGACGCGAACTACATGTTCTCGGTCCGCCAGACGGTGCAGAATAGCAGCGGCGCAACCGTGACCCTGGCGCCTTACGGCGTGATCGCGCGCCACGGCGAACCGGTCTCCGACAAGAGTTCCCCGATCGTTCACAAGGGCTCGATCTCGATGTCCGACGGCGAACTGTCGGAAACCAAGTACAAGAAGATCACCAAGCTCGACTATAACCAGCGCGAAGGCGCGCTGGCCGAGGTCACCCAGGTGACCGAAGCGGGCTGGGTCGGCTTCACCGATCACTACTGGATGTCCACCCTGATCCCCGCCGCCGGCACGCCGTTCAAATCGGTCGTCAAATACGACGAAGCCCGCGACGTCTATCAGTCCGAAGCGGTGCTGAAGACCCAGGAACTGGCCCCCGGCCAGACGATCGAGGCCGATATGCGCCTGTTCACCGGCGCCAAGGAATGGGAAACCATCCGCAACTACGAAGAAAACGACAATGTCACCCGCTTCGTCGATTCGATCGACTGGGGCTGGTTCTTCTTCTTCACCAAGCCGATCTTCTGGCTGCTGCACACCCTGCACGGCCTGATCGGCAACATGGGCTGGTCGATCATCGGCCTGACCATCGTGATCAAGGCGATCGTCTTCCCGCTGGCCTACAAATCCTATTCTTCGATGGCGAAGATGAAGGAATTGCAGCCGAAGATGGAAGAGCTGAAGAAAGCGGCCGGCGACGACCGCCAGAAGATGCAGCAGGGCATGATGGAGCTCTACAAGAAGGAAAAGGTGAACCCTGCCTCGGGCTGCCTGCCGCTGCTGATCCAGATCCCGATCTTCTTCTCGCTCTACAAGGTGATCTCGGTCACGATGGAGCTGCGCCAGGCCCCCTGGATCGGCTGGATCCAGGACCTTTCCGCGCCCGATCCCAGCTCGATCCTGAACCTGTTCGGCCTGCTGCCCTTCGCGGCGCCCGATCAGACTTCGTTCCTCGCGATCATTTCGCTGGGCGTGCTGCCGATCCTGCTGGGCGTTTCGATGTGGCTGCAGCAGAAACTGAACCCGGCGCCCACCGACCCGGCGCAGCAGATGATCTTCGCCTGGATGCCCTGGGTGTTCATGTTCATGCTGGGCAGCTTCGCCAGCGGGCTGGTGCTCTACTGGATCACCAACAACACGATCACCTTCATCCAGCAATATTCGATCATGCGCTTCCACGGCTACAAGCCGGACGTGTTCGGCAACATCAAGTCGAGCTTCAAGCGCAAGAAACCGGAAAAAGAATGAGCCACCTGGCCCATATCGTCCGCCATCCGATCAAGTCGGTCGGATACGAGGACCTTCAAAACGCGCCCCTCAGCGAGGGGCGCGTTCTGCCTTTCGACCGGCATTGGGCGGTGGCGCATGAGGCCGCGGAGCTCAAAGGCCAGCCGACCGAGTGGCTGGCCAAGCGCAATTTCGTGCGCGGCGCGGCCGGCCATCCCCTGATGGCGGTGCGGGCCCGGCTGGATGAGGCTTCTGAGACCGTTACCCTGTCCCACCCCGACGCCGCAGACATCACCCTCCGCCCGGCCCAGGATGGCGCCGCGCTGATCGATTGGCTGCGCCCGTTCTGGCCGGAAAACCGCCCCGCCGCCGCCCAGGTGGTCAGCCTGGAAGACCAGGCGATGACCGACGTGCCGGAACCCTATGTTGCGGTGCTGAACCTCGCCTCGCTGCACGACCTCGGCCAACGCATGGGCCGAGACCTGTCGATCCACCGCTTCCGCGGCAATCTGTGGGTCGACGGCTGGGCGCCGTTCGAGGAATTCGACCTGATCGGCAAAACCATCCGCATCGGCGCCGCCGAATTGCAGGTCGAGAAACGTATCACCCGCTGCCAGGCGACCACGGTGAATCCCGAAACCGGCCGCTCCGATGCCGATACGCTCGCCGCGCTGGAAGCCGCCTATGGCCACCGCGACCTTGGCGTCTATGCCCGCGTCGTCAAATCGGGCATGGTAGCGGTCAACGATAAGGTTGAGATCCTCTGATGCAATTGCCCTTCCCGCTTGTCGAAGAACCCGACGAAATCACCACCGAAAAAGGCCGCAAGCTCTTTGCCGGTCAGACCGATTTCCTCAAGGGCGTGGTCGCCATGTCCGGCCTGCCGCCGTCGGACCGGATCGAGGTCTGCTTCGCCGGCCGCTCGAACGTCGGCAAATCCAGCCTGATCAACGCGCTGACCGGGCGCAAGGGGCTGGCGCGCGCGTCCAACACGCCCGGGCGGACGCAGGAAATCAACTTCTTCACCGTGGGCGAAGACCATTACCTGGTCGACCTGCCCGGCTATGGTTTCGCCAATGCGCCGGTGGCTGTGGTGGAAAAGTGGCAGAAGCTGCTGAAACAGTACCTGTCGGGGCGGCAGAACCTGCGCCGCGCCTTCGTGCTGATCGACGCGCGCCACGGCATCAAGAAGGTGGACGAGGAAATCATGTCCCTGCTGGACAGTTCCGCCGTCACCTTCCAATGCGTGCTGACCAAGGCCGACAAGGTCAAGGCCAAGGACCGCGAGGCGGTGCTGAAACAGGTGCGCGAAAAGCTGTCGAAACACCCCGCCGCCTTCCCCGAACTGATCCTGACCTCGAGCGAGAAGGGCGACGGCATCGCCACCCTGCGCGCCACCATCGCGACGCTGATCTGACCAGCACGCAACAAAGAGCAGCGCCCGGCCGCGGGTGGGCGCTGCGACGCTTTTTGCTATCACTTTATGGTGCAGCTACTTCCTACGTTTGTCCGGTGAGCAAACGTTGAAGAAGCGCCCGCGTCGTGCTGAAAGCACGCCTTCGGCGTGACGGGGCGGTCGGGCGCTGCCCGGGCGGCGCTGTTCCGGGCTAGGGCCTCTCAGCCGCGCTTACACGTGCTGGCCGCCATTCACCTCGATCTCGGTCCCCGAGATATAGGACGACGCGTCGGTGCACAGGAAATAGATCGTGTCGGCCACTTCCCCGGTCTTGCCCAGACGCCGCATCGGGATGTCCTCGACCAGCTTATCGGTGCCGGGCGACAGGATATCGGTTTCGATCTCGCCCGGGGCGATGGCGTTGACCCGCACCCCCATCGGCCCGAAATCATGCGCCATTTCCCGCGTCAGCGCCTTCAGCGCCGCCTTCGACGTGGCATAGGCCGCGCCCGCGAAGGGATGCACCCGGTAGCCCGCGATCGAGGTCACGTTGACCACCGCCCCCTTGGCCGCCGCCAGTTCTTCGCGCAGGCCGCGCGCCAGCACCACCGAGGCGAAGAAATTCACATGGAACACATGGCCCCAGGTCATCAGGTCGGTGTCGATCGTGTTCAACCGCGATCCGCCCTCGCCCTTCGGCGAAATCCCCGCATTGTTGACCAAGGCATCCAGCTTGCCGTCCAGACGGTCGCGGATCACCTCGACCTTGTTGATCGTGTCGGTGGGGTCGGCCAGGTCGATCTGGACATGGTTTTCCTCGCCGCCGCCCCAGGGGCATTCCTTGGGAAAAGGCGCGCGCGAACAGGTGATCACGCGCCATCCGGCCTGATTGAACCGCCGCACGGTGGCGTGACCGATGCCGCGGCTGGCGCCGGTCAGCAGAAGCGTTTTCTGTCGTTCTGTCATGAAACCCATCCCGAACTCTTTGCCCAAACCCTAGCATCGCGTGGCCCGAGTGCAACGGGCCAAACGCAACGCGACACTTGGCAGATCATCGCGAAGCCGGTAACACGGGAACCGCCTAAGGATGGATCACATGAGAAAGCAGAACATGAACCGCGACTGGATCGCCACCGCCCGGACCCTGTCCGAGGCCCTTCCTTACCTGCAGCGCTTCACCGGCGCGGTCGTCGTCGTCAAATTCGGCGGCAACGCGATGGGTGACGACGAAGCGATGGCGGAATTCGCCCGCGACATGGTTCTGATGCGACAGGTCGGCGTGAACCCGGTGGTGGTGCATGGCGGCGGCCCGATGATCAACGAGATGCTGAAGAAACTCGGCATCGAAAGCGACTGGGTGCGCGGCAAGCGGGTCACCGACAAGGCCACCGTCGAAGTGGTCGAAATGGTGCTGGCGGGGCTGGTGAACAAGCGCATCGTACAGGCGATCAACGATCAGGGCGGCCGCGCCGTGGGCATCTGCGGCAAGGATGACGACCTGATGGTCTGCGAAGCGGACGACCCAGAACTGGGTTTCGTCGGCAAGCCGGTGGAAATGAACGTGCAGGTGATCCGCGACCTTTACAATGCGGGAATCATCCCGGTGATCGCCCCCATCGGCACTGGCGTGAACGATAACGAGACCTTCAACGTCAACGGCGACACCGCCGCCGGCGCCATCGCGGGGGCCCTGAAGGCCGACCGCCTGCTGCTGCTGACCGACGTGCCCGGGGTGAAGAACAAGGAAGGCGAGGTTCTGACCGAGCTGACCTCTCAACAGGTGCGCGACCTGATCGAGGACGGCACCATCGCGGGCGGCATGATCCCGAAGACCGAAACCGCGCTCGGCGCGATTGCCGAGGGCGTGCGCGGCGTGGTGATCCTCGACGGGCGCGCACCCAACGCGACCCTGCTGGAGCTGTTCACCGAACACGGGGCCGGATCGCTGATCCGCGGCTGATGACGCTGGAGCGGATCGAGGCCCGCGCGAATGCGGCGGCGCTGAGCATCTTCGGCGCCCTGCACCCGTCCGGTCTGGACGGGATCGAAACCCTGATCCTGCTGGGACCCCGCGAACCGGGGTTCTGGACCACCTTCACCGGCAGCCCGGAACACCGTGACGACGCGCCCGACCCGCTGGACCGCTGGTCTAAACGGGTGATCGGCGCGCTGGCCGGGGAGATCGGCGGCAGCGCCTTCTTCCCCTCCGACGGGCCGCCCTACCCGCCCTTCTTCCGCTGGGCACTGGACAGCGGCCGGGCCTGGCAATCGCCGGTGCGGCTGCTGGTGCATGACACGGCCGGATTGTTCGCCTCCTATCGCGGCGCCATCGGGCTGGCCGAACGGCTGGACCTGCCGCCCACCCCCGCCGCTGCGCCCTGCGACAGCTGCAACGACAAATCCTGCCTGTCCGCCTGCCCCGCCGGAGCGCTGACCGGGGACGGCTATGACGTGCCCGCCTGCAAAACCTTCCTGCAAACCGAGGCTGGGCGCGACTGTTTGACCGGCGGTTGCCTGGTACGCCGCGCTTGCCCGGTTAGCCAGCGCTATGGCAGGCTGCAACAGCAATCCGCCTTTCACATGAGGGCCTTTCTGTGACCCTGCGCCTGATCCTGATGCGCCACGCGAAATCCGACTGGGACGACCCGTCGCTGACCGATCACGCCCGCCCGCTGAACAAGCGTGGCCGCAAGGCGGCAGAAACGATGGGCGACTGGCTGCGCGACAACCACTACCTGCCCGATCTGGTGTTCAGTTCCGACGCCGCCCGGACGGTGGAAACCTGTGAACGGCTGGGGCTGAGTGCCGACACCCGGTTCCTGTCGGCGCTCTACCATGCCTCACCGATGGTGATGATGCAGGTGCTGCGGCAGGGCGGCGCGGCCAAGACGCTGCTGATGGTGGGACACAATCCCGGCATCGCGGAATTCGCCGCCACGCTGGCGGCGAACCCGCCCGCCGATCCCGATTTCGACCGCTACCCGACCTGCGCCACCACGGTGTTCGACCTGCCCATCGCCGGGTGGCAAGACGCCCTGTTCGGCGACGGGCAGGTGCGCGATTTCATCGTGCCGCGGCGGCTGGGCTAGCGGCGCGCAGGGCCAGCACCCGCTGCGCCCGCTGCCCGGCCCAGACGCTGACCAGAACGATCCCTGCGCCCAGCATCTGCAGCGCCGACATCGCCTGCCCCAGCACCAGCCAACCCAGCAGGACCGCGCTCAGCGGGCTGAGGAAGCCCAGACCGGTGATCGCCGCCGGGCCCAGCTTGGCGATGCCGCGGAACCACAGGTAATAGGTCGCCGCCGCCCCGATCACGCTGAGCCAGCCGATGCCGATCGCGGCGTTCAGGTCGGGGCGCGGGAACCCGGGTTCCAGCCACAGCGCCAGCGGCAGCAGCAGCAACCCGCCAGCGGTCAGTTGCCAGGCGGCGAAAGTCACCGGCGGAACCGGGGGCTGCCATTTGCGGGTCAGCACCACGCCCGCCGCCATCGACGCCGCCCCGATCAGCGCCGCGATCACGCCGAAGGGATCGAGCTGCGCACCGGGACCGAGGATCAGCAGCGCCACGCCCAGCATGCCAGTGATCGCAGACCACACCGCCATGCCCGGGATCTGGCTGCCCAGCAGCAGATGCGCCAGCCCCAGTACGATCAGCGGCTGCACCGCGCCCAGCGTGGCGGCGACGCCACCCGGCAACAGGTAAGCGGCCGCAAACAGCGCCGCCCAAAAGATCGAAAAATTCAGCGCCCCCAGCACCAGCAGGCGGCCAATCCAATCCCGCCCCGGCAGGTGCCGCACCAGCGCCAGCAGGATCAGCCCCGCCAGCAGCGCGCGCAGCATGGCGACGGTCAGCGGGAAGCCATCGGGAAGAAGTTCAGTGGTGACGATATAGCTGCTGCCCCAGATCAGGGGCGCAAGGCCGGTCAGGGCCAAGTCTGTTTGTCGTGACATGTCGATGTCTCCTTGTGCCTTTTATCTTGACGTCAAGGTATTTCAAAAAGTCTTGACGTCAAGATAAATTCCGGGAAAACTGCTAACCATGGATCATGTCGACAGAATTCTGGCCCAGTGGCAGGCCGAACGCCCGGATCTGCAACTGCGCCCGATGGGGCTGCTCGGGCGAATCAAGCGGCTCGGGGCGCATCTCGGCCAAGGGATGGAGCGGGTTTTCGCGGCCCACGGGCTGAACGCGGCCAGCTTCGACGTGCTGGCCACGTTGCGCCGTTCGGGCGCGCCCTACGCGCTGACGCCGTCGCAATTGATGGACTGGACGATGGTGACCTCGGGCACGATGACCAACCGGCTCGACCGGCTGGAAGCCAAGGGGCTGATCAGGCGCGTGCGCTCGGATCGCGACGCGCGCAGCGTGACGGTGCAGCTGACCGATGAGGGTTTTGCCCTGATCGACGCCTGCGTCACCGAACATGTCGCCAATCAGCACCGTCTGGCCGACGCGCTGAGCGAAACGGAACAGGCCGAGCTGGACCGGCTGCTGAGCAAGTGGCTGGCCGGGTTCGAGCCCCCCGAGGATTGAGACGCGGCCAAAGAAAAAGGCGCGCCCCAGCGAGGCGCGCCCGGATGGGGGCGACGAGCGCCCCCCCATTTCATAAAGCTTAGTGACCCAGAATCTGGCTCAGGAACAGCTTGGTCCGCTCGCTTTGCGGGTTGTTGAAGAACTCTTCCGGTTCGTTCTGTTCCACGATCTGGCCCTGGTCCATGAAGATCACCCGGTTGGCGACCTGCCGTGCGAAGCCCATTTCGTGGGTCACGCAAAGCATGGTCATGCCTTCCTCGGCCAGCTCGATCATGGTGTCGAGAACCTCCTTGATCATCTCGGGGTCCAGCGCCGAGGTCGGTTCGTCGAACAGCATGATCCGCGGCTTCATGCAAAGCGAGCGCGCGATCGCCACCCGCTGCTGCTGACCGCCCGACAACTGGCCGGGATACTTGTCGGCCTGTTCGGGGATCTTCACCTTTTCCAGGAAATGCATCGCCGTTTCGATCGCTTCCTTGCGGGGCGTCTTGCGCACCCAGATCGGCGCCAGCGTGCAGTTTTCCAGGATGGTCAGGTGCGGGAACAGGTTGAAGTGCTGGAAGCACATGCCAACCTCGGACCGGATCTTGTCGATGTTCTTCAGGTCCGAAGTCAGCTCGGTCCCGTCCACCACGATGCGGCCCTGCTGGTGTTCCTCCAGCCGGTTGATGCAGCGGATCATGGTCGATTTGCCCGACCCCGAGGGGCCGGCGATCACGATCCGTTCACCCTTGTGCACGGTCAGATTGATGTCGCGCAGCACGTGGAAGGACCCGTACCACTTGTTCATGTTGCTGATTTCGATCGCAACCTCGTCCGAAACGGTCATGTGCGACCGGTCGATTGCGCGCTCTACTGCAAGATCAGACATAGGTGATCTCCTTAACGATGGTCAGTTCTGAGCTTGCGCTCGAGATACATGGAATAGCGGGACATGGAGAAACAGAAGACGAAGAACATCAGGGCGATGAAGCCGTAGAGTTCCCAGACGACCCCGTTCCAATCGGCGTCCGCGCGGATGGCGTTCGACAGGCCCAGCGGGTCCAGCAGGCCGATCACCGACACCAGCGTGGTGTCCTTGAACAGCCCGATGAAGGTGGACACGATGCCGGGGATCGAGATTTTCAGAGCCTGCGGCATGATGATCAACCGCTGCGACTGCCAGTAGTTCAGGCCCAGCGAATCGGCGCCCTCGTACTGGCCCTTCGGCAGCGCGGCCAGGCCGCCGCGGATCACCTCGGCCATATAGGCCGACGAGAACAGCGTCGCCATGATGATCACCCGCATGATGATGTCGAAATTCGTGCCCGGCGGCATGAAGATGTTCAGCAGCGTCGAAGCCACGAACAGCAGCGTGATCAGCGGCACGCCCCGGATGAATTCGATGAAGCCGACGCAAAGCGCCTTCACGATCAACAGGTCAGACTGACGCCCCAGGGCCAGGACGATGCCGATGGGCAGCGAACAGGCGATGGCGACGACGCCGATGGTAATCGACAGCATCATGCCGCCGAAGTTCCGGCTATCGACAGGTTCGACCCCGATGGGCAGGATGCCTGCCAGGCCGCCCGATACCGGACCGGCCAGAAACAGCCACCAGATCAGCGCGGCAACCACCGCCGCGATCACCGCCGCCAGGCTGCCCGCCGCCTGATCCACCGCCTTGTAGACAAAATAGCCGATGGCGAACCCGGCCGCCGCCGCAAGCGGTCCCCAGATCGTGCCGCCCCACAGCAGGAACGGCATGATGAACGGATAGGCTGCGGTCAGGTAGATCAGCTTGCCAGACACCTTGTCGGCAAACAGCACCGGCGCCAGCGCCACTGCCAGCAGGATGAAGGCCAGGATCGGCCGCCAGTAGGATTCCGGCGGGTAGAAGCCGAAGATCAGCTGCACCCAGCGGTCGCGGATCACGCCCCAGCATGCGCCGTGGCCTTCATGGCCCAGGGCTGCACCGATTTCGCGGCATTCGTTCAGCGACGTCGCGCTCCAGGTGGGCGACCAGGCCCAGCCCAGGATCGATCCCACGACGTAGAAGATGAACAGGCCCGAAACCACGCTCAGGACCGAATTGAACCAGCCCGAAAACAGGTTTTCGCGCATCCAGCCGATGACGCCGACGGAACTTGCCGGCGGTTCCTGCTGGGGCAGCATTTCAGTGCGGACAAAGGAAATATCGCTCATCTTACCGCTCCACCAGTTTCACACGATTGTTGTACCAGTTCATCACCACCGAGATGCCCAGGCTGATCGCCAGGTAAATCATCATGCCCAGCAGAACCGTTTCCAGCTCGCGGCCGGTCTGGTTCAGGGTGATGCCCATCAGGGTGCCCGTCAGGTCCATGTAGCCCACGGCGATGGCCAGCGACGAGTTCTTGGTCAGGTTCAGGTACTGCGAAATCAGCGGCGGGATGATCACCCGCAGCGCCTGCGGCAGGATCACCAGGCTCATGATCCGGTTCGACCGGAGGCCCAACGCTGCCGCCGCTTCGGTCTGGCCCTTGGAAATGGCCAGGATGCCGGCGCGCACGTTTTCCGCGATGAAGGCCGCGGTATAAAGCGACAGGGCCAGCCACAGCGCGATCAGCGAATTGCGCATATGGGTGCCGCCGGTGAAGTTGAACCCTTTCAGATGCGGATAGCCCAGGTGGAAACCCAGGGCGACCAGCACCGCCAGGACCGGCACCGCGACGGCGCCCAGGCTCAGATACCAGGTGGTCGGCCGGTCGCCGGTCGCTTCCTGGATACGGTCGGCGCGGGTCTTGATCTTGTGCCGCACGAACAGGCCCAGCCCAAGCGCGACCAGGAAGGCGATCAGATCGAGCGAGATATCGAAGCGGAAGCTCGAGTCGCCGAACAGGGGAACATTACCCAGGCTGCGCGAAAACAGCGGTTCGGGCACATAGACGCCGCGATTGGTAAACGCCACCGTGTCGAACAGCTTCATCGTCGCTTCGGGATTTTCGCCCCGGAACGCCTTGGGCGCGGGCAATGTTTCGATCAGGATCGCCATCGAAAAGACGATCCACAACAGGACCGGCACGTTGCGGAAGGTTTCCACATAAATCGTCATCAGCTTGGCGATCAGCCAGTTCTTGGACAGCCGCAGCACGCCGATGATCACGCCCAGCACGGTCGCCGTGACGCAGCCCATCACCGCCACCAGAAGGGTGTTCAGCAGGCCGACGACAGCGGCGCGCAGATGGGTGTTCTGGTTGTTGTAATCGACCAGGCGCTGGTTGATGTCATAGCCGGCAGGTTCGCCGAGGAAGCGGAAGCTGGGTTCTTTGCCCAGGTCCTGCAGGTTTTGCGCGGTATTGCTGACCAGCCAGCCGATCAGAATCATGAACCCGATCATGGCGACGACCTGGATGGTCATCGACCGGTACCGGGTGTCGTAAATCAGCATAGATAGCCGGAACGACTCCTTGGGAGGGTCGGTGAGTGTTGTCATCTGGGATGTTCCCCGTCTTTTCGACCTTATTTTTTTAATGGCCTCTGGGGCCGGTGGTCGACTTATTCAGACTGTAAAAATTGTGAAGGGCGCGGTTTGCGCCGCGCCCTTCTGTGTCCGCGTATTAGCGGAACGGCGGAGTGTACAGCAGGCCGCCATCGGTCCACTGCGCGTTCAGACCGCGCGCCAGGCCGATCGGGGTGGCTTCGCCGATGTTCTTTTCGAACAGTTCGCCGTAGTTGCCGCCCGCCAGGATCGCGCGCTTGGCCCAATCCTTGTCCAGACCCAGCATTTCGCCCAGGGTGCCTTCGGTGCCCAGGATACGGTTGATTTCCGGGTTGTTGGTGCCTTTCGACAGTTCCTCGATATTGGCCGAGGTGATGCCCAGCTCTTCAGCCGCGATCAGCGCGTTCAGAGACCAGCGCGCAATGTCGCCCCACTCTGCGTCGCCGTGACGGACCAGCGGGCCCAGCGGCTCTTTCGAGATGATTTCGGGCAGAACCACGTAGTCGCCCGGGTTTTCGAAGGTCGCGCGGGTCGCGGCCAGACCGGAAGCGTCGGTGGTGTAGACGTCGCAGGCGCCAGCCAGGAACTGCTGCTGCGCTTCGGCGTTGGTTTCGATCGGAACCGGCTCATAGCTGATGTTGTTCGCGCGGAAGAAGTCCGCCAGGTTCAGCTCGGTGGTGGTGCCGGTCTGGATACAAACGGTCGCGCCGTCCAGTTCCTTGGCCGACGAAACGCCCAGTTCCTTGGGAACCATGAAGCCCTGACCGTCATAGTAGTTCACACCGACGAATTCGAACTTCAGGTCGACATCGCGCGAGAAGGTCCAGGTGGTGTTACGTGCCAGCAGGTCCACTTCGCCCGACGCCAGCGCGGTGAAGCGGGTCTTGCCGGTGGTGGGAACGAATTCAACGGCTTCCGGGTCGCCCAGAACGGCGGCGGCGACAGCACGGCAAACGCCGACGTCAAAGCCTTCCCAGTGGCCGTTCGCGTCAGGCGCAGCGAAGCCGACGAGACCGGTGGTCACACCGCAGTTCAGCTTGCCGCGTGCTTTGACGTCGTCGAGGGTCCCGGCTGCTGCTGCACCGGCTGCCAGCCCGGCAACGGTCAGCGCGCCAAGAAATACGGATTTTTTCATGTTTACCTCTTCCTGATTTTCCACCCTGTGACTGGGCGTTTTTTCCGGTCCCTTCGTGGAACCGCGAACGAAAATGACGGGTTTTACCCCGACAATGACAAAACTTTGGGCGAAATAATCTCGAAAGGTCAAGTCACAGATCACGAAAAGAGATAGGTCAGAAAGGTTTCCCTTGGGTAAACCTGGACCTCATTGGCGGCGAATCGGGCAGATCGAGATTATCCGCAAAGATCGTAGAAACGCTTCGCGTGAATGAACTCCCGGCGCTTGAATTCGGCCTGCTCCGCGGCCTCTTCGTCGACGCCCCATTGTTCAGCCTGCCAAGCCTCATCTACCCGCGAAACCTGCCAAATCCTATCAATATCGGCATAGTCGCGCGCCGCCGCGAAAGCCAGGATCAGAGACCCGGAAATGCCGACCAGATCGTGGAAAGCCGCGAGCCGGAAATCGTCCATCTCGCGTACCATTTGTCGCAGTGGGATGAGGGCGGATTCGCTCTGGGCGATGTGCATCACGCCCGCGCCGGTCTGCAACCGGGCGCCCAGATTTTCAGCAGCCCAGTCCAGCACCGGGTCCCAGGCCTCTTCCTGCCGGGTGATCAGTTCCTGCGGCGATGTCGCCCGGTAACACAGCAGATCGGTATCGCCGTATTCGGCCAGCATATCGGCCACTTCGTCATGCTGCACCGCCACCTTGTCGAGCGCCGAATTCGACGTCCGGGTGAAGGGCATCCCGGAAGGATCGATCTCGCCTTCCTGCGCGTTCCATTCGGCGGCGACTTCGCGGGCCAGTTCCAGCGTCGGCAGCACCACCAGCGTCTTGGCCGGGGTCCGCACCGGGCGGCCGTCCAGCTCGACCCGCCAGCCGCTATCGGTCTCGGCCGGCTTGGCTTCTTTCCAGAACCGTTTCGCCTTGAGAATGCTCATCTTTCGCTCTCCCAGATTCGGTCAATCGCGCCGGGCAGGTCGCGGAAATCGTGGATCACCGCATCGGCATGCGGTTCCAGGTCTTCAGGCTTGTGATAGCCCCAGCCGACGCCCAATGCCCGCACTCCGGCAGCGCGGGCCATCTGCATGTCGAAACTGGTATCGCCGATCATCACCGCGTTTTCCGGCGCCACGCCGGTTTCCGACAGCGCCGCCAGCACCATCGCGGGGTGCGGTTTCGACGGGTGGTGATCCGACACCTGCTGGGTCAGGAACATCTTCGTCATCCCGTGCCCGGCCAGCAGCGCGTCGAGCCCCCGGCGCGATTTGCCCGTCGCCACGCCCAGCAGGTAGTGATCGATGGTGGCCAGCTGATCCAGCACGTCGCGCGCATAAGGGTAAAGCGGCGAGCTTTTCTGCGATCCCTGCGCCGCGCGCAGTTCCATGTAAGCAGCCTTGTAGCCGGCGACCATGCGGTCATAGGCGGATGCGTCCAGCCCCGGCGCCAATTGCGGGATCGCCACCTCCAGCGACAGCCCGACGATGGACAGCGTCGCCTCGCGCGTGGGCGCTTCCAGCCCCTCGCCCTCAAACGCGCGGGTCATCGAGGCGACGATATCGCCCTGGCTGTCCACCAGCGTGCCGTCGACATCGAACAGGATCAGGCGCAACTCGCTCACTGCAGTTCCTCGAACGGGTCCTCGGCGGCCAGGTCCTCGGTCCAGCCGAACGTGTCCCAGCTGTGTTTCATGTGTTCCGGCAAAGGCGCGGTGACGGTGACGGATTTCTTCGTCACCGGGTGCAGGAAGGTCATGCTGCGCGCGTGCAAGTGCAGCTTCTTGCTGATCATCCCGCCCAGTTGCGCGCCCCAGCCGTCGCCCAGGTTTTCCTGGCCCGACCCGCCATATTTGCCGTCGCCGATGATCGGATGGCCAATCTCGGCCATATGCGCGCGCAGCTGGTGAGTACGCCCGGTCAGCGGTTCCATCGCCACCCAGGACGCCCGCCCGGCCACCCGGTAAAGCGTGGCGTAAAGCGTATGGGCGCGTTTCGCGCCGGGCGTCTTGTCGATCTCGCGCGGATGCACGCAGATCATCTTTTCACCCTCGCCCTTGGCGCCGTGCCCCGGCGCCTTGACCAGCCCGTACTTGATTTCGCCCAGGTAAGGCGTCGGCACACCGGCGACCAGCGCCCAGTAGATCTTGCGCGTCTGCTTGTGCCGGATCGCCGCCGTCAGCGCCTGCGCCACCGCGCGGGTGCGTGCCAGCAGCAAAACGCCCGACGTGTCCTTGTCGAGCCGGTGCACCAGCCGCGGCTTTTCGTCGAAGCCGAATTTCAGCGCCTCGGCCAAACCGTCCACATGGCGGGTCTGCTTGCTGCCGCCCTGGGTCGGCAGACCGGCGGGCTTGTTGATCGCGATGATGTAATCGTCGCGATAGATGACGCAGGACTGGATCATCTTCGCATCGGCATCCGACACTTTGGGTTTCGGCGCGGCTTTCGGCGCCTCGCCCGCTTCGGGCAGCGGCGGGATGCGCACCTGCTGACCGGCCTCAAGCCGGGTCGAGGCCTTCACCCGCCCGCCATCGACGCGCAATTCGCCCTTGCGGCACATCTTTTCGATCCGGCCCTGTGCCAGCTGCGGGAACATCCGCTTCAGCCAGCGGTCCAGCCGCTGATCGCCGTCATCCGGTCCGACCGGGATCACCTGTACACTGCTCATGCCAATACCCACCGCATCAAATGCACCCCTGCCACCAAGGCCACCAGCGACAACACCACCGACAGGCCGACATAGATCGCCGCCTGCCCCACCGCGCCGCGTTCGTAGAGCGTGTAAGCTTCCAGCGAAAAGGCCGAAAAGGTGGTGAAGCCGCCCAGAACCCCGGTCATCAGGATCGGGTTCAGATGGCTCAACCCCTTCTGGCCCAGATAGACTGTCAAGCCCCCCATGATCCCCGAACCGAGGATATTGACGAACAACACGCCAAGCGGAAAGCCGGGCCCCATCAGTTTGAAGATGGCGACACCGGACATATAGCGCAACGAAGCGCCGATCGCGCCCCCGAGGGCAACTTGTAAGACCGTGATAAACATGCGCCTCTCCTGAGACGTGGGCGGAAGAATGTCAAGCAAACAAGGGGCAAGGCGGCCCTGCCCCGTGCATAAGCCGGTCAGTTCCGCTTCGCCCGGAGCTTTTCGAAGTAATCCAGCCGTTTCTTCAATTCCCGCTCGAAGCCGCGCTCCACCGGCAGATAGAAACTGGGCCGCCGCATGGTTTCGGGGAAATAGTTCTGGCCGGAAAACCCGTCCTCGGCATCGTGATCATAGGCATAGCCGTCGCCATAACCCTGATCCTTCATCATCTGCGTCGGCGCGTTCAGGATGTGTTTCGGGGGCGGTTCGCTGCCGGTCTTGCGCGCGGCGGCGCGGGCGGCCTTGTAGGCCATGTAAACGGCATTGCTTTTCGGGGCCAGCGCCAGATAGGCCACCGCCTGCGCCAGCGCCAACTCGCCCTCGGGGCTGCCCAGCCGTTCATAGGTTTCCCAAGCATGCAGGCACAGCTGTTGCGCCTGCGGATCGGCCAGGCTGATGTCTTCGACCGCCATCCGCAGCAGCCGCCGCGCCAGGTAACGCGGGTCTTCGCCGCCTTCCAGCATCCGCGCGTACCAGTAAAGCGCCGCGTCCGGGTCCGATCCGCGCACCGATTTGTGCAGCGCCGAAATCAGGTTGTAGTGCTCGTCGCCGGACTTGTCGTATTTCGCCGCCCGCTTCATCAGCCGCTTGGACAGCGCATCGACGTTCAGCTTGCCCTCGACCTTCCAGGCCGCGACCTGTTCGATCAGGTTCAGAAGCGCGCGCCCGTCGCCATCGGCCATTTCCAACAGCGCCTCGCGCGCCTGTCCGTCCAGCGGCAGCGCCCGGCCCAGTTCCTGTTCCGCCCGCTGCGCCAACCGTTCCAGATCGCCCAAGGACAGCCGTTCCAGCACCAGAACCTGCGACCGGCTGAGAACAGCGGCGTTCAACTCGAAACTGGGATTTTCCGTGGTGGCCCCGACCAGAAGGATGGTTCCGTCTTCCATATGCGGCAGGAAGCTGTCCTGCTGCGCCTTGTTGAAACGGTGGATTTCGTCGACGAACAGCAGCGTCCCCTGCCCGGTCTGGCGACGGAGCTTGGCCGCCTCGAACACCTTGCGCAGCTCCGGCACGCCGGTGAAGATCGCGCTGATCTGCACGAAATGCAGGTCGGTTTCATCCGCCAGCAGCCGCGCGATGGTGGTCTTGCCCACGCCGGGCGGTCCCCAGAGGATCAGCGACGACAGGCTGCCCGACCGCAGCATCACGCCCAAGGGCGCGTCTTCGCCAAGCACCTGTTCCTGCCCGATAACTTCGGACAAGGACCGTGGCCGCAGCCGGTCGGCCAACGGGCGATGCGCGCTGTCGTGTTGTTCCTCGGTTCCCGGGGTGGAGTCGAAAAGGTCGGCCATGCGCTACAGCCTGAACCGGATCACCAGCCGCTGCAAGCCGCGCTGCACGTCGAAGGCCAGAACCCGCACCCGGCCCGACAGCGCCTGTTCGACGTCATCGGTGGTTTCCACGGTTTCGCCGTTGATCACGTGCAGGATATCGCCCTTGCGCAGCCCGACCTGCGCGCCGATGGGACCGGGGTCTTCGACCACCACGCCGGTGCTGCCCAGCGGCAACCCGTATTCGGCCAGAACCGCCGGGTTGATATTCGCCACATCCAGCCCCGGCAGCGCGGAACGCTTGCCCAGCTGCCGGCGGTCGCGCTGCGGCGTTTCGGGGGCGGCCATCAGTTCGACCTCTGTATCGAAGCTTTCGCCGTCCCGCAGCGCGGTGACGGTGACCTTTTCGCCCAGCCCCGCGACCGACATGCGGAAAATCATCTCGGCCGGGGTATTCACCGGCTGGCCGTCGACGGCGACGATCACGTCGCCCGGTTCGATCCCGGCCTCCATAAACGGGCTGACCTTGTGCAGCGCCGACACCACGATGCCACCGGGACGGTCCAGCCCGAGGCCGGCGGCGATATCGGCATCGACCGGCTGCCCATTCATCCCGGCCCAGGGACGTTGGAACCGGTCGTTACCCTGCCGCGCCTGCGCCACGAATTGCGCCACCAGGTTCGACGGGATGGCGAAGCCGATCCCGTTCGACCCGCCCGAGCGGGTCAGGATCGAGGTATTGACCCCGATCAGGTGTCCGTTGACGTCGATCAGCGCGCCGCCCGAATTGCCCGGATTGATCGGCGCGTCGGTCTGGATGAAGTAACCACGCCCGTTGCCCGTCGCCGTGCCCGACCGCGCCAGCCCCGACACAATGCCGCTGGACACGGTCTGGCCGACACCGAACGGGTTGCCGATGGCCAGCACCAGTTCGCCCACTTCGACCCCTTCGCTGTCGCGCAGCTCGAGGAAAGGCATGTCGGCGGCCCCGTCCAGTTTCATGATCGCCAGGTCACTTTCCTCGTCGGCCAGCAGAACCTCGGCGTCGAATTCGCGGCGGTCGTTCAGCACCACCCGGATTTCCGCCGCGTCGCCCACCACATGGTAATTCGAAACGACATAGCCATCCGCCGACAGGATCACGCCGGACCCCAGCGAATTTTGCACCTGCGGCCGCACCTCGCCGAAATCGCGGAACAGCCCGCGAAAGAAGGGATCGTTCTGGAACGGGCTTTGCCGGGCCTGCACGATGCGCTTGGCATAGATGTTCACCACTGCCGGGGTGGCCTGTTTCACCAGCGGCGCGAAGCCCAGCTGAATTTCCGTCTGGTTCTGCGGAATACGGGTTTCCGCCGCCAGCGGGGCGGCAAGGATCAAAAGAATTGTGGTGAGAATACCAAGCATCGCGCCTGCCTTTAATTGACCTGCCCTTGATATGCGAAGCAGGCCGCCGGATTGCAAGCGGGTCCCCCCGCACATCAGCGCGAGGGGACTCTTCCGGTTCACCCGGTCAGGCGGGTGCTTGCCGCCCGGCGGCGTTCCACCGCCTGCGCCAGTTGTTGCAGCACCTGCGCCGTGTCGTCCCAGCCCAGGCAACCATCGGTGATGGATTGGCCATAGACCAGCGGCGCCACGCCCAGGTCCTGCCGCCCGGCGACCAGGTGGCTTTCGATCATCACGCCGGTGATTCGACCGTCGCCCGCCGCCACCTGCCCGGCCACGTCTTCCAGCACCACGGGCTGTTTCATCGGGTCCTTGCCGCTGTTGGCGTGGCTGGCGTCGATCATCACCTGCGGGCGGATACCGTCTGCCTGCGCCTTGCGGCACACCGCATCGACCGACCCCGCGTCGTAGTTCGGTTCCGTCCCGCCGCGCAGGATGATGTGGCAATCGGGATTGCCCGCGGTTTCCGCGATCGCCGCGCGGCCGTTCTTGGCCACCGCCATGAAATGATGCGGCCGCGCCGCCGAACGCACCGCGTCGATGGCGATCTGCGCATTGCCCCTGGTGCCGTTCTTGAACCCGACCGGGCAGGACAGGCCCGAGGCCATTTCGCGGTGAATCTGGCTTTCGGTGGTGCGCGCCCCGATGGCGGCCCAGGCGATCAGGTCGGAAATGTATTGCGGCACCGTGGTGTCGAGGAATTCGGTCCCCACCGGCAGCCCCATCGCGTTGATATCCAGAAGCAACTGCCGCGCGATCCGCAGCCCGTCATTGATCCGGAACGACCCGTCCAGCATCGGATCGTTGATCAGCCCCTTCCAGCCGCTGATGGTGCGGGGTTTTTCGAAATAGACCCGCATCACGATTTCCAGGGCCCCCGACAGCTGATCGCGCAGCGGTTTCAGCCGCGCGGCATACTCCAGCGCGGCCTTGGGATCGTGGATCGAACAGGGACCGACGACGACGATCAGGCGGTCGTCGATACCGGTCAGCACCTTCTGGATCGCGCTGCGCGATTGTTTGACCGTTCGTTCGGTCAGGTCCGTGCCCGGCAGGTGCGCGGAAAGGTCTTGGGATGAAATCAGTTCCTGCATGGAGGCGATACGCAGATTTTCGGTTGTCATGGTCTGGGGTTCCTTGTTGGGGGCCCCGGGCGGACATGAAAAAACCGCCCAGCTGGGGCGGTTGGTGTGATGTCTGCTGTCTGATCCTATTTCAGAACGCGTTGACCCATCCGACCGCCTGTTGGCTCGGATAAAAATAAAACCAGATTGCGGCGTAGTTTTGGGTCATGCGGCGGAGGCTAGCGAAGATTCGCCCCCCTGTCACCCTGCAAAATGTAAAAGCAACGTGAGCGGGCGAGAGGTCGCCTTGGTCGGTTCCGTACGACCCTTGGGCCGGAAAAGAAAAGCCCCCGCCGATGGCGGGGGCTCAAATCTGGTCGGATGACCGGAAATCTTAGTCTTCGGCAGCTTCTTCTGCTTCCAGGCGGGCCTTGTCGGCGGCGCCTTTGGCCGAAACGTCGCGATCGACGAATTCGATGATCGCCATCGGTGCCATGTCGCCATAGCGGAAGCCGGCCTTCAGGACGCGGATGTAGCCACCCTGACGTTCCTTGTAGCGCGGGCCCAGAACTTCGAACAGCTTCTCAACATAGGCGTCCTGCTTCAGCTGAGCAGCGGCCTGACGGCGGGCGTGCAGATCGCCGCGCTTGGCCAGCGTGATCAGTTTTTCAACGATCGGACGCAGTTCCTTGGCTTTCGGCAGGGTGGTCTTGATCTGTTCGTGTTCGATCAGCGAACCGGCCATGTTGGCCCACAGGGCCTTACGGTGTTCATGAGTACGGTTCAGGCGGCGGTAACCACGAGCGTGACGCATTTTCTATCTCCTAAATTCGCGTTTTGCTTTGTCTGACCGGCGATGCGTGTCACCGGCTCTCCTTGGGGCGTTCGCCCATGTATTCCCCGGCATCCCGGGCATTTGTAACCGGGGCGACCTGAGCGGCCGCCCCGTATGTCTTCGATCAGAAGGCGTCTTCGAACTTCTTCGCCAGATCTTCGATGTTGTCCGGCGGCCAGTCCTCGACATCCATGCCCAGGTGCAGGCCCATGCCCGAAAGCACTTCCTTGATCTCGTTCAGCGACTTGCGGCCGAAGTTCGGGGTGCGCAGCATCTCGGCTTCGGTTTTCTGGATCAGGTCGCCGATATAGACGATGTTGTCGTTCTTCAGGCAGTTTGCCGAACGGACCGACAGTTCCAGCTCGTCGACTTTCTTCAGCAGCAGCGGGTTGAATTCCAGCCCGTCGTCTTCCGCTTCGCGGCCAGCCGCTTCGGGTTCTTCGAAGTTGACGAAGATGGTCAGCTGGTCCTGCAGGATGCGCGCCGCGTAAGCGATGGCGTCCTCGGGGGTGACCGACCCGTCGGTTTCGATCTTCATGGTCAGCTTGTCATAGTCCAGAACCTGACCTTCACGGGTCGGCTGCACGTCGTAGCTGACTTTCTTGACCGGCGAATAGATCGCGTCGATCGGCATCAGGCCGATGGGTGCGTCTTCCGGCTTGTTGCGGTCTGCCGGAACATAGCCCTTACCGGTGTTGACGGTCAGTTCCATGTACAGGTCGGCGCCTTCGTCCAGGTGGCAGATCACGTGATCCTTGTTCAGGATCTCGATGCCAGCGCTGTCGCTGATGTCGCCCGCGGTGACGACCGACGGACCCTTGGCGTTGATCGACAGGCGCTTGGGCCCTTCGACTTCCATCCGCAGCGACACGCCCTTCAGGTTCAGGACGATGTCGGTCACGTCCTCGCGCACACCGGCGACCGAGGAGAATTCGTGCAGAACGTTGTCGATCTGAACGCTGGTGATGGCTGCACCCTGCAGCGAGCTCATCAGCACGCGGCGCAGCGCGTTGCCGAGCGTCAGGCCAAAGCCGCGTTCCAGCGGTTCGGCAACCAGCGCAGCCTGACGGCTCGGGTCATTGCCCGGCTTTACGTCAAGCTGGGTCGGCTTGATCAATTCTGCCCAGTTCTTGTGGATCATGCGTCCCTCCATTCCTGTCCTGCCCCCATGTCCAAAGGGCAAGACGCCCGAGGTTTAAAAATGACGGACTGGGGCCATGCGAATGCATGACCCCAGCTGATAAAGATGTACTTAGACCCGGCGGCGTTTCGGCGGGCGGCAGCCGTTGTGCGCGATCGGGGTCACATCACGGATCGAGGTGATGTTGAAACCGACTGCGGCCAGCGCGCGCAGTGCCGACTCACGGCCCGAACCGGGGCCCTGAACTTCGACTTCCAGGGTTTTCACACCGTGTTCCTGAGCTTTCTTGCCAGCGTCTTCAGCTGCCATCTGAGCTGCGTAAGGGGTCGATTTGCGCGAACCCTTGAAGCCCATGGTGCCGGCAGACGACCACGAAATGGCGTTGCCCTGCACGTCAGAGATCAGGATTTTGGTGTTGTTGAAGCTGGAGTTCACATGTGCGACGCCAGCTGCGATGTTCTTGGAGACCTTTTTCTTGCCCCCACGACGGGTATCACGTGCCATTGGTAGCTATCTCCCTTACTTCTTCTTACCGGCGATGGCCTTTGCGGGGCCTTTGCGGGTACGAGCGTTGGTGTGGGTACGCTGACCGCGTACGGGGAGATTGCGGCGATGGCGCAGGCCGCGGTAGCAGCCAAGGTCCATCAGGCGCTTGATGTTCATCTGAACTTCACGACGCAGGTCACCTTCAACGGTGTAGTTCGCGTCGATATGTTCGCGGATGGCCAGAACTTCGGCGTCCGACAGTTCGTTCACACGACGAGTCGATTCGATGTTCACGGCTTCGCAGATGGCTTTGGCCGATGCAGGGCCAATACCGGTGATGTAGGTGAGGGCGATGGGGACCCGTTTTGCAGTCGGGATGTTTACGCCGGCGATACGTGCCACGTCTAACTTTCCTTTTCGTTGCGGTTCCGTAACTCCAGAACCTTTTTTCACAACGTAAGCCCGAAGCTTTTCCCGCTTCGGGCCGCAGCTGATCCAGGTGATCTGTAAGGCGGGTGCGACCCGCATCACAAAAATGATTCTCTAACAGAGATTTCGGTACGTATGGGGATTTTCCGGCATCGTCAAGCCCCCTCCCTCCCGATGGTTTTTCACAGGCTCCGGCAGCGGCCCTGGCCTTTGCTGGAAAACAAACGGCGGCGCCCGTCGGGGCACCGCCGTCTGAAATTTCGCAAGCCGTCAGGCTCAGGCGTCCAGGATGCCTGCAATCGCCGCGCGCACGCCGTCGATTTCGCCCAACCCGTCAACCGAGCTCAGCTGACCCTTGGCATAGTAGTAGCCGATCAGCGGCGAGGTCTTCTTGTAATATTCCATCAGGCGCTGCTTGAGGCTGTCCTCGTTGTCGTCGGCCCGACGCTTCTGGTTGGTGCCGCCGCAAACCGAACATTTGCCATCCGCCGGCCAGGGCTTGGTCTGGTCGTGATAGACCTCGCCGCAATCGCCGCAGGTCGAGCGGCCGGTGATACGCGACACCAGCGCGGCATCGTCCACCTGCATCTCGATCACCGCGTCGAGCGTTTCGCCCTTCTCTTCCAGCAGCTCGGCCAGTGCGTCTGCCTGTGCCAGGGTGCGGGGGAAACCGTCGAAGATGAAACCGCCGGCCTTGTCGCCTTCCAGCTTCTCGCGGATCAGGCCGATCACGATCTCGTCGGTGACCAGATCGCCGCGCGCCATGACGTCAGCCACGACCTTGCCCATCTCGGTGCCGCTGTCCTTGGCTTCGCGCAGCATGTCGCCGGTCGAAAGCTGGATCATGTTGCGGGTATCCACCAGATAGCGGGCTTGCGTTCCTTTGCCCGCTCCGGGCGGTCCAAGCAGAATAATATTCATCGACGTGCGGGTCCCTTCCTTGCGCGTTTCTTCCCTTTACCGCGAAGCTGCGATTTTTCGATCAGCCCCTCGTACTGGTGCGCCAGCAGATGGCTTTGCACCTGTTGGATCGTGTCCATGGTCACGGATACGACGATCAGCACCGAAGTGCCGCCAAAATAGAAGGGGATGGCCAGTTGGCTACGCAGAATCTCGGGCAGGAGACAAACTGCCGCAAGATAAAGCGACCCCAGAACCAGGATGCGGTTGGTGACGTATTCCAGGTATTCGGCGGTCTTCTTGCCGGGGCGGATGCCGGGGACGAAACCGTTCTGGTTCTTCAGGTTGTCGGCCACGTCATCGGGTTTGAACGAGACGTTGAACGTATAGAAATAGGCGAAGAACACGATCATCCCGGTGAAGAAGGCCAGGTAAAGCGGCTGACCGGGGCCGAAATAGGCCAGCAGGGTCGACATGATCGGACCGGTCTGGCTGCCCGAGAAGGTGCTGATCGTGGTCGGCAGCAGCAGCAGCGAGCTGGCGAAGATCGCCGGGATCACGCCGGCCGGGTTGACCTTGATCGGCAGGTGGCTGGAACCGCCGTCATAGACCTTCATGCCGACCTGGCGGCGCGGGTACTGGATGTGGATCTTGCGCAGGGCGCGCTCCATGAACACCACGAAGGCGATCACGGCGATCACCATCAGCAGCACGCCGATGATCACGGCAGGACTGACAGCGCCCGAACGGCCCTGGCTGAGGAACTGCGCCAGCGCGGCGGGAACCTCGGCGATGATGCCGACGAAGATGATCAGCGAAATACCGTTGCCGATGCCGCGGTTGGTGATCTGTTCACCCAGCCACATCAGGAACATGGTACCGCCCACCAGGGTGACGACGCAGGAGGCGCGGAAGAACAGGCCCGGATCGGTGACCAGGTCGCCCGCTTCCAGCGATGCCGCCAGGCCGTAAGCCTGCAGCGTGGCCAGCGCCACCGTGCCGTAACGGGTGTATTGGTTGATCTTCTTGCGGCCCTGATCGCCTTCCTTCTTCAGCTGCTCCATCGAGGGCACCATCGAGGTCAGGAGCTGCACGATGATCGAGGCCGAGATGTAAGGCATGATGCCCAGGGCGAAAATGCCCATCCGGCCCAACGCGCCGCCAGTAAACATCGACAGGATACCGCCCAAACCGGCGGCCGCGCCTTCCATGAAGTCGCGCAGCGCCGTGCCGTCGATCCCGGGAACCGGGATGAAGGTGCCAAGGCGATAGACGATCAGAAGGCCCAGGGTGAACAGGATCCGGCTGCGCAGCTCGGTCGCCTTTCCAAGGGCGGCCCAGCTCGTGTTCGCGGCCATTTGTTCGACTGCAGATACCATGCGTGGTCTCTCTTATATGACAACGCCGCCCAGAGCGTTTTCCAGCTCAGGCGGCGTTCTTAGGAAAACTGGGTTCTATGTAAGCGGCTCAGGCGCCGCTCACAACCCGTTAAGCTGTCGCTTACGCTTTGACCTTCAGCGAGCCGCCTGCTTTTTCAACAACCTCGATGGCTGCTTTCGATGCGCCGGTCACGTCCAGATCGACCTTGGCGCTGAATTCGCCTTTGGCCAGGATGCGAACGCCGTCCAGCTTGCGGCGCACCAGGCCGCTTTCGACCAGCACGTCCTCGGTGATCGGCGCTTTGACGTCGATCTTGCCGGCGTCGATGAACTTGGCCAGGATGCCCAGGTTCACAACAGCGTATTTCTTGGGGTTCGGAACGTTGAAGCCGCGCTTGGGAAGGCGCTGGTAGAGCGGCATCTGGCCGCCTTCGTAGCCGTTGATCGACACGCCCGAACGGGATTTCTGACCCTTGATACCACGGCCACCCATCTTACCCTTGCCCGAACCGGGGCCACGGGCAACGCGGGTGCGTTTTTTCGATGCGCCGGGATTGTCGCGCAGTTCGTTGAGTTTCATATCGCTTCTCCTTGCCGGATGTGACCCCCGAAGCGTTATAGGGTCAAACGCGGCTTTTCTTGATTGTTGATTCTGTGGCCCGCAAGGCCACCGGGGGCGTATAGACCCAAGCCACGCTCATTGCAATAGCGGCGCGGAACGGCGGCCGTGCCGCGTTCACAATCGCGTTCATCGCCGGGGGATCAGGCCGTCGGCAGCTCGATCCAGACCCGCGCCCCGCCCTCGGGCGATTTTTCCATCCCGATCCGGCCGCCCATCGCGTCCACATAGGCCCGCGCCAGCGTCAGGCCCAGCCCGGCGCCGGAAATTTCGCCATGCTGGTGCGTCAGGCGTTCGAACGGTTCGAACACCCGGGTCAGATCGGGGCCTTCGAGCCCCGGGCCGTTATCATCCACCAGGATGCGGCACATATCGCCGTTCATCACCGCCGACACCCGCACTTCGCAACCCTTGCCGGCATATTTGGCGGCGTTTTCGAACACCAGCGCCATCGCCCGGATCATCAGATTGCTGCTGCCGCGCAGTTTCAGATCGTCCGGGACCTGCAGCTGATACCTGAGCGAACATCCCGAATGCATCCGTTCGTTGCGCTTGCGGGCGCTTTCCAGAACGTCATGCAGATCAATATTTTCAATCGACGAAGCCACCTTGCCGGTCGACACCATCGTCATGTTGGTGGCCTTCTGGGTCAGACTGATCAGATTGACCCCGGCATCGAGGATATAGCGCGCATATTCCCTGCCCTTGCGGCTGGATTCCTCGCGGTCGTCGCCATCGAGCAATTCAAGCAGTTCGGCATAGCCGATGATCGTGTTGAGCGGCGTACGGATTTCATGGCTGAGCGTCGACAAGACGTTGTTGAGCAGCTGCACATTCGATTGCGTCGACTGCAGCGCCAGCCGCAGGTCCTCGGTCCTCTCACGCACCAGCTCTTCGAGATTGCGATGCTGGATTTCGAGTTCCTTGAGGTTGCGGCGGTGCTTTTGCAATTCGTTCTTCTGAGTCAGGCGCTCGGTGATGTCGGACACATAGGCGATGCTATAGGCCTTGCCCCGGTCCTGGATCTGGTTCAGCCCGATTTCAATCGGGACGTCCTGACCGTCCTTGTGATGCCCGAACAGGACCTGGTTGCCGCCCATCGGCCGGCTTTTCGGTGCCGCCTGGAACCCTTTGCGCAGCCCCACATGCCGTTCGCGCAGATTCTCCGGCAGCAGCGTTTCCAGCGGTTCGCCCACCAGTTCGCCGGTCTCATAGCCGAACATGGAACTGAGCGTCTGGTTCGCCCAGACGATGATGCCGTCCGTGTCGATGATGATGATACCGTTCGGAGACTGCTCCACGGTCAGGCATTGCAAGACATCAAGCCTCGCCCCGCCGCTTTCCTTTTCCCCCGCCCGGAGGGCACCAGGTTCAGACTTATGCTCCGAAAGCATCGACATGTAAAAATTTCCCGATTGACAAAACTGTGGCTAGAATACTTACGCCAAAGCAAGCATCATTTTTATTGAATGTGAAAGCTGTATTTCGAATGTGGGTTAGTATGGCAACGCTTGCCGATGGGCCCGAACATGGCCCATATTTTCATCCCGCTTCGTTTGCCTGCGGCTTGGCCAGCGGCAATTCCAGCCAGACCCGCAACCCACCCTGCGGCGAACTTTCCATCCCGATACCGCCGCCCATGGAATGCATATAGGCCTGCGCAAGGGTCAGCCCCAGTCCGGCCCCGGAAATGTGGCCGTGTTTCTGCTGCAACCGCTCGAACGGCTCAAAGGCTTTCTGATAGTCGGTTTCCTGCAGCCCCGCCCCGTCGTCATCGATCAGCAGGCGGCAGATCTTGGCCCTTTTTTCTGCGGATACGCGCAAGGTGCAGTTGCCCCCTGCATATTTCGCCGCGTTTTCGAACAGCAGTTCCAGGGTCTGCAAAAGCAGTTCTTCGTCCCCCAGCACCAAGGGCGCCTCATCGAGGCTGACCTCGCAGCACGGGATCGTCCCGCGCAGCAGCATGCAACAGCGTTCATGCGCCTTGGACACCACCACGTTCAGATCGATCGGCGCGGCATCCGCCGCGACCTTCCCGGCGGACACCACCGTCATCTTCGACACCTTGTCCACCAGCCCGACCAGCTTGTTCCCCGCGTTCAGCATCAGGTCGGGATAAGCCATCATCGTGCTGCTGGCGCGGAAGATGTTTTCGTCCATCATCGACTTCATGATCTCGGCATAGCCGATCATGATGCTCAGTGGCGTCCTGAATTCATGGCTGAAGGAGGACAGCATATCCTGCAGAAGCTTCACATTGGCCTGGGTTGAACGCAGCGCCAGGCTCAGCTCCTCGGTTCTTTCGCTGACCACCTGTTCCAGGTTGTGGCGATAAATCTCCAGCTCCTTTTCCCGGATATAACGGGCGGTCACGTCGACGACAAAGGCAACCGTGAACACGTGGTCGGTGCTTTCCAGGCTGCCCAACCCGACCTCGATCGGGATCTGGCGGCCCTCCTTATGCTGCCCGAATAGCACCAGGGTGCCGCCCATCGCGCGTTTCGACGGCTTGCGGATGAAGCCGTCGCGCATCTTGACGTGGCGGTCCTTCACATCGTCCGGCACCAGGCATTCGATCGGTTGGCCGATCAGTTCCCCGGCACTGTAACCGAAGGTGAGTTCCAGCGCTTCGTTGGTCCACACGATGGCGCCGGTATCGTCCACGATGACGATCCCGTTCGGGGACGCGAAGCCGATCTGGCTTGCCACCTTTTCGATTTCATCGAGTTCCAGCTGATGGTTTACCAACTCACTACCTTCGACTGATGGGTGCAAAATAAGAAGCATCCAAAATAAAGGTTTCCCAAACCTGTTCCAGCGCTTTTCGCCATGTGAACCAGCGCAATCGGGCCTTTTCAGCGCTGTTCCCCCCAGTGCTGACGCCGCGGAACAACCCAGAGCGGCCAGACGCGGCGCGCCCCTCCACCCGGCGTGGAAACGGCGCGATCCGTCTCATCGGCGGGCGAAGGCCCGGCCCGCGCGCCGCCCGAATCACGCCAACCCCCCGGATTGACGGTTTTCCGTCACACAGGCCGATTTTCGCCAAATGAACGCGGGATGGCCCAATTTTTGCTCAATTTCCCCCGTACACAACCGTTCTTGAACCCATGTCTCGCCCCGACCACCCGGAGAGAAATCACATGATCCGCATCCTGCTTTACCTCATGGCCACCCTGTTCCTGACTCAAACGGCAATGGCGCAAAAAGCGGGGGTGGGGGCGTGGGAAAATTCCCGCAACACCACGCTGGAATGGATCGAAGACCGTCCCGGGCTCGAATGGTATTACAACTGGCGCCCCGATCAGATGTGGCACAAGGGCGGCGTATCGCGCACCGTCGAATTCGTGCCGATGATCCACAATGCCGGCGACGTCAACAAGAGCATCGTGTCGACGCGCCGCGCCAAGGCGCTGCTGGGCTTCAACGAACCCGACCGCAACAATGGCAGCCACCAGGCCGGCCTTTCGGTCGACAAAGCCATCGCGCTGTGGCCCAAGCTGGAAAAACGCGGCCTGCGCCTTGGCAGCCCGGCCACCACGCAGGACGAAACCCTGGGGCGCGGATCCTGGCAACAGCGCTTCATGGCCGAGGCCGATCGCCGCGGGCTGCGCGTCGATTTCATGGCGGTGCATTACTATTCGACAAACGGCGATGTCGCGGCCTTCCGAAACTGGCTGCAGGCGGTACACAGCGCCTATGGCCGGCCGATCTGGGTGACCGAATTCGCCATGATCGACTGGGCCCGCCCCGGCGCCGTCACCTATGAACAGAATGCCAAATTCGCCGAAAGCGCCATCGCCATGATGGAAACCCTGCCCTTCGTCGAACGTCACGCCTGGTTCGCCGCCAATCCCTATCCCTGGAACGGTCAGGCGCCGCGCATCAACCTGGTGGACAAGAACCTGAACCCGACGCCCGTGGGCCTGGCCTTCGACAAGGTGCTGACCCGGCTGGGCGGCAGCCGGGTGGCCGCCGGGACGCGGGAAACGACGCCGCAAACCGCGACCCGCCTGAACACCGCGCCCACCCTGTCCCTACCCGCGGTTCAGAAAAAACGTTTCAGCAAGGAAACCCGCTGATCCGAAGCGCGCCCCACCACCGGCATATCGCCCTGACATACGAAAACACCCCCGGCCATTCCTGACCGGGGGTGTTTCTTTTCGGGTAGGCCGGGCATCTGCCCGGCACCGCTTTCGACTTAGTCGCGCTCTTCGATGATTTCGACCAGGTGCGGGATCTTGTTGACCATGCCGCGTACCGACGGCGTGTCTTCCAGTTCCCGGGTCTTGTGCATCTTGTTCAGGCCCAGACCGATCAGGGTCTCACGCTGAACGGCGGGGCGACGGATCGGCGAGCCGATCTGCTTCACAACGATGGTTTTAGCCATGGGTCGCTCTCCTTATGCTTCTTCTGCCGGGGCAGCTGCTTCTTCCTTGCGCAGGATGTCAGCAACTTTCTTGCCGCGGCGGGCAGCGACCGAACGCGGGCTGGCTTCTTTCTTGAGGCCGTCCAGCGTGGCGCGGATCATGTTGTAGGGGTTCTGCGAGCCGATCGACTTCGACACAACGTCCTTCACGCCCAGCATTTCGAACACGGCACGCATCGGACCACCGGCGATGATACCGGTACCTTCCGGAGCGGTGCGCATGACGACCTTACCGGCGCCGTGACGGCCTTCCATGTCGTGGTGCAGGGTGCGGCCCTCTTTCAGCGCCACGCGGATCATCTGGCGCTTGGCTTGCTCGGTGGCTTTGCGGATGGCCTCGGGGACCTCTTTCGCTTTACCTTTGCCGAAGCCGACGCGGCCTTTCTGATCGCCGACAACCACGAGAGCGGCGAAGCCGAAGCGCTTACCACCTTTCACGGTTTTCGACACACGGTTGATCGCAACCAGACGATCTGCGAATTCGGGAGCTTCTTCGCGCTCGCGGCGCGGGCCCCGACGGTTTTCACGTTCTGCCATCAGGCATTCCTTTCAAGGTGGCGCTTGCGGCGCCGTTTAACTCGATCCCAGTGCGCGGTGCTTGTGGCACCGGCCCGGATCATCGGGGGGACGCGAACGTCCCCCGCAGGGTTGATTAGAACTTCAGCCCGCCTTCACGCGCAGCGTCGGCCAGAGCCTTCACTTTGCCGTGGAACAGGAAGCCGCCACGGTCGAAGTAGCATTCTTCGACACCGGCCTTCTTGGCACGCTCGGCGATTGCCGCGCCCACCTTTGCAGCCGCTTCGACGTTGTTCTTGCCGACCACGCCCAGATCTTTCTCCAGCGAGGAGGCCGATGCCAGGGTGACGCCTTGAACGTCGTCGATCAGCTGCACGCTGATGTTCTTGCTGGAGCGGTGAACCGACAGGCGAAGCTTGCCGACGTTCACTTTCCGCTGCTTGTTCCGAACGCGCAGACGGCGCTTCAGGAACAGGGTCCGTTTGCTGTTTGCCATTTTGCTCGTCCTTACTTCTTCTTGCCTTCCTTGCGGAAGATGTACTCGTCTTTGTACTTGATGCCCTTGCCCTTGTAGGGTTCCGGCTTACGCCATTCGCGGATATTGGCCGCGACCTGGCCGACGAGTTGCGGATCATCGCCTTCGACAACGATTTCGGTCTGCTTCGGGCAGGTCACGGTCACGCCGTTCGGCACCTCGAAGTTGACTTCGTGCGAATAGCCCAGGTTCAGCTTCAGGACGTTGCCTGCCATCTGAGCCCGGTAACCCACACCGTTGATTTCCAGCTCTTTCTTGAAGCCTTCCGTCACACCCTTGACCATGTTGGCCACGATGGTGCGCGACATGCCCCATTGCTGACGGGCGCGCTTGGACTTGCCACGCGGGGTCACGGTCACGACATTGTCTTCGACCGCGATGGTGACGTCGTCGGTTGCGGTGAAGTTCTGGGTCGCTTTCGGACCCTTCACTTCGATGGTCTGACCCGACACAGTGGCGGTGACGCCGCTGGGCAGTTCGACCGGTTTCTTACCAATACGAGACATTGCAGACCCTCCTTAGAAGACGGTGCAGAGCACTTCGCCGCCAACATTGTTGGAGCGCGCGCTTGCGTCCGACATCACACCTTTCGGAGTGCTGACAATCGACACGCCCAGGCCCTGACGGACAACGGGGATGTCATTGACGCCCATGTAGACGCGGCGACCGGGCTTGGAAACCCGCTTCAGTTCGCGAATGACAGGGGTGCCTTCGTAGTATTTCAGGCTGATTTCAAGGGTCGGGTGACCGTTGGCATCGGTGCCTTTTTCGTAGCCGCGGATGTAGCCTTCGTCAGCCAGCACATCCAGAACCCAGCCGCGCAGTTTCGACGCCGGGGTCGTAACGACCGACTTGCCGCGCATCTGAGCGTTGCGGATACGGGTGAGCATATCGCCGATAGGATCGTTCATATCACTCTCTCCCTTACCAGCTCGATTTCACCAGACCGGGGATCTGGCCAAACGAGCCCAGTTCCCGCAGCATGATACGGCTGACCTTGAGCTTACGGTAGTAAGCGTGGGGACGGCCGGTCAGCTGACAGCGGTTGTGCAGACGGGTCGCCGAGCTGTTGCGCGGCAGTTCAGCAAGCTTCAGGGAAGCGCGGAAACGCTCTTCCATCGGCTTGTCTTTGTCGTTGATGATCTCTTTGAGAGCAGCGCGCTTGGCGGCGTAACGTGCCACCAGCTTCTGACGCTTGTTCTCGCGTGCGACCATGGATTTCTTAGCCATTACTCTATCTCCCCGCGTCAGCTGTTGAAGGGCATGTTGAAAGCTTTCAACAGGCTCTTGGCTTCCGCGTCGGTGTTCGCGGTGGTGGCGATCACGATGTCCATACCCCAGACTTCATCGACCTTGTCGAAATCGATCTCGGGGAAGACGATGTGCTCTTTCAGACCGGTGGCGTAGTTGCCACGACCATCGAAGGATTTGCCCGACACGCCGCGGAAGTCGCGGATACGGGGCATTGCGATGGTGATCAGACGGTCCAGGAATTCGTACATGCGGTCGCCGCGCAGGGTCACTTTCGCGCCCATCGGCATACCTTCACGGACGCGGAAACCCGCGATCGAATTCTTGGCGACGGTGGTCACGGCCTTCTGGCCGGCGATCAACGACAGGTCCTCGGTCGCCGACTTGGCTTTCTTGCTGTCTTTGACAGCTTCTGCGCCGCAGCCGATGTTGAGCACGATCTTGTCCAGACGCGGGATCTGCATGTCGTTCTTGTACCCGAACTCTTCTTTCAGAGCGGCCCGGATGGTGTCGACATAGAGCGTCTTCAGACGCGGGGTGTAATTTGCGGTATCAAGCATCGATCACGTCCCCCGTGGTCTTGGCGAAACGCACCTTCTTGTCGCCTTCCATGCGGAAACCGACGCGGGTTGCTTTGCCGTTTGCGTCCAGGAATGCCAGGTTCGACAGCGCGATCGGCATGGCCTTGGGCAGGCGGCCGCCTTGGCTGGTCTGGGTCTGGCGGGTGTGGCGGATGGCGATGTTGATGCCTTCGACCACGGCTTTTCCGGCTTTCGGGTCAACGGAGGCGATCACGCCTTCTTTGCCCTTGTCCTTGCCGGCCAGCACGACGACCTTGTCGCCTTTTTTCAGTTTGGCAGCCATCTTACAGCACCTCCGGGGCGAGCGAGATGATCTTCATGAAGTTCTTCGCGCGAAGTTCGCGAACAACCGGTCCGAAGATACGGGTGCCGACCGGCTCGCCTGCGTTATTCAGGATAACGGCGGCGTTGCGGTCAAAACGGATCGAAGTGCCGTCTTCGCGACGGACTTCTTTGGCGGTGCGCACGACGACGGCCTTACGGACGTCACCTTTCTTCACGCGGCCGCGCGGGATGGCTTCTTTGACCGACACCACGATGATGTCGCCGACCGACGCGTAGCGACGGTGCGAGCCACCCAGAACCTTGATGCACTGAACTCGGCGAGCGCCGGAGTTATCAGCAACATCCAGATTGGTCTGCATCTGGATCATTTGGTTTCTCCCGACCTATGGGGGGGCTTGCAGTTGCCCATTCCCCCAGGGTTTCGATTAAAGCTTTGCAAGCTCTCGCCTCAGGAGGCGATCACTTCCCAACGCTTGGTTTTCGACTTCGGCGCACATTCCTGGATACGGACGGTGTCACCGACGTTGAATTGGTTGTTCTCGTCGTGAGCCCGGTATTTCTTGGACTTACGAATGGTTTTTTTCAGAACCGGATGGGTGAAGCGGCGCTCGACCAGAACGGTCACGGTCTGTGCGTTGGCGTTCGAGGTGACGGTGCCTTGAAGAATACGTTTGGGCATCAGACAGGTCCTTATTCAGCAGCCGCTTGGGCTTTTTGGTTCAACACGGTTTTGACACGGGCGGCGTCACGGCGGACCTGACGCATGCGTGCGGTGTTTTCCAGCTGACCGGTGGCCTGTTGAAAGCGCAGGTTAAACGCTTCTTTCTTCAGCGAAGCCAGTTCCTCGCGGAGCTGGTCCGGAGTCTTTTCACTCAGTTCCTTGGCGTTCATCGCCTTTTCCTTTTCTACTGCACCAGAAGGCCCCGAAGGTCACCTTGTGCCTGGTGGATTCAAAAACAAACGCGCGAATCCCGGTCACCCGAAATCCGCGAGATGCCGCTCTATATAGGTGGGATACCCGGGTGGCAAGGGAAACTTCCATATTTTCGGGGCCTCACCGCAAAGCGTGGCGCGCTCAGGCGATAATCTTCCCGCCTCTTTATTAGGCTCTTACGACCTGGCCGCCCGCCTTGGTGCGTCAGGAACGCTGCCATTTCCGTCAAAACCAGGTTTCCGCCACGGAACCCGGATAAAACCGGCAATGCCGCCGCCGTCTTCAAAAATAGACCGAGAAGACCTTTTCGACCGAAACCAATGACATCGCAACGGCATGTGGCATCCTTCAGTACCTTCTTCCCCGTCGCCCCCTCCGCAGACCGCCCTTTCGGCGCGCCTGCCCTATTGACCCCGCCCCAAGTGAAATTTCCCCTTCCCTTGCAAGAAGACCCCAGAAAATGACGCTCAGATTACGCCTTTCTCTCACCTTTCTCCTGCTGTCCGCCCTGTTCATCGGCGTTGGCGCCATGGCGCTGTACCAGCTGGGCGAAGTGAAACAACGCAGCCAGCAGATCGTCGACCGCAACGTCGCCATTTTGCGCGACATCGATGCGCTTGCGACGCTGCAACAAGAAACCCAGGTCGTCATCCGCGACTACATTCTGATCAAGAACTACAACAAGCGCAAAGAACTGAAGGATCAGATCGACACCCTGCGCTTTCAGCAGGAACTGCTGACCAACGACGCCTCTGAAAGCGCCGATGCCGAAATGGTCGGGTTTCTGGCCGACTATTCCTCGCTGAACGCCAAGCTGAACGAGGCGATCGACAAGGTGGTCGAAGTCGTCGGCTATGGCGGCAGCGACATGACGATATCGTTGCATCTGGAAGAAGCATCGACCTTCCAGGCCCAGATCATCGCCGCCACCGACGAGATTTCGTCGTCGCAGACCAGCAAGATGGAAACCGCGCTGGAAGAATCCGAGGCGATCTACAACCAGGCCTGGCTGATGATCGCCGTCCTGATCGGCGCCGCTCTCGTGATCAGCCTGCTGAGCGCGGTGATCACCAATCGGACCCTCAAACGCGGTTTCCGCATGGCCATCTCGCTCAGCAATGACGTCGCCAATGGCGATCTGAGCAAGACGATCGAGCACAAGCAGAAGGGCGAATTCGGCGACCTGCTGAACAACCTCAACCGCATGGTCGGCGGGCTGCGCGATATCGTGTCCTCGGTCGCTTCCGGCGCCGGCAACGTTTCGGCCGGGGCGGTGCAGATGGCGCAGACCTCCGAACAGCTGCAGGAGGCCGCGACCAACCAGGCCGCGGCGACCGAAAACGCCTCCAGCTCGGTCGAACAGATGACCGCGAATGTCGAACAGAACGCCGACGCCACGCAGGAAACCGAACAGATGGCGCTGAGCTCGGCCGAGGATGCCCGGCAAAGCGGCGCGGCGGTCAAATCGGCGATGGAATACACCAACAACATCGTCGGCCGCATCCAGATCGTGCAGGAAATCGCGCGGCAGACCGACCTTCTGGCATTGAACGCCGCGGTCGAGGCCGCCCGCGCCGGCGAACACGGCCGCGGCTTCAGCGTGGTGGCCTCCGAGGTGCGCAAACTGGCCGAACGCAGCCAGGACGCCGCCGGCGAAATCGGGGCGCTGACCAAGGAAACCGTCGCGGTGTCCGCAAAGGCGGTCGACATGCTGGACCGGCTGGTGCCCAAGATCGAACGCACCGCGCAGCTGGTCAGCAACATCGCCAAGGCCAACAGCGAAATCTCGGTCGGCATGGGCCAGATCAACGGCGCCATCACCGAGCTCGACAGCATCACCCAGGCCAACAACTCGGCCTCCGAGGAAATGTCCGCCACCGCCGAGGAACTGGCCGCCCAGGCCCAGGCGCTGCGCGCGACGATGGACGAGTTCACGCTGGAATCCCACGCGGAAGAAACCGCGGAGGGCGCAAGCCAGGACGACGCCGTTCGAGCCGACCCGCAAGACAGCGCGCCCGCGCAGGAGAGCACGCTGATCGACCTCGACCTGACCGGGGACACGGCGGAAGAACCTGTCGACTTCACCGCGGTGAAGCAACAGCGCGGCCGCTGAGCCCCTGCCCTCCTGTACCCGCATCACCCCCGCCGTTCCCCACGGCGGGGGTTTTTCGTCGCGCCCCCGCGAGGCCCCTACCCCTTGGCCCCGTCCTGCGCTATGACCGGTGCATGTCACAGATTGAATCGCTCTTCGTCACCCGCCTCTATCGCGCCCGCCTGAATGAATTCGGGCCCGCCGTCGATACAGATGAACTGGAAGCCTCCTGCTACTCGATCGCCGAGGATGACGAGGCCGGCCAGGAATGGTGCGAGGAAAACGGCTATCCCGGCTACACCTCCTATGCGTCGCTGACCGACCTGGGCTGGCGCTTCCCGATCTTCGGCGACGTCATCAAGTCGCTGGACCAGCACGTCGCGGCCTTCGCCAAGGACCTGGAATTCGATCTGGGCGACAAGGAACTGGTGCTCGAAGACCTGTGGATCAACATCCTGCCCGAGGGCGGCACCCATAGCTCGCACCTGCACCCGCATTCGGTGATTTCCGGCACGACCTACGTGTCGATGCCGCAGGGCACCAGCGCGCTGAAGCTCGAAGATCCCCGTTCGGCCCGGATGATGGCGGCGCCGGCCCGCCGCAAGGACGCGCGGCGCGACTTGCAGACCTTCATCTACATGAAGCCCGAAGTGGGCGACGTGTTGCTGTGGGAAAGCTGGCTGCGCCACGAAGTGCCGATGAACATGGCCGAGGAAGACCGGGTTTCGGTGAGCTTCAATTACAAATGGGGCGAGTGAGCCGCTGAGAGCCGCGCCCGGGATGGTTACCGGGCGGCACGCATAGTTTCAGATGTAGGGTGGGGTTTCACCCCACCGATCAACCCGACCTTTTTCGGCCGAAAACATGGTGGGGTGAAGCCCCACGCTTCCGCTTTCTTTGATTTAGCCGTGATCAAACTTCGCCCCCGCGCCAATCACCATTTTGTTTTAATGAAGACTGGTTTGAGGTTGACCGGTCGTATTTTGCAATTCTGATCCATAGTCGCGACGGAAGGCAAAATCTTCTTTGGCGGTTTCTTGAACCATTGAGAACAAAGACCTGCCAAGTCCTGCATCCCAAGATGTTCGCATATTGGTGTTAATATGGCATCGGCCAAATCCTGGTCATGATGAAGAAAGAAGTCACCAGTTTTGGCCATGTCATTTGGATGCTCCTTCATTTCAGATTTCTTTCTTTGGAACATCCTCGGTGTCGCAGTGAATTCCGTTTTCATAAGGTCGCCAAATTTTGGAGCCATGAAATCCAGAATCCAGCCATTTGCCTCTACCCAGCAATGGAATCCCTTTTGCGTCCCAGCTATTCCTTGAGCAGTTTCTTCCCCAAAACAGAGTACGTGGTCATCATCACCTAGGTAGTAAGTCGCTAAACCACATCTCACTTTCGCTTCAAGCCCGTAGTGATCGACAAGAATGTTCGCACCAAAGAGACTGAATTGAATGCAGGCGTGAGCGGAATTGCCCTCTTCGCTTTCAACAACCGCGGACACCACCTGAAAAATTCTTTCATATTCCTTCATCTTAATAAGCATTAGTCGTCTCCTTGCTTGAAATTCTGTTGTCTAAGAATCGTAGGCGCGTGCGAATGAGCATAGTCAGCGTGCGCACACACAACACCAGCGCTTCTTCTAAAGAATAGTGAGCTTACCTAAGAAAACTGGGAAAGGAGTTCACAACTCCAACTCAAGATCGTCGCAGGCAATGCGGCGGGAGGATTTCCTTTGCCGACGAATTCAATCGAGATTGCTCCACTTGTTCTGATCTAGTGCCAAATAAAGCATCCCGAGATCATAAAGTCTGACACCTATTACTTTGCAGCATCAAACAACAAAACCCCCGCGCGATCACTCGCGCGGGGGTTTCGATTTTTCCGTAGGCCGGGCTCTCGCCCGGCACCACCTTACCAGTCTTCGCGAACGACGACGCGGGTCTTGATCGGCAGCTTCATCGCGGCCAGGCGCAGGGCCTCGCGGGCGATGTCTTCATCGACGCCGTCGATCTCGAACATGATCCGGCCCGGCTTGACCTTGGCGGTCCAGCGGTCCACCGAACCTTTACCTTTACCCATACGAACCTCGATCGGTTTCGCGGTGACCGGCAGGTCGGGGAAGATGCGGATCCAGACGCGGCCCTGACGCTTCATATGACGGGTCATGGCACGACGTGCGGCTTCGATCTGACGGGCGGTGATCCGCTCCGGCTCGATGGCCTTGAGGCCATAGGTGCCGAAGTTCAGGTCGCTTCCGCCTTTTGCCAGGCCGTGGATCCGGCCTTTGTGCATCTTGCGGAATTTAGTACGCTTTGGCTGAAGCATATCTCAGGACTCCTTAACGACGGCCGCGCGGTGCAGCACCGCGGGGCGCAGGGCCATCCTGGAGCTCGGCCTGGCGACGGTCACGAGCCTGCGGGTCGTGTTCCATGATCTCGCCTTTGAAGATCCAGGTCTTGATGCCGATGATGCCATAGGGCGTCGACGCTTCGGCGTGGGCGTAATCGATGTCCGCACGCAGGGTGTGCAGCGGCACGCGGCCTTCGCGGTACCATTCGGTACGTGCGATTTCTGCACCGCCCAGACGACCGGCGACGTTCACACGGATGCCCAGGGCGCCCATGCGCATGGCGTTCTGAACCGAACGCTTCATCGCGCGGCGGAACGAAACCCGGCGTTCCAGCTGCTGGGCGATCGATTCCGCCACCAGCTGAGCGTCCAGTTCCGGCTTGCGGACTTCGACGATGTTCAGGTGCAGTTCGCTGTCGGTCATGTTCGCCAGCTTCTTGCGCAGAACTTCGATATCGGCGCCTTTTTTGCCGATGATCACGCCCGGACGCGCGGTGTGAATGGTCACACGGCACTTCTTGTGCGGACGTTCGATGATCACGCGGGCCACGCCGGCCTGCTTGCATTCATCCTTGATGAAGTCGCGGATTTTCAGGTCTTCCATCAGAAGATCCCCGTAATCCTTGGTATCGGCGTACCAGCGGCTGTCCCAGGTGCGGTTGACCTGAAGGCGCATGCCGATCGGATTGGTCTTGTTACCCATTAGGCTTGCTCCTCAACTTGACGCACCTTGATGGTCAGTTCCGAGAACGGTTTGACGATCTTGCCGAAACGACCACGGGCGCGCGGACGACCGCGCTTCATGGTCAGGTTCTTGCCGACATAAGCCTCGGCGACGATCAGTTCATCGACGTCCAGGTTATGGTTGTTCTCGGCGTTGGCGATGGCCGACTGCAGGCATTTCTTGACGTCCTGCGCGATCCGCTTCTTCGAGAAGGTCAGATCGTTCAGAGCCTTGTCGACCTTCTTGCCGCGGATCATCCCGGCAACCAGGTTCAGTTTCTGCGGGCTGGTGCGAAGCATACGGACCTTGGCCATTGCTTCGTTTTCGGCCACGCGGCGGGGGTTCTTTGCCTTGCCCATGGCTTACTTCCTTTTCGCTTTTTTATCGGCCGCATGCCCGTAGTAGGTACGGGTCGGCGAATATTCACCGAACTTCTGACCGATCATGTCCTCGGTCACGTTGACCGGAATGTGCTTCTGGCCGTTGTAGACGGCGAAGGTCAGACCCACGAATTGGGGCAGGATCGTCGACCGACGCGACCAGATTTTGATGACTTCTTTGCGCTCCGATTCACGGGCTGCTTCGGCTTTTTTCAGCACGTAAGCATCCACGAAGGGGCCTTTCCAAACAGAACGTGCCATGTCTTAGCGGCCCTTCTTCTTGGCGTGACGCGAGCGGATGATCAGCTTCTGCGACGCCTTGTTGGTGTTACGGGTACGCTTACCCTTGGTCGGTTTACCCCACGGGGTAACCGGGTGACGGCCACCCGAAGTCCGGCCCTCACCACCACCATGGGGGTGGTCGATCGGGTTCATGACGACACCGCGGACGCTCGGGCGGATGCCCTTGTGGCGCATGCGGCCGGCTTTACCGAAGTTCTGGTTGCTGTTGTCGGGGTTCGACACGGCACCCACGGTTGCCAGGCATTCCTGACGCACCAGGCGCAGTTCGCCCGAGCTCAGGCGGATCTGGGCGTAACCGCCGTCACGACCGACGAACTGGGCATAGGTGCCTGCCGCGCGGGCGATCTGGCCGCCTTTGCCGGGCTTCAGTTCGATGTTGTGAACGATGGTACCGATCGGCATGCCCGAGAACGGCATGGTGTTGCCCGGTTTGATGTCGGCCTTGGCCGATGCGATCACCTGATCGCCAACCGCCAGACGCTGCGGGGCCAGGATATAGGCCTGCTCGCCGTCTTCGTATTTGATCAGCGCGATGAACGCGGTGCGGTTGGGGTCATATTCGATCCGCTCAACGGTGGCGGCGATATCGAATTTGCGACGCTTGAAGTCGACGATACGATAGAGGCGCTTTGCCCCGCCGCCCTTGCGGCGCATCGTGATCCGTCCGGTGTTGTTGCGGCCGCCGTTCTTGGTCAGACCCTCAGTGAGGGATTTGACCGGACGCCCTTTCCACAGCTCCGAACGGTCGATCAGAACCAGCCCACGCTGGCCCGGCGTCGTCGGTTTATACGACTTGAGTGCCATGCTTTCTGTCTTCCGTTTTGTGAGGCAGGCCTGCGCCTACCCTGGTTATAGCCCCCCGCCCGGTTGTTTCCGAAGGAAACGCCCTACTAGGGTGGCCAACTTAAGAGGGCCCCGAAGGTCCCAGATTCCAAAATCAACGGGCCCCGGAACGAATCCGAGGCCGCGAGATTGGGGCGATGTAGCAGGGTTGTTGGGGGGAGTCTATAGGAATAAGGCGTTTTTCCTATCGGGACGGAGCCGCGCCTCGTCATGCTGGAAGCATGCCTCCGGCATGACGCGCGCGGTGGTGATCCGGGCACTGTGGAGGGCAGTTTATCCCGCCACATCCGTGAACGCCATCAACGAAGCACCCAGCCTCCCCAAATCGCCGCCGCGTCGGGGCGCGTCGCCTATGCGCGGTGGCCTGATGGCCGCTATTCGCGCGAGGTACTCAATCAAGGTATCGGGCACGGTTTCAATTGACATACTAAGAAGGTTTTTGAAATGCGCCGGGGAGCAAACCTTTTCCAGCTACCTTTATGAAAGCGAATGCTATGGTAACTCCCCTAAAACTGGAAACGCCCCCCAAAAGAAGAAGAAAAACAAAAGTACATTTGACAGACTACCGATTGCAACCGAGTGCTTCCAAGCTGCGACGCCAACGAGCACAGATAGCAGACTGAGCCCCACAATATGCTCTGCAAACACCAATTTTGTGTGGCCGAGCCCCATCCATTCAACCCCATAACCCCAGGACACTAGAAAATAGATTGGCGTTAGCACCCACAACACAACAATGAAGCCAACTTGTATCTTTAGGAAGTGCCTACACTTCTGCAGGATCAAAAATTGGACCGAGAAAAGAACAGGTAGAATAAGGATGGCACCCTGCATTGTCGTAAAGAGCAGAATTAGGGTGTGAATTGGAATAGGGCTTAATGGGCCAACATTCCCCGTGACAAGTGGCGGGATAACGGAACCTGCAGCGCCTATACTACCAAGAGCCAACCAAAGTGGCGTTGAAAGCAAAATGCGAGACACAACGGTACCCTCTATATCCATAGCAAGTTATTACCTTTAAAGCTGTCACATCTTTTAACTTACCACCCAAGCATGAGCTTTGATGGTGACGCAAACCAAAATATAGAATCAAACCAAAAAACCCCCGCCTTTCGGCGGGGGCTTTCTTTTCTTCGATCAGGCAATCCGATCAGAGGCCGGTCGACACGTCGATCGTGTTGCCCTCTTCGAGGGTCACATAGGCCTTCTTGACGTCCTTGCGCTTGCCCAGGGTACCCCGGAAGCGCTTGGTCTTGCCTTTGGTGATGGTGGTGTTCACCGCCTTCACCTTGACCCCGAACAGAGACTCGACGGCCTCTTTGATCTGGGGTTTGTTGGCGTCGATCGCGACCTCAAACACGACAGCACCGTTTTCCGAAGCCATGGTGGCTTTCTCGGTGATGATCGGCTTGCGGATCACGTCATAGAGTTCTGCTTTGGTGGTCATTTCAGACGAGCCTCCAGAGCTTCGACACCCGCTTTGGTGATCACCAGGGTGTCACGCTTGAGGATGTCATAGACGTTTGCGCCCATCGACGGCAGGATATCCAGACCTTCGATGTTGCGGGCTGCTTGGGCGAAACCTTCATTGACGGTGGCACCGTCGATGATCAGAGCGCGCTTCCAGCCCAGGTTCTTCACCTGCTTGGCCAGGGCTGCGGTCTTGCCTTCGGCTTCGGCGTTCTCGATCACGACCAGTTCGCCGGCTTTCGCCTTGGCGGACAGTGCGTGCTTCAGGCCCAGCTTGCGGAACTTCTTAGTCAGGTCATGACCGTGGCTGCGCGGGGTCGGGCCCTTGTAGATACCACCTTTGCGGAAGATCGGCGCGTTGCGGTCACCGTGGCGTGCGCCGCCGGTGCCCTTCTGGCGATAGATCTTCTTGGTCGAATAGCTGGTTTCCGAGCGGGTCTTCACCTTGTGGGTGCCGGCCTGCGCGTTGTTGCGCTGCCAACGGACCACACGGTGCAGGATGTCAGCGCGGGGTTCCAGGCCGAACAGGTCGTCGGACAGGTCCACCGAACCGGCTTTGCCGCCGTCCAGGTTGATCACATCAAGTTTCATTCTTCACCCCCTTCGGCAGGAGCTTCCGCGGCAGGCGCCTCGGTTGCAGCCGATTTCAGGGCCGCCGGGAACGGAACGTTCTCGGGCAGCTTCTTCTTCACGGCGTCTTTGATGGTGACCCAGCCGCCCTTGGAACCGGGAACCGCACCCTTGACCATGATCAGGCCACGGTCGGCATCGGTTTTCACGACTTCCAGGTTCTGCGTGGTCACGCGGACGGCACCCATGTGGCCTGCCATCTTCTTGCCCTTGAACACCTTGCCCGGGTCCTGACACTGACCGGTCGAACCGTGCGAACGGTGGCTGATCGACACACCGTGCGTGGCGCGCAGACCGCCGAAGTTGTGCCGCTTCATGGCACCGGCGAAGCCTTTACCGATCGTGGTGCCGGCGATGTCGACCTTCTGGCCCGAGACGTAATGCTCGGCCGAGATCTCGGCGCCGATTTCGATCAGGTTGTCCTCGGTCACGCGGAATTCGGCCAGCTTGCGCTTGGGCGCGACATTGGCCTTGGCGAAGTGGCCGCGCATCGCTTGCGAGGTCCGCTTTGCCTTCGCGTTGCCCGCGCCCAGCTGAACGGCGGTGTACCCGTCGCGTTCGGTGGTGCGCTGGTCAACGACCTGCAGGTTTTCCAGTTGAAGAACGGTCACAGGGATCTGCTTGCCGTCTTCCATGAACAGGCGGGTCATGCCCACCTTCTTGGCGATAACACCAGAGCGCATCTTACATACCCTCCGATCTTACGACTGCAGCTTGATCTCGACATCCACGCCAGCGGCGAGGTCGAGCTTCATCAGCGCGTCCACGGTCTGGGGGGTCGGATCAACGATGTCGAGCAGACGCTTGTGCGTACGGATCTCGAACTGGTCGCGGGATTTCTTGTCGACGTGAGGCCCACGCAGAACGGTGAACTTCTCGATCTTGTTCGGCAGCGGGATCGGGCCACGGACCTGAGCGCCGGTGCGCTTCGCCGTGTTGACGATTTCCTGGGTGCTGGCGTCCAGAACCCGGTAATCGAATGCCTTCAGCCGAATACGAATATTTTGGCTTTGCATTTTATCAGCCTTTTTATCAGGCGTTGGGGTTGAGAGGAGGACAGGCGCTCATCGCCCACCCTCATCGAACCCAAAAGGCGGGAATCACCCCGCCTTGACGTTCACGTAGAGAACCCGCGCTCCATACAGGGGGAACAGGGGTGTGGCAAGGGATATCTGGCCCATGGTGCAGGAATGCCAGGAAAGGCCGTCACCTAAGCGCAACGAGAGGCGGTCTCCCTGTCGCAGCCCCCCGCCCCGCAACGAAAAAGGGCCGCCCCTTGGGCGGCCCTTCTCTATTCAGATCAGCGAGTTGATCACTCGAGGATTTT